>CAVWZA010000019.1:0-276016 GCA_963759405.1 uncultured Chloroflexia bacterium | reverse complement strand
AATCAGTTCTGCCCGTTGTGCGGTGACCCGGATTCGCCGCGCACCACGAACGGTGTGCGCAGCGCCGTCGCTGCTCCGACGGACGAACGAGGAGTACCCATCGTGCGTCCATTCATCTTCAGGAAGTCACGGTTTTGCCTAGCGGTGGGCACCGCGACCCTCTTGGTATGCCTCAGCGCTGGCTCGGTGCTGGCAGCGAGGTCACAGGTAAGGGCGAAGGAACGGCGGGTCCCGCGAACGCGAACTCGATTTGTGTCTTCTCAGGGCTGAACGACGACCCCGACGCGCCGCTCAGTCTCGATTTCGCTGTCGCGCCCAACGGACCCGGCGGGCATACCCAGAACTGGGGCCAACTCGTCAGCAAGTTCGGAGTTCCCGGAAACGCTGAGTTCAACCCGGGCGCGTCATGCGGCGGCGGGAGCAACCCGCGCGCGAACGCTAACCGTCATCGTCCGACAAGAAGCCGGCCACCGCTCCCGGTGGTCGGCTTCTCTCTTCCCACGGGCCGCCGGCTGCTTCCGCATCGGGTGCGTAGATTCAAGGCCGCTCCCGCGTTGAATCGCCGCAATGCGGGACCTTGGAGTCATTGACCGCGCTCGACGCCAAGTGGAGCGATACGCGCGCCTTGGATGCGATCGGCGACGAGCAGGACGCCCGGTACACCGCGCGCAGCTTCGTGCGGCGGTGGGTGCGATTGGAGACGACCACTCAGCGGGATGGGGAGCAGACGCCCCGGCGGACGTAGAGGCCGCGCCAGCCGCGGTAGACGCACGAGGCCCGGCGTGGGCCACGACCCCGTGCCGGGCTGACCGTTATAACACCCCCCGATTTTCGACCCCTCGCCCACGCTCGGGGCCACTATGCATCCATGGCGATGCTTGACATGCAAGAGGTCACTGGTTCGAGTCCAGTGTCGCCCACCATCACACTACGGGCACCGGGTTCATATTTCAACCGCCTCGAGTGGACGGCTGCCACTATACACCATGGAGCCGCCGGGAATACTTGCCATACCCGCCCGCCTGGTCGCGACGGTCGGATGGGTGCGTGAGGATACCGGCGGCTTCCGTTATGCCAAGGCCGCGCAGTGTCGCTACTCCGTTGCTCAGTTGAACGCCCGGTAGAGGAATGCGGCCATCTGTTCACGGGTCACGTTGGACTTTGGGCAGTAGCGTCCAACTGCGCAGCCACCAGTGATGCCCGATGCCGCAAGGCGGTTGATCGACCCTCGTGGATGCTCGTGTTGTCGTCGGTGAAGAAGTCCGTAGACGTCAGGGGCAGGCCGAACGCACGGACCAGGAAGCTCGCCATCTGCTCGCGGGTGACCGTCGCGTTGGGGCAGTAACGCCGCGTGGCGCAGCCGCCGGTGATCCCCGCCGCGGCGAGGCGATTGATGTGTTTCTCGAAGAGCGTGCCGTCGTCATCGTCGAAGAAGTCCGTCCCCGTCGCCGGCAGGTCGACGCTCGATTCAGGAATGCGGCCATCTGACCGCGCGTCACCGCATTGCTCGGGCAGAACCGCGTCGCGGTGCAGCCTCCGGTGATGCCCTCGCGGTAGAGCCAGCTGATCTCGCGCTCGAAGCTAGCGACGTCGGTGAACGGGTGCGGCGGCAGCACGGTCAGCTCGAGCCCGTCTTGACGGGTCTATGGGGTTCGGCACTCCGCGGCACCAACGAACCAGCCGCCTTCGCTGCCGGGGTCGAAGCTGTACAAACCCTCGGCGAACTCGCCTGAGGAGTCGCTCGTGGTGCTGAAGGTGAAAGATGCCGTTCAGTGTCATCGATCTGGATGTCGATGTCCAGCATCAGGTGGATAGGCAAAGCCCCAGACGATGAACGGTTCATAGACCCGGACAGAGAAGTTGGCATCGACCAGTGGGCCGTCGACAACGCTCAGTCTCACGTCGCAGGTCACCACTCCTGTCGTTCCCCGAGCCCTCCGGGGCGGCGCCGCCTCGTCTGACGGGGTCGGCGGCAAGCGCGGGCGCGGCCAACAAGAGCGTCAGCAGGGTGGTGAACAGGACGGCGCTAGCTCGCATCCCTCCGGACACTACGCCGCCGGTCTTGGTAAATGTCGTGCCGCGCATGGTGTTGAGTCCTCCTTCGACGGGCCTCCGGGAGTAGCCTGCCCAGCGAGGCAAGCCACGTGTTATGGCCATCTTGGAGGTCGTGGACTGCGGTAAGACAGCGGTCCGTGAGGATACCGGCGCCTCTAACGTCCGTCGTCCTCATCCGGCACGAGCGAGCAGGAAGCCTCGGGGTCATCGGACTTGCCGCGCAGGCGCGCACGACGGCCGCGATCCTATCGCGGAACAGCCAAGGCGTGCTGAGCGCTCCGGCATCAGCCGCGTTTACGATCATCGTTTCGGTTGCGGGTTCGCCGCCGCAGAGGGCGCAGGCGATGACAACAGCATGGCCGGGTTTGTTGTACGCCGAGGTCGCGGGGCGGTCAATAGGACCCAGGCGACGGTCGGATCGGTGCGTGAGGATACCGGCGGCTCCCAATGAAACCCTGCGGCATCGTGCAATCCGACGGATTCAGCATCGCCCGGAACCATCTCGGGCCGATGAAGCGCCGGTTGATCCCTACGCCGCCAACGACGAGATGGGGAAGTCAGGATGTTACTTACGGCCAGTACGAGGAGCAGGCGGAAGGGAAGTACTCGCCCGCCAATCGGCGCCCGTCTGGTAGCTCGGATCGGGATCTATGTCGCCGATTAGCGCAATGACAGGAGCATCGGAACTGCAGCTCCGATCAGCGCGCTTGCGACGAGGACGATCGCCACGATAATGACGGAGGTCAAGGACACCACCGTGCGGGAGCGGGGTGCTCGGTGGCGCACCGGCCTAGCCTGCATCAGCGGGCGAGCGCCTTGTAGTGGCAGTGCAAGTGTATCGCTCCCGGTTGCAGCAGCCGTACCGCTTGGCCTCTCGACTGCCTTGGGCGGAGTCGACGAGCTAGGCTTCTCCGCCACCTCCCCCGAATCTACCGGAGTTGAGGAACTGGCCGCCGCGGGAGGCGTGGTGGTTTGAGGCCGCCCGGGAGGAGCGAACGCGGGCGCGTGCCGCTCGGCGGCTCTTACTCTGCCCGCGGCGCGCCTTCGCTTTCGTGGGCGGAGGTCGAGGCGAGGTCTTTCGCCAGAGGCGTGTGTTCTGCAAGCGGGGCCGAAGCGCCACCGGCGGGCGCAGTGGCGTTGTGAGGCCGAGGCGGGACAAGCCTCTCCTTCAGGGCAGGCGTTCGAATCACCGTTGCGGCGTGTTGGCCAAGAGCGGCTGATCTTAGGCGCCGTTCGGCCAGTATCGCGCGGTATTCTGCGACGGTCGGGGGCCACTCGTCGGGACCCCCCGAAACGTCAGTATCCTCCAGCCTGGCCGGTGCGTGGCTAAGTCACTTGGCCGTGGGACGATGAAGTCACGGCGCAGTTGCTCGAGCCGTTGGCACATCGGACACGTACCATCGTTGTCGCGGGCAAGCTCGTAGCCGCAATCAGCGCAGTGTCGAACGCCGCGCTTCTTGGGGCTCTCCGTTCGGGGCACCTACGGCTACCTCCGAGCTCCGGTGAAGCAAGGTGAGTGCCAATGTGCGGCGACGCCGAAGCCGCAGATACCGGCGGCCCCCCGCAGTCGTATCGCAGAGCGACGAGCTTACCCCTACCTCGCGGGTCTTGCTTCGACGTCGAAAAGTACCATGGCCTACGGGCGCTAGCCTGCGCCGGCTCATTGGTAGATTACGCCGCTCAACGCTCCCGGAGCTTCACCGTGAGCTCCAACAGGCGTCATGCGGTCGCTGCCCCGGCCCTCAAGCCGTTCCTTGTTCGGCCCAGCCGCCCACGCGCACCATTCCTCGGCAGTGTGGACCTTCGGATCGACCTCACGCGGCCCGCGTAAGGCTTCCGGTCACCCTCGGTCGGCGGCAGGTCAGTCGTTGACCGGGGTCGTCCGAACAGCAGGCGGCATACTGCTCACGGTCAGATGGACGCGCAAAGGGTCGAGCGCCGGATCGTTGGCCAGTCCCGCTGGTCGCCGTCCGCTACTCTCCGCGGTTTCCGACCGGTTGGCCACTAACTCGCAAAAGCAGTCACCGACCGATTGGTCAGGCGCGCGTTGTATTCGGGGACCTATTGCGGCGGCTCGGTTCGCGTGGCGGTCGGGGATCCTCGCCGCGTAATGGTCAGCGCTGGCCGGAGGTCCGGGAGTGGATCTCCACGGCACGAAGCAGATCATAGGCTTGGCCGTCACCATGGGTGCGCGCCAGCGCCGCGACAAGTTCGTGCCAGGCGCAATCTGCAGGCTCTTGCACGTACCGTCGCGCTCGGGCGCCTACGGCGGCCACCGCCTCGGCGAGGAGTTCGAGCTGCGCGACGTCCGTTTCACCGGACGTCGGTGTGAACGTGAATTGATGCATGGCCTTTCCAGGCGGAAGAGCCCGAAGTGTGGATAAGTCGTTGCCATCTGTCAACATTTGAGTTCATACGGGGACGGGTGACCCAATCTAGAGCCCGATGACGAGGGTCATTCGCTCGAGCGGATTCACGTCACGAGTTTGTCCGAACAGTTCACGCTCGTCGCCAAGTCGGTGTGCTCACGGACTTCGTTCGGCCCGCCAGCTTGGTTGGCCATCAGTCCGACCGGCGGCATCCTCGGACGTGGGAGTGGCTAACTAGGACTAACGGGTCCTATCCACACACCTGCACGGCACTAGATACTTCGCCACCTGCTTGTGGCGAAGGAAACAACGTATGACTGTCCTCAATGGCCTCGCCGGGCGCGCGCCCCACCACGCGCTCCTGATTGCGCTGAGCGCTGCCCTCTACGTCCTCGTTATGCTGCTGTCACCTGTTCAGCCGATGCAACGCCACGCCGCAGCCCTGTTTGGGATCTGGCTGTGCATCGCCTCGCTGATTCGGTACGTAGCCCTGAGGACCGAGTCATCATCGCGGGAGCCGATCCGTTGGATCCCCCTCCGCTTTTCCGGAGACCGCGGCAGGTTTGAGCTGCGCCCGCGCGGCGATGGCCGCCGCGTCGAGATACGAGCCGGATCGGAGATCTTGGCGGAGGCAATCGCGTCAGACGATGGCGATGAGTTGGTGTTGGACTTCGAAGCTATCGGCGACGCGGAGCTGGAGGCGTTCGGTGCTGCCATCGGCCAGGCGATCGAGATGGTGGCCGCTGCCGATGAGGACCGCCCGGCGGAGCGGCAGGTCGCTGGGCCGAAGAGCTGGGGGAAGGCACCGGAGCGATTCGAAGGCGGCGTCCTTCGTCGGATCGGACGTCGGCCCGCTGGAAGCTGAGTGTCGTGCTCAACCGATCCATCGCGCCCCGATGCAGCCCGGATGACACACCCGTCCCTGCGGCGTCCGTCGCCGCTTGCGCTTGTTGGCCCGGAGATCTCAAACGGGAGCGACGGATCGGGGACGCCCGTGCAATCGGCGGCGTGATTGGTTCCGTCGTAGCCCGTCCGACAGAGGAGATTCGTGATGGTCACGCTCCGGTTCTGGGCGCGAGCGGTCGTAACAGTCGGCATGACGAACATGGCCGCGATGGGTGGGCGCGACGATTCTGTGCATGAGGCTTTCTCCCGTGTTGCAGACGACGGCGTCGCCCGCATCACTTGTGCCGGTCGCCAGGTGAACTCCGGGCGAATCGGTGCCTGACGAGCACGGGCGGCTCCTTGCGGCGGCCGCTTTTATAGCCGGAGCGGCGCCCACTTGACGCCGGACCTAGGGTGAACGAGCGAACCTGCTGCCGCTGCTCCCAGAGGTGGCCGGCCGCGCCGGTCGGGTCTTACCGTCAGGCACTGCGGCCGACCCGGCGTACCTACCCTACCGGCCGCCGGGACGAGGTCGCAGGAACTTGATGATCGCGATCGCCGTGCCAAACGACGGCGACCGGCCGTGCGTGAGAAGCCTCGAGATTGTTGAGTGGTCAATGCCGGTGCGCATTGCCAAGGTCCGCGACTGATGCGCCGTTCCGCCGATGGCGTCGCGCAGCCAGCCACCGAAGTCGCCATCAGATGATCCGGCTCGGAAGAAGCAGGTCGTCCACCAGTCGTAATCCCCCAACATGTCGATCTCGGGCAAGGGCAGCGAGCCGTGGAGAGACGAGGCACGGTCTCGCCAGTGGCTCAGCGCGGTCGGAACGGCGACCGTGGGCACTTCCGCTCTTCGTTGCCTGCCTCGATTGCTGGGCGATGATATGGGTCGCCTCCCGCCTCGGGCATCCGTGGAACTACCTACCTCACCACGGATAACGCGGCCAGTACCCGGCATCGGAGCCGCCCGGAAGCCTCGCCATACCCGCCCGACCGGTAGCGGCGGTCGGATCGGTGCGTGAGGATACCGGCGGCTTCAGTTGCTTGACAGGCGGGTACGCTATGCGGGCTCGGGTGGCGGGATGGACGGCGCCAAGCCCGCCGTGCGGAGGGAAGGGACCCTTCCGCAGCCTCGCCATCCGGGTACAAATCTACGGGCCGAAGCTCCCGCATCTCGCACCGCTCGGCGGCCGAACGCCCGATGCCGCGAGCGACCAGCAGGCGAGGCACCGCCGAGCGACGGCGAGAGGAGTCGCAGCGTGGACGCTCAGCCCATGTCCGCATCGGCAGACCGGATCGTCGTAGTTCCTGTGCGGCTGGTCAGCTCGATCGCGCGGGATCTCGAGAAGCCCGGATGGCATGTGATTCAGTCTGGCACTTCGGTTGCCCGACAACCAAGCGACCGCCAGTACTTTCGGACCGGGTCATTCGTTGCCGCACCGCACCGCATCCTGAGTCGCGATGGGTAGACGACTCCGTGCTTCCCCGGATGCTCCGTCGTGTTGGTCGCCGATACCGTCGTGATGATCCTTCCGAGGGCCAGTAGTGCCCTAGTCGCCTCGGTCGGGTCGCCATGGAGATTCGACGCCATGGAAATTCGACTAGTGAAGCTGGACCCACCTTAGCCCGGCGGAGGGCTAACAAATTGAACGAGCGAGAGAGCTCATGGAGCCATGGATCGGGATAGCGATCGTGGTGGTGCTCGGTGCGCTGGCCATCGACCGGACGCGGGCATATCGGCTGCTCCCGGCATTGGTCAACCGGCCGCGCCGGCGCCGACGGCGTTGCAAAACCGAGCATCCAAATTGATTGGTGAAGAAACCGAAACCTTGTGAGTCCCGGCATCGACCTTGCCAAATTTCCTTCTCAAGCCCGAGTTCCGGCTCGCATTCGCTGCGGGTCACCAGTGGAGGATTCAGTACTGGGAAGTTTCTGACGCTCGGGCCAAACATGCGACGGCTCGGTGAGATGGAATCGGCGAAATCGGTGGCGGGCCGTGTTGCGGCAGGACCCGGCGAGCCGCTGGTATGGGAGGTCCGCGCCAGCTTCGACACTGATGATCTCCCTGTCGAGGTCGTTGGTCGCGGCGCCGACATTGAGTCTTCGGCCGCGGCACTTCTGGCGGCCATAGAGCGCGACTTGAAGCCGGCGGCGACGACCTAGGTGGTCATATGCCGCCAGTCAGCGACGATTGAGTAGCATCGATCCCTAAGGTCCACCTCAACGTCGGTCATAGCTCTCGCTCGTGCACTCCGGGAAGCCAACAGGGGGAGGCCCAACCGGCCCGCCCGGCTCACCGAGGTCATGTGGCTTCAGTTCGTGGGTGACCCAGATCGTGGCCGGCTGATTCGGGTTGGGTGGCGGAACGGGCGTTGCGGTATCGAGCCCGAGTCCGGCGAGGGTCCCCTGGCCGGCGAAGTCATAGCTCTCGCTCTTGCATTCCGGGAAGCCAACTGGATCGGGCCCCGTTGCTCGGGGAGCGCCGAGGTCGGCCACCGATGCGCAGCCCGTGAGCGCCAGGAACGCAACGGTGGCAATCGGCATCGGTGTGCGGGGGAAGACGCTCACTTCGATGCCAACCAGCGCACCGCGCTAGTGGGCGAGGCTATCGAGGTATGCGAAGGCGCGCTCGATGTCGTGGAGGGCGTCATCGGGCTCGTCCTGCTCGACGATGAACCAATCGACGCCGGCTGACCGGGCCGCCTCGACGATGTCCGGGAACGGCAGGGTTCCGTGCCCGGCCGGCGCGTCGTGCGGCTCGGCACCGGCCGCCCGGTCCTTCATGTGCAGCAGCCGGATGCGGTCCGGCGTCGCTCGGATCTCGGCGACGGGATCCCGGCCTCCGACTGCCGCCCAGTAGACGTCCAGCTCGAGCTCGACCTCGGGCGGGAGCTCGGCCAGCAGGACGTCCCAGACCGTCGTCGTGCCCAGAGGCTCGAACTCGAACGAGTGATTGTGATAGCCGAGTCGCATCCCGCGTTCAGCGAGCGCGCCGGCGAAACCGCCGAGCTCGGCCGCAAAGCGGCGCACGTCGTCGGCGGTGCGGCGGTCCTCTTCGGGCATCCAGGGCACGATCACCCGCGGACACCCGATCGTCGCGAGCCGGTCGGCCACGGCGTCGAGGTCGTCGCGCAGGAGCTCGATGCCCTCGTGCGCGGCCACGACCCGAAGACCGGAGTCCGTCAACAGCCGCGCCAGCTCGTCCGGCGGTGTGTCGGGCAATCCCGCAACCTCCACCGCTTGGTAGCCGGCGGCAGCGACCGCGCGCAGGGTTCCGGCCAGGTCATCGGCGGCAAGACGGCGGACGGTGTAGAGCTGGAGCGCGATCTGATCGTGTCGCATGACGCCACGATAGGGCATCGAACTGGCGTAGCCTCTCCGATCGTGACGCCTCTCGGCCTCGGCATCGTCGGCACCGGCAACATCGCGGGCGCCTATGCCCGGGACATCCTCACTCACCCAGAGATCCGGCTGGCAGCCGCGACCGACCTGGACGCGGCGAAGGCAGCCGCGTTCGGCGCGGAGCACGGCTGCCCGATCCACGGCTCCCTCGATGAGCTGTTGGCCGATCCGTCGGTGGACATCGTCGTCAACCTGTCCATCCACCACGCCCACTACGAGGTGACGAAGCGATCCCTCGAGGCGGGGCGCCACGTGTACAGCGAGAAGCCGATGGCGCTCCGCTCGAGTGAGGCGCAGGAGCTGGTCGCGCTCGCCGCGTCGCGTGGGCTGCGGCTCGGCTGCTCGCCGTCGACCTTTCTGGGAGAAGCGCAGCAGACGGCCGCCGCAGTGATCCGGAGCGGCCGCCTCGGACAGGTTCGAGCGGTGTATGCCGAGGTCAACCATGGCCGGATCGAGGCGTGGCATCCCGCTCCGGTGCCGTTCTTCGACGTCGGCGTGATGGTCGATGTGGGTGTCTATCCGCTGACGATCGTGACCTCGATCCTCGGGCCGGCTCGCTCGGTCCGTGCGTGGGGCTGGGAGCTCATGCCGGACCGGACCACCGTCGGCGGCGCGCCCTTCCGCATCGGCAGCCCGGATCTCATCGTTGCCGCCATCGAGCTCGACGGCGGAGCCGTCATGCGGCTGACGAGCAGCTTCTACATCGGGCTGCCGGCGAAGAATGGCGAGGGTATCGAGTTCCACGGCGACGATGCGTCGCTCGCCCTCGGCAACTTCGAGAAGGCCGATGCAACCGTCGAGCTCGGTTCATACGGCGAACGCTACGAGCTGGTGGATCCAGTTCGCCCGCCGTTTCGCGGCACGGCGTGGGCACGCGGCGTCGCTGAGATGGCGGACGCCATCGCCGAGGGGCGTCCGCACCGCGCCAGCGCCGAGCAGGCCGCCCACGTCGTCGAGATCCTCGAGGCCGCGGCGGCGTCCATGGCCGATGGCGGCCGGCGCATCGACATTGCCGCGAGCTTCACGCCGCCGCCGTTGATGCCCTGGGCTGAGGGCGATCGGGCAGCAGCGACGTCGCCGGAGAGCTAGCAGTCAGGCCGCGTAGACGACCTGGCCGTCGATGACCGTAAGGACGACCTGGCTGCCGGCGATGGCTCCGCTGTCCTCACGCAGCAGGTCGCGATCCAGCACGATCAGGTCGGCCAGCGCGCCGACGGACAGGTGGCCGCGTTCGGCCTCGGCATGCGACGCGTAGGCGCTGCCCCAGGTCGCGGAGGCCAGCGCATCGGGATCGATACCGCCTCCGCCGGCAGCCATCCACCCGGCGGCTCGCCGCTCGGCGTCTGGCGACGCACGGCCGCGTGGATCTCGAGCAGCGGATCGATCGGCACGACCGGCCAGTCGCTGCCGAACGCAAGCACGGCGCCCGCGTCCAGGAGGCTCCGCAGGCGCCAGCCGCTGGCGGCAACCGTCGGATGCAGCATGTCGCGCCAGACGTCGACCTGGCTGGCCTCGGGGAGGGCGTGCATCGGCTGCATGCTGGCGACGACTCCGAGGCCGGCGAAGCGGGGCAGGTCGGTCGGGTGCAACGTCTCGATGTGCTCGACCCGGTGCCGCCTGGACGCCGCCTCGCCCGGTCCCAGCGCCTCGTAGGCGTCGAGCGCCTGGCGGACGGCCGCGTCGCCGATGGCGTGCAGCTCCACCTGCCAGCCGCGGGCATGTGCGATGGCCACCGCCTCGCGCAGGTCACCGTCCTCCCAGCGCGGATCGCCACGCGCATCGGTTCCCGGATACGGCTCGAGCAGGTAGGCCGTCCTCGCCTCCACGACGCCGTCCAGGAACGATTTCAGGATCCCGGTTCGCAGCCGCGCCGTGTCGGGCTCCTCCGCCCGCAGCGCCTCGAATTCGTCGAGCCGCTCCACGAAGCCGATGCCGCCGGGCGGCATGTCGAGCGCGAGGCGGACGCGGAGCGGAAGCCGGCCGTCTGACGCCAGGCGACGGAGGAGGCGCAGGTCGTCAGGCCGTCCCCACGCGTCCTGGACCGACGTGATCCCGAGCTCCGCGGCGCGGTGGAGAGCGCGCTCGAGCAGATCCGGCATCTCCGCCTCACTTGGCACCGGCAGCAATCGGTCGAGCAATTCGACCGCCCGTTCCTTGAGCGCGCCCGTCGCGCGCCCCGCGGCGTCCCGCACGATGCGCCCGTCGGGCGGGTCGGGCGTCTCCGCGGAGATCCCCGCCGCGTCCAGCGCGCGCGAGTTCGCCCACCCGGAGTGCCCGTCGAAGCACTCGAAATATGCGGGACGGTCCGGCACCACGGCGTCGAGCTGCTCGCGCGTTGGCATGCCACCCGGGAATGCGGCGTAGAGCCAGCCGCGACCGGCGACCCATGGCTGGCCCGGCCGCGTCGCCGCGTACTCTGCGATCGCCGCCTGGACCGCGTCGAGCGTGGTCAGGCCGAAGAGATCGAGCCGTTCGAGGCTGATCGCGCCATCGCGCAGGTGCATGTGCGCATCGTCAAAGCCGGGCATCACCAGGCCGCCGCCGGCGTCGAAGAGCGTGGTCGCCGGCCCGGCCCACTCCCGCGCCTGGCGCTCGTCGCCGACGGCCACGATCCGGCCACCGCCAACCGCGATGGCGGTGGCGGTGGCATCGATTTGTGGGCCTGGCCGGCCCGGACCGAAAGACCCGGCCGTTGTGGACGATCAGCTCGGCGTCCGGCATCGCCGCAGTATCGCGGCGGATGCCTAGTCGGTCACCTCGAACGCGGTCCGCATGCCCATCTGGTAGTGAGCCTCGTCCTCGTCCTCGCTGTAGATGTTGCAGAGCAGGACGTAGTTGCCCGCCTCGAGCGTCACGGTCAGCTCCTGGGTCTCACCGACCGGGATGTCCTCGATCTCGTCGACGACCTCGATCCCTTCCCCGTCCTCGGTGACCGCCCCGTGATCATCGGTCGGCAGGTCGCCCGGGTCGAGGTCGGTCTTCAGCACGACGAACTCGTGGATGTCTTCCGGGCCGTCGTTAGTGACCGTGAACGTCACCTCGCCGGCCGGCGCCGATGCGGCGCGAGGGATTGACCGACCACTCCTGGAGCGTCACATCGATCGTTGTCCCCCCGCCTGCGGCCTGGGATGACGCTCCAGAATCGGCCGCGCAGCCGGCGATCGCAAATCCGGCGATCAATGCCGCGGCGGCCATCCGAGAAGCGCGCGTCTGACGATGAGCGGATCGGTGCATCGGTTCCTCCCGAAACTGCGAGTTGGAGTCATGAACGTGCTTCCCCGCTGCATGGTTCTCGCGCGACGACCGGAGCTCTATAGTCAGCGGTGACCAATCGGGTGATCCGCCTGTGACCAACTTTCTCCGGTTTCCGCGCGCTCGTCGCGGGCTGAGGCGACGCGCTGAGGACTCATTCGCCATCCGGGCGCTGACCCAGGTTGGCCGGCGGCGCGCGCTCCTCGCGCTCGATGTCCTCGCCACGCTCATCGTGGTCGCCACGTTTGCCCAGCTCGGTCCACCGGAGTTCCTCTTCCACGCGGTCTTCGTCGTGCTCACGATCGAGGCGTTCGCCTACGGCCGCCGCGTCTGCTTCCAGCGGATCGCCGCCGCCACGATCGCCCTGGTGGCCTACGCGCAGCTTCCAAGGTTCGGATTTCGCGCCGATGCGCTCGACCTGACGGAGTGGCCACTGATGTTCGCGATCGTCGTGCTCGTCGCATGGATGGCGGACCGGGAGCAGTCGGCCATCCGACGCTATGCCGGCCTCTATCGGCGCGCTCGGGAGCGGCTGATCACCGCCGAGGAGGAGGAGCGCCGCCGGCTGGCGCGCGACATTCACGATGGGGTCGGGCAGACACTCACGGCAGCCTCGCTGACCCTCGATGCGCTTGCGGCCGATCTCGGCGAGTCGCGCGCAGCCGGGCATGTTGCGCGAGCGCGTGAGCTGACGACGACGGCGCTGGCGGAGACGCGCGCCGCGGCCGAGCGGATTCGCCCGCCTCGGCTCATGGAGCGCGGTCTGGCGAGTGCGTTGCACGAGCTCGCGATTCGCTGCGGAGCGCCGGTCGTCGCGGACCTCGATCCGGCTGCCGGCTCGACGCTGCCACCCGACCGCATCCTCGAGGTGTTTCGTATCGTGCAGGAGGCGCTGGGCAACGCCGTGCGCCATGGCGGGGGAGAGATCCATCTGCGGCTGTGGAGCGAACCCGGTGACCTCATGCTCGAAGTCACCGACGAGGGCGTCGGATTCGATCCGGACCAGGTCGACCCGCACGCCCTCGGCCTCTCGGGCATGCGAGAACGGGCGGCCGCAATCGGTGCGCGGCTGACGATCAGCACGGCGCCCGGGAGTGGAACGCAGATCCGTCTGCGCGTTCCGGTCCCGCACGACGTGCCCACCCCTGTTGCCGAGCCGGTCGCGGGGGTGCGCTCGACGTGACCCCTGCCGCGCCCGACGCGATCAGGCTCCTGCTGGTTGATGACCATGCCATCGTGCGCGAGGGAATCATCCTCGTCCTCAACCGGCAGCCCGACCTGGCGGTGGTCGGCGAAGCCGGGACGCCGCACGAGGCTCTGGAGCTGGCGATCGACCGCCGTCCGGACGTCATCATCCTTGACATCGGCCTGGGCGAGCAGGATGGCGTGCCGTTCATCGAGACGCTGCTGGCCCGGGTGCCGGAGGCTCGCGTCCTGGTCCTTTCGATGTTCGACGACGCCGAGACCGTGCGCCAGGCGCTGCTCGCCGGTGCGGCCGGCTATATGGTGAAAGGAGCCACGTCCGACGAGCTGGGCGCAGCGGTTCGGGCGGTCGCGCACGGCGACCGCTACGTGCACAGCAGCATCGCCGGTCCGGTGATCGAGGACGGCCTGCGATGGCTACGGTCCGGCTCGTCGCTGACGCGGCGCGAGCGCGAGGTACTGAGCCTGCTGGCCAGCGGCAACACCGCCACCGCCATCGGCCGCGTGCTTGGCATCAGCGCGCACACGGTGCGGCGACACCTCGCGAACACCGCGGCCAAGCTGAACCTCCACGGTGGCGGCGCGCTGGTCAGGTACGCCACGAAGCACGGTCTGGCACGACCCGATCCGGGCTCGCCGGCGCGTGCCGGTGGTGCGCTGACCGCCGGCGAGAGCGACACCTGAGGCCCAACGGCGCTGTCATTACGTGACCGTCATGATCGATATGTAATGACGGCCCGGCCCACCACCCGGTACCGTACGGACTTAGCCGGGCTGCCTCCTTCTTCCCCTCGGACGCGCCCGGCCCTTCCATGCCCGCGGCGGCTACGCCATTCAGCCGCGACGATGCCACGCTTGTCGCGCACGATCCCGGCCGCTTGCCCGATGCTCGCGATGCGCGCATCCGGGATCCTGAGTCCACTCGGTCGAGGCCCGACAAACGTCGGTCCCATCGAGTGGGTGGAAGGACAGACCGATGGATCGGCGAGAGCGCAACGACTTCCTCGAGCGGCTCATGATCTATCGTCGCGCGTACGCGCTCCGCGGCCCATACGACTCGGAGCCGGTCCTCAGCGTGAAGGCGGCGATCGCCTACGCCAAACGGACCATGCGCGCCGCGCGGACGATCGACGCCGCGGCACACGTGGTCTAGCAGACCAACTGTCGAGGGCCGCCGTCAGCCGGCCTCGACCTGCTGGCCGAGCTGCTTGAGCTCCATCATGCGAGCCCCGAGCTCCTCGAGCTCATCGGCCTCGAAGACCTGGCGAGCCTGCTTGAACATGTCGCCCTCCTCTTCCTCGATGTGGTGCTCGATGTTCTCCTTCATGACCTTGAACTTGGCGCCCCAGGTCTCGTCCGTCACGTCGGTCTCCTCGAGCTCGCCCATGATCTCGTCGACGACGTGGTGCTCCTCGTAGCCCTCGAGCACGATGTCCCTGGCCTTCGGATGTGATTTGAGCGCCGGATAGAAGATCTCCTCCTCGATCCGCTCGTGGATCAGCATCTCGGACTTCAGCTTGTCGAAGAGCTCCGTGCGCGTCTTCTCGGCGCGCTCGGTGGTCTCCTCACCGTCGGCGAGCATCTTCTTGACCTTGTCGTGGTCCGCCTTGAGCAGAGCGATGGCGTCCATGAATCCTCCGTGGGTCGCGGTTGGTTGACGGGCGATCGCTAAGCACGTGGTGTGCCCGGACCGATCCTCGTCGCGACCGGCTACTCGCGGGGTCCCTGCAGGAAGGTGTCGAGCGCCTCCCGGGTGGGCATCCCGGCCCGGGCGCCGACGGCGGCGACCGACAGGGCGCCGGCCGCGTTGGCGGCGTTGATCGCCTCGGCCAGCGGGCGATCCTCGGCGAGCCAGGCGGCCAGGACGCCGCAGAACGTGTCGCCGGCCCCGGTCGTGTCGACCACGCGCGGCGCGAGCCAGCCGTCGAACCGATCGCGCTGGTCGCCCTCGGCCAACAGAGCCCCCGCCGGACCCTGGGTGACGATGATCGGCCCATGGTGGCGGGCGGCCAGCTCATCGAGCGCGGTGTCGGTCACATCGTTGCCGATGGCGACCACCAGCTCGTGCTCGTTCGGCGTCAGGATCGGGCCGAGCGAGAGGATCTCCGACGAGAGCGCGCGAGCGGGTGCCGGGTTGAGGATGGCCGTGATGCCGGCGGCGTGCGCCGTCCGCAGCGCGTCGATGGCTGTTGCCGGGGGAACCTCATGGCTGGTCAGCACCACGTCAGCCGAGCCGATCAGGACTCGGTCGTCGTCGTCCAGCTCGAGCAGTGCGTTGGCCCCCGGCGCCACCACGATCTGGTTCTCGCCCCGCGGCCCGACCGCAATGATCGCCACGCCGGTGGGCTCCGCCTCGAGCCGCCGAACGCGAGAGGTGTCGATCCCCTCGGCCGCCAGCGACGCAACGGCGCGCTCTCCATGGGCATCGTTCCCCACGGCCCCGATGACGCTCACCCGCGCCCCGACGCGCGCCGCCGCAACCGCCTGGTTGGCTCCCTTCCCGCCGTCGTGCGTGCCGAACTCGCCGCCCAGCACGGTCTCACCCGGGAGGGGGAGCCGATCGGCGACGACAACCAGGTCGACGTTGAGGGAGGCGATGACGACGACGTGTGCGCTCACCGTCCGAGTATGCCCGACTGCACGGGCCGGCGAGCGCTGCCATCATGATTCCGATGCGTTCCGCACTCCTGGCGTTCGGGCTGCTGGTCCTGGGGCTGGCCGCATGCCTGCCCACCGGCACCGCCGGCACGCTGGCCCCGACGCTGACCATCATCGAGAGCGGCGGGCTCGCCGTCGCCATGCAGAACGGAACGCCGGTGCCGAGCTTCGACTGGCAGCCGAGGCCGCGGCTGGACCTGGACGGACCGTGGCGCGTCGAGCGCATGGATCTGGACCAGCGGCTGACGATGACCGCGAGGGACACGTCGCTGGCCGACATCGAGGCGGAGGCGGGGGAGCGACAGCTTCCGTCATACGACGACGCGGGCTGGGAGATGCTCGCCGTACCGGGAACCACCAACCCGCCTCCGGACGGCGAGGAGACGGGCGCCTGGTACCGGCGCACGTTCGACATGCCGGCCGACTGGGCGGGACTGGCCGTCACCCTGCGCTTCGGATCCGCGAACTACGTCGCCGACGTGTGGCTGAACGGCGCCTGGCTCGGCTATCACGAAGGGGGCGCGACGCCCTTCGCCTTCGACGTCGGCGCACACGTCCTGCTCGGGCAGCCGAACGTGCTGGCCGTGCGCGTGCACACCATCCCGCTCGGAACGCGCAACGACACGGTCCCGTGGGGGCTCATCGACTGGTGGAACTACGGCGGGCTGACCGGACCGGTGTGGCTCGAGGCGTCGACGCCGTCGCACGTCACGCGGGCCGACGTGGTGACGCACCTCGATGCGGTGGACGTCGAGGTCCTGCTCGACCACTCGGAGACACTTGCCGGCGCACGGAGCGCGGCACCCGATGGCGCGCCGGACGTGCCCGCCGGGACGGCGATCCTGCGGGCGACGGTCCTGGCTGCCTCCGTGGACGATGACAACCTGCTCGACCCCGACCCGCGTTCCCTGGTGGCGGACATCACCGATCCGCTGGCCGTCGTCGAGCAGGAGGTGCCGTTCCCCGGCCCCGGCGGCGTTGGCGGCACCACGCTCACCATCGAGTTCGGCGATGCGGACCTATGGACCCCGGCGGTCCCGTGGCTCTACGTGCTTCGGCTCCAGCTGCTGGCCGGCGCTCCACCGCTGGATGCCCGCGAGGGCCGCGACCGCGACGAGTTCTGGACCACCTTCGGCATCCGCCACGTCTCCGTCGATCCGAACGCACCGCAGGTGCTCCTCAACGGCGAGCCAGCCTTCTTCCGGGGCGTCGGACTGCATGGCGAGACGCTCGAGTTCGGCGCTGAGGGCGAGCTCGTGCGGGGAAGCCCGGTGCAGACCGCGGCGGACGCGCGGGAGACGCTGCGCGAGGCCGCGGCGGTCGGCGCCGACCTGCTGCGGACCGGACATCAACCGGCCGACCCCATCACGCTCATGCTCGCCGACCGGCTGGGATTCGCCGTCTGGGAGGAGATCCCGCTCTACCACGCCACCCCGCTCGTCTTCGAGCGCACCATGGGCCGCGGAATCCCGCAGCAGATGGTGCGTGAGATGGCGCTCCGCGACATGAACCGTCCGTCCGTGCTCTTTCACGGGTTTGCCAACGAGTCGGGCGGCGACGACGAGCGGACCGATGCGTTGCGGGAGCTCCACGAAGTCGACCGTGCCATCGACGGGACGCGGCTGACCGGCCAGGCCGCGTATGGATGGGCGCCGGATGACCCGACCCACGCGCCGCTCGACGTGGCGGGCTTCACCTTCTACCACGGCGTCTTCTACGGCGAGAGTCCGGCCACCGATACCGGACCGGCGCTGATTGCGGCTCGCAACGCGAACCCCGGCAAGCCCATCATGATCCTCGAGTTCGGTCGCTGGGCCGATCGGCCGGCCGACGAGGAGCGCCAGCGGGCGATCTTCGAGGACACGTACCGAGCGATCGAGTACCTCCGCGGCGACGCGCAGGCCGGCTTCGTGGCGGCCGCCACGTGGTGGACGCTGCGCGACTTCGCCACCCAGATCTCGGGAATCGGGGTGGAGGACTTCGGCCTCTACCGGCCGGACGGCAGCCTGCGGCCCGCCGGCGTGGTTGCCTCCGAGGCGTTCCTGGCGCCCGGCGGGCGCGGCGACGCGCTCGCGCTGGAGCCCGACCTCGATCGGCCCCGCGGCCGGCCAGCCCAGCCTCGTCGGTGACTGGTCGCTTGCCGTCTATCTCGCCTACGCGGTCACGCTGTCGATCGGGAGCCTGGCGTTGGCGCTCCTGGTCCTGACCCGTCGCGGGGGTCGCGCGGTGGGGACGGCCAGGTGAGGCTGGTACGCGGGAGGCTGGCGTCCGTCTCGGTCCGGGCATCCTTCGGGGCCGGCGCGTGGGTCGGCGGAGCGCTCGGGCTCGTCATCGGCGCCGTCCTGGGTGCGATCCTCGCCTGGTTCGCCGGCACCCTGCTGGAGTGGCAGCGCGACCTCGCCTTCACGCTCGGCGTCGCCAGTACGCTGCTGCCGCTCGGCGACCAGGTCGGGGCGTTGCGCTGGATCTCGAGCACGTGGTACGCGGTCATCCCGATCGTGGCCCTCGTGGTCGCGCTGGTGGCCGGGCTGATCGGTGGACTGATCGGCGCGCTGATCGCCGCGGCCTACAACCGCTCACCACGCCACGCGGCGGTCGTGGTCGAGCTTCCCGGCGCTGACGAGGAGGACGGCTAGGGCTGGAGCCGGCGCCGGTTCCATGAGCCGTCGCCGCCACGCCGATACTCGACGCGGTCGTGCAGCCGGTCCGCTCGGCTTTCCCAGAACTCGATGATGCGCGGCACGATGAGGTAACCGCCCCACATCGGCGGCAGCGGCAGCTCGCCAGGGTTGCCGCGCCGCCAGCTCCGCCACCCGGGCCTCCAGCTCCTCGCGCGACCCGACCTCCTGGCCCTGGGCCGACACCGTCGCCGAGAGCTGGCTGCCCCGCGGCCGCGTGCGCCAGTAGGCGAGCGAATCGGCATCACTCAGCAGGCGAACCGAGCCGTTGACGCGGACCTGGCGATCCAGCGACGGCCACCAGAAGGCGGCCGCGGCATGCGGGTTGATGGCGACGTCCCGACCCTTGCGACTGCCGCGGTGGGTGAAGTAGCGCAGCCCGTCGGCGTCGAGCCCGTTGAGCAGCACGAAGCGGACGGATGGCATGCCCTCGTCGTCGGCGGTGGCCAGCGCGAACGCGTTCGGAAGCGGCAGGCCGGTCGCGGATGCATCGGCCAGCCAGGCGGCGAGCTGCCGGATCGGGTCCGGATCGAGCGTGGCGGGATCGATCGGCATGGGCTGATCCTAGTCCGCCGACTCCGGCCAATGCCCCCGGAAGGGCTCGGGCGAGGCGCTCGATGTCGTCGAGCGCCACGTACGCCGGGGCGCTGACCCGGATGACCCGCCGCCACCGGCCGCCGTCAGCGCGCTGCGGCCACGGCGCGACCATCACCTGGATGCCCTGCGCCTCGAGCGCCGCGTGGAGCGCGTCGTCGGTGATCCCGTCGTCGAGCGGCGCGGTTGCGGGCTCGAGCGGGAGCGCGAGCGTGGCCATGCTGCCGACCATCGTGTCGGGCGCCGCGGGATCGAGCCCGAGCGCCGTGCAGAGGAGGTCGCGTCCGCGCAACGCCACCTCCCGATTCCGCTTGCGCAGGGCCGGCCAGCCGCCGTCGAGCAGGCCCGCCCCGAACTCGATCGCCGCCGGGATGCTCAGGTACGCCGAGGGATCCGCCGTGCCCGTCCAGTCGTGCTCGAGCCGGAAGAGCGATCGGTCGGTTCGCGGCGAGTTCGCCCCGTGGCTGATGGCCAGCGGACGCACGCGTGGGTGCAGGTCACGTCGAACGTGGAGGAAGCCGGCGCCCTTCGGTGAACACAGCCACTTGTGGCCGTTGCCGGTGTAGTACGCGGCACCGATCGACGTCACATCGAGGTCGAGCATTCCCGGCGCATGCGCCCCGTCGACCAGCGTGTCGACCCCGCGCTCGGACAGGGCGCGCACGATCTCGGTCGACCGGCAGCACGAGGGCGGTCGTGCTCGTGACGTGGTCGATCACCGCAAGCCGGGTGCGCTGCGTCACGGCGCCGACGATCAGGTCGGTCGCCTCCTCGGCGCTCGAACCGGGGAAGGGAAGCCGGGACGATCACGACCCTGCGCGCCCGCGCGTTCGGCGGCAACCCGCAGGATGTTCCCGACGGCGTTGTAGCCGTGATCGGTGGCGAGGATCTCGTCCCCGGGCTCGAGCTCGAGCGAGCTCGCAACCGTGTTGACGCCGGCGGTGGCGTTCGGGACGAAGACGAGGTCCTCTGCGTCGGCCCCGATGAATGCGGCGAGCGCAGCGCGCGCCTGATCCAGGGCCGGTTCCAGGTCGCGGACGAAGAAGGCGACCGGCTCGCGCTCCATCCGCTCGCGCCAGGCGTCCTGGGCCGCCAGCACCGGTCGCGGCGTCGCGCCGAACGAGCCGTGGTTCAGGAACGTGATGCTCGGGTCGAGCGTCCAGTGGCGGGCGAACTCGGAAGGCATCGGCCCGGTATCGTACGACCGATGCCAGCCGCGCGAGCACCCAACGCGATCCTCTTCGACCTCGACGGAACGCTGGTCGACACCGTGCCGGCGCGCATCGACGCCTGGGCGGCCGTCTTCGGGGAGCTCGGCATCCCCGCGACGCGCTCGCAGCTGGAGCCGATGATCGGGATGGATGGCCGGCAGCTGGCCCGCGACGTTGCGTCGGCGGCCGGGCGGCGCCTGACCGATGAGGAGGCGGAGGCCATCGATCGGCGCAGCGGCGAGCTGTTCGACGAGCGGAACCGGGATCCGAAGCCGCTCCCCGGCGTCCGGGAGCTCCTGGGCGCGCTGGACGAGCGCCGGCTGACGTGGGCGATCGCCACCTCGTCGCGGCGCGAGCAGGTGACGGCCTCGATCGCCGCGCTGGGGCTCGATCACGAGCCCCGGATCGTGGATGGCAGCCACGTCGAGCGAGCCAAGCCGGCGCCCGACCTCCTCCTGCTCGGCGCTCGTGAGATCGGCGTTGCCCCCACGGAGTGCTGGTACGTGGGCGACTCGACCTGGGACATGCGGGCCGCGAGCGCGGCGGGGATGGTCGCCATCGGCGTGCTGGCCGGCGCCGCTGTCGATGAGGTGGCGCTGCGCGACGCGGGCGCGACGCTGGTGCTGCCCACCCTCGGCGACCTCGAGCTGCCCGGCTGAGCCCGATGCCGCTCGAGGAGTATCGGCGCAAGCGCGATTTCGGAGCCACGCCGGAGCCGGCGCCCGGCGAGCTGGTGGAGCGCAGCGGCCGGTTCACCGTCCAGCGCCATCGAGCGACCGCGCTGCACTACGACGTGCGACTGGAGATCGGCGGCGTGCTCGTGAGCTGGGCCGTGCCGAAGGGCCCGACGCTGGATCCGGCGGCCCGCCGGCTGGCGATGCGGACCGAGGACCACCCGATCGAGTACTTCGACTTCGAGGGAGTCATCCCGAAAGCCCAATATGGGGCGGGCGACGTCATCGTGTGGGACTGGGGCACCTTCGAGCCCGAGGCCGAGACGCCGGATCCGTCGGTCGCACTGCGCAAGGGCGAGATCAAGTTCGTGCTGTACGGCGAGAAGCTGCGCGGGCGATTCACGATCATCCGCACCGACAACCGCGGCGGCCGCGACGACGAGCGCGAGCGATGGCTGCTCCTTCACAAGCGCGACGCGGACGCGGTGGCCGGCTGGGACGCGGAGGATCACCCGCGCAGCGTGAAGAGCGGTCGCACCAATGACGAGGTGCGCGACGGGGTGCCTGCGCGGTTCGAGGCGCAGCCGCCCCGTCCGGTGGGGGAGATCGACCTGTCGGCGGCTCGCGAGGCGCCCATGCCCGACTTCATCCCGCCGATGAAGGCGACCCTGGCGGACGCCGCCTTCGACGACCCCGACTGGCTGTTCGAGGTCAAGTGGGACGGCT
Source organism: uncultured Chloroflexia bacterium (assembly GCA_963759405.1). Taxonomy (GTDB): domain Bacteria; phylum Chloroflexota; class Limnocylindria; order QHBO01; family QHBO01; genus JACDBZ01. Next base: position 254,309 of record CAVWZA010000019.1, on the reverse strand, counting down.
ACCGGGTCGAGGCGGTGGTGCGTGACGGTCGCGCCCGGATCTGGACGCGTAACCAGCTGGACGCGTCGCGCTACTTCCCCGAGCTGGCGGGGGAGGCTCCCTGGATCGATGCGCGCGAGGCGATCGTCGACGGGGAGGTGGTGGCGCTCGACGCCGATGGGCGCCCGAGCTTCAGCCTGCTGCAGGACCGGACGGGCATCCGCACCGGCCGGGTTCCGGGGTCGAAGGCACCCGGCCAGCCGGCGCCGGTCGTCTACCAGGTCTTCGACCTGCTCCATCTCGATGGTCGCTCGCTGCTGCTCGTGCCGCTCGAGGAGCGGAAGCGGCTGCTGCGCTCGCGCCTGCGCCCGCATCCGCGCGTCGGGTACGCCAGCCACGTCGTCGGCGACGGCCTGGCGTTCACCGAGGCGGCGCGCGCCCAGGAGCTGGAGGGCATCGTGGCCAAGCTGCGCCGCTCGCCGTACGAGGCCGGCCGCCGGTCCCGCAGCTGGCTCAAGTTCAAGCTGCGCCGCGAGCAGGAAGTGGTCGTCGTCGGGTGGCTCGAGGGGCAGGGGACGCATCGCGACCTCGGCTCGCTCATCGTCGCGGTGCGGTCGGGCGATCGATGGGCGCATGCCGGACAGGTGGGCAGCGGGATCGACACGAAGACCCGCCGCGAGCTGCGCATCACGCTCGATGAGCTTGCGCGTGACACATCGGTCCTTGACCCGGTGCCGAGGCTGAAGGGCGCGCACTGGGTCGAGCCGAAGCTCGTCATCCGGGTCGAGTTCGCGGACTGGACGGCGGACGATCTGCTGCGCCAGGCCGCCTTCAAGGGCCTCGAGATCGGCAAGGCGCCGACATCGGTCCGGCGCGAGCGCGAGGTCGACGCGACGACCGCGACTGCCGCCGCCGAGCGCGAGGTCCACACTGCGCCGATGCAGACCGATGACGCCGCCGCCGCTCTCGAAGCCATGGAGAAGCGAGGGCATCTGGCAGGTGGCGGGCCGCGAGGTGCGCGTCACCAACCTCGACAAGGTGCTCTTCCCCGGCCGCGACGGGGGCGAGCCGGTCACCAAGCGCGACCTGTTCCGCTACCACCTCGCCATTGGGCCGACGCTGGTGCCGTATCTGCGCGACCGCGGGCTCACGGTGCAGCGCTTCCCGAACGGCGTCGAGGCAGAAGGGGTTCTGGCAGAAGGACCTGCCGAAGCACGCGCCGGCACTGGGTCAAGCGCTGGACCTACCACCACCGCGAGGAGGGGCCGAAGGACTACACGGTGGTCGACGAGCCGGCGACCCTGATGTGGCTCGCGCAGGAGGCGGCCATCGAGCTCCACCCGTGGACCTCGCCGGCCGAGACGCCGGATCGGCCGTCGTACGCGCTGATCGACATCGACCCCGGACCGGACACGACCTGGGACGAGGTCGTGGCGCTGGCGCGCCTGTTCCGGACCGCCCTGACCCACCTCGGCGTGCGCGGATATCCGAAGGTGACCGGAAAGCGGGGGATCCAGGTCTGGATCCGCATCCATCCCGGTCCCTCCTTCGCCGACACGAGCGCATGGGTCGAGGGACTCTCGCGCGCCGTGGGCGCGACGGTGCCCGACCTGGTCAGCTGGGAGTGGGCGAAGCGGGCGCGGAGGGGCAAGGCTCGGCTCGACTACACCCAGAACGCGATCAACAAGACGCTCGTCGCGCCGTACAGCCCTCGACCGGCGGCCGGTGCCCCGGTGAGCATGCCGATCAGCTGGGACGAGCTCGAGGACACCGCGCTGCGGCCGGACCGATGGACCATCCGCGAGGCCCCGGCGCGTGTCGCCGAGGTCGGTGATCCGTTCGCGCCGGTGCTCACCGATGAACAGGATCTGCCGCCACTCGGCTGAACGAGGTAGCATGGGTGCCGATGATCGATCAGCTGCTCACCATCAGCCCGGACGCCCGAACCAAGATCGACGGGGTCCGCAGCTTCAACGACTTCCCCGAAGCGGCTCTGCGCGTCCGCATCCTCGCCAAGGACGGGCCGCGATTCCGATACGAGATCGCGCTCGAGGACCCGCGTGAGCGTGCGGCCGACGATCTTGCGGTGGAATCGGACGGCCTGACGGTCGTGCTCGACCCCGCGACGGCCACCGATCTGGCAGGCGCAACGATCGAGCTCGATCCGGCCGTCACCGGCGGCGGGCTGCGCATCGCCAACCCGAACGAGGGCTGGCAGGACCCCGTGGCGCGCGCCGTTCAGGATGTCATCGACCGGCAGATCAACCCGGGCGTCGGCTCACACGGCGGGCAGGTGACGCTGGTCGAGGTGAAGGACGGGACCGCGTTCATGCGGTTCGGCGGTGGCTGCCAGGGCTGCGCCGCCGTGGACGTGACCCTGAAGCAGGGCGTGGAGACGGCCATCCGCGCCGCGGTACCGGCGATCCAGGCGATCGTCGACGTCACCGACCACGATGCAGGCGCGAACCCCTACTACCAGCACGGGCACTAGCCCGCACAGGCACCAGGGGTCGGGTCGCTCAAGGCCCGGACGGACTGTCCGGGCGAGTGCTTCGCTTAGCGGACGCGGGGGAAATCGCCGCCGCCCGTGACGGCCATGACGGTCGAGACGATGCTGAGGATGCTCAGCGCCGCTGCCGTGCCGGCGACCACGAGGGAGCGCAGGATTCGCTTCGAACGCATCTGACTCTCCTTGATGTGGAACGCCCACCCCGTCTACCGGGGAGTTGCGCTCAGGCACCGTCGCGCGGCGCAGGGCGACGGACAATGACCCGACGGTCCCGGTTGACGTGATTCGGGCAGTACGATTGGGTCAGTCCCCGGTCAAATGAGGCTTGCCTACCGGGTGTAGACTGCTCGCCATGCCAAGGACGAAGACGACCGCCCGAGCCACCGAGAGCGACCGCGAGCTCGCGCACCGCATCGGTCACCGGATTCGCGAGGCGCGCCACCGTGCGGGGCTCACCCAGCAGCAGGTCGCCGGAGACCGGTACACCAAGGCCTACGTGAGCGCCCTCGAGACGGGCATCGCGCGGCCGTCGATGGTCGCCCTCAACCACATCGCCGAGCGGCTCAACCTGCCGGCCAGCCACTTCATCGACGAGGCTCATCCGGCGTGGACCCGCCTCGAGGTCGACATGCAGCTCGCCGCCGGCGAGTGGCAGGTGGCGGCCGACGGGTATCGGGCCCTGCTCGAGGATTCGTCCGACGAGGCATCGCGCGCGGATCTGCTGCGCGGTCTCGCCGAAGCGCTCGCTCGCCTCGATCGCGGCAAGGAGGCGATCGCCGCCGCGTCGGAGGCCGCGCGCATCTACGGGCTGGCCTCCCGCGACGGGGATGCAGCGCTCGCGCGCTACTGGCTCGCCTACGGCCTCTATCAGTCGGACAACGAGCCGGACGCCCGCAGCCTGCTGAGCGCACTGCTCGAGCAGGTCCGCGGTGGGCTGCACGTGGAGCCCGACTTCGAGATGCGCCTGCTCACCTCCCTGGCGGCGGTGGAGTCACGCGCGGGCCAGGCGCCCCGCGCGCTCGCCTATCTCGAAGAGGCCCGTGGGCTCGCCGCCGACCTGGACGACCGGCGCCGCGCCGCGTTCCTGTTCAATCTCGCCATCGGCTATCGGGAGGTCGGCGACTTCGAGGCGGCAATTCGCGCCGGAACGCAGGGAATGGCCCTCTACCGCGCCGCCGGCGCGATCTTCGAATCGGCACGCATCGAGAACGACCTTGCGCTGGCCTACCTGGCAGTCGGCCAGATCGACCGAGCCCGCGAGCTCGCGAGCGACGCCCGCGCCCAGATCGAGAGCACCGGAGACGAGCGCTGGATGGCAGCGGTCGCCGATACCGAGGCGCAGGTCGCGCTGGCTGCCGGCGACACGGCCGGTGCGCTACGCCTGGCGGCCGACGCGCGTGACTACGCCACACGCAGCGGCAATGAGCTCGCCAGCCTGGCCGCCATGCTCACCGAAGCGCGCGCGCTGCGCGCGGACGGGCAGCTGCCGGCAGCAGAGCAGCGGTTCGCCGATGCGGCAGCGCTGGCCCGCTCGAGTCGCGTTCCGCTCCGCCTTCGCGAGGTCCTCCGCGAATGGGCCGATCTGCGGGCCGATGCGGGCGACCACCGCGGCGCCTATGAGCTCACCAGCGAGGCGCTTTCGGTCAATTGAGTGTTGACAAGTGCGGTTGAGGGACCGTACTCTGCGCAAAGACGAGTCGGATGGGCACGCCGGCTTGCTAAATTGGGATCGGAGATGGGGCACGTCTCCGGTCCCTTTCTCGTCCCTACGTGGCGCTGGGGCTCACGAGCGGGGCGATGAGCTCGAACGATCCCTCCGCGAGCGGGTCGCCCGCCGGATCGGCGTAGATGAGCATCAGGTACGTGCCCGGGTCCGAAGGCGTCCAGCAGGACGGACGCCGGGACGGTGAAGGCGATGACGGCCGGGTTCGGCAACACCTGCCCGTCGACCGGCTCCTGGACCACCTCGGCCGTGCCACCGCCCGTCCGTTCCACCTCGACGTACACGGTAGGTGGGACCGATCCCGACGGGGTCACCGAATAGACGAAGGTGTCGCCCTCGGCGAAGCGCTCGGTGCGGGCATCCGCCGCCACCTCTCCGGTGGCCGGGTCGAGCGCCGTCCCGAAGGTGATGCCCTGGGCGGATGAGCCGGTCGAGCCCGACGGCGACGAATCGACGACCGTTCCGTCGCCGTTGCCGCCCAGGATGCGGAACGCGAGGGCGATGCCGCCGATCAGGAGCGCGGCGGCGATCCATCCTCCGATCCGGCGCGCTCGAGGCGAGAGGGGGAGAGCGTCGTCGTCGCCCGGTCGACGGGCCATGGCGCGGTCGCGGAATGGGCGGAGCCGCTGTCGCATCGGTCAGATCGCTCTCGAGCCGGCGATGGTGCTCATCTGCACCGAAACTGTACCGGGTCGGCAACCGCTACGATGGAGCCGATGACACGACGACTCTTCATCTTCGACGAACCCGATCGGTTCCTGGCGGGGACGGTCGGGGAGCCCGGCGATCGGTCCTTCTATCTCCAGGCGCGCAAGGGCGGCGCATTGATCAGCGTTGCCCTCGAGAAGGTGCAGGTGGCGGCCCTTGCCCAGCGGCTCGACGACCTGCTCGACGCGGTCGAGGCCCCCGCGCAGTCGGAGGCCGCCGACGAGCTTCCGCTCGAGGAGCCCGTGGTCGAGCTGTTCCGGGTCGGGGCGATGGCCCTGGCGTGGGATGCGAGCAAGGAGGCCGTGGTCATCGAGGCACAGACGCCGACCGATGACGGCGAGTACGCGGAGCTGCCCGACGACGCCGAGGAGGGTCCTGATCTCCTCCGCGTCCGGATCGACGCTCCGAGCGCTCGCGCCTTCGTCCAGCGGGCAGAGGCGCTCGTGGTGTCCGGCCGTCCCGCCTGCCCGTTCTGCGGAGAACCGCTGGATCCGAAGGGTCACTTCTGCTCGCGTGGCAACGGCCAGCTCAACTAGGTGACCGAATCGGGCATCGATCCGCCGCCGCGGATCGACTGGCTCCCGGCGAGCGACCTCGCGGATGGACGACCCGGGCGGATCGGGATGACGGTGCTGCCGGGCAAGCGTGGTCCATCGGTGCGCTATCCGGGCCATGTTTATCGAGCCGACCTCGAGCGGGATCTGGCCGCACTCAGCCGTGCCGGCATCGTTCGGTTGATCCTCCTCGTCGAGGACGAGGAGCTCGCGCGCTGGAGCGACACGGAGCTCGTCGAGCGCGCCGCCGGCTTTGGCCTCGAGGTCGACCGGCACCCGATGCCGGATGGAGCGCCTCCCGCAAGCACGGCCGAGATGGACGAGATCCTGCGCTCCGTGGTCGAGGGCCGCGACAGCGCCGACGTGGCCGTTGCCTGCATGGGCGGCGTCGGCCGCACCGGGACGGTGGCCGCATGCGCGCTGGTTGCCGCCGGCTGGGAGGCGGACGCCGCAATTGCACGCGTCCGGGAGCTGCGGCACCCGATGGCAGTCGAGACCGAGGCCCAGGAGCGCTTCGTCCAAACGTACTGGCGCGAGCGGGGTTCGGGATCGGCTACAGTCTCGCCGTGAACGAGCGGTGGGTCTGCAAGCGCTGCTTCGCGGACAACAACGAGACCGATGCCGTCTGCCAGCGCTGCGGCCTGCAGCGCGGATCCGAGGCGACCCCGGCCGACCAGACTGCCTGGGCGGCCCAGGGCGGTGGCGCGGCGACCCCCACCGCCGGCCCGGGCTGGCGCCGCTGGATCCGCTACTGGTGGATCCCGGCCCTCGCCATCGCGCTCGTGGTTGGCTACCTGACGGCCGCGCGCCGCGGCGACGACGGGTCCCTGGCCTCCGCCGGGAACGTGTCCGTCGATGAGCTGCAGGTGGGCGACTGCTTCAATGGGGCCGAGGAGGCTGAGATCAGCGATGTGGATGGCGTCCCATGCACCGAGCCGCACGAGTACGAGGTCTTCGCGCTCTCGACGTACGAGGGCGATGGCACGTATCCGCCCGACAGTGAGCTGGACGCGATCTTCACACAGGTCTGCGAGCCGGACTTCGAGCCGTACGTCGGCGCGCCGTACGCCACCTCCGAGATCTATGGCTCCATGATTTCGCCGTCCGAGGAGTCCTGGGGCGATGGCGACCGCAGCTTCATCTGCCTCCTTTACGACCCGAACGACGCGGAGCTGACGGAGTCGCTGGAAGGCGCGAACCGCTAGTTGCCGGTGCCCGGCGGCTCAGGGCGTGGGCGAGGGCGATGCGTCCGGCGGGATGCGAACGATCACCAGCGCCCAGGCGCAATCAGAGGTCACGGTTGCGAAGACGGGACCGCTGAGGTCGAGCGCGGCGAATGACTGCGGCTGCAGCGTACCCCGGTCGACCCCCGTGCCGATCGTGGCCCGGATGGCGGGAACGGGGTCCGTGCCGCCCGCCGGCGTGAACGAGACCCCGAACGAGCACCGGATGTGCTCCGGGTCCAGCGCGATCCAGCGAATCGCGTGATCCCCGGATCCGATCTCGATCGGACCCTGCTCCGCGTCGCCGACCTGGTCCATCGAGGCGACGGCGGGCGAGTCGTCGGCGGTTTCGCCCGTTGAGGCAAGCAACGGATCGGGCTCAAACCCGGCCGCGACCCAGCCCTCGGTGAAGTCGGGCTCGCGCGCGTCGGCGTCGGCAACGAGGTACCAACCGAGATCGTCCACCGGGATTGGTCCCATCACCACACGCAGCGCGAAGGCGTTGGGAAGCAGGCCGGTGACGACGCGCCGCTCGAGGCCGGGAAGGCCGCGCACCCGCAGCCCGTCGGTGGTGGTGGAGACGATCTCGCCGGCGGCGAAGTCCGGGACGGCCGCCGCCGGGCTGGGCGATGGTGTCGGAGATGGCGTGGGGGTCGGCGTCGGCGAGGGGGTGGGGGACGGTGAGGCCGTCGGCGCGGGGGTCGGCGTTCGCGGCGGCGGGAACGTGCAGGCCGCCAGCAGCATCATCGCCAGGACCAGGCAGAGCGGTCCACCGAGCTTCCCCACCCGATCAGCGTAGCGGCTCAGCGATCGAGGCGCGGTACCTCGGCCGCCAGGAGGTCCGCGATCTCGCGCGCGTTGGTCGTCCCGTAGTTGGCGTAGCAGTTGTTCATCAGGATGTGCACCTCCGGCACCTCCGCGGCGGCCTCGCGGATGCGCGGGACCCATTCGCCGAGCTCCGATTCGTCGTAGAGGTACCGGAAGCGCTCGACGACCGGGATGCCCGACTTCTCCCAGGTCTCAGTCCGCCGCCCGTGGAAGCGGACGACGGCCATCTTCGGCGAGCTGACGAGCGTCATCGGGGGAACCGATGACTTCGTCCCCGGCGGCGCGTCGACCATCACGAATGGGATCTCGTACTTCTCCAGGAAGCGGATCGTTCGCTCCGCGTTCTTCTCGTTGAACCAGCTCGCGTGACGCAGCTCGACCGCGAACGGCGTGTCGCCAAGGCGCTCCCGCGCCTTCACGATCTCGTCTCGCGACTCGTTGGTCGGGAAGAACCAGCGTGGATACTGGAGGAAGATCGCACCCAGCTTGCCGGAGCTGCGAAGCGGCTCGATGCCGTCCATGAACCGGGCCCAGATCTCGTCCTCGATCTCGTTGGGCAGCTCGCGCGCGTAGACGCGCTTCTTGTCGAGGATCTCGGCCGGCAGCTCCTCGCGCAGGTCCTTCGGCAGCCGGCTCACCTCCGACGGCTGGCCGGTCATCAGGGCATGCGCCTTGATGTCGAACGTGAAGTCGGCAGGCGTCCGCTCGAGCCACAGCTCGCCGGTTCGACGCGACGGGAGCGCGTAGTAGGTGGCATCCACCTCGACCAGCGGGAACTGGTTGGCGTAATAGACGAGCCGATCTTCCGCTGTGCCGGCATCCGGCGGGTAGAAGACGCCGGGGGCGGTCATGGTCGGATCGGTCCATGAGGCGGTGCCGATGCGGACGCTGGCGCGTCCGATCGCCAGTGGCTCGCGCGCTGCGATGGCGTGTGCCTCGCCGCGGTCACCGGCCAGCTGCGGGCCGGGATCGTGTGGATTGAGGTCCGGCATCGAGCTCAGACTAGCGCCGGATCATGACCATATCTGTCAGGAACCTGCGGCCAGCTCGTCGCTTCCGATCACTCCTGGCCGAGTGCGCGCCGCACCGACGCGGTCGAGAGGACGAGCATGACGACCGCCGCGAGCGCGAACCCGACCAGATAGATGGGATGCCAGGTCGCCACCAGGATGGCGATCCCGGTCCCGACCGCCAGGGTCAGCTGGAGAATCGCCGCCAGGGTCCAGGACGATGGGCGTCGGCGGCGTGCGCCGCGCGAGGCGAAGGCGGCAAAGATCGCGAAGAGGAAGGCGAACCCGGCTGCGAAGCGCAACGTCTGCTCGCCGGACGCACTGGCGTCGCTCGACGCAAGCATGCTCAACCCGATCGCCAGGACGAGTCCGAGGACGGCCTCCCCGAGCAGGAGCGCTCGAAGCACGCCGACGCCAACGACGCGAGACGTGCTCGATGCAGGCGGCATCGGCGGCTGGGCGGCGCTGGGCACGGCGTTCATGCGAGGAGTATCCAGATTTCTGACACGCCTGTCGACACGTATGAATGGCGGTCGTCGGCTACGTCATTCGTCCCGCTCGATGCGGAGGGCATCGCACGTGCATGGGTCAGGCCACATGCGCACCGTCAATCGACTCCCGTCGACGTACGCCGATCGGCCGCGTGGGCTCGCCGAAGTGGAGACCATCGCCTGGCTGCTGGACAACAGCATCCCCGTGCCGGGCACCGGGCGTCGATTCGGCATCGATGCCCTGATCGGATTCGTTCCCGTGGTCGGTGACGTGGTGAGCGGGGGGATTGGCCTGTTCGTGGTCTGGCGCGCGTCGCGCTTCGGGCTGCCGCGCATCGTGGTGGCGCGCATGCTCGTCAACTCCGTGATCGACATCGCGATCGGGGCGATCCCCCTGATCGGCGATGCATTCGACCTGTGGTTCAAGGCAAACACGCGGAACCTCGCCATCGTCCGCCGCCACCTCGAGCACCCGGACACCTCGACCAGGAACGACTGGCTCATCCTCGGTGCACTCGTCTCCCTGATCATGGCCATCGTGCTCGTGTTCGGTTGGTTCGTCGTTTCCGTGATCTCGTCGATTGCCGGCGCACTCTGACGTCTCGACCGAGATAGTCGACAGGTTCTGGCATGAACCGGCAGTACGGTGGTGCCGTACATGCGACGAGGGACACAGAGACCGATGTTGAATCCAGAGTTCATCCGAGCGCTCGCCGACGACCGCGAGCGAGCCGTGGCGGATCAGGCCCGACGGCGCCTCCTCCTCGAGGGTCGTACCCGATGGGTCCGACTGCCGTCGAAGCGGACGGATCGGCGCTAGAGGGCGGCGTGCCGCTCGAGCATCCGCCGCGCCAGGAGGATCGCCCGCTCACGAACCTCGGGAGGATCGAGGATCTCCGCCCGGCTGCCCAGCATGATGAGGCGGCCGGGCACCTCCTCCGGCCAGTCAGCCGTCACCCGCAGGTGCACCCATCCCTCGGGATCATTGGCCGGAATCCTCTCGGCCTGGCGCACCGCCTGGCCGCCCACGGCGTCGGCGAGAACGCCCAGCACGGACGGATCGATGCGGAGGGTGATGGCGATCCGCGGCGCATCGCGCTCGTATGCGGTGATCGACTCGTCCCAGTAGGCGGGCAGGTCGAAGTCCTGCGGTCTCGGGACGACCTCGTCGCTGGCGACCGCGCTGCTGATGCGCGAGACGCGGTAGGTGCGGGCCTGGCCCTCGGAGTTGGCCACCAGGTACCAGGTTCCGGCCTTCAGCACCAGGCCCAGCGGCTCGAGGGATCGTTCCACCGCCTGGTCGCCGCGGCGATACGTGATCAGGATGCGACGGGACTCCCAGACCGCATCGGCCAGGACGGCGAGATGCGGGACCTCCTCGCTCGCGTGGAACCAGCCCGCGGCGTCGAGGTGGAATCGTTCGACCAGGCGCGACGCGCGTACCCGCAGCTCGGAGGGCAGCGCAGCGAGCACCTTGAGGCGCGCCGCCGCAACCACGGTCCCCAGTCCCAGCTCGGCCGCCGGCCCCGGCAGCCCAGAGAGGAACAGGGCCTCCGCCTCCTCGCCGGTCAGTCCGGTGAGCCGCGTGCGGTAGCCGTCGATCAGCTGGATGCCGCCGTGGGGCCCGCGTTCGGCGTAGATCGGCACGCCGGCGGCGCTGAGGGCGTCGACGTCACGGTGAACCGTCCGCTCGGAGACCTCGAGCTCGCGTGCCAGGACGGCGGCAGTCGTCCGACCGCGCGTCTGCAGAAAGAGAAGGAGCTGTACCAGGCGTGAGGCGCGCATCGGCGCGAGGATAGCGCCGATTCATGCCAAATTGCGTCAGGTATGTTCGCTCGCGAAGGACGCGACTCGATCAAGGGCGTCGTCGAGCACGCCTCCGAGGCCGTGTCCGACCCCGGGGTACGTGACGAGGGTCGCGTCGGGCAGCCGCTTGACGGCGCGTCGCAGCAGCCCGATCTCCGCGAACGGATCCGACTCTCCGGAGAGCAGGAGCACCGGGCACGTGATCCGTGGCCAGTGCGCCGTGCGATCGTCCCAGGAGGGTTGACGGCCGGGTGCATGCAGCGGATAGCAGAGGAGAACGAGTGCCGTCGGTGCCAGCTCGGCCGCCGCCAGTGACGCGACCCTCCCGCCGAACGACTGGCCACCGGTGATGGGTGGTGGCTCGCCCGCCGCCTCGATCGCGGCTTCATAGACGGGGACCGCTCGCTCCGCGGTCCCGCGGGGCAGCTCGACGAGCCGTACCTCGAAGCCCCGCGCGCCGAGGCCACGCTCGTGCGCACGCAATTGCTCGAGGTTGCCGGAAGCTCCGGGGGCCAGGAGGATGCGCCGCTGCATCGGCCAAGGATAGCCCGGGCCATCGGGCGCGCGCGCTCGACGACCTGGAGCGCTACGCTTAGGCAATGACCACCGAAAAGCTCACGAAATCCGATGCGGAATGGCGGTCCGAGCTGACCCCGGATCAGTACCGCGTCCTCCGTCAGAAGGGAACCGAGCAGGCCTTCACCGGCGCGCTATTGGGACGAGCATGGCTCCGGCGTGTACCGATGCGCCGGCTGCGGTGCCGAGCTGTTCGACGCGAGCACCAAGTTCGAGTCCGGCACCGGCTGGCCGTCCTTCTACGCGCCGAAGGACCCCGACGCGGTCGAGACCGAGACCGATGGATCCTTCTTCATGAAGCGCACCGAGGTGCATTGCGCCCGATGCGGCGGCCATCTCGGCCACATCTTCGACGATGCCCGCGATCAGCCGACCGGCCTGCGCTACTGCATCAACTCGGCGTCCCTGACGCTCGACCCTGACAAGGTCGAGCCGATGGAGCAGGTCTAGGCGGAAACGGTCGCGCCGTCGGCGACGGCGCGCATGATCCTGGCTGCCGCGCGGCACCCTTCGGCGTCGACGTCGAGGTGGGTGACCGCGCGAACGGTGCGCGGACCGAACGGGTTGAGCAGTACGCCACGCTCGCGGCAGCGCTCGACGAAGGTCGCCGCATCCGGAACGCCGCGCCGCTCGATCAGGTCGAAGATGACGATGTTGGTCTGCACGTTGGCCGCGTCGAGCTGGATGTCGTCTCCCCGCAGCAGCTCCTCCGCGAGCAGGCGCGCGTTCGCGTGATCCTCGGCCAGCCGATCGATGTTGTGACGGAGCGCGTACGAGCCTGCAGCGGCCAGGATCCCGGCCTGGCGCATCGCGCCGCCGGCCATGCGGCGGTACCGATGCGCGCGCCCGATCAGGTCGCGTGAGCCTGCCAGCATCGAGCCGGCGGGGGCGCCGAGACCCTTGCTGAGCGAGATGCCGACCAGGTCGAAGCCACGCGCCAGGTCGGCGGCAGGGCGCCCGCTTGCCACGGCCGCGTTGAGAATCCGCGCACCGTCGAGGTAGGTGGCGAGCCCGTGCTCGCGCGCGACGGCAAGCGCCTCGCCCAGCAGATCGGTCGGGAACACGATGCCGCCGGCCCGGTTGTGGGTGTTCTCCGTGACCAGCAGCGTGGTCGGCGGGTACACGATGTGGCCCGGCGGCTTGATTGCGGCACGGACGGCATCGGCGTCGAAGAGCCCTCCCGATCCGATGGCACTGAACTGGACGCCGGCGTTCGCGGCGCCGGCGCCGGTCTCGTGGAGGACGACATGCGATTCGAGAGGGACCAGCACGTCGTCCCCTGGGCGGGTCAGGGTGCGCAGCGCGACCTGGTTGGTCATGGTGCCGCTCGGCAGGAAGAGGGCTGCCTCGGTGCCGAGCAGCTCCGCGATCTCCTCCTGGAGGCGGTTGACCGACGGGTCCTCGCCGTACTGGTCGTCGCCGACTTCGGCGTCCGCCATGGCGCGGCGCATGGGCGGCGACGGCAGCGTGACCGTGTCGGAGCGCAGGTCAATCCGATCGGGCATGTGCCCGATGATAGGGGAGCGGATCAGTGGGCCGGCAGACGACCCGGCAGCGGGCGGCGAGCGCGGCGGCGCTGGACGAGCGCTCCGAACGGCGCGGACGGCGCCGGAAGCGATCCGGGTACCCCGCGCAGCCACTCGACGGCCGCCTCGAGATCCTCGACACAGAACGGCTTGGCCAGCACCGCCACGCCGGGGCCGGAGATGAGGGTCGTCGGCATCGAGGCCAGCAGGATGCCGGTGCAGATGAGGAGCCGTGGAAGCCCGAGGAGCGTGGCGCGCGTGGCGGTCGGGAGCTCGAGGAGCTGGGTGCCGTCGATGATCAGCGCATCGGGGTGTTGGCCGAGCGCCGAGTCGGGCGAGGAGCTCGTCGGGTCCCAGGACCTCGGCCTCCGGCAGCAGCTCGGCGAAGAGCTCACGAATGCCGGGCTCTCGGTCGCTGACCCACAGCATGCCCGCCATATCCAGAGTCTAGACCACCCCCGAAATCGGCCCGGCGCGCCTCGCCGGCAACGGTTGTTCCCGGCACGCGTACGCTAGTGATGACCGATGACGATGCCATCCGATCCCGAGCCGATCCCCAGCCGCACGGCCGCCGCCATCGCGGGCATTGCCGCGGGCGCCGCCGCGCTGGGCGTGGCCGAGCTGCTTGCCGGCCTGCTGCCGGGTGCCGCGAGTCCGATCATCGCGGTCGGCGACCTCGTCATCGCGCTCCAGCCGCCGGGCGCCAAGCAGTTCGTGGTCGACCTGGTCGGCGAGGCCGACAAGCTCGTCCTCAACCTGTTCATCGCGGCAGTGGCCGTGGCGATCACCGCCGGTATCGGCGTGCTGGCTCGGACGAGGCCCGGGACCGCGCGCATCCTGATCGCGCTCGGCGGCGTCCTGGCGCTCGGCGCGGGCCTGCGCGATCCGCTCGCCGAGCCGATCACCACCCTGATCGTGGCTGCGAGCAGCCGTCGGCGTCGCCATCTGGGTGCTGGGTTGGCTGATGCGGTTGGCCGCGGAGGGTGCGTCGCGGCCGGTGGCCGAGATGCCGGACTGGCGGCGCCGGCGCTTCCTCGGGACCTCGATCGCCGTGGTCGGCGTGGCGGCGGCGAGCGGCTTCGTCGGCCGGACACTGCTCGATCGCGGCCGCCTGAATGCCGTTGCCCAGGGCGGAGCGATTCCGGCGCCGGTCGAGACGGCGTCGCCGTTGCCCGCCGGAGCATCCCTGGACGTGCCGGACCTGAGCCCGATCGTCGTCCCGAACCGCGACTTCTACCGGATCGATACCGCGCTCCTCGTCCCGCGGCCCGACATCGCCACCTGGCGGCTGCGCCTGAGCGGCATGGTGACGCGCCCGTTCGAGCTCACCTACGACGAGCTGCTCGCGATGGACCTCCACGAGCAGTACGTGACCATCGCGTGCGTCAGCAACGAGGTGGGCGGCGACCTGGTCGGCAATGCGCTCTGGTCGGGCGTCCGCCTCAAGGAGCTGCTGGATCGCGCCGTCATCAGTCCGGAGGCGACGCAGATCGTGGGGCGGGCGGTGGACGGCTTCACCGTCGGGTTCCCGACTGCCTGGGCGATTGCCGATGACCGCGAGCCGCTGGTTGCCGTGTCGATGAACGGCGAGCCGCTTCCCGCCGACCATGGCTACCCGGCCCGGCTCATCGTTCCCGGCCTGTACGGCTACGTCAGCGCCACGAAGTGGCTGACCGAGATCGAGCTCACGACGCTCGAGGCGTTCGACGCGTACTGGGTGCCGCTCGGCTGGTCCAAGCTGGCGCCGATCCTGACCCAGTCGCGGATCGATGTGCCGCGCGATGGAGCCCGCGTCGAGCCGGGCACGATAGCGGTCGCCGGCGTCGCGTGGGCGCCCGACCGCGGCATTGCCGGCGTCGAGGTGCAGGTCGACGAGGACGGCTGGGAGCCGGCCGAGCTGAGCGCGCCCATCTCGGATGCAACCTGGGTGCAGTTCGTGCGCCGCTGGGAAGCGACCAGCGGTGAGCACCTGCTTCGGGTCCGCGCCATCGATGGCGAGGGCGAAATCCAGACCGATGAGAAGACCCGGCCCGCGCCCGATGGCGCTCGCGGGCACCACACCATCCGGGTGACCGTCGCCTAGGGTACGCCCGCCACCGGGACCATCGGTCCATGGCCCGATGGTCCCGCGGGATGGTGTCCTGTGAGCGATGACCGCCAAATCTCGTCGCCGCGGGCATCTGCCGGCGCCCGACGGGCCCCGGCGGCTGCTCCTGATTCGCACCGTGGCCGTCCTCGCGCTCGGCGCGACGGCGGTCTATCTGGTGTGGCGTGCGACCTCGACGATGAACCCCGACGCCTGGTTCCTCTCGATCCCGATGCTCGCCTTCGAGGTCCACGCCGGCATCGGCCTCGCCCTGTTCGCCTTCAGCCTGTGGGACGTCGACGTCCGGCCGCGCCGCCACGGCCTGCGTCGGGTCCCCAGCGTCGCCGTGCTCATTCCGACCTTCAACGAAGGGCCGGAGATCCTGGTGCCGACCATCGCCGCGGCGGTCGCGCTCGAGCCGGCGCATGAGACGTGGGTCCTCGACGACGGCGGGCGGCCGGAAATCGCCGAGCTGGCTGCCTCGCTCGGTGCCCGGTACCTGGCGCGGCCGACGCACGAGCACGCCAAGGCGGGCAACGTCAACCACGCGCTCGGCGTCGTCGACGCTGAGATCCTGGCGTTCCTGGATGCCGACCACGTCGCGGCTCCTGACTTCCTGCGCGCGACGATCGGCTACTTCGGCGACAAGCGCGTCGCGCTCGTCCAGACGCCGCAGGACTTCTACAACGTCACCAGCTTCGAGCATGGCAGCGGGACCACCTACGGCGAGCCGTTCCACGAGCAGACCCTCTTCTATCGGCTGCTCCAGCCCGGCAAGAACCGATGGAACGCGGCCTTCTGGTGCGGCACCAGCGCGCTCGTCCGGGCCGAGGCGCTTCGCGCGGTCGGTGGCGCAGCAACCGACACGATCACCGAGGACATTCACACCACCATCCGATTCCACCGGGCAGGCTGGCGGACGATCTACCACAACGAGGTGCTTGCGCGTGGCCTCGCGGCCGACGATGCCGGCCAGTACCAGCTTCAGCGCAACCGGTGGGGGACCGGCGCGATGCAGGTGCTCCAGATCGAGAATCCTCTCACCGCCAGCGGCCTGACGCTCGGCCAGCGGCTCGGTTATGCCGCGACCCTGCTCGGCTGGTTCGACTCGTGGCGCACGCTCGGCTTCCTTGCCCTGCCGCCGCTCGTGCTCGTCTCCGGGCGCATCCCGATCATCGCCGATGGGCTCACCTTCGCCATCGCCTTCGGCGTCACGTACGGGCTCCAGCAGGCGGCGCTCTACCTCCTCGGCCGTGGGGCGTATCGGCCCATCCTGTCGATCGTGTTCGACCTCGTGCGGATGTCGCCCAACTTCCTCGCCACGCTCACCCTCTTCACGTCGCGCAAGCCGCGCTTCCGCGTCACGCCGAAGGGCCGGATGGCTGCCGACCGGGGGCGGATCGAGGCGCCGGTCATGCTGCGCGCCGCGTTCGGCGGCCTGCTTCGTGGGCGCCACCGTCTACGTCCTGCACCTGCTGAACGTCTTCTCGATCGACTACGCGTCCGAGTGGGCCGCCGCCGGGGCGTTCCTCTGGCTGGTGGTCAACGCGGCCCTCGTGTGGGTTGCGGCCCGGCGTGTCCGATCCCTGCGGTTCGCCGCTGAGCGTCGCAGCGCCGTGCGCTTCGCGGTCGACATCCCGGGCACCGTCGACGGAGCGACGGCATCGGTCCAGGACGTGTCGGTCGGCGGCGCACTGCTCGCGACCAGCGAGCCGCTGGTCGAGCGGGAGACGCACCTCGTCAGCTTCGAATTGCCGAACGGAACGACCTCGATCTGGGCACGCATCCGCTCGTCGCGTCGTGCCGCGAGTGGCGAGTATCACTACGCGTTCGAGTTCGAGCCCGGGCAATACCCGGCGAAGGGCGCGCTGGCACGCACCGTCTTCCTCGGGCGCTACCCGGTCGCCGGCACCATCCGCCAGCCATGGAGCGAGGTGCTGCGCCGGGAGATCGGCTCGCTCTCGCGGCGCTTCCAGCTGCGGACCTCGTCACGCCCCGACGGCGCGCCCGATCCCGAGCACGCGATCGGCGCCGCCGCCTAGGAGTCTGGCGACCCCAGCGGCACGCCAACCGGAGCCAGGTGCACCTCGACCGGGATCAGGCCCTCCTCGAGCGGCGCATCCGTGACGAGCCGCCAGGCCGCGTGCGACAGGTTCGCGATGCGCTGGTCATGCGTGCCCACGTAGCACGGGCACGAGTCGACGACCGGCAGGCCGACGCAACGGTCGGCGCACACGAGCACCCACATCGGTTCCCCATCCGGTAGCCCTCCGCCGAGCTCAAGGGGCAGAGCGACCGTCGGCTCGCCCTCCCAACCGGCGCTCTCGGCGTAGCTCGAGGCCATGCCCGTCGCGAGGCCGTCCACCGCCGCGAGCGGAGGTATCGCCGTTCCGGCGGCGTCGGTCGCGGCGAGCGCCCCGTCCGCGCCTTCCGCCAGGCTGGCGGTCGGGTCGCCGGCGAATGCGTACCAGTAGTCGACCTTGCCCTCGAAGTACGGCGACCGGTGCAGCCACGTCTCGGCGCCGGAGATCAGGGCGTGCGGCAGACGGGTCACCCCATCGGCAACGAAGTTCGGCTCGGAGGCGAAGACCTCGCCGTAGGGCAGCGTCGGCTGATCCAGCAGCGTGCCGACCAGGTGCGCGGCGCCCTCGTAGAAGTCGGTGGCGAAGTAGGCCGATGCGCCGAGCTCGGCCAGCGGCGCGCGGCTGTAGGCCGCCACGCGGGCGGCCGCCTGCTTCTCGTTGGCCGGCTTGTCGAAGCCCTTCCGACGCGCCGGGCGCGTAGCAGGCATTCGAGTAGATCATCACCCAGCCCGGTGCAGGACGGGCGTGCTCCGCGATCCACGCCTCGCCGTAATAGGTCAGGGCCTCGTCCTTGGCCGAGTCGGCGTGCTTGCCGTTGGCCTTCGGCCCGTTCAGGCCCCAGCCGTTGGTGGTGGTCGAGTTGGGGTCGTCGGAGTACGGATTCGGCGTGCCGACACCGTGGCCGAGGTAGATGACGATGTTGGCGCCCTCGACCGCCTTCAGCACCTGCTCGGCGTCCGCGTCGGGCGAGTACGCCTTGGCGACCGTCGCGCCGCGCGTCTCCGCCGCGTTGGCGGCCGCATCGGCAAGGCTGATGTAGACCGGCGTCAGCTCCTCACCGACCGGGCCGACGATGATCGCCACCTTGGCGGGGGTCGCGGCGTGCGCGGGCGCGGCGATACCCAGGCTGGCGACCACCGTCGCCAACGCGATGCCGAAGACCAGGACCTGACGCACGCGTTCCCCCGTGGGCACAAGGGTTGCTCGATTGAGCGTGCGCGCAGCATCGCATCCCGAGGCCTCGGCCTGCAAGCCGAGTCAGTCGCCGTCAGGCGCCCTCGGCCTCGAGCGGGTCGTCCGCCTCGGAGGCTCCATCGGCCGGGCCGGCCTGCAGCGCCTGGAAGATGACCTCTGCCCACGCGTCGTAACCAACCGCCGATGGGTGGAAGCGGTCGCTCGAGAGGACGTCCCGGCGCCCGGCGATGAGCGCCGGAACCTCCGCATACAGATCGGCGTAGGCAGCGCCGACTCGCGCCGCCTCCGCCCGGCTGATCGGTCGCAGGAGGCGCCCGTACTGATCGGCGAGGAAGATGAGCGGCTCCAGGGCGGGGAGTGCGCCGCGGAATGCCGGGATTCCGGCAAGCACGATGCGCGCGTTGGGTGCCCGTTTCCTGATCTCTTCGAGCGTGGCGCGGAGGTCCGCGCGGTAGCGGTTGGGTGGCGTTCGGTGGGTCGCGTCGTTGGAGCCGATCACCACCGCGACGATGTCGGCCTCCGGGAGGAATGGCCCGCGGTGATTCGGGAGCGACGGCGTGGTGGCATGCGGTACCTGGTTGCGGGGAAGGTCGGCCACGCGCGCCCCGGCCCAGCCGCGGGAGACGACCCTGACCGATCGCATCTCGGCATCGGCAACGCGCCGCGCGAGGAGGTAGGGGAGCGAGTCCTCCGGCCGGCTGACGCCGACGCCGGCCGTTGTCGAGTCGCCGAGCACGACGATGTTGAGGCGGCCTGGCTGCGTCGGCTCGCCGGTCGAGGGGTCGATGATGTGGTTGATGGCGAAGCCCGGCCAGGCGGGCAGGAACTCCATGCGACGCATGCGCATGAGCTGGACGGCGACCAGCCCGGCGAAGGCACCGGCCGCGGCGCCGAGCAGTCGCGCGACCGCGATCATCCATCGATCCATATCGGTCACGGTAGCGCGCCCGAACGGTTGACGCGAATCGCCACAATGCCCCGATGTCGCTCGCCCCGCTCGTGATCGTGAACCCCACCGCCGGAGGCGGGCGCGCGCTGCGGTCTGTCGATTGGCTGCGCGAGCGCCTGGGCGCGCGCCCGGACGTCGCGGATCGAGATCACGCGCCGGCCGGGCGACGCCGAGACCCTTGCCGCCGACGCCGTCCGTCACGGTCACGATCGGGTCATCGCCGTCGGCGGCGACGGCACGGTGCAGGAAGTCGTCAACGGCCTGCTCGCGGCCGGCGAGCCGGCGGCGATGGGGATCGTGCCGCTCGGCTCCGGAAACGACCTCGCCCGCAGCCTGGGCCTGCCGATCGAGCTCGCATCCGCCTGGAGGATCGCGATCGGGCACGCGACGCGAGCCATCGACGTGGCGCACGCCCGAAACGGCAGCGGCACCGAGCGCTGGTTCGCCTCGGCGGGCGGGATCGGCTTCGACGCGCAGGTGGCCGCCGCAATGGCCGATCGGAGCGGGTGGCAGGCCGGGCGCGCCGGCTACCTCCTCACGACCCTGGCGGAGCTGCGGCGCTTCGAGAACCGGCGGATTCGCCTGACGATCGACGGCGCGACCGAGACCGCGGACGTGCTGTTCGTGGCGATCGCCAACGGCGCGTACTACGGCGGCGGCATGCGCATCGCGCCCGATGCGACGCGTCGACGATGGCCGCCTCGACGTGTGCGTGGTGGGCGACATCTCGCGGCTCACCGTGCTGCGACAGCTCCCGAACCTGTATCGCGGGACGCACGTCAACCACCCGGCGGTGACCATGCGATCCGGCACCATCGTCGAGGCCGATGGCGACGGCGACACGCGCGTCCATCTCGACGGCGAGCCGTTCGGAGTCCTGCCGCTTCGCGTGCACGGTCAGCCATCGGGCCCTGCGCCGTGGCGTCCCCCGCGGAGGCGCTAGGCTAGGCAGGTGGAGCTGGAGAAGATCAAGCCGGGTGCGCGCCTGCTCGGACGCGGGTCCAGGCGCGATCGGGACCGTCGACGCCGTCTTCGCCGACTATCTGCTCGTGCGCACCGCCGGGCTGCTGCCGGTCGACCTCTACGTTCCCGCGAGCGGACGTGACGCTCGGGCCGCTCGGACCGCACGTCGATGCCGGACGCGACGAGGCGTACCAGCGTTGGCACCGGCCGCTGAAGCAAGCGCCGCATGACTGAGCCGGCCTTCGACGCCGGCACGCTCGAACGGCTTCGAGACGCGAAGGAGGTCGACATCGAGACGCGCTCGCCGGCGGGCGAGGCGCACCGCGCCACCATCTGGGTCGTGGTGGACGCAGCCGACCGGGTGCTGGTGCGCTCGTGGAAGGGACCCGGCGCGCGCTGGTACCGCGAGGCGGTCGCCGCCGGCCACGCCGCCCTCGTTCTCGACGGGACCGCCTCGCCGGTGCGGGTGGAGCGTGCGACGGACCCGGCGCGGATTGACGCCTGCAGCCGGGAGCTGCTGGCGAAGTACGGCACTGGTGCGACGGCCAGGTCCATGGTGCGCGAGGAGATCCTCGACACCACCCTCGAGCTCCATTCCGGCTGAGGTCTTGCGGTACCCTTATCAGCCATGGATGACGCCGATACGATCCAGCCGCTGAACGCCCGCCCGCGGTACGAAGCCGGGGATGCCGACGCCTTCTTCGCGCACGTCGGCTCCGGCGGCAAGGTCGAGGCCGACAACTGGATGCCCGACGAGTACCGCGCCGCGGTCCTCAAGTTCGTGGAGATGCACGCCAACTCGGAGCTGATGGGCGTGCTCCCCGAGCGAGACTGGATCATGCGAGCGCCGACCCTGCGCCGGAAGCTGGCGTTGACGAGCAAGATCCAGGACGAGGTCGGCCACGCGCAGCTGCTGTATCGGGTCGCCGAGGATCTCGGCAAGCCTCGGTCGCAGATGCTGGCCGACCTGCTCGACGGCAAGACGAAGTTCCACAACGTCTTCCACTACCCGACGCGATCGTGGGCCGACGTCGGCATCATCGCCTGGCTCGTCGATGCCGCCGCCATCGTCAGCCAGCAGGCGCTGCGCGACTCCTCCTACGCGCCGTACGCGCGAACGATGAAGAAGATCTGCTGGGAGGAGTCCGTCCACATCATGCACGGGCGTGACGTGGTGCTGACGCTGATGAACGGGACCGAGACGCAGCGCGACATGGTGCAGGAGGCGCTCGACCGATGGTGGGGCCCGCTGATGCAGATGCACGGCCCGCCGACCGACCCGGCCAAGGACAAGGACCTCCACTGGGGGATCAAGGCAAAGAACAACGAGCAGCTGCGCCAGGAGTTCCTGTCGATCTACGTTCCTCGCATCCGTGAGCTCGGCCTCGTGATCCCGGATCCGGAGCTGCACCACGACGAGACCGACGGCCGCTGGCACTACACCGAGCCCGATTGGGCCGAGCTGAAGTCGGTCGTCACCGGCCACGGTCCGGCGTCGCAGGAGCGCCTCGACTTCCGCCGCGTGAGCTTTGCCGAGACGCAATGGGTCCGCGACGCGCTCCTGGGAAACGCGACGGCCGCCGCCTGACGAGCTGCGACACGATTTCGTCAGATTCGCACCACGCGCGCATCACGCTCGTTGAGGCGGTTGTTCTCGACACATGCGCACCACGTGCGGCACCGGATGGCGTTTGGCGAAGCGGCGACACGAGGGCGAAACGCGCACCACGTGCGCATCTGACAGATTTCGTGCACAACCCGGAGCTTGTGCCAATGGCACCGGCGGACCGCGGGGTACGCTTCCCGCGATGAGCGAGCGCGTGTGGGAGGTCTTCCGGCAGGAGGACGAGGGCGACCCCATGATCCATTCGGGGAACGTCAACGCGCCCGACGAGGAGCTCGCGATGCACTACGCGCGCGAGTTCTACGGGCGGCGCGGCGAGAGCCACCGCCTCTGGATCGTCCCGCGCGAGTCGATCACCGAGCTGGATGATCCTGATCTGCTCAAGCCGCCATTCGATCGGTCGCACAAGAAGCCGGGCGGCTACATCATCAAGCACAAGCTCGAGGCGGCGAAGGCCCGCGCAGGCGGGGAGGCGGGCGAGTGACGCGCGATGACACCGCCGGAGCTGGACGTCAGCGGCCGCGACGCCCTGGCTGAGCTGCTGCTGAGCGTCGCCGACGACGAGTTCGTCATCGGCTTCTGGGACTCCGAGTGGACCGGCATCGCGCCGATGCTCGAGGAGGACGTCGCCACGAGCTCGATCGCCCAGGACGAGATCGGTCACGCCCGCGCCCTCTACGAGCTCCTCGCCACGCTGACCGGCGACGACGCGGATCGGATCGCCTTCGGGCGCGAGGCCGACGCCTACCGCCACGCCGCACTGCTCGACCACGCGCGTGGCGACTGGGCGTTCAGCGTGGCGCGACGCTACCTGTACGAGACCGCCGACGCGGTGCGGCTCGAGGCGCTGGCGCGCAGCTCGTGGGAGCCGCTCGCGCAGCTGGCGACGAAGATGCGGCGCGAGGAGACCTACCACCGCATGCACGCCGATGCCTGGCTGCGGCGCCTTGCCGATGGGCCACCCGACGCACGGGATCGGCTCGTCGACTCGCTTACCCGGCTCTGGCCCGATGCCCAGGAGGTCTTCGCGCCGCTGGCGGCCGAGGAGGAGCTCCTGCGCCACGGCTTCCTGCCTGAGCCGATGCGAGCGCTTCACGCGAGCTGGCAGGCCGCCGTCAGGCCGGTCCTTGGACTGATCGTCGACGACCTGCCGGCCGCGGCGCCGAGCCTGGACGGGCGGACGCGGCGAACCGATGACTTCCGCTGGCTGCACGGCCAGTTCACGCTCGTCGCACGCTCGGAGGCCGGGGCAACATGGTGATCCCGACCGACGCCGCAACGCGCGAGCAGCTCGTCTGGGAGGCGCTGGCGACGATCCCGGATCCCGAGATCCCGGCCATCAGCCTGGTGGACCTCGGCGTGATCGGCGACGTGCGGGTCGACGACGACGGCGCGCTGGCCCGCGTCGAGCTGCTGCCGACCTTCGTCGGCTGCCCCGCCATCGAGGTGATGCGGCAGCAGATCGGCGAGCGGCTGACCGAGCTGGCCATCGCGGACCGCGTGGAGGTCGAGGTGAGCTTTGCGACCCCGTGGACGAGCGAGCGCATCTCGGATGCCGGCCGCGAGCGGCTGCGACGCAGCGGTTTCGCACCGCCGGTGATGACCGCCGGCGACAGCCTCGACGAGCTCGCCGTGCTGCCGATCGCCGAGTGCCCGTACTGCGGGTCGCGCAACACGGCGCTCGACAACCCGTTCGGCCCGACGCTCTGTCGTGCCATCTATCACTGCGCCGATTGCCGGCAGCCGTTCGAGCAGTTCAAGCGCGTCTGACAGCGCCCGGATGGTCCGCGGATTGCATCGGGTTCCGGCACAACCCGCACGAGCAGGACCGATGAACCAGCGCGAGATGCAGGAGCAACCCGGGGAGGGGCCGCTCGACAGGCCGGAGCGCGACGCCGGCGACCCGATCGGCGACAACGCCTATCCGGGCGGGGGCACGATGACGCCGCCGACGGGCGACATGGACGACCCGATCCCGGAGACCGGCATGCCCGGCGAGCCGGAGCTCGAAGCCGTCGGCCCGGAGGTGGACGAGCGTCCGTAGTGGCTGCCAGCGTCATGCGCTACCCTTCGGCGCATGGCAATCGACGCTGACGAGATCGCCCAGGACGCGGCGGCCGCACTGTCATCCGGGACCGAGGATCGGCTCGCCGCCATGCGGCACAGCGCGGCGCACATGATGGCCGCGGCCGTCCTGGAGCTCTTCCCGGACGCGAAGCTCGGCATCGGTCCGGCGATCAAGGACGGCTTCTACTACGACTTCGACCTGCCGCGGCCGTTGACGCCCGCCGACCTCGAGCAGATCGAGGCCAAGATGCGCGAGCAGCAGGCCGCCGACCTGGCCTTCGAGCACTCGAAGGACCTTCCACGGGCTGACGCGGTCGCCGAGCTCGACGCGAAGGGCCAGCCGTTCAAGGTCGAGATCGTCAACGACCTGCCCGAGTCGGACGGGCCGACCGTCAGCTTCTACCGGCACGGCTCGTTCGAGGACCTCTGCCGCGGCGGGCACCTCGGCTCGACGAAGGAGCTGGGCGCCTTCAAGCTCCTCAACACCGCCGGCGCGTACTGGCGCGGCGACGAGACGCGCCCGATGCTCCAGCGCATCTACGGCACCGCGTGGGACTCACCAGGACGAGCTCGACAAGCATCTGTGGCGGATCGAGGAGGCCAAGAAGCGCGACCATCGCAAGCTGGGCCGCGAGCTCGACCTGTTCACCTTCCATCCCGAGTCGCCGGCGGCGCCCTTCCTCCACCCGCGCGGCATGGCGCTCTGGCGCGCGCTCGAGGAGTGGTCGCGCGCAGGTCCGCCGCGAGGCGGGCTTCGACGAGGTCCGGACGCCGAGCCTGGTGCGCAAGGAGCTCTGGGAGACGAGCGGCCACTGGGGCAACTACCAGGACAACATGTTCGTCCTCGACGACTACGACCACGTGTCCGGGCTGAAGCCGATGAACTGCCCGGAGGAGATCCTCATCTACAAGACGCGCTCGCACTCCTATCGCGAGCTGCCGATGCGCTTCGCCGACTACTCGACCCTGTTCCGCAAGGAGCGCACCGGCGTCCTGGCCGGCATGTTCCGCGTCCGCCAGCTGACGCAGGACGACTCGCACGTCTTCTGCCGCGACGACCAGGTCGACGACGAGCTGCGTCTGGCGCTGTCCCTGGTGCGGAAGCAGTACGCACCGTTCGGCTTCGAGCCGCGCGCGAGGCTGGCGACCCGTCCGGAGAAGCGCCTCGGCTCCGACGAGTTCTGGGAGCGGGCCGAGGGACGGCTGCGGGACCGCCTCGAAGAGGACGGCATGCCCTACACGCTCGATGAGGGCGGCGGCGCGTTCTACGCGCCGAAGATCGACATCTTCATCGAGGACGCGCTCGGCCGCGAGTGGCAGATGGCGACCATCCAGGCCGACTACCAGCTGCCGCAGCGATTCGACCTCGAGTACCGCGCCGCCGATGGCGGCTTCGAGCGTCCCGTCGTCATCCACTACGCGATCTACGGCAGCTTCGAGCGCTTCATCGGCATCATCACCGAGCACTACACCGGGGCATTCCCGTTCTGGCTGGCACCGGTGCAGGTGATGATCGTGCCGATCGCCGACCGTCACCTGGATTACGCCGAGTCGGTCCGAGCGCGGCTGGCCGAGGCCGGTCTGCGCGCCGAGGTCGACGAGCGGTCGGAGCGCATGCAGCTCAAGCTGCGCGACGCACAGGAGCAGAAGATCCCCGTGATGGTCGTGGTGGGGGACCGGGATGCGGAGGCCGGCGCCGTCTCGCCGCGACTGCGCACCGGTGAGTCGTCGCAGGGCGTGCCGATCGACGAGTTCGTTGCCGACCTGCAGGCCCGCAACGCATCGCGCGAGCTCTGGCCGAGCGCGGCCGAGGACGCGGACCCCGCTCCCGCCAACTCGTAGCGCCGTGAGGAAGATGCGCGGCGTCGGCCAGCTGGCGCTGCTCTCCACCGACCCGACCCGCGCCGCGGAGTTCTACGAGTCCGCCTTTGGCTTCCGGCGCATCGCGTCCGCGGACGGCGCCGTCGACCTCGAGTCGGGTGGGTTCGAGCTGAGCTTCCGCCAGGGCGAGAAGCCGACGCGCGACGGGCTGCAGATCGGCTTCAAGGTCGACACCGCCTCGGAGGTGGACGCGTGGGCCCAGGAGCTCGGCCAGCGCGGGTTCGCGCTCGTCGCGCCGCCGTCGGGCGACCGATGGGAGGGCACGCGCAGCTTTCGGGTCGCCGATCCCGACGGGCGGCAGGTCGCGGTCTTCTTCGACTACCCGCGCTGAACGTGAAGCGGCAGATCACGCTCATCGCCACCGGCCGCCGGAGCGGCACGCCGCGCGCGGTCATCCTGTACGCGTTCGACGATGGCGAGAACCTGGTGATCGTCGGCTCGCGCGGTGGTTCGGCGAAGGATCCCGCATGGGCAGCCAACCTCCGCGACGAACCGCTGGCCACCGTTCGGATCGGGCGCGAGGACCGCGTCGTCCGGGCGCGGGAAGTCGAGGGCGCTGAGCGCGATCGCCTGTGGCAGCTCGTGATCAAGGACTTTCCGATGTACACGTATTACGAGGGCAAGACGAAGCGCGTCATACCGCTCTTTGCACTCGAGCCGGCCGCCAGCGACTGACCCCTGACACCGATCTTCATCGCGTCGCGGCGTGCTCGTTTCGAGCCTGATCGCGTTGACCGTCCGCTCGATATCGGTGTATCATCCGTCGGCATTTCGCGTACGTTGCAGGGCCACCCGTCCGTGATCGGTGAGGTGGCCTTGTTGTTGAAGGAGAGCAAGAGAGCTGGCAAGGGACCTCCGCATCAATGAGCTGATCCGCATCCGAGAGGTGAGGGTCATCGACGATGAAGGGCAACAGTTAGGCGTCATGCCCACGGCTGAAGCGCTCGCCCTGGCACAGGAGAAGGGACTCGACCTCGTGGAGGTCGCTCCCACCGCGGTCCCGCCGGTCTGCCGAATCCTCGACTACGGCCAGTACAAGTACGAGCTGCAGAAGCGCGAACGGGAACAGAAGAAGAAGCAGAAGTCGCAGTCCTTCAAGGAGGTTCGGCTGGCCGTCAAGATCGACGTCCACGACCTCAAGACGAAGGCGCGACGTGCGGCCGAATTCCTCGACAAGGGGGATCGCGTCAAGGTCACCGTCCGCTTCCGCGGGCGCGAGATCAGCCACGCGAACCTCGGACGCGACCTGCTGATGCGCACGGCCGAGGTATTGGCCGAGCACGGGACCATCGAGCGGCAGCCGCTGCTCGAGGGTCGCAGCATGTACATCGTCATGGCCCCGGTCGAGAAACGGGCCGAGAAGAAGACTGAGAACGGCGAAGCGGAGAGCTCCGTGGCTGCCGGCGACACCATCGGTGACGCGATCGCCGCCAAGAGCCCGGCCCCACCATGGGAGCCGGCCGCTCCGGCGCCGAGCGAGGCGCCGGCACAGCAGGGATCGTAACCACATGCCGAAGATGAAGACCCACAAGGGCACGGCCAAGCGCTTTCGGAAGACCGGATCCGGCAAATGGGTCCGCCCGAAGGCCTGGCGCGGCCACCACCTCGAGATCAAGTCGAGCCGCCGAGCGCGGCGCTACGAGGGCGTCGGTGAGGCTCCCAAGGCCCACACCGCCCAGCTCGAGCGCCTGATGCCGTACGCCGGCAAGGGAAAGTAGCCGATGTCGCGAGTCAAGCGAGGCGTCACCGCCCACCGCCGGCACAAGAAGCTGCTCAATCGCGCCGAGGGCCGGCGTGGCACGCGCTCGACGCTCGTCCGCCCCGCGCGCGAGGCGCTCATCCACGCCCTCGTCTACGCGTACCGTGACCGTCGCAATCGCAAGCGCGACATGCGGCGCCTCTGGATCGAGCGCATCAACGCTGCCGCACGCCTCCAGGGCATGCCGTACGGTCGCTTCATCGCCGGGTTGAAGGCCGCGGGCGTCGAGGTGGACCGGAAGATCCTGGCCGACATGGCCGTTCGCGAGCCGGCCGCCTTCGCGGCCATCGTCGAAACCTCCAAGGCGTCGTTTACCACCTGACCGACGGCACTGCCGCCGGTCCTCGCCGACCCTGTCCCGGAATCCGGGGCGGGGTCGTTCGTTTTCACCGATGATGGATGACGGACCGATGAGCCAATGACGATCTCCGACGACCTCGAGCGCATCGGCGTCGAAGCCAGGGATGCGCTGGCATCCGCTTCAGACGCCGATGCGGTGGATCGCCTGCGGCATGACCTGCTCGGACGATCGGGCCGCCTGACCGGGCTTCTGCGCCAGCTCGGAGGCGTCCCCGCCACGGAACGGCCGGCGATCGGCCAGCGTGCGAACGAGCTGCGCAGGGAGCTCGATGCTGCCATCGAGGCTCGGCTCAGCGAGCTCCAGGCGGGTGGCCTCGACGCTCGATTGGCCTCCGAGGTGATCGACATGAGCGCGCCGGGACGCCCGGTGGCGATCGGCCACCTGCACCCGGTGCAGACCCTGATGCGCGACCTGCGCGAGATCTTCCATGCCTATGGCTTCGAGGTCTTCGAGGGTCCCGAGGTGGAGACCGAGGAGTACAACTTCGAGCTCCTCAACATCCCGCCCGACCATCCCGCTCGCGACCTGTGGGACACCCTGTTCGTTGCCGAGCCCGGGAGCGTCGAGGCGGGGGAGCCGAGGCCCGCGGCCGACGGCACCATCCTGCGCACCCATACCAGCCCGGTCCAGATGCGCGCCATGCAGGTCCTCGACGCTCCGATCCGCATCCTGACGCCGGGACGCTGCTTCCGCTACGAGGCGGTCGACGCCAGCCATGCCTTCGAGTTCTTCCAGGTTGAAGGGCTGGTGGTGGACCGCGACACGAGCCTTGCCGATCTCAAGGGGATCCTGGAGGAGGTCGCCCGCGCGCTCTACGGCCGCGACGTCCGCACCCGGTTCCGTCCCGGCTACTACCCGTTCACCGAGCCGAGCGTCGCGTTCGACATCGGCTGCCTGGTCTGCGGCGGGGAGGGCTGTCCGGCCTGCAAGCGCACCGGCTGGATGACGATCCTGGGTGCCGGCATGGTCCATCCGACCGTGCTGCGCAACGGAGGGTTCGATCCCGACGAGTACCAGGGCTACGCCTTCGGCATGGGTCCCGACCGGATGACCATGCTGCGCCACGGCATCGGTGACATCCGGCTCTTCTTCAGCGCCGACGCTCGCTTCGTGACCCAGTTCGCGGAGGGCCGCTAGATGCGCGTCCCGCTCTCGTGGCTGCGCGAGTACGTGGACTTCGAGCTCGGGCCCCGCGAGCTCGCCGAAGAGCTGACGATGCGTGGCATGGAGGTCGGCTGGGTCGACCTGGCCGCAGCCGAGTGGAGCGACGTCGTCGTCGGGCGCGTGCTCGCGGTCGAACGTCACCCGAACGCCGACACCCTGTGGCTGACGCGTGTGGACGTCGGCGAGGCGGGCGGAGAGCTGGAGATCGTGTGTGGGGCGCAGAACCTCGAGGTCGGCCAGCTGGTGCCGACCGCGCTGGTCGGCGCCGTCCTGCCCGGCGATCGACGCATCGAGCGCAGCAAGATCCGCGGCGCGGTCAGCAACGGCATGCTGTGCAGCTCCATTGAGCTCGGGCTCGGTGCCGATGCCGACGGCATCCACATCCTCGGGCATGGTGACGAGATCGAGCTCGGCACGCCGCTGGCCGAGCTGCTGGGCGAGACGGTGCTCGACGTCGACGTCAAGCCGAACCGCGGGGATGCGCTCTCGATGGTCGGCCTGGCGCGCGAGATCGCGGCATTCACCGGCGCTGAGCTGCGCCTGCCGGATGCCAGCGTCAGCGAGACCGCTGACGAGACGTCGGCCCACGTCTCGGTGCGCATCGACGAGCCGGAGCTCAACCCGCGCTTCACGGCCCGCTGGTTCGGTGGCGTCGCCAACGGAGCGTCGCCGGACTGGATGCAGCGACGGCTCATCGCTGCCGGGATGCGGCCGATCAGCGCGGTCGTCGACGTCACCAACTACGTGATGCACGAGCTCGGGCAACCGATGCACGCCTACGACGCCGATGCGGTCCCCGGCGGCAGGATCGTCGTCCGCCGCGCGCGCGACGGGGAACGCCTCGTGACCATCGATCACGTCGAGCGACGCCTCGACGAGCGAATGCTGGTCATCGCCGACGAGAAGCATGCCATCGGGCTGGCCGGCATCATGGGCGGCGCATCCACCGAGGTTGGCCCGGACACCACCAGCGTCATCCTCGAGTCGGCGATCTTCCACGGTCCGACCATCCGCAATACCGCTCGGCGGCTGGCGCTGCGGTCGGAGGCCAGCATGCGGCACGAGAAGGGGATCGGGCACGACCTGCCCCGCTTCGCGGTCGACCGTGCCGCGCGCCTGATCGCCGAGATCACGGGTGCGCAGGTGGCGCGCGGGATCGTCGACAACGACCCCGAGCCAAAGCCCCACCGCCGCGTGCCGGTCAGCGTCGATCGGATCGCCCGGTTGCTCGGACTGGAGCTGACAGCCGCACGCGTGGCCGAGCTGCTCCGCCCACTCGAATTCGAGGTGGACGGTGATGGCGATGCCCTGGAGGTCGGCGTGCCGCCGCATCGCCTGGACGTGACCACCGATGCCGACATCGCCGAGGAGGTGGCTCGCGCGTACGGCTACGAGCGCATCCCGGGACGGCTGCCGCGTGCCTCGCTGCCTCCGTATCGGGTCGATCCGAGCGAGCCTCGCCACCAGGTGCGCCGGATCCTGGCCGGCATGGGGTTGGACGAGATGGTGAGCCACGCGCTGATCGGGCCGGCCGACCTCGAACGGACCCGGTACCCCTCGGGAGGCGCGGAACTGGTCCGGCTCTTCAACCCGCTCAGCGAGGAGCACGCCATCCTGCGACCGAACCTGTATCCGTCCCTCCTCGCCGGCGTGGCCGAGAACGGGCGGTGGCGGCAAGCGGACGTGCGGCTCTTCGACGTCGGCAAGGTGTACTGGTACCACCCCGGCACGCCGACGCCGCGCGAGCGGCGAGCCGAGACGGCGGGCACGGCTCGCTATGAGTCGTGGGAGCTGGGCATCGTGCTGGCCGGCGACGCTACGCCGGCATTCGCCGGTGAGCCGGCGCGGCCGGTGGACGTGGCCGACCTGAAGGGCATCGTCGACGCGCTCCACGATGCCCTCGGCGCACCACGCCCCGCCTACCGCGCGGAGGAGGCCGATTCTCGGCATCCGCACAGGCATCCGGGTCGGACCGGGCTGGTGTGCGACGCCTCCGGACGGCCGTACGGGTCGCTCGGCGAGGCTCACCCGCAGGTGGTCGAGGCATGGGGTCTCGCGGGGCGTCCCGTGGATGCCGCGATCGATCTCGATCGGCTGTTCGACCTGGTTCCCGCCGAGCGCCGCTCGCGCCCGATCTCCGCCGCCCAGCCGATCGATCGCGACATTGCGGTGGTCGTCGACGAGGCGACGCCGGTCGGGGAGCTGCTACGAATCGCGCGGATGAGCGCCGGGCCACTGCTTGCGGACCTGCGCCTGTTCGACGCCTACCGCGGTGAGCAGATCGGCCTCGGTCGGGTCAGCTACGCCATCTCACTGCGGTTCCAGCCGGAGGACCCCGGTGACGTCAAGGGGGTCGAGAAGGCGCTCAACAAGGTGCGCGGGTCGCTGCGACACCATCTCGGCGCGGAGATCCGCTAGCCGCAACCAGCCGACCCGTGGTGGTGGCACGCGGTGAGCCGCTATGATGCTGGTGAAGCGCACGACAGCTGCGTCAGTTTTGACCCATCACATCGCCCACACACTGCGGGCACTCGCCCGATTGAGGAGGAGCACGGCATGGCCGTCGGACCCATCGAGCTTCTGGTTGTGAAGTTTCCCGGCAACCAGTTCAAGGGTGAGATTGCCCCTGCCCTGCAGGAGCTCGTCGAGACCGGGACGATCCGGATCATCGACCTCATCTTTGCCATCAAGGACGAGGAGGGGGCCCTGGCCATTGTCGAGCTGAACGCCCTTGGTGACGAGACGCTCGCCGTCTTTGAGCCGGAACCATCCGAGCTGAGCGGCTCACTCACCGAGGACGACGCCCGCTCGCTCTCAGGCGGGCTCGAGAACAACTCGTCAGCAGCGATCCTGCTGTTCGAGAACACGTGGGCGACCAAGTTCGTGGATGCGATGCGGAACGCGAACGGCGAGCTCATCCTCATCGAGCGCGTGCCGCGCGTGGTGATCGACGAGCTGATCGCCGAGGTCGCGGCATCCAAGCAGTCGATCGAAGCCGGCACGCCGGCATAGCGGCAGCCAGCCGAAAGGAGCACTGAAGATGAGACGACGTCGAGGTGGATTGATCAGGGGAGTGGCGCGCACTGCCGTTGTTGTGGGCACCGCGTCCGCGGTCGCTGGCGGGGTCCAGCACCATCAGCAACAGAAGTACGCCGAGCAGGACGCGCAGGCCCAGCAGGAGGCCGACGCAGCTGCCTACCAGCAGCAGATGGCCGCGATGCAGGCACAGCAGGCCGCAGCCGCCACTGCGTCTGCCGCCGCTCCAGCCGGAACGCCGGACCTGACGGCCCAGCTCATGCAGCTCGGGCAGCTGAAGTCGCAGGGGATTCTCAGCGACGAGGAGTTCCAGGCCGCGAAGGCCAAGCTGCTCGGCTGACCCACGTGGCGGGCTCCGTGGCCCGCCACGACTCCACATACTCGAGAACGAGCTGCTTGCAGCTCGTTCTTTGTTGGGACGATCGGCGCCTTGTCGCCCGCCGCGGGCGGCTGGTACCCTTGCGGCCGCCCGAGCCGGACCTCCCTGCGTTCGGCGTCATGACGACATCAAGGAGTGCAGAGCGTGGAGCTGCTCGAGCGGTTGAGCTGGATCGATCTCGTGATCATCGGCATCCTGGCGGGCGGCGTCTTTGCCGGCTTCACCCAGGGCATGATCCGCTACGTGCTGAACTCGCTCGCGGTGATCGTGGCATTCGTGCTTGCCTCGCAGCTCAAGGGCCCGGTCGTGGACCTCCTCCGCTTCTGGCGCGCCTTCACGCCGGAGGGCCGCGAGCTCATCATCTACGTCATCCTCTACTTCGGCTTCGTCATCGCCGGCTTCTTCGCCATCCGCGCCTTCTTCCAACGGACACGGCTGCCGATCGTCAAGCAGGTCGACGAGATCGGCGGGGCGGTCTTCGGCCTTCTCTTCGTGGCGCTGGTGCTGACCTTCCACCTCGTCGTGCTCGACAGCTTCTTCCTGGGAGGGGGCGAGACGAGTGGGTGGCTCAAGTCGTACTACGATCTGCTCAACGACTCGGTCATCGTCGCGTACTTCCGTGAGGTCCTGATCCCGGCGGCAGGGTTCCTGGCGCGGCCCTTCGTTCCGACGGAGATCGCCGACCTCCTCGTCCCGTGATCTCGGTGCCGGCCGAGTCCGCGGCCCCCGCGCGGGCGTGGTTCGACCGGCCCTCGGTCGCGGTCGCCCGTGATCTGCTCGGGAGCCGCCTCGTGCATGCCACGACCGACGGCACGATCGGCGGACGCATCGTCGAGGTCGAGGCATACGCCGGGCCGGAGGACCTCGCGGCGCACTCCTCCCGTGGGCGGACGCCGCGCAACGCGGTCATGTTCGGACCCCCCGGACACCTCTACGTCTACCTGATCTATGGCCTTCATCACTGCCTGAACGTGGTCACCGGGCCCGGAAACAAGCCCGAGGCGGTCCTGATCCGGGCGCTCGAGATCGACGAGGGGATCGTGCTGGCACGTGCGCGTCGGGGCCCCGGGCCGAGCGATTCTCGGCTGGCGGCCGGTCCGGGCAACGTTGGCCGGGCGCTCGGGATCGATCGCGACCTGAATGGTGCCGACCTCGCGTCCGGCCCGGTCACCATCGAGCCGGTTCCCGGACCGATCCCGCCGATCCGCAGCGGACCGCGGATCGGAGTCGGTTATGCCGGACCCTGGGCCGAACGCCCGATGCGCTTCTGGATCGCCGATGACCCGCACATCTCCCGCCGCTGAGCGCCCGTCGGTCGCGGCCGACGAGGGCACCCTGCGCGCGCTCGAGTTCGGGGCAATCGTCCAGCAGCTGGCCGAGCTGACCAGCTTCGAGCCGGCACGCGAGCTGGCGCTGGCGTCGGTGCCGAGTCCCGACGCCGCGCACGTCGCCCTGCTCCAGGACCAGACCGACGAGGCCGGACGGCTGCTCGACGACCAGGCACAGGCATCGATCGGCGGCGCGCGTGACATCCGCGGATCGCTCGACCGGGCCGCGCGTGGCGGTCGGCTGACGCCGGCAGATCTGCTCGAGGTGGCCGACACGCTGGAGGCCACCGCCCGCTTCGAGGAGCGACTCCGAAGCTGGACGGAGCCCCACCTGGCCGGTCTGCGTGAAGACCTCGATGCCGCGCCCGAGCTCGCGGCACGGATCGTCCGCAGCGTCGATGAGAGCGGCGAGATCCTGGACTCCGCCTCGTCCGAGCTGGCCACCATTCGGCGGCGGCTGCGGACCTCGCAGGATCGGGTGCGGGAACGGCTGAACACGATGCTGCGCTCCACCCAGCTGGCGGGGGTGATCGGCGAGCCGATCGTGACCGTCCGCTCGGGCCGCTACGTGATCCCGATCCGGGCCGAGGCCAAGGGAAAGGTCAAGGGAATCGTCCACGACCAGAGTGCCTCGGGCGCGACGCTCTTCATCGAGCCGCTGACCGTCGTCGAGCTGAACAACGCGTGGACCGAGGCGTCACTGGCCGCCGCGCGCGAGGAGGAGCGGATCCTCGACGAGCTCTCCGCGGAAGTCGAGGCGCGCAGTGACGCCCTGCGCGACAGCCTTTCGGCGCTGGCACGTGCCGACCTCTGGATGGCGCGCGCACGGCTCGGATCGCGGATGGACGCCGTGCGCCCGGCGCCGGCGGACGACGCGGCCGAGCTCCTCTCCGCGCGCCATCCGCTGCTCGGCGCCGCGGCGGTTCCGATCGACCTGCGCCTCGGCGATCGCTTCGGCTATCGGGCGTTGGTCGTCACCGGGTCCGAACACGGGCGGCAAGACGGTCTCGCTCAAGACGCTCGGGCTCCTGGCGCTGATGAACCAGGCGGGGTTGCGGGTGCCGGCCGCGGAGGGAGCCCGCCTGCCGGTCTTCCGTCGCGTGATGGCCGACATCGGCGACGAGCAGAGCATTGCCCAATCGCTGTCCACCTTCTCGAGCCACCTGCGCAACGTCGTCAACTTCGTGGAGGCCTCGGGACCGGCGACGCTGGTCCTGCTCGACGAGGTGGGAGCGGGCACCGATCCGACCGAGGGCTCGGCCCTCGCCATGGCGGTCGTCACGCGGCTCCTCGATGCGGGAGCCATGATTGCCGCGACGACCCACTACGCCGAGCTGAAGACGTTCGCGACCGAGCATCCGTCGGTCACGAATGCCGCGGTGGAGTTCGACGTCGCGACGCTGCGGCCGACCTATCGGCTTTCGATCGGCCTGCCGGGGAAGAGCCAGGCGTTCGCGATCGCGGAGCGGCTGGGCCTGCCCAGCGAGATCCTGGCCGATGCTCGCGAGCGGATCTCGAAGGAGCACGCCAGCATGGAGGAGACGCTGGCCGCGATCTCTCGAGCACAGGAGGCACAGCTGGCTGCCCTCGACGCCGCACAGGCGGAGCGGAGCTCAGCGGCCGATGAACGCGAGCGTGCTCGTGCGGGGGTGGCGCGTGCGCGGCAGGAGGCCGGGGTGCTCCTGGCGGAAGCCCGGCGGGCGGCCGACGACATGCTTGCTCGCGCCGAGCGCGAGGTGGTCGACGTGCGCCGCGAGCTCACCCGGCAGCGGAATCTGGGGGGCAGGCGTGCGCCGCGCGGAGCCGAGGCGTTCGACGATCTCGCCACCAAGGCGCGCCGCGTGCGCAGCGAGACGGCAGCGGCACCCGGCGTTTCCGTACCGGAGGCAGACGAGCAGGAGGGAGGGGAGCCGGACGGGCCCCAGCCACGCGTCGGCCTCTGGGCGCGTTCTCGAACCCTGGGCAGCACCGGACGCATCCTGGAGATCAGCGGCCGGACGGGCCGGGTCACCCTCGAGACGGACGATGCCAGGCTCGTGATCCCGGCGGACGATCTCGACGTGGTCCCCGAGCCGATCACCGGGCCGGCGCCGCGCGACCTCGAGGCGGAGGAGATGCGCCGCCGGGCCGCCGAACGGGTGTCGCCCACGCTGGACCTGCACGGAGAGCGGGTCGAGGCCGCGCTCGAGCGGCTGCACGCCTACCTGGACGATGCCCTGCTCGCCGGGCTCGACAGCGTCGTCATCGTGCACGGCATCGGGACCGGGGCGCTGCGACGCGCCGTGCGCGAGGCGCTGGCCGAGCACCCGCGCGTCCGCGCCGTGCGCGGTGGCCGCCGCGACGAGGGCGGCGAGGGCGCCACGGTGGCCGAGCTCTAGGGAGCTCCGGCCGTCGGGGTCGGGGACCGGCGTCGGCGTCGGGATGATCGGCGTCGGGGTTGGCGCCGGCGTCGGCGTCGGCGGTCGGCACCGGCGTCGGGGTTGGCACCGGCGTCGGCGATGGGGTCGGTGTCGGTGATGGCGACGGCGACGAGGTCGGGATCTCGCCCGGCGTGCACTCCTCCGGCGGGGCGAGCGGGGCGTCGAGCGGCCCGGGGTACGGCGAGCGAACGCCCGAGTTCAGCTCATCCTCCCGGCCGGTCCACTCCTCGATCCAGGCGAGGTTGGCCTCCTCCCAGGTCGGGCGCTCCTCCTCCCACCCGGCGAGGTCCAGGTAGACCTTCTCCTCGGCCTCCGGCGGGGACGGCTCGGCGGACGGATCCGGCGACGACGGAGGGCGCCGCCGTCGCGAAGTCACCGCAGCCCTCCTGCCAGATCTTGCCGGTCACCACCTCGATGCGCAGCTCGCGATGGACGGTGTCCTGCTCCGTCGGCTGGCGATCGGCGCGGAAGACCTCGCGTGACCGTCGTATCGCTGAACTCGCCCGGCAGCATGCCGCTGATGGCATCGACGGTCACCTCGACGATGCCGTCCGGGCGCTCGAAGTCGTGGACCGGCAGCTCGTTCAGGGCGGCGACCTCGGCCATGTAGTCATGCCAGATGAATGTCGGCCCATCGGCGGCAAACACGTCCTCGATTGCCGAGAAGTCACTGTTCCCGACCCAGACGCCGGTCACGATCGCGCCGTCGCTGACCTCCGGATCCGGATCGGGTGCCAGGAATCCGACCGCCTGGAGATCCTTGAAGTCGTTGGTGGTGCCGGTCTTCAGCGTTGCCGGCCGCCGGCCGGCATCGGTCTGGAGCTGGAAGCGGGGGCCCCACAGCGGGTTCGTGGCCGGATCGGTGTTGTCGGCGAGGATGTCGGTCACGAGGTAGGCCGATGCGGCCGAGAGGACCTGCTCGGGATCCTCGGCATCGGTGGCGTGGTCATAGATGACGTTCCCGCGCGAGTCCTCGATGCGCTCGATCATGTAGGGCGGGTTGAACCGCCCGCCGTTGGCGATCCCACCGTAGGCGCCGACCAGGTCCTTGAAGTGCACGCCGATGGTTCCCAGGGTGAGCGAGGGAACGGCGACCTCATTCTTCCTGCTGGGGATCCCACGTCGAGGCCGAGCTGCTCGCCAAGGTTGACGACCTTGTCGGTGCCGATGAGCTGCTGTGCCTTGGTGGCCGGGATGTTGAGCGAGTACTTCAGGGCGTCGCGCACCCGCACGGGACCGCGCTCGCGCCCGTCGGCGTTCGGGACGCTGTATCCGTCCACGATCTCGCCCTCGACGTCCATGAACATGCTTGACGGCGTGATCGTGCCCGCCTCGAATCCGGCGGCGTAGGTGATCGGCTTGAACGCCGAGCCGGACTGTCGGTACGCCTGGCCGAGGACGTCGTAGTTCGCCTGGTGCTGGGGCGTCGACTCGCCGTAGAAGTTGGCACTGCCGACGTAGGCGAGCACGGCCCCGGTCCGGTAGTTGACGGTCGCGATGGCGTCGTTGTTGATGTTGCGACCCTGCAGCTGGGCGATCCAGGCGAGCGCCGCTTCCCCGTACTTGGCGACGAGCTCCTCGTTGGTCATGCGGTCCATGTCGTAGGCGACCTGCGCCCACTTCTCGGCGGAAACCTGGTAGCCCTCGTAGTCGAGGGTGGTGATGATTCGCAGCCCGCCCGTGTTCAGCAGCTCCTCGCCATCCAGCAGCTCGGCCGCCTCCCGACGGACGGCGTACACGAAGTGTGGGGCGAGGAAGGCGCTGTCTTCCGGCGGCGCCAGCACGACCTGCTCCGCCACGGCGGCGTCATGCTCGGCCTGGGTGATGAACTCCGAGTCGAGCATCTGGTCCAGGACGATGTTGCGGACCGTGATCGCCTGTGCGCTCGGGGGCACGACGAGGCGCGACTCGCCGTCGATCTCCTCCGGCACGGCCTCCGGCGTGGGATCCAGGCGCGATGGCGCGCGCACCAGCCCGGCCAGGAAGGCCGCCTCACTGACCGTCAGCTGCTGGTCGGGTTCGTCGGAGGTGATGTCCTTCTCGAAGTAGGCCCTGGCGGCGGCCCAGATCCCGTAGGCGTTGTTGCCGTAGTAGACCTGGTTGAGGTACATCTCGACGATGCGCTGCTTGCCCTCCGTGCCCGGATAGCGATCGTCGAGGCGCAGCGCCAGGATCGCCTCCTTGATCTTGCGCTCGACCTGGCGGTCTGCATTGGCCATCAGGTCCGCGCCGAACAGCCGCATCCGGACGAGCTGCTGGCAAATGGTCGACGCGCCGGAGACGGTCTCGCCGGCCTGGAAATTCTGGAGGACGGCCCGCACGATGCTGCGCAGGTCCACGCACGGATTGGTCCAGAACGTCTGGTCCTCCGCGGCCACCTGCGCCTCGACCATGACCTCCGGCATCTGGTCGTAGCTGATCTCGCGCCGATCCTCCACGGCGAAGGTGGCGAGCTCCGTCCCGTCGCTCGACAGGACGGTGGAGCCTTCCACGAGGTCGAAGTTCTCGATGCCGGCCACGTCCGGCAGCCCGCTCGTGTACGAGCTGTACACGTTCAGGATCAGGGCGAACAGGCCGACCGCCAGCACACCGAACACCGCCAGGATGATTCGGGGGAGCGCGGTGGAGCCGGGCCGTCGGCGCGGATTGGGGCCCCGGGTGCCACGACGCGTCGCGGGCCGCCCGGTGGGCGGCGGTGGACGTCGGGTCATCGGGCGGCAGGGTAGCACGGACGCCCGCGCGGCGAGCGCCGGCCGCAGGCTCGTCGATGACCGCGGGTTCGTATACTCGGGTCCCGATGCAAGAGAGAACGCGCGTCCTCGACGACCTCGACTGGCGCGGCATGATCGCCCACAGCACCGATCTCGACGCGCTGCGAACCGCGACGGCGGCCGGCCCCGTGACCTACTACGGCGGGTTCGACCCGACCGCACCGAGCCTTCATTTCGGCAACCTGGTGCTCCTGGTGACCATGCGCCGGCTCCAGCAGGCCGGGCACCGGCCGATCGGCCTGGTGGGCGGCGCGACCGGCCTCGTCGGCGACCCGAGCGGTCGTACGACGGAGCGCACGCTGAACGACCCCGAGGTGATCGCCGGCTGGGTCGAGCGGATCAGGTCGCAGGTGGAGCGTTACCTCGATTTCGACGGGCCCAACCCGGCCGTGATCGCCAACAACCTCGACTGGACCGCGAAGATGTCGGCCATCGACTGGCTGCGCGATATCGGGAAGCACTTCAGCGTCAGCCGCATGCTGGCCAAGGAGTCGGTCAGCGCGCGCCTGGAGGCCGGCGGCATCAGCTACACGGAGTTCAGCTACCAGGTCATGCAGG
Organism: uncultured Chloroflexia bacterium; assembly: GCA_963759405.1. Lineage (GTDB taxonomy): Bacteria > Chloroflexota > Limnocylindria > QHBO01 > QHBO01 > JACDBZ01. Next base: position 214,752 of record CAVWZA010000019.1, on the reverse strand, counting down.
CGGTCGACTTCCTCGAGCTGTATCGGCGCCACGGCTGCACCCTCCAGCTCGGCGGCAGCGACCAGTGGGGCAACCTCACCGCCGGCGTGGACCTGATCCGGCGCGTGGAGGGGGCCGCCGCTCACGCGCTCGCCACGCCGCTCATCACGCGGCCCGACGGCGAGAAGTTCGGCAAGAGCGAGGGCTCGACGCTGTGGCTCGACCCGGAGCTGACCTCGCCATTCGCCTTCTACCAATGGTTCCTCAACGTCGACGACAGCATCGTCGGGACGTACCTGCGTGTCTTCAGCTTCCGCTCGCACGACGAGATCGAGTCGCTCGAGTCGGAGGTTGTCGCCCATCCGGAGTCGCGAGCCGCGCAGCGAGCCCTGGCGGCCGAGGTCACCGAGCTCGTCCATGGGGCCGATGCGACTCGCGCTGCCATCTCGGCATCGGAGGCGCTCTTCGGCGGCGGCGACCTGCGCAGCCTCGACGCGGCCACGCTGAAGGCCGCCTTCGCGGACCTGCCGCGGGCGACCCTCGCGGCGTCGAACGGGCTGCCGCCGGTGCTCGACCTGTTCGTGCAGTCGGGACTCTCCGAGAGCCGCGGGCAGGCGCGGCGCGTCCTCGGCGAGGGTGGCGCCTACGTCAACAACGTGCGTGTCGCCGATCCCGCCGCCGTGCCGGACCGATCGGACCTGCTCGCCGGACGCTGGCTGCTGCTGCGGCGCGGCAAGCGCCACCTCGCCGTGGCGGAGGTCGCCGACTGATGGGTCTCGCCTTCCTGACCGGCGCGGTTGCCAGCGGATTCAGCGCCGCCGGGCTCACGACGCTCCTGATCTGGATCTCCACCGTCCTGGCGGGCTCGTCCGATCCGTGGTCGATCGCGCCGTGGCTGGTGACGACGGTGGCCGCCCTGGTGGCGGTCGCCACGTACGTCGCCGAAGGGATCGTCCACCGCCGAACGCTCGCCCGCAAGCGCTCCACCGGCGAGCCGTGGGCCTACCGCGAGGGCTGACCCGCGCTCAGTGGCCGCGCTCCGCTCCGTGGCCGTTGCTCGAGGCGTCCGCGACCACCTTGTCGGCGATGTTGTGCGGCACCTCGGCGTAGTGGTCGACCTTCCAGCTGAAGCGGCCGCGGCCCTGCGTGATCGAGCGCAGCTCGGTGGCGTAGTGGAACATCTCGGCCTGCGGGACCTGCGCCTTGAGATGCTGCAGGCCCTCGGCGGAGTCCATCCCCAGCACGTGGCCGCGCTTCGAGGTGATCTGGCCCATCACGTCGCCCATGAACTCGTCGGGAACGACGACGTCGACCTCGAGGATCGGCTCCAGGAGCGCGGGTGACGCGGCGTCGAAGGCCTTCTTCAGCGCCTGGCTTGCCGCCACCTTGAACGCCATCTCGGAGCTGTCGACCGTGTGGTACGAGCCGTCGACCAGCGTTGCCTGCAGGTCGACGACCGGGTAGCCGGCCAGCACACCCTCGGCCATCGCCTCGCGCAGCCCCTTCTCGACGGCCGGGATGTACTGCTTCGGCACCACGCCGCCGACGATCTTGTTGCCGAACTGGAACCCCGTGCCCATCTCGGCCGGCTCGAACTCGATCACCACGTGGCCGTACTGGCCATGGCCGCCGGTCTGGCGCTTGTACTTGTTGTCGATGCGCGCCGCCTGCCGGATCGTCTCGCGATACGGGACGCGCGGGGTCTCGGTCCGGACCGCAGCTCCGAACTTGCGCTTCAGGCGATCCACGATGACGTCCACGTGCGCGTCGCCCATGGCCGTCAGGATCGTCTCGCCGGTGCCTTCCTCGCGGCGGATCAGCACGCAGGGGTCCTCCTCGGCGAGCCGATGGAGCGCCTGGCCGAGCTTGTCGAGATCGGCCTTCGACTCCGGCTCGATCGCCACCTGCAGCGACGGCGCCGGGAACGCGAGCGGCGCGAGCTGCACCGCTCCCGACCGGTCGGCGACGAGCGTGTCGCCGGCCGCGGTCGAGGTCAGCTTCGCCACGGCCGCGATGTCGCCGGGGCCGACCTTCGCCAGGGTATCGGTGTCCTTGCCCTGGACCGAGAGGAGGTTGCCGATGCGCTCCTCCTCCTTCCGCGAGGCGTTGTAGACGTGACCCTGCCCGTTGAGCGTGCCGGAGACGACGCGGAAGTAGGTCAGCCGTCCGACGAACGGATCGGCCGTTGCCTTGAACACCTGGGCGATGAACGGTCCGTTCGGATCGGGGGAGATCTCCTTCCCGTCGGCGGTGGTGCGGGTGCCCACCTCGGCGGGGGATGGGATGTGCTTGGCGATCATGCTGATCAGCTCGCGGACGCCGATGTTCTGGGTCGCGGACCCGACGAAGACCGGCACCACGCTGCCCTCGCGCGTGCCCTTGTGGAGGGCGGCCTCGATCTCGGCATCGGTGAACGACTGGCCCTCGAGGTACTTCTCCATCAGCTCGTCGCGACGCCTCGGCCGCCGCTTCCACCAGCGCATCGCGACGCGAGTGCTCGATGCCCTCGAGCTCCGGCGGGATCGGCACCTCCTTCGGCGTGCCGTTCTCGTAGACGTTCGCGTGCTCCTCGATGACGTCGACGTAGCCGCGGAACGAGTCGGCGGAGCCGATCGGCAGGTACACGGGCGCGATCTTGGGACCGAAACGCGCCTTGAGCTGATCGAGCGTCGCGTCGTAGTTCGCGTTCTCGCGATCCATCTTGTTGACGAAGATCATTCGCGGCAGGCCGCGGGCGTCGGCGAGCCTCCAGACCTCCTCGGTGCCGACCTCGACCCCGGCAGAGGCGTCGATCACCACGATCGCGGCGTCGACGGCGGCCAGCGCCTCCACCACATCGGCCTGGAAGTCGGCATAGCCGGGGGTGTCGACGATGGTGATTCGCACGCCGTCGTGCTCGATCGAGCCGATGGCGAGGTTGATGCTCTGGTTGCGCTTCTGCTCGTCGGGATCCCAGTCCAGGGCGGTCGTGCCCGCCTCGACGGTCCCGAGGCGTGAGATCGCGCCGGCGTCGAAGAGCATCGCCTCTGCGAGGCTCGTCTTGCCGGCGCCACCGTGGGAGATGAGGGCGACGTTCCGGATTTTGTCGGGGTTGGTCGGCTTCATCGGTGCTCCTTGGACATACAATGCCGGAGGTGCCGAGGCCGATGGCTCCGCCTCGGGGCGGTCGAGGGCCGGTTGGGACGCTGATTATAGGTTCTGATGCTTAGCGCGAATCCCATGGCGCGTCCACGCGCATGGTGGATGAACGAAACGGGCTGCAACGACGGAGGACACGGATGAGGCATTCGATGATCAGTCACGAACCGGTGCGACTCCTGCCCGCAGCGGCGGCGATGCGCCGGGTCGCCGTGCTTCTGGCCGTCCTGCCGCTGACGGCCTGCATCTACGGGCCACGAGCCTCGCTGAGCTGGGGCGAGGCGCTTGCTTCGGCGTTCGCGTTCTTCGTCATCTTCGCCGCGGCGTGGATCTTCATCGGCCTCTTCACGGACATCTGGTTCCGTCGCGACGACCTCTCAGGACTCGCGAAGGCGGGGTGGACGTTGGTGTTGGTCGTGCTGCCGCTGCTCGGGTCACTCATCTACATCATCGCGCGACCGAAGATCGCCATCGTGGGGGAGTTCAAGCTCGAGGCGCACAATCAGATGTCCGATTCGGAGATGGTCGCCCAGCTGAACGAGCTGAAGGCAGCCGGGAAGATCTCCGACGCCGATTACGAGGAAGAGATGCGTAACGTCAGGCCGTGATGGCGCTTTTCGAGCCCGATAGGCGCGCTGCGCGGCGATCACGGCCGTGACCGTGGCCGGACCGGCGCGCTCGGTGCCGCGATGGTTGCAGCGGACCGGTGCCATCAGCTGGAGGCTGCTGGTCATTGCCGCTCTTGGAGCGGTGCTGATCTGGACGGCGTTCCTTCTGGGCACCGTCACCGCATCGATCCTGCTGTCGGTGATCGTGGCTGCCACCGTCGCTCCAGTGATGCGACGCCTGCAGGGCCGGGGATGGTCGATGACCAAGGCATCGGCCGTCGTCACGACGGCTGCCGTGCTGATCGTCCTCGGCGTGCTCTTCTTCCTGCTCCAGGCCTTCGTCTCCAGTGCGTCGGACATGCTGGAAGCCATGCGGAACGGCCTGGATGAGCTTCGCGACGATCTTGCTGCCCTGGGGCTTCCACCCGAAACCGCTGCATGGGTCCAATTTGCGGCCGATGGGATTCGGTCGTGGATCGTCGCGGGGATCAGCGCGCTCGCGAGCGGCGTGGGGGCATGGGCCACGGTCGGCATTCTCACGGTGTTTCTGACCTTCTTTGTGCTCCGGGACGGTGCGCAAGCGTGGGCCTGGCTGCTGCAGGCGACGCCCGCCAGGAAGCGCGAGCGAATCGAGGCGAGCAGCCGGGACGCGCTCGACCGGGTCGGTGGGTACCTTCGCGGCACGGCCATCCTGTCGGCCGCCCTGGCGGTGGCGTACGGTTCCTTTCTCGTTGTGCTGGGCGTTCCCACCCCCGTGCTGCTGGCGGTTGTGGTCTTCCTCGGCGGATTCGTTCCGTACCTGGGCAACTTCGTCGCCATGATCGTCGTGCTGCTCGTGGCCCTCAGCACGGTCGGCCCGCAGACCACATTGATTCTCTTGATCCTCATGATGGTGGCGCACAGCCTCCTAAACAATCTCCTCCGCCCGATCGTCTATGGGAGGTCGGTCCACCTGCACCCCGCGCTCGTGCTCATCGCGCTGCCGATTGGCGCAGCGATGGCGGGCGTCGTCGGTCTCTTTGCCGCGATTCCGGTCGCGGCGGTCGGCGTCGCCCTGGGCGGGGCCATCATCAATGCGCTCGAGCCGGATCCAGAGGCCTATCCAGATGTTGAGGTGTCGGGATGGGTTGACCGCCTGGCCCAGTGGAGCTGGCGGTTGCTCGCCGCTCTTGGGGTCGCGGCGGTCGCAGTGTTCGTTGTGGCCCAGGCACCGCTCGTCGTGATTCCGATCGTGCTCGCCGGCGTGATCGCGGCGACCGTTGTCCCCCTTGCCGGGAGGCTGCGCAGTCGCGGGTGGGGCGGCACGCGGGCCGCGCTGGCGGCGACCGGCGGCGCGTTCGCAGCCATCCTCGTCGTCGTCATCCTGGCGGTCGTGGCGCTCGCGCCGCCGATCGCCGAGGCCATCGGTGCGGCAATCGACGGTGGGCAAGAGCTGAGCGACGGAACGGATGGAGCGCTTGGTTGGGTCGGGACGCTCGCCCAGACCTTTGGCGTCGGCGTGCTGCGGGCGATCTCGGCGGTGGTCAGTGCGACCGGGGCGATGACAGTCGTGCTGATTCTGTCGGCGCTGCTGTCGTTCTACTTCCTCCGCGATCTGCCGATCGGCTGGCGGGGCATCCTGCAGCGGGCACGCTCCTGGCGCCGAGCGGAGCTCGACACCGCCGGTCGCGACGCGGTCGACATCCTTGGCAGCTACATGTTCGGCACCGCGGCAATCTCCGCGGTGGGCGCCGTCGCACAGTTCCTGATCATGGTGATCCTCGGCATTCCCTACGCGCTTCCCGTCGCCATCCTCTCGTTCTTCGCCTGCTTCATTCCGTATGTCGGGGGCTTTGTCACGACCGGGCTGGCGTTTCTGCTGACGGTCGCGGTCGGGAGCCAGTCGGACATCGTGATCATGTTCGTCTACACGATCGTCATCAACATCGTCCAGGGCAACATCGTCACGCCGCTGGTGTACAAGGCGGCGGTGAACCTCCACCCCGCGGTCGTGCTCCTCGCCATTCCGGCCGGCGGCGCGGTGGCCGGGATTGCCGGCATGTTCCTGGCGGTGCCGTTCCTGGCCGTCGTGGCGGCCACCTGGCGCCCCGTGTTGCGTCTGCTCGGCGACGAGCCGCCCGCTCCGGTATCTCCCATCGTTGAGCGGGACACGCGGGACGAGCCGGCGCCCTTCATGGAAGGGACTGTTCCCGCGCCGACAGACTGATCTGGCTTCGGCGTCACGACCGGGCTTCGCAGCGGCGACGAAACGGCCTGGGTGCCTTGCCTTCGCCGTCCGCGGTCATCTACCATTCGCGCGTCCGGGCACTTTCAACCCGGCATGAGCCGGAGATGCGCCCGAGATGTGTCTGTTCCTCAGCCTGATCTTCCTTGGACCGCGATCCGTCATCTTGCTGTGGTGGCTCTTCGAGCCAATCCGCTGGTCGGCGACCTTCGACACGTTCTTCGTCCCATTCCTCGGCGCACTCTTCATTCCGTGGACGACGCTGATGTACGTCCTCGTCCAGCCAGGCGGAGTCACCGGCTGGGACCTGCTGTGGCTGGGTTTCGCGCTGGCGGCCGACATCGCCTCCGTTGCGGGTGGAGCCGTCGGCGGTCGAGGTCGAGTGCCCGGGTACGGTTGATCGACCGAACCCATCGCGTGGTACCGTTCTTGTGTGCTCCACCTGCGGCACACGAGTCGCCGGGTGAACCGAATGCCTCGTGCCTCAGGGGTACCTGCCCGCACCACCATCGAGGAGAGCCGGATCGTGAACACGTTTCGTAGCCGCGTGGCGGCCATCGGAATCGCCACGCTGACAGCCGTGGCTCTGAGCGCCTGCATGCAGGAGGCCGCGCCAACCAGTCAGGCCGACGCTGAGACGCAGCTGTGCACCAGCCTCGCCGCCTTCGGCACCGCTCTCGGCGGGCTCCGGGATCTGGATCTGACGACATCGTCAGCGGAAGACGTGACTGCCGCCCGTGATGCGATCCAGGTGGCATGGGACCAGGTCAAGGAGGATGCCGCCGCCGTCCCCGATGCGGACGAGACCGCCGTCAACGATTCATGGCAACAGTCGTCAACGCCGTCGACAACATCGCGACCGACGTGCCGATCGAGGAGGCCCTCGTGCCGGTGCAGGAGGCCGTGGACGGTGTGCAGGCCAACTTCGATGAGATGCGCGACGGGGTCGGCTGCCAGTAGGCCGAGGGTCCCCTCGCGCGCCCACGAGGCGGCGATTCCGCCAAGGTAGAATTCGCGCTCGCATTGAGCATGACAATTGCCCGCGCGTGCCCGCGTGGCAGGAGGATCCATGTCCGGCCACAGCAAGTGGTCACAGATCAAGCGGCAGAAGGGCGCCAACGACGCGAAACGCGGGGCGCTCTTCACGAAGCTCGCCCGCGAGATCATCACCGCGGCGCGCCAGGGCGGGGGAGACCAGGACGCGAACTACCGTCTGCGCATGGCGGTCGACAAGGCCAAGGCCAACTCCATGCCGGCCGAGAACATCAAGCGTGCCATCGAGCGCGCGAGCGGCAGCGGGGCCGACGCCGAGCAGTACGAGGAGGTCACCTACGAGGGCCTCGGGCCGGCCAACGTCGCGGTGATCGTCGCTGCCATGACCGACAACCGGAACCGGACGGCGTCGGAGATCCGCAGCGTCTTCAGCAAGGCCGGCGGTTCGCTGTCGACCGTCGGCTGGCAGTTCGAGCAAAAGGGGATCATCAGCCTCCCACTGAATGGGAAGGACCCCGACGAGGTGACCCTCGCGGCGATCGATGCCGGTGCCTCCGACGTCGGGTCGCCGGATGCCGGCGCGATCATCGTCATCACCGAGCCGGCCGACCTCGAGTCGGTGCGCCGCAGCCTCGCCGAGGGCGGCTTCGAGGCCGATTCGGCCGAGCTGTCGCTGGAGCCGACCACGAAGGTCGAGATCGGCGACGAGAAGAGCGCCAAGCAGGTGCTGCTGTTCATGGAGCGGCTCGAGGATCTCGATGACGTCCAGAACGTCTATGCCAACTTCGACATCCCCGCCGACCTGATGGAGCAGCTCGAGGCCCAGGTCGTCTAAGGGAGCGATAAGGACTCAGACGCTGCAGGCGGCCAGCTCCTGCAGCGCCGGGATGACCTCGCGGCCGATGAGCTCGAGGTGCCGCACGTCCCAGACCTCGGGCATGTTGACGATCAGGTGATCGACGCCGGCCGATGCCTGGGCGCGCGCCCGCGCGACGACATCGGCGGCGGTCATGCGGCCGGGCCGGAGGTCAACCTCGTCGAGGGCGGTGATCTCGATCTCGCGCACGTCTCGCCCCAGGTCCTCGCAGTGGGAGCGCAGGACCGCCAGCTTGGCACGGATCTCGTCCGGCTCCAGCACCAGGAAGTTGCATGCGTCGCCGTAGCGGGCCACGAGGCGAAGGGTCCGGCGTTCGCCGTTGCCGCCGATCATGATCGGGGGGTGGGGCCGCGAGACCGGTTGCGGCCGGATGATCGGTTCGGAGAGGGTGGCGAAGCGGCCGGCAAACGCGGTGCGGTCGTCCGCCCACAGCTGATGGGCGATCCGGAGCGTCTCCTCGAGGCGTGCAAAGCGCTCTCGACGGTCGGGCCAGGGAATGCCCAGTCCACGAGCTTCGCGCTCGTACCAGCCGGCGCCGATGCCAAAGGTCAGCCTCCCGCCCGACAGGACGTCGACGGTGGTCGCCGTCTTCACCAGCAGCCCGGGCTCGCGGAAGAGGGCGCATCCGACCAGTGCCCCGAGGCGCAGGCGGTTGGTGACGCCGGACAGAAAGCCAAGGGTTGCGTAGGCCTCGAGCATCGGCTCGTCCGGCCCGCCCCAACCGGTGTCGGCGGGAAGCTGGAACAGGTGGTCCATCACCCACAGCGACTCGAAGCCGGCGGCCTCCGCCGCCTGGGCGATCTCGCGCAGCTCGGAGCGCAGCCTCGGCGCGCCACCGGGGTAGGTGAACGACGGGAGCTGAAGCCCGAGGCGCACCGCGTCAGCCCTCGGTGCCGGTCCGGCGCCTTCGTGGACGAGCGGGCGACCTCGACGCCGCGGACGGACCGGTCGCGGCGCCGAGGTACCCGCTGAGCAATGCGCCGACGTCCGGCACGGTTTCCGTGCGGAGCCGATAGCGCTTCTGTCCGACGCCGACGGCGACCAGGCCGGCCGAGCGAAGGACGATCATGTGATGGTGCATCGTGGTCTTGGCGACGCCGAACATCTCCGCCAGCTCCATGAGCGTCTTCTCGCCGTCGGAGAGCGCGCGCAGGATGCGCAGTCGCTTCTCATCGCCGAGTGCCTTCGACAGGCGCACGAGACGCAGCGGGGGAGAGTCCGCGTCCGCGGAGACGCTTTCGTCGGCCACCGGGTAGATGATGACCAGGGCCTCGCCGAGCTCCAGGTAGGAGACGAGCGGCCGGTTCACGAAGCTCGGCACCATCACCACGCGGTCGATGCCGGGGCGCGGCGCGAACTCCACGCCGTTCGTGGCGGTGGTCACGAACCGGTCGATCGGCAGCTCGCGCAGGAGGTCGCGCTTGACCTCGGCGTCGCGCTCGAGGATCGGCGTGATCGTCAACGACTCCGGCTTCCAGACGCGCTCGGCCCACAGCTCGAGGACCTCGATCAGCTCGCGCTTGTAGCCCTCGCCGTCGGTATCGAGGACGCGCCGGAGGTAATCGGTCCATGGCTCCCATTCGGGATGTGACGTTCGCAGGAACTCCGCCTTGGCGTCGGCGTCCCCGCCGATCGGCGGCTCGGATCACGGTTGGTGGCGTCGTGCGGCGCGTGTCGCGCGCGTAGAACTGCACGAGGTGCAGCCGGATCTCGTCGGCATCGGTCTCGCGCAGGTGCTGGAGGAAGGCCGGAACATCCCGCGGCGTCGGCGTGTCGTACACCAGGCCCACCAGGTGAATGAAGGTGTCGGCGTCGCCGTGGGAGACCGACTCGATGCGTTCGAGCAGCTCATCTCCGGCGCGTCGGCGAGCCTCCGCGATCCATTCAGGGCCGATCTCGTAGGTGTCGGCCTCACCGGTGTCGAACGTGGTGACGAGCGACTCGAGCAGCTCGTAGGCGGGCGACACGTCGATGGTCACGACGGGTGGGGTGCCGGGGCGACGGGTGGGCGCCATCGGTCAGTCCTCCGGATGGGTGGTCAGGCGGCGCGCCGGAGTGCCGTCGGCGAAGCGGGCAGTTCGACCCGCTCGCCGCTCAGCGTGCTTCCGGCAGCGATCATCGCGTGACCGATCCGAACGCGCAACGCGACGGGGGGCGACGGTCGCCGCAACGCAGGCGTTCGGAGCTGTGTCTGGCGGTCCCGAATCAAGGAATCGAGGACGCCAGGGTTCGGTGGGAGCATCATTGTTCTATCTCGATCCCTTCGTCCAATCAGTTGCTGACGTTCGATATCAGTCGAACTACGCACATCATACGAAAAGACTTCGGACGATGTCAATCCCTTGGGACGAGATGCATCGAACGCGTGTGACGATGCCGTGGTGGCTACCATGGCCGGGTGATCACGCTCGGCATCGACCCCGGAACGGCCATCTGCGGCTTCGGCGTGGTCGAGCTCCGCGACGGCGAGGTGCGGATGGTGGACGCCGGGTGCATCCGAACGCCGGCCGACGCGACGGATGCCGAGCGCCTCAAGCAGCTCCACGGGGCGCTCCGCACGCTCATCGGCGAGCATCGCCCCGAGCGCGTCGGGATCGAGCGCCTCTTCTTCCAGCGCAACGTGCAGACGGCGATGGCAGTCGGCCAGGCACGGGGGGTGGCCCTGCTGGCGGCCGCGGAGGCGAACGTGCCGATCGACGAGCCGACGCCGAACGAGGTCAAGCAGACGGTCTGCGGGAACGGCTCGGCCGACAAGGCCCAGGTGGCGGCGATGGTCGAGCGGCTTCTCAACGTCTCGCTCGCGGGCGTGCCCGATGACGCGACGGATGCGCTCGCGATCGCGATCGGCTGCGCCTACCGGGCGGCTTCGGAGCCGCGGGCGGTGATCGGTTGATCGGGTCGGTGCGCGGCCCGGTGACGCACGTCGGCCAGGACTACGCGCTCGTCGAGGTCGGAGGCATCGGCTATCGGGTGGTGGCCGGCGCTGCGCTGCTCGCGAAGCTGCGCGTCGGCGCGGAGGCATCCGTCTTCACGTACCACCTCGTCCGTGAGGACCAGCAGGCGCTCTTCGGCTTCGCCACCACCGAGGAGCTCGCCTTCTTCGAGCTGCTGATGACCGTCTCGCAGGTCGGCCCTCGGCTGGCGCTGGCAATCACGGCGGCACATCCGGTGACGCGGCTCCAGATGGCGATCGTGACCGATGACGTCGACGTCTACACCAGCGTCTCGGGGGTGGGCCGCAAGACCGCCCAGCGCATCATCCTGGAGCTCAAGGAGAAGGTGCACGCCGCCGGCATCGCCGCGGGTGGCCCGAGCTCCACCGACTCGGACGTGGCCGCAGCGCTCGAGTCGCTCGGCTACTCGGCGAGCGAGGCGCGCAGAGCGGCCGGCGCGGTGGCCGGCGCGGGCGGGGAGCTCGACATCCGCATCAAGGCCGCGCTCCAGGAGCTCGCGCGCAGCCGATGAGCTCGCCGGCCGATCGCTGGAGCGACCCCGCGGTCGCCGAGCAGATCCTTCGCTCGTATCGGGTCTGGGCCGTCGTCGGCCTCTCGTCGCGCCCGTGGCGCGCGTCCTTCGGCGTCTCGCGCTACCTGCTGAGCCAGGGGTACGGCATCGTGCCGATCCATCCGAACGAGAAGTTCGTCCACGGCAAGCGGGTGTACAAGGACCTCCTGTCCATCCCGGCCGACCTGCGCGCGCAGATCGAGGTGGTCGACCTCTTCCGTCGCTCGGAGCTCGTGCTCCCGCACGTCGAGGAGGCGATCGCCATCGGCGCGAAGGCCATCTGGATGCAGCTCGACGTCTGGAACGAGGAGGCGGCGCTGCTGGCAGAGGAGGCGGGCCTGCTGGTGGTCATGAACCGCTGCCCGGCGATCGATCACCCGGCCATGATCGGCCCACACGCCGATGCCTGAGCCGCGCATCCGTCGGGCTCGCCGCAACGAGGCCGATGCGCTGAGCGCCCTCGCCGCCCGCTCGAAGGCCCACTGGGGATACGACGCCGCCTTCATGGAGCGCGTGCGAGACGCGATGACGCTCCGGCCGGAAGACGTCGATCGGCACGAGGTCTGGGTCCTGGAGTCCTCGGCCGGCGATCCAATCGGCTACCACCGCGTGATCCCCGGCGACCCGGCGGAGCTGGAGGACCTGTGGGTGGAGCCATCTGCCATCGGATCCGGAGCCGGTCGTCGCCTCTTCGAGCATGCGGTGGACGTTGCGAGGACGAGCGGCGCACCCGCGCTCGAGATCGACGCCGATCCGCACGCGGTGGGCTTCTACGAGCGTATGGGCGCCGTCCGCGTCGGCGAGACCGCATCGAAGTTGATTCCCGGCCGGACGCTGCCGAGGCTGCGCGTCGATCGATCCGCGACTGAGCCGGTGCAGCGGCGCGATCAGCCATCCCGCCGCAGCTTCAGACCGATGTGGCCGAACGGCGGGCGGGGATCGCTGTAGGTCTTCACGCGCGAGTCCTCGCTCGACTCGGCGACGAGGTCCCACAGCCGGTTCTGGGCGTCGAAGCTGACCTCCGCCAGCTGCGGCCACCGAGCGAGCATCCGCTCGCCGATCTCGTTGACGAGGTGCTGGATCGAGAGGCTGACGAACTCGTGGAAGACGGCGACGGCCAGGTCGGCGACCTGCTCGCTGGCCACGTACCGGGCGGGATCGGCCAGCACGGCATGTGACGCATCGGCGTACCTCCAGCCGATGTCGCACCAGATGTAGAGGGGCCGATCCGGGCGCTCGGGCAGGGTCGTGTGCTCGTCGCGGGCGAAGTCGGCAAAGGCGGAGCCGGTGATCTTGATGAGCTGCAGTTCGCGGCGGCCGGACTCGTGGTCGGTGATGTGGACGGAGCCGTCATCGTGGCGAGCGAGGTCCAGGCGGGCCGAGCCGTGGTCGCATCGGTCGCGGCTGAACAGGCGATCCGACGCCTCGAAGCCGTCGCCGTCGCCGGCGGGAACGACCGCGGCGGGGAACGGAAGCTCGCGGCCGAGCATCGTGAGGCGCTCCATGTGCGGGTAGGTGTCGAGGAAGGCGGTACCCACCTCGAGCAGCCACTCCTCCAGCGTGCGGGCCCGGGCGCGCAGCGAGACGGCGTGGATGAAGTTCTTCATCGTGTCGGTGGCGACCACCAGGCGGTTGTCGCCCTTCGTGTAGGCGTCGAGGAAGACCTCGCCGCGCACGACGACCTCGATCTCGGCCGCCGTCAGCGTGTTGTCGCGCCCGGTGAACGGCGACTCGGGGATCGCGCGTGATGCCGGTCAGCGGCTCGGCATGGGTCCGATAGACCTTGACGTCCGCCTTGCCGTAGGTGATCTCGTGCCTCAACGGGTCACGCCTCGCCATCCGGCGCCCCGAACAGCTCGGTGGCAGCACGCCGGATCTCCGCATCCACCGCGTCCCGGTCGTCCGCCGCCGACTCCCAGCGCTCGACGAGGTCGCGGAACTGCGCATTGCCTGACACCGTTGCGATTCGTCGCGCGCCGTCGATCGGCTGGCTCACATCGCCGAGGATCGAGGCGGCCGCATGCAGGGCCAGCAGCTGGCCGGCCTGGCCCTGATCCCAGCCGCCAGCCCGATCTCGCCCATCAGCCGCTCCACGGCGGTGCCGAGATCGGCTCGCTCGTCCTGGTCGGCAAGCGAGAGCGCGAGCAGGGCGGGGGACTCGACTCCCTCCTCGATGAGGCGATGCGTGGCGCGGACCAGCCCATCGCGGTCGATCTCACCCACCATCCAGCGCGAGATCTCGAGCGCGATCGACTCGCGCAGCTCCTCGCGCAGCGGCCGCGGGCCGTGCAGAGTCGTGCATCCGATCGGACGCGATGAGCACGACGTCGTCCAGGCCGCGGCGCAGCTCCTCGTCGCGATCCGCATGGAGCGCCCGCTCGAGGAGCGGGATGATGTCCGCGCGAGGGCGGCCGGCCACGAAGACGACGAAGCGGAACCCGAACAGCGACTCGTAGGCCTCGTTGAGGGCGGTGAGCTCGTCGCCGATCCATGCCTCGTTCCCGCCCTCCGGCTCATCACCGCCCTGCTCGCTGCGGGAGAGACCCGAGAGGGCGGCAGGATCGGCACCGATGCGCGGATGGGAATTCAGGAGCTCGATCTGCTCCTCCTCCGGCATCTCGCGCGCGGTTACCCGGGCGGCGTCGATCAGCTCGTCTTCCGACTCGAAGGGCCGGGCGTCGGCAAGGAGGCGCACGAAGCGCGGAGCGCCCTCGAAGAGCCGCCCGAGCGACGCGACGAAGCCGTCGGCGTCCAGCGCGTTGAGCTCCTCGATCGTCTTCATCGGGCGATCAGGTGCCGCGGTAGGCGCTCATCCCGAACGGGCTGAGCAGCAGTGGCACGTGGTACGAACGCGCCGCATCGGTGATGCGCAACGCGAGCGCGGCGCTCTGGAAGAAGGCATCAGGATCGTCGGCATAGCCGCCGATGTCGAAGGCGAGCTGGTAGTCGCCTTCGCTGAGCTCGCGACCGTCGAGGAGGTCGCGGATGCGACCGTCGTCATCGGTCTGAAGGTCCGAGATGAGCTCCGGCGTGCCGTCGTCGGCGAGGTGGAAGAGGGCGACGCCGACGCCGGCGGCAGGGCTCCCGCTCGCGAGGTCAAGGACGTGGGTGCTGATCGTCGGACGCGCGTCCGCCATGGGGCCCTCCGCTATGGTCGATCCATCATGCCCGATGCACCCTCGGCGCGAGCGGCCTCCGGCGCACCGAGCGTATGCTGCGCCGCATGGCTGATCTCAAGATCCGCGTGGGGGACGCGGCGTTCTCCGCGCGCTGGGAGCCGAACGCGCCGCTGACCCGGCAGGCACTCCTGCCGTGGCTCCCCATCCGTTCGAGGCTCATCCACTGCAAGTGGAGTGGGGAGTCCACCTGGATCCCGTTCGGCGAGGAACGTCCCGACGTCGGGTACGAGAACCACACCTCGCACCCGGCACCGGGCGACCTGCTGATCTATACCGGCGAGATCAGCGAATGCGAGATCCTCTTCCCGTACGGCGCCTGCAGCTTCAGCTCGCGAGTCGGCCCGCTGGCGGGCAACCACTTCGCGACGCTCATCCCCGACGAGGGCTGGCTCGACCGGTTGCGCGAGGTCGGACGCCGCGTGCTCTGGGAGGGCGCCCAGGAGATCGAGATCAGCGAGGGGGCCTGAGCTGGCCGACCTCGTGATCCGCGGCGGCACCGTCGTGACCGCCGGCGGCTCGCAGACCGGTGACGTGGCCGTGCGCGATGGCCGGATCGAGGCCATCGGACCGGGTTTGGCCGCGGACGGCGCCCGCGTCATGGAGGCCGGCGGCATGCTCGTGCTCCCCGGCGTCATCGACGTGCACACCCACCTTCGGCTGCCCGACGCCGAGCATCCCGATCGGTTTCGGCAGGACACCACGGCCGCCGCACGCGGCGGCACCACGACGGTCCTGACCTTCAACAACCCCGGAACGGGCATCAGCGAGGCGGGGGCGCGCTCGCTGCTGCGCGGGCTCGACGAGTTCCGTTCGCGGACGGACGGCGAGTCGCCGATCGACTTCGGCCTGTGCGCGGTGGTCAGCGGCCAGCAGGACGACCCGATCGGCGAGCTGCCGGCCCTTATCGAGGCCGGCGTCCCAACCTTCAAGGCGTTCATGGTCTACGACTTCCGGCTCGCCGATGACGACCTCCTGGCTGCGATGCGGACGGCAGCGCGCCACGGCGGGATGCTCCAGGTCCACTGCGAGGAGCCGGCCATCATCGACCCGCTGGTTGCCGATGCGTTGCGCGCCGGCCATACCAGTTGCCGGTACCACGCATTGACCCGGCCGTCGCGCCGCGGAGGGGGCCGCCACCCGCAAGGCGATCGAGATGGCACGACGCGCGGAGGCTCCGCTCTACGTCGTCCACCTGAGCTGTGACGAGGCCCTGGAGGCGGTGGCGGAGGCGAAGCAGCGCGGACAGCCGGTCTATGCCGAGACCTGTCCCCACTACCTGACCTTCACCGATGCGGGCTATGACGACCCGGACGAGGCCGAGGTGATCAAGCGCGTCATCTCGCCTCCGCTCCGAACCCGGGCCGATCTCGACGCCCTGTGGGCCGGGCTGCGCGATGGGGTGCTCGACGTGGTCGGCAGCGATCACGTCCCCGATCGGCTCGACACCGAGAAGCGAGTGCCCGCGCCTCCCTTCCCGGAGATCAGCAACGGGGGGCCGGGGATCGAGACGCTCCTCGCGGTCCTCTACTCGGAAGGCGTCGCGAAGGGTCGCATCACGATCGAGCGGCTCGTCGAGGTGCTGGCGACCGCTCCCGCGCGACGCTTCGGCCTTCCATCCAAGGGGGCGATCGAGGCGGGCCGGGACGCCGATCTCGTGATCTGGGATCCGGCGGCGCGTCGAACGCTGCGCCAGGCGGACCTGCACCACACGAGCGACTACACGCCGTACGAGGGGATGGCGGTGCACGGAGCGATCGTGGACGTCGTGGTGCGAGGTCGGACGATCGGGGAGTCGGCGGGGCGGTTCCTGGAGCGCCGGCTGTGATGAGCGTGACGCAACCGATCGGCATGCGCGGGCGTCCGGGCGGCATGCGACGGCCCACGATCCTTCTCCTTGTGCTGGCAGCGACCCTCGCTGGCTTGCGGTGCCGGCCAGGGCGGCCCAAGCGATCCGGGCGCGTCCGGCGGCGAGGTGGTCGGCGACTGGGTGCTCACCGGCGGCTCGATCGATGGCGAGGACGCCCCCGTCCTGCCCGATCACCGCATCACCATGACGATCACCGGCAGCCAGATCAGCGGATCCGCGGCCTGCAACGGCTACGGCGGCGAGATCACCATGGGCGCCGACGGCCTGCATCTCGACGACCTGGCGCAGACCGCATGGCCTGCGTGGACCCGGCGGCAATGGCCGCGGAGGCCGCGTACATGGCGGCCCTGGTGCGGGTCCGTGAGATCGTGCCGCGACGGGGACGAGCTGGTCGCGCGCGGCGACGGGGTCGAGCTGCGCTTCGCGGGCCTCGCGCCGCCGCCCACCGCCGAGCTCGTCGGCACGACATGGGTGCTCGAAACGGTGCTCGTCGGGGACGTCGCGGCGTCACCGATGGGGGAGCCGGCGACGCTCGAGCTGAACGAGGACGGGACATTCACGGGCTCGACCGGCTGCCGCACGCTTCTCCGGCGATTGGATCGAGCAGGGTGACCAGATTCAGGCACCGTCCTTGGCCATGGACGACACGACGTGCCCGGCAGAGCTCAGCGACCAGGATGACCACGTCGTGAGCGTCATCGGCGACGGTTTCATCCCCACCATCGACGGCGATCTGCTGACGCTGATGGATCCCGGAGGGATCGGCCTCGTCTACCGCGCCGAGGACTGATCGCGGCGGTGGTGTACCCTGAGGCCCTGATCAGATCAACCACCCGACTGTCCCGACGCAGCTCAGGCGACCTGCGCGCCATCCGCCATGCGACGACCCGCATCGAGGAGCTGAGCGCGCAGCTCGACGGGGAGTTGGCGCGCGAAGCGCGGCCCGAGGAGCAGCTGCGTCTCCTGCGTCAGACGACCAGTCAGATCACGCGGACGGCAAACGACGCCATCCAGGCGTATCGGCGCCTGACGGAGGGCCTGCGCGTCGAATCCGAGCGTGGCGATACCGATCCGGCCGAAGCGGCACGGACCGCCCAGGCGATCTCGGACGCGCGAGGCGAGATGCTGACGGCCCTGGAAGTGGCAAGCCGCCGCTATCCGTGGGCGAAGCCGTGGAGGCCCGACGAAAACGGCGAGGCGATCGAGGAAGTCCTCCCGGACGCCAAACGACCCGGCGAGTAACCCGCCGGGTCGTTCGATGCGTAGCTGTCGCCGGTTAGCGGCGGAAGCAGTCGCTGCAGTAGACGGGCTTGGTGCCGGTCGGGCGGAACGGGACGCGAGCTTCCTTGCCACAGCTGTCGCAGGTGGCGCTGAACATCTCGCGAGGACGGTCGCTATAGCCACCGCCTCCATATCCGCCGCCGCCGCCGCTGCTGTAGCCACCGGTGCTCTCGCCACGGGCCGCCTTCTTGGCGGCGCGGCAGGCCGGACACCGGCGCGGCTCGCTGAACTGACGATCGGCGTAGAACTGCTGGTCGCTCGCGGTGAACGAGAATTCCATTCCGCAGTCGACGCACGTCAGCGTCTTGTCCTGGTAGGTCAACAAAGAGAAACACTCCTTCTGCGCGGCCTCAGCGAGCCATCTCGCCGTAAAGACCGTTGAGAGGAGCGTTCGTGCTGCCGCGATGTGATGCCCTGAGTGGGCGTTGCTGTCAACGAGCGTACCACGGATTCCGTGGCACGTCACCCCTCATGGGTACTTATCGCCCACCGGCACGAAGCACCACGTTCTCTGCTGGTGTCGCCCTACACTCGGCCGATGACCGCGGAGGATCGAACCGAGGGGGAGCTGGCCCGCAGCCGGCTCGTCCTGACACCCATCGGCGACGACCCCGAAGTTGGGCTCTGGCTCGCGGCGCTCGAGGATGGTCGCGCCGACACGCTGAAGGAGCTCGATGGCGTCACGTCGGAGATGGTCGACTGGTATCCCGATGCGCCGCTGAACAGCATCGGCACGCTGCTCTACCACATCGCCCTGATCGAGGCCGCCTGGGTCGTGGAAGAGATCCTCGAGCGCGACGACGAGCCGCCGGAGCTTGCCGGGGCGCTGCCGTGGCCGGACCGCGAGGGTCCCGGTGAGGGCGGTGCGCGCCACCTCTCGCGAATCGACGGGCAATCGCTCGCGGAGCATGTCGCCCGCCTGGCCACCGTGCGGGCGTGGGTCCTCGACCAGCTGCGGCCGATGACCAATGACGACTTCCATCGCGTCCGCTCCTTCGAGCGCTATGACGCGGCGCCCGACTGGGTTCTCCACCACCTCCTCCAGCACGAGGCTGAGCACCGCTCGCACATCAGCTGGCTGCGCGACACGTTCCCCGGCCGGTGAGGGCGCCCCGGCGTCTGCGAGCCCTGGTGGGGCGCTACCTGCCCGAGGGCGCGGCGCTGCTGTCGGTCCTCACCTTCGGCAGCTATCTCCTCGGGCTGGTCCGAGACCGAACCTTCGCGCGCACCTTCGGCGCCGGTTCGGAGCTGGACGCCTACAACGCCGCCTTCGTCCTTCCCGAGCTGCTCCTGGACGTGCTGGTCGAGGCCGGCCTGGCGGCACCCTTCATCCCGATCTTCCTCCGGCTGCGCAGCCAGGGCGACGGGCAGGAGGGGGATCGCTTCGCCCGCACGATCCTCACGGCCGCGGTGACCGTGATGGGCGCTGCGGCAGTCGTCCTGTTCGTCGCAGCGGAAGCGACCACGGGCCTGATCGCACCGGGATTCGAGGGCGAGCAGCGAGAGCTCTACGTGTCGCTCTTCCGGGTGATGCTGGTCACGCCGATCCTGTTCGCCGCGTCACTGACGCTGGGCCAGGTGCTCCTCGCCGAGCAGCGCTTCTTCTGGTACGGGCTTGCGCCCCTCCTCTACAACGCCGGGATCATCCTCGGCACGCTCGTGTTCACCGGCCTCGGGATCTTCGGACCGGCGATCGGCGCGGTCATCGGCGCAGTCCTGCACCTGGCGAGCCGGTTCATCGGGCTGCGGTCGAGCCGCTTCCGCATCGGCCTCGGCGGATCCTTCCGCACCGCCTCGGTGCGGGAGTTCGTGCGGCTGATGCTGCCGAAGGTGCTGAGCCATCCGGTCGATTCGATCACGTTCCTCTACTTCACGTCCGTTGCCACGACACTTGCGGCCGGCAGCGTCACGGCGGTGAGCTTCGCGCGCAACTTCCAGAGCGTGCCGGTCAGCGTCATCGGCGTGGCGTTCGCATTGGCTGCATTTCCCGCGCTGTCGATTGCGCACGCCACGGACGACCGACATGGCTTTCTTCGTGTGCTGCGCACGAACCTGATCAGCATCGCTCTCATCACGACCGCCGCCGCGATCGTCCTCATCGTGTTCGGAGAGCTGGCGATCGGGATCCTGCTCGGTGGCGGCCGCTTCGACGCGGAGGACGTCGCGCTCACGGCCTCGGTGCTGGCCGCGTTCGCCATCTCGATCCCGTTCGAGAGCCTGACGCACCTTCTCAGCCGGGCGATCTACGCCACCCGGCACACGCTCCTGCAGGTGCTCGCCTCACTGGCCGCGCTGGGGATCACGGTGATCGCCGTCCAGCTGCTGCTGAACCCGCTCGGCATCATCGCGATCCCGGTTGGCTTCTCGATCGGCCAGGTCGCCAAGGTCGGGCTGTTGAGCCTGGCGCTGGCGATCCGGCTGCGCGGGTTCACCGGAAGCCCCGACCGTCGGCTTCCCGAACCCGGCGGCTGACGCCTACGAATCGAGCGGGATGGTCGGGACGAGGATCACGTACTTGCCGTCCCGGTCGGGGTACGCGCCCTCGGGCCGCGTCCAGCCCGGCCCGACCGCCTCGAATCCGGGTGGCCCGGCTCCCGCCGGCCAGTTGCGCTCCATCTCGGCGAGGTCCTCGAAGTTGCCGGGCGGATCGGAGTAGCCCCAGATGGACGACGTGCGCGGATGCCACGGATCCAGGATGTAGAGCCCGCTCACGTTTGCATCGGCAAACAGGAGGGGATCGGCGTCGGCCCGGTAGCCGGTCATGACCCAGGTGTGGGCACCCCACCACGGGAAGAGGACGACCGGCTTGCCCGTCGCAGACAGCGCCGTCGCGGCACCGCGCAGCGCGTCGAGGTGGGAGTCGTAGGCACGGATTTCGTATCCGGGCGCGCCGTACGCGGCGAGGGCCAATGAGACGGCGGCGGGACCCCAGCCGCCATTGTGGCTGTCCTCCCACGACTCCCATTCGCCGATGCGGTCGTGCAGCTCGGTCTGGAATTCCGCCGAGGTGTTGCCCAGGCCGAGGATGGTCAGCACCATCTGGGTGCCGGCAACCGCGCAGTCCTTTTCGGTGAGCTGTGAGGCGAAGACCGCGGTTGCGTCCTGGACAAGGTTGACGTCGACGGGTGCCCGCACGAGCGGCGTCGGAGACGGTGTGGCCGACGGCGCGCTCGATGGTGTGGGCGTCGCCGGTGGCGTCGCCGACGGGCTCGGCTGCGGGGGTGACGACGACGGTGGGGATGGTCGAGCGGTCGGGGGGCGGATCGATGAACGCCTCGACCCGCGCCGCCCAGCGGTCGAACCGCTCGCCCATGCCGAGCACGTTGGCACGCACGACGGTGAAGCCGGAGACGAAGAGGATGACCATCGCCATGGCGGCGAGGGCCCAGCGCCGAGGGACGCGGCGCGGAGGCTGGGAGTTCATTGGCGTGGGACGGAGGATGACAGGCGATCGTTGCGTCGGCAACATGGCCGCATGCCGCATCGTGGTCCGCTCGTGCTCGCAGCGCTCCTCGCGCTCGGTGGCTCGGCGATCCCGGTCGGCGACCGGGCGGCTGCCGCGACGACCACCAACCTGTCGCAGCGCTACGAGATCACGGCGACCCTCGACGTGGCTGCCGGCCGGCTCGATGCCGTCGAGCAGCTGCATCTCACCAATCGATCGTCACGCACGATCGACCACGTCAACCTCGCCGTGATACCCCGCGCCCTCGGCTATTTCGAGATGACGGAGCCGCTCACCGTGGACGGCCAGCCGGTCGACGCCGAATGGACCACCTCCATCAACCTGCGCGTTCCGCTCGACGACCTCGGCGCCGGGGAGGCCGTCGAGATCGGCCTTGCGTTCGGGCTCACGCTGGCCACCAGCCCCGACGCGTTCAGCGCGCGCCTCAGCAGCGAGAACGGCGTGCTCAGCTTCGGGCAGTGGTTCCCGATCATCTCGACCGAGCACGAGGTCTACGGGTTGGGCGATCCGCAGATCTCCTACACGGCCGATGCCATCAGCCTCGATCTCGAGACGACCACCCCGCTGGCGCGCGACGCCGTCGCCTGCCCGGGGCTCGTCAGCGCTCCGGATGGCACCGGGACGTCATGGCGCTGCGAAGTGACCGACGTGCGCGATTTCAGCTTCGTCGTGAACCCGCGGTTCCGGCTCACGGAGACCGATGCCAACGGCACGGCCATCCGCGTCTACACCGAGACCGTCTCGGGCGCCGCCACCGCGGAGCTGGCGCGCACGGCGCTCATCGGCCTTTCCGAGGCGTTCGGCGAATACCCGTGGCCCGACCTCGTGCTGGCGGAGGTCGGAGCGGGCGGCGGCTTCAGCATGGAATACCCGCGCGCCATCCACCTGACGCGCGGCAAGGTGGCCGACACGTACGTCGTCTACCACGAGGTCGCGCATCAGTGGTTCTACGCCCAGCTCGGCAACGACCAGCAGATCGAGCCATGGCTGGACGAGGGCTTCGCCGACTTCAGCGCCCGATACCTGATGGGCATCGGACCGGACCAGTGCTCCACCCGCCCGATCGACAGCACCGTGTTCGCCTGGGAGGCCGGCCCGACGACCGGTGGCGACTGGAGCAGCTGCGACGGGTACTTCCACACCGTGTTCTATCGGACCACCGAGTTCCTCAACGGGCTGCGCGCGGCGATGGGCGACGGCGCCTTCTTCGCGGCAATGCAAGCGTGGGTCGCTGCCAACCGCCTCGGCATGACCACGGCGCGCCCTCTGCTGCTGCACCTGCAAGCCGGCACCGATGCGGACCTCGAGCCGATCTATCGCTCCTACCTGGCCGATCTCGACGCGACCCTGAGCAAGCCACCCTCGCGCCTCACCAAACTGGGCGGCTGACGCAGCTAGGTCGCGGCGGCGCGCTCTGCCGGGTCGCGACGGGCGGCGTTGCCGATCCACATCACGGCAAGGCACAGGATCGATACCACGACGAAGATCGCGACGCAGTACAGGGCGACTGTTCCGTAGCCGCCATTCGCCGGATTCAGGAATGGGTACGGATACCAGTCAGCGATCGGTCCGCGGATCAGCGTGTAGGCGACCCAGGCCAGCGGGTAGGCGAGCCAGAGCACGGCCTGCCGGTAGGAGATGCGGCCGGACGGGGGGTCGAGCAGCCAATCGACGACGATCACGATCGGCATGACCTCGTGCAGGACGCTGTTGACCCACGGGATGGCGGTGTCGACGTCGGTGCCCGACAGCAGGACCGAGAAGACGATGCCGGTGGTGACGAGGTAGACCACGGCTCCGCCTCGGACGATGTCGAAGGTCGGCGTGTGGATGTCACGCCGAGCGGCGCCGATCAACAGGACCGCCGCGCCGATCAGGTTGCTCTGGATCGTGAAGTAGCTGAAGAAGTTCAGCGGGCGGAAGGTCGCGAGGTCCAGGAGGCCGACCAGCTGCACCAGACCGCGCCGATCGCGAGGATCGCGAAGAACGTGCGGAAGACGATGAAGGCGAGGTAGCGATCCATCGGCCGCACCATACCAGTGCGCCGGACGATCGGCCGTCACCCGCGCGCTGCCGCATTGCGAGCGCGCAGGCAAGGCGATTTCGGCGGCTATCTCTGCTCCAGCACCGAGACGATGTTCCCGGCCGGATCCGTGAACCAGGCGATCCGCGGCCCATCATCGTCGAGCGCGATCCCACGCTCGTCCTGGTCCATCCCGGGATACTTCTCGAACGTCACGCCGGCCGCGACGAGCTTGTCGATGGTCGCTTCGATGTCGTCCACCGGGAAGTTGAGGACGGTGAAGGTCGCCGGCTGGTGGGCGTCGCCCTTGGGGTAGATGATCACTGTCTGGCCGCCCGGAAACTTCAGGGTGAGCATCCCGTTGTCCTCGGTCACGTCCAGGCCCAGCGTCCCTTCGTAGAACGCTTTCGCCTTCGGGATGTCGTTGGTCGAGAAGCCGGAAAACGCGTGGCTGTCCTTGAGCATCGATCTCTCCTGTTTGGCGTCGAGGTTTGGACCGATGCCGGCGCCGGAACTCATCGGTCGGGTGCGACGGGCTCCTCGAACTGCTGCCAGCGCCAACGGTCGTCGGTGCCGAGCAGGCTGCGGAGGTGGTTGATCTCGCCGGCGTGGTAGAAGTCGTGGCCGATGATCGCGGCGACGATCCAGCGCGTCGGCCGCTCCTCGCCCCAGTTCGTCATTCGTGGTCGGTCGAGGTCGTCGTCCGTCAGCTCCGCCACGTGGTCCCTGAAGGGCCGATGCGCCTCGCGCAGCCAGTCGATCGCTTCCGTCATCGGCGCATCGGTGCCGACCCAGCCCTCGACCTCGGGGGTGCCCCATTGCTTCGTGCCCGGTCCGAACGCGTAGTCGTCGTACATGACCTTGCAGGCCGCGACGTGGAGGACCATCGACTCGATCGTGCGGGTCGCGCCGGGTACCGTCGCGCGCCACTCCGCATCGGTCACGGTTGCGAGGTTCGTCAGGAGCGCCTGGCTCTCGTTCGACTCCTCGAGCCCACGCCCCTCGAACGCCTCGTCGAGGAGGTAGAGCAGCCCGTCCACGGCCGGCTGAGGCATGCGGAAATTGTAGGCGGCGCCATGAAGACTGCCAGCCGGCGTCAACGACCCGCCCATTGGCGCGATAGAACACGTGTTCTATTCTCGCCGGGTGAGTTACGTCGACCGCGATATCTTCCAGACGCGGATCGACTGCTCCTGTGGGGCGACGATCAGGATCGGCGAGTACCGCGAGCACATGGTCCGCAGGCACTGCAACGTCGAAGGCTGCTCCGAGCGAGCGCTTCGCACCGTCTCCTTCGGCTTCCGCGACCCTCAGTTCAGGATCATCGGCGTGCCGATGGGCATCTGCCGCCGGCACGAGCACGCGATCGGGAAGGGTCGGATGCACCTGATCATCGACCCGCCGCGCGGCTGAAGTCGCGCCGGCCGTCCGCCTTACTCCAGTTCGCGATATGCCGACAGGGTGAGGAACTCCGCGAAGTCGTCGGAGAGGACGAGGTCGTCGAGCAGGGCGGCGGCATCGGCCCAGGGGAAGTCCGGGAGCGATGAGCGGAGGGTGGCAAGCTCCTCGTCGCGGATGGTCGTGTAGCGCTCGGCCGTCATCGGCTTGCCGTCGTCGAGCGGGACCGCGTGGGTTCGCCACTGCCAGAGCTGCGAGCGGCTGATCTCCGCGGTGGCGGCATCCTCCATCAGGTTGTTGATGGCGGCCGCGCCGTTGCCGGCCAGCCACGAGGCGAGATACGAGAGGCCGATCGAGACGTTGGCCCGCACGCCGCGCTCGGTCACGCGACTGCCCGGGATGCGAACGTCGACCAGGTCGCGAGCGGTGACCGAGACCTCCGGCCGCAATCGGTCCTTCTGGTTCGGCCGCGAGCCGAGGACGGCGTCGAAGACCTCCGCGGCAACCGGCACGAGGTCGGGATGGGCGACCCAGGTGCCGTCGAAGCCGTCGGATGACTCGCGCTCCTTGTCCTCGCGCACCTTGGCGAGCGCCTTCTCGTTGACGGCCGGGTCGCGGCGCGAGGGGATGAAGGCGGCCATGCCGCCCATGGCGTGGGCACCGCGTCGATGGCACGTGCGCACCAGCGCCTCGGTGTAGGCGCGCATGAAGGGCACGGTCATCGTGATCTCGGATCGGTCGGGCAGGATCATGTCGCCGCGCGACCGGAACTTCTTGATCAGGCTGAAGATGTAGTCCCAGCGCCCGGCGTTGAGGCCGGCCGAGTGGTCGCGCAGCTCCCAGAGGATCTCCTCCATCTCGAAGGCGGCCAGGATCGTCTCGATGAGCACGGTGGCGCGGATGGAGCCCTGCGGAATGCCAAGCCGATCCTGGGCGTGGACGAAGACGTCGTTCCAGAGTCGCGCCTCGAGGTGCGACTCGAGCTTCGGCAGGTAGAAGTACGGTCCGGACCCGCGGCGCAGCTGCTCTGCGGCGTTGTGGAACAGGACGAGGCCGAAGTCGAAGAGGCTGGCGCTGATCGGCTCACCGTCGACCAGCACGTGCGCCTCCTGAAGGTGCCAGCCGCGTGGCCGGATGACCAGGGTGGCGATCGACTCGTCGAGGGCGTACGTCTTCTCATCGGTCTTGAAGGTGAGGCGCCGGCGGACCGCCTCGGAGACCGCCCATTGGCCGGTGACGACGTTCTCCCAGGTGGGGGAGAGGGCGTCCTCGAAGTCGCACATGAAGACCTTCGCGCCGCTGTTGAGGGCGTTGATCATCATCTTCGGCTCGGCAGGGCCGGTGATCTCGACCCGGCGATCGTCGAGGTCCGCGGGAGCCGACGCCACTCGCCAGGAGCCATCCTCGCGGACCGATGCGGTCTCGGGCAGGAAGTCGGGGAGCTCGCCGGCGTCGAAGCGAGCCTGGCGCTCCGCCCGCTTCGCCAGCAGCTCCTGCCGGCGACGCGTTGAAGGACCGATGCAGGTCGGCGACGAACGCGAGCGCCTCGGGGGTCAGGACGGCGTCCAGGTGCGGGACACCGGCGCCGGTCAGCTCGATGCCGGCTGGGCGGTCGTTCATGCCGACGATTGTGCCATCGGCCCCGGTCACGCCGGGCTGCCGTACCACGCCCTGCGAAGCCTCGAACTGAGGTAGAAGGCTCCGTGGAAGAGCATGGCGGCGTAGGTCAGCAGCGCCCACGCCCATCCGTCGGCGATGACGGACACGACGAACAGCGCGGCGGTGGGAATCGTCCACGCGAGCGTCCTGGGCAGCGGATAGTCGTTGCGGACGAACAGGTATGTCGAGACGATGGCCATCGACGCCGCGAAGTACGGCACGAGCAGCGGCTCGGCGGCGAAATAGAGGAGCAGGCAGATGGCGACCCAGGTCAGGATCTGGATCCGGCTCGGGTCGTACCGGCTGAAGAGGTCGCCCGAGCGGTTATCGGTCATCCAGCAACGATAGCCCGCTAGGCTCCTGTGAGACGCGTATCAGGAGGTGACCGACATGACGAACCAACGCAGCACGGCAGTCGTACCGATGCTCGCGTACGAGGACCCGGCGACCGCCATCACCTGGCTGGAGCGGGCGTTCGGCTTTCGAGAGCAGGCCGATGAGCGCTACACCGATGAGAACGGCACCATCGGCCATGCCCAGCTGGAGGCGGGGGAGGGGCTGATCATGCTCGCCTCCCCGACGCCCGACTATCAGAGCCCGAAGCACCATCGCGAGGAGTGCGAGCCGGCGGCGCGCTGGTCGCGCGTCCCGTGGGTGATCGACGGCGTTCAGGTCGAGATCGACGACGTCGACGCCCACTACGCTCGGGCGGGCGAGGCCGGGGCGCGACTCCTGTCGGGGATCCAGGACGAGCCGTTCGGGCGGCTGTACCGCGCGGAGGATCTGGAGGGCCACCGCTGGATGTTCATCCAGCCAGCCTGACTACTCCTCGAGGGCGAGCAGCTCGGGCCGGCGTCGGGTCAGCCGCGCGACGCGCGCGATCTCGGACAGCATCGCCTGCTGCGCATCGGTCCAGCCGGACCGGATGCCGGAGAGGCTGATGTGACCCTCGACGTCCTGGTCGCCGTCCGGGGTCAGCGCCGGATCGGTCCAGCCCTTGCCGCCGTAGCCGAGGAAACGGGTCGGGGTGATGCGGACCGGCTGGCTGTAGGTGCTGACGAAGGTGTCGGTGTCGAGCGCGGCGCGCGCCATGAGGTCGGCGTACTTCTCGAACATGGTCGGACGGATGACCTCGGCGGTCGGGCTGCCCATGACGGCCGCGGTCCCCTCCACGAGCTCCACGTCCCACTCCTCCGCCGGCTGGCCGACGGCGAGCATCACGTCGGGATGCTCGCGAAGATTGCGGACCTTTTGGGCGTTCGGCTTGCTGTACAGGTCGAACACGCTGCCGTCCCAGTTGAACCAGACCGGCACGACGTGCGGCCGCCCGTCGGGTCGCGTGGAGCTCAGCCAGACGGTCGGCTCCATGCGGAGCCGCTGCTCAATCGCGGTGCGACGCTGGTCCAATTCGCGTGCCATGAGTCCTCCGTCGGTCGCGCGGCGCCTGTCTCGGCGAAGCTCGGCAGCGGCGCTTCCGCTCGGCAGCATAGTCCTCGGTCATCGTGCGGCCAAGGGGGAAGCGCGACAGGTCGCCTGTCGGCTGGCCGACAGTCGCAGCCTGATCGTCGTCGGCATGCGCACCCGTGATCATCGGTCTGGCTTCCTCGTCTGACCATACTGCTGTGACTTGATCATGCGTCCCGCCGCGCAGTCTTCGATCAGGGTCGCCAGGCGCCGATCGCGGGTCGCCTCCTGTTTGGCCGATACGACCCACCAGGTCGCGACGCGCCGATACCCCGGCCGCTGCGCCTGCCACCAGCTCCAGGCGGCCTCATTCGCCTTGAGACGCGACAGGTATTCGTCCGGCAGGTCGGCGGGCCGATTCTCGTAGGAGTAGATGCCGGTGTTGTCTGCGGTGCGCGCCTCGAACGCGCGGATGCCCGCAGGATGGGCGCGGCCGGCGGCCATCAGCTCGCCCATGCGCGCCACGTTCACGGCGCTCCACGTGCTCCGCTTCGTGCGCGGGGTGAAGCGAATCGCGTAGACCTCGTCGTCGATCCGCCGGGTGAGCCCGTCGATCCAGCCGAAGCACAGCCCGAGGTCGACCGACTCCTTGTAGGTCATCGACGTCTTCGGCACGCCCTTCTTGTAGTAGCCGACCCACAGCTCGGTCGCCGCATCGTGGTTCGCCGTGAGCCAGTCGCGGAACTCCTCGGCCGTGCCGAAGACGGCCACCTCGGTGGGCACCGGAGCCCTGCTGCGCCGGGAATCCGTCACGCGGGCATCCCGCGACGCGTGCGCGACGACCCTCGTGTCGGACGTGCGACGTTTGTCCGATGCGTCACTCTCGTATGATGCGCGATGGGGATTGGTTCAGGACCGTATGGCGAGGCAACATGCCGCTCTTTCTGGACGAACATGAATTCATATCCGAACCTGACGGCGGACGCGCTCACCCACGCGCACGCGCGCGACGTCGAGGTCGGCCCAGCGTACGGCGTCAACTACCTCCGCTACTGGTACGACGAGGCGACCGGGAAGGTGTTCTGCCTGGTCGACGCGCCAAGCGCCGAGGCTGCCGAGGAGGTGCATCGGCAGGCCCACGGGCTCCTGGCCGATCGGCTCACGCCGGTCAGCGAGGGCGGGTGAGCCGCTAGCCCTGCGAGGCAAACGCGATCGCCGCCTGCAGCGTCGCCCGCCGTCCTTCGGACATCGCGGCGTGCAGGGCTTCGGGGCTGAGCGTCCGACCCAGCCCGGCCACGAACTGGTCGAGGTCCGCGGACGCCGCCGCTGAGAGTGGAGCTCCGATCGACTCCCGCAGGGCGGCCGCCATGCCGAGGAGTCGCGCCGCACGCTCCGGCGCCGCCTCCGCGACGCCGGCCAGCCGCTCGAACATGGCCGCAATGCCGGCGCGGTCGCCGAGCTGGCTGCGCAGTGTGAGGCTCTCCCGGTAGGCAGCGGCGGCAGCGGCGTCGTCGCCTTCCTGAGCGGCCACGTCCCCCAGCCCAGCCAGCATGCGCGCCTCCGCGCGACGGTCGCCGATGCGGCGATAGAGATCCATGGCGTCGTTGTATCGCGTTCGGGCGGCGGCAAGGTCGCCGCGGCGCCGGCTGACGAGCGCGAGGCGCGAGGTGGCGTGCGCCATGCCCCACAGGTCGCCGAACGTCTCGAACGTCTCGATGCTCTGCGCGTAGAGTGCGTCGGCCTCGAGGTCCCCTCCCTGGCGCGCGGTCAGGTCGGCGAGGTTGAGCAGGCTGAAGGCGGCACCCTGCATGTCGCCAGCGGCCCGCGACAGCTCGAGTGCCTCGCGATAGAGCTCCCCGGCGCGCTCGAAGTTGCCCTGCTCGATCGCTGCGCTCGCGACGTTGTTGCAGGCGGCCGCGACTGCGAGTCGGGTTGCCGAGCTCGCGGTGAAGCAGGAGGCTGGCCTCGTGCGCCGCCATCGCGGCGGCGTGATCGCCGCGCTGCGTGGCCAGCACGCCCACGCCGGTCAGTCCGATTGCGCGCCGCTGCGAGATCTCGCCGCCGGTCCGGGCGAGCGCCCGCTCCAGCCAGGCGCTTCCCTCGGCGAGGTAGCCGCGGATCTCCCAGAACCGCCAGAGGCCCGACGCCAGGCTCAGCTCCGCGCTGGCACCGTCCGGATCCTCGTCGCTCCACCGCAGCGCCGCGCGCAGGTTGTCGTGGTCCTCGGAAAGGCGAGCCAGCCACGCGGCATGCTCGGGACCCGCGAAGAATCCCGGCCGTGCCTGCTCGACCAGCGCCACGAACCAATCGCGATGGCGCCCGTAGATCTCGGTGGCTTCGCCGGCCTCGACCAGGCGTTCCTGCGCATAGTCGCGAATGGTTTCGAGCATGCGATACCTGGCCTCGGTCGACCCTTCCTCGGGCACGAGCAGCGACTTGTCGACAAGGCGAGCCAGCAGGTCGATCACCTCGTCCTGCTCCACGGCACCGCCGGTCGCGACGGCCTCGGCCGCCTCGAGGGAGAACGAGCCAGCGAAGGCCGAGAGCCGCGGAAGGAGGGCCTGCTCGGCCTCGCCGAGCATGTCGAAGCTCCAGTCCATGGCGGCGCGCAGCGTGCGGTGCCTGGGCAGCGACGTGCGGCTGCCGCCGGTCAGCAGGCGGAACCGATTGTCCAGCCGCGCCGCGATCTGGTGTGGCGGCAGGGATCTGACCCGCGCTGCCGCGAGCTCGACCGCCAGCGGGATGCCGTCCAGTCGCAGGCAGATCTGCCCGATCGCGTCGGCGTTCTCCTCGGTGAGGGCAAATCCCGGGAGCACCGCGCGGCCGCGGTCGATGAAGAGCTGCACGGCATCGCACGAGGCCAGTCGCTCGAACGCCTCAGGCGATCCGGGTCCGCCCGGTTCGGGCAACGACATCGACGGCACGGGCATCAGGCTCTCGCCGGACATGCCGAGCGCCTCGCGGCTGGTTGCCACGATGCGCAGGTCGGGGCAGCGGCGGAGGAGCTGGTCCGCGACGTCGACGACCGGGTCGAGCAGGTGCTCGCAGTTGTCCAGGATCAGGAGCACGCGCCGGTCGGCGAGCGCGGCCAGCAGTGCCGGGATCGGGCCGCCGGTCGCCTGCTTCAGCTGCAGCGCCGATACGATCGTGTCGCCGATCAGCGCCCCATCCGTCAGCGTGCCGAGCTCGATGTACCAGACACCACCGGGGTAGGCATCG
The DNA here is from genome assembly GCA_963759405.1 of uncultured Chloroflexia bacterium. Lineage (GTDB taxonomy): Bacteria > Chloroflexota > Limnocylindria > QHBO01 > QHBO01 > JACDBZ01. The sequence goes on along the minus strand of CAVWZA010000019.1, from coordinate 183,933 downwards.
ACCAGGTGGGCCCCGACTTCCAGCGCGAGCCGGGTCTTTCCGACGCCACCCGGCCCGGTGAGGGTGAGGATCGAGGTGGTGGCAAGGCGCGCCTGCGCATCGGCGATCTCCTGCGAGCGACCGACGAAGCTGGAGAGCTGGTGCGGCAGGTTGTTCGGAAGCGTTTCGAGCGATCGGACCGGGGGAAATTCAGAGCGCAGCTCGGGCCCGAGGACCTGGTACAGCCGTATCGGCGTCGCGAGATCCTTGAGCCGATGCTCCCCGAGATCGCGGAAGCTCACCTCGTCCGGTACCGCCGTGCCGATCAGCGCGTGGGCCGCCTCCGAGAGAAGGATCTGGCCGCCGTGGCCGGCAGCGCAGATGCGCGCGGCGCGGTGGACGTCGATCCCGACGTAGCCCGCGACCGCGTTCATCGGTTCGCCCGTGTGCAGGCCCATTCGGACCCGCACGTCGGCATCCTGTGGCCACTGGTGGTTCGCGATCGCTCGCTGCGCGTCGATGCAGGCCAGCAGCGCCGCCCGCGCGGTCGGGAAGGAGACGAACAGGCCGTCGCCCGCGGCGTCGACGTGGCTGCCGCCGTGCGCCGCGATGGCTTCGCTGACGAGCCGATGGTGGTCGGTCAGCAGGGTGGCGTACGCGTCGCCGAGCTGCTCGAGGAGGCGCGTCGACCCATCGATGTCCGTGAAGAGCAGGCTGACCGTCCCGGACGGCAGCGCGTTGGTCATCACTGGTGGCGTGGTCTCCATCACCACCCACCTGCATCGCGGATGAGCCGATGCAGGACGCGGCCAGCGACGGTTCGCCGGTAATCGGCAGTCGAGCGCACGTCATCGATCGGCTCGAGCTCCGCCGTCAGCGCCGCGGCTGCCGCATCGGCTGTTTCGCGGGTCGGACGCGCGCCCTCCAGGACCGATTCGGCGCCGGCGGCGCGGATCGTCGTGGCCGCCACCGAGCCGAGGGCGAGGCGCACATCGGTCCAGGGGCCGTCATCGGTGGTCGAGCGCCAGGCGAGCGCCATGACCACCTTGCTGATTGCCTGCGCCCGCCGGGTGCCGATCTTGCGGAACCTGACCACCCGATCCGAGGCGAGCGGGACGCGGATGCGGACGACCAGCTCATCCGGCCGGCGCGCCGTCGTCCGATAGCCGGTCCAGAAGTCGTCGGCGGCGACCGTTCGCTCTCCGGCAGCGGAGCCGAGCACGATCTCCGCGCCGAGCGCCAGCAGCACCGGAAGCGTGTCGCCGGCGGGAGAGGCGTTGGCGATGTTGCCGCCGAGGGTGCCGCGGTTCTGGATCTGGGCCGCGCCGATTGTGGCGGCAGCCTCCGCGAGCGCCGGCACGAACTCAGCGACCAGCGGCGATTGGCGCAGCTCCGTGTACGTCGCGAGTGCGCCGATGACGAGCGCATCGCTCTCGACGGCGATGCCCCGCAGCTCGTCCAATGCCCAGATGTCGAGGACGCGCTCGGGCGGCTCGCCGATCTCACCGGTCATCTGGACCATGAGGTCGGTACCCCCGGCCAGCGGCCGCCACGCGGCGCTGGCATCGGCCAGGAGCGCGTACGCGGCTTCCAGGCGCGTGGGGGACTCGGACGGCGGCTCGACGGCGTTCGGCATCGGCCTACTCTCGCAGACCCCGGATGAAACGGATGAGCACGTAGACGCCGACGACCAGCAGGAGGAGCCGGCCGGGTGTCAGGGCCAGCGTGATGTCGTGGTCCTCGATCGCTTCGTCGAGGGTCTCGGTCTGCTCGGTCATGGGTATGCACTCCGTTCGGCCGCCAGCGCAATCGCGTCGATGATCTTCGTGTATCCCGTGCAGCGACACAGGTTGCCGGCGATCGCCTCGCGAATGTTCTCGTCAGTGGGCTCCGCACCGGATGCCAGGAACGCACCGCCGGCGATCAGCATGCCGGGCGTGCAGATGCCGCATTGCGCGCCTCCGGTCTCGAGGAAGGCCTGCTGGAGGACGCCGAGCTGGCCCTCGGCGGCCAGCCCTTCCACGGTTCCGACCGATGCACCCTGCGCCTGGCTGACGGGCACCAGGCAGGCGTCGACCACCGCGCCATCGATCAGCACCGAGCACGCGCCGCACTCGCCCTCTCCACAGCCCTCCTTGGTCCCGGTCAGGCCCAGGTCGTCCCGAATCACGTCGAGCAGGCGCCGGGTGCCGGTGGCCTCGACCTCGACCGGCTCGCCGTTGACGGTGAACTGGAAGCTCATGGCAGCTCGTCCTGCGGCGGATCGGTGGGGGCGCGGAACGGCATCGTGTCGCCGCCGCGCGGCAGGTCCTCGATCGGCGGGGTTCTCGGCTCCGGCTCCTCGGCGGAGACGCCGGGAGGCGGGGGCGGCTCGCCGTCGGTCAGCGCGGCGATGATGCGTTCCGGCGTGGCCGGCAGGTCGTGGATCCAGACCCCGGTCGCGTCGTGGATGGCGGCGACAACGGCCGGCGCACCGACGTCCATCGGCAGCTCGCCGACCCCCTTCGCCCCGTGTGGCGCGCCCGAGTACGGCTTCTCGACCAGGATCGCCTTGATGCGCGGCGCGTCGAGCGAGGTCGGGATCAGGTACGTCGCCAGGCGGTCATTCAGGTAGCGGCCGTCGACCAGCTTCATCTCCTCGATGGTCGCGTAGCCGATCGCCTGGAGCGTGCCGCCCTCCACCTGGCCCTCGGCAAGGATCGGATGGATCACCCGGCCGATGTCGTCGGCGCTCACGCACTCTCGGACCGCGACCTCGCCGGTATCGAGATCGACCTCGACCCTGGCGACCGCCGCCGCCCAGCCGAAGGCGGGATAGGCGTCCCCGGTGTACCGCTTGTCGTCGAACGGCTCGCCGGGATACGGCGTGAACTGCTCGTCGATGCGCATCGGTCCGGCGTCGCGGTACGAGGCCGCGAATGGCTGTCCGGTCGCCTCCTCGACCCGGGCGCGCAGCGTTTCGGCGGCCTTGATCAGCAGCCCGCCAACGACCATGGCCGTCCGGCTCGCGACGGTGGGACCGGAGTCCGGCACGATTGACGTGTCCTGCGGCGCGATCTCGACCTCGTCGTACTCGACGCCAAGCGCATCGGCGACGAGCTGCGGGAAGATCGTCTTCGTGCCCTGGCCCATCTCGGTCGAGGCGGTCAGGATGCGGATGCGTCCGCCGTCGGTCAGCTCGAGCGACGCGACCGATGCCAGGCGGACCTCACCGGAGCCGGTGAATCCCGCACCATGCCAGGCCAGCGCAAGGCCGATGCCGGTCGCCGTCCGCGCGCCGTCCGTGCGGCCCTCACGCATCGACCGGGTCTGCGCGTGCGTCCGGTCGAACGCTGATTCGGCCGCGGCCGCCTCCAGCACCTCGATGCCGCCCACGCTCTCGCGCAGGACCTGGCCGGTGGGCGTCACGTCGCCCTCGCGATAGACCCAGCGGCGGCGGAGGTCGAGCGGGGATGCGTCGAGCGCATCCGCGATGCGGTTGATCTGCATCTCGGCAGCGAACTCGGTCTGTGGGGCGCCGAATCCGCGGAAGGCACCGTTCGGCGGCGTGTTGGTCGCCATGGCGCGACCGGTGATCCGCACGTTCTCGCACCGATACGGGCCGCCCGCATGCAGCACGCCGCGGGACAGCACCACCGGCGTCAGCGTGCAGTACGCGCCGCCGTCCATGATGACCTCGACCTCCTGGGCGATCAGCTCGCCGGTGGCGCTGACGCCACTCCGGTAGCGGACGACGGCCGGATGCCGCTTGGTCGTGGCGCTGATGTCCTCGTGACGGTCGTAGATCATGCGGACCGGCTTGTGGCACTTCAGCGCCAGCAGCGCCGCGTGCAGCGCGATGACCGACGGGTACTCCTCCTTGCCACCGAAGCCACCGCCGGTCTCCGCCTGAACGACGACCGCCAGCTCGTCGCCCATGTTCAGCGCCCGTTTCATCGCCTTGTGGATGTAGTACGGGCACTGGAGCGAGCCGTGAACGGTGACGCCGCCGTCCTCGCGCGGGACGGCGATCATCGCCTGGTTCTCGATATACAGCTGCTCCTGGTGGCCGACGCGGTAGGTTCCCTCGATCACCAGCTCGGCGGTTGCCATGGCCGCGGCCGCATCGCCGCGCGAGACCGTGTAGTGGGCGAACTCGTGCTCGGACGCCAGGGGATCGAACACCGCCGGCAGGCGCTCGGTGCGGAGGCGGACGTGGCGGCGCGCCTCCCGCAGCGTGGCGCGATCCGGTGCGGCGATGAGCGCGCAGGCCTCCGCCTGGTGTCGAATCTCGCCACCCACCGGGACGAGCACGGGCTGGTCGTCGTCGATCAGGCTCACGATGTTCTCGCCCGGGATGTCATCGGCGGTGACCACGACGATGCGCTTCCAGTCGAACGCGTCGTCGAGCTCGATGCCGAGCAGGCGGGCGTGAGGCTGCGTGGAGCGGATGGTGGCGCCGAACCACGCCCCGGGGAAGACGAGGTCGTCCGCGTACTTCGCCTCGCCGGTGAGCTTGGCCGGCCCCTCGCGGCGCAGGGGAGCGGCAGGGCGGGCTCGCCCCGGTGCCGGCGCGTCGGTGGGGATGACGAGGGGGGCAGTGTCCGGGGCGGTGACGCCTGGCGGCAGCGTGCGGACGGTCAGGCTCGGGCGCTCCATCGGTGCATCCTAGCGCCGACCGCCAGCCATTGACCGAGTGCGTACGCTGTGGCGTCGGACCGAGCAGCCAACGGTGATCCAATGTCCTGGTTGAGCACCCTCTTCCTCTATCTCCATGTCGGCGGCGTGATCGTGGCCTTCGGCCCGACGATCGCCATGCCGGTCATTGCGGCCAGGGCCGCAAAGGAGCCGATGCACGGCAACTTTGCGCTTCGGGTCAGCGAGTTCATCACCGAGAAGGTGGTCGAGCCGGGAGCGGTATTCGTCTTCCTGATGGGCGTTGGCCTGATCGTCACGAAGGGGTATAACCCGCTCGTTCAGCTCTGGGTCGGACTGTCGATCGTCCTCTTCCTCATCACGCTCGGCTTTTCGTACTTCGCGCAGCTGCCGGTCATCAGGAAGATGATCGCCCTGACCAATCAGCCTCCGCCGGCCGGCGCGGCGGGGCCGCCGCCCGAGTTCGTTGCGCTCTCGTCCCGGGCGGCGCGCGGCGGCATCTTCATGACGGTGATGCTGTTCACCATCCTGGCGCTGATGATCGTCAAGCCGTTCTGAGCCGGGTCCCTCAGTCCAACCGGACGTCGTCGTAGTCCGTGAGCCGCACGCGAACGTCCTCACAGCCCTGCTGGTCGAGGTAGGCCAGCAGCCCCGTGAAGCCCAGCTCGAAGCTGTTGAACGTGACCCAGCCAATTTCGACGCGGTCGTCGACTGCCCGAGTGCCCGCCAAATAGGCGACCTGTCGCTGATCCAGCCAGCTTGGCTGCCCGCCGCTCGACGTCGGCAACGGTCCCATCAGGCGGCTCAGCTCGCGCTGCCACTCGGTGAACGCGGCCGGATCGGTGCCGGTCGGCGTCGACGCCAGCAGGGCCGCCACCTCCGGGTGGACCTCTCCCTCGATGCCTCCGACCTGGAGCTCCCGCACGTGCGCCTGCAGCTCGGCGTTCAGCGCCGCGTACTCGGCCTCGGAGTCGGCCGCGAGGAATCGGTCGGCGTACTCGCCCATCCACGGATCGTTCGCGAAGGCTTCCGCGAATCCGGTCGCCCAGCGCCGGTAGGTCGAGCGAGCGAGCTCCTCGTCGTCGGTCAGCGGGGGACCGACCCAGGGCGGGCGGGCGTATGGGTCGGCCATCGGATAGTCGGCGAGCGGAGCGGCGATCGCCGCCGCGGCATCGTGATCCGTCGCGCGACAGCTGACGTCGGCGACCACCTGCCCCTCGCCGAACCTGTCGCCCTGGACGAGAACGTCGGCGCCGAGGCCCGTGAGCTGCGTCGCGACCGGAACCGGGTCGTCGTCCGGGTCGGGCACGAGGTGATAGGCGACAAGAATCCGGTCGAGGATCAGCATCCGCGCCGGCGCTTCGAGGGCGATCGAGTCTGCGGCCCGCCGCGCATCGGCGTTGGTGTCGAAGGTGGCGACCAGCGTCAGGCTGCGCTCGGCGTAGCCGTCGTCTCCCAGTGCCACGGCCGCAGCATCCGCCTCCTGGTTGAGCGCGCCGACGCCCGCGACGGCCAGGTCGAGGTCGGGACCCCGCTCATCGGTGAAGAAGAATTCCGAGTTGGCGAACCCACCCACCTCGGACACGCGTGGGGTGCCGACCGCGAGCGCCGAACCGACAACGACGACGGCGATCCCCACCAGGCCGGGCCAGCCGTCAGGAATGATGCGCCTCATAGGGCGAAGCATGCATCGGCGTTGAGGTCGGCATCAATGGGCAGCTGACGCCAGAGGCAAGCTAGGTACCTAGCGGACCTCGCTGATCTCGAGCAGGTGGCCATCGGGGTCGCGGAAGAACGCACGGATCTCTCGGCCCTGCGTCACGGGTGGCGTCAGGAATTCCGCGCCTCGTTCCCGGAGGATGTCGTATGCCGCCATGCAGTCAGGCACCCGCATGGTCAGCTCGTGGGAGACGGTGTCCGGGTCGGCCGGTGGGGCGAAGCTGACCGTCGGCTTATCGCTCGTGGGTCCGCCACCGGTCACGAGGAGGAGCCACACGCCCTGGAACCGCATGACCGCCGACGTGCCGCCGTATTCGCGGTAGTCGGTTGCGCCGAGCACGTCGCGATACCAGGCGCGGGAGCGATCGACGTCGGTCACGACCCGCAGGACCGTGAGCTCGACGCCTTCGGTCGGGAAGGCAGGCTCCATCGGCGAATCCTACGCCCGGCTCACGTGGCTCGGCGGAGCACGCGGCCGGGCCGCGCGCCGGTATGCTCGCCCGCCTCCACCACGATTTCGCCGCCGACGACGACCCACTCGATCCCGGTTGGGAACTGTCTCGGCTGGTCGTAGGTCGCGTTGGAGCGCACCCGGGCAGGGTCGAAGACCACGAGATCCGCGGCGTACCCGTCGCGCACGAGGCCGCGATCGGACAGGCCCAGCCGGGCAGCGGCGGCCGATGTCATCGATCGCACCGCCTCTTCCAGGCTGACCAGCGCCTCCTCGCGGACGAACTGGCCCAGGATTCGCGGGAAGGAGCCGTAGGTGCGGGGCGAGGGCTTCTCGCCCACGAACGTCGAGTCGGTGCCGACCATGCCGACCGGGTGGCGGATGAAGTCGCGCAGCGTCTCGGTCCATGGCCCCGGCGTCACCTGGTTGACTCGCAGATCCTCCTCGAGGAGCAGCTCGCACAGCACGTCGACCGGGTCCTCGCCACGCTCGGCGATCACCTCGCCGAGCGTGTGGCCCTCCCAGCGCAGCAGGTCGGGACGGGTGAACGCGCCGAGTCGCACGTCGTCCCATGCCCGCCGGCCGGCGTATTGCACGCCGCGCTCGGCGAGCTCTCGCCGAATGCGGTTCCGCACGCCCATGTCCGACAGACGGGACTTCGTTCGCGTCGGCCCACCGGCCTGGACCCACGGCGGAATCATGATCAGCAGCCGAGTGCTGGCCCACTCGTACGGATACGTGTCGAAGGTGACGTCGAGGCCCTCGGCCCGCGCGTCGTCGACCAGCGCCAGCATCGGCTCCGGTCCGCCGGGGAAGGTCTGCCGATGGTAGAAGTGGGTGATATGGGCGGGGCCCTGGCCCTGTCGGCCGATCTCGATCGCCTCGCGGAACGGGTCAAGGTAGCGGTCGCCGAGCGAGTAGCGGACGTGCGTGTGGTAGAACCCGCCGTGAGCTGCGGCCTCGGCCGTGAGCTGGGCGAGCTCATCGGTGCTGGCGTAGGCGCCGGGCGGGTAGTCCAGGCCCGACGACAGCCCGACGGCGCCCTGCTCCATCGCCTCGCGCAGGATGGCGCGCATGTTGGCGACGTCACTCGCGCTGGCCTCGACCTCCTCCCAGCCGATGGCGGCCAGCCGCAGGGCGGAGTTGCCGACCAGGAACGCCAGGTTGAGGGATGGGTGGAGGGCATCGAGGCGGTCGAGATACGACTCGACGCTCGACCAGTCGTAGGTGATCTCGGGCCAGCCGTCGAGGCCCGAGTTCATGTGGACGAGGGCTTCGAGGTCGGCCGGATCGGGGATCGGCGCATAGCTGAGCCCGTCGACGCCGATGACTTCCGTGGTGATGCCCTGGCGGACCTTCGGCTCGTGGCGCGGGTCCGCGAAGATCATCAGCCCCGAGTGGCTGTGCAGGTCGATGAAGCCGGGGGCGACCGTCATGTCGGTCGCGTCGATCCGGCGCCCGGCCGTCACCTCATCGGTCGCACCGCGCACGACCTCCAGCCGCCCGTCCCGGACCCCGACGGCCGCCGCGAATCCCGGCGTCGCCGCTCCCATCGACGACCGTCCCGTGCTCGATCAGCAGGTCGTACGGCTCACCCATCCGGCGACGACCAGCTCTGCAGCTCGACGAGATTGCCCTCCGGATCGGCCAGGTAGCACCACGTGACGCGGCGTCCGTCCGCGATCTGGGTCGTGACGATTTCGCCGACGGACGAGCCCCCGGCATCCAGCACAGCCCGACTCGCCGTCGCGACATCGTCGACCGCGAACGCGACATGTCCCCAGCCAAGCCGGTTCGCCACGGACGGAGAGGATGCTGCGTGCTCCTCGTACGTGTAGATCTCGAGAGTTGGCCCGTCCGGCCCGTGGCCGGGGAGCCGGAGGTGGACGCCACGGAACGCGGCTCCCGGCACGGCAGTGCCGCGCTCAACGATCTCGCCCCGGTAATTGCGCTCCGGCGGGACGGGGACACAGCCGAACACGGTCTCGTAGAACGCTGCCAGCCGACGCCAGTCTCGCGCGATCACGTTGGTGTGTCCGTAGCGGGCACCGGTCGCGGTCCCTCCGGGTGTCGAAGCATCAGCCATGGGGGCATCGTAAAACCCTGACACAATCGACGCGTGCAGACCGCAGCCGTGATTCTCGCCGCGGGCGCCTCGACGCGGTTTGGGTCACCGAAGCAGCTCGCCCGCATCGGCGATCGCACCATGCTCGCGTCGGTCATCGACACCGCCAGGGAGGCGAACCTTGCGCCGATCCTTGTCGTCGTATCCCCGGGCATCCCGCTGCCGCCCGACGTCGTTCCGGTCGTCAATGCGCAGCCCGAGGCGGGCCTGAGCCGCTCGCTCAGGATGGGCATCGCGGCGCTTTCTCCCGACGTGGACGCCGCCGTCATCCTGCTCGGCGACCAGCCGACGCTGCCCGTGGAGACAATCCGCGTCGTGGTGGGTGCCGTCGCGAAGCGACCGACCGGTCGTCGCTGCGCGGGCCGATGGCCGTCTCGGTCCGCCGGTCCTGCTCCTGCGGCAAGCCTTCCGCCTGGCGCAGGAGGCGAGCGGCGACGAGGGCCTGCGCTCGATCCTCACCGATCACTCGCAGCTCGTCACGCCAGTCGACGTGGGCGCGCATCGCGCCCGACGTCGACACGCCGGCCGACCTGGGCGCCCTGACATGAGGCTAGCCGCCTCGCAGCCGGCGCCCGCTGGAGGCTAGAATCGGTCACATGTTCGATTTGACGGCGTACCGATGACGATCGAGCGCATCACGAGCACCGCCATCGCGGAGGAGGAGCTCGCGCTCGAGTCGACCGTTCGGCCGCGTCGGCTCGACGAGTTCGCCGGCCAGGATCGGGTCAAGGAGAACCTGGCGATCCTGATCGACGCGGCGCAGCATCGGTCCGAGCCTGTCGACCACATCCTGCTGTACGGCCCGCCGGGCCTCGGCAAGACGACGCTGGCGAACATCGTCGCGGCCGAGATGGGTGCGCAGATCCGCACCACCTCCGGCCCGGCGATCGAGCGCGCGGGCGACCTCGCCGCCGTGCTCACCAGCCTCGGCAAGGGCGACGTGCTCTTCATCGACGAGATCCATCGGCTCAGCCACGTCGTCGAGGAGATCCTGTATCCAGCGATGGAGGATTTCGCGCTCGACGTCGTCCTCGGCAAGGGCCCCGGCGCGCGATCGGTGCGGCTCCAGATCGAGCACGTCACCGTCATCGGCGCCACCACGCGGGTGGGCTCCATCACCGGCCCGCTGCGGGACCGATTCGGCGTGACCTATCGGCTCGACTACTACGCCGAGCCCGAGCTCGAGCGCATCCTGCGCCGGTCCGCCGAGATCCTCGACATCTCCCTGACCGATGACGCGGCCGCGCTGGTCGCCGGCCGCTCGCGGGGCACGCCGCGCATCGCGAACCGGCTCCTCAAGCGCGTGCGCGACTACGCCCAGGTGCGCGGCGGCGGCGATGGGGGAGTGACCGAGGCATTGGCGGCCGATGCGCTGCGACTGCTCGAGATCGACGAGCGCGGCCTCGACGCCATGGACCGCCAGCTGCTGCAGGCGATGGCCGACCATCACGCCGGCGGGCCGGTCGGCCTGGCGACCATGGCCGCGACGGTCTCCGAGCCGATCGAGACGATCGAGGACGTCGTCGAGCCCTACCTGATGCAGATCGGCCTGCTGGCGCGAACTTCGCGCGGCCGCCAGCTCACCGCGAGCGGCTGGCAGCACCTTGGCCTCACGCCGCCGCACGGCGCATCGGCTCAGCCCGGGCTATTCGACGGCTGACGACATGAGCCCTGAGCTCGGTCGGATCATCCTCGTCGTCGGCATCGTGCTGGTGGTGGTCGGCGGCCTCGCCGTCCTGGGCGTGCGGCTGCCGTTCGGGCGCCTGCCGGGCGACATCGCCATCGAGGGCGAACATGGGGGCATCTACTTCCCGATCACCACGATGATCGTCGATCAGCGCGGTCCTCACGGTGCTGCTCAACCTGTTCAGCCGTCGCTGACGCCCGCGCGTCGAAATCGGGCATCGGTCGCGGCGGCGCGGGGGTAGGCTGCGCAGCGGCACCGGTGCCCAACATGGTGTCGGGTCTCGCGTGTGCCCTTTAGAGCGGAGGGTGACCCGAATGGAGGCAGAAGCTACCGAGGTACCCAGGGGGGAGCCGGTCACGCCACCGGCATCTGGCGGGCTGGACTCGTTCTTCAAGCTGACCGAGCGGGGGACCACGGTCGGGACGGAAATGAAGGCCGGCCTGGCGACCTTCATGGTCATGTCCTACATCCTCTTCCTGAACCCGATCATCCTGTCGAACATGTTCGCCGGCGATGAAGCAGCCGCCGGTGCCTTCATCCCTGCCGCGGCAGCCGCCACGGCCCTGATCGCAGGGCTCCTCAGCATCCTCATGGGCCTTGTCGCCAACTACCCGATCGCGCTCGCCGCCGGCCTGGGGATCAACGGCGCCGTTGCATTCGGGTTGGTGCTCGGCCAGGGTCTGACCCCGGCCGGTGCGATGGGCGTCATCGTGCTCGAGGGACTCGTCGTCCTGCTGCTCGTCCTCGTGGGGCTGCGGGAAGCCATCATGAATGCCGTGCCGCTGGGCCTGAAGCGGGCGATCGGGGTCGGGATCGGCCTCTTCATCCTGTTCATCGGCCTCGTCGACGCGGGCGTCATCATCAACGCACCCGATGCGTCCGGTCCGGTGCCGGTCCAGTTCGTCTTCCCGAACACGACGGCGTTGGGCGTCTTCTACATCGGCCTGCTGATCACGATCGTCCTGTTCGTCAGGAAGGTCCCGGCGGCGCTGGTCCTCAGCATCATTGCGACGACGATCATCGCGCTCATCCTCGGCGTGCAGCCATTCCCGGAAACGCTGACGTCGCCGCTCGACTTCTCGACCATCGGTGACTTCGATGTCACCAACGTCTTCTCGACGCTCGGCCTGACGGCCGCGCTGCTGACGATCTTCAGCTTCATGCTGACCGACTTCTTCGACACGATGGGGACGGCAACCGCGATCGTGGAGCAGTCGGGATTGACCGACGACGATGGCCGCGTGCCGGGCATCGGTCGCGTGCTGCTGGTCGACTCGGTCGCGGCCGCCGCCGGCGGAGCCGCGGGCGATCAGCTCCAACACCAGCTACATCGAGAGCGCGGCTGGCGTCGCCGAGGGAGGCAGAACCGGCCTCACCGCGGTCGTCGTGGGCGTGCTCTTCCTGTTCGCCATCCTCCTGTCGCCGCTGGCGACGCTCGTGCCGTTCGTCGCCACCGGCCCGGTGCTGGTGGTGGTGGGCTTCCTGATGGCGACGCTGATCAAGGACATCGACTTCGTCGACGTCGAGGAAGGTCTTCCTGCACTCCTGACGCTCATCCTGATGCCCCTGACGTTCAGCATCACCATCGGGATCGGCGCCGGGTTCGTCAGCTGGGTCCTGATCAAGCTGGCGCTCGGCAAGTTCGGCGCCATCCATCCGCTGATGTGGGTGGTCGCCGCTGCATTCGTCATCTACTTCGCGCAGGCACTGCTTCCCGGCGGGATCAGCGCGTAGGGCCAGACCGATGGCGCCCGGCCGGTCCTTCCGGCCGGGCGCTACGCTTGTCACCCATGGATGCCTCGCGACTGCGGGTCGATGACTTCGACTACGAGCTTCCGACCGATGCGATCGCGCAGGCGCCGGCCGAGCCACGTGACTCATCCCGGCTTCTCGTCCTCGACCGATCACGTCCCGCTGAGCTCCGGCACGCCACCTTTCGCGACGTCGGCGAGCACCTGCGTGCCGGCGACCTGCTGGTCGTCAACGACTCCCGCGTCATCCCCGCCAGGCTGCCGGCCCGGCGGCGAAGCGGCGGCGCCGTCGAGCTCCTCGTCCTGCGGCCGCTCGACGATGGCTCGGGCCGCTGGGAGGCGCTGACGCGCCCGTCACGAAAGGTGCGGGTGGGCGAGGTGCTGGAGCTGCGCAACGGCGAGGCGGTGGAGGTGGGGGAGCATCTCGCCGACGGCATCCGGGCGGTCCGCTTCGACGGCGATCCGCATGCGGTCATGGCCGCAGCCGGCGAGATGCCGCTCCCGCCGTACATCCACGACCGATCCGCACCGGCCGAGCGCTACCAGACCGTCTACGCCCAACCGCCGGGCTCGGCGGCCGCACCGACCGCCGGGCTCCACTTCACCCCCGAGCTGCTGGCCACACTGGCCGATCGCGGCGTCGGGCGTGCGAGCGTGACGCTGCACGTGGGCCTCGACACGTTTCGGCCGCTCGAGGGCGAGTTCATCGACGAGCACCGCATCCATCGCGAGTGGTACGAGATCCCGGACGCCGCGCGCGGCGCGATGGCGGCCGCGCGCGAGGCGGGGGGCCGGATCGTCGCGGTCGGCACCACGGCGGTGCGCGTGCTCGAGACGGCAGCCCGCACGGATGCCGCGTCGGGTTGGACCGATCTCTACATCACGCCGCCGTATGCGTTTCGATCGGTGGATGCGCTCATCACGAACTTCCATCTGCCGCGGAGCTCGTTGCTGCTGCTGGTGACGGCGTTCGTCCAGGCCGGGATGGAGGGCGAGGTCACGCCGTTCGAGGCGCGCGACGCGTTGCTCGGGGCGTACCGGGAGGCGCTGGATGCGGGCTATCGGTTCTTCAGCTTCGGGGACGCGATGCTGATCGTCTGACTCAACCCGTCGTCGGAGCGGGTCGGGACGGCTGCCTTCTCCTCGTCGGTGAGCTCGATGATCTCTTCCCCCTCGCCAATCGCGACGGCCGTCGGCCTGGCATGCTCCTCATCCGATGGCTCGGCCACCTCGCCCTGCTCGCCCTCGGGCGGCGCCTCGCCGTCGGTGGCGCCGGCGTCTGCCTCCGGTGCATCGTCGACCGGCGGGAGTGGCCGTGGGCCGCCGGGGATGACACCGGGCACGTCGCTCGACACGCGGCCGGCGGGCACGCCGAACGGCTCGGCCATGACGGCGCAGACGCGGGCGAGGTCGCAGAGCGCCTGGCCGAGGTCGGGCGACTCGGTGGCCGCCTCGAAGTGCGGGTGGTGCAACCGGAACGACCAGCGGGTGCGGTGCTCGCGAGCCCACAGACGGAACGTATCGGCGCGAAGCTCGACGCCGCGCAGGACCTGCCACGGGTACATGAGCATCGCCAGCCGGTATCGGGCCGACGAGCCGAATGGGGCATACCGATGGTCGAGCAGGCCGACCTCGGTGGCGACCATCACCCGGCGCTCATCGCCTTCGGTGCCCGCCTCCAGGGCATAGACGGCCAGATCCTCCACCCCGAGGCTCTGGAGCTCGATCGCGATCCATTCCTTCACTTCGTCGTTCAGGAACGGCATCCGCGGCCATTCGGTCAATCGCACGCGACGGTCACCTCTCCGTAGTGCACGTAGCCTATCCTCTCCGGCGGTGTCAACGTCCGCTCCGATCGCCCATTCGTTCATTCCGACCGGTGTCGGCCGCGCCAGGCTGGGGCGGATCGAGACCAATCACGGCATCGTCGAGACCCCGGAGTTCATGCCGGTCGGCACCCAGGCCACCGTCAAGGCGCTCACCCCGGGGGACCTGCGCGACGCCGGTACCCAGATGATCCTCGGGAATACGTACCACCTCAACCTTCGTCCGACCGCCGAGCGGATCGCGCGCCTGGGCGGCCTGCATCGCTTCATGGCCTGGGACGGACCGATCCTGACCGATTCGGGCGGCTTCCAGGTCTTCAGCCTGGCCGACCTGCGCCGGGTCGACGATGACGGCGTGACCTTCACCAGCCACCTCGACGGCTCGACCCATCGGCTGACCCCCGAGCGCGCGATGGAGGTCCAGGCACTGCTCGGGTCGGACATCGCCATGGCATTCGACCAGCCGGTGGATCCAACACTGCCGCGCGCCGAGGTCGCCGAGGCGATGGAGCGCACCCACCGGTGGGCGGAGCGATCGCTGGCCGCCCGTGGGCGCCCCGACCAGGCCGTCTTCGGCATCATCCAGGGCGGGATCGACCCTGAGCTGCGCCGCGTCTCGGCGGCGGCCATCGCCGCGCTCGGGTTCGACGGGATCGCGGTCGGCGGCCTGTCGGTGGGGGAGTCGAAGGCCGAGATGTCGACCACCCTCGAGGTCGTGGCCGATGCGCTCGGTGACGATCCACGCCCGCGCTATCTGATGGGCGTCGGCTCCCCGGTCGACTTCTTCGCCGCCGTCGAGCAGGGGATCGACCTGTTCGACTGCGTGCTCCCCACGCGCGTGGCGCGAACCGGGCAGGTCTGGACCGATGACGGACGCCTCAACCTGCGCAACACGCGCTTCCAGGACGACCCGGCGCCGATCGATCCGTCGTGCGCCTGCGAGACATGCCGCAGCCACTCGCGCGCATACCTGGCGCACCTGTTCCGGGCTCGGGAGCTGCTTGGCCTACCGGCTCGCGACGCTCCACAACGTGACCTGGACGCTGAACCTCCTCCGACGCCTCCGAGCGTCGCTGGCCGATGGATCGTTCGCCGATCTGCGTCGGGAGCGTCGAGGCCAGGCTTCGGTCGCGATGCCGATCTATCGAGCGATAGCGTATGACGGCGTATGACATCGGTGTAGAATGGCGCATCGCGTCGCATGAGCTGTCACGAGGCGAGGCGTAGAATCGAAGAAGTCGACGAGGTCCGACGCAGGTCCGGCACGAGCTGGTAAGTGTCGGGTAATGGGTTGGTAAGGGCCGGTGGCGCAAGATCGCGCACCTCGACCGGCTCGAAGCAGGAGGTTCGAGCGATGGCAAAGGGCCGAGATCGACCGCGCAAGGAGCCCAAGCGCAAGGCCAAGGAGAAGGCGCCGAAGCTCCCACCGACGTCCTCGTACGAGCCGCCGGCATCGGTCGAGGTGATCAAGCCGAGGCGCAAGGAGCGCGAGCAGCCCCGCGACGAGGAGTGAACCCAGCGCCGCCGGGACCCACACACGACTGATCAGGAGCGAACGACAGATGGATGCACCGGTGGCAGTTGCCCAGGTCCCGGTTGAGAGGAACGGAGAGCGCGGCCGCGCCGTGGATGCCGCCATCCTCCAGATCGAGAAGCAGTTCGGCCGTGGCGCGATCATGCGCCTCGGCGATCGCGCGGCCCAGAACGTCGAGTCGATCTCGACCGGATCGGTGGCGCTGGATCTCGCGCTCGGCGTCGGCGGCGTGCCGCGTGGCCGCATCACCGAGATCTACGGCCCCGAGTCGAGCGGCAAGACGACCCTCTGCTACCACGTGGCCGGCAACGCCCAGCGCCTGGGTGGGATCGTGGCCTTCATCGACGCGGAGCACGCGCTCGATCCCGGCTACGCCCGCAACGTCGGGGTTGACGTCGACGAGCTGCTGGTCAGCCAGCCCGACACCGGGGAACAGGCGCTCGAGATCGCGGAGACCCTGATTCGCTCGAACGGGGTGGACGTCGTCATCGTCGACTCGGTGGCGGCGCTCGTGCCGCGTGCCGAGATCGAGGGTGACATGGGCGACGCGCACGTGGGCATGCAGGCGCGGCTCATGAGCCAGGCGCTGCGCAAGCTGACCGGTGCCATCAACCGCAGCAACACGGCGCTCATCTTCACCAACCAGCTGCGCGAGAAGATCGGCGTCATGTTCGGCAACCCCGAGACCACGCCGGGCGGCCGCGCCCTCAAGTTCTACGCCAGCATCCGGATGGACATCCGGCGCATCGAGACCCTCAAGCAGGGGACCGATGCGATCGGCTCGCGGACCAGGGTCAAGGTCGTCAAGAACAAGGTCGCCAGCCCGTTCCGCGTTGCCGAGTTCGACATCATGTACAACGAGGGAATCAGCGTCGAGGGCGGGCTGCTCGACGTCGGCATCGCCGCCGGCGTCCTCTCCAAGACCGGCGCCTGGTTCAACTACGGCGACGTGCGCCTGGGCCAGGGCCGCGAGAATGCGCGCGACTTCCTCAAGGCGAACCCGGAGATCGCCAAGAGCATCGACGACGAGATTCGTGGTCGTGTGGCGAGCATCGAGGTCGGTGTCGACGGCATCAGCGAAGCGGAATAGCGCGACCGGGGTCCCGCTTGACTGACCGCGCGTCCGGCGGCCGCAGGCCGCGCGCCGAACGCTCCACCACGCCCCCAGGTCCCGAGGCCGCCATGGAGATCGCGGCCAGGTTCCTCGGCGCCCGCCCGCGGACACGCTGGGAGCTCGAACGACGCCTGCGACGCGCCGGTGCGGAGGAGCCCGTCCTCGTGGCGACGCTCGATCGCCTCGCCGAGCTCGGGTACGTCGATGACGCAGCCTTCGCCCGCTGGTGGGGCGAGCAGCGTGACCGCCATGCGCCGCGCGGCCTGCGCATGATCGAGGCGGAGCTCCGCCAGCACGGTGTCGGCCGCGATGTCATCGAGGCCTACCGCGCCGACCACGCCGCGCCCGAGCGAGTCCCCGAGGACGCGGCGCTGCCGGGCTCCGAAGCCGAGCGGGCGCGCGATGCGCTCGAGCGCCACCTGCGCGGGAGGCCGCTGCCGGCCGACCCTCGGGCGCTCCAGCGGATCGGAATGTTCCTGATGCGGCGCGGATTCGACCCCGAAACGGTGCGAGCGACGATTCGCCTCGCCGGCTCGCCGGAGGTGACCGACGAGCTGTCATGAGGAACGCTCAACATGAATTGCTGGAACGGAGGACGAGGGACCGCTGATGGTGACGAGCAACGCACAGACCGTGGACGAGTACATCGCCGAGCTGCCGGAGGATCGGCGGACGGCGGTGGAGGCAGTGCGCAACGTGGTGCGCGAGAACCTGCCCGATGGGTTCCAGGAGGGAATGCAGTTCGGGATGATCGGCTGGTACATCCCGCTCGAGCGCTTTCCGGACACGTACAACGGCCAGCCGCTGGGCCTCGCCGGGCTGGCCAGCCAGAAGAACTACATGAGCCTCTACCTGAACACCGTGTACGGCGATCGGGAGACCGAGCGCTGGTTCCGGGAACGGTACGCGGCGTCGGGCAAGACTCTCAACATGGGGAAGTCGTGCGTCCGATTCAAGCGCGTGGAGGACCTGCCGCTCGACGTGATCGGCGAGACGATCGCGCGGACGGACGTCGACCGATACGTCGAGCAATACCGCGAGGCTCGTGGCTCATCGCGACGCACGCGTTCGGTCGGAGCCAGCGATGCCCCCTGAGTCGACCCTCCGTAGCTGGTTCCGTAGTTCTACGGATGCGCGCTGGCATGGATGGTGCGTAGGCTCTTCAGCGTGAAGCTCACCGACTGGCTCGATGAATACCGCAACCTTCCCGTGGAGGAGGTGGTTCGGCCACTGAGCGACGCCGACGACGATTGGGAGGAGCCCGATCTCATCGCCTCAGACGACCGGGTGCGGGACACCAGCCCGCGCTGGCTCAAGCGCGCCGAGCGCGCCGGCTACGGCCGCGCCACCAGTTTCTGAGCTCCGTCCCACCGGCCAAGCGGGCAGTCGAGCGTCCGTCTAGGCTGAGGGCATGCGCTACGCCCTGATGACCGAGCCCCAGCAGGGGCTCAGCTACGACGAGATCCTGGCCCTCGCCCGCACCGCCGAGGAGGCCGGGCTCGAGGCGTTCTTCCGATCCGATCATTACGCCAGCTTCCCGGGCGAAGCCGGCCTGCCGACGACCGATGCCTGGGCGACCCTCGCCGGCCTGGCTCGCGAGACGAAGACGATCCGGCTCGGCACCCTCGTCTCGCCGGTCACGTTCCGGATCCCGGGCAACCTGGCCAAGGTGATCCAGACGGTCGATGAGATGAGTGACGGCCGCATCGAGGCCGGCTTCGGCGCCGGCTGGAACGACGAGGAGCACGCCCAGCTTGGCATCCCGTTCCCGCCGCTGGCAGAGCGCTATGACATGCTCGCCGAGGAGCTCGCGCTGATCCACGGCCTCTGGACCGAGGATGACGGCTGGTCGTTCGAGGGCACGTACTGGCAGGTGCGTGACGCGAAGCGCCACGGCCACACCGGCCACGGCGGCCGCCGCCATCCGCACATCATCCTTGGCGGAAAGGGGATGCCGCGGCTTGCGGAGCTGGTCGCCCGATACGGCGACGAGTTCAACCTGCTCTCCGCCTCGCCGGACGCAGCGCCGGAGGCGTATGGGCGCGTGCGCGCCGCCTGCCAGCGGGTGGGTCGCGATCCCGACGAGCTCGTCTACTCCGCGATGACCGGGGTCCTGGTGGCCGAGACCGAGGTCGACCTTCGCACCCGCGTCAACGACCTGATGCAGGCCCTCGGGCAGGGTGCTGCCGATGGAGAGGCGTGGCTGGCGGAGCGACGAGGGCGCTGGATCATGGGCACCCCCGACGAGGCGCGCGAGCGTGCGGCCGCGCTCGAGAAGCAGGGCACGCAGCGCATCATGCTCCAGGACTTCGTGCCCCGCGATCTGGATCACGTTCGCCTGATGGGCCGCATCTTCGCGGCCTGAGGGTCTCCGCCGGATCTCGGCGGAGTTGCGCTACACTCCCCCGATCGGGAACCGGCCCGACCTGTGAACCGCTTCAACGCCTGACCGATGCGCCGGCCGCCTGGCCAGCGCGAGACGCCCATCCCGGGCTCCAGCGTATGGGGAGCCGATATGCCTGATTCCGTCGTCGTCGCCGTCGTGGCGACGATCGCCGCCGTTGGCGGCATCGTCATTGGATTCTTCGCACGTCGCCTGCTCAGCGGGCGATCCGTCAAGCACGCCGAGCACTATGCCGAGCGCCTGGTGGCCGACGCACGCGCCAAGCAGAAGGAGATCGTCCTCGAGGGGAAGGACGAGGCGCTGCAGGTGCGTCGCGCCGCAGAAGAGGAGGCGCGCGAGCAGCGTGCCACCATCCAGCGCTCCGAGCGCCGACTCCTGGACCGGGAGGAGGCGCTCGATCGCAAGTTGGAGGCATTCGAGCGCCGTGAAGAGAGTCTCGCCACGCGGCAGCAGGAGCTCGAGGCCGAGCTGCTCCGCTCGCGCGAGGTCCGGCAGCGACAGCTTGCCGAGCTCGAACGAGTCTCGGGACTGAGCGCGGCCGAGGCGCGCGAAGGGCTCATCGGCCAGATCGTGGACGAAGCCCAGGCGGAGGCGCAGCATCGCGTGCGCGAGATCGAGCGACACGCGCTCGAGGAGGGGGACGACCGCGCGCGACGCATCCTGACCACCGTCATGCAACGGATCGCCGCCGACCACACCTCCGAGGCGACCATCACCGTGGTCCCGCTGCCGAACGAGGAGATGAAGGGCCGCATCATCGGCCGCGAGGGCCGCAACATCCGGGCCCTCGAGCAGGCGACCGGCGTCGACCTGATCATCGACGACACGCCCGAGGCGGTCGTGCTGTCGGGCTTCGACCCGGTGCGCCGCGAGGTGGCGCGCATGACCCTGCTCAAGCTCATCTCCGACGGACGGATCCATCCGGGCCGCATCGAGGAGACGGTTGCCAAGTGTCGGTCCGAGATCGAGGTGGTCATGCGCCAGGCGGGCGAGCAGGCGGCCTATGACGCCGGTGTGCCCGGCCTCCATCCGGAGCTGATCAAGCTGCTGGGACGGCTCAAGTACCGCACCAGCTACGGCCAGAACGTGCTCAACCACTGCATCGAGACCGCGCGCCTGTCCGGGCTGCTGGCGGCCGAGATCGGCGCCAACGTGCCGGAGTCCAAGAAGGGCGGGCTGCTGCACGACATCGGCAAGGCGGTCGACCACGAGGTGGAGGGGCCGCACGCGCTGATCGGCGGCGACATCGCCCAGCGCTATGGCGTGAACCCGGTGGTCTGCAATGCCATCGCGGCGCATCACCAGGAGGTGGAGCAGGCGTCGACCGAGGCCACCGTGGTCCAGATCGCGGACGCGATCAGCGCCTCGCGGCCCGGCGCGCGCGGCGAGAACCTCGACAACTACGTGAAGCGGCTCGACGACCTCCAGCAGATCGCGCTCAGCTTCCCCGGCGTCGAGCGCTGCTTCGCCATCCAGGCCGGCCGCGAGATCCGCATCCTGGTGCGTCCGGAGGACATCGACGACCTGGCGTCCAGCCGGCTGGCGCGTGACGTCGTCAAGAAGATCGAGGAGCAGCTGCAGTACCCCGGGCAGATCAAGGTGACCGTCATCCGCGAGACGCGCGCCGTCGACTACGCGCGGTGAGCCGGGCGGTTCGCATCTGCGTCATCGGGGACATCATCGGCAAGCCGGGCCGACTGGCGGTCACGCAGACCCTGCCGGAGCTGCGCCGCGAGATGAACATCGACCTCGTGATCGCCAACGGCGAGAACACCGCGGCCGGCGCGGGCCTCACCCCCAGCCTTGCCGAGGAGCTGCTCGGCGGCGGCATCGACGTGATCACCAGCGGGAACCACATCTGGGACAAGCGCGAGATCTACGACTACCTCGACACCGGACGGCCCGTCCTGCGCCCGATCAACTACCCCGACGAGGCGCCCGGGCGCGGTTGGCTGGTCCACCACGCCGATGACGGCACCGAGGTCGCCGTCATCAATGCCATGGGCCGCGTCTTCATGAACCAGCTCGACTCTCCGTTCACGAAGCTCGACGAGCTGCTCGATGGCGCGGCCGAGCCGCTGCCGCGGATCCGGATCCTCGACTTCCACTGCGAGATCACCTCGGAGAAGAACGCCATGGGCTGGTACCTCGACGGGCGGGTGAGCGGGGTCGTCGGCACCCACACCCACGTGCCGACGGCCGACGCCCGTGTCCTGCCCGGCGGGACGGCCTACATCAGCGACATCGGCATGACCGGGTCCGCGCGACTCGGTCATCGGGTTCAGCCTCGAGACGGTCCTCCCGCGCTTCACCCGACACCTGCCCACGCGGTTCGCGGTCGCGGAGGGCCCGGTCTCGTTCAACGCGGTGATCATCACCGCCGATCCCGCCACCGGACGGGCGAGCGCCATCGAGCAGGTCCAGCGCCTCGTCGAGGTCTGAGGCATCGGCGCGCGTTGACCAGACCAGCTGACCAGGCCAACCGTCCATCGCCGCTGATCGGGATCGTCGGGCCGACCGCATCGGGCAAGACCGATCTGGCTCTGGCGCTCGCCACGCGCCTCCCCGTCGAGATCCTGGTCGCGGACTCCCGCCAGGTGTACCGCGGCATGGACGTCGGCACCGCCAAGCCCGATCCCGCCGCCCGTGCATCGGTCCCGCACCACCTGCTCGACGTTGCCGATCCCGACGAGGCGTTCACCGTCGCCCAATGGGTCGAGCGCGCGCGCGCGCTGATCCCGGCCGTCGCGGATCGGGGCCGGCTGCCGATGATCGTGGGCGGCACGGGGCTGTACGTCTCCGCGCTGCTCGATGGGCACGACTACGCCGCGCAGCCCTGGTCCCCGGAGCTCCGGGCTCGCCTGGCCGATGAGCTCGCCGCGGAGGGTCTCGAGCCCCTGGCCGCTCGGCTGGCCGAGACCGATCCCGCCGCCGCCGAGCAGATCGACCTGCGGAATCCGCGCCGCGTTCTGCGCGCGCTGGAGCGGTCCGAGGCCGGAGGTGGGGGAGTGGTGCCGTCGAGCGATCCGTACGGGGGCCGCGTTGCGCTGCTCGGGATCAGCCGTCCGCGCGAGGTGCTCTATCGGCGCATCGACGAGCGCGCCGCCCACCTGTTTGCCAGCGGCCTGCTCGACGAGGTTCGCGGACTGTTGGCTGCCGGCTACGGACCCGAGCTGCGACCGATGAGCGGCCACGGCTACCGCGAGGCCGTCCGTCACCTGGCGGGGGAGTGGTCGCTCGAGCAGGCCGTGGAGGTCACGGCCCGGCGCACGCGGCAGTACGCGAAGCGCCAGCTCACCTGGTTCCGCCGCGATCCGCGCATCCTGTGGGTCGCTGCCGGTGACGAGCCGGCAGACGAGGCGGATGTCGTGGCGCGAGCGGACCGCCTGCTGCGCGCCGCGCTCAGCTGACCGAGGTCAGACCCATCGACTGCCGCCAGTCGGCCACGTCGACGGCAGCCGGCTCGCTCACCGGCAGGGCAGGCTCGAGCGACCCTGGCCGCCCGAGGTGGTAGCCCTGTCCGGCCGTGATGCCCAACGCCCGGAGCGCGTCGAGCTGGCTCTCGTGCTCGATCCCCTCGGCAATCACGAGCGCACCGGTCCGCGCCGCGAGCTCGACGACAGAGCTCAGCACCGCGCTGGATGGCCCCTCCGAGGCGCTGCGCTGGACGACCGTGAGGTCCACCTTCAGGATGTCGAACCGGATCTCGGCGAGGAGTCGAAGGCCGGCGTTGCCGGCGCCGATGTCGTCCGCCGCGAATCGGATGCCGGCACGCCGGCAGGCATCGATCCGCGACCGCGCTCGATCGAGGTCGTGCAGCTGCTGTCGTTCCGTGAGCTCCACGATGATCCGTTCCGGCGGAACGCTGTACCGCGCCAGGAGCGCGAGCAGCGCGCCGCTGCTCCACTCGGACGCCTCGATCGTGGATGGTGAGAGATTGAGCGTCAGGAAGGCGCCATCCGGCAGCGCATCGGCTCCCGCGACGATCGTCTCGATGCAGGCCATGTCCAGGGCCGTGAGCCGGCCGTTCGCCTCGGCGGCCGCAAGCAGGGCCGCGGGATTGCTGAACGGGGCGGGCGGCACGGGTCGAATCAAGCCTTCGAAGCCGATGACGCGGCGCGTGTCCAACGAGACGATCGGCTGATACACCGCCCGCAGCTGGCCAAGCGCGATCACCTCGGCGATCGCGGAAGACGACGCGCCGGAGCCGCCCGGCGAGAGCTCCATGGTCGGATCGAAGCTCGCGACCTCGGTCCGTCCGCCTCGCTTCGCCGCGTACATCGCGGCGTCGGCCTGTGAGTACAGCTGTGCGGTCCCCAGTGCGAGCTCGGGCATCGCCGAGATGCCGCCCGAGAACGAGAGCGCCTCCGAGGTCCTCGACGCGCAGCACCGGCTGGAGGGACTGCGCGAGCAGGCGTCGGGCCACGACCTGGGCGCCCGCGAGATCGGTGTGCGGCAGGAGCACGGCGAACTCATCGCCACCCACGCGGAATGCCCGATCCGCCAGCCGGAGCGAGCTCGCGAGAAGCCCGCCGAATCCACGCAGCACCCGATCGCCGCCGGCGTGGCCGCGGCCATCGTTGATGGCCTTGAATTCGTCCAGGTCGATCAGGAAGAGTGCGAGCGGCACGTGGTAGCGGAGCGAGGCGGCGACCTGGCGCTCGAGCTCCTCATGGAAGGCTCGATGGTTGCCGAGGCCGGTCAGCGGATCCCGCAGGGCATCGGCAAGGGCGGCCTCGTAGCGCTCCTGGAGGTCGGCCTGCGTCGCCACCATCGGCGCCACGATGCGTCCGAGTGCGAGGGCGGCCACCACGATGGCGGCCGCAGACGCGACGAGGATGGCGATCGCGTCGTCGGTGACCGTGAGCAGGCTCACGCGGTAGACGGCCGCGAAGGCGAGCACGCCGAGCACCACGGCCGCCAGCAGCCGACGGGTCATCCCGCCGGTCGTGGCAGCCATGCGCGGCGCGACCGGGTCGTTGGCGTCCAACGCGCCCTCCTGCGTGTGCCCCCGCTTGGTTCGTTCAGGGAGGTATCGCAGAGGCGGGGTAGGATGGCTGTAGGACGTTCGTACCGATCCGCCGGCCACGGCGCCGGTTTAGACGCGAGGGGATGTCGGCTACCATGGATCGAACAGATGTCTGAACGCGCACGCATGATCGACCTCACCACCCCGGTCGAGCGCGCCTTCCTCATCGGCCTCGACGATCCCGGCGATGGTCGCTGGCCGGTGCAGCGCTCGCTGGCGGAGCTCGGAGCCCTGGCCGAGACGGCCGGGGCGACCGTGGTGGGCAGCGCCTCCCAGCGTCGACCGAGGCCGGACCCGGTGTGGTATTTCGGCAAGGGCCGCGCGGCCGAGCTGCTCGACGAGAAGGCGGAGAGCGACTTCAACGTGCTCATCGTCGACGACGAGCTGGCCCCGAACCAGCAGCGCAGCCTCGAGGAGCTGCTCGGCTGCAAGGTGCTGGACCGATCGGCGCTGATCATCGACATCTTCGCCCGGCATGCGAAGACGAAGGAGGGCCGCCTCCAGGTCGAGCTGGCCGCTCTCGAGTACCACCTGCCGCGCCTGACCCGCCTGTGGAGCCACCTGTCGCGCACCGGCGGCGGCATCGGCACCCGAGGTCCCGGCGAGAGCCAGCTCGAGACCGACCGTCGTCTCATCCGCGAGAAGATCAAGAAGGTCAAGGCCGATCTGGGCGACGTGAAGAAGCATCGCGCCACCGCGGCCCGCAAGCGAGACCGCAACGAGGTCGCCAGCGTCGCGCTGGTCGGCTACACGAACGCCGGCAAGAGCACGCTCCTCAACGCCCTCGCCGATGCGGACGTGTACGTGGCCGACATGCTGTTCGCGACCCTGGACCCGACGAGCCGCCAGCTCTCGCTGTCGACCGGGCACCAGGTCGTCATCACCGACACGGTCGGATTCATCAACAAGCTGCCGCACGACCTCGTCGACGCCTTCCGCGCCACCCTCGAGGAGGTGATGCGCGCCGACCTGCTGCTCGAGGTGGTGGACGCCGCCGATCCCGACTTCGTCGGCCAGCAGGCCGCGGTGCAGACCGTCCTCGACGAGCTCGGGGCGGGTGACAAGCCGCGCATCACCGTCTTCAACAAGATCGACCTGCTCGCCGTGGACGATGCCGCGGCACCCTCGACCGACCGAGCCGTCTTCGTGAGCGCGGCCACCGGGGCGGGGCTCGCGCTGCTGCGCGAACGGATCGCCGATGCGTTGCGCGGCCAGATGGTGGCCGTCGACGCCGTCGTGCCCGTACGACCGAGCCGAGCTCGTTGCGCGGGCCCGCAGCTCGGGCGACGTCGAGGAACGCTACGAGGAGCGCGGCGTGCGCGTCAGCGGCCATCTGCCCGAGTCGATCGCCGCGGAGCTCACCGCGGCGGGACGCACCGCCCGGCGACGCAGCGCCGCATCGCGCTGATCGCGCGCATGCCACAGCTACCCGGGCTCCGCGAGGAGCTCCTCGACATGACCGCCCGCGAGCTGGCCGCCGCGGACGCGTTCTTCGCGCGGACCGCCGCCGAGCCATCCCTCGACGCCGAGCTTGAGCGACGCCTGGCGGGAGCGGTGACTCCGCTGATCTCCGCCCTCGCGGCGTGGGACGAGGCACCGCCCGAGGCGGCGACCCTGCTGGCCGTCAACGAGGCCAACGTGGCTCGCTTCGGCTCCCAGATCGAGGAGACCGGCGCCTGGCCCGGCCTGCGACTGGTCGGGGCGGCCGGTGCCGATGCGGCCTGGATGCTGGCGCAGCACGCCGACCGCGCGAACGACCAGCGACGGACATGGCTCCCACTGCTCGCGGCGGCCGTCGAGTCCGGCGACGCGGATCCCCGGCAGCTTGCCACGCTCACCGATCGATCCGCCGCGCTGGCGGGGGAGCAGCAGGTGTACGGCACGATCGTGCTGCTGGCCGACGACGGTGAGATCGAGTATCCGCTTCCCGTCGTCGACGCCGCCAGGCTCGAGGAGCGACGTCGTTCGATCGGTTTGCCACCCTCGGCGGCCGATGCCCCGTACCTGGACGAGGGCGACCTGATCCCGTACGGGCCGGATCGCGGATCCGTGCCGGTCAACCAGTGGCCGATGGTGGTCGAGGGTCACGTGTCGGCGGAGGCGGTCCTGGAGGGCGGCGTGCGCCCCGTTCATCGGATCTGGGCCACGCGGCCGGGTGATCGTCGCTTCGGGCGACTGCGCGCCCTGGCGCGCGAGCGCGGCGTCCGCATCGAGACGGTTGCGCCCGAGATGATCGACGAGCTCGCGTCGGGGCGCACGCACGGCGGCGTGGTCGCCCTCGTCGGGCCGCGCGGCGAGCGAAGCGTGGGCACGCTGCTGGCTGAGGTGGGGGAGGGCTCGCTCATCGTGCTGCTCGACGGGATCGAGGATCCATTCAACTTCGGGCAGGCCGTGCGCGCGCTCTATGCGGCGGGCGTTGACGGGCTGATCATGCGTCGCAGCTGGGAGACGGCGGTCGGCACGGTCACGCGCGCGTCCGCCGGCGCCAGCGAGCTGATTCCAACCGCGCGGGCCGCCTCCGTCGAGGACGCAGCGGCGGTCTGCAAGCGGCTCGGGATGCGAATTGCGTGTGCCGTGGCCTCGGAGGATGCCACGGAGCTCAGCGAGACGGACCTGACGGGCGGCCTGTTCGTCCTGATCGGCGGTGAGCGGCGCGGCGTCACACGCTCGTTCATCGACCAGGCGGACCTGCGCGTGCGAATCGGCTACGGGCGCGAGCGTGCGCCGGAGCTTGGTGCGGCCACCTCGGCGGCCATCATCGGCTTCGAAGCGCTGCGCCAGCGGCGCGCTGCGGGCTAGAAGACTCGGCGACCCGCCAGGCGATCCGGATTCGGAGCCTCGATGGTCGGCGTCGACAGGCGGCGCCAGACGCGCTCGCGGATCGCGAGGCCGGCGACGAGGTACAGCGCCGCGAGTGCGACGAGCAGTCCGTAGCCGACCGCCAACGGGCCGATCTCACCGCCGATGGCCGTTCCGCCGACCATGGCCAGGCTACCGATGCCGAGCCCGGCGATGGCGAATGACCAGAGTGTGTGTGCCATGTCGCCAGCCTACGCGCGCACGCGCGCCCGGCTGATAGGAGAATCGAACTACCGGGGGCAGGACCTTTGCGAGCCGAATCCGGCCGGCGAGTACTCAGTCCGGTCCATCTCGGTACTTCCGCAAATGTATGTTATGTTACCTACACCTTGAGCGACCGGCGGCCTGTCAGCCCGATCCCCTCGGCTGGGATCCTGAGTCCGGCGATCGATGTGGCATCGTCTGGCGCGTCGGAGGCGTCGCGTTGGGATCCCAGGAGCGGTCCCAGGCGCGGATCGCACGCACGGCGCCGCAGGCGCAGGCTTGACGCATCATCGGCCGATCACGCTCGACGTAGAAGTCGACCACCGACCACTGGTGGCGATGTTCGTCCACGGGAGCGCTCAGGTCGCGTCGGCGGGCTGGGACTCGGTGAGGGTGGTTGGCGCACCGTGCACCGCCGGGATGGTGCCGAGCTTGCCGGCCTGGTAGTCGGTGAAGGCCTGCATCACCTCTTCGCGCGTGTTCATCACGAAGGGGCCGGCCCACGCCACCGGCTCGCGGATCGGGCGGCCGCCGAGGATGAGCACGTCCAGCGTCGGGCTGCGGCTCTCCTGGCTGCGCGAGGCCGCGACGCTGAGCGCGTTGCCCGGGCCGAGGACGGCGAGCTGGCCGCCCTGGACGGGGATTCGCTCTGCACCCACCGTTCCAGCACCTGCCAGCACGTAGACGAGGGCGTTGTAGTCGGCCCGCCACGGGATCGAGAGCTCCGCCTCCGGGCTGAGGGTGGCGTGGACCAGCGACATCGGCGTGTAGGTCGAGCCGGGGCCGGCGTGGCCGGCGACCTCGCCGGCGATGACGCGCACGAGCGCTCCCCCGTCGTGCGACGCCAGCAGACCGACCTCGCGAGCACGGATGTCCTGGTAGCGCGGCGCGGCCCACTTCTGTGCGCTGGGCAGGTTCACCCATAGCTGGAAGCCGTGGAAGAGGCCGCCGCTGACGACCAGCGCCTCCGGTGGCTTCTCGATGTGCAGGATGCCGGCGCCGGCGGTCATCCACTGCGTGTCACCGTTGGTGATCACTCCCCCGCCACCATTCGAGTCGCTGTGCTCGAACGTGCCGTCGATGATGTACGTGACCGTCTCAAAGCCCCGGTGCGGGTGCCAGGGCGTTCCCTTGGGCTCGCCCGGCGCGTACTCGACTTCGCCCATCTGATCGAGGTGGATGAACGGGTCGAGCTCTCCGAGGTCCACGCCGGCGAACGCCCGGCGCACCGGGAACCCGTCACCCTCGAACCCGCGCGGCGCCGTCGTCACGCCACGGACGGCTCGCTGGCGGGCGTGGACGGGATCCGGCGAGGGGATGCGCGGCAGGATGGTGATGTCGTCGACGGTGATGGCTGGCATGAAGCGATCTTACCTACCGATGGTTGCATATGCAACTACCGGACGGCGGTGCCCCAGTAGAACGGTCCTTGATCGGTGACCGATGCCTTCCAGCCGAGGTCAGTCAGGCGGGCTGCGAGGTCATCGGCGCGCCACAGGACCTTTACGGCGCGGTGAACGGTCCCATCGGCCAGCGGGCGCCGCACGACGCCGGCCGTCTCGTCGACCCAGTCCTCGCGCCACAGGAAGTGGCGCCCCTCGTCGACGAAGAAGACGCGCCCGCCCGGCGCCAGGAGACCCTCCAGGAGGCTCCAGAACGGCTCGAACCGGCCAGGAGGTACGTGGGACAGGAAGAAGCCGAAGAAGACCGTGTCGAAGGCGTGGGCGGGCTCGAGGCCGAATGCGTCGGCGACCTCGTAGCGCGTGTTGTCACGGTCTCCGACCTTGGCCCGATTGAGCTCGAGCATCTCGGGCGAGGCATCGGTGACGACGAGCTCGTCCGCGAAGTCGGCCAGCAGGCCGGTCCACTGGCCGGTGCCGGCGGCCAGCTCGAGGACCCTGCCGCGCGGCGCGAATGCGCGGAGGGCCTCGCGGATGCGGCCGGCATCGGCGGCGAATTGGTCATCCTCCGGACTCGGCGAGGTCTCGTCGTACTCGGCCGCCCGGGCACGGTAGTAGCGGATCTGGTCGTCGAGCAGGTCGCGGTCGTCGGCGGCCATCAGCGGCGGTCGGCGGGCACTCCGAGCGTGACCGCGGAGGCGACGGTGGCGGTGGCCAGCGCCAGTGCCTGGTTGGCCGACAGCGCGCCGTCGGCGGCGAACAGCTGCGTCGCGTCGCTCGGGATGGCGGCGAGGATGACCGGCACCAGCGTCCAGCCCAGGACGAGCGCCGTCGGGGCCGTGGCGCCCGGCAGGCGCAGCATGCGGGTGGCGACCGCGGTCAGGACGCCCAGAAAGGCCGCCAGCAGCAGGATCAGGATCAGCGCCGGCTGGTCGCGGGCCCCCGAGGCCTGGACGAGGCGCACGACGCCCTGGTAGGCGATCGCGACCGCCAGCGCCAGGAGCAGGCCGAGGATCGCCGACCGGGCGCCGATCACGGGTGGGCCTCCCCCGCCACGCGCTCCGCCAGTCCGCGTGCGATCCGGTACGACTTGCCGGCGCCCATCACGAGCACCGCGTCGCCCTCGGTCGAGGTGCTCGGCGACGTAGTCCGTCGTGGCGTCGACGTCGCCGGTGGCGATGGCGGGCACGGCCGACGTTCGCTCGATGGCGTCCGCCAGCGCCTCGGCGCTCGTCGACGCCATCGCCTCGGGCGTGTCGCGGCTGGCGAAGATGTCGACAACCACCACCTCGTTGGCATCGGTGAAGGCGGCCGCGAAGGCGTCCAGCAGCAGTGCGGTCCGCGAGTACATGTGCGGCTCGAAGACGGCCCACAGGCGGCGGTCATCGCCGATCTTCTGGCGTGCGGCGGCAAGTGCGGCCCGCACCTCGGTCGGGTGGTGGCCGTAGTCGTCGTAGATCGTCACCGCCGCAGTATCCGCGATCAGCTCCATGCGCCGCCCGGCCCCGGCGAACGTCCGGAGGCCCTCGGCGAGCAGCTCGAGGTCCGCCCCCAGCGTGCGGGCCATGATCAGCGCCGCGGTGGCGTTGAGGACGTTGTGCTCCCCCGCCAGCGTCATCTCGAACCGGTGGTCGAACAGCGTGAAGCTGGTTCCAGCGCGGCTGCGCACCACATCGGCGGCGGCGATCTCACCACCCGGCCCGTAGCGCAGGATGCGCCCCGGCCAGCCGCGGAGCCGCCCGACCAGCTCGGTGGCACCCGGATCGTTGGCGGCGATCACCAGCAGGCGGCCGTTGAGCGCCGGGTGCGCGGACATGCCGCGCACGAATCGCTCGAAGGAGTCGGTCACCGCTGCCGCGTCGGCGAAGTAGTCGGGATGATCCATCTCGACATTGGTGACGATGGCGCCCGCTGGGTGGTAGTTGAGGAAGTTGTCGCCGAACTCGTCGGCCTCCACCAGGAACGACGCTCCCCCGCCCGGCCGGACCGATGCGCCCCAGGCGCCGATGAAGGCGCCGACCTCGACGGTCGGGTCGAGCCCGGCGACGATGAGCAGGTGGCCGAGCAGCGCCGTGGTGGTCGACTTGCCGTGCGTGCCGGTGACACCGAGGCCGATATGCCCGGGCGAGGACTGGAGCTCACCGAGCAGCGCCTGCCAGGTGGCGACCGGAAGGCCACGCGCTTCGGCGGCGGCGAGCTCCGCGTGATCGGGGACGGCGCGGATCGCCGGTGAGATCGCGACGCGGTCGATGCCGAGCAGGTGAGCCGGATCGTGCTGGGTCACGAACCCGATGCCGGCCGCCTCGAGCGGCGGCGTATAGGGTGAGGGTCCGTCCGCGTCGCAGCCGTCGACCACTGCTCCGGCTCGCTGCAGCAGGAGCGCCGTGCCGGCCGCTCCCGAGCCCGCGATGCCGATGACGTGGATCCGCTCCCCGAACGTGACCACGCCCTAGGTCTCGGATGCCAGGCGCACGCCCAGCTCCAGTGCCGCCAGCGCGGACGCGCTCTTGTTGCCCGCCCGGTCATGCGGCCAGGTGTGGCGCTCGACCACCGCGGATCCCGACCGACGGGCTGCCGCCACGTAGGTCAGGCCGACCGGCTTGTCCGCCGATCCCCCGTCCGGGCCCGCGATGCCGGTCACGGCGAGGGCGAGGGTCGCCGCCGGGAAGCGCGCCAGGGCGCCGGTGGTCATCGCCTCGGCCACCTCGGCCGAGACCGCGCCGACGTCGTCGATGAGCTCGCCGGGGACGTCGAGGAGCTCCTCCTTCACCGCATCCGAGTAGCTGACGATGCCGCCGAGGTAGTGATCGCTGGAGCGGGGCACCTGGGTGATGACGTGCCCGACCAATCCGCCCGTGCACGACTCGGCGCTCGCCATCTGCCAGCCGCGCTTGACGAGTTGCCGCCCGAGCCGTCGGGCTGCGGCGACGAGCTCGTCGTCCGTCGGCGGGCGCGTGGGCGGCATCGGCCTAGCGGTAGTTCGTGAACTGGAGGGCGACCGGGTAGTCGAGCCCTCTCAGATCGGCAATCACCGCCTGGAGGTCGTCCTTGGACTTGGCCGAGACGCGGACCGCGTCGCCCTGGATGTTCGGCTTCGTCTTGGGAAAGGCCTCCCGAATCCGCTTCGAGAGCTCCTTTGCCTGCTCGCTGGTCAGCCCGCGCGTCAGCTTGATCTCCTGCCGGACGGTGCCGCCACCTGCCGGCTCGACCTTGCCCCAATCGAAGATCTTGAGGCTCAGGCCGCGTCGCACCGCCTTCGATTCGAGCAGGTCCTTCGCCACGCTGGCGCGGTACTCGTCGTCGGCGGTCAGCACGAGCGTCTCCTTGCCGAGCTCGAACGCGACCTTGCTGCCCTTGAAGTCATAGCGCGTCGCGATCTCGCGGCGCGCCTGGTCCAGCGCGTTGACCAGCTCCTGCTGATCGAAGTCGCTGACAACGTCGAACGATGAATCTGCTGCCATGTCTCCCCTATCTTCGTCTCAGTCGCCTGATCGCGCGATGCGCCATTCGATGACGGCGCCGTTGCCGCCCATCGCGCCGAGGCCGATGCCGTTGATCAATGAGTCGCACGGCGCCGGCATTGCCCGCGCAGGATGCGGATCGTCTCGTCCGCGCTCATGCTCGATGCGCTCGCCGTCGTCGCTGATGCCGCCCGAGACGCCGGCGACCGGCACGCCGTCCTCCTCGAGCTCGAGGTACGAGTCCCCACCGTCGAGGCGGAGCGACGGCGGCGAGGCCGTCGCCGGGGCGGACGGTGACTCGCCGGGTGAGTGGCTCGGCCGAGGCCGGCGTGACGACCACGTCCCAGGTGCCCGCCCGCAGTGACAGGCTGCCGCTGAATGCGCCGGCCGCATCGGCCGTGATGCTGGCCGCTTCGGGTGCCGGTGGTGCGGCGGGAGTGAGCTTGACCGCGGCACCGGCCGTCGTCGGTGACCGTGAAGGTCGGCGTGGGCGCCGTGACGAGCACGGCGCTCAGCACGATCTCCTCGCCGGGCGCCGCCGTGCCGGAGACGGCGACGGGACCGGTGATGGTGGCGTCTGCCTCCGGCTGGTCGAGCGTCACTGCCACGCCCCCGACCGATGGGCTCGGCTCCACCTCGCTCACCACGTTCACGCGCACCACGGACACCGCTGAGGGGCGATCGGTCACGGGATCCATGGCCTGGAGGCGGATCTCGTTCGACCCTGGTAGGAGGCCCAGGGTCATCTCGAAGTTGCCGTCAGCATCGGCGGTGGTGGTCGGGTTCTCCGGAAGGCCGCTGACGGTGATCGTCGCGTCGGGCGAGGTGACGCCGCGGATGGTGATGCTCGACTCGGTGTGCGCCGCCACGTCACCGGCGGGCTCGACGATCCGAAGCTCGGGCGTACGGGCGAAGTTGACGAACTCATAGCCGAGCCATGCGACGAAGGCGCCGACCAGGATGGTCAGGATCGCCGCGGCCACCGCCCCCGGCGTGACGACGAAGGTCCGCCGGCGACGAACGGTGATCGGCCGCGGCGGGCCCGGGCTGCTTGGGCGCTCGGCGGCGATGGACGACGTCTCGAGCCGATAGAGATCGATCAGATACTCGGGATCCAGTCCGAGATACGCGCCGTAGTTCCGCAGGAAGCCCTTGGTGTAGACCGCGCCGGGCAGCTCGCGATATTCGCCGCGTTCGAGCGCGGACAGGTAGCGCTCGCGGATCTTCGTATCGCGCTCGACCCTGATGAGGTCGACCTCCTTCGCCTCGCGGGCAGCACGCAGCACCTCCCCGAGCTTGTGGTCCTGGTCGGTCACGGCTCATCGGCCTCGTCCGGACCCACATCGCCGCCCCAGCCGTCCGGGGTGACGAGCACCTCACGGAATCGGCTGCCGTCGGCGGGTCCCACGATCCCGCGATCTTCCATCTGGTCGAGGATGCGCGCAGCGCGCGCGTAGCCGATGCGAAGGCGTCGCTGAAGGAGCGATGCCGATGCCTTGTCGGAGCGGCGCACGATGTCGACCGCCTGGGTGAAGAGCGCATCGGCGTCATCGTCCTCGTCTTCCTCGCCGGGCCGGCCGCCCGGCTTGCCGTCGCGCCTCGGGGCCGTGATCTCGGGCCGGTACTGCGGTCCGCCCTGGGCACGCCAGTGGCGTGCCACCGCCTCGATCTCGGGATCGGTGACGAGCACGCCCTGCAGGCGGACGGCGCGCGGCGCGTCGATCGGCTGGTAGAGCATGTCGCCGCGGCCGAGCAGGTCCTCGGCGCCGGTCGTGTCGAGGATGGTGCGGCTGTCGATCCCCGAGGTCATGGCGAAGGCGATGCGGCTCGGGATGTTCGCCTTGATGAGCCCGGTGATGACCTGCACCGATGGCCGCTGGGTGGCCACGATGAGGTGGATGCCGGTCGCGCGCGCCAGCTGTGCGATGCGCGTGATGGTGGCCTCGACCTCGTAGGCGCTGACCATCATCAGGTCCGCCAGCTCGTCGATCAGGATGACGATGTACGGCATGCGCGGCTCGCCGGCGCGCAGCGCCTCGTTGTAGCCGGCAATGTTGCGCACGCCACGCGCCGCGAACTCCGCGTAGCGGCTCTCCATGGTGCCGACCGTCCACTTGAGCGCGTTGACGGCCTTGTCGGTATCCACGATCACCTCGCACAGCAGGTGCGGGATGCCCTTGTACTGCGCGAGCTCCACGCGCTTTGGATCGATCAGGATCAGCTTCACCTCGGCCGGCGTCGCGTTCATCAGGAAGCTGTCGATGATCGCGTTGACACAGACGCTCTTGCCCGAGCCGGTGGCGCCGGCAATCAGCAGGTGCGGCATCTTGGCGAGGTCCGCGCTGAACGGCTGGCCGGCGACGTCCTGGCCGAGCGCGAACGCGAGCTTCGACTTCTTCGACGCCTCGACGTGAATCCGGCTGGCGAGAACCTCCTTGAGCGTCACCAGGTCGAACGCCGAGTTCGGGATCTCGATGCCCACGTACGGCTCCCCTGGGATCGGCGCCTCGATCCTGATGCTGCGTGCGGCCAGCGCCAGCGCCAGGTTGTCGGACAGCCCCTCGATCCGGCTCAGCTTGATGCCGGGCTCGACGTCGAGGGCGTACTGCGTGACGACCGGCCCTTCCTGGATGCGGGCCACCTTCACGCCGATGCCGAAGTGCGCCAGCGTCTCGCGAATGCGCTGGCCCTTGGCGGTCAGGTCCATCTGTGCCGCCGATGACTCCGGCGCATTCGTGAGCAGCTCCAGCCCCGGCAGATCCCAGACGCGCTCGACCGGCTCGAGTGCCGCATCGACCGCGTCGACGGCCGCTGCCTCAGCGAGATGCGCTTCCTCCGTGTGCTCGAGCTCCGCCGTCACCGGGTGCGGAACGAGCTCGTCCTCCCGCGATGGGACGAGCGGCGTCGCGGGTCGGGCGGTCCCGTTGGCGCCGGGTCCCGGCCGTTCGCGGCGCAGGATGACCGGCGGCTCTTCGTCCGCGTCGCCGCCGCTCGCCAGCCGGTCGCGCATCCGGTCGATCAGCCCGGGGCGCGCAGCCGATGCGTCCGGCGCGTCGGTGCGTCCGCGTGTCTCGTCCTGTCTCGGACGGCGTCCGGCCGCTCGCCGGGCCTCGTCCGCCTCTCGATCCTGGTTGTCGGCGCGACCGGCGAGGTATGCGGCCACGAGGTCACCGATCGTCATGTTGAAGTACAGGAGCAGGCCAACGACCACCATCAGGACGAGCACGACCCACGCTCCGGCCGTGCCCACGGCGCCGGTGAGGACGGCGCTCACCCCGAATCCGATCGCTCCCCCGCCCTGGCCGGTCTCGACGGCATCCGGCGTCCCGCCAACCGACAGGTGGAACATCCCGAGCAGGGCCAGTGCGAACAGGGCGGCGCCGGAGGCCGCCATCCAGCGCTCCGCCGGCATGGTCTTCATCCACAGCATGAGCGCGAAGCCGGCCAGCAGCGGCGCGGCGAAGGCGATCCCCCACCCGAGGCTGGTCGACAGGACGTCGTGCCAGGGGCGCACGATGGCGCCCGCATCCGGGGCGAAGAGGGCGATGACGCTGATGATCGCGAGCAGGAGCAGCACGAACGCCGCCACTTCGCGCACGAAGCGGCCGCTGAGGACCATCGAGCTCTGCGGTCGACGTCGCCTGCTCGGCCGGCGCCGGGCGGTCGTCCTGCGTCGGGTGGCCACGGGCCGGGTCAGACCTCCAACACGATGGGAAGGATCATGGGGCGTCGCTTCGTGCGCTGATGGAAGAATCGGCTCAGCGTGTCGCGGATCTTCGTCTTCACATAGCCGGCCTCGGCGTTGTGCTCGTCCTCGCGGCGCTGGCGGAGCGCATCCATCAGGTGGTCCCGGGCGGCGGCAATGATCGGGTCGTCAGGATCGGCAAGGAAGCCCCGGCTGACGAGGTCCGCCACCCCGACCGGCTGGCCCGTCTTGGCGTCGATGGTCAGCGCGACCATCACGACCCCATCGGAGGCGAGCATGCGGCGGTCGCGCAGGACGACGCCGTCGATCCCGTCGATCGTCGCGATGCCGTCGACCAGCACCGCGCCGGCGGTCACCGAGCCGGCCATCCGTCCCGTCTGACCGTCGAACTCGACCACCTGCCCGTTCTCCAGCACGAAGATCTTGTCGACGTCGACGCCGGCACCCTCGGCCAGCAGCGCGTGCTGGACGAGCATTCGGTACTCGCCGTGCACCGGCACGAAGTGGCGCGGCTTGACGAGCCCGAGCATCAGCTTGAGCTCCTCCCGCGAGCCGTGGCCCGAGACGTGGCAGTGCACGAGCGGCTCGTAGTGCACCATCGCACCTTCCTTGAAGAGGTTGTCGATCGTCTTGGCGACCGCCTCCTCGTTCCCGGGGATCGGGCTTGCCGACACGATGACCGTGTCGCCGGGCTCGATGGTGATGTTCCGGTGGTCGCGGTTGCTCATTCGGGTCAGCCCGCTCATCGGCTCACCCTGCGAGCCGGTCGTCATCACGACCAGCTCGTCCTTCGGCAGCCGCTGCAGCTGGTCCTTGCGCACGAAGGTGCCGTCGCGGGCGTCGAGGTAGCCGCGCTCGAGCGCGATCGCCGTGTTCTGCTCCATGCTCCGCCCCAGCGCGACCATCTTGCGACCGTTGGCCCACGCCGCGTCGATCACCTGCTGGACGCGACCGATGTTGCTTGCGAAGGTCGCGACGATCACGCGGCCGGGCGCTTCGCCGACGAGCCGGTTGAGGCTCTCGCCGACCGTCGTCTCCGACAGCGTGTATCCGTCCTTCTCGGCGCGGGTGGAGTCGCTGAGGAGGAACTCGACGCCGCGGTTGCCGATCTCGGCGATCAGGCCCAGGTCGGCGCGCCGTCCGTCGGGCGGGGTGTGGTCGAACTTGAAGTCGCCGGTGTGGACGATCGTGCCAAGGCGCGTGGTGATGGCGTAGCCGACGCCATCGGGGATCGAGTGGTTCACGCGGAACGGCGTGATCCTGAAGGAGGCGACCGCGAACTCCTGGCCGGGCTCGATGACGTGGAGCGGGGTCGACTCGAGGAGCTTGTGCTCCTTCAGCTTGCCCTGGACGAGCCCCTCGGTGAGCCGCGTGGCATAGATCGGCGTGCCGGGGATCTTGGGCAGGACGTACGGCAGGGCGCCGGTGTGGTCCTCGTGACCGTGGGTCAGGATGATGCCGCGCACCCGGTCGCGGTTCTCCGCGAGATAGGTGGCGTCCGGGATGACGAGATCGATGCCGAGCATCTCCGGCTCGGGGAACGCGAGGCCGCAGTCCACGACGAGGATGTCGTCGTCGATCTCGATGACGGTGATGTTCTTGCCGACCTCGCCCACCCCGCCGAGCGGGATGATGCGCAGGGAATCGGACATGGGAGCTCCTAAAAGAGGGTCATCTGTTCGGCATCATCGACGACTGCCGCCGGATCCGGTGCCGGTGCCGCCACCGCTTCTGCCTGGACCGATGCCGCGCGCTCGTCGTCGAGCGCACGACGGGCATCCAACAGCGCCGATGGCAGGCCACGAATGTCGCTGAAGAGTGTTTCGCGCAGCGAGGCCTGGTGCAGCGCCGCAGCAGGATGGTACATCGGGAAGACGTGCTGACCGCTGAATGAGCGACGCAGCCGGCCGTGAATGGCGCCGATGCGTGCGCCCGGCAGGTATCGCTGGAGCGAGTGCCTCCCGAGCGTGACGATGACCGCCGGGTCGAGCGCGCGCTCCTGGGCGTCGAGATACGGCGCGCAGGCGCCGACCTCGTCCGGCTCGGGATCACGGTTCGCGGGAGGACGGCACTTCACGATGTTGGTGATGAACACGTCCTCGCGCTGCCAGCCGATTGCGCCGAGCAGCTCCGTGAGCAGCTCGCCCGCCGGCCCGACGAACGGGCGGCCGGTGCGGTCCTCGCGCGCGCCGGGGCCTTCGCCGACGAGGAGCACGTCGCTCAGGACGTTCCCCTCGCCGGGGACGGTGTGGGTGCGGCCCGCTGCGAGCGCGCAACGGGTGCAGCCGTGAATCGCCTCCGCGATGCGCGCCAGCGCCGTCCCGCTTCCGTCCGACTCGCCCGCGGTGCCCATCGGCGTCGAGGGTACCGCGCCGCCGCGGCGCCGCGGCGGTGCGATCGGTCTATGAGTTGTCGGAGCTCCCGGAACCGGCCTTGGCCATGTGCCGCTCCATCGCCGCGCGGCGGCTCAGGTTGACGCGGCCCATGCGGTCGATCTCGGTCACGACCACCATCAGCTCGTCGCCGATGCTGACCACGTCCTCGACCCGCGGCACCCGGTAGTCGGCGAGCTGGCTGATGTGGACCAGCCCCTCCTTGCCGGGCAGGATCTCGACGAAGGCGCCGAAGTTCATGATCCGGGTCACCTTGCCGAGGTACTCCTTGCCGACCTCGACGTCCTTGGTCAGGCCCTCGATCCAGGCGATCGCCTTCTGGGCGGCCTCGCCGCTCGTTGCGGCGATCTGGATCGTGCCGTCGTCCTCGACGTTGATCTGCGTCCCGGTCTCGGCCGTGATCTGGCGGATCACCTTGCCGCCGGCGCCGATGACGTCGCGGATCTTGTCGACCGGGATCTTGATGGTCGTGATGCGCGGCGCGTACTGGCTCAGCTCCTCGCGGCTGGTGCCGATGACCTCGGTCATCTTGCCCAGGATGTGGAGCCGAGCATCACGCGCCTGGTCGAGCGCGTCGCGCATGATCTCGGTGGTGATGCCGGCGGTCTTGATGTCCATCTGGAGGGCGGTGACGCCCTCGGCGGTTCCGGTCACCTTGAAGTCCATGTCGCCATACGCGTCTTCCTTGCCGGTGATGTCGGTGAGGACGGCGTAGCGACCGGAATCCTTGTCGGTGATGAGGCCCATCGCCGCGCCGGCGACCGGCGCCTTGATCGGCACACCGGCATCCATGAGCGCCAGCGTCGAGCCGCAGGTCGATGCCATCGAGGTGGAGCCGTTCGAGCTGACGACCTCGCTGACGATGCGAATCACGTACGGGAACTCGCTGACGTCCGGCAGGACGGGCAGGAGGGCCCGCTCGGCGAGCGCGCCGTGGCCGATCTCGCGGCGGCCCGGGCCGCGCATGAACTTGGCCTCGCCGACCGAGTAGGGCGGCATGTTGTAGTGGTGCATGTAGCGCTTCTCGGTCTCCGGCGAGATCGTGTCCATGCGCTGCACGTCGCTCGACGGGCCGAGGGTCGCGATCGAGAGCGCCTGCGTCTGGCCGCGCTGGAAGAGCCCGGAGCCGTGGGTGCGCGGCAGGACGCCGACCTCCACGCTGATCGGGCGGATCGTCCGCGTGTCGCGGCCGTCGATGCGCACGTTCTCGCTGAGCACCAGCTCGCGGACCGTCGCCTTGGTCACGGCGTCCATGAGCGGCGAGCCGATGCCGTGGCGTCGCCGGATGTCCTCGAGACGGTCACCCTGCTCGGAGCGGTCGTAGCTCTCGCGCGCCCGGCGCACCTCGTCGGCGATGTCGCGGCGAAGCGCGTCGAGGCGCTCCGGGAGCCCGCTCGTGAAGTTGAGGAAGAGCTCCGCGGTCGCTTCCGCGTCCGGCATGGCGCGATGCGCCGCCGCGTGGTCGCGACCGAACACGAATCTCACCAGGTCGG
This sequence comes from uncultured Chloroflexia bacterium, assembly GCA_963759405.1. Classification (GTDB taxonomy): domain Bacteria; phylum Chloroflexota; class Limnocylindria; order QHBO01; family QHBO01; genus JACDBZ01. The sequence goes on along the minus strand of CAVWZA010000019.1, from coordinate 144,163 downwards.
CCAGCTTGTAGCCGCCGGCATCGGGGTAGAGCTGGTAGCCGAGCTCGAGGGTGTCGAAGACGGCCGATGGCTTCCACTGGCGGTCGGGCGGCAGATGGCGGAGCAGGAACGGGACGTCGAACCCGGTGTTGTGGGCGACGATCGGCGTCTCCCCCACCCAGTCGACGAAGCTGCCGAGCACCTCGGCAGCGGTCGGCGCGTTGGCGACGTCATCGGTCTTGATGCCGTGCACCTGGTGCCCGATGATCGGGCGGCCCGGGTTCACCAGCGACTCGAATGTATCGACGATCTGGCCATCGCGCACGCGGAGCGCCGCGACATCGACGATGTAGCCGTTCTCCGGCTTCATGGCGGTCGTCTCGAGGTCGAACACGACGAACTCGTTCCGACCCTCGGAGAGGAGCTGCCCGAGCTGGACGACCGACGAGGCCTTGGGAGCGATGAACGGAACCTTCTTCGGCTTGCCGGCCGAGGCGACGAGCTTCTCCTGCAGGTCGATCGACTGCTGGAGCTCGCTGTGTCCGTAGGCAATGGCATCGGCCATGACCGACTCCGGCAGGATCTTGGCGCCGGCCTCCACCATCATCACGGCCTCACGAGTGCCGGCCACGACGAGGTCGAGCTCGCTCTCGGCGAGCTGGCTGTTGGTCGGATTGGTGACGAACTCGCCGCCGATGCGACCGACGCGGACCGCGCCAACCGGGCCCATGAAGGGGATCTGGCTGATGCTGAGCGCCGCCGAGGCGCCGTTGAGCGCCAGGATGTCCGGATCGTTCTCCTGGTCGGTCGAGAGGACCGTCAGGACGACCTGGACGTCGTTGTAGTAGCCCTTCGGGAAGAGCGGGCGAAGCGGCCGGTCGGTGAGGCGCATCGCCAGGATGGCGGCCTCCGACGGGCGTGACTCACGCTTGATGAACCCGCCGGGGATCTTGCCCGCGGCGTACATGCGCTCCTCGTAGTCCACGGTGAGCGGGAAGAAGTCGGCCCCTTCGCGGGGCTCCTTCGCGGCGACCGCAGTCGCCAGGACGACGCTCTCGCCATATCTGACGACGACCGCGCCGTCTGCCTGCTCGGCGAGCTTGCCGGCCTCCATGCTGAAGACCTTGCCGCCGATCTCGGCTTCGTGCTTGATTGACACTGATTCCTCCAGTGATGCTGTGCGGCATCCGACGCTCGATTCCCGTGGCGCGCTCTCAGGTGAGCGCAGGCGTCAGGCGGGGGTGGATGCCCGTTTGGGTGTGAGATGTGCGAGACCCAGAGCCTTGGCTCCGGGTCGATCGCGGTTCGGTTGCTAGCGGCCCAATCTAGCGACGCAGCCCCAGGCTGCTGATGACGGTGCGGTATCGGTCGACATCGTTGCGGACCAGATACGCAAGCAGCCGTCGGCGCTGCCCGACGAGCATGAGCAGCCCGCGGCGCGAGTGATTGTCCTTGGGAAAGCTGCGCAGGTGCTCTGTCAGTGACTTGATCCGCTCGGTGAGAAGCGCAATCTGCACCTCGGGAGATCCGGTATCGCCCTCGTGCGTGGCGTATTCGTCGACGATTGCGCTCTTCGCGTCCTTGGCGAGCGGCACGTATTCCTCCACTTTCATTTCCGTAACGCTCGAAGTTTAGCAGAGGACCGCCCTGAACGCTCATCGGCAGGCCGGGCGAGAGCGATCCTCGGATGGCGTTTCCTCGATCTATCGAGGCCGCTCAACCGCAGGAGACTCGGCCAGCAGCCGGCGCGCCTCTCGCTCGTCGGCCTGCATCTGCTTCACGAGCGACTCGACGTCGTCGAAGCGCCGCTCCTCGCGGAGGCGCGCGACGAGCTCGAGGTCGAGCGTGGCGTCATACAGGTCGCCGTCCCAGTCGAGCAGATACACCTCCACCAGCACGCGTCCGTCATCGTGAAACGTGGGCCGCACTCCGACGCTCACCAGGGCAGGATGGTCGGGTCCAACGCCGCGTTCGGGGACGTTGACGCGGCCGAGGTAGATCCCGAGCGACGGAAGCGCCGCGGCATAGTCGAATGCGAGGTTGGCAGTCGGGAAGCCGAGCTGCCGGCCGCGCTCGTCGCCGTGCACGACGGTCCCGCGCAGGAACGGAGCGGAGCCGATGAGGGCGCTCGCCTCCTCGATCCGTCCCTTCGGCGAGAGCTCGCCGGATGCGCGAGGAGGAGACGAGCTCGTCGTCGACCATGAGCGGCTCGACCGAGATGCAGTCCCATCCGTTCTCGGCGCCGATCTCGGCTGACGCGTTCCAGCGTGCCGGCGCGGGCCCGGCCGAAGGCGCTGTCGGGGGTCATCGTGATGCCCCGCAGCTCCAGCGCCGGCGCGAGCGCGGCGAGGAACTCCTCCGGCTCGAGGTTGCGCACGGCGTCGTCGAACCGGATCTCGAAGGCATGGTCGATGCGCGGTCCGCGCCAGCCGCTCGAGCGTCACCTCCGGCGGCAGCAGGCGCTCGACGACGTTTCCGGGCTGGATCACCTCGTCCGGATGCGGGCTGAAGACCAGTGCCACGCTGGCCGCATCGCGTTCCCGGGCGGCCAGCACGGTGGCATCGAGCACGTGCCGGTGGCCCATGTGGACGCCGTCGAACACCCCCAGCGTCACGACGGCCGGGCCGATGTGGGGCAGCCCGTCGAGGCCGCGCGCCGTCACCCGACGGCCTCGCGCGGCAGCACCTTCTCCGGCTGCAGCAGGTTCGACGTCACCGATCCGATGCCGATCAGCTCGCCTCCCTCGAACACCGCCGCACGCCCGTCGGCAGCGGGCGGGTCCCCGAGCGGGCGCGCCGATCCGTTGCGGAAGGCGTGCGCCGCATTGCCGTCCAGGATGACGTGCGGCAGCGGCAGCAGGTCGCCGACCGGCAGGATCGCGTCGCCGAGCCTGCCATCGGCCGCAAGGGCCTCGAGCCGCTCGGGGGTGACCGCGTCTTCCACGCTCAGGCCGGCCGCCTCGGTGCGTCGCAGCGTCCGCAGGTATCCGCCGCAGCCGAGACGATCGCCGAGGTCGCGGGCGAGCGACCGCACGTAGGTGCCGGCGCCACAGCGCAGATCGACGCGGAGCTCGGCGCCATCGTCATCGCGGTCGTAGGCGAGCAGCTCGAGGGAGTGGATCGTGACCGAGCCGCGGTGGCACCGCGATCGGGTCGCCGGCGCGCGCGGCGCGGTGAGCCGTTCGACCGCCGACCTTGCGTGCGCTGAACGTCGGCGGCAGCTGGTCGAACGTGCCGACGAAGCTCGCCAGGGCCTCGCGCGCCGGTCGCCTCGTCGGGAAGCGGCGCGTCGACTGGCAACGATCGGCCCCTCGGCGTCGTCCGTCGCGCTGCGCGCACCGAGCCGGATGACGGCGTCGTAGCGCTTCGAGCCACCCGTCAGCTCCGCGCTGAAGCGCGTTGCGCCGCCGACGAGGATCGGGAGGACCCCCGAGGCCAGCGGGTCGAGCGTGCCGGCATGGCCGATGCGGCGCGTGCCGCTCAGCCGCCGCATCATGCCGACCATGTCGTGGCTGGTCGGTCCGACCGGCTTGTCGAGGTTAACGACCCCGAGCATCGGCCCGATCGAGCTCGCGCTCGCACTCCTCGAGCAGCTTCGCCATCGCCTCGGCCAGAGGCGCATCGATCGAGCACCCGGCGGCGCGAGCGTGGCCACCGCCGCCGAATGCGGAGGTGATGGCCACCGCGTCGGCCCGCGCCGAGGTGCGAACGCTGACCCGCGTGTGCGTGGCGTCGACCTCCTTGAACAGGGCCGTGATGTCGGCAACCTTGGTGGAGGCGAGCAGGTCGATGAATCCCTCGGATGCGACCGGATCGGTGCCGGTCTTCGCGAGCATGGCGGTCGTCATCACCGCGTACACGATCCGCCCGTCGCGGCGCTGCGCCACGCCGGCCAGCATCTCCCCCCACAGCGCGAGGGTGCTGAAGGGCTTGTCGGCGTAGATCGAGCGATGGATCGCCGCCAGCGGCGCGCCGGCCTCGACCAGGTCGGCCGCCACGCGCAGGGTGCGTGGCGTCGTGTTCGGATGGGAGAAGGTGTGGGTGTCCTGCACCATGCCGGCGGTCAGCACGCTCGCGATCTCGGCATCGATCTCCACCCCGAGCTCCGGGATGAGCAGGGCCACCATCTCGCAGGTGGCGGCCGCCTGGGGATCGATCCAGGCGGCGACCGTGCCATCGCCGTCGTTGGAGACGTGGTGATCGATGTTCACGATTCGTGCACGGCTGAGCCACTCTGCCGCGGCGGTGACCACCGCACCGGTGCGCGCGAGCGTCCCGTCGAGCACGACCGCCACGTCCGGCTCGAGCTGTGGCGTGGTGCGGACCTCGCTGGCGCCGGGCAGGTCCACGAGGGACGGCGGCACCGGGTCGGCGGCCACGACCTCCGCCTGCTTCCCGAGGCGCTCGGCGGCGATCCGCAGCGCGAGCGCCGACCCGAGCGTGTCGGCGTCCGGGTTCTCGTGGCAGATGGCCGTGATCCGGGAAGCGTTACGGATCGCCTCCACGACTGCCTCGCGGCTCACGAGCGTCCCTCGTCCTCGAGCTCACGGAGGAGGCGCAGAACGCGGTCCCCCGCCTCGATCGAGTCGTCCCGCCGAATGACGAGCTCCGGAACGTGCCGCAGCGTCAGCCGGCCGCCGAGCTGGCGCCGCAGCCAGGGCGTGGCATCGGTCAGCGCCTTCATCGTCTGCTCGCGCTCGGTCTCGGTGCCCATGATGCTCACCCAGACCTTGGCCGTGCCGAGGTCGCGAGCGGTCTCGACGCGCGTGATGGTCGCGAACCCGACGCGCGGGTCCTTCATCTCGCGGTGGAGCAGCTCGGCGAGCTCGGCTCGGATCTGGCTGTCGAGCCGATCCGTACGCTGGCTCATCGGCTAGGCGGCCTCGGTCACCATCTGGTAGCACTCGATGATGTCGCCCTCGGCGATGTCATCGGCGTCGAGCCCGATCCCGCACTCGAAGCCGGTGGCGACCTCGCGGACGTCGTCCTTGAAGCGCTTCAGCGACGTGATCCGCGTGTCGGCGAGCAGCTCCCCGGCCCGGAAGAGCCGCGCCTGGCCGCCGCGCACGATCCGGCCATCGGTGACGTACGAGCCCGCGACGTTGCCGGCACGCCCGGCCTTGATGACCATCCGCACCTCGGCGTGGCCCTCCACCTGCTCGACCAGCTTCGGCGCCAGCAGACCCTGGAGCGCCTGGCCGATGTCGTCGGTCAGCTTGTAGATCACGTCGTAGATGCGAACGTCGACGCCGGTTGCGTCGACGGAGCGCTGCGCGCCCGCGTCCAGCTTCGTGTTGAAGCCGATCACGACCGCGTCGGACGCCGAGGCGAGGTTGACGTCGCTCTCGTTGATGTCGCCGGCACCCTCGCGGAGGATGTTGATCCGGACCTCGTCGTTGTTCAGGCGCTCGAGCGAATGGCGGATCGCCCCCATCGAGCCCTGGACGTCGGTCTTCAGCACCACCCGCAGCTCGGCGACCTCGGCGTCCGCGATCTGGGCGCTGATGTCCTCGAGGCTGCTCACCTTCTGGCCGTCGGCGCCGGCGGCCACGCGGTCGGCGGCCTCGGCGGCGTCGCGAGCCGTCTTCTCGTCGGCCACCACGCGGAGGATGTCGCCCGCCTCGGGCAGTCCCTGCAGGCCGATGATCTCGACCGCCGATGCCGGGCCGGCCTCCTTGACGCGCTTGCCGGCCGCGTTGTTCAGCGCGCGGACGCGGCCCCAGGTGCGGCCCACGCTCACGATCTGGCCGACCTTGAGCGTGCCGGTCTGCACGAGCACGGTGGCCACGTTGCCGCGGCCCTTGTCGACCTTCGACTCGACGATCGTGCCGATCGCCGCGCGATCGGGATTGGCCTTGAGGTCCTGGAGGTCGGCGACGAGGAGCACCATCTCCATGAGGTCGTCGATCCCCGTGCGCTGCTTGGCGCTCACCGCAACGGCGATCACGTCGCCGCCGTACTCCTCGATGAGCACCTTGTTGTCGGCCAGCTCCTGCTTCACCCGATCCGGGTTGGCATCGGGCTTGTCGACCTTGTTGATCGCCACGATCATCGGCACGCGGGCGGCCCGAACGTGGTCGATGGCCTCCTTGGTCTGGGGCATGACGCCGTCATCGGCGGCGACCACGATGATCGCGATGTCCGTGACCTGCGCGCCGCGGGCACGCATGGCCGTGAATGCCTCGTGGCCGGGCGTGTCGAGGAAGACGATGCGCTTGCCGTTGTGGTCCACCTCGCTGGCGCCGATGTGCTGCGTGATGCCACCGCTCTCGCCGGAGGCGACCTTCGTCTCGCGGATCGCGTCGAGCAGGCTCGTCTTGCCGTGGTCGACGTGCCCCATGACGGTGACGATCGGCGCCCGGGTCACGAGCTTGCTCGGATCGTCGTCGGTCCACAGGGTCGGCTTCCCGTCGCCCTCGCCGGGGCCGCCCGGGGCGACGAGGTCCTGCTCGCTGGCTGCGACGGCCGCCTCGCGCTCCGCCACCCCGCCCTCGGTCGCCTCGAATCCGAGCTCCGCGGCGACGAGCGAGGCCGTGTCGAAGTCGATCGCCTGGTTGACGGTGGCGAAGATGCCGTTCTTGATCAGGACGTTGATGATCTCGGCGATGCTGACGCCGAGCGTCTCGGCGAAGTCCTTGACGGCGATCGAGCTCGGAAGCTCGACCGGTCCGGCCGGGCGAACCGGTGCCTGCGCCTCGAGCAGCGCGGCGGCGGCGGCGCCGGTCCGCTTGCGCTGCGGACGCGGACCGCGTCGTGGTCGGTATCTACGTGGTGGCATGTGGTGCTCCCTCGAATTCGAGCGTCCCCGGCGCGGGATCTGCGCCGAGCGCTCGCTTCACCGCGGCCGCGCTGCGCTCATCGTCGCGGCAGGCCGGGTCCTGGCAGATATAGGTTCCGCGACCCGGCGCGCGGCCGGTCTCGTCGCGGTGAATGGATCCATCGGTCGCGCGCACGATGCGCGTCATGTCGCGCTTCGGGTGCGACTGGCGGCAGACCGCGCAGGTCCGCGTCGGGACGTGGTCAGGTCGTCGCTTCGGCATCGGCCGTTGCCTCCTGCGGCCTCGTCCGCTTCGGCGTGCTCGGAGTGGTCTCCGCCTGCGGCTGCGGTCGCGACGCCGGTCTCACTTCGGATGTCGATGCGCCAGCCGGTCAGCTTGGCCGCCAGCCGCGCATTCTGCCCCTCCTTGCCGATGGCGAGGCTGAGCTGACGCTCGGGGACGATGACGTTGGCGATCTTGTGCTCCTCGTCGATGCGCACGCTGAGCACCTCGGCCGGCGAGAGGGCCTCGGCCACGAACCGACCGGGATCCTCGTCCCACAGGACGATGTCGACCTTCTCGCCGTTCAGCTCGGCGACGATCGACTGGATCCGCGCGCCGCGCTGCCCGACCGCCGCGCCCTTGGCATCGACGCCCTGCTGCCGGCTCTCGACCGCAACCTTGGACCGGCTGCCGGCCTCGCGGGCGATGCCGCGGATCACGACGGTGCCGTTGTAGATCTCGGGAATCTCCATCTCCATCAGGCGACGGAGGAACCCGCGGTGCGTGCGGCTGGCCACGATCACCGGTCCGCGCGTCGTGCGGCGAACCTCCATGACGTAGACCTTGAGGTGCTGACCGATGCGATACGTCTCGCTCGGCAGCTGCTCGGTGACCGCCAGGACCGCCTCGACGTCCTTGCCCATGTCGAGCACGACGGCCGAATCGGTCGTGCGCTGGACGGTGCCGGTCATGATCTCGCCCTCGCGGGCCGCGTACTGCTGGAAGACGACGTCGCGCTGCGCCTCGCGGAGGCGCTGCCGATAGACCTGCCCCGCCGTCTGCGCCGCGATGCGGCCCAGCTGTGCCTGGGTCACGTTCTCCGGGATCCGCACCTTGGCGCCGACACCCGTGGCCGGGTCGATCTTCTGCGCATCGGCGACGAACATCTGCGCCTCGGGATCCTCCACCTCCTCGGTGGTGGCCATGACCTCGTACTCGCGGGCCACGCTGATCTCGCCGGTCTCCGGGTTGACCGTCACGACCACGTTCTCGGGCGCGTCCGCATTCCGCCGATAGGCCGACTCGATCGCCTGCTCCAGCGTGCGGATCAGGATTTCCTGGGGGACACCCTTTTCGGCGTTCAGCTGGAGCAGTGCTCCGATGAAATCTCGATTCATGGCCGCTCCTCGCTCCGCGCCCGGAGTCACAAAGGGACAAACAAAGACGTGGGAAGGCGAACCGACCCACGTCCTGGTACTCAGTTCAATATTGCGGTTCGTCGTTTGGCCGGTCGAACCGTGCTGAAGTATATCCGATTACCCCTAACTCCGCACCCGGCCGACCCGGCGTGGCGGCCGTCCGCTACCCCGTTACCCGCCGGTGACGAGCCGCTGGATGTCCTGGATGCTGATCAGGATGACGAGCGCGATCAGGACCGCGAAGCCGGTCAGGTAGATGAGCGCCTCGCGCTCGGCCGGCAGCTTGCGGCGGCGAGCCGACTCCAGCAGGACGACCGCGATCCGGCCACCGTCGAGCGGGGGGAAGGGCAGGACGTTCAGCACGGCGAGGTTGACGGACAGGACGCCCACGAAGAGGAGCTGGCTGACGAGCGGCGCCTCGAGCACGCGGCCGGTCTCCTGGGCGATGCCGATCGGGCCCATCGCGTCGCCGCCGTTCGGGTTCAGGCCGAGCAGGCCACCCACCGCATCGGCAAGCCCGCCGGGGATCTGGATCGCCAGCGACCACGCAGCCGTCGTCCCGCGCCCGATGGCGTCCAGCGGTCCGGTGACGGTCGACGGTTCCTCCACCAGCTGCGCTGGCTCATAGGCGAATCCGACCGGCCCGATGCCCCGGGCGCGATCCTCTGCGCTGACGGAGCGCGGGATGATCGAGACCTCGGTCTCGTCACCGTCCCGATCGACGGTGAGCTTCACGACGAATCCGGCGCGCCCTGCGACGTACTCGGTCAGCTCGGCCGATCGCTCGAAGCGCTGGCCGTCGGCCGCGACGATGACGTCACCCTCCTCCAGCTTCCCCTCGGCAGGGCTTCCGTCCTGGATGCTGATGACGGTGAGCGGGCCATGGCCGATCGGAATCGGCAGGCTCAGCGCCCATGCGAACAGGCCGGCGGCAAGCACGAAGTTCATCACCACGCCGGCAAGCAGCACCGTGACCCTGACCCAGACCGGCCTCCGGTTGAAGGCGCCGGCCATGGCGTCCTCGATCTCGGGACCGGTGAGGCCCTGTTCGCGGAGCCGACGAACCTCCACGTCGCCATCCTCGCCGAGCATCTTCACGAAGCCGCCGAGTGGGATCCAGTTCAGGCTGTAGCGCGTCCCGTGCCAGGTGACCGAGGCGATTCGGGGCGGGAAACCGACCCCGAACTCCTCGACGGTGATGCCGGCCCGCTTGGCGACGATGAAGTGTCCGAGCTCATGGACGAGAACCAGGACGATCAGGACGCCGAGGAAGGCGGCGATGGTGCCGAGGACTTCCATCAGGCCCCCGCGGCCAGTCCGAGGGCGCCTCGGAGCTCGGACCGGATCTCGGCGTCGAGGCCGGCGATGGCCTCGAGTCCGGGCTCGTCCGGTGCGCCCCATCGGTCGACCGCATCGGCGATGGTGGTTGCAATCTGGCTGAAGCCGATGCGTCCGGCCAGGAAGGCCTCGACCGCGACCTCGTCGGCCGCGTTCAGGATGGTGCCGCGGTTCCCGCCGGCCTCGGCCGCCGCCCGGACCGTGTCGTACGCCGGGAAGGCGCCCGGCGCGAGCGGTTCGAAGGCCAGGCTCCCCCACTCGGCGGGCACCGTCGTTCGCGCGACCGAGGGCAGCCGGTCGGGGAACGTGAGGGCGTACTGGATCGGGAGGCGCATGTCGGGGTGTCCCAGCTGTGCCTTGTACGAGCCGTCGGTGAACTCGACGAGCGAGTGCACCACGCTCTGGGGGTGGATCACGGCGTCGATCTTAGAGTACGGAAGTCGATACAGCCATTTGGCCTCGATGACCTCGAACGCCTTGTTGACCAGGGTCGCCGAGTCGATCGTGATCTTCGGCCCCATCCGCCAGGTTGGATGGGCGAGCGCCTCGTCGACGGTCACCGCGTCGAGCGTTCCGGGATCGCGACCCAGGAACGGTCCGCCGCTGGCGGTCAGGACGAGACGCGCAACCGAGCCGGCGGGTTCCCCGACCAGGCACTGCCAGATCGCCGAGTGCTCGCTGTCGACCGGGCGAAGCCGCTCGAGCGCGTCGCCGCCCAGCTCGTCGAGCAGCGCCGTTACCAGGTGACCTCCGGTGATGAGCGTCTCCTTGTTGGCGAGCGCCACGCGCCGCCCCGAGCGCAGCGCCCCGAGCACGGCGGGCAATGCGGCCATGCCGGTGGTCGCCACGACAACGAGCTCGACGCCGTCGAGGGAGGCCAGCTCGGCGAGCCCGCCCTCCGCCCAGCGGTCGGGCGCGATCGCACGGCGCTCGGCATCGGCGCACCACCAGCGTGCGGACGGCCAGGCTGCCAGCTGCTCGGCCATGGGAGGTTCGCCGTGGGCGCTGGCCAGCGCCACCACCTCGAAGCGCTCGGCGTGGCGTCCGATGACCTCGAGCGTCTGGCGGCCGATCGACCCGGTCGAGCCGAGGACCGCGACGCCCGTCAAATCACCCGTCCGGCGGCCAGCAGTGCGTAACCGGCAAGGACCGGCGCGGCGAACAGGAAGGAGTCGATGCGATCGAGGATCCCGCCATGTCCGGGCACCAGGAAGCCGGAGTCCTTGCGTCCGGCAGCCCGCTTCAGCATCGACTCGGCCAGGTCCCCGGCCTGGGCGGCCAGCCCGACCAGCGGACCGATGATCAGCGGATGCCACGGTTCCAGGCCGACGAGCACGGCGCCGATCCCCGCGGCGATCGTGCCGACCACGAGGCCGCCGGCCAGGCCCTCCATCGTCTTCGCCGGGCTGATCTGCTCGAGCAGATGTCGGCGGCCGAGCCGGCTTCCGGTCAGGTAGGCGCCGGTGTCGTATCCCCAGACCACCAGGACCAGCAGCAGTGCCCACGCGGGGCCGGAGCCCAGGCCCAGCGCGCCGACCGGAGTGCTCGCCGACCCGCCGGCCGGGGCGAGATGGGCCACCAACACCATCGCCGGCATGAGCAGACCGATGTAGGCCACCCCGAACGAGGTCATCGCCCAGGTCATGAAGCCCGCCCGTGGGTCGGATCGCGTGAACCCGACCGCCGCCAGGACGAGCATGACGGCGACCATCGTGGCCGTCACGAGGCCCGGTGGGTCGAGCGCAACCACCAGGTGCGCAACGGCTCCGCCCACCCCCTCGCCGTTGGTGGTGATGAGGCCGGCGGCAACGAGCGTCATGCCGCCGACGATCGTCAGCACCTGGGGTGGCTGGTGGCCGGCCGCGTCCAGCAGGCCGACCAGCTCGACCAGCGCAAGGAAGGCAGCGACGCCGATGAGGATCGACAGCCACGGCTCGCCGAGCAGGACGATGGCCAGGATGATCGGCACCAGCACGAGCGCGCTGATGATCCGGGTTCTCAGCACCGCTACCCTCCGAAGCGCCGGTCGCGGCGCTCGTATTCGTCGAGGGCCGCGTCGAAGTCGTCCTCGGTGAAGTCCGGCCAGAACTTGGCGCAGAAGATCAGCTCGGCGTATGCCGCCTGCCAGAGCAGGAAGTTGCTCGTGCGCTGGTCGCCACCGGTCCGGATCATCAGGTCGACGTCCGGCTGGCCGGCGGTGTACAGATGCTCGGCGAAGTGGGCCTCGTCGATCCCCTGCGGATCCGCGTGGGCGGCCAGCATCGCGCGCGCGGCGTCGACGATCTCCGCGCGGCCCGAGTAGTTGAAGCAGATGTTGAGCGTCATCCGCGTGCCATGGCCCGTGCGCTCCTCGGCTGAGCGGATCGAGCGCTGGACGTCCGATGGCGCTTCGTGCAGGCGGCCGATGACGCGGACCTGGACCCCTTCGGTGATCAGCTCATCGGTGTACTGCCGGACGGCGCCGTCGATCAGGCCGAAGAGCCCGGACACCTCGTCCTCGGGGCGATTCCAGTTCTCGGTGCTGAACGTATAGACCGAGAGTGTCTCCACGCCGCGGTCACGAGCCCGCCGCACGATGGGGCGGATCGCTTCGATGCCCTGGATGTGCCCCGCGAGCACCGGCAGGCCGCGCTCACGCGCCCAGCGACGATTTCCGTCGGCGATGATCGCCACGTGCCGGGGTCGGACCTCGTCCGGCACCAGGTCAGACCTCCAGGATCTCGGCTTCCTTGCGCTCTGCCCGGGCGTCGATCGCCTCGACGTGGCGGTCGGTCAGCTTCTGCAACGCCTCGAGCTCCCGGCGCTCCTCGTCTTCTGAGAGGTCGCCATCACGGAGCGCCTTCTTGAGCACGTCGGCGGCCTCGCGCCGGCGGTTGCGGACCTCGACGCGGGCCTCCTCCGTGCGACGGTGGACCTGCTTGACCATCTCCTTGCGCCGGTCCTCGGTGAGCGGTGGCACGTTCAGCCGCACGACGGTGCCGTCCACGTTCGGGGTCAGGCCGATGTCGCTCTTCGTGATCGCCTTCTCGATCGCCGACAGGACCGATCGGTCCCATGGCTGGATGACGATCAGGTGCGCGTCGGGCGTGCTGATGCCGGCGACCTGGTTCAGCGGGGTCTGCGCGCCGTAGTACTCGACGGTGATGCGCTCAACCAGCGCGGTCGAGGCCCGACCGGTGCGAATGCCGGCGAAGTCGCGCTCCATGGCCTCGATGGCGTGCTGCATCCTGGGCTCGATCGCGATCAGCGCCTCGTGCGTCATCTGGTCAGTCTCCTGAGATCAGCGTGCCGATTCGCTCGCCGGCGATCGCACGGGTGATATTGCCGGGGACCGTCATGTCGAACACGACGATCGGCATCTCGTTGTCCATCGCCAGGCTCACGGCAGTCGCGTCGAGCGCCTGCAGCCGATTGCTCAGCAGCTCCGTGTAGCCGATCTGACTGAATCGCCGAGCGTCGGGATGCGTTTCGGGGTCGGCATCGTACACCCCGTCCACGCGGGTCGCCTTGAGAATCACCTGGGCGTGCACCTCGACCGCGCGCAGCGTCGCGGCGGTGTCGGTGGTGAAGTAGGGGTTGCCGGTGCCGGCCACCATCACCACCACGCGTCCCTTCTCGAGATGACGGACCGCGCGGCGTCGGATGTAGGGCTCGCAGATCTCGTTCATGGCGATGGCGCTCATGACGCGGGTGGGGCATCCCTGCTGCTCGAGCGCATCCTGGATGGCCAGGCCGTTCATGACGGTCGCCAACATGCCCATGTAGTCCCCCGTCGAGCGGTCCATCCCCCGCGCGCTGGCAGCCAGCCCGCGGAAGATGTTGCCACCGCCGACGACGACGGCGATCTCGGTGCTGTCGTGCTTGCCGGCGGCCACCTGGCCGGCGATGAGTCGGACGACCTCCGGATCGATGCCGTATTCGTGCTCGCCCATGAGCGCTTCACCGGACAGCTTGAGCAGCACCCGGCGCGGCGAGGGGTTGCCCGAGGTGGAGGCCGGCTCGGTCACCGTCAGGCGGCCTCTTCGGTCTCTGGCTGCGCCGTCTCCCCGACGGCCATCCGCGCGAAGCGTGCGACCTTGATGTTCTCGCCCAGCAGGGCGATCTTCTCGGTGACGAGGTCGCCGATCTTGCGGTCGGTATCGCGGTATGGCTGCTCCAGCAGGCAGACCGACTCGAACCACTTGTTCAGCTTGCCCTCGACGATCATCGGGAATCCGGTCGGCCGGCCGGCCGTCACGTTCCGCATCGACCGCGAAGAGGCGCTTCTGCTCGTCGAGGATCTCCGCGGGAACGTCCTCGCGGCTGACGTACTGGGGCGCCATGCCGGCGACCTGCATCGCCAGCTCGCGAGCCAGCTGCTGGAAGTCGTCGGTCCTCGCCACGAAGTCGGTCTCGCAGTTCAGCTCCAGGAGGACGCCGAGCCGCGAGCCATGGTGGATGTAGCTGGTCACGATGCCTTCGCGGGCGACGCGACCCGCCTTCTTCGCGGCGGTCGAGAGGCCCTTCTCGCGCAGATTGAGCGCGGCCTTCTCATAGTCGCCGCCCGCCTCCTCGAGGGCGCGCTTGCAGTCCATGATGCCGGCGCCGGTCTGCTCCCGAAGCCGCTTCACGTCCTCGGGCTTGATCATCTGTGTGTTCGTCATGTTCCTTCCGCCTGCCGCCTACGGGCGCGGCTCGTGTTCCTTGATCTGCTCGTGGATCTGGCGCTCGTGCTCCCGATCCGGGTTGTGCTCCGGCTCGCCCTCCTCGATGTGGGCGGCTCGACGCGCGCGCGCCTTGCGTTCCTCTTCCTCGTCATCCTCGGGCTCGGGCTCGAAGACGAGCGCCTCACCCGTGGCCAGGGCCGCGGTGTAGTCGGCTTCCGAACCGAGCGCGGTGTCGTCGACCGGCGGCATCGCCTCCGCCTGCTCGAACTCCTCGTCGAGCTTCGCCTGGCGCTCCTGCTGCGCGACGCTCGCCGCATCGGCGACGAGGCCGCAGATCAGGCGCACCGAGCGGATGGCATCGTCGTTCGCCGGGATGACCCAGTCGATGAGATCCGGATCGCAGTTCGTGTCGGTCATTGCCACGATCGGGATCTCGAGCCGTCGCGCCTCGGCCACCGCGATCGACTCGCGGTGGGGGTCGACGATGAAGACGGCCCCCGGCAGTCGTCGCATCTTGCGGATGCCACCCAGCGCCGAGTCGAGCTTGTTGATCTCCTCGGTGAGCTTGGTCGCTTCCTTCTTGGTGAGCCGCTCGAACTCGCCGGCCTCCCGGCGCGCCTCGAGCGCCTCCAGACGCTGGATGCGACGCTTGATCGTGGTGAAGTTGGTGAGCATCCCGCCCAGCCAGCGCGTGTTGACGTAATGCTGGCCGGAGCGGCCCGCCGCCTCGGCGAGCGCATCCTGGGCCTGCTTCTTGGTTCCAACGAAGAGCACGCTGTCGCCTCGCCGCACGGTCTCGCGCACGAAGTCGAGCGCCTGCTCGAGGCGCGACACGGTCTGCGCCAGGTCGATGATGTGGATCCCGTTCCGCTCGGCGAAGATGTACTCGCGCATCTTCGGATTCCAGCGGCGGGTCTGATGCCCGAAGTGGACGCCCGCTTCGAGCAGCTGCTTCATGCTGGTGGCAGCCAAAGAAAAACCTCCGGTTCGTTCCTCCGCCCGACATCGGCTCTCGCGATCCACCGCCCGCGACGTCATCGCGGAGCGGCACCGAGGATCAGCGGGATCCGCCGAGCGTGTGTGATGGGATCTCGCACGGGTTGCGCGAGATCACGAGTATACCAGAGGAGCACGACGGCCCCTTCCGGCCGGAACCTCCGCGGACTCCACCACACGGTACCGAAGTACTCCCGGACGATCCGCAGGTACCTTGACCCGCCCTCGATCGCTCCTAGCATCCGCCCGCGTCGTGATGCGTCCCTGCACCGGGACCCATGAGGCGTTCGCAGCCCAACCTGGAGGAACGATCTCTTGCAACGATCCCTGCTGATCGGCCCGTTTGTCGGGCTCGTCGCCACCCTGACTGTCGGACCGATCCTGGCCACCGTCGCCCTGGCCGCCGATCCTGTCGTGGTCGTCCAGGAGGGCGACAACCTGACCCGACTCTCGAAGCGACATGGCGTCAGCATCGCCACCCTGGTGGATCTGAACAACCTGACCGATCCGAACCGGATCTTCGCCGGCCAGCGGTTGCGCATCGCCGAGGCAGCGGCCCGCGGCGACCGCCACGCCGCGCCGCGAAGCCGGCTGCGAAGCCAGCTGCCGCCCGCGTCCACCTGGTCACCCGTGGCCAGAATCTGACCACCATCGCTCGCACCTACGGCGTGACGGTCTCGGCCATCGTGCAGGCCAATTCCATCAGCAATCCGAGCCGCATCTACGCCGGCCAGCGCCTGACCATCCCCGGAGCCGCCGCTGCGGCGCCGCCGGCCAGTCGAGCCGCAACGCCCGCCGCGAAGCCGGCCGCGAAGCCAGCTGCCGCGCGCGTCCACCTGGTCACCCGTGGCCAGAATCTGACCACCATCGCTCGCACCTACGGCGTGACGGTCTCGGCCATCGTGCAGGCCAATTCCATCAGCAATCCGAGCCGCATCTACGCCGGCCAGCGCCTGACCATCCCCGGAGCCGCCCCTGCGGCGCCGCCGGCCGCGGCGAGGCACGCCGCCCGCGATGCCGGCCTCGATGGCGACGCTCGTCGCGAAGCGCGATGCCGTGCGCCGGGTGATCGTCGAGGAAGCGAACCGGTACCACGTTCCCCCCGCCCTTGCGCTTGCCGTCGCCTGGCAGGAGTCGGGTTGGCGGCAGGATGTGGTCAGCCACGCGGGCGCAGTGGGCGTCATGCAGCTGATGCCGGCGACCGCAGACTGGGTCGGCGACGCGATGCTCGGCACCCGGGTCCAGATCAACGATCTGCGCCACAACGTACGAGCGGGTGTTCGTCTGCTCGCTCATTACCTCGGCCACTACAAGGGTGACCGCGCCCGGGTGCTGGCCGCCTACTACCAGGGGCAGTGGGCCGTCGACCACCACGGCATCTACCCGGTCAGCCGACCGTATATCGCGTCGATCACCCTCCTGGTGCGCATCTTCGGCGGTTGACCCGACCTACAGGGCGCCGATGTCCGCTATCCGCCGCAGCCGCCAGCGCCCGGGGATACGGCCGGGCTCGGGGCTGACGCTGACGAGGTCCATCCGCAGCCCACGATGGCTCACCCGCGTTGCCGTGGCGAACCCAGCCACGGTGCGACCCGTACGTCGGACGCGCTCGGGGGTGATCGACTCGGTGCCGATGCCGGCCCGTGACGTCCGGCGGGCACGAACTTCCACGCCAACGAGCACCCGTTCCGGATCGAGGGCCACGATGTCAACCTCGCCGCCGCCGGAGGCGCGCACGCGCCGCCCGAGCACACGCCAGCCCGAGGACTCGAGCCAGGCCGCCACAGCCCGCTCTGCGGCGATGCCGAGGGTATGACGCGGGTCGCCCATGAGCCTCTCAGCTTCGGAGGCAAGAGGCCGCAGTCTGCCGGATCGGCGATTACGGGCGGATTACCCCTCGCTTACCGCGGCGTACTCCGGCGCGAACAGCGCGTCGAGGTTCTCCGGAGGCAACTCCAGCTCGAGCTGCTCCCCGATGGCGATGGCGCGCACGCGGGCGAACGAGCGCCGATGGAAGGGCGTGATGCCGCGCTCCTCGATGCCGCGGCGGTGGGTGAAGGTCGCGTAGCCGGCGTTGTGCTCCCAGCCATAGTGCGGGTAGCGCGCGGCGAGGCGTTCCATGAGGCGGTCGCGAACGACCTTCGCAACGATGGACGCCGCGGCGATCGAGTAGCAACGCGCGTCACCATGCACGATCGCGGTGTACGAGCCGATGAAGTCCTCGAACCGGTAGACCCGCAGGCCGTCGATCAGCACGTGCTGTCGCTCGCCCAAGCGGCAGATGGCACGCCGCATGGCCAGGTTTGTGGCGTGGTAGATGTTGATCCGATCGATCTCGGCCACGCTTGCAGCACCGAGCCCGACGGCAAGGGCGCCACGCATGATCTTTGGATACAACCGCTCGCGCTGAGCACGCGAGAGCATCTTCGAGTCGCGGACACCCGGGATGCGACGCCCGTACGCCGGCATGATGACCGCTGCTGCCAGGACCGGTCCGCTCAGGCAGGCGACGCCGACGGCATCCGCACCGACCACCATGGTTCGACCATCGCTCCAGTGCGCGCGCTCGATCCGGGTGGAGGGCTTGACGACACGGAGCGGGCGCCTGGGAGCTGTCACGCCGCCAGTGTATCGGTCCGAGCCGGCGACGGCGGCGCCACCACGCGGCGGCGCCCTACGGGTCAGTTGGTGCGGCGCTCGCGGAGCGTGGCGGACTTGCCGACCCGATCGCGAAGGAAGTAGAGCTGTGCGCGACGGGCAACCCCGTGACGGACCACCTCGATCTTCTCGATTCGCGGTGCATGCACCATGAAGGTGCGCTCCACGCCGACACCGCTGGCGATGCGCCGGACGGTGATGGCCTTGTTCAGGCCGCCGCCGCGCATTCGCATCACGGTGCCCTCGAAGACCTGGATCCGCTCGCGGCTGCCCTCGACCACCTTCACCGCGACGCGGACCGTGTCGCCGGGGGCGATCTCCGGAACGTCGGTGCGGAGCTGCTCGCGCTCGAGCTCCTTGATGGCGTTCATCCTGGGGCGACCTCGTTATCGCGGGCTTACCCGCGGCTGAATGTGTGACACACGAACGCGACCGCGCAGGCGGCCGCGACGCCCGGGAGTATAGCAGCGGCGACCCGCGGACGCCAAGGCGCCCCTGGTCACGAGCCCTCGGCGCGCAGCTCGTCCAGGATGCGTTGATCCTCGTCGCTCACCGTCGCCGAGTCGAGGAGGTCGGGACGTCGCTCGAGCGTCCGGCGCAGCGCCTCGCGCCGCCGCCAGCGGTCGACCTCGCCGTGATGCCCGGAGAGCAGGACCGGCGGAACGGGCAGGTCCCGGAAGGTCTCGGGTCGCGTGTACTGCGGGTACTCGAGGATGCCCGATGCGAACGAGTCGCCCTCGTGGGATGCCTCGGCGATCACGCCCGGTACGAGCCGCACCACGGCATCGATGAGGACGAGCGCCGGCAGCTCCCCGCCGGTGAGCACGTAGTCACCGATGCTGACCTCGCGATCGACCAGCGTCCTGACCCGCTCGTCGATTCCTTCGTAGCGACCGCAGATGAGTGCGATGTGGGGCAGCGCTGCCAGCTCGCGAGCGAGCGGGTCGCTGAGCCGCTCCCCGGCGGGATCCATCAGGATGACGTGGGCGCCGGCGTCGCGCAGCGGCTCCATGGTGGCGAAGAGGGGCTCGGGACGCATGACCATCCCCGCTCCCCCGCCGTAGGGGTAGTCGTCGACCGAACGGTGGCGCCCGATGCCGTGCTCGCGCAGGTCGTGGACGCCGAACTCGACCAGTCCGGCATCGACGGCGCGGCCCATGATCGAGGTTCCCAGCGGTCCGGCGACCAGCTCCGGGAAGATCGTGACGACGTCGATCCGCACGCTCAGCGGACCTCCTCGGCATCGTCGGGGGCGACGACGATGAGGCCGGCCGCAAGGTCGATCCGCAGGACGGATGAGCGCAACGCGGGCACCAGCCGTTCACCACGCTCCCCGACGATCCGGTAGACCTCGTTGTCGCCGGCGCGGAAGATCTCGACGAGCTCCCCGACCGGGGCGCCGTCCGGCTCTTCCACCCGCAGTCCGACCAGGTCGTCCCAGTAGTAGGTCTCGTCGGGGAGCTGGCGGACGGGGGCCTCGAGGTAGCGGTCGTTGAGCGCCTCGGCCGCCTCGCGGGTCGTGAATCGGTCGAGATGGAGGACCGGCGTGCGTCCGCCGGACTCGACGCGCACGATGCGGATCGGCTCGGCGTCGCCCTCGAGCCAGACCTCGGCGCCCGGCGCGACTCGCTCGGGCCAGTCGGTCAGCAGCTCGACCCGCACGGCGCCGGCCAGGCCCTTGGGGCCAAGGATCCTGGCGACCGCCAGGCGGCGGTCAGTCGGCGTCGGAAACGATCTCGAGCTCGACGTGTCGGCCGTCCTTGGTGGCCATCACCTTGAGCAGGCTGCGGATCGCGTTGGCGATGCGTCCATCGCGGCCGATGACCCGACCCATGTCCTCCTGATCGACGCCGAGCGTCAGGACCGTCTCGTCGCCGTCCTCGTCGACCTCGACGAACACCGCATCGGGCTTGTCGACGAGCCCCTTTGCGACGTATTCGAGAAACTCCTTCATGCGTCTGCCTTCTCGGGCTCTGCAGCCTCGTCGGCCGCTGCTTCAGGAGTCTCGTCTGCGTCGGCCGCCGGTGTCTCGGCGACCTCCTCGGCGGCGGGTGCCTCGGTAGCCTCGTCGGCCGCGGGCTGCAGATGTCTCCGCTGCCGCATCGGCCGCCGACGCAGGCGCTGCCTCGTCGGCTGCGGGTGCCTCGGCGGCCTTCGCCGCCTTTGCCTTTGCCTTCGCCGACGCCTTGGGCTTCGTTGCGCGGGTCGCCCGCTTCGGCTTCTCTGCCGCGGCCGGCTCGAGCGCGGCCCGTTCGGCCTGGCGGATCAGCTTGGCCACGGTGTCCGACGGCAAGGCCCCCTTGCCGATCCAGGCGTTGATTCGCGCGGTGTCGAGGTGGACGGTGGCGGGCTCGGTGAGTGGGTCGTAGAACCCGAGAATCTCGAGGGCGCGGCCGTCGCGGGAGCGCCGTTTGTCGATGGCGATGACCCGATACGCCGGGCGCTTGGTGGCGCCGACGCGGGTCAATCGAATGCGAACTGCCAAGTGGTGGATACCTCTGTGTGGGTTGGTGACTGGTTCAATGCAGCGCTACGGCTCGTCGACCGTGAGCACCGCGTGGAATTCGATTCGATCGGTGTGGGAGGGGGCGGTGAAGCCGAAGCTCCCGATCTGGGCAAGGATATCGCGCGCGTCGTCGGGCAGGTCGAGGCCCGTTCCCAACAGCTCGACGACGGCATCGATGTCGACGAACGCCTCGGTACCGGCGCGCTCCCCCGCCACTTCCCACGTCTGCACATATCGGTCATTCACCGCGAGCGTCTGGCCATCCTCGTGCGCCTGAAACGCCGCCGACACGTCTTCCACGCCGAGCCCGATGATGATGATCCCGTCGCCGAGCGCGTAGGCGATCTCGCCAACCTCCGGGATGCTGAGGACGGTGATCTCGGTCCCCGCACCCTCCTCCGTTCGCTGAGTGGCCGTCCCGGTCGCGACGAGCCGATCGACGACCCGCGCCAGCGCGGCGGCGGCCGCCACGGGATCCTCCGGGCGGAGCAGGATCTGGCCATGGGGCAGGCCGGCGTCGATGCCGCTGACGGCGATCCCCACCTCGCGGTCGAGAAGTGGCAGCAGGTCGGCGTCGATGTCGATCCCAAAGCCGAAGGACGCCAGCGCTCGGATCGTGTCGAGGGCGGAGGTGACTTCCTCGCCCTCCGGCACGGATCCCGCCGCCGCTTCGGCGTCCTCGAGCGTCTGCCGGAGGCCGAAGACGACCAGCTCCGCGATCGTGTCGTCCGGCATCCAGTCGATGAGGCTCGAGGGCTCGCCGCCGAGGGCGAAGCCGGAAGCCGAAGACTCTGCCGCGGCCTCGATCTCGAATGGGGCGCTGCCGCTCAGGCGCATGCCGTCGGGCTCGGCAATGAGCGCGGCGCCGGCGGTGCTGAAGGCCGTGAGCTGCTCGGCCGTACCGGTGGTCTCAGCCAGGGCCGCCAGATCCACGAACGCGCTCGCGAGGTGATCGGCCGGCAGCCCATCCATCGTTGTGCGGAAGTCCTCGCGGTCCGACAGCGCCTCGCCGCCTTCCTGCACGTCAACGACGGCCTCGATGCCTGCGCTCGTCTCGCCGAACACCAGCATGTCGCCAACGAACGCATAGGCGCCGCTGTCGGCCACCTGGATCTCGACGTCCTGGTAGGTCTGCGTCGTGAAGCTGAGCCCGCCGCTCGTCGCCAGCTCGCCCAGCGCATCCTCGGCGAGTGCCTGATCCTTGACATCGACGATGACGACTGCCTCGGGGGCGGTGATATCCCCGTCGGTCGGCCAGCCGGCCAGCGCGATCTGGTCGCCGAGCCATGGCTTGATCTGCTCGCTGTAGTCGAGCGTCAGCCCGGTGGCTCCGAGCAGGTTCTCGACGACCTGGTCAACCTTCTCATCGAGTGATGCCTCATCGGCGAATCCCGGAAAGCGACCGATCAGTCCGCCGAGGTTCATCTGCTGGCCGGTCGATGGCTGCAGGTAGATGTTGACGTAGAAGGCGCTGTCCGCCGGCGCCAGTTCGGCTGCGCGATCGCTCGACGCTGCGAAGAGCAGAAAGTAGCCGGCGAGGAAGGCAGCTCCGGCAAGGCCGATGAGAGCGACGAGGGCGATGACGACTCGGTGCATTCGCTCAGCGCCCGAGCAGGGCGCCGAGGCCGCCACCCAGCTTCGGCATCTTGCCGCCGCTGATCATCTTCATCATTCGCTGCATCTCGACGAACTGCTTGAGCAGCCGATTGACCTCGGCCGTCGAGGTGCCGCTGCCGAGCGCGATGCGCCGCCGCCGGCTGGCCTTGATGAGGTCGGGCTTGCGTCGCTCCTCGGGCGTCATCGAGTCGATGATCGCCTCGATCCGCTTCATCTGGCCCGAGTCGACGGCCTCCTGTGCGGCCCCTGCCATCTGGCCGGCGCCAGGCACCATCTGGAGCAGCTGTCCGATAGGCCCCATCTTCTTGACCTGGTTCAGCTGGCTGCGGAAGTCCTCCAGCGTGAAGCGGTTCTCCATCATCCGCTGGGCGGCCTTCTCGGCCTCCGCCTGGTCGACGTTCTCCTGGACTCGCTCGACGAAGGTGAGGATGTCTCCCATGCCGAGGATGCGCTGGGCGAGCCGATCGGGATGGAACGCCTCGAGCCCATCGGTCCGCTCGCCGGTCCCGAGGAACGCGACCGGCAGTCCGGTGGCGGCCCGAATGCTGAGCGCCGCACCGCCACGGGCGTCGCCGTCCATCTTGGTGAGGACCAGGCCGGTGACCGGCAGCTTGGCGTGGAACGCCTCCGCCACGCGGACCGCCTCCTGTCCCGTCATCGCGTCGACGACCAGGAGCGTCTCGGAAGGGGTGATGCTGCCGACCATCCGGACCAGCTCGTCCATCATCGCCTCGTCGACGTGCAGGCGGCCGGCGGTGTCGAGAATCATGACGTCGACCCCGCGCTGGCGCGCGACCTCGAGCCCCGAGCGCGCGATCTCGAGCGCCGGGGTCCCCACCGGCCGGGTGTGGACCTCCACGCCGATCTGGTCGCCCAGCTGCACGAGCTGGTCGACGGCTGCCGGTCGGTAGACGTCCGCGGCCACCAGGAGCGGCTTGCGGCCATCCTTGCGCAGACGAACCGCCAGCTTGGCGGCCGTGGTCGTCTTTCCTGAGCCCTGCAGCCCGACCATCATGAGGACGGACGGTTTCGCGTCCAGGCGAAGGTGGTGGCGCTCCCCGCCGAGCACGGCGACGAGCTCCTCGTGCACGATCTTGACGATCTGCTGCCCCGGGTTCAGCCCCGTCAGCAGGTCGGTGCCGGCGGCGCGCTCACGGATGCGCGCCACGAAGTCCTTGACGACCTTGAAGTTGACGTCCGCCTCGAGCAGCGCAAGGCGGATCTCGCGCAGGGCGACGTCGAGGTCGGCCTCGGTGATGCGGGCCTTGCCGCGGAGGCGCTCGGTGATGCCCTGCAGGCGCGAAGAGAGAGATTCGAACATGAATGGACCGTTGCGGAATGAAAGCCGGCGCGACGTGCCGGCAAACGGCTGCCCATTCTACGGGGCGGCGTCACCCGCGGCAACGAAGGCTATTCGGCGAACAGCCACTCGACGAATGCTTCGGGATCGAACGGTGCCAGCGCATCGATCTCCTCGCCGACGCCGGCGAACAGGATCGGCACTCCCAGCCGATCGGCCACCGCCAGCGCGACGCCACCCTTGGCCGTCCCGTCCAGCTTCGTCAGGATGATGCCGGTCACCCCCGCCTCGCGGCTGAAGACCTCGGCCTGGGCCAGGCCGTTCTGGCCGGTGGTCGCGTCCAGGACCAGCAGCACATGCCGCGGCTGGCCGGGCAGGCGTCGCGCGATGACGTTGCGGATCTTGGCCAGCTCGTCCATCAGCTGCTGCTTGTTCTGAAGGCGGCCGGCGGTGTCGACCAACACCGCGTCCAGATTCCGGGCCTCGGCGGCGACGACGGCGTCGAACGCGACGGCTCCCGGATCCGCGCCGGCCCGCTGTGCGATGACCGGCACCCCCAGCTGCTCGCCCCAGATGCGCAGCTGCTCGACGGCGGCGGCGCGGAAGGTGTCCGCCGCGGCGAGGGCCAGCGTGTGTCCCTCGCCGATGAGCCGGGCGGCGAGCTTGGCGATCGAGGTCGTCTTGCCGGTGCCGTTGACGCCGACGAACAGGATCACCGACGGGGCATCGCCGAGCTCGAATTGCCCGGATGCGACGGCGACGAGCCGGTCGCGGATCTCGGTGGCGAGCGCCCTGCGAGCGTCTTCGCCGGTTCGTCCGCCCTCGGCCTGGAAGCGCGCGCGGGCGGCGTCGACCAGCTCCAGGGTGGTCGTGGCGCCCACGTCCGCCCCGATGAGGGTCTCCTCGACCTCGTCCCAGGTGGACTCGGTCGCGGCAACGCCGGCTCCGAGGATGGAGCGCAGCCGGGCGCCGATGCCGGATGGGCGGGCACGCAGTCCCATGCCGCTCGGCTCACGCCGGGGGCGCGCGACCGTCATCGGCTCCGGCGCCGGCGGCGGTTCGGCGGGTTCGTCGCGACGACGCCTGAACATCAGGCGGTCACATCGGCGGGCAGGTCGGCCAGGCGAAGGGACAGCACACCGCTGACGGCCGCATCGGTCATGGTCACGCCGTAGATGGTGTCCGCCACCTCGATCGTCGCGCGGTTGTGGGTGATGACGACGAAGTCGATCGACTCGGAGAGCTTGCGCAGTGCCTGGGCGAAGCGGCCGATGTTGGCCTCGTCCAGCGCCGCGTCGACCTCGTCGAGGATGCAGAACGGCACCGGATTGACGGTCAGCATCGCGAAGAGGAGCGCCACGCCGGTCAGCGCGCGCTCGCCGCCGGACAGCATCGCCAGGCGCTGCAGCCGCTTGCCGGGGGGCCGCACCACGATCTCGATCCCACCCGGCGCGTCGCCGTCGGCCTCGTCCCCCATCTGGAGTGAGCCGGAGCCGCCGGCGAACAGCAGCTGGCAATACTCGTCGAAACGCTCACCGATCGCCCGGAACGCGGCATCGAACTGCGCCGAGATCTCACCATCAAGCGTCGCGATCAGCTCCTCGGTCGAGGAGATCGCTGCGCGAAGGTCGGCGTCCTGGGACGTCATCTCGTCGAGTCGTGCTGCCAATTCACGATGCTCCTGCACGGCAAACGGGTTGACCGAGCCGATCTGGGACAGCGTGCGACGCACCCGACGCAGCTCGGTCTCGAGCGCCGCGTCGTCAAGCGCTTCGATCTCCTCGATCGGTCCATCCGCCTCCCCCGCCGCCTCG
Organism: uncultured Chloroflexia bacterium; assembly: GCA_963759405.1. Classification (GTDB taxonomy): domain Bacteria; phylum Chloroflexota; class Limnocylindria; order QHBO01; family QHBO01; genus JACDBZ01. Next base: position 119,130 of record CAVWZA010000019.1, on the reverse strand, counting down.
GGCAGGCCTTCGAGGGCCATCTCGCGCTCCCGCAGCAGCCCGGCGAGCGATTCGTCGCGGCGCGAGGCCTCGATGGCGGCCGTCTGTGAGGCACGCTCGAGCTCGCCGAGCCGCGTGCCCGCCCCGCCCTGCTCCCGTTCCAGCGTCATCAGCTCTGCCCGTCGCTCGGCTCGAGCCTCCTCAGCCCGGAGGTGTGCGGCCTCGGCGGATGCGCGGCCGGCCGTTGCCGCCTCGTGTTGGCCGGCGATGGCGGCACGCTCCGCGGCGATGGCCGCGATCCCCGTGCGGCGTTCCGGAATGGAGGCTCGCAGCTGGGCCACGCGCGCCTCATTCGCTGCCCGGCCACTGCGCATGCCCGCGGTCCGCGTCTCGACTTCCTCGGCGGCACGACGCGTCCGCGTCCACGCATCGCGCGCCTCGTCCCGCCGCACGGCGAGGGCGTCGCGCCGCGAGCGAGCCTGATCGGCGGCTGCCTGGCGAGCCGACAGCGCATTCGGCTCGACGTCTCCGTCGACTGCGGAATCCGTCGTCGGGCTGCCGGCTCGGAGGGAGACGAGATCGCTGTCGAGAGCGTCGAGCCGCTCCTTTCCGCGCTCGACGGCGGCGTCGGCGGCAACGCGGGACTCGCGGGCGACCCGCGCCGCGCGCTCCAGCTCGTCGTGGGCCTCTCGGGCGGCGAGGTGCTCGGCCCGTGACGAGCGGAGAGCTTCGGCCGTCGTGTGCGCGGCGCCCTGTGCCTCGGCGAACCGGGCCTCGATGTCGGTGACCGCCTGCCCGAGCTCGCGGCGGCGTGCATGCGCGCGGGCCGCGGCACCGCCCGGCGGGTCACCGCGGCCGCGGATCACGACGCCGCGCGCGTCTGCAAGGTCGCCGGTGGCGGTGACGGCCGCCCAGCCGGGGGGCAGCCCGCGCCAACCGGCGAGCAGGGCATCCAGGTCGGGCGCCAGCACGGTGCGCGCGAAGACGCGCGGTGCGGCCGGCATGGCGACCCAGTCCGCCAATGTCCGCTCGCCCGCCACCGCGGCCAGCGCCTGCGCACGCCCGCCATCCTGTCCCCCGGCGTCGGGGGCGAGCAGGCGGGCGGCGCCGCGCGCGTCACCGATCTCCCCGGTCGGGTCATCGTCGGCCCACAGCAGGGCGCTCTCGAGCTCGCCACCCACGACCGCCTCGATGGCCGGCCACGACTCCTCGGGGGCGGAGAGGGCGTCCAGCAGCGTCGGCCATCCGGCCGCGGAGAGGCGGCGGCCGAGGCGCGAGGCCGCGTCGTGCGGCTCCGCGAGCGCCGCAAGCTCGGCGCGCGTCGCCTGAAGACGTTCGGTGAGCTCGATGACGACGCGTCGCGTCGCGTCCGCCGCTTCCTGCGCCTTGTCCCGAGCGCCTCCGGCGACCTCGAGCGTCGACAACGCGGCCGCCGCGTCGCGCGAAGCCTTGTCATGGGTCTCCGCGGCCAGCGCCGCCGCGGCGCGCAGCTCGCCGAGCTCCCGTTCGGCCGTCTCCCGCTCGTTGACCGTATGCTCGAGCCGGGCTTCGTGCCGAGCCGTCTCCTCGGTGACGCGAGCCTGCGAGGCGATGAGGTCGCTGTGTCGCGCGCGGAGCTCGGAGACTGCCTGCTCGGCGGCGAGCAGCTCATCGTCGGCGGCGGCGAGCTCGGCGACGGCCGACCGCCAGGCCTGCTCGGCCGCGGCAGCAGCCGCGATGGCCGGCTCCACGGCGTCGCCGGCGGTCCCGTCGACCAGGGACGCAAGCGATGTCTCGGCCGCAGCGAGCTCGTGCTCCTCGCGCGCGACCGTCGCCACGAGCTCGGCTTCCCTGGCGGCGATCGCTTCGATGCGCCCATCCAGCCTGATGAGCTCCTCGCGGGCCTCCTGGCGTGCCGTTGCCGTCGCGCGGGACGCTTCCTCGGCCTCCCAATACCGCGCTTCTGCGGCGGTGACGGCGGAGCGGCCAGCTTCCTGCTCCGCGCGGTACGCCGCCAGGGCCGCCTCGGCTGCGGCCGCCCGGCGGCGAGCATCTCCGAGTTCGGCGCGGGCGGCGTGCTCGCGACGGCGATGGGAGGTGATCACCAGCGCACGAGCACGTGCCCCGAGCGTGTCGTGCTGCTGCTGATGCTCGGCCTGCATGGCCAGCCGCCGCACCTGCGGCTTGAGCTCGCCGATCAGGTCGCTCACCCGCGTCAGGTTGTCGAGCGAGCGGGTCAACCGGCCGGACGCCTCGTTGCGCTTCACCTGCAGCCCCTTGACGCCGGCGGCCTCTTCGAACAGCTGGCGTCGCTCCTCCGGCCGCAGCGAGAGGGCCGCATCGACGGTCCCCTGCCCCACCACGACGAGCTCGTTCGCGCCGAGCCGGCCCTCCCCCAGCAGCTCGACCACGTCCCGCAGCCGGGCGCGAGCCCCGTTGATCAGGTACTCGCCCTCCCCGGACCGATACGCACGCCTCCCGATCGAGACCTCGGAGAACTCGATCGGCAGCCAGCCGTCCGCGTTGTCGAGCGTCAGGCTCGCCTCCGCCATGCCCAGTGGCTTGCGCTGATCGGAGCCGCCGAAGATGACATCGTCGGCACGCCGGGTCCGAAGCGATCGGTTCGACTGCTCGCCGAGCACCCACCGCACCGCATCGGCCATGTTGCTCTTGCCCGATCCGTTCGGCCCGATGACGGCGTTCACGCCCGGCTCGAAGACGAAGCGGGTCGGATCGGCGAACGATTTGAAGCCGTGGAGGCGGAGCTCCTTGAGACGGCTCACGAGATCGTCGGCTGCGTGGGATCGTCCGGCACGTCCGGGAGCGCGAGCAGCGCGGCCTGGGCGGCCTGCTCCTCGGCGCGCTGGCGGCTCGAGCCGGCGCCGACGCCCAGCGCCGCACCTTCGATCAGCACCGTGACCCGGAAGCGCTGGTCATGTGGCGGGCCGGTGGTGCCGACGACCAGGTAGCTCGGCTTCACGCCACGGTGCCGCTGAGCCCACTCCTGGAGCAGGGACTTCGCGGACTTGGGTGGACCGGGAAATGCCGCCAGGGCATCGAGGCGCGGCCCGAAGAGGCCAACGAGGACGGCCTCGGCGCGCTCGGTGCCCTCGCTCAGCGAGAGCGCGCCGGCCAGCGCCTCGAAGCAGCCGGCCAGGACCGAGGGGCGGGTCGCGCCGCCCGCGTCGGTCTCACCGCGGCCAAGCAGCAGGTATCGATCGAGGCCGATCGAGAGTGCCATGGCGGCCAGTGCCTCGCGGTTGACGAGGGCGGCGCGCCGCGCGGTCAGAAAGCCCTCGTCCTCGCCGGGATAGCGTTCGAACAGGAGGCGGCTGACGGCAACGCCGATGACCGCGTCACCGTAGAACTCGAGCCGCTCGTTATGGCCCGCGGCGAGCGTCGGGTTCTCGTTGAAGAAGGAGCTGTGTACGAACGCCTGGCGGATGAGCTCAGGCTCACGCAGGACGATGCCGAGGCGTGCGCTGAGCTCGTCCAGGGCCGGAGCATCCATGGGCGAACCGTGCTACTGCTGGTGCTCCTCGATGAAGTCGACGGCGTCCTGAACCTTCTGGATCTTCTCGGCATCCTCATCCGAGATCTCCATGCCGAACTCCTCTTCGAGGCTCATGATGAGCTCGACCAGGTCGAGTGAATCGGCATTGAGGTCCTCGACGAACGAGGCCTGTGGCTGAACCTCTTCTTCGTCGACGCCGAGCTGCTCGACGATGATCTTCTTGAGACGTTCGTACGTGGTCCCGTCTGTCACGAATTCAGGCTCCTCCACCCGATGATCTGGAAACGCTTCCTAACACGCCATTGACGAGGCGTCGCGCGGCGTCCCCGGCGTAGATCCGGGCGAGGGATACGGCATCACGCATCGTCTCCCCGCTCGGGGTCGCGGCGGAGTATAGCACCTCGTAGATCGCGCTCCGGAGGATCGTCCGCTCGACTCGACCGAGCTCGGGAACCGGGATCAGCGGTGCTTCTGCGGCGATGCGCCGATCCAGCGCGTCGCGGTGCTCCGAGACTCCCTCGACCAGCCGTGCCGCATGGTCGCGCACGTCGTCGGGAACCTCCCGCTCGGCGACCAGCCGTTCGAGCGCCGACCTCCGCGCTCCCTGGGCGGAACTCCTCCTCGAACAGCGCGAGGAGGGCGAGCCGTCGAGCGAGCAGACCGGAGGCGGATGCCTTGCGTCCACGGCCGGTCCCGGTCGGCATGGTCAGGCTCGATCCCGGTGCAGCCGGGCGGCGATGCGCGATCGCACGCCGCGAGGCGCGAGCGCCGGGTGCTCGCGTGTCCATTGCTCGATCAGCTCGGGAACGCGCGCCTCGGCCGACTCGGATGCAACCCGGATCGCATTCTCGATCATCCGCGCCTCGGCCCGACCGTGCGTGACGATGCTGACCCCCTTCACCCCAAGCAGTGGCGCGCCGCCATAGCTCTCGTAGTCGAAGCGGGCTCGCAAGCGGTCGAAGCCGGGCTTGAGCGCCAGGAGCGCGAGCGGTGCGAGCGGCCCCTGCTGGAGGTCCTCGCGGAGCGCTCGGAAGATGTAGCTGGTGAGGCCCTGGAAGAACTTGATCACGACGTTGCCCACGAACCCGTCGCACACGACCACGTCGGCTCGGTGCGCGATCATGTCGTGGGCCTCGACGTTTCCAACGAAATGGAGGTCGAGCGCGGCGAGCTTGGCGTGGGCCTCACGGGCCAGCGAGTCCCCCTTCTCGCTCTCCTCACCGATGTTGAGCAAGCCGATTCGGGGCGTGCTGACGTGAAGCACGTGCTCGGCGAAGATCGCGCCCATGGCGGCGAACTGCACCAGGTTCTCCGGGTCGGAGTCGACGTTGGCGCCCACGTCCAGCAACATCACCGGCCCCGTCGCGGTGACGAGATGCGCCGGCAGTGCCGGACGGTCGATGCCGTCGATCCGCCCCAGGCGGAACACGGCCGCGGCCATCGTCGCCCCGGTCGATCCGGCGCTGACCACCGCATCGGCGCTCCCGTCGCGCACGAGGTCCGTGGCGACCACGATCGACGCGCGTCGCTTGGTGCGCAGTGCGGTGGCGGGATGGTCCGTCATCTCGATCACCTCGGGCGCATCCACGTAGTGGACGTTGGGCGGCAGACCCTTGCCGAAGGCGGCGACCTCGCGCTCGAGGCGCGGCACGTCACCGACGAGACTGATCTCGTCGGTGCTCTTCAGTGCGTAGTCGATAGCGCCGCGGACGATCTCGCGAGGGGCGTGGTCGCCTCCCATCGCGTCGACCGCGATCCGCATCGCTGTTAGCGCTGGCCTTCGACCGGGGCGATCGGCTCGATCTCGACCGCCTCACGGCCCGCGTACCAGCCGCAGGTCGGGCAGACGTGATGTGCGCGCTTCAGCTCATGACAATGGTCGCACTCGACCAGCGGCGGTGCGCTGATCGCGAGATGCGCGCGGCGCTCACCCTGGCGCGCCTTGGATACCTTTCGCTTGGGAACGCCCACGCGGAACTCCTGAACGATGTGTGACGGGACGCCGCAGTATAGCCGCACCCTCAGCGGAGTGGCGAATGGCGCTATTCGCTGCGGTCCCGGAGCAGTGTTGCCAGTCCCGCGAGGCGCGGGTCGATCTCGTCTCCGCCGTGAGCATGGTCGCCGGTCTCGAGCCGGCCGCCGCACTCGACGCACAGGCCGGGGCAGTCGGGCCGGCAGAGCGGGTGCATCGGCTCGGTGAGCGCGAGCTCGTCGTGCAGCACCGAGTCCAGCTCGATCTCGTGGTGGGCATCGATGCGCAGGCTCGCCTCCTCCTCTCCCTCAGCCACCGGGATCGGGGCGCCGCTCACGGGATCGATGCTCGGGAGGAACTCCTCCTCGACCTCGACGCGCACGTCCTCCACGTAGGCATCCGTGCAGCGCGCGCACGTCCGTCGCAACGGCGCGCGGACGCTGCCGCGCACGATGATGCCGCGGTTCGTGCGCTGCAGGCGCAGGTCGGCATCCAGCGGTCCCGCCAGCTCGACGTCCGGGCCGAGCGTGACGTACCGATCGCGGAGGTGGGCGTCGCGGATCGCGCCGGACGGCTCACGGAGGAGCCCGGCGACGTTGAACGAGATCACGGCCGGGTCGCGGCCTGCGCCTGCTCCTCGGGATCCACCACGATCGCGCCGGACGGTGAATTGCCGTCGTCGTTGGTGGCCGGTCGGTGGCGTTCATCGAGCATGTCGATGCCGCGCTTGATGCTGGTGAGGGCCTTGATGCATTCGCCCTCGAGCCGGATCAGGACGCCCGGCGGCGTACTCGTCGGCACCGCGACGGACCTCGCGCGCCTCCGCCTGGGCCTGCTCGAGCAGCTCGCCGGCACGCTGCTGTGCCGCCCGGACCAGCTCGCGCTCCTCCAGCATCTGCGCTGCCTGCTCCTGCGCACGGCCGATGATGGCGTCGCCCTCATCGCGAGCACGCTCCGAAATGCGTGCGGCCTCCTCGGTGATGCGGCGGGCCTGGCGCACCTCGTCGGGCACGGACACACGGAGCTGGTCGATCAGCTCGAGTACGGTCGCCTGGTCGAGCACGACGTTGTTCGTGAGCGGCAGCTTCTTGCCCGCTGCCACCATCGATTCGAGCCGCTCGACCAGGAAGATGATGTCCGTGGTGACCCTCCTTGGCCGCGATTATACGCGCGGCCCCGAGGCGAGTCGGTCGGCGAGCGCGGCCGCAACCGGGGCGGGAACCATCGGGCTGATATCGCCGCCGAAGCGTGCGACTTCCTTGGTCAGCGACGAGCTCACGTAGCCGTACTCCAGCGCGGTCATCAGGAAGGTGGTGTCGACCTCGGGAGCCAGCTTCCGGTTCGTCAATGCCATCTGCAGCTCCGCCTCGAAGTCGCTCACCGCGCGCAGGCCGCGAACGATGAAGCCGGCCTCGTGCCGGCGTGCGAAGGTGACCGTCAGGCCGTCGAACGCGTCCACGCTGACGTGCGAGCCGAGGTCGGCCACCGACCGCACGATCAGATCGACCCGCTCCTCGATGCTGAAGAGCGGCGCCTTCTTCGGATTGTTGAGCACGCCGATCACGAGCCGGTCGAACAGGCCCGATGCGCGTCGCGCCACGTCGAGATGGGCGTTCGTCATCGGGTCGAACGAGCCCGGAAAGACCGCCACTCGCGTCATCGGCCTGCTGCCTCCAGAAAGCTGAGCATCGTCTCGCCGAACCTGCGCTGGCGAACCGATTCCAGGCCGGCCACCTCGGGGATCTCGGTTCGCCAGAAGTGCTTGACCACCACCATCGCGTCGGGAGCCAGGTGCGGCTCGAGGGCGCGAAGCGGCGCCACGATAGCACGCACCTCGTACGGTGGATCGAGGAAGGCGAGGTCCCACGGCCCGCCGCCGCCCGCGGCAAGGAACCGTTCGACGTCGGTCGGCTCGACCGTGGCCAGGTCGGCCAGGTGCGTCCGCGCCAGGTTGGTGCGGAGGGTGGTGAGCGCCTGACGCGCCTGCTCCACGAACGTCGCGTGGGCCGCGCCCCGCGACAGTGCCTCGATGCCGATCGCGCCGCTGCCGGCATAGAGGTCGAGGACCCGCGCATCAGGAACGCGCTCGCCGAGGATCGCGAACAGCGTCTCCTTGACCCGATCCGTGATGGGGCGCGTGCCGCGATCGCGTGGCGCGACCAGCGGCTGGCCGCCGGCAACGCCGGCGATGACCCGCATCAGGCCGCGTCGCCGTCTTCGGTGGCGGGTGCGAAGTCGCTCTGGAGCCGCGCCAGGAGCGGCCGGCGTGCCAGCGACGGATCCCCCGCGACGATCGAGTCGGCCAGCCCGCGCGCCCGCTGCGCGAGCTCGATGTGCCGGGGATCGAACAGGGAGGCCACCCGGAGCGGCGGCAGCCCGGACTGGCGGGTGCCGAGCAGGTTGCCGGCGCCGCGCAGCGCGAGATCGGCCTCGGCGATCGCGAAGCCGTCGTTCGAGCCGCGCACCACCTCGAGCCGGCGCAGGGCGAGGTCGTCGGTCGCGTCCGAGAGCAGGATGCAGAAGGAGCGCTGCGTTCCGCGGCCGACCCGCCCGCGCAGCTGGTGCAGCTGGGCCAGGCCGAACCGCTCGGCGTCCTCGATCACGATCACGCTGGCGTTGGGCACGTCGATCCCGACCTCGATCACGGTCGTGGCGACGAGCAGGTCCATCTCGCCGGCCGCGAAGGCGGTCATCGTCCGCGTCGCGCAGGTCGGCCTTCTGCTGGCCGTGAACGATCCCGATGCGCAGCTGCGGGAGCGCGGCTCGCAGTCGCTCGGCCTCGGCCTCGGCACTCGCCGCCTGCAGCGCGTCCGACTCGGCGACGAGCGGCACGACCACGAAGGCCTGGCGACCCTCCGCCGCCTCGGTTGCCAGGAAGGCCTCGATCTTCGGCATGGCCCGACGGTCACGGATCTCCGTGCGGACCGGCTGCCGTCCGGGCGGCAGGTGGCGGATCGTGCTGATCGACAGGTCGCCGTAGACGCTGAGCGCCAGCGTTCGCGGGATCGGGGTGGCGGTCAGCGCCAGCACGTGCGGCTCGCCGCCGCTCCCCTTCGCCTGCAGCGCCGCACGTTGTCCGACGCCGAAGCGGTGCTGCTCGTCGACGATCACCAGGCCGAGTCGCGGGAATTCGACCGCCTCGCTGATCACCGCGTGCGTGCCGATCACGATCTCCGCGGCGCCGGCCGCGATGGCATCGTGGATCTCCCGCTTGCGCGCCGCGGGCAGGGACCCGGACAGGAACTCTGCCCGCACCCCGAGGCCCTCGAGCAATGGCGCCAGGCCGGCGTGGTGCTGCCGCGCCAGGATCTCGGTCGGAGCCATCAGCGCCCCCTGCCATCCGGCGCGAACGGCGCTTGCCAGCGCCACGGCCGCGACCGCGGTCTTGCCGCTGCCGACGTCGCCCTGCAGCAGGCGGCGCATCGGTCGCTCGCCGGCGATCTCGTCGACGATCTCGGCGACGGCCGCTTCCTGGTCATCGGTCAAGGTGAACGGCAGCGCCGCGATGATCTCGGCCCGGGCGGCATCGGCTACCGCGATGCGTGGCGCTCGGCAGGCCGGCGCGCGCTTCCCGCGCCTGCGCGAGCGTCAGCTGCAGGGCGAGCAGCTCGTCGAATGCCAGCCGGTCGAGCGCCTCGGTCACGTCCGCCGCCTCCTCGGGGAAGTGCGCGGTGCGCAGCGCGTCGTCGAGCGCCGGCAGGCCCCGGCGTTCCTCGTCGCTCAGTGGGTCGACCACCGATGGCAGCGCGCGATCCAGGATTCGCGCCAGGAGCTCGCGGAGCCGTTTCTGGGTCACGCCGGCGGTGAGGTGGTAGACCGGGACGACGCGCGCGGTGTGCACCGACTCGCGACCGACCGGGCTGAACTCCGGCGACGTGAACTGCGGACGCCAGCCCCGTTGCGTCACCTTGCCCGAGACGATCACCTCGTCGCCCTGCTGGAGCCGCCGCTCGACGAATCGGCGGCCGAACCAGATCGCCTCGGCGCTGCCGGTGTCGTCGGTGAGCTGGGCGACCACCCGCTGCGGCTTGCGGCCGAAGCCGGGCTCCACGCGAATCGCCGACACGGTCACCCGCGCGGACTGCTTCTCGTCGGGCACCAGCTCGCCCAGCGGACGGAGCTCGCTGAAGTCGTCGTAGCGGAACGGGAGGTACCAGAGGGCCTCGCGAGCCGTCGAGATGCCGAGCCTGCCGAGGGCGGCGGCTCCCCGGGCCAGCTCGGGCATCGCGCGCCGGATCGTCTGATCGAGCTCGTCCGGTGCGGCGACGCTCACGCTCTGACCGCTCGGCTCGATTGCATGGCCCGATCGTAGCGTGCTACCATCCCGATCGCCCGGCGCCCCGCGCCCGGCTTCCTTTGTGAATGGAGTCCGATTCGACCATGGCCCGCGTCTGCGACATCTGCGGCAAGCGCCCGATCACCGGCTGGAACCCCCAGTCGGTCGGGATGAACCGCAAGCGCGCCCTGCGCCGATGGCTGCCCAACCTTCAGCCGATGACCCTCGTCACCGACGGCAAGGTCTCGAAGGTCAAGGCCTGCAGCCGCTGCCGTCGGACCGCCCAGAAGGTCTGACCCTCCCCTCCTGAGACCGATGCGCCCGCGTCATCCGACGCGGGCGTCGCTGTGTCAGCCGAGATCTCGCCCTGAATCGATGACGAGCGTGAACGGGCCGTCGTTCACGAGCTCCACCGCCATCTCCGCGCCGAATCGGCCGGTCTCCACCGCGATGCCCGCTGACCGCAGGTGCTCGACGAAGCGATCCATGAGCGGAATTGCGAGCTCGGGCGGTGCCGCATCGGTGAAGCCGGGACGCCGTCCGCGTCGCAGGTCGGCGAGGAGCGTGAACTGGCTCACGACCAACAGCGCGCCGCCGGCGTCGGCGATTGCCAGGTTGGTCCGCCCGTCGTCGTCCTCGAAATAGCGCATGCCGATCAGCTTGTCGCCCATGCGATCGACGATCTCCTCCGTGTCGTCGACCCCGATCCCGGCGAGCACGAGCGCGCCGCTGCCGATCTCCCCGAGCAGCTCCTCTCCGGCGCGGACGGACGCGCGGGTCACGCGCTGAACGACGAGACGCATCGGTTCAGGGCGAAGCGGACGGACTTGCGCTGGACGACGCTGCGGGCTCGTCCAGGATGACCGGGGCGGCATCCTCGCCGTCGCGCGGCGGGCCGAGTGCCGACTCGGTGAACAGTGCGCGCGCGTTCCAGATCATCCAGCCCTTCGCTCCGTTGTCGGCGGCAGCGGTCATCTCGGCCTCCACCTGCGCCGAGGTGTAGGGCGGGAACGGCCCGTAGCCGAAGTCCTGGATCCAGGGTCGGATCACCACCGGCAACCCCTCCTTCTCGCGGTTCATGATCTGGAGCGTCTCGTCGATGACCTCGTAGGGGTAGTTGTTCGGGACCTCGAACCCGAACACGCCCGGACCGTAGTGAGACGGATAGACCATCGGGCAGAAGTAGTCGACGTACGGCATGATCACCTCCGGACGCTGACCGATGCCCTGGTCGTCGGGCACGATGAAGGCGATCGGGAAGACATCCGCGCCCAGGAAGGTGCGCGTCGTCTCGAGCTCCTGGCTGACCACGCGCAGCACACGCTGGATCGCCGGCAGGCGGAACGACTGCGTGTTCGGCAGGTTCGTATCGGCCGCGGCGGACGGACCGTCGCTGAAGAAGCGGATGTAGTCCATCTGCACCTCGTCGAAGCCCTTGTCGGCGAGGTCGCCCGCGATGCTGGCGAGGTACTCGGCGACCCCCGGCGCCGACGGATCGAGCCATGCGCCGCCGATGTTGTCGCGCCAGGGCTCACCGGTTTCGCTGTTCCGCACCGCCAGCTCCGGACGCGCAAGGGCTGACGTGTTGTCCTTCATGCTGACCATCCGCGCGATCGTGTAGATGCCGCGCTCCTTGAGCATCGGCAGGAGCTCCTCGAGATCGAAGACCGGCGTCTCGCGGACGGCCCCGACCTCCACGGCGGATGGCAGGTCGGTGGCGTAGTAGAGCCGCCCATCGGTCTCCTTGACGTCGATGACGAGCGCGTTGGCCTCCGTCCGGTCCAGGAGGCTGAGCATCTCGTCGAGCCGCCCGGGCCCCTCGAAGATGGCGGATGGCGCGTAGAGCGCCCGGGCCTCGAACGGCTCCATGGTGATGTCCCGCGCCAGCTCGTCGCCAACCGTCAGCTCGACCAGGCGGTAGCCGGGCATCTTGTAGATCAGGACTCCGTCCGCCGGCAGCCCGGCGAGCTCGTAGGCACCGTCCTCGTCGGTCTCGGTCAGCAGCTCGCTGCCGTCCATGAAGACACGAACACCGGCGATCGGCGTGCCGTCCGGATCGGTGACCACGCCGGTCACCGTGTTCGGGCGCATCTCGACGTCCAGTTCGCCCTCGTCGGGCACCGTCGCCGTCGTCAGGTCGTGGCCCTCGGCCTGCACCTCGACGTCGGCCCCGCGCATGGCGGTGATGGTGGCCGTGCCATCGGCGGCCGTGAAGGCCGCAGCGTCGTCGGCACGGATCTCGGCATTCGCCACGGGCTCCTCCGTGCCGCGCGTGACGACGGTGAGCGTCACCTCGCGCGGCTGCTCCGGCGTGGGCGACGGAGTCGGGAGAAACGGCAGACCGTCCTGGCTGCATGAAGCCAGCACGGCGAGGAGGACGAGGCTGACGAGCCCGAGTGGCAGGAAGCGGCGAGACGGCAGCGTCAGGTCCTTTCCGGGCGGTGACCGGCGTCGACGCGGGCGAGGGCGGCGGCCCGCAGAGCGGCGACCGTGGGCGCCAGGTCGCCGTCCGTACTGTACAGGGAGCTGCCGGTGACGAGGACCGCTCCCCCGGCGGCGTGGGCCGCCCCGATCGTCTCGAGGTTGACTCCCCCGTCGACCCCGATCGGCAGGTCCAGGCCTCGTCGGGCGATCTCGTCACGCAGCGTCGATAGCTTCGGCAGCACCTCGCCCATGAACGGCTGCCCGCCCCAGCCGGGATGCACCGTCATGACGAGCACGAGGTCGAGCCGTTCGAGGTACGGGTGCAGCGCCTCGGCGGCGGTCTCGGGGTTCAGCGCCATCCCGGGGCGCTTGCCGGCTCGCTCGATGGCCTCGATCACGATCGCCGGGTCGTCATCGGCTTCGACGTGGAAGATGATCAGGTCGCTCCCCGCATCGGCGAAGCGCTCAACGTACGCGAGCGGGTTGCTGATCATCAGGTGGGTGTGGAACGGCAGGTCGGTGACGGGCCGGACGGCGCCCACGACGACCGGCCCCAGGGTGAGATTGTCGACGAAGTGCCCGTCCATCACGTCGAGGTGGACCGACTCGACGCCGCCGTTCGCCGCACGGCGCACCTCGTCGCCGAGGCGCGCGAAGTCGGCGGTGAGGATGCTGGCGCTGATCTGGGGCTCGGCGCTCACGACGCCGGGGCCGTCGCTGCCGCCTCTCGCGCCTCGCGCAGAGATCGCCCGATCAGCTGCGCGTGGAGCTGACCGCAGGCCGCGTCGATCTCCCGACCGCGGGTGTCGCGGACGGTGACCGAGACGCCACCCTCGCGCAGGCGGCGAACGAAGCGCTCGATGCCGGCGGCCGGCGTTCCGCTCCATCGCGAGCCCGGCGTCGGGTTGAGCGGGATCAGGTTCACGTGCGAGCGCCAGCCGCGCGCGAGCTCGATCAGCCCATCGGCCTGCTCTTCGGTGTCGTTGAGCCCGTCGATCATCACGTACTCGAGGCTGACTCGCCGACCGGTGCGCGCCGCGAAGCGCCGGCCGGCGGCGATCACCTCACGAACCGGCCACTTGCGGTTGATCGGCACCAGCTCGTCGCGGAGCTCGTCCGTCGGCCGCGTGAAGGCTGATCGCCAGGTTGACCTGGGGCAGCTCCTCGACCATGCGGTCCATGCCCGGGACCACGCCCGAGGTGCTGACGGTGATATGCCGCGCGCCGATCCCGAGCCGCTCGGGATCATTGAGGAGGCGGACGGCCTCGAACACGCGATCGGCGTTGTTGAGCGGCTCCCCCATCCCCATGAACACGATGTTGTAGTGCCCCGTCGTTGCATCGCCGAGCGCGTTCCACGGCGGCCGATGCCAGTGAAGGACCTGGTCGACGATCTCGCCGGGACTCAGCTGGCGGCCGAATCCGGCCTGGCCGGTGGCGCAGAACGGGCAATTCACGGCGCAGCCGGCCTGCGACGAGATGCACACGGTGGTGCGCTCGGACATGGTTCCGCGCGCCGCGTAGCGCATCAGGACCGATTCGATGCGCTGCCCGTCCTCGAGCTCGTGGACCGCCTTGGCGGTCATGCCCGCCATCGGCGCCCAGCACGTGGCTGTCGGTGATCGTGCTGAAGCGAAACGCCTGCGCCAGCTCCGCGCGCAGCGGCAGCCGGCAGGTCGGTGAGGTCGTCGAAGGCCGATGCCTCGGGCCGATGCGCACCGGACAGCACCTGCGCCACCCGGTACGCCGGCTCGCCGCGGGCGGAGAGCCACGCGGCGAGCGATGCGGAGTCGATCTCGCTGATCGCCGGCGCGGGGCCGGCGAGGGGAAGGCCCCCCACCAGAGAATCAGTCACGCCGTCCGAAGATGAGGAAGGCGTAGTACAGGAAGGTCAGCAGCGCCGCGAGCGCGCCGGCCACGTACGTCCAGGCCGCTGCCTTGAGCACCTCGCGTGCGCCCGTCTCCTTCTCGCCGACCATGCCGAGCCCGTTGACGAAGGCGAGCGCCTTGCCCGATGCGCCGATCTCGACCGGCAGCGTGGCGAAGGTGAAGAGGACGGCGCCGGCGAAGCCGATCAGGCCGATGACGGCGAGCCCGGTGATCTGGGTGAACAGGCCCGCGAGGATCAGCCACGGTGCGATGCCGGAGCCGAACTGTGCGGCGGGCACGATCGCCTGTCGAAGCTTCATGGCCGGGTCGCCGGCGTGGTCCTGGAGGGCGTGGCCCACTTCGTGGGCGATGACGGCGGCGGCGGCCACGGACAGGCGAGGTCCGCTGGTCACCACGCCGGCGGTGGTGAGAGCCGTGGCATCGGCCACCTGGGTGCTGACCCGCAGCACCTTGCCGCGGGGGTCGTAGTGGTCGGTCAGCTGGCCGGGAGTCGGCTCGATCTTGACGTCTTGCAGGCCCTGGCGATCCAGGAGTCGGCGTGCGAAGTCGAAGGCGTCGGCGTTAATGCCCGAATCCACCTTGGACCACTTTGCATAGGTTGATCTGACGCGCCACGCGGCCCATCCGGTGATCCCCAACGTGACCACCAGGATGACGATGTAGAGCGGGTCGAAAAACATCACTGTATGCCCACCTCCGTGGGGCTGAGCCGAGTATATCCGACCTCCTCCCGGCTCGATTTTTCGGCAGCTTGGCGGTTCTCGGCCGATCGCGGCACGCAGGCTGCGATAGGAGTGCCCAGACACCACGCACGGAGAGAAACCCATGAACCTCACCCATCGCACACGAGACGTGCGCCGATCAGCCAAGTCGACCGGCCGGAGAACCCGCCGAGCACTCAGCCCTGAGCCGCGCGGGGCGGGCTGGGTCGGGACGGGGCTGATCGCAGCCGCCACCGCGCTCGCCGGCGCGATCGCGACGTTTCTCCTGGACCCGGCCCGTGGGCGGGCGCGTCGGGCGCGCCTGGTCGACCAGGCCGGAGCCACGGTCCGCCGTGCCGGCCGCCAGGCGGGTCGCGCCGCTCACTTCGCTCGATCGACCGCCTCGGGCCGCCTGGCCGCGGCACGGCACGCCGGGGACCGGGACGAATCGTTCCTGGACGACGGCACACTGACCTCAAAGGTCGAGACGAAGCTCTTCCGCGATCCGTCGGTGCCGAAGGGAACGATCAACATCAACGTCGAGCGCGGCATCGTCGTCCTGCGGGGCGAGGTGCCTGATGCGGAGATGCGTGATCGCCTGGCCACCGAGGCGGGCGCGATCGGCGGCGTGTGGAGCGTGCACAACCTGTTGCACCTGCCGGGCGAGGTCGTCGAGCGGGAGCCGGCCGCGGCGCGAAGCTAGCGCGCCACCTCCGCCGGGCGTCCGGCACCGAGCATCACGTGCTCGCGGCCGAGCCCTCGTCGCCAGGCGTCCGCGGGCATCGTGGCTCGTCCCTCGGGCTGGACGATCTCGAGGAGCAGGCCGCCGACCCCGCACGCCACGATCTGCGTCTCGCCGGCGAACAGGGCGCCGATCGGGACCCCGTCGACGCCGGTGACGGGGCGCGCTCGCCGAATGTGGATGCGTCGCCCGTCGACCGTGGTCCAGGCACCTGGCCACGGCTGGAGCGCCCGGACCTGCCGGTCGATTTCGACCGCCGGCCGCTGCCAGTCGATCCAACCGTCCGATCGCGTGAACGGATGGACGTAGGTCGCGGCGGCCTCGTCCTGGGGCTCCTGGTCGATGGCCCCGGAGGCCCATTGGTCGAGCACCGGTGGAACGACCTCCGCGGCAAGGTCGGCGAGCGCCGCCTCGAGCTCGGGGGTCGTCTCGCGGCCAGTGAGCGGGACCGGCCACCGTCGGACGATCGGCCCGGCGTCGAGCTCCGCGGTCATGACCATGAGCGTCACCCCGCCCTCCCGATCGCCGGCGAGGATGGTGCCGGCAACCGGCGCGGCGCCGCGGTGCCGCGGCAGGAGGGACGGGTGGACGTTGAGCGGCGGGCGCTCCGCGACGTCGAGCAGCGCCTGCGGCACCAGCTGGCCGTACGCCACCAGGACCAGCCCGTCGGGAGCGTAGGTGCGCAGCGCATCTGCTGCCTCGTCGGAACGAAGCCGGTGTGGCGTCAGGACCGGGATCCCGTGCTCGCGCGCGAAGGCGGTGACCGGGGTTGCGCGCAGCTGAAGGCGGCGCCCGGCCGGCCGATCCGGCTGGCTGATGACGATCAGGTCGTCGGCCTGGCCGGCAACGTGCGACAGCAGCGGAACCCCGAAGGCCCCGGTGCCGAGGAAGGCGATCCGCCCGATGCCGCCCACTAGATGCCGGCGGCCGCCTCTTCGGTGACCTCCTCGGTCGACTCGCTGACCCGGACGAGCTCCTCGAGCGACTCGAGGTGATCGATGTAGAGCGTCCCGTTGAGGTGGTCGATCTCGTGCTGGAGGGCGCGGGCCAGGAGCTCGGTCCCCTTCACCCGGAACTCCTTTCCGTGCCGGTCGCGCGCCTTCACCGTCACCTTCGCGTGGCGTTCGACCTCGGCCACGTAGCCCGGGATCGAGAGGCAGCCCTCCCAGTCGAGCTGCTCCCCGGAGCCCTTCACGATCTGGGGGTTCACGAGCTCGGTGACCTTCTCGTCGACCTCGATGATGGCGACCTGGAGCGGGACGCCGATCTGGTTCGCGGCCAACCCGACGCCCGGGCGCGTCGCGCATCGTCACCAGCATGTCGTCGAGCAGCCGATGCAGGCTGGCGTCGAAGGTCGAGACCCTCTTCGTTCGCTCGCGCAGGATCGGCTCGTCGGCGGTGAGGATGGGGCGGATGGCCATGGCGCTCGGCATTGTACCGATCACAGGAGTGACTCGGGGTCGACGTCGATGGCGATCCCCGGCGGGACGCGCTCGAGGGCGGCCGCGCGCGTATCGGCGTCGGGCGCGCGGATGACGACCTGCATCCGGTAGCGGCCGGCGCGCCGCACGACGTACGAGGGCAGCGGGCCGAGCACCTCGGCGCCCGGAACGGCGACTGCGGCGGCCGCCTGCCGGCCGCGCTCCTCCGCCCTCCCCCGGTCCGCATCGGCGATGAGCAGCCTGGCCAGGAGGCTGAAGGGCGGGTAGCCGAGCAGCCGGCGGCGCAGCAGCTCGTCGTCCGCGAAGCCGTCGACATCGAGCGCCGCCGCGTTGCGCACGGCGTAGTGTCCCGGCGCGTAGGTCTGGAAGATGACGCGGCCCGGCAACGGACCCCGTCCGGCCCGGCCGGCCACCTGGGCCAGCAGCTGGAACGTGCGCTCCGCCGCTCGGTAGTCGGGCAGGTTGAGCGTCACGTCGGCCGCGATCACGCCGGCGAGCGTGACCGACGGCAGGTCGAGGCCCTTGGCGGCGAGCTGCGTGCCGACGAGGACGTCGGTGCGTCCCTCGCGGAAGTCGTCATAGATCGTCTCGAACCCGCGTCGAGCGGCCAGGGCGTCGGAGTCGAGGCGTCCGATCCGGAGGCCGGGGTATCGCGCTCGCAGTTCGGCCTCGACGCGCTGGGTGCCGGCGCCGAAGTAGCGGATGCGGCCGCTCCCGCAGCTGGGGCACTTCTCGGTCGGAACGGAGGAGCGGCCACAGTGGTGGCAGCGCAGCGTCCCCCCATCGAGGTGGAAGACGAAGGGCAATTCGCAGTCCGGGCACCGCAGGCTCTCGCCGCAGTCGCGGCACAGGATGAAGGTGGCGGCTCCCCGCCGGTTCAGGAGCAGGACGGCCTGCTCGCTCCCCCGCCGGAGCGCACCGAGCGCATCGGCCAGTGCCGTGGAGAAGATGGAGCGGTTACCGCCGGCGAGCTCCGCGCGAAGGTCCGCCACCTCGACGGCAGGGGTGGCGCCCACCCGTCGCTCGACGAGCTGAGCTCGCTCGGCGTGCCCGCCACGGACGCGCGCCAGGCTGACGAGGTCGGGCGTCGCGCTTCCCAGGATGACGCGGGCGCCGGTGATCGCGGCACGACGTCGGGCCACCCAGCGGGCGTCGTAGCGCGGCGTCCGGTCCGACTTGTAGCCGCCGTCGTGCTCCTCGTCCACGATGATGAGCCCGAGGCGTGCGAGCGGCGCGAAGGCCGCCGTCCGGGTGCCGACCACGACCCGGACCTCGCCGCGCAGGATTCGCCACCACTCGTCGTGCCGCTCTCCCGCCGAGAGGCCGGAGTGGAGGACGCCGAGCTCGTCACCGATGAGCGCGCGGAGCCGGTCGCCGATCTGCGGGACGAGGCTCACCTCCGGGACCGTCACGATGACGTCCCGTCCGGCAGCCAGGGTCTCGAACGTGGCGGCGAGGTACAGATCCGTCTTGCCGGAGGCCGCGACGCCCTGCAGGAGGAGCTCGTGGCCCGGCTCCAGTGCGCCGATCGCATCGAGGGCGGCGAGCTGCTCCTCGGCAAGCTCGTGACGCAGGTTCGGCGTTTCGGCCCGATGCGCCAGGGGGCTGCGCTCGACCGTCCGCCAATCGAGCTCCGCCCGTCCCAGCGCGACCAGCCGGCGGGCCGGAGCCAGGAGCGCGGCCGGCTGCATGTCCAGCGCCTCGGCCAGCTCTGCCATCGTGCGCTCCCTGCCACCCAGCGCCTCCAGGACGGCCCGCTGCACGGGCGCCCGCCGTGGCGGCTCGGCGTCGCCCGCCACGGGGCGCAGCACCCGCACGCGGCGTGGGTTGACCTCTGCGGCACGCAATGCCCAATGCGAGCGGATCGCGCCCGACCGCCGAAGCCGCTCCAGCCAGGCGTTCCGCCCACGACGTGGCGCGGAGCGCATCAGGCTGGCATCGGCGACCAGGCCGTCCGCATCGGCCGCCTCCACGAGGCCGGCGGGCAGATCGGTCCCGTCGCGGATCTCCCACCGGCGGTCGAGCCGCGACTCGAGGCCCGGCGGCAGCATCGCCGCCAGTGTGGTGCCGATCGGCGCGCGATAGTAGGCGGCGATCTCCTCGGCCAGGACGAGCAGATCGGGCGTCAGCATCGGGGCGGAGACGACTGCTTCGATCGGCTTGAGCTCGCCGGCCTGCGCCCCGTCCTGCGCGTCGGCCTCGCCATCGAGCACGTAGCCCAGCGCCAGCCTGCGGCCGTAGGGAACCAGCAGGAGCGAGCCGGGAGCGGGCATCTCCAGTCTCGGAGGGAACGAGGTAGCTGAAGGTGCGCTCCGGACGGTCGGCCAGTGCGTCGACGGCCACGCGCACCGCGCGACCGGGCAGGGTCATTCCAGGGCCGCCTTCAGATCCGTGGGCGACGCGGTGGCTCGCGGCGTGCCTCTGCCTGGATGATCTCCCAGATGCGCTCGGCCGCCTCCTCAGCGCGCCCCGTTTCGTTGACGACCACGTGGTCGTACTCGTCGGCCTCGGCCATCCAGTGCTCCGCGTCGCGACGGCGTCGCGCGAGGGAATCGGCGGACTCGCTGCCTCGCTTGCGGAGCCGCGTCGCGAGGTCCTCCATGGACGGCGGCTTGACGAAGATGAGGAGCGCGTCGGGAACCTTGGTCCTGACCTGCCGCGCGCCCTGGGGATCGATCGTCAGGATGGCGTCGCGACCGGCAGCGAGGATGCCTCGCACCTGGTCGATCGGCGTGCCGTACAGGTTGCCGTGCACCTCCGCCCATTCGAGCAGCCCACCGCCGTCACGCAGCCCGATGAAGTCGTCGCGATCGAGGAAGTGATAGTGGACGCCGTGGATCTCGCCCTCGCGCCGCTCGCGGGTGGTCGCCGTCACGATCGGCACAACCTGCGGGTGGCGGCGCGCCAGCTCGGCGACGATGGTGCTCTTGCCGACCCCCGATGGGCCCGACACGACCACCAGCATCGGGTTGGGGAACGTCATCCGCTTCTGCTGGTCGCTCACCGCCTCATCGTCGATCACGGCTCGACCTCGGCGCCGACGCCCGCCGGCAGGCGGCCCGCGGCCACGGTCACGCCGGATGCCTCGAGACAGGCGGCCAGCTCGGCGGGAAGCTCGCTCCAGGCGCGGAGGCGCCGGCCGTCGAGCGGACGCTCGAGCCCAAGCCGCGACGCGTGCAGGAATTGGCGCCGCAGCCCGCCGGGCCCCTCTCCCCCGCCATACCGGATGTCGCCGGCGATCGGGAGGCCCAGGTAGGACAGGTGGGCGCGGATCTGGTGGGTCCGCCCGGTCAGCGGTCGCAAGGCAAGGAGTGCGTAGCCGCCGCCGGTGGCGATCACGTCGTACTCGGTGGTCGACGCCCGGCCGCCGGCGACCACGGCCATCCGCTGACGGTCGCGCGGATCCCGCCCGATCGGCGCCTCGATCCGGCCGCGCGACGACGGCACCTCGCCGCGCACGAGTGCCAGGTACTCCTTCTCGATGGTCCGATCGCCGAACTGGCGCATCAGGCTCGACTGGGCCAGGTCGGTCTTGGCGACCACGATCAGGCCGCTCGTCTCCTTGTCGAGCCGATGCACGATCCCCGGACGCCCCACGCCGGCGATCGAGCCGAGCGCCTCCCCGCGGTCGCGTGAACGACCGAGGAGCGCGTTGACGAGCGTGCCGGTGGTGTGCCCCGCCGAGGGATGGACGACGAGGCCGGCCGGCTTGTCGACGATCAGCATCGTCTCGTCCTCGTAGGCGACACCGAACGGGATCGACTCCGGGAAGAGGGTCTCGTCCGGTGGCGCGCTGAGCTCGACGCTGATGAGCTCGCCACCGACCAGCCGATCGCTGGAGCGCCGGCGCCCCCCGTCGACCAGGGCGCGCCCATCGCCGATGAGCCGCTGGGCGTGGGCGCGGCTGATGCCGCCGACGGACGCCACCGCCAGGTCGACCCTCCCCGCGGGCGCCGGCCCCTCGACGGTGCGGTCCTCGACCGGGGCCATCACCCCGCGACCTCCGCCGAGCGGGGCTGGTCGAAGAATGTCAGGTAGGTGACCAGCGCGGCGATCCCGAGCACCACGGCCGAGTCGGCCACGTTGAAGGTCGGGAATCGCACGTTGCCGATGCCGACGCTGACGAAGTCGGTGACGTAGCCGAGCCGCAGGCGGTCGGTGAGGTTGCCGAGTGCCCCGGCCAGGATGGCTCCCAGGATGATCTGGATCCACGGCCCGCGGGCGCGGAGCGTTCGATGGAAGTAGACGACCATCCCGATCGCGCCAAGCGTGACCGGCACGAAGAGCCACGTGGCGCCGGGAAGGATGCTGAAGGCGGCGCCGGTGTTACGAACGTGCCACAGCTGGACGAACTCCCCGATCACGTCGTACCGGGCGCCGAGTGGGACGTTGGCCACGACCAGCGCCTTGGTGACCTGGTCGAGCGCGTACAGCACCAGCGCCGCGCCCGCCAGGACGAGCACGGGCCTCAACGATGCGTCTCGATCGGTGCCGCCCTCCACGGATCCCACTCTAGCCGACCTCGAGCCGATCAGGCGCGGGCCACCGAGAGGCGCAGGCTGACGCCGTCGAGGTCGAGCTGCTCGGCCGCATCCGCGGCAGCGACCGCGGCGTCGGGCCCGAGCTCCACGGAGCTCGCCAGCAGCTCGTCGGCGAGCCACGCCTGGAACGGGCGCAGCTGGTCGATGGTGGCGCGATCGCCGGCGATCGCCACGTCCACGCGGTCGCTGATCTCGTAGCCGGACGCCTTGCGCATCGCCTGCAGCCGGTGCGCGACCTCGCGGGCAACGCCTTCGGCGGCGAGCTCGTCGTCGAGGGTGGTGTCGAGCGCGACGAGCAGGTCGCCGTCCTCCGCGACCTCGTGGCCGGGTCGGGCGCGCGCGGTGAGCTGGAACTCGTCCGGCTGCAGCGTCACCCCGCCGGCAACGGCCGTCCCGTCGTCCTCGAGATGCCAGTCGCCGGAGCGGACGCCGCCCATGATCGCCCCGACCGCGTTGCCGTGGCGTGGGCCGATCACCGGCAGGAGCGGATAGAGCGTGCGCTCGACCATCTCCGACTCGTCGGGAATGAGCTCGATCTCACGGACGTTGAGCTCCTCGCGGATCTCCTGGCGCAGCGCCGCGTCGACGCTCGGCTCGTCGGCGAAGCCGGTGGCCGCGCCAGGAAGCTTGAGGCGAGCCGTCCGCAGCGGCTGACGGGTGCGCAGCGCCGCGGCCGAGCGCGCGCCGCGACCGAGCGCCACCGTCCGGCGCGCCAGCTCGACGCCACGGTCGACTCCGGAGTCGGCACGGCCCGCGACCTGCTCGGGGAAGTCGGTGAGGTGCACGCTGTCCGTCGCGTCGGCGTCGACGGTGGTGACCAGGTTCTCCCAGATCGCGTCGGCGACGTG
Organism: uncultured Chloroflexia bacterium; assembly: GCA_963759405.1. Lineage (GTDB taxonomy): Bacteria > Chloroflexota > Limnocylindria > QHBO01 > QHBO01 > JACDBZ01. The sequence continues at coordinate 96,822 of CAVWZA010000019.1, read as the reverse complement.
CGGGATGATCGGCGCCATGAGTCGCGTCAGCGTCGTGAGCACCTCGTACAGGGTCGCGTAGGCGGCGCGCTTGTCGGCGTCGAGCTCACCCTTCCAGAACCGACGCCGGTTGCGGCGCACGTACCAGTTCGAGAGGTCGTCGACGAACGCCTCGATGGCACGCGTGGCGCGCATCGCGTCGTAGCCATCGAACGAGATCCTCGTCTCGGCAACCAGCGCGTCGAGGCGCGACAGGATCCATCGGTCCAGGAGCGTTCGTGCTTCGGCCACGCCGTCGACCTGATCCGGCGTCCAGCCGTCCAGGCGGGCGTACGTGACGAGGAAGCCGTAGGTGTTCCAGAGCGGCAGGAAGAATCGGCGCACGACCTCGTGGCCGGGCCCGTAGCCGAAGCGGAGGTTGACCGCGGGATTGGCGGCCGCGTACATCCAGCGCATCACGTCCGAGCCGATCCGCTCCGCGGCCTCGTCGAACGGGATCGAGTTGCCCTTGCTCTTGTGCATCTCCTCGCCGTCCTCGTCGAGGAGCGTCGCGTAGCCGAAGAGCGCGCGCATCGGAGCCTCGCCGGTCATCACCGTCGACTCGGTCAGCAGCGCGTAGAACCAGTTCCGGAACTGGCCGGGGAACGACTCGCTGATCCAGTCCGCTGGGTACCACTGCGCCCAGTATTCGCGGTCGGTGTTCCACTTCAGGGTCGAGAGCCCCACGATCCCGGCGTCCAGCCAGGGATTGCCGACGTCGGAGGTCCGCCTGGCTCGGCCACCGCAGCTCGCGCAGGCGATCTCGACCGCATCGACCCACGGCCGATGTGGCGTGTGGCCCTCGAACTCGTCCCAGCCGGCGACCGCCCGGTCGCGGAGCTCCTCCTTCGAGCCGATGACCTCCCAGCCGTCGCAGTCCGTGCACTGCCAGATCGGAAGCGCCAATCCGTAGTAGCGCTTCTTGCTGATCATCCAGTCGCCCATGTTGCGGAGCCAGTCGAGCTCGCGCTCCTCGAGGCCGATGCCGTCCGGAAGCCAGGTCACGGCGCGCGTCGAGGCGCTGATGGGTGCCCGAAGCGGATCCATGGCGATGAACCACTCGTCGACCAGCCGGAAGATCAGCTGCGTACCGCACCGCCAGCAATGCGGGTACGAGTGGGAGTAGCTCTCCTTCGCCACCAGCAGGCCCTTCGACTCCAGGTCGGCCACGACCGCCCGGGCCATGTCGGTCGCGGGATCGTCGACGGCACCGGCGTAGCGGCCGGTCTGCCAGCCGAAACCCTCGCCGAAGACCCCGAACTGGTCGATCGGGTCGATCACGGGCAGGTCGAACGCCTTGCTGAGCGCGAAGTCCTCCTGGCCGCAGCCGGGGGCGATGTGCACGATCCCGGTTCCCTCCGCGTCCGAGACCTCGTCCCACGGGATGACGCGGTGCGTCACGCCGGCGGCGGCCGGCAGCTCGTCGAACGGCCCGGCGTAGGTGAGGTCCAGGAGCTCGCTGCCGGGTGCCTCGCGCACCAGCCGCGCGTCACCTGCGACGCGCTGCTTCGAGCCGGCACTCACCCACCACCTGCGGCCGGCGGCGCCCTCGACCAGCTGATAGGTCAGGCCGGGATGCACCGCGGCGGCAACGTTGCTGGACAGCGTCCACGGCGTCGTGGTCCAGACGAGCAGGTCCTCGTCCTCGTGGCCCGGGCTGGTGATGGGCAGGCGCAGCGTCACGGACAGGTGCTTCGCCACCGCGTACCCCTCCGCGGCCTCCATGTTCGAGATCCCCGTCCCGCACCGGGGACACCAGGGCATCACGTCGTGGCCGCGATAGATGAGGCCCTTCCGATGGCACTCGGCCAGGAACGCCCAGACGGTGTAGTTGTTCTCGTCGGAGTTCGTGTAGTAGCTGTTGTCCCAGTCCATCCAGTAGCCGAGCCGCTTGCTCTGCTCCGTCTGCATGGCGGCGTACGTGTCGACCCAGCGCCTTGCAGCGCTCCACGAAGCGGTCGATCCCGTATTCCTCGATCTGCCGCTTGTTGTTGAATCCGAGGTCGCGTTCGACGTTGACCTCGATCCACAGGCCCTGGCAGTCGAAGCCGTTCTGGTAGCGCTGCTTCTCGCCGAGCATGGTGTGGTAGCGCTGGAAGAGGTCCTTGTACGTCCGCCCCCAGGCGTGATGGACGCCCATCGGGTTGTTGGCGGTGATCGGCCCGTCGACGAAGCTGAAACGCCGCTCCGAGTCGTCGTTGCGTGCGAGGTAGCGCGCCATCGTGTCGCGCTCGCGCCAGCGCGCGATCACCTCGCGTTCGAGCGCGGGGACCTCCAGCTTGCTCGATACCGGCCTGAACAACTCGCTCAACACAGCTCCTGACAACAAGAATCCCGCCCCGGACATCCGGGACGGGAGCAACTCCCGCGGTACCACCCGCGCTTGACCGATGCGCCCTGACGTCCAACGGAAGGCGGCATGCAGTCCACTCGTCGCCATCGATATCGGGTGGCGGACCCGGGAGGCGTTACACACGGCTCGCGCCGCTTGGCACCTCCGGCTCAGGAGGGATGACTGTCGTCGCCGGTGGTCGCCCGCTTCCACCGTCCGGGCTCGCTGCCGACCTTGCTGACGGCCGTCGTGGCTCCGTCGTCGCCGTGGTTCGGATTGGTGGCCGATCGTGGCAGCCGGCCGCCACTGTGTCAATTCAGCCGAGCGGGTCAGCCCAGCAGGGCACGTCCCAGGAAGACCGCCGCCGCCAGGCCGCCGGCCACGACCACCGCCACGAGTCGGGGCCAGTAGATGCGCGCCATGATCGCGCCCACCGAGGTCGCCGGCCCGGCGAGCACGAGGCCCAATGCGGTGAGGCGCCAGAGGTCTGTCCCGGGGTTGGGCATCCGGTCGAGCATGACGGCGAGGCCCCAGGCCGCACCGGCCCCGACCAGCGGCAGCACCAGCAGCGCGAGGCTCGGTCCGGCGGCCGGCCCCAATTGGGGACGCGGCAGGCGCCGTCGATCCCCCACGGTCTCGGCCGGAACCGTCGCGAGCTCGGCGCCGGCGCTCGCGTCGACCTGAGCGGTGCCGGCCACCGCGGCAAGCCGCTCTCCCTCGGCTGCGCCGAGCGCCGCCGCGCGCTCCTCGGCCATGCGGTCCTCGAAGAGGGCTCGCTCGATGCCGGTCATCAGGGCCGGGGTGACCTCCACCTCCACGGGCCGCGTGGGCTCGACCACCGGTGGCGCTTCCCGCGTCAGGTCCTCGAGCCGCTGCCGGGCTCGAGCGGCGCGCGACAGGGCGTCCAGCAGCCCCTTCTCGTCGGCGGCGGCGATCGCCAGCCGGCCCCGCTCGGTCGGAACCAGGATGGCGGTCGGCGGTCGGCGCCAGGCGGACGACCTCCACGTCCTCCTCGCCGCGCAGCCGGCCCCGGCCGAGCTGCCAGGGCAGCAGCCGTGGCGCCGAGCGCAGCCTCGATGCGTTGTCACCGCGCAGCCGGACCCGTGTGACCGGTCCGGGGCTGAGTGGATAGATCCGCTCGCCTCCGAGCCAGCCGAGGCAGACGGCCGCCTCCTCGACGTCGAGGCGCACGCTGAGCAGCACGATCGCGCCGATCAGCGAACCCAGGATGACGATCCCGCCCAGTCCGGCGACCACCAACCCGATGGTGTCGGGCACCAGGAGCAGCCCGCCGGCGATGGCGGCGGCGCCAGCCAGGAATCCGAGGAAGGGCAGGACCAGGAGGCGCGGGAGCGAGCGGGAGAGACGGATGCGGGCGATCGGCGGGACGCGGTCGGACATCGGCTCAGACCTTCTCGGTGACCTTGTACTCCAGGTAGCGGCCGGTCAGCAGGCGCGTCTGGGCGTCGAGGGCCGGGACCATGCTGAAGATGATGCCGACGAATGGCAGTCCGATCCATTGCACGTAGCTGAGCACCCGCTGGACCAAACCCCACTCGACCGGCCGTGGTGGCACGATCCGGTGCTCGACCACGATGAGCACGGCCAGGCTGACGATCGCCATGCTGAGCATGGCGCTCGCGTAGAGCGGCAGGTTCTGGCCGAGGGTCGTTTCGGCGAAGGCGGGGTTGATCAGCAGCGGCACCGTTGCGCCGAAGGTGAGGACGAAGGGCGTGATCGCCCAGTTGATGTGCTCGCCGAACAGGTTGATGACGCGCCAGAAGCGCGACGAGAATGGAATCTCGGCGTGCCTGACCGCGTTGTCGACCACGTAGGGGATGTCGGTGACGCCCCACGCCCAGCGTCGTGCCTGCAGGTACTGCTCGGCCATGCTCCGCCAGTATCCGCGCGCGCGCACCGCGTCGCCGTAGATCGGCATGAAGAGTGGGACGGCGCGGAAGCGGTCGCCATAGCGGAAGTAGCTCTTCCAGTAGAAGCGACTGTCCTCCGGGATGGCGTCGGTCGCCCAATAGCCGACGTCGTGGACGAGGTGCAGCGTCGTCGAGTACGACCCGAAGCTCTGCAGCTTCTCCGGCAGCACGCTGCGCCACATCTGCAGCTGGGTCAGCACAGCGGCGAACAGCCGCTGGAGCATCGGCGCATCCCAGATGTTGTTGTGGAAGTACGGAATCGGCTGATAGAGCTGCGTCTCCCGGTTCGGATCGGTCAGGTGCACCCAGCTCAGGTAGGCGAAGTACTGCGGATGCACGCGGTAGTCGGCGTCGAGGTCCGTGACGATGATCCGATGCGGATCCATGCCGCGCTCCCGCACCAGCTTTCGATAGAGGTAGCGGCCACCCCATGCCATCGCGCTGCTCTTGCCGACCACGATCCCCGGTTCGAGCGGATCGAGGATGTGGATGAACTCCGCGAATGCGCCGCGGAACTCGGCCTGCAGGGTCTTCACGTTGGCGATGCCGGACTCGTCCGTCTCGCGCGTGATGATCGCGCAGATCTTGCGCTCCGCGGGCCACTCCGCCTCGGCGAGGGCGCGGACCGTGTACCGCAGCTTCTCGAGCGGCTCGGTGTAGGTCGGGATGAGGGCCAGGTGAATCAGATCGTCGGCCGAAGGCGGCGCATCCGGCAGCGCCTCGACCGCCCGCAGCTCAGTCATCTCGCGCCGCAGGCGCCGCCGCTCCGCGCCGGTCGGACGAGCGAGCCCGATGACGCCGAGCGCCTCGCGAGGCAGATCGGGGCCGAGCGACGTGAGGCGGGCTTCCAGGGCCGCAATGCGGGCCTTCGGATCGGCAAGGCCGGCGACCCGCTCGGTCCAGTCGACGGCATGCACGTCCTGAATCCGTCCGAACGCGACGATCACCGCGCCGGCGAACCAGAGCGCGCGGCATAGCCAGTAGAAGTCGAAGCTGAGGACGAAGTAGGCGACCAGCCACGGATAGCTGAAGCTGAGCCAGAGCGGCAGGATCAGGATTGACCAGGAGATCATGCCGGGGACCATCTCGAGGAGGCGGCCCAGCCAGCGCAGGCGATCGGGATCGTCGGTGGTGGTGGTCATCGTCGTCGAACCGCCCGCACGGCCGGTCGCGGTCGAGAACCAGCCGTCGCGGCGCTGCCTCCTAGTAGACCGGTGTCAGCCAGCCGCGGTAGGCCGGCAGACGGCCGCGCACGGCGTCGAAGTAGGTCCGCGACAGGTTCCTGGTGATCTCGCCCGGATGTCCCCCACCGATGCTCCGCCGGTCGATCTCGATGACCGGGCTGATCTGCGCCCCGGTGCCGCACAGGAACACCTCGTCGGCGCTGTACAGCTCGGTGCGGTCGATCGAGCGCTCGAGCACCTCGACCCCGAGGTCGTCGCGAGCGATCTCCATCAGCCGCGCGCGCGTGATGCCCTCGAGGATGTTGTCCGTGACCGGGGGCGTGATGAGCACTCCGCGCTTCACGATGAAGAGGTTCTCCGCGCTCCCTTCGCTCACGTGGCCGTCGGATGTCAGCACGATCGCCTCGTCGAAGCCGTTGAGCTGGGCCTCGCTCTTGGCGAGCGCACCGTTCACGTACGCCCCGGTGATCTTGCCGCGTGCGGGGATGGCGTTGTCGTCGGTTCGACGCCAGCTGCTGACCTGGGCACGGATTCCGCCCTCGGTGTCGATGTACTGGCCGAACGGAACGCCGAAGATGGTGATGTCGGCGTCGAGGTTGTGGAGGCGTACCCCGATCGTCTCGGAGCTCTTGTAGATGATCGGGCGGAGGTAGACGTCCTCGCGAAGGCCGTCGCGGCGCAGCAGCTCGACGGTGATCTCGGCGAGCTCCTCGGGCGACTGGCCGATCTCCATCATCAGCAGGCGCGCGGAGGCACGGATGCGGTGGTAGTGCGCGACCAGCTCGAGGGCGAAGAGCTGCTCCTCGTCCGCGTTCCAGTAGGCGCGAATGCCTTCGAAAACAGCGGTCCCGTAGTTGAAGCCGTGCGTCATCACGTTGATGTTCGCGTCGCGGAGCGGCACGAAGTCGCCACGGAAGAACGCCCACAGCTCGGTGGTGGTCTCCACCGCCGCGGCCTGGGTTCGATTCTCCTGCTCCAACAAGGCTGCCTCCTTCGCTCGGGCGCGCCGACGCGCCATCGACGCATCGGCGCGCGCAAGTATACCCGCGACGTCCGGACGATCACCGGAGCCGCTTTGGCCGATGACGATCAGTGCACCGGCGCCGCCGAGGCGCCGAGATCGGTGAAGAGCGCCAGATAGATGTAGACCAGGTACAGCGGCCCGCCGATCAGCAGCGCCCACGCCGTGAGGCGACCGCGCCAGATCATGCCCCCGAAGATCAGGATGGTCGACACGAACGCGACGCCGGCCGATGCGAAGTGGATGGCGCTCTCAGGCGTGAAGGTCCAGGTCGTGAAGAGCAGGCCGAGCACGGTCGGCAGGCAGCTCTGGAAGACCATGGCACCGGTGATGTTGCCCATGGCCAGGGTGTCCTTGCCGTTGCGGACCCAGAGCACGCTGTTGAACTTCTCGGGCAGCTCGGTGGCGATCGGCGCGATGATCAGTGCGAGGATCGTGGGGTCGAGGCCGACCACCGTCGAGAGGTGCTCGACGGCGCCGACGAAGACCTGCGCGCCAACGATGATCAGTCCCAGCGCGAGCACGACCTGTGCGACGACGATTGCCAGGCGCGGCTCGCCGCCCGTCACCGAGTGTGGGCCCGGGAAGTGGTCGATCTCGAGCATCTGACGCCCGCGGAGGGGCGGCACACGGGTGAGGTGCAGCTGGCTCAGATCCGCGGCGTCGCTCTCCTCCGCGGCATCGGTGAAGTGCAGGCGCACGTAGATCGCATAGAGCACGAACAGGGCTCCTGCCGCCACCCACTTCAGCCAGCTCAGTTCCTGCGGCAGGAAGGCGGTGCCGATGGCGATGCCGTACCCGACCACGAAGAAGGCGACGTCGCGCCCGAGCACGGTCGTGTTCACGCGCAGATCGGTGGTCCGCCGGCCGCGCCGGGCGAAGATGACGATGGCGATGCCGGTCACGAACATCGCCAGCGTCGAGAGCATGAACGGCGCACCCAGGATCGCGCCGACGCCGACGGCCTCTGAGGTCTCGGTGGCGGTCCCGCCGAGGATGACCGGCCCGAGGATCGCGATCACCGGAATGAGCGTCTCGGGCATTGCCGTGGCCACCGCAGCGAGGACGCTGCCGACCGCACCCTCGGCCAGGTTCAGCTTGTGCCCGAGCCACTCGATGCCATTCGTGAAGAGCTCGGCGGCGATCAGGATGATCGCGAGCGAGCCCACGAGCAGGACGATGTCCACGAGTGAGGATTTCCTCCAATGGCCGGAGCGGTGTCGACGGCCGAAGGTCTCTCCCGACCGCCACGCGGATCGGTCGGTGCCACCGGGCGGGATGAGCCCGCCGTCCTGACGATGGCACCTGTCAGGGGTACTCCCCCTCGGGCCTGGATACTGTCGCCGACCGGCCGATGAGCGTCAACTCACGCTCGGCCGGTCGGATCGTCAGGGGCGGAGGTGCTGCGGGGCGTACGGGAGCAGTGCCACGTGGCGGGCCCGCTTCAGCGCCGTCGTGAGCATGCGCTGATGGCGAGCGCAGGTGCCCGTCTTGCGCCGCGGCTCGATCTTGGCTCGCTCGCTCAGGTAGCGGCGGAGGCGGTTGACCTCCTTGTAGTCGATGCTCTCCGCCTTGTCGACGCAGAAGTTACAGACCTTGCGGCGTCGGCGGTCTCGGTAGTAGTCCGCCGACTCGCGGCGCGATCGTGGGCTGGCCATGGTGCGTATCGGTCCTCGTGGATCTGGTGCGTGCTAGAAGGGAATGTCGTCGACGTCCATCTCCGCGCCCGGCGCGGAGGAACGTTGGGGCTGCGGCTCGGGCTGGCCGGCGCCACGTGGGCGCACCTGCGGCGGCGCGTCGTCAAAGGCGGCGCCACTGCCACCGGGTCCCCCATCCTCGTCGCGCGGCCGGCGCTCGAGGTTCACGACGCGGGCGAAGGCGAGCTCGAGCGACGTCCGCTTCTGGCCGTCGCGCGCCTCGTACTCGCGGGCTCGCAGCTGCCCCTCGGCGTAGATCTTGTTGCCCTTGCGCAGCTGCTCGGCGAGTCGCTCAGCCTGCTGCTCCCAGACGCTCACCCGGAACCAGAGCGTCTCCTCGATCCACTCGCCGTCAGGCCCCTTCCGGTTGTCGTTGACCGCCACGCGCAGATCCGTCACGGCCTTTCCGCCGGGCGTGTAGCGAAGCTCCGGGTCCGCACCGAGGTTGCCGATGATCATCATCTTGTTGAGCGTCATGCGGGCTCCTCCTCGTCGGCCGGCGCGGCGCCGGCCTCATCGTCTGCGCCGTCCGGCGCGATGTCGACGCTGCCGGTCTCCGCCTCGGCAATCTGGGCCTCGGCGACGTCATCGGCGACATCCGGCGTGGGTGGCTCGACAACCGCGGTGGCGGTGGCGGCTGGTGCGCTCACGATCGCCGGGTCGTCCAGGTCGGGGCCGAACCCATCGTCGTCGGTGGTCCGCGCTGCCGCAGCCGGCGCGAGCTCATCGGCGGGGCCGCGGTCCTCGAGCACGGTGACGAGGTGACGCAGGATCTCCTCGCTGATGAGCATGCCGCGCTCGATCTCGCGGACCTGCGAGGGCTCGATGTCGAAGTGGATCAGGAAGTAGCTCGCCTCGCGGTGCCGCTGGATGTCATACGCGAGGCGTCGCTTGCCCCACGGCGAGACCTTGCTGAGGCTGCCACCGGCATTGACGATGGCGCGGGTAACTTTCTCGACGGACGCCTGGAGCTTGTCGTCCTCCAGGTCGGGCCGGAGCAAAAGCATGAGTTCGTAACGGCGCATGATTGGCGTCGTCCTCCTCTCTCTGGGTTTGCGACGTCGCCGGCGGGAGCCTTCGACGCGGCAGAAAGGGGCTCAGGTAATCAGCATGAACCGCGCCCCCTGGCTGGGAGGCGCGCCCAAAGTATACCGATGAACGGCGTTCCGTGGCGACGCGGCCGCGGACCGTATACTCCAGCTTCCATTCAACTCGCTGCCAGAAGGCCATGCCCTCGAACCCGATCCTCATCTGCGCGCGCGAGGCCACCCTGCGCGCCGAGCTCGAATCAGCCCTCGCCGACGTCGGATACACGACCGCCTCGGTCGGCTCGCCGGCCGATGCCGTGGCCGCCATGCGCGGACGCAAGTTCGACCTCATCGTTGCCGAGGGCCTCGCCGCTTCCGGAGCGATTGCCTCGCTGCGCACCGCCAGCGCCGATGGGATCACGCCGATCCTCGTCGTCTCGCCGGCCAACGACGTGGAGGCCCAGATCGCCTTCCTCGAGGCCGGGGCGGACGACGTGATCGTCGGCGGCTTCGCCCACAGCGAGCTCGAGGGCCGCGTGATGGCGCAGCTCATTCGCACGGGCAAGGTCCAGCCGGACTCGCCAGCGCACTCCGGCAACGCGGAGATCGTTGCCTTCTTCAGCCCGAAGGGCGGAGTCGGGACGACCACCCTCGCGGTGAACACCGCCGTCCTGCTGGCGGGCGGAGCTACACCGTCCGCCGGCGCGCCACGGCCACGGGATGTCGCTCTGCCGCCGTCGCGCGTCCTGCTGGTCGACCTGGATCTTCAGTTCGGCCAGGTGGCGACCCACCTCAACCTCACCCCCCGCTACGACATCGGCGGGCTTGCCAGCGACGAGCAGGCGCTCGCCGATCCGGAGCTGGCGCGCATGTACCTGACGACCCACTCGTCCGGGCTGGTCGTGCTCGCCGCGCCCACCCGGCCCGAGGCCGACTTCCGCGTGAGCGTCGAGCACCTCGAGCGAATCTTCGACCAGATGCGCACGTCCTTCGATCACATCATCGTCGACCTCGGCAGCCGCCTGGACCCGCGCGCGGTCTGGCTGCTCGAGCAGGCCGATGCGCACATCTTCGTCCTCTTCCCGGAGATCGCGGCGCTCCGCGCCATGAGCATGCTGATGACATTCCTGGCGGAGACGACGCCGCTGCAGGCGCGTGCCGCCATCGTGGTGAATCACGTCTTCCCCAAGGAGCTGCTCAAGACGCGCGACGTGGAGAACCTGCTCAAGATGAAGCCCGCGGCGGAGGTGCCCTACACCGACGTCGAGATGATCCGCTCCGTGAACGAGGGCGTTCCGCTCGTGATCGGTCACCCCGCCTCGCCGGCCACGGTTGCCCTTCGGCGGGTGGCGCAGGCCGTCATCGGGATCGAACAGCAGCAGGCGGCACCCGCGAAGAAGGCGCAGCGTCGGAGCATCTTCGGGCGCCGTCGCTAGCGAGACTGGTGCCGGAGGAGGGATTCGAACCCCCACGCCTTTCGGCCGCCGGGTTTAAGCCGGCTGCGTCTGCCTTTCCGCCACTCCGGCGCGGTGACCACAGCCTACGCGATCCTGATAGCGTCATCGCGTGGATCACCTCGAGCAGCATCCGCCCATCTCGCTCAACCGCCTTGCCGCCCAGGCGACGACCCATTGCCTCACCGGATGCGCCATCGGCGAGGTCCTCGGCATGGTGCTCGGCACCGCCTTCGGCTGGACCGACGTCGCCACCATCGTGGTGGCCGTCGTGCTCGCCTTCGTCTTCGGCTACGGCCTGACCCTGTGGCCTCTCGTCTCGTCGGGCATGCCCCTCCGTGCGGCGCTGGGGCTCGCCTTCGTCGCCGATACGGTCTCGATCACCGTCATGGAGATCGTCGACAACGGCGTGATGCTGGCGATCCCCGGAGCGATGGACGCCCAGCTCGACAACGCGCTGTTCTGGATCAGCCTCGCGATCTCACTCGCCATCGCATGGGTCGCGGCATTCCCCGTCAATCGCTGGCTGATCTCGCGCGGACGGGGCCACGCGGTCGTCCACTCGGCCCACGAGTAGCTGCGCCTGTGGTGATGACGAAGCGCACATGACGGCGGAGGTACGCTTGTGATGGCCCTGATCCGGAGGGCACCCGGGTTCGGGCCACTTTGCGTGCGGTGATGCGCGGCCGCGGCCGCGTGAAGTCGGGTCCTGTGCTGGAAGTACGAATGGCCGATGGCGTGGATGCGCCCTGCGCTCAGAGTACCGTCATGGAACTTGCCGTCGCCTACATCGGACTCCTCGGGGCGGTGTGTGGCGCGCTTGGCTTCATCGTTCGGACGTCCCGACGAAGCTAGGTCGCGCGCCCCGCAGCGCCGGGCAGCATGGAGCCGCCGGTCTGCTCGCCGTCCGACTGTCCGACCAGTCGGGCGGGGATGTCGAGGCTTCCCGGCGGCTCGGCTGGGCAGCGACTTATCGGCCGAGGCCGGTGAGCTAGCCGCAGCTTGTCGCGTCGATCCCGTCGAGTTCCGCAAGGGTCGAGCCGAGGTCGCTGACGTGCGGGCCGCTCGTCAGACCGAGGTCGAAGAGCAGGCGCGCGGTGTTTCCGAGGCCGAGTCGCGGGGTCGACTGCGCGGAAGCATGCTCACCGATGTCGTGCGTAGATGTCGCGCGCTGTGCGCTCACCGTGCCCCAGCAGCTCGGATTGGCCGGACCGGCGGCGGCCGCAGGACCGGCCGCGAGAGCCGCGATGGCGGCGCCAGCCAGCAGGATTGCAAAGATACGTCGCATGAGATGACCTCCAGTGACTTCCGTCAGTACAGCGACGGCCTGGCGCGCGAGCACCACGCGCGGACCCCCATCACTTGGGCCGGGCGGCGGAGCCGGAGAGAGAATAGGTTGAAGGGAGTACGTTCGTGCTTCCGTGTTGCACCAATTGCAGAATGAACGGACAGGGTCACTGCTCCGATGCGTGCTCTGCTGGCGCAACTCGGGGCGGCATATCACTTGCAATCGGCCGCGTTGCTCTTCATCGCCCAGGCCAGGCGGCCGCGAGCACCCACTGCAGCCCAGAGGTAGAAGATGACCGATCCCCGTCCCAGCATCCTGTGCGTCGATGACGATCGCGACGTCGTTGAAGTCGTGCAGGCAATCCTCGAGGACGAGGGCTACGCCGTCTCGTCGCTGTACGACCTGACCGACGACGCGCTCCTGCGAACGATCGGGCGGCTCGAGCCAGATGCGGTCATGCTCGACGGCTTTGCGGCCGCCAGCTTTGACGCGAGCTGGGATCTGGCTGCCGGAATTCGGAACCGTTCGCGACCGGTGCCGGTGGTGATGTTCACGGCCCATGCGCAAGACGTTGCCGAAGCCGAAGAGGCGATGTCGGATCGGGCAAAGCAGGCCGGCTTTGCCGCCATCCTGGCCAAGCCCTTCACCCTTGACGATCTGGTTGAAACGGTCGCGCGAGCCGTTGGACGCTCCGAGCCGTTCGATCGCAGCCGAGGTGCGGAGGAGTCACGCACGCGGGAGCTGGTGCGAGCGCTCAAGGCCCGCGGCGCCACCGACGTCAGGCCGTCGAAGATGCGCGAGTGGGCCCTGTTCCGCGATCACGAGGGTGCGTGGCGCCAGCTGTACTGGTGGCAAGGCCGCGGCGTCTATCAGCTGGGGCGATACCAGGAGAGCGGCGAGCTCGTCATGATCGGCCAATTCATCGATCGCGAAGCTGCGCTGGAACTCGCCCTGCCCTCGATTACCAGCGGCTGAGGGCGTCGCCTCCAGCACCGGGCGTCGTGGGAGCCGACCCCATGCCCGGGCTTGCCGCCGAGGGGGCGCGACAGCAATCGCATGAGCGGATCATGCTTGATCCGGACCTCAAATGACAAGGGCTGGGCGACCGGGGAACATACGGAAGCCGCCGGTATTTCCACGCCCCGATCCGACCGTTCAGCGCGGTCGAGCGGTATGGCGAGGCCTCCGGCGGCTAGGGCGATGCTAGTCGGGGTCGATTACTGACGGGTAAGCCGCGCGTCCGCTCACGGAGCGAGCATGTCGCAGAGATCCGTCTCCCAGCCGATGTTGGTCACTGAGACGAAGTCGCCGTCCGCGTCCAGCTGGACAACGGCCCGCCCCTTGGTCAGCACGAGGGTGCCAGGCGGATAAAGCGAGATGGAGTTCCCGCCATATACCAGGGTGGAAGAGCCATCAGCATTGACGGTCTGGTGCGAGGGGCCGGAGATGTTGAGGGTCGACTTCGACGCCAGGGGCATTGGGACTCGTCAGCCGAACGACTAGGCTTCCGCTGGTGATCGCCCTGCGGGCTTCGCCAGAACGCTCATAGAACGTCATCACCTTTCCGTTATCGACCAAGACCTCGACCGTCACCGCGAACGGACACGCTTCGCCGGCGGCGAACTCGATGACTTGCGGCAGGCCGAGCGGCTCGCGTGTTGGCGGCGTGGCCAGCACAGCCGACGTGGTAGCCAGCAGAACGGCCGTAGCGGAAAGGAGTGACAACACAACACGTCGCATGGGATGGGCACCTCGCAGCGTGGCGGGTCGGGTTCGCCAGTAGCTCGGCGCGGCTTCGGGCAGCGAGGGCTACCAGGACGGTGCCGCGTGTCATTGCTGCCCGCCAGATTGCGGCACGTTGAACCCAGTCTCCGCGCTGGTCAAGTGAACAAGCGCTCGCCGTGTAGAGCGGAATAGACGGACGCCATGGGCGCCGTCGTGCTCAGATTGTGGAGGCGACGACGGGAATCGAACCCGTGTACGCGGTTTTGCAGACCGCTCCCTGAACCACTCGGGCACGTCGCCACTCGCTCGATTCGGCTGGCTGCCCCGCGAGGATTCGAACCTCGGTTCACGGATCCAAAGTCCGCTGTCCTACCACTAGACGACGGGGCAACGCCTCGTCTCACGCTAGCAGGTCAGCCACGATTGCTACCAGCCGGACATGAAAATGGAGCGGAAGACGGGACTCGAACCCGCGACCCTCACCTTGGCAAGGTGATGCTCTACCAACTGAGCCACTTCCGCCCGCTTGTGCCCGATGATACCGCGTTGCTGGTGCCGAGGGTCAGAATCGAACTGACGACACCCGCCTCTTCAGGGCGGTGCTCTACCGACTGAGCTACCTCGGCGCCGATGTCGCTGAGGCCTCCTCAGCTCCCTTCCAGACAGTCCGCCATCAGGCGGTCGCAAGGATACCGATGCGGTCCCCGCGCCCGCAACTTTCCGGGACCCTAGCCCGACTGCTGCGGCTTGAAGCCCATCCGTCCCGCGATCGCCTCGAGCGCGCGGATCCGCTCGCCGATCGGCGGATGCGTGTCCCACAGCGACTTCGACCGCTCCTCGAAGCTCTTGATGGGATTGACGATGTACAGGTGCTGCGTCGCCCGGTTGGCGACCTCGAGGACCTCCGGGTCGTCGCTGATCTTGCGCAGAGCGCGCGCCAGGCCGACCGGGTTGCGGGTGAAGTCGACCGCGGTTGCATCGGCCAGCGACTCGCGGCTGCGGCTCACGGCCGCCTGCACCAGCCGGCCGATGACCGGCGCCACCAGGGCGAGGACGATCGCCAGGACGAAGATGAGAGCCATGACTCCCCCGCCGCCTCGGTCGGAGTCGCTGCTGCTCCGACGCCCGCCGCCCCAGTAGGTGAAGCGCAGGAACCAGTCGGCGAGGAGCGCGATCGCCCCGACGAGCACGCCGACCAGCAGGGTGAAGCGGATGTCGAGGTTGCCGACGTGGCTCAGCTCATGACCCATCACGCCCTGGAGCTCCTCCCGGTCGAGCTTCTGGAGGAGGCCGGTCGTGACCGCCACGCTGGCATGCTCCGGATCGCGCCCGGTGGCGAAGGCGTTCGGCGCCGTGTCGTCGATGATCCACACGCGGGGCCGGGGCAGGCCGCCGGCCAGGCGCATCTCCTCCACGACATTGAGCAGCTGCAGGTATTGCTCGGGCGGCTTGGCAAGGTCGATCTCGCGCGCGCCGCTGGTGGCCATCACCAGCTGGTCGCCCGCGTAGTAGGAGCCGATCGCCATCACGCTCGCGACGATCACGGCGAGGACGACGCCGCCCCATCCCAGGCCGGTGGCGTAGCCGATGGCGCCGCCGAGCAGCCCGAGGACGACGATGACGGTCGCGACGAGGAGCCAGCTTCGCCGGCGGTTGCGCGCGATCTCGCGGTAGAAGGTGGTCGGCGCCGGACGCGCCTCGGCGCTCATGGCCCTACGCCGAGCGCAGGTTCACCTCGGGCACCGCGGCATCGGCCTCCGCGATCTGGAAGTAGTCGCGCTCTCGGAAGCCGAACATGCCTGCGATCAGCACGTTCGGGAAGGTCTGGATGCTGGTGTTGAACTCGCGGACCGTGCTGTTGAAGTGCTGGCGGCTGAAGCCGATCTGGTTCTCGGTCGTCGTCAGCTCCTCCTGGAGCTGCATGACGTTCTCATTGGCCTTCAGATCGGGGTAGTTCTCGACCAGCGCGAAGAGCTGGCGGAGGGCGCCGGTCAGGAAGTTCTCGGCCTGGGCGGCCTGGGCGGCGTTCTGCGGGCCTCCCTGCTGGGCGTTGACCGCGGCGGATCGGGCCTCGATGACCTTGGTGAGGGTCTCCTGCTCGAAGTCCATGTAGCCCTTGACCGCGTTGACGAGGTTCGGGATCAGGTCGTGGCGGCGCTTGAGCTGCACGCTGATCTGGTTCCACGCCTCGTCGACCATGTTCCGCAGCCGGACCAGGCCGTTGTACGTGAAGACGAGGAAGATGGCGATGACCGCGACCGCGATCAGCAAGATGATCAGCCAGAGTGGCACAGGGTGTATTCCTCACGCTCGGGGCGTTTTGACGGGCAGATGCTAGCAGGCGGGTGGTGGGCGGTGAGGGGCTCGAACCCCCGACCTCCTCGGTGTAAGCGAGGCGCTCTAACCAGCTGAGCTAACCGCCCCGAGCGAGGAGGGTAGCACGCTGATCGGTGCCTCCTCGCGCGTGCGCCATGGCACCGGAATGGTCGCGCTCGAGCCCCAATTGGCCACGATGACCGCTCGATTACGCCGTCCGTCGGCCGTCAGCTCCATGGCCTCCACGCTCAGGTCGCGCGGCAGGATCCCCATCCGCCGGGGCCGTTCATACGGGGCTCGGGCGCCGATGAGTCGCCGGACCTCACTGATCAGCAGCTCCTGCGCGGTGCCACCGTCGAGGGCGGCTCGAGTCTGGATGGTCTGGTCATCGGGCCAGACCAGCACCCCGATCCCGGCGTCGCCGAGGTCGACGATCGTGGCTCGCGCGATCAGATCCGATCCCTCCAGCTCCAGCTCCAGCGCACGCGGGCTGACCTTCTTTCCGGTGGCCAGCACGAGCAGATCCTTTCGAACGCCGGTGATCCTCAAGTTGCCCGCCGCATCCCAGGCGCCCACGTCGCCGGTGCGCAGCCAGCCGTCGGGCAGCAGGGTGGCCGCGGTCTGGCGCGGCAGGTCGTGGTAGCCCTGCATTACCTGCGGCCCTCGGGCCAGGATCTCTCCCGTCCCGGCCTCGATGCGAAGCTCGGTCCCGGCCACCGGCGGTCCGACCGTCCCCAGCCGCTGGCGCCCGAGCCGATTCATGGCCAGCAGGGGCGACGCCTCGGTCATGCCGTAGCCCTCGATCACCGGGATGCCGGCCGCCGCAAGGAATTCACCGACCTCGACGGGGAGCGGCGCGCCCCCGCAGCAGATGTACCGCAGCCGTCCGCCGGTGGCGGCGCGCAGGCGGCGCAGGACGACCAGGTCTGCGAGCGCCAGGCGCAGCCCTGATCGTCGCTGACCGGCGCGGCCCGACTGTCCCCTGGCCGTGGACCCGGTCGTGAGGCTCCACCTCGCCAGCCGGCCGATGAGGCCGGGCTGCTGCACCGACCCGCCTCGCATTCCCTTCACCAGGTGGGTCAGGAAGAGCGGCACGGCCACCATGGCATGCGGGCGGACCTCGCGCATGTTGTCGGCCCAGCGGTCGATGCGCGACTCGGCGAAGGCAACGGTCGCGCCGTTCACGAATGCCAGCAGCTCGGCGACGCGTTCGAGCATGTGGCTGAGGGGCAGGATGGAGAGCGCGACATCGCCCGCGTCAAGCGGCAGCTCGTCACGGGCGGCGTCGATGTTGTGCAGCACGTTGCCGTGAGTCAGGATCGCACCGCGGGCCACGCCCTCCTCGTCGATCGTCTGCACGATGGTCGCCACGTTGGACCGATCGAGCCCATCCACCCCTGCCTGCCATGCCTCCGCGCGAGGAGGACCCAGGCCAGCACCGGCTCGCTGCAGGTCGAGGAGCGTGACCACGTCGCGCACCGTTCTCCGCGGGCGCGACGAGCACGACGGTCGGCGCGATGCCGCCGAACCGAGACAGCTGGCGGTCATCCTCGACGAACATCAGCCTTGGACGGAGGCCGCGCGCTACCTGCTCGATCCGCGCATCCGACTCGCCCGGGTCGATCGGGCAGACCACCGCGCCAAGGGCCAGCACGGCATAGTCGGCCACGACCCATTCGGGCCGCGAGCGGCTGACGATCACCACGTGATCGCCGGCGCGTACGCCGCGCTGCTGGAGGGCGAGCGACGTGGCACGGATTCGCTCCCACAGGCCGGCGTACGTCAGGCCGATCCATCGGCCCTGGTCTCTCCAGCGCAGTGCCTCGCTGACCGGGCGCCGCCGCACCGTCGCCTGGAGGGCTCCGACCATGCTCCGGTGCCGATCGGCCTCGCGAACCGATACGGCATCGCCGGCACGGATCGCAAACGGGTCAGGAGTCATGGATGGCGCGGCTGTGGCCGGCACAGGGCTCGCGGCGTCCGGCGCGACGCCGAAGACCGCTCGTCCGACACCGGTTCGCATCGCCAGCGCGGTGAGCGCCAGGCTGCCGGCCAGCGACGCCACGAGCACGACCACCAGCTTGGCCCAGAGGCCCATCGACCACTGCACCACGACGGCGGCCACCGCCACGGCCACGGGGTGGTGCAGGATGAAGAACGGCAGGATCGCGCGGTTGGCTCGCGGCAGCCAGGACGGCCGTGAGCGGAACCAACGAACCCCGATCCAGAGGCATCCGCCGGTGAGGGCGGCGCCCGCGCCCGTCCGCAGCGCGATGTAGCCGAGGCTTGGCGCATCCAGGACCGGCGCGGTCTCGAGGCGCATGAGGTTGCTGGCATCGGCGCTCGGAATGAGACCGGCCGTTCGCGCCAGAACGACGGCGACCAGGCCGAGTCCGACCAGCCCGACGCCGACCACGATCAGCCGCGGGCCGCTGTCGACGACGGCGTTCAGCAGCCGCCGGTCGGCGAGCAGGATCACGCCGACGATGTAGAACCCGAGCCACAGCGCGAAGTCGGCCCAGTCCCGGTACTCCGGGGTCGGGATCCGCAGCAGCAGCTGGCTGGCGAGGATGGGCGCGAACAGGAGCAGAAGCAGCGCCGCCCTCGGGAGCTCGGCCAGCCGGCCGAGCAGGCGCGCGCCGACGGGGCGCCGCAGCGCGCCAAGCAGCGGCAGGCAGAGGATGGAATAGGCGAACAGGAAGGCGATGAACCACAGGTGCATGCCGTAATCGCCGAACCAGCGTGACGTCGGCTCGAACCGCATCCCGCCAAAGAACCAGGCAATCGTGTTCAACGGGTTCTCGCCGCCCCGCGCGATGGCGGCCGCCAGCCACCACTGCAGCGGGGTGAGGATCGCGATGCCGGCGACCAGCGGCAGGAGGAGGCGGCGAACGCGCGCCATACCGTAGGCGGAGAGCGGCCGCCGCCCCAGCGAAAGCCAGGCGGTGGCTCCGGTCAGGAGGAACATCAGCGGCATCCCGAAGAGGAAGCCGAACCCGGCCAGCGCGCTCAGGACGATGCTGCGCTCGTCGTTCGAAACCACCCAGTTGATGAGCAGGAACGGCTCGGCGGTGTGGTAGACGAACACACCGGCGACGACGATGACCTTCAGCCAGTCGATCCAGACCAGGCGCTCGGCCAGGACCCCGGGCGTCGTCGACGCCGGGATCCCGATGGCGGGTGCGGATCGCGCTCGGAACGATTCCATGGCCTCGGGCGGGAGCGTAGCAGGCTCGATCCAGCGAGCAGCGCTTTGCGCGCGAGAAACGGAAACGCCGCCCGCGATTGACGCGTGCGGCGCATCGGTCTGGTTGAAGGTGGTGCCCAGGCCGGGACTTGAACCCGGATGAGTTGCCTCATACGCCCCTCAAACGTACGCGTATACCAATTCCGCCACCTGGGCCCCGAGGACAGATTACGGGTGGTACCGAGGGAGGGACTTGAACCCACACGACCTTGCGGTCACTAGGTCCTGAACCTAGCGCGTCTGCCTATTCCGCCACCTCGGCACGGCCGCATTCGGAGCGATTCCGATTGCGGGGGCCGATGATAGCACGGGCCATGGGCCCAGCCGATCAGGCCTGGGGGAGCAGGTTGAGCAGGCTGAAGGCCACGAAGAGGATCGCCAGCACGACGGTCATCCGGAACAGCGTCCGCTCGATGCCGCGTCGGCTGCGGTAGGCGGTCACCTCGCCGCCGAACGCGCCACCCAGGCCGGTCCCGCGCTGCTGCAGCAGGATCGACGCGATGAGCGAGATGGCAAGGATCATCTGGGCGAGAAGGAGAGGGATCAGCATTGCCGGCGAATTCTAGCAGGAAGCTTGATCGCGGAGGTTCAGGCCAGGAGGGAGTGGCCGGTCATCTCGGGCCCCACCGGTATGCCCAGCAGCTCACACAGCGTTGGCGCGACATCGGAGAGCGCTCCATCCCGGAGGCTTCGTCCTCGGACCAGGTCACCGACGACCACGATCGGCACCGGCGAGGTGGTGTGCTTGGTCTGCGGATTGCCCTCCGCGTCCCGCGTCTCCTCGATGTTGCCGTGATCGGCGGTGATGACCAGGGTGCCGCCGCGCTCGGCAACCGCCTCCGCCACGCGTCCCAGGCAGGCGTCGATGATCTCGGCCGCGCTCACCGCCGCGTCCCACACGCCGGTGTGTCCGACCATGTCGGGGTTCGCATAGTTGGCCACGATGAAGTCGTAGTCCCCTGAGCCGATGCCGGCGATGATCGCGTCGGTGATGGGGACGGCGCGCATCTCCGGCGCCAGGTCGTAGGTCGCCACCTCCCGATTGGAGGGCACGAGGACGCGGTCCTCGCCGGCGAACGGCAGCTCGACACCGCCGTTGAAGAAGTAGGTGACGTGGGCGTACTTCTCCGTCTCGGCAACGTGGAGCTGCCGCTTGCCGAGCCGCGCCAGGTGGGCCGCCAGCGAGTCGATGACGAGCGGCCCGAACGCGACGGCGACCGGCAGCTCAGCGGGCGACTGGTACTCGGTGAGCGTGACCACCAGCAGGTCGCGCGGCCGCGGGCCCCGATCGAAGGCGTCGAACTCAGGCAGCGCCAGTGCCTGCGTCAGCTGCCGCGCCCGGTCGGCCCGGAAGTTGAGGTGCACCACGACGTCCTCGTTCCCCATCCCCGCGTAGGGCCCGATGACGGTCGGCAGGATGAACTCGTCGTTCTCGCCGCGCCCGTACGCCGAAGCGATGGCCGCCTCACCATCCTCGGCCAGCTCACCGATCCCGTGGACGATCGCGTCGTACGCCAGCCGCGTGCGATCCCAGCGAGCGTCCCGGTCCATGGCGTAGTAGCGGCCGCTGACCGTCGCCAGCGTCGCCGTTCCCTGCATCCCGGCGAGGAGCTCGGGGAGGTAACGGTCGGCGGAACGCGGCGGGGTGTCGCGCCCGTCCGTGAACGCGTGCAGCAGCACCCGGTCGGGTGGCAGCCCTTCTGCCGCCGCGAGCTCCACCATCGCCGCGATGTGGTCGTCGATGGCGTGGATGCCTCCCGGACCGATGAGCCCCATCAGGTGCAGCCGACTCCCCCGCTCGAGCGCCGCGCGGCAGGCGGCAACGAGCGCCGGCGTCTCGCGGAACGAGCCGGTCGCGATCGCTTCGTTGATGCGCGGCAGGTCCTGGAGGACGCGGAACCCGGCGCCGAGGTTGAGGTGGCCGACCTCGCTGTTGCCCATCTGGCCGGGCGGCAGTCCCACGGCTTCACCGGAGGCCTGGAGCCGCGCCGTCGGCCACTCATGCGTGAGGCGCTCCCAGACCGGCATGCGCGCGGCCAGGAGCGCGTTGCGCGCCGGATCCTCGCCGATGCCGAACCCGTCGAGGATGACGAGGGTGAGCGTCACCCGGCCGCGGCCGCTGCCTGCAGGATGGCGGCGAACTGCTCCGGCTTGAGCGATGCGCCGCCGACCAGCGCGCCGTCGATGTCGGGCTGGGCGAACAGCTCGGCGGCGTTCTCGGCCGTCACGCTGCCGCCGTACTGGATCGGAACCGCGTCGGCGGCGTCGGCATCGGTCTCGCGCAGGATCTGCCGGATCTGCGCACAGACCTCCTGGGCGTCCGCCGCCGACGCCGCATCACCGGTTCCGATGGCCCAGACCGGCTCATAGGCGATCACGAGACCGGTGCCGCCAAGCCGATCGAGCCCGGCGATGGCCGCCCGCAGCTGGCGGTCGATGACCGCCGACGTCGCGCCCGCCCGTCGCTCCTCCGCTCGCTCCCCGATCGCGGCGATCGGTCGCAGGCCGTGGGCCACCGCGCTGACGACCTTGCGCCCGACCCCCTCATCGGTCTCGCCGTCGTACTGCCGGCGCTCGGAGTGGCCGAGGATGACGAATTCGGCGAGCCCGGCGAGCATCAGCGGGCTGGTCTCGCCCGTGAAGGCGCCGCGCTCCTCGAAGTGCATCGTCTGCGCTCCGATGGCGACGCGGCCCGTTCCGAGGTCCCGACGCAGGTCGGCCAGCCAGATCGTCGGTGGACAGATGACGGTCGTGACTGCCGGGCGCCGCCTCCGCGGCATCCTGCACGGCGCGCGCGAGCGCGAGGGCCTCGTCGAGGGTCGCCGGGTTCATCTTCCAGTTCCCGGCGATCACCCGTTCGCGCATCAGTCCTCCCGGTCGCCGGCCAGCTCAACGAGCCGCCGAAGTCGATGGTTGACGGCCGAGCGGCTGACGCCGAGGGCCGCGGCAAGCGTATCGAGATCGGCGTCGGGCATGCGCCGACGTTGGGCCGCCGTCTCACGGAGGGAGGGTGCCAGGCGCGGCAGGCTGCCGTCGCGCTCGAGCCGATCGATCGCCAGCAGCTGGCGATCGGCGGCGTGGACCGTGCGCGCCAGGTTCGCCCCCTCGGCGTTGATCAGCCGGTTCACGCGGGCGCGGACGTCGCTGCCGACCCGCTGCGTCTCCAGCTCGAGCACTCCGCGGTTCGCCCCGACCAGGCCGAGCAGCGACACGATCTCGTCGAGTCCCTTCAGATAGACGACGTGATGGCCGCGACGCGCGGTGCGAAGGCCGCGAACGCCCATGGCGGCAAGCAGGGCCTGCAGCGTGTCGGCCGCATCGGCGTTGCGGACCACGAACTCGACGTGGGGTCCGGAACGCCCGAACGAGATCGAGCCCGATCCGAGCAGGACCCCGCGCAGGAACGATCGCCGATCGCAGGCAGGGGCGTCGACCCAGTGCCAGGTCCCGAGCTCACGGCGCGATACGTCCACCACCAGGTGATGCCGAGCGCCGGGATGCCGGCCACGGTCGGCCGCGGCGACGCCGCTCGGCGGATCCACGTGGATGCCCAGCGAGCCGGCGAGCAGCACGGCGGTGCGCGCCGTCGCGTGATCGAGCGTGCGCAGGCGGCCGCCGCTGCCGTGAAGCAGGCCGAGCAGCTCCGCCCGGCGGCAGCAGCTCCGCGCCGGCTGGATGCGGGCAAGCTCCCCCTTCACCTCACCGGCGAGGAGCACCGATGCGTTCAGGAGGCGGTCGCCGCGGGGCGTCGCAGGCGGCGCTGGCGCGGCGCGCTCCGGTCCTCCTGCTGGAGCCGCATGATCGCGGCGGCCAGCTTGGCCGGATCGTGGCGGTGGGCATTGCTCGGGTCGATCACGTCCTCCTCGATGATCACGACCGGGAGCTCCTCGAGCCGCCGGACATCGACCTCGACCGGCTCGGAACGCCAGCCGGCCGGCCGGCGAGCGTCGGTGCTGCGGTTGAGGATCACGTAGTCGATCAGGTCGTCACCGATGTGCGCGAAGAGCGCGCGCAGATGCTGGCTTGCCGAGAGGTTGTCCGTCTCGCCCGGCTGGGTCGCCACGTTGCAGACGTAGACCTTCACTCCGGGAGCCGCGACCAGCGCGTCGCGCACGTCGCTGATGAGCAGGTTCGGGAGCACGCTGCTGTACAGGCTCCCCGGACCCATGACGATCATGTCGGCCTCGAGGATGCGCTCGAGCGCCTCCGGGTTGGCGCGCACGTCGTCCGGCTCGATGAAGACGCGCTCGATCGGCTCCTCGGCGCGGCTGATGCCGACCTGGCCGTAGAGATGGCGGCCGGAGACGAGCCGGGCCGAGAGGTTGAGCGGCACGCTCGTCGCCGGCAGTACCTGGCCGCGAACCGCGAGGACGCGATTTGACTCTCGGACGGCCTCCTCGAAGTCGCCGGTGACGGCGGTCATGGCGGCGATGAAGAGGTTCCCGAATGCGTGGTCGTCGAGGCCCGACCCCTCCGGGAAGCGGTACTGCATGAGCTGGGTCATGAGCGGCTCCGCGTCGGCGAGGGCGGCAATGCAGTTACGGATGTCGCCGGGTGGCACGATCCCGAGCTGCTGGCGAAGGCGTCCCGAGCTCCCGCCGTCATCGGCCACCGCAACGACCGCCGTGATGTTCGCGCTGTAGCCCTTGAGTCCGCGCAGCAGCGTCGACAGGCCGGTTCCCCCGCCGAGCGCCACGATCCGGGGGCCCCGGGCCAGGTAGCGTTTCGTGTAGAGGACCTCCATCACGCTGTCGCCGCGCGCGACGAACGGCGAGATGACCGATCGCATCAGCCCCCAGAACCCGACCCCGGTCAGCCCGAGGCCGAGCAGTGCGACCAGCGCCGCGCGGATCTCCGGCTCGAGCCAGGCGCCGGTGATCCAGTACACGATGGCGATCTCGTCGGCCGCGTTCTCGCGGTAGAGGTTGCGGATGAAGATCGCCGCGCCAAGCCCGAGGATGGCGATGCCGGCCAGCAGCAGCACCAGCCAGCGCTTCAGGTGCATGCCGGGGTAGAGCCAGCGCGGCAGGCGTGGGCCCTTCATCGCTCCAGCTCCCGGTGGAAGACGGTCACGGTTGCACCGGAGATCTCCGCCAGCCGGCTGCGCAGCTCCTCGGCCAGCGCGATCGATCGGTGATAGCCGCCGGTGCAGCCGAGCGCGACCCGCAGCTGCTCCTTGCCCTCGGCGCGGTAGGCGGGAACCGTCAGCTCCAGGAGCTCGGTGACGAGCTCCAGGAAGCGTCGCGCCGACGGCTGGTTGAGGACGAAGTCGCGCACCGGCTCCTCCAGCCCGGAGAGCGGCTTGAGCTGCGGGTCCCAGTACGGGTTGGTCAGGAAGCGCACGTCGAAGACGAGATCGGCCTCGAGCGGGATGCCGTACTTGAACCCGAACGTCACGATGTCGATCCGCAGCTCCTCGGAGACCGATGCGCGCGGCATGACGGCGAAGAGCCGGTCCTTGAGCTGTCCGATCGAGAGGCCGCTCGTGTCGATCACGTGGTCGGCGAGCTCACGCGTGCGTGCCAGCCGGCGCCGTTCCTCCGCGATGCTGGCCTGGACGCCGCTGCGGGTCGCCTCGAGCGGGTGCCGGTGGCGGGTCTCGCTGAATCGGCTCACGAGGCTGGCATCGCTGGCCTCGAGGAAGATGAGCTCGAGCTTCGTACCCTCGGCGGCCAGGGCCGCGGCCGCACGCTCGATGGCGGGGGCCGGGTCGCCTGCCCGGATGTCGAGGACGAGCGCCGAGCGCCGAAAGCGATCCGGCTCAGCGCGACGGAGGGCGAGGTAGTCCTCCAGGAGGGCGGGCGGCAGGTTGTCCACGCACGAGTAGCCGAGATCCTCGAACAGCTTGCTCGCCTGGCTCTTTCCCGCGCCGGAGAGGCCGCTGATGACGATGAGATGCTCGATCGCGGCATCCGCATCCGGGGCATGCGAGAGATCACCCTCCGTCGCCGCGCCCTCGATCGCTGCACTGCGCGCCACTATTCCCCTCTGTGCTCCAACGGGCCACGAGTATAGCCCGAGATCAGCCATCTTCCCGGCCCTCGCCCCGGCCGGCGAGGACGCCGCGCACGCTGGCAGCAACGGACGCGCGCAGCGCGTCGAGGTCGTACCCACCCTCGAGGGTCAGGGCCACGCCGGGCAGCCCGAGGCGGGCGCTGAGCGCGCCGACCAGTACGGCCACCGCCTCGAAGCCCGCCTCGGTGACCTCGAGCGCGGCCAGCGGGTCGTCGGCGTGGGCGTCGTACCCCGCCGACACGAGGATCGCCTCGGGCGCGAACGCCTCGATGGCGGGCAGCAGCTCGTCCCGCCAGGCCGCAACGAACGCCTCGTCGCCGCTTCCGGGCGGCAACGGCCGGTTGTGCTTCGTGCCGGCGGCGGCGCCGACGCCGGTCTCGTCACGGGCGCCGGTGCCCGGGTAGTGCGGGGACTCGTGCGTCGACGTGTAGCAGAGGGCCGGATCGGCGTCGAAGATCGCCTGCGTGCCGTTGCCGTGGTGCACGTCCCAGTCGACGATCGCGACCCGCTCCGCAATGCCCCGCGCCCGCAGCCCCGCCACGGCAATTGCCACGTTGTTGAGCAGGCAGAAGCCGCTGCCCCGCCCTCGCGCGGCGTGGTGTCCGGGTGGCCGGACGGCGGCGAACGCCACCTGTGCGGCACCCGTACGCGACCGCGATCGCGGCCTGGAGGGTGGCGCCGGCAGCGAGCATTGCGGCGCGAAGCGAGCCCGGCACGAGGTAGGTGTCCGGGTCGAGCCAGCCACCGCCGCGCGCCTCCGCGTCGCCGAGCAGCGCCAGGTAGGCGGGATCGTGGATGAGCTCGAGCGTGGCAACGTCGATCGCCTCGACCGGTGGCTCCTCGAGCAGGTCGCCGGCCGCATCTCGAACGCCCTCGGCGGCCGCCCCGCGCCGATCCGGCCGCTCCGGGTGGCCGGGCGCCGCATGCGCGTCCATGGCCGCATCGGTCAGGAGCCAGACGCTCATGGCCGGAGCTTGCGGATCAGCTGGAGCGTTCCCTCGAAGAGGGCGTACATGACGAGCGACAGGACCGTCGAGCTCAACGGATCGCCGCCGGGCGTGGCGATGATCGCGAACAGGACGATCGCCAGGATCGCCCACCGCCGGCGCGCCGACAGGAAGCGGTAGTTGAGGATCCCGACCCGGGCAAGCAGGAGGAGCAGCACCGGGAACTGGAAGGCCAGCCCGAACGCAAGCATCACGGTCGACACGAAGCTGACGTACTCGCTCAGCCGCAGCTGGGTCTCGACGCCGGGCAGCGTCAGGCCGAGCAGGAAGTTGAGCGCATACGGGATCGTGAAGTAGCCGATGCCGATGCCGAGGGCGAAGAGCAGCGTCGCGACGATCAGCATCGGCCAGATCAACCGCCGCTCCGACCGCGTCAGGCCCGGGGTCACGAAGCGCCAGAGCTGGAACAGGATGACCGGGACCGAGATCGCGATGCCGACGTAGAGCGCGACCCGCAGCCGCACGGCCAGCGACTCTCCGACGCTGATCTGGAGCAGGGTCTGCTTCCCTTCGGGAAGGGCCTGGCGCAGGATCGCGATGATCGGCTCGGACAGGAAGAAGCCGACGATCCCGGCCAGCACGATCGTGATGGCGACGATGATGATGCGACTGCGGAGCTCCTCGAGGTGCTCGATGAGGCTCATCGTCGCGTCGTCGCCCGTGCGGGGCGTCTCAGTCGTCACGTTCGGCGCGCCGTCGAGCGCGTGGGTCGCGCGACCTCAGTGCTTGGGGGTCTCGCTGGCCGGGCGTTCCTCGGTGGACGCCTTCTTCGGCTCGCCGCGGACGGACTCCTCCAGCTCGTTCGACGCCTTGCGGAACTCACGGATCCCCTTCCCGACCGCGTTGCCGATATCGGGCAGCTTGCCGGGGCCGAAGATGATCAGCACGATCACCAGCAGCAGGA
Organism: uncultured Chloroflexia bacterium; assembly: GCA_963759405.1. GTDB lineage: Bacteria > Chloroflexota > Limnocylindria > QHBO01 > QHBO01 > JACDBZ01. The sequence goes on along the minus strand of CAVWZA010000019.1, from coordinate 69,655 downwards.
TGAGTTCCATCGGTCCGGGAATCGGCATCTAGTCGCGAACCTCCGTTGTGGGTCGCTGAGCAGCAGTGGCATCGGAGTGTAGCACCGCGTCTCGCATGCGACCGCGGAGCTCCTCGGCCGCACGCGCGGCCGCCTCGCGCCAGTCGCGACCACGCGACGCACCTGCGATCCCGCGCGAGACCGACACGAGCGCCGGGAGCCCATGCCCCGTCGCATGCCCGTGCCGACGCGACCAGGTCGCCTCCCTGCGCGCCCACGCCGGGCACCAGGAACGCCGGGCCGGGCACCGTGTGCCGGACCCGCGCCAGCTCCTGCGGCGCCGTGGCACCGACCACGAGACCGACCCGACCATCGCCCCAGGTGCTGGCCGCCCAGCGCGCCACCGACAGGTGCAGCGGCTCGCCGTCGACGGGCAGCTCCTGGAGTCGTGCCGCCGACGGGTTGCTGGTTCGGACGAGCAGGTAGACGAGCCGATCGGCAACGTCCAGGAAGGGAGTGATGGCGTCCTCGCCGAGGTACGGCGACAGGGTCACCGCATCGGCATCGAGGTGGCCGAACAGCCCGGCCGCGTACCGTTCCGCGGTCGAGCCGATGTCCCCGCGCTTGGCGTCGAGGATGCAGAGCGCACCGGCCGGCACGTCCCGTCGCACCCGCTCGAGCGCCGCCCAGCCCTCGGCGCCGAACGCCTCGAAGAAGGCGACGTTGATCTTCACCGCCACCGCATGATCGGCGGCGGCCTCGATGATGCCCCGCGCGAAGGCCTCCACTCCGGCCACGCTCCGAGGCAGGTCCTCGGGCAGCTGGTCCGGGTGCGGGTCGATGCCCAGGCAGAGCGGGGCTCCGAGCGCCTCGCGTCGAGCGCGGAGCCGCTCGAGCGGCGCAGTCATCCGGCGCGGGCCAGCTCGACGGGGACGGTTCGGCGGGCGAGCAGCGGGCTGGCGGCCGCATCGGCGTAGTCGAGGACGCGCAGCCGCAGGCGCGCCATGCCACCGAACGTGTCGCGCTCCAGCGTGCCGACGAGGTCGACCAGCGCGCCCTCCTCGGGAAGCGAGCGTTCGGCGTCCATGCCGAACCCGATCGCGTCGACGGTCTCGATCCCGCGCAGCATGCGGAACGAGATGTGCGTCTCGCTGCGCGCCGATCCGGCGGACGCTGCCGACGCGCAGCCCGGTGACGGCGAGGACCGGCTCGAGATGTCCCGGGCCGTACGGCGCGAGGCGGCCGAGCTCGTCCGCCAGCTCCCAGCCGAGGTACCGCGACGGCAGGACGAGGTCGACCAGCTGGCGGCCGGGATGCTGGACCTCGACGTCCGAGCCCGCGCCGAGCGGCCGTTCGAGTGCTCCGAACGCGTCCGCGAACGCCTCCCACGACGAGGGAAGCGCGCTGAATCCACCTGCTGCTGCGTGGCCGCCGCGCTTCGTGAGGTGGGCGGCGCACGCCTCGAGCGCCGCTGCCACGTGGAAGTCGACCGGTGCGCGCACGGAGCCGCGAACCTCGTCACCCACGAGGGCGGCGGCGACCACCGGACGCGCCAGGTCGTCGGCAAGCCGGCCGGCGACGAGCCCGAGCAGCCCGGGCGCCCAGGCGTCGTCGCGGATGACGAGCGGTGCCTCGCCGGGGATCGCCTCGGCCAGCAGACGAGCGGCGTCGATCGCCACCTTCGACATCTCCCGCCGCCGCTCATGGACCAGCTCGAGCTCGTCGGCCATCGCCTCGGCGCGCGTCGGATCGGTCTCGAGCAGCAGCGACATCGCCACTTCAGCATCGGCGATCCTGCCGGCCGCGTTGATGCGCGGCACGACGCCGAAGGCGAGATCGCGCGCGGTCGGCTGCCCGGGTGACTCGCAGGAGCGCGCCAGCAGCGCGCGAAGCCCGGCGTGCGAGGTGCGAGCCAGCTCGTCCAGCCCGAGCCTGACGATCGCGCGGCTCTCGCCGGTCATCGGCGCCATGTCGGCGATGGTGCCGATGGCGGCCACCGCCGCGAGGCCGTCGGTCGGGAGCCCATGCCGGGCAAGGAGCGCTGCGGCGAGCTTGTAGGAAAGCCCGGCACCGGTCAGGTCGGCGTCCGGGTAGGCACAGTCCGGCCGGTGCGGATCCACCACCGCCACGGCGCGCGGCAGGACGGCCGGCGGAAGGTGGTGGTCGGTGATCACGACGTCGAGACCGAGCGCGCGCGCCACCTCCACTTCGGCCGCGTTGCTCACCCCACAGTCGCAGGTGATGACGAGCCGGACGCCGCTCGCGCTGAGCTCTCGAAGGCCGGATTCCGAGAGGCCGTAGCCCTCCGCCAGGCGCGACGGAACGTAGCGCACCGGGTCCGCGCCGAGGCGGCGCAGGGCCTCGACCCAGACGACGATGGCGGTCATCCCGTCCGCGTCGTAGTCGCCCCAGATCGCGATCCGCTCACCCGATCGCAGCGCCTCGTCGATGCGGTCGAGGGCGCGGTCCGCATCGGCCATGCGTGACAGGTCGTGGAGGGCGCCCGCGCCGGCCTGGAGGAAGGCCTGCAGACCGGCGTCGTCGCGGAAGCCGCGCCGGGCCAGCAGCGTGGAGACCGGGCGGCCGAATCCGGTGAAGGTGGGAGGCTCCGCAACGGGGTCCGGGAGCAGCCATTCGAGGCGCGGAGCGATCACTCCGCCATGGTAGTCGCCGCCGATCACCGGCCGCTTAGCGTTCCGTTATCGGATCAGCGCGACGGGCTCCGGGCCGGTCGAGCCGGGCCCTCGCGCGTCTTGCGGCGAACGTCCCACTCGTCCCAGGCGACCAGGATCTGGCTGGCGTTGAAGATCGACGAGTACGTCCCGCTGACGACACCGAGCAGCAGCGCGAGGGTGAAGGTCCGAATCGTGGGCGGCCCGAGCAGCAGCAATGCGCCGAGCGTCACGACCACGGTCAGCGACGTGATGATCGATCGGGCGACGGTCTGCAGCAGCGAGTGATTGACGATGTGGCCGAACGACTCGCCGGAGTGCCGGATCCGGTTCTCGCGGATCCGATCGAACACAACGATCGTGTCGTGGACGCTGAACCCGATGATCGTCAGCAGCGCGGTCACGAAGAGCGCGTCGAACTCCAGGAAGAAGAAGTAGCCCAGGATCGCGAACGTGCCGACCACCAGGAGGACGTCGTGCAGCAGCGCCACGATCGCCGCCGTGCCGAACCGGAAGCCGAACCGCATCCACAGGTACCCGAGGATGAACAGCTCGCCGATGACGATCAGGATCGCCGAGCTGCGGATGAGATCGGAACCGATGATCGGGCCGACCGTGCGCAGGAGCCGAGGATCGCCCGGGCCGAATCTGGGCCTCGAGCTCGTCCTCGAGATCCGCGAACTCGGTGCCCTCCACGATCGGCGCGGGTGATGGCTCGGCCGACGGGCTCGCCGATGTGGACGGCGATGCCGCCGCGGACTCGCTGCTCGACGCCGATGGCTCGGCCGACGGCGAGGCCGATGCATCGGCCGAGGTCGAAGGTGACGCGGACGCGGACGCCGAACCGGAGGCGGAGGGTGACGCGCCCGGCGTCTCGGCGGGGATCAGGTCGATCGGCGCCGTTCGGATTCGGAGGTAGCCGTCCGGCAGCGGGGTGACGACGGCCTCGTCGTAGCCCAGCTCCGCCAGCGCATCGGTCATCTCTGCGGCGGTCGGCTCCTCGGCGTACCGCACCTCCCACTCCGTGCCGCCGGTGAAGTCGATCGATGGCCTCAGCCCGCCCAGGAAGATGAAGATGAGCCCGGGGATGGTGAGCAGCGCGCTGATCGCGAACCACAGGTTGCGCTTGCCGACGATGTCATACATGGCCTAGCGCTCCACGTGGTAGAGCTCGAGCCGGCGTCCCCAGCTCGTGCGGGTGACGTAGCGGAGCATCGTGCGCGTGACGGTGACCGCGCTGAACATGCTGACGAGCACGCCGACGATCAGGACCAGGGCGAAGCCACGTACGACCGTCGTGCCCTGCCAGTAGAGCCAGCCCGCCACGAGGAGCGAGCTGACGTTCGAGTCGAGGATGCTCGGCCAGGCACGGTTGAAGCCCGCCTCGATCGCGGGACCCAGCGTCTTGCCGGCCCGGATCTCCTCCTTCATGCGCTCGAAGATGAGGATGTTGGCGTCGACCGCCATGCCGATGCTGAGGATGAACGCCGCCACGCCGGCCAGCGTCAGCGTCACGCCGATGATCCGGAAGATGGCGTAGACCACCAGCGTGTAGAAGACGAGCGCGATCGCGGCCAGCACGCCCGGCAGGCGGTAGTAGGCGATCATGAAGAAGAGGACGAGCAGCAGGCCGATGCCGCCGGCGACGAGCGCCTGGACCAGGAACCCGGCGCCGAGCGTCGGATCGACGGTCAGCACAGCCTGTCTCGGTGAGCGAGACCGGCAGGGCGCCGAAGCGCAGCGTGTTGAAGAGGTTCGTGCGCTCGACCTCGTTCTCCGGCGTGGCGGTGCCGATGGTGATGATCGTCGTGCCCGCCGCAGATCGGGTCCTGGATGGTCGGGGTCGTGATGATGCGGCCGTCGAGCGCGATCGGTCCGGGCTGCTGAACGTTCGCCGTCGTGAAGTCGCACCAGATCTGGCTGCCCCGGTCGGTGAGCGTGAACGAGACGCCGATCTGGTTGCCCTGGCCGACGTCGGGAGCGACGCTCCCCGGCTGGATCTCGCCCCCGTCGAACAGCTCCCGGACGGCGCCCTGCTCGAGGAGCGGGCGGATGTCCTGGTCGTCGGTCAGCTGCTGGCCCATCGGGTCGATGAACTGGAGCTGGCCGGTCGAGCCGACCAGGTCGCGCACCTGCTGCTCGTCGCTGACGCCGGGAACCTCGACCACGATCAGCCGCGAACCGTCGCCGGACGTCTCCGTACGGACCTGCGGCTCGCTGACCCCGATGCCGGCGACGCGCCGTTCGATCGTGTCGCGCGCGAGCTCCACCTGCTCGTCGGTGATCGGCTCGTCGCCCTGCTGCTGCACCTTGAGCGTCACGCTCAGGCCGCCCTGGAGGTCGAGTCCGAGCACGGTCCGGAACTGGGCCCCCGCAACGTCGTCGGGCAGCCAGCCGAGGCCGAGCGTCGTGCGCGGCAGGTCGATGAAGATCGCCACGAGGGCGATCACCCCGATGAGCCACGGGGCGATGCGACGCCAGGTCATGGTATGGCCGAAGGATCCTCGATCGTGTGGTAGCTCGCGCCGGCGTGGTGTGGCTCGGACACGAAACGCGCCGCTTTCTTAGCGGCGGGCGGCGCCAGTATACCCACATCCGTGAGGAGCACCGATCAGGCCAGCATCCCCTCGCGAGCCAGGTGCCCCTTGAGCCGCTCCGCCAGGTCGCGGCTGATCCCGGGCGTCGCCGCCACCTCGTCCACCGATGCCTCGCGGATCCGACGAACCGAGCCGAAGCGCTTGAGCAGCGCCTTCTTGCGGCCGGGCCCGATCCCGGCGATCTCGTCCAGCTCGCTGCGCAGCGCGCGCTTGCCGCGCACGTCGCGGTGGTAGGTGATCGCGAACCGATGCGCCTCGTCGCGGATGCGCTGCACCAGGTAGAGCGCCTGCGACCGGCGCGGAAGCACGACCGGATCGGATCGGCCCGGCAGGTAGAGCTCCTCGAACCGCTTGGCGAGGCCGGTGAGCGGAACGTCGGTGATCGCCGAGCTCGTTCATGACTCCCACCGCCGCCGACAGCTGTCCCTTTCCGCCGTCGACGATCACCAGGTCCGGGACCGCCCAGGCCTGCTCGCGCGGTCGCTCCCCCTCCTCGGTCTCGAGCTCTTCGGGTGCCTCGTCGGCCCCGACCGCGGCCAGCGAGAGGGCGCCGGTCTCCGACCGCAGCTTCGCAACCCGGCTGAATCGCCGGCGCAGGACCTCGGCCATCATCCGGAAGTCGTCGGGGGTATCGCCGGATCGGATCCGGAATCGTCGGTACTCCTTCGGCTCGGGCCTGCCATCGATGAAGACGACCATGCTGCCGACCGCGCTGGTGCCCTGGATGTTGCTCATGTCGTAGCACTCGATGCGCTCGGGAACGCGCGACAGCCCGAGCTCGGACGCAAGGTCGTTGAGGGCCTCGTCGCGCTTGGCGGTATCGGCAAGCCATTCGGCCCGCTCGCGCGCCAGCGCCTCGACGGCGTTGCCGGTCGCCAGCGCCACCAGCCGCCGCTTCTCGCCGCGCTCCGGTACCGAGATCGTGACCTGGACGCCGCGTCGGTCGGCGAGGTACGCGGCCAGGTCGTCGGCATCGGCCGGCATCAGCGGCGTGAGCAGCGCACGCGGGACGGCATCGGTGCTGGCGTAGTACTGCTGCAGGAACGATCCGAGCACCTCGGCATCGGTGACGTCGCGCGCGCCCTCGACGATGAAGTGCTCGCGGCCGATCAGCTTCCCGATGCGCACCTGCATGACCTGGATGCAGGCCTCGTCCTCCTCGCGCGCCATGCCGATCACGTCGTGCTCGGCGCGGCTGAAGGCCGCCATCTTCTGCTGCTCCATCGTGCGCTCGACGGCGCGCAGCTTGTCGCGCGTGGTCGCCGCCTGCTCGTAGCGCAGCGCGTCGCTGTGCCCTGCCATCTCGCTGCGCAGCTGGGCCGCGATCGGCTCCTGCTTGCCGTCCAGGAAGTCGACGATCTGCCCGATCGTCTCGCGGTAGTCCGGCTTGGGAATCGCCTCGATGCACGGGCCCTGGCATCGGTTGATGTAGTACAGCAGGCATGGCCGCTCGAGCACCCGCTTCCCTTCAGGGATGTCGAGGTTGCAGGTCCGGAACGGGAAGATCTTGCGGAGCAGCTTGAGTGTCTCGTCGACGCTCGAGGCGGACGCGTACGGGCCGAAGTAGCGGCTCCCGTCGCGAACGAGCCGCCGGGTCCGCACGATGCGGGGGAAGTCCTCGCCGAGCGTGATCTTCACGAACGGGTAGCTCTTGTCGTCGCGCAGCCGGATGTTGAAGCGCGGGCGGTGCTCCTTGATCAGGTTGCTCTCGAGGAGATACGCCTCGCTGACCGTGTCGGTCACGATGTACTCGACGTCGGCGACCTCGGTCACCATCCGGACGATCCGCGCGTCCTCCGGGCCGCGCGCGCCGAAGTACGACGCGACGCGGCCGCGCAGCGAGTCCGCCTTGCCGACGTACAGGACCCGACCCGACGCGTTCTTCATCAGGTACACGCCGGGGGTCGTCGGCAGGCGTCGCAGCACGGCACGCAGCGGTGCCGGGAGCTCGCGCTGAGGGCTCATTGACCGATTCTAGGCGTGCGTCGCCGCTTCCGAGCCTCAGGCGGCGTGAGGGGCGTCTCGATGTCCCAGGTACGCCGACTCCCCCGTCTGCCCGGTCGATCAGCTCCAGGAGCCGATGAAGCCGCGGGGACGTACGGGCGATCTCGTCGCGATCGACCCATCCCGCCTCGGCGATCTCGCCGAACTGCGGCTCCAGCTCCCCGCCCTCGACGTGGCCGCGGAACACGAAGCTCACGTCGCTGGCGCGGTGCGCGTCGACGAGGACCAGCCGCTCGACGCGGACGTGCGAGACCGGTCTCCTCGAGCGTCTCCCGGACGGCTGCCGCGTGTGGCGTCTCGCCGCGCTCGACCCGGCCCCCCGGCAGCATCCAGCCGGGACCGAGGTAGGTGGTGCGCACCACCAGGATGCGTCCCTCCGCATCGGTGGCAAGGACATGCGCTCCTTCGATGCGGCCATAGCGGCCACCGAACAGCCCGGCGAATGCGACCGCGCCGCCGATGACGAGCCGCGGAAGGTCGGCCGCCCGGAGCCTCCGCCTACGGCGCATCGGAAGCGACGGGCTCCACGGGCTTCGCAAGCTCGGCTGCGATGTACGCCTGGAGCCGGCCGTAGTCACCCGGCCCGGACCAGCCGGTCGGGATGAGGATGTACTGGCCGATGGTGTTGGTGGTCGCCGTCAGCGCCACGTCCTCGGTGAGCTCCACGCGCCGGTCGCTCGCGAGATGCGAGGAGAGCAGGAACAGGTCGATCGCCGACATGTCCGTCCGAATTCGGTCCTCCATCGCGTCCATCAGGCTCAACCCGGGAAGGATCGCGCCGATGCCGCCCTCGCCGAGCTTGGTGCGAAGCGCGCCGAGGATGCGGGCCTGGCGGACCGATCGCGCGAAGTCGTTCGACTCGGCGACGACGCTCGTGTAGCGAGCCCGCGCGTAGGCGAGCGCCTCCGCGCCGTCGAGCTGAATCTCGCCGGCCGCGAAACCGCCCATCTCCCATCGGCCCTCGCGGTGGAACTGCTCGATCGTGGTGTAGTCGAAGGCGACCGGGTTGTTCACCGTCACGCCGCCGACGGCGTCCACCATCTCCTCGAAGCCCGTGAAGTCGATCGCCAGCCAGTGGTCGATCTCGAGCCCGGTCACCTCGGAGAGGGCCTCCGCCATGAGGTCGCCGGCGTTGTCGAGCCGAGCGGCTTCATCGCCCTCGACCGCGCCGTGGCCCACCGAGTAGACCTCGTTGACCTTGCCGTTCTGCGCAAACGCGGCGACCCCCTCGAGCCACAGGTCGCGTGGGATGGGGACCGTGGTCGTCGTGTCGGTGGCCGGGTCGATCGACAGGATCTGGATGGAGTCGGCGAGGTAGGGCCCATCGTGGTCACCACCGCCGTATCCGACCATCAGCACGTTGACGCGCTCGCTGCCGTTCAGGTCCCAGAGGAGTGCCGTCGACGGGAAATGGGGCGCTCGAGACGGCCGCGTTGAAGCTCGCCGCGCGGAGGAAGAGAAGGACGCCGCCGACCAGCAGGGCAACCAGCGCGAGCAGCAGGATCGTCCGCAGGGTCCTGCCGAAGGAGCGGCGACGCCGCCTCGGTGACGACCGGCGACGCGGCGGCCCGGATGCCTGCCTGCGCCGATCGCCTCGACGGGAGGCGCCGCCTGACCGGATCAGATCTCGGTCGTAGGGCACGGTGTCGTCGTCGCGGGCGTACTGTGCCTGGCGTCTCACGCGTGGATCATCGGTGTGGCTGGGTCCTCGGTCGGGCGGGGGCGGCGCCGGACAGGATACGGCCTCGGCCGGTAAGCCGCCGGTGAGCGCCCGGTAAGGCGCTCTGGCGATCATGGGCCGATGGCTCTCCAGGTCCTCGAAACGTCCGCGCTCGACCCGATCCTGGATGCGCTCGACCCGGAGCAGCGCGCGGCGGCGACCCTGCCCGACGGACCGGCCCAGATCATCGCGCCGGCCGGCAGCGGCAAGACGACCACGATGGTCGCCCGGCTCGCGGTCCTGCTCTCTCGCGGCGTTCAGCCCGACCGGATCTGCGTCGTGACCTTCAACCGCGACGCCGCAGCCGACCTTGCGGCACGCGTCGAGCGGCGCCTCGGTGCCTGGGTCCCGGCCGCCACCTCGATCGAGGTTCGAACGCTGCACGCGCTCGCGCGCCAGGTCCTTCTCGATGCCGGCGAGGGCCAACGGATCGTCGCCGATCGGCTGCCGCTGCTGCGAAGTGCCCGCCGGCGCGTGCTGGCCGACGCGCCATCCGCGGCGTTGCCGGAAGCGCCGCAGCTCGACACGTGGCTCTCGGCCTGGAAGATCGAGGGCCGACCTCCGCCCGAGGACGCCCGCATCGTGCTCGAGGCGTATGCCGACCTCCTCAGCGTCCGCGGGGCGGTCGACTTCGACGATCTCGTCGTGCGCGCCTGTGACCTTCTCGAGACCGATGCGCGGCTCCGCCTCCGGTGGCAGACGCGCTTCAGCCACGTCTGCGTCGACGAGTTCCAGGACGTGGATGCGGCGCAGCTACGGCTCGTTCGTCTCCTCGCCGCGCCGGAGGACAACCTGTTCGTGGTCGGTGACGACGACCAGACGATCTACGCCTGGCGGCTCGCCGACGTCCGACGGATCCTGCGCTTCGGAACCGACTACCCGGCGGCGCGCCGCGTGATGCTGGCGACGAACTACCGGTGCCCTCCGTCGGTCGTCGCGGCCTCGGCGCGCATGGTCGCCGTCAACCGCGAACGCTTCACCAAGCCGATCCGTGCCCCCGCGGGAGCACCATCGACCGGCGCTGCGATCACGGCCTGGAACACCGCCGATCCGAGCTGGGCCGATGGCGTCGCCCGGCTTGCGGCCGTCGAGGGGGCCGCCGGCCGCAGCCTCTGCTTCCTGTCGCGCACCCGTGGCGAGCTGACGCCGATCCTGCTGGCGCTGGTCCATGCCGGCGTCCGGCACACCACGGCGATTCCGCCCATCGTCGAGTCGGAGCGCGTCGTCGCGCTGATCGACGATGCGCGCGGCGTCGAGACACCAGAGCATCCCTTCCATGTCCTGCGGAGGCTTCGGATCGGCCGCGGCTGGTCACGTGACAACCCCGCATCGGATCATCTCGGCGACGAAGATCACGCCGCGCTCGATGCCCTGCTCGGCTGGACGGCCGGCTTCGCCCGCCTCGACGCCTTCGTCGCCGCCTACGACGCGGCCCGGGCGCGGGTCGCGGCCCTTCGCGATCCATCGGCCACGGTCGAGCTGGCGACCGTCCACGCCTCGAAGGGACGCGAGTGGGAGACGGTGGTGCTCATCGGCTTCGAAGCCGACCGAATCCCGAATCGGCGCTCGCTGATCGATGCCGAAGAGCCCGAGCGGGCCCTCGAGGAGGAGCGGCGCCTTGCCTATGTCGCCGTCACCCGCGCGACTCGGCAGCTCATCCTGGCGTTCGATCCGTCGCGCCCATCTCCGTTTCTGGCGGAGATGGGTTACGGCCATGCCGCCACCTGAGGGTCAGGAGCCTGCGGCGACGGCCTCGCGCCTGCGGCGGCGCGGTAACGACTGCTGGACGATCGCATCGTCGCTCATGCCGAGCGCGTGCCGCAGATATTGGCCCGTGCTCGACTTCGGCGCCTTCGCGACCTGCTCCGGCGTGCCGGCGGCGATGAGGTAGCCGCCCTTGTCGCCGCCCTCCGGCCCGAGGTCGATCACCCAGTCCGCGGTCTTGATGACGTCGAGGTTGTGCTCGATGACGACCACGGTGTTGCCGCTCTCGACGAGGCGGGAGAGGACCTGGAGGAGACGCGCGACGTCGTCGAAGTGGAGTCCCGTCGTCGGCTCGTCGAGGATGTAGAAGGTCTTGCCGGTCGCCCGCTTGGAAAGCTCCGTCGCCAGCTTGACGCGCTGCGCCTCGCCGCCGGAGAGGGTCGTGGCCGGCTGCCCGAGATGGATGTAGCCCATCCCGACGTCGAACAGGGTCTGGAGCTTGTTGCGGATCGAGGGCACCACCTCGAAGAACTTGAGCGCCTCCTCGACCGTCATCTCCAGGATCTCGGCGACGTTCTTTCCCTTGTAGTGGATCTCGAGGGTCTCGCGGTTGTAGCGCTTCCCCTTGCAGACCTCGCACTGCACGTACACGTCGGGCAGGAAGTGCATCTCGATCTGCACGATCCCCGCGCCCTCGCACGCCTCGCAGCGACCGCCCTTGACGTTGAAGCTGAACCGACCGGGCTTGTAGCCGCGCAGTCGTGACTCGGGCACGGCCGCAAGCAGCTCGCGCAGCGGACCCCAGAGGCCGGTGTAGGTCGCGGGGTTCGATCGCGGCGTGCGGCCGATCGGCGACTGGTCGATCTGGATCACCTTGTCGATGAGGTCGACGCCCTCGATCCGGTCGTGCTTGCCGGCCGGCTCGCGCGAGCCCCAGATGCGCTGTGCCAGCGCCGGGTGCAGGATCTGGGTCACCAGGCTCGACTTGCCCGAGCCGCTCACGCCGGTCACCGCCACGAACTTCCCGAGCGGGAAGGTGACGTCGATGCCCTTCAGGTTGTTCTCGCGCGCGCCGCGGATCACCAGGGCCTCGCCCCGCATTTCCGCCGTTTCGACGCCTGCGTGGGATCGGCACGGCCTTGTCCCCGCGCAGATAGGCGGCCGTGATCGAGCGCCGGTTCTCGAGCAGTCCCTCGAGCGGACCCGAGTGGATCAGCCGGCCGCCGTGCTCCCCCGCCGCCGGCCCGATGTCGATGACCCAGTCCGCCGATCGGATCGTCTCCTCGTCGTGCTCGACCACCAGCAGCGTGTTGCCGAGGTCGCGGAGCCGGACCAGCGTCGCGATCAGCCGTGCGTTGTCGCGCTGGTGGAGGCCGATCGACGGCTCGTCCAGGATGTAGAGCACGCCCATCAGGCTCGATCCGATCTGGGTCGCCAGCCGGATGCGCTGCGCCTCGCCGCCGCTCAGCGTCCCGGACGCGCGGTCCAGGGTCAGGTAGTCGAGGCCGACGTCGACCAGGAAGCCGAGCCGCGCGCGGATCTCCTTGAGCACCTGGCGGGCGATCGTGTTCTCGCGCTCGGTCAGGCGCTCCGGCAGCCCGTCATACCAGGCGAGCGCATCGGTCACCGATCGGCGCGTCGTCTCGATGATGTTCTTGCCCCCGACCGTCACGGCCACCGACTCCGGCTTGAGCCGCATCCCGTTGCAGGTCGGGCATGGCTTGTTCGTCATGTAGCGCTCGAAGTCGGTGCGCATCGCCTCCGAGCCCGTCTCGCGATGCCGGCGGGTCAGGTTCGGGATGATCCCCTCGAAGGTCGTCTTGAAGGTGTGGATGTTGCCGTTGCGCGCCCGATATTTCACGTCGACCCGCTCGTGGCGATTGCCATACAGGATGATCTGCCGCGCCTCGTCCGACAGGTCGCGGACCGGGACATCGGTCCGGAAGCCGTAGTGCTCCGCCACCGCGTCGAGGATCTTGCTGAACCAGCTCTCGGTGGCGGCCATGCGGCGCCACGGCAGCACGGCGCCCTCGTCGATCGAGAGCTCGTCGTTCGGCAGGACGAGGTCGGGGTCGATCTCGAGCCGCGAGCCGAGACCGGTGCAATCGGGACAGGCGCCGTGCGGCGAGTTGAAGCTGAAGTTGCGCGGGGCGAGCTCCTCGAAGGAGCCGCCGTGCTCCGGGCAGGCGTACTTCTCGCTGTACAGCCGGTCGGCCTCCTTCGGCGGTGCGTCCGGCAGGTTCACGATCAGGAGCCCCTCGGACAGCCGCAGCGCCGTCTCGATCGAGTCGGCCATGCGCGAGGCATCCGGCCGCGGGCTGCCCTCGTCATCGGCCTGGCGGACGACCAGCCGGTCGACCACGACCTCGATGCTGTGCTTGTACTTCTTGTCGAGCTTGATCTCCTCGTCGAGGTCGCGAAGCTCGCCGTCCACCCGCACGCGAACGAAGCCGGCCTGCTTGGCGCCGGCCAGCAGCTTCTCGTGCTCGCCCTTGCGATCCTGGACCAGCGGCGCCATCAGCATCGCCCGCGTCCCCTCGGGCAGCTGGTAGACCTGGTCGACCATCTGCTCCACGGTCTGGCGCTCGATCTCGCGACCGCAGACCGGGCAGTGCATGCGGCCGATGCGCGCGAACAGCAGGCGCAGGTAGTCGTAGATCTCGGTGACCGTCCCGACCGTCGAGCGCGGGTTCCGCGAGGCGCCCTTCTGGTCGATGCTGATGGCCGGGCTCAGCCCGTCGATCTGGTCGACGTCCGGCTTCTCCATCTGTCCCAGGAACTGGCGCGCGTAGGCGGAGAGGCTCTCGACGTAGCGGCGCTGCCCCTCGGCGTAGATGGTGTCGAAGGCAAGGCTCGACTTCCCCGAGCCGGAGAGGCCGGTGATGACGATGAGCCGATCGCGGGGCATCTCCACGTCGACGTTCTTGAGGTTGTGCTCGCGTGCGCCGCGGACGACGATCTTGTCGGAGGGCATCGGATCGTCATCGTAGCAGGAACCGAGCAGATGCGAACGCCTGTTCGCTTTCAGCGGCGCCGGCTCCCACGTCATCGCCGCCGATGGTGAGGCCCAAACATGACAGCACTCGGCAGGAAACCAACTCCCGCCGGGTCCTCCGCCGCAACCCGTCGTGGAGGAGACGGGCTGCGGCGGCGGTGTCGGATGGACTAGTCGTTCAGCGGCGGGTTCGCCAGTATCGCGAGCTCCAGCGCCTGCTCCGGGAACCACGCCCCGGCGGGTGGATTGACGATGCCGCGAACCGGATCTGGCGATCCCGGCGCAGCCCAGCGATTGCACTGGCCGTCCGACTCCCCCGGCGTCTTGATCCACACATAGGCATCCACCAGGGCATCGCCCGTGTCAGCGGTGGGGAGGAGACCCAGGCCACGATCGGGCGGGTTGCACCAGTCCTGCGGATCACCCGCGGGGCGGTCCGCCGGCGGCAGCCACGGACCGAGCCCATTGCGGCTGGTGTCGACCACGAAATGGGTGGTCGGCTGTGCGCCCGAGTAGCGAAGGTTCAGCCCTGATGTGTTGAGCGTCGGGTCGTCGCTCTCGTCGCTCCACTCGCCGTACGGGCTGAGCGCCACGCCGGTCCACTCGCCCAGCAGGACGGCGATCTTTGCCGGCAGCGGCCCGCCGTTCCAGTACTGGTTCGGACACCCGAAGAACTGCTCGGGCGTGCTCGCGCCGGCGAGGCAGCTCGAGATCCACGTTCCGTATTGGACGGAGTTGGTCGTGAACTGGTAGTTGGACGCGTTGAGGTAGAAGCCGTCGGCGCGCTCGACGCCCGCCTGATGCAGGCGATGGGCGATGTCGCCAACGCCGAGCCATGCGCTGTGCGTGCCATCGAGATAGACCCGCGCGTTCGGATGCGCCTTGAGAGCGTCGACCGCGTAGTTGAGCATCGCGAAGCGGTCGGCCGCGGCCGTCGCCGCATTCGCCTCCGCGGGTTGGCACCATTCCGGCGTGCTGCTGCCGTCGGCGCCCGCGTACGGGTCGTAGTGCGGGATGATCCCGAGCCCGTCCGGCTCGAGGATCACGACGACCTCGTGGCTGCCGATGCCGGCCGCGAACCCGTCGATCCAGGCCTCGTACTCCGCGACGCTCGTCGCACCGCCGGCGCTGAACTGGGCGCAGTCACGGAATGGGATGTTGTAGGCGACCAGGACGGGCACGGTGCCCTTGTCGGCGGCCCGATTCACGTCATTACGAACGTCCTGCTTCACGCTCTTCGGCGTGCCCTGCGTGTACCACTCGGCGTGCGGTGTTTGGATCATGGCCCTGATGAGAGCCGCATCGGCGGAGTCGCCACTGGAGCGAAGGTCGGCGATCTGCTCGATCGCGCCGTGGTTTGGCCGGGCCACTGCGAACTCCGTATCGGGGTCGATGTCACCACCGAGCGCCGGGGTCGCCAGCGCACCGAGCAGAAACCCGACGCCCAACACCACCATGAGCCGCCGTCTGGTTCGGGAATGCACGATATAGCTCCTTCTCGTTCATTCAGGGTGCTGCGGCAGCCAGCAGTGCCCGGTACCACTGGCCGCTTGCCTTGAGGGTCCGTCGCTGCGTCGCGAAGTCGACGTGCACGATGCCGAAGCGGGTGCCGTAGCCCATGGCCCACTCGAAGTTGTCGAGCAGCGACCAGGCGAAGTACCCGATGAGCGGCACGCCCTCCGCGATCGCGGCTGCCGCGGCCTCGAGGTGCGAGGCGAGGTAGCGCAGCCGCTCGGCATCCTCGACCGACCCGTCGTCGCCGACCACGTCCTCGAAGGCCGCCCCGTTCTCGGTGATGGCGATGGCGGGCGGGCGGTAGTCCCGCGTAACGCGTGCGAGGGCGGCACGCAGCCCGTCCGGATGGATCTCCCACCCGTTCGCGGTCCGGTCGCCGGCCGCCTCGAGCACGACCGCCCCGATCCCCCACTCCGCTTGCGGCGGCGCGGCGACGATGCGCTCGCGCCGGTAGTAGTTCACGGCAAGGAAGTCGAGCGGCGGCGGGTTCGCCACCGCTGACAGGTCGAGCCCGTCGAGCATCCCGAGCCGGTCGTACCAATCGACCAGGTCGGCCGGATATCCACGACCGAAGGTCGGGTCCAGGAACCAGCGATGCATGGCGCCGTCGTAGCGGACGAGGGCTTCGAGATCCGCGGAGCCCTCGCCGCCGGGTTCGAGATGAGCGATGTCATGGGCGATCCCGACCCGCGCATCCGGCACCGCGGCGCGAATGCGCGGCCGTGGCGGCGGCGTGGGCGAGGTGCGTGTGATGCGCGGCACGCAGCGCATTGGCCCACCCGCGACGGCCGGGCGCATGCTCACCCGTGCCGTAGCCCATCTGCGTGAACGTCCGTGGCTCGTTGAGCGTGATCCAGGAGGTGACACGGTCACCGAGGCGGCGCGCCACGAGGGCCGCGTAGTCGGCGAACCGATCGACGATCTCCGGCTCAAGCCAGCCTCCGCGGTCCTCGAGCTGCTGTGGCAGGTCCCAGTGGTAGAGGGTCAGCCACGGCTCGATCCCGCGATCCAGCAGCCCGTCGACGAGGCGGTCGTAGAAGTCCAGGCCGGCCTGGTTGCCGCTGCCCGAACCGCCCGGTTGAACGCGTGGCCACGAGACGCTGAAGCGATAGGCCCGCAGGCCCATCTCGGCCATGAGGTCGAGGTCGTCGCCCCATCGCCGGTAGTGGTCGCACGCGACGTCGCCGGTCTCGTCGTTGACGATCCGGCCCGGCGTGTGGCTGAACGTGTCCCAGATGCTCGCGCCGCGTCCATCGAGGTCCACCGAACCTTCGACCTGGTAGGCGGCGGCTGCCGCGCCCCACGCAAATTCGGGTGGGAAGCGCTCTCCAAGTGCTCGCAGGGCGGGTGCTGAACCAGTCTGGGACGACGTCACCGCTGAGCTGTAGCGGCGACTGTCTGGAGGGCGATTCCCACCGCCGGGACGGCGCCGGCCGGATCTGCGATGGCAATCTCCGGCTCGTCCGTGTCGGCGCAGCAGGAGAACCACTGGTGGATGGTGTCGATCGGGTCGGCGTCGTGCCCGCGCAGGTCTTCGTCGACGGGGTCGCGGGCGCCCGCCCGATCCGCGGCGCGGTGGTCGACCCACACGCCATCCTGGAAGTACCCGAGCTCGAAGGTCATTGCGCCGTGTCTGCGAAGGATGAGATTCGGTCGATTCATGCCTCTTCCTCTCCCGTGCCAGGAACGCTCGTTCGGAGATGGCCTAGCTGCCTGCGGCACCACCTCCCGTGACGCCGGCGCTCGAGTCCCGAACCACCAGCTGCGTCTCGAGGATCACGCGTCGCGGCGCGCCACCCGGAGACCGGATCTCCTGCATGAGCAGCCGCGTCATCTCGCGGCCCATCTCCTCGATTGGTTGCCGCACGCTCGAGAGGAGTGGCTGTGTCGTACCCGCCAGCGGCGAGTCGTCGAAGCCGACCACGGCCACATCACCGGGAACCGCCCGGCCCGCGGCGCGCAGCGCAACAAGTGCGCCCACCGCCATGAGATCCGATGCGACGAAGACGGCGTCGATCGTCGGCGCGCGAGCGAGAAGGCGCTCCATGGCCATGTGCCCGCCCTCGAGCGTGAAGTCTGCGATCTCGACAAGGTCGTGGCTGGGGCTGCCCGCGGCCTCCAGCCGCTCGCGGTAGCCCGCGAGGCGATCGGCACCCGGGGCCATGTCCTGCGGGCCGGCGATCGTCGCGATCCGCCGTCGATGGCCATCGAGCAGATGCTGCACGGCCGCGCCCGCCCCCGCCCGGTTGTCGACGTCGACGTACGGGCTGCCGGCGCTCGCGGGCCGACCACCGACGACGAACGGGATGCCGTGGCGGCGGAGGCTATCCGGCAGCGGGTCGGATCCGTGGAGCGAGATGAGCAGCACGCCGTCGCCGTGCCCAGCAGCCAGGTACCGCTCGACGCGATCCTCGTCCGCCCGGGCCTGTGGCATCAGGAGGACGAGCTGCATCCCCTCTGCATCGAGCGCCTCGCTGATGCCGCGCACCACGCGTGGAAAGAAGGGGTCACCGAAGAGCTGTGCCGTGGGCTCCGGGATCACCACCGCAACCGAGTCGCTGCGTCGCGTGACCAGGCTGCGGGCCGCGTGATTTGGGACGTAGCGCAGCTCCTGGATGGCGGTCTCCACGGCGGTTCGAGCGGAGCCGCCGACACGCCGATCGCCGTTGACGACCCGAGAGGCGGTCGCGCGTGAGACCCTCGCGGCCTCGGCGACCTGCTCCAGCGTGGCCCGGCCGTTCGACGCCCGCATCAGGATCGAAGCTCCGCGTGTGAGAGCGCTCTCAGGACCATTGGTGAAGTCTACGGGCCTCTGTCAAGCGCGATCGCGCTCGCTCGCGGCAATCCAGCGGCTCCTTCCGGCTATGCTTTCAGAGAGCGCTATCAAGGAGCCACGTGCTGTCCAGACGACCTTCCGCGCGCAACTCCAGGCTGAGCCTCGTGATCCTCCTCGCCCTGACGGCGTGCGGCGGCGAGGTCGAGCCATCGCCCGAGCCCAGCGCCGCCGCCTACCTGGATCCGTCCGCCGATCCCGAGGCGCGCGCCGCCGACCTGCTGGCACGCATGACCCTCGCCGAGAAGATCGGGCAGATGACGCTGGTCGAGAAGAACAGCATCGACGCCGGTGCGGTTGCGGACCGCTTCATCGGTGGCGTGCTCAGTGGTGGAGGCGGGACGCCGGCGACGAACACCCCCGAGGGCTGGGCCGACATGGTGGACGGGTTCCAGGAGGCGGCGCTCGGGACCCGCCTCGGGATCCCGATCCTCTACGGGGCCGATGGCGTCCACGGCCACGGCAACGTCCGCGGCGCGGTCATCTTCCCGCAGCAGGTCGGCCTGGGTGCGACGCGCGATCCCGAGCTGGTCGAGGAGATCGGGGGCGTCACGGCCAGCGAGATGGCGGCAACCGGCGTGCGGTGGAACTACGCGCCCGTCGTGGCCGTGCCCCAGGACATCCGCTGGGGACGGACGTACGAGAGCTACGGCGAGCAGACCGAGCTTGTCTCCGAGCTCGGTGCGGCCTCCGTCCGCGGCCTCCAGGGAGCGGAGCTTGCGGACCCAACGTCCGTGCTTGCCACGCCGAAGCACTTCGTCGGCGACGGCGGAACGACGTGGGGCAGCGCCACGACCAACGACTACCTCATCGACCAGGGAGTCACCGAGGTCGACGAGGAGACCCTGCGCGCCGTCCACCTGCCGCCGTATGAGGCGGCGATCGAGGCCGGCGCCCGAAGCATCATGGTGTCCTACTCCAGCTGGGGCGGCCTGCGCATGCATGCGCAGGAGTACCTGATCACCGACGTCCTGAAGGATGAGCTCGGGTTCGACGGCTTCGTGGTCTCCGACTGGGGCGGCATCGACCAGGTCTCGCAGGACCGATACGCCAACGTCGTCACGGGCGTGAACGCCGGGATCGACATGGTCATGGTGCCCTACGACTACGAAGCATTCATCGCCGACCTGACGGCGGCGGTGGAGGCCGGCGACGTGACCGTTGAGCGGATCGACGACGCGGTCGGCCGAATCCTTCGCGTCAAGTTCGAGCTCGGCCTGTTCGAGCACCCGCTCGCCGAGCGCGGCCTGCTTGCCTGAGGTCGGCTCCGACGACCACCGCCAGCTTGCGCGGCGCGCGGTCGCCGCCTCGGCCGTGCTGCTGAAGAACGATGGAGCCTTGCCGATCGCAGACGGCGCCGATCGGATCCTGGTGGCGGGTCGCGCCGCCGACGACATCGGCATCCAGTGCGGCGGCTGGACGATCACCTGGCAGGGAGCGTCGGGCCCGACGACCGATGGCACGACCATCCTGGAAGGCATCCAGGCAGGAGCCGGATCCGCATCGGTTGCCTACGACCGCACCGGTGCGTTCGACGATGCCGGGACCGAACCGGCGGACGTCGGGATCGTCGTCGTCGGGGAGGAACCCTATGCGGAGGGGGTCGGAGACAACGCTGAGCCGATGCTCTCGGACGCCGACCTCGAAACGATCCGCCTTGTCCGCGATCGCGCCGATCGGCTCGTCGTGGTGCTCGTGACCGGCCGGCCACTGATCCTCGGCGATGCGCTCGAGCTGGCGGACGCCGTCGTCGTGGCCTGGCTGCCGGGCAGCGAAGGCGCGGGAGTGGCCGACGTCCTGTTCGGCGACGCACCGTTCGTCGGGCGGCTCCCCTACACCTGGCCCGGCTCGGTGGAGCAGCTCCCTCTTGGCGCGGGCGCGGGCGAGCCACAGTTCCCGTACGACTTCGGCCTCACGACCGGGCAGTAGGCCATTGGGCGCGCGCAGATTGGTCGGTTGGGTGCCCTTGAGGTCGGACCTGCGCAGTTGGCATTCGGCCCGCGTGGCGCGATGCTGGGTACCGGTACCCGAGCAGTACTTGTGGGGCAACAGGCAGATGTTCTCGATCGCGGTCAAGGGATACGGCATCGTCATCTGGGATGGCGACGGCCAGTGGCGCACCTTCGGCGCCACCGAGTCGCTGAGCGCGACCCTGGCCGCCCGGGTTGAGCACGCGCTCGAGACCGTGCCGACCGCCGGCAGCGAGATGGAGATCCGCGAAGCCATTCTCATGCTGTCGGGCGCGGGCCTGCTCTCGGCGGACTGTGAGCACCGACCGGGTGAATGCGACGGGGAGACCGGCGTCTCCTGAGGTAGCACGCGACGAATGACGGATGCCCGCCGCTCGGCGGCGGTGCTACCATCCGACTCCCGCCCATCCCCTCTCCGGTGCTGCCTTTCCATGCCTGACGAACTCGCCATTCACGCCCGCGGGGTGACCCGCGTGTACAAGGCCAAGCCCGATCCAGTGACCGCCCTCGGCGGCGTCGACCTCGATGTCCAGCCGGGCGAGTACTTCGGCCTGCTCGGTCCGAACGGCGCCGGCAAGACGACGCTGATCAAGATCCTGACGACGCTCCTCCTGCCGACCAGCGGGACTGCCCGGGTCGCCGGGTTCGACGTCGTCACCGAGACCGCGAAGATCCGGCGCGTCATCAACATGGTGAGCGGCGGCGAGCAGTCGGGCTACGGCCTGCTCACCGTTCGCGAGCAGCTCTGGATGTTCAGCCAGTTCTACGGCCTTCCCACGCGTGAGGGCTGGCGGCGGACCGATGAGCTGATCGAGATCACCGGCCTGACCGAGCAGCGGCAGCAGAAGATCCGTTCACTCTCCACCGGGCAGCGCCAGAAGCTCAATTTCGCGCGCGGCCTCCTGAACGACCCGTGGGTCCTCTTCCTCGACGAGCCAACACTCGGCCTCGACGTCGCGGCCGCCCGCGACCTGCGGGAGCACACGCTTTCCTGGAAGGCCGCGGCACCCGGCCGCACGCTGCTGCTCACGACCCACTACATGGTCGAGGCAGAGCAGCTCTGCGACCGGATCGCCATCGTGGATCGCGGCAAGATCCTGGCGCTCGGCACACCGGAGGAGCTGCGCCGCCGCGTGCAGGCCGAATCGATCTTCCGGCTCGAGCTGGACCAGCTGCCGCGCAACGGTGGCATCGCCGGCATCGGCGAGCTGCCGGGCGTGCTCTCGGCGGTACGCGCCGACGAGGAGCTGGCCGACGGAGCCGCGTCGGACCGCGTGGCGCTCAAGGTCGCCCTGGCCGACGACTCGGCACTGACCAGCGTCGTCACCGCGGTCGCCGAGCGCGGGTCGCACCTCGTCGGTCTTGCCAAGTCGGAGCCGAGCCTCGAGGACGTCTTCGTCGAGCTCGTTGGGCGCGGCTTCGGCGACGAGGACGGAACCGAAGAGGCGACGTCGTGAGCGCCTACCGCGGCGCCGCCGCGACCAATGCCCGGGAGGCGGCCGAGTGGTCGACCGGGCGGATCGTCCGCTCGAACCTCCGCGCCGTGATCGGCCGCGCCTACCCGCGCGTCATCGGGTTGACCCGCGAGCCGTCGTGGATCTTCTTCGAGATCGCGCTGCCGTTCCTGGCGGTGAGCGCCTTCGTCTACGTGTACCGCGCCCTCGAGGCACCCGAGGAGTTCATCGGCTTCGTGGTCCTCGGCGGTGCCATGACCGCGTTCTGGCTCAACGTCGTGTGGATGATGGCGGCGCAGTTCTACTGGGAGAAGGACCAGGGCAACCTGGAGCTGTACTTCACGGCGCCGATGCACCTCATGAGCATCCTGGCCGGGATGGCGATCGGCGGGCTCGTCATGACGAGCTCGCGCGCCATTGCCGTCATCGGCATCGGGTCATTGATCTACGGCGTCACCTACAACATCCCGCAGCCATGGCTGCTGGTCGGCGTCTTCGCGCTGACCATGATTCCGCTGTACGGCATGGGGATGCTGTTCGCGAGCCTCTTCCTGATGTGGGGGCGCGAGGCAAATCACCTTGCCGAGCTGATGCAGGAGCCGATCTACTTCCTTGGCGGAGTCAACTTCCCGCTCGGCGCGCTGCCCGGCGCGGTGGTCGGGCTGGCGATGGCGACCCTTCCGCTGGCGGTCGGCCTCGACGCGATGCGGCAGCTCGCCTTCGCCGACAGCGACGTCGAGGGGTGCTGCCGGTGGGGGTCGAGGTCGCGATCCTGGCCGGCATGGGCGTCATCTTCCTGGTGGGGGCTCGGATCGCGCTCCGCCACCTCGAGCACCTCGCCCGGCGCGAAGGGCGCCTGACACTCAAGTGGCAGTGATCGGCAACGTCGCCTCGGTCCGCGGGGTCACGCTGGCCGACGCCTGGCGGAGCTTCCGCACCGCCGTCGGCCTCGGCTGGGCGGTCGAGGCCAACTGGTCCGACCCGTTCCTGTTTGCCGTCTATACGATCGCGAAGCCGCTCGCGGCGGCGCTGATCCTGGTCGTCATGTTCCAGGTCATCACCGGCGGCCAGGGCACCGAGTTCCTCCAGTTCCTGATCGTCGGCAGCGCGCTGTGGAACGTCGTGTTCGGCGTGATGGGCGGGATGGTGCAGTCGATCCTCGAGGACCGGGAGCGGTACCGGATGCTCAAGTACGTCGTGGTCACGCCGTCCTCGCTGTTCCCGTTCCTCCTCGGGCGCTCGCTCGCCCGGGTGGTCGTCTCGTTCGTGGCGGTTGTGCTGACCCTGTTCGTCGGCGTCGCGTTCCTGGGCGTCGAGCTGCGCCTGAACCTGCTCTACCTCGTCCCGGCCACCATCCTCGGCGTGCTGGCGGTGATCGCCATGGGCATCTTCATGGCAGGTTGGTGCCTCCAGCTCCGCCAGGAGGCGTGGCATTACCCCGAGGCGATCGCGGGTGCCTTCTACCTCATCTCGGGAGCCATCTTTCCGATCGACATCCTCCCGAGCTTCCTGCATCCGATCGCCTATGCGATGCCCACCACCTGGTGGCTCGAGGCGTCGCGGCGAGGGCTCCTCGGCCACGGCTCACCGGGCACCATCGGGACCCTCTCCGACGGAACGGTGATGCTCTTCCTGGCCGTCTCGACCGCCGTGGCGGTCCCCATCGGGCTCGCGGCCTTCGCCTGGTTCATGAAGCGCGCCCGCCAGTCCGGACTGCTCGACATGGTGACCGGCAGCTAGCGCACGAGCTCGTCGTAATCGGTGACCACGAACGTGGCCTGGCAGCGTTCGACGCGCTCGGGCACGCAGGAGGCGGCGGCGTCGTCCGCGAAGTGGCCGACGAAGACGAGCTGCTGGCCGCGCAGGTTCGGACCGGTCGGCTCGGCCCGCGATGGAAACGCGCTGCCGAGCGGCGCCGCGAGGCGCAGCCCCGTCCGCAGCAGCTCCTCCTGGGTGACATCGTCGGCGGGCTGCTCGGGGACGAGGACGCGAAGAGGGCAGTCCCGCTGCAGCCAGGCGACGGAGGCATCGGCGCCGCCATCGTCACCCGTGCAATCGGCATCCAGCTCGGCGTACCAGCCGCTGACGTGCAGCTCGTCGCTCCCCCACTCGTCCACGGGGTCACCGCCGGCCAGCGCCTCCGTGACGGTGAGCGGGTCGACCTCGGGTCGCACGCCACCCAGCGACCCGAGCACGAGCAGGCCGAAGACCAGTGCGCCAAGCGCGGCCACGATCGCCACGCCGATGCGGAGCTCGCGCGTCATGCCGTGATGGCCGCCCATCGGTCTCGCAGGAGCCCGATGCCCCGCCGCCAGAGCTCGACGCGAGCCGGGTCGTTGAGCCAGGTGGATGCCCCGGACGGATGCGGCAGGCAGATGACCGATGCGCCGGGGGCCGACTCCCAGGTGAGCTCGCTGCCGACGAGGTCATCGAGCTTGGCCTTCTCGCCGAAGGCAAAGCGATGGGCCGTGCCGCCGACCAGGAGCACGATCTCGGGGCCGACCAGGCGCACCTCGTCGAGCAGGAATGGCGTCCAGCGCGCGATGTCGGCCCGCGACGGCGGACGGTCGACCGACGAGCCCGGGGCACGCCCGGGGTAGCACTTCCCGATGCTGGTCGCGTACCAGCGCTCACGGAAGTCGTCGATCGAGATGCCCGCCGCGGAGAGCCACCCGGAGAGCCGCTTGCCGGCGTCCCACGCGAACGGCAGTCCGGTCTCGATCTCGCGCCACCCGGGAGCCTGGCCGATGAGCAGCGCGCGTTCGGTTCCGTCGCCGGACAGCACGGGAGCGGCGCCGTCGTCGCAGGATGGCATGGCGTCCTGGAGCGCTCGCAGCTCGCTGCCGGCCGGCGCGCGGCGTGGCTTCGGGGTCGGCCATTCGCCGGCGTGACGGAGCCGTTTCGGCGATACGGTCGCGAGGTCGATCACGCGGGCAGGCGGAGCGCCTCGGCCGCCCGGAGATCGTCGGCAATCGCGAGGCGCAGCATGCGCCGCACGCCATCGTGGGACGGCCCGGCTGCCGCGAGCGCATCGGTGAGCGCCTCGCGCGCCGCGTACAGGCGGTCCACCGGATCGGTCGAGAGCTCGGGAGCGCCACCGCCGAGCTCGCGCACGAACGCGACGTCCTGGCGCTCGATGGCATCGAGCAGCTCCGCCGCCGTGGAAGGGTCGCGGGCGTCGAGCGCCTCGGCGAGCTCCTCGCGGGCGAGCTCCAGCCAGCGCATCCACGCGGCGAACTCCGCGTCGCTCGGCGGCAGCTCGTCAAGCGTGAAGGCGGCACGCCGATGCCCGCCGTCGCCGGCCGCTGCGCGCTCCACCTCGTACCAGTTGTCGCCGACGAAGTCGGCCTGTGCCTCCCCGTTGGCCCGCAGCCAGGTCGTGAACGCGCTCACGCGTCGCGGCATGGCGCCGCTGGCTTCCTCGTCGGTTGCGGCGAACACAGCGCAGCCGGGCAGCTCCGCCGCGTAGGCGCCGACCAGGCCGCGTCCATCGACGTCGGTCTCGACGAAGATCGCGTGCGGCATCGTGCCGGCCATCAGTCCCGGCTCCAGAGGGCAGCGGGTATGTGCGTATATACGCCGCGATCGGCATTGCTCATGGGCGCCGTCGGCGAGGCGGGCGCCGGCGTGAGCCCGGCCGCGATCACGTTCGGTCTCGTCTGGACGCTGAAGACCTGGTCGCGCTCGCGTTCACGATGCCCGTCGCCGTTCGCCTCCTCGGCCGCCGCCGCGTACACCTCGGCCGGAATGCTGCCCGGCGCGGCGGCGAGCTCCTCGCGAAGGCGGCGCAGCTGCAGGATCTCGTCGCGGAGCGCGGCCGCGCGCTCGAACTCGAGGTTGCGAGCCGCCTCCTTCATCTGGGCCTCGAGCCGGCCGGTCATGGCGGCCAGCTCCTCCGGCTCCTTGCCGGCAACCTGGAGCTCGGCGCGCTGCTCGGCGACGCGGCGCAGGCTCTCGTGGATGTCGCGGATCTCCTTGATGATCGTCTCCGGCGTGATCCCGCGCTCGGCGTTGTAGGCGACCTGCTTCTCGCGGCGCCGATCGGTCTCGTCGATCGCCGCCTTCATCGAGTCGGTGACCCGATCGGCGTACATGAGCACCCGGCCGCCGATGTTGCGAGCCGCGCGGCCGATCACCTGGATCAGCGACCCGCCGCTGCGCAGGAAGCCCTCCTTGTCCGCGTCGAGGATGGCGACCAGCGTCACCTCCGGCAGGTCGAGCCCTTCACGGAGGAGGTTGATCCCGACCAGCACGTCGTACACGCCGAGCCGAAGGTCGCGCAGGATCTCGATCCGTTCGAGCGTGTCGACCTCGGAGTGCAGCCACTGCACCTTGACCCCCAGCTCGGCCAGGTAGTCGGCCAGGTCCTCCGCCATCTTCTTGGTGAGGGTTGTGACCAGCGCCCGCTCGCCGCGCTCGACGGTCACGCGGATCTCGGCCAGCAGGTCGTCGATCTGGCCGGCCGTCGGGCGGACGGTGATGATCGGATCGACGACGCCGGTCGGGCGGATGAACTGCTCGGCGACCCGATCGGCCCGTTCGGTCTCGTACGGCCCGGGCGTGGCGCTCATGTACACGACCTGGCTGAAGTGGTCCTCGAACTCCTCGAAGGTGAGCGGCCGGTTGTCGAGCGCTGACGGCAGCCGGAAGCCGAAGTCGACCAGGATCTCCTTGCGGGTCCGGTCGTTCTTGTACATGCCGTGGACCTGCGGGATGCTGATGTGGCTCTCGTCCATGATCAGCAGGAAGTCGGTCGGGAAGTAGTCGATCAGCGTCCAGGGCCGTGAGCCGGCCTCCCTGCCGGCAAGGTGGCGCGAGTAGTTCTCGATTCCGGAGCAGTAGCCGACCTCGCGCATCATCTCGAGATCGAACTGGGTGCGCTGCCGCAGCCGGGCGGCCTCGAGGTCGCGTCCCTGGTCGTTCAGCCAGCGGACGCGCTCCTCCATCTCGGCGTCGATCTTGTCGACCGCAACCAGCAGCTTCTCGCGCGGCGTGACGTAGTGCGAGGCCGGGTACAGGTTCACCTCGGTCCGCTCCGCCAGCACCTCGCCGGTCAGGTCGTCGATCTCGACGATCCGCTCCACCTGGTCCCCGAAGAAGTCGATGCGGACGACGTATTCGCCGTGCGGCGGCTGCACCTCGAGCACGTCGCCGCGCACCCGGAACTTGGCGCGCCCGAGTGCCGCGTCGTTGCGCTGGTACTGGAGGTCGACGAGGTGGCGCAGGATCCCGTCGCGACGGTACGACCCGCCCGTCTTCAGGTTGATGACGGTCGCCCCGTAGTCGACCGGCGCCCCGAGGCCGTAGATCGCCGACACCGACGCGACGATGATCACGTCACGACGCTCGAACAGCGCCCGCGTGGCGTTGTGCCGCAGCCGGTCGATCTCGTCGTTCCGGGAGCTGTCCTTCTCGATGTACGTATCGGTCCGCGGGAGGTAGGCCTCCGGCTGGAAGTAGTCGTAGTAGCTGACGAAGTACTCGACCGCGTTGTCCGGGAAGAACTCCTTGAACTCCTGGTAGAGCTGCGCGGCCAGTGTCTTGTTGTGCGCCATGACGAGCGTCGGCTTCTGCACCGCCTCGATCAGCTTCGCCGCGGTGAACGTCTTGCCGGTGCCGGTCGCGCCGAGCAGCACCTGGTGCTTCAGCCCGGCTTCGATCCCATCGACCAGCGAGGCGATCGCGGCAGGCTGATCACCGGTCGGCTCGAATGGGGCGTTGACCTTGAGGTCGGGCATGGGCAACCGATTCTAGCGGGCTCCCATCGGTCCCATGCGAACCGCCCCCAACGACCTATATCGGTACCAGGCGCACGTTCATACGATCGTGGTGGATCCCCCGTCTGAACCCGATATGAGCCGCGCGTGCCCCGATGAAGCCCGACCACATGCCACCCTCTGCGCCGACGCCGGCAGTGCCGGCCGGTGAGCCGCGTCCGCGCGAACGTGGGCAGGCGATGGTCGAGTTCGCGGCGGTCCTGCTCCCGGTCCTCCTGATCGTCGTCGGGATCATCCAGTTCGGGCTCCTCTTCGGCGCGAACGTCACGCTCACCAACGCGGCGCGCGAGGCGGCCCGGGCGGCGACCATCGAGTCGGTCGACCTCACCGTGACCCGCGCCGCAAATGATCTGTCGCGCTGCACGGCCGCACTCAATGCGGCCCGCCAGTCATTCGGGATCATGAACGCCGCCCCGCCGAACTTCAGCGCCACCTCCCCGTGCCCGGCCGGATCGGCATCCGATCTCAACGGTGACGGTCTCCACGACCGATGGATCACCGGCGACATGACGATGACGATCTGCTCCTCGATGGCGTCGGCCACGGCGCCGTGCCCGACGACCGGGACGTATTGCACCACCACCGATCCCGCCGAGTGCCTCGTGCAGGTTCGGCTCACCTATCGCTCGAACATCATCGTGCCGTTCATCGGCGACATCCTCTCGACCGATGCCGGCGGACGGTTCGTCCAGCACGCGACCGCGACCATGGTGATCAATTGATCGGCGGACGGACCGATGAGCGCGGGCAGGTCCTCGTGCTCTTCGCCGTCCTGATCACGATCCTCCTCGCCTTCGCCGCCTTCACCATCGACATCGGGCGCCAGGTCGCCGAGCGCCGGCACGTGCAGACGGCGGCGGATGCCGGCGCACTGGCCGCCTGCCGCGCCCTGATCGCCGGCGACACCGACGCGGCCGCGGCCCAGGCGGCGTCGGAGGTCGTGGCGGCCAACCTCCAGGGGTCGCCCGCCGGCGCGGCGGCGACCGATCGCCAGTCCGGCCACCTATGCCGACGAGGACGGGAGCGGCTCGATCGACGCCGATGAGCTGACGAGCGGCATCGTGGTGGCGAGCACGAGCGTGCGGGTCGCCATCTCGTCGACCGTTGACACGACACTCGCCCGCGTCGTCGGCGTTGACACGCTCGACACCGGCGCTCGTGCGGCCTGCAGCCTGCAGGGCGGCCCTGCCGTCCCGATCGTGGCGCGACGGTACGCCAACCCGCCGGGACCCGGCAGCGGGTTCGTCGACCATGTCGCGACCATCGCGACCAGCGGGTCGGGCCAGGTCGACAACGTCGATCCGCGCGGCTACGGCGTCCGCACCCCGGCCAGCGAGGCGGCGCCCGGGCCGCAGTTCTCGATCTACGGCAACGAGAGCAAGGCGAGCAACGACGCGAGCTTCCGCGGATTCGTCGCGCTCGACGTCCGGAACTTCGAGGGTCTCGCGACGCGGGTCTACTACAACGGCGTCACGGCCGGGATCAGCCCGAACACGCTGAAGGATCATCGAGGGCGCCTACCTCATCACCGGCTACAAGGGCCCCGCCTTCCCGCCGGTCAGCACGCCGCCGAACGGGAGCACCCAGGTCGCCGTCCTGTCCGGCAACAGCACCTCGTTCGTCGTCCACCAGTTCGACGACAAGTTCAAGGTCGGCGATCGGCTCATGCTCGGCGTCTACGACGGCACCGTGATGGAGATCCCCGACTTCGCCCTGAGCCCACCGGTCGAGATCGCACTGCCGGCCACGACGACGACTCCCTACGACGGCCCGAACGTGAAGGTCTCGCGCAACAAGGAGTTCCTCAGCACGGTCACGCTCAGCCTGGCCGGTGATGCCGATGCGGTGGCGGCCGGACAGCCGGCGTCGACCAACATCATCCCCGACCCGCCCGTCACGCCGCCGGCCGTCGGCCACATCACCGAGCCGGTCTGGTCCCAGAACGTGTTCACGCCGGCCATCAGGGGCACGGACGTCGCGATGAACGACTTCCAGACGAACACCGTCCCGCCCGGCATCTACACCGTCTGGATCGAGGGCGAGTCGGGCAACCCGTACTACCAGCAGCGGCGCGTCGCGGTGCCCGTCCGGATCCAGAAGGACGCGAACGGCGACGGCGACTACAACGACGCCGGCGACGTGAAGGTGACCCGCGACTTCAGCCTGATCAATTCGATCCTCGATGGCTCGACGACGACGCTGGGCGCTTCGATCTCGATGCCGATCTACGTCAACACGACGAGTGCATCCTCGACGCGCTGGAACGGCGGCGCGGTGTCGCTCAGCTGGGACACCGGCTCCTTCACCACCTGCTCGATGACCGCCGCCTCGCTCGGGTCGGCATCGATCGGGTTCAGCGCCTCGTCAGTGACCCCGACCACCGGCACCGGCGCCCTGTCCACGATGACGGTCAACACGACCGGGCTGGCGCAGGGTTGCTACATGTTCACCCTCCGCGCGCGGGGCACGAACGGCGACGGGCAGCCGGTCACCCACCTCCAGCTGGTCCGCTTCACCGTCGCGACCACGACCAGCAGCGGACAGTACGTCGACATCATCGGCTTCACCGTCTTCCAGATCGACGACATCACCTCGAACGACATCCTCGGCCACGCCGTCACGGGCGTGTACGCCGATCCCAACAACGCGGCATTGCGGCGGGCACAGCGCGCCCGTCTCGTGCCCTGGACCTGATCAATCACCCAGTCGCTAGGAGCGCAATGAGTCGTGGAACTCGAATACTCGGATAAGAACAGCCGCCGATCAAAGGTCTACATCGGCGTCGGCATCATCATGGCGCTCCTCGTTGCAGCGACCGTGTTCCTCGCGCTGCGCGCGAGCGGGCTGACGGCCGAGAACGCCGCCGTGGAGATGCGGGACGTCGTCGTGGCGACCCGCGAGATCCCGTCGCGCAAGGCGATCGAGGAGGGCGACGTCAGCGTTCGCTCGATCCCCGCCGATCCGTCGAACGAGACCGCCTTCGGGTCGCTCGACGAGGTCCTCGGGCGAGTCGTGGGCGTCCCGGTGGCGACCGGGCAGCTGATGACCCAAAACCTGCTCGCCTCCACGACCGAGGGACAGACCTTCTCGATCCTGGAGCCCGGGCAGGACTTCGATCCGAACGGGCCCGACCTCCGCGCCATCAGCGTGACCGTCGCCGACGCCAACGCCGTGGCCGGCACGCTCGTTGCGGGCCAGCGGGTCGACCTCATCGTGACCATGGCGATCAACCCCGAGATCGGCCAGACCCCCGAGGAGGTCGCCGAGCAGGCGTCCGAGTTCATCCCGGGGCCGTCGACCAAGGTGACCATGCAGTCGATGACGATCCTGGCCCGCAACGGCGCGATCTACATCCTCCGCGCGGACGTGGTGACGGCCGAGAAGATCGCCGAGCTCACCGCGGCCGGCGGCGTCTTCACCCTCGTGCTCCGTCCCGAAGAGGACGATCGCCAGGCCGAGACCGATGGATCGACGATCGACAGCCTGATCGACGAGTTCGACTTCCCGGTGCCGGTGCAGCCGGTCCTCGAGGAGCGAGCGGCCGGCAACTAGGTCGAGCGGAGCGTCGCCAGGGCAAGCTCCACCTGGCGACGCGTCTCCTCGATCGGCGCCGACCCGTCGATCACGACGTCGGCCGCGGCGACCTTGTCCGACTGGGAGGACTGGCTGGCCAGCCGCTTCCGGGCCGTCTCCTCGTCCATGCCGCGCGACTCCGCAAGGCGGCGAATCGCATCGTCCTCCTCGCAGCGCACGACCCAGACCTGGTCGCACGCATCGGCGAGTGGCGACTCGAGCAGCTTGATCGCCTCGACGCTGGCCGTCGCCGCCCCGCCCTGGTCCAGCTCCGCGAGCCGGGCTCGGACGGCGCCGCGAACCCTCGGATGCAGGATGCGCTCGAGGTCGGCCAGCGCGCCGGCGTCACTGAACACGATCCGCCCGAGCTCATCGGCGTCGTAGGTCCCAAAGCGCGCCTGGATCTCCGCCCGCGCATCCGCATCGTTGTTGCGGATCTCGCGGGTGACCGCGTCGGCGTCGATGGTGGCCACCCCCGCCTCGCGCAGCATCCCCGCCACGGTGGACTTGCCGCAGCCGATGTTGCCGGTCAGACCGATCACCTTCATGCCGGCTCGGATGCTACCGGCTCGGGCTGGCAATGCGGGCAGTAATGCGTGCTCCGCTGCCCCACCACGATGCGCCGGATCGGCCGGCCGCAGCGATAGCACGGCTGATCGGTGCGCCGATAGACCGCCAGCCGCTCGGCATTCTCGCCCGGCTCGCCGTCCGCGCCGACGTAGTCGCTGAAGCTCGCGCCCCGGTTGGCGATCCCTTCGCGCAGGACCTGGCGCACGGCGCGGTGGAGGCGCCTGACATCGCCGGCGTCGAGGGTGTCGGCCGTCCGCAGCGGATGGAGCCGCGCGCGCCAGAGCGCCTCATCGGCGTAGATGTTCCCGACGCCGGCGATGAAGCTCTGGTCGAGCAGCAGCGACTTCAGCTTCGCCGATCGACCCCGCAGCCGCTCCGCCAGGCGCGCCGCGGTGAACCCGCGCTGAAGCGGCTCCGGCCCGTGCCCGCTGAAGACCTCGCCGATGCGATAGCGACGGCCCGCCTCCGCGACCTTTCGTGACCGTGCGCCCCGCCCGCCCCCGACGCTGCGCAGCCCCCCGCCCGGCCACAGCCCGATGCGCCCGAACTTGCGGACGTCGCGGTAGCGCAGCTGTCGGCCGTCGGCCAGCTCGAAGACGACCCGGACGTAGGGATCCGGCGCCGCGTCGGCCGGCGTCACCAGCAGCGCACCCGTCATGCGGAGCGCGACCGTCATCACGCGTCCGTCCTCGAGGTGCAGCAGGACCGTCTTCGCTCGCCGGCTCACACGCCGGATCGTGGCGCCGGCGATCTCGGCCGCGAATCGCTCTGGCGGCTGGGGGTGGCGAATCGTGCGCTCCCAGCTGACCGTGGCATCGGTGATCGTGGCGCCCGCGACCCAGCGCTGGAGATCGCGCGCCACCGTCTCGACTTCGGGCAGCTCCGGCATGCTACGGAACGAGCTCCGCGGCGACCTCTTCCTCGGCCTCTTCGCGGGCCACGTCGCCGGCGGACTTCGGCACGCGGCGCCAGCTGCCGGCATCGTCCTCCAGGTACCGGTCCATCTGCTCCCAGTTCTCCCCGACCTTCAGGTCCACCTCGAGCGGCACGTCGAGCGGCAGGGCGGCCCGCATGATGTCGCGCGCGAGGGCGGCAAGCACCGGCAGCTCGTCCTCATCGGTCTCGAAGATGAGCTCGTCGTGGACCTGGAGCAGCATCTCGGAGCGCAGCCCGCGGTCGCGAATTGCCGCATCCAGCCGCACCATGGCGATCTTCATGCCGTCGGCCGCCGTGCCCTGGATCGGCATGTTGATGGCCATTCGCTCCCCGGCCGAGCGGAGCGACGGGTTGCGGGCCGCGAGCTCCGGCAGGTATCGGCGGCGGCCGAGCAGGGTGGTCACGAACCCCTGGTCGCGCGCCAGGATCTTCATCTCGGTCGTGTAGCGCCGGATCCCCGGGTAGGCGGCGTAGTAGTCCTCGATGAAGACGTGCGCCTCCTCGCGCGGGATGTTGAGCCGCTGGGCCAGCCCGAAGTCGGACAGCCCGTAGGCGATCCCGTAGTTGATCATCTTCGCCACGCTGCGCTCCTTCGGCCCGACCTGGTCGGGTGCCAGGCCCAGGACGCGCGCCGCGGCGGCGAGGTGGATGTCGGCGTGGGCGGCGAAGTCGGCCTTCAGCCCGGGATCCTGCGAGACGTGGGCGAGGATGCGCAGCTCCTGCTGCGAGTAGTCGGCGCCGAGCAGCAGCCTGCCCGGCGGCGCCACGAACGCACGACGGATCCGGCGGCCGAGAGCCGTGCGGATCGGGATGTTCTGGAGGTTCGGATCGGTGCTCGACAGGCGCCCGGTGGCGGCCACCGCCTGCTGGTAGGTGGTGTGCAGCCGGTCCTGGCCATCGACGAGGGTCGGCAGCGCGTCGACGTAGGTCGACTTCAGCTTCGAGACCTGGCGGTGCTCGAGGATGAGCCCGACCACCTCGTGCTTGTCGCGCAGCTCCTCGAGGACCGATGCATCGGTCGAGCGGCTGGTCCGGGTGCGCTTCGTGGACGGAAGCTGCAGCTCGTCGAAGAGGACCGTCTCGAGCTGGCGCGGTGAGCCGATGTTGAACTCGTGCCCGACCAGGCCGAAGATCCTGGCCTCGAGATCGGCCAGCGTCGCGCCGAACTCCTCGCTCATGGCGCCGAGCGCCTCGAGGTCGATCTTGACGCCGGCCTTCTCCATCCGCGCCAGGACCGGAAGGAGCGGCATCTCGACCTCGTCGAAGAGCTGCGCCAGTCCGCCCTCCTCCAGCTGGCGGCGGAGGATCGGCTGGGCCAGCAGCGCCGTCAGCGCCTCTCCTGCCGCGCGGCGCGCGATGGGATGCTCCTCGGCGCCCGTCTCGGGGTTCACCGGCTTCGGCGGCAGCTCCGCGCCGAAATGCTGCGATACGAGGTCCTCGATCGTCTGCGAGCGCAGCGCCTGGTTCACCATGTAGCCGGCGACCAGCGTGTCGACGAAGGTGCCGCCGAGCTCCAGGTCGCGATCCGCCCACAGCGTGGTCACCAGCTGCTTCAGGTCATGGCCGATGCGGACGCGGTCCGTGCGCAGGAGCTCGGCCGGCAGCCGCTCCAGGGCGACGCTGCCCGGGTCGCACGGGACGTACCAGGCGCTGCCGTCGGCCGCCGCCAACGCGATCCCGAACAGGCGCCGCGCCAGCGGGCGGCCGGTCCCGACCATCCAGCCGAGGCCGACGGCGTCGCCGTGGACCGCCAGCCATGCTGCGAGCGCGTCGAGGTCGGCGGCCGAGCGCGCGATCCGCGGATCGACGTGCTCGATCGCGCCGCCGGGATCGGCCAGTGGATCCGGACGCTCCCGTGCCGTCTCTTCGGTGGCGGGCTGCGCGCCGGCCCGGCCACCGAGCAGGTCCAGGCTGAGCTGCAGGCCGCCGCCCGTCTCCTGCTCGGGGCTGTCGTGACCGGTCGGTGCGATGGTCGACGCCGGCAGCCGGTCGATCAGCGACCGGAACTCGAGCTCGCGGAAGCGCTGCGCCACGGCACGGCGATCGTATCGGCCGGTGCGCGCCTCCTCCACCTCCAGCTCGACCGGCAGGTCGGTGACGATGCGGCCGATCTCGCGGGACATGAAGGCCGACTCGCGATGCTCCGCCAGGCGGTCGCGCAGCTTTCCCTTCACCTCGTCGAGCCGCTCGTAGACCCCGTCGAGCGTCTCGAACTGCTGGAGCAGGCTGATTGCCGTCTTCTCCCCCACCCCGGGCACTCCGGGAATGTTGTCGGAGGTGTCGCCCTTGAGGGCCTTGTAGTCGAGCATCTGGTCGGGCCGCAGGCCGTATCGCTCCATGACCCGGGCCTCGTCGTAGATCACGGTCGAGGCCACGCCCATGCGCGTGGTCAGCAGCCGCACGTGGTCGTCCACCAGCTGGAGGCCGTCGAGATCGCCGGACACGATCATGGTGTCGATGCCCTGCGCCGTCGCCTTCTTGGCGAGCGTGCCGATCACGTCGTCGGCCTCGTATCCCTCCAGCTCGCGGACCGGCATGCCCATCATTGCGGTGATCTGGCGCACGATCGGAAACTGCCCGCGCAGGTCGTCCGGCATGCTCGGTCGCCCCGCCTTGTACTCCGGGTAGGCATCGAACCGGAACTGCGGCTTGCCGACGTCGAAGCTGACGATCGCGTAGTCCGGCCTGACGTCCTGCATGCCCCGCAGCACGATCTGGAGGAACCCGAAGACGGCGTTCACCAGCGTGCCGTCCGACATCGTCAGCGGCGGCAGCGCGAAGTAGCCGCGGTACACGAGGCTCGGCCCGTCGATGAGCATGAGGAGAGGTCGTCGGTCGGCCATGGGCGCTTTGAGTCTAGACCGATGGCGACCTGTCGGCCGCCCCATCTGGCCGGCCTTCGCCCGCCGTAGAATCGGCCACATGCCCGGTCGCCCAACCCTCGATCCGTACGCCGTCCTCGGCGTCGCGCGCGACGCGACGCCGCTGCAGGTGGCGCGCGCTCATCGGCACCTGGCGAAGGCTCACCACCCCGACCTCCACGAGGGCGCCGCGGAGGCGGCCGGGCGGATGCGCAACATCAACGAGGCGTGGGCCATCCTGTCCAATCCGGCTCGTCGCGCCGAGTACGACGGGTCCCACCCCTCGTCGGGAACGCCGTCGAGCGGCCACTGGGCCGCCTCCCGCTCACCGATTCAGCCCGCCTCGCCCTCATCCACGCGCACCTGGGCGACGTGGCGGGCCACCGCGGCCGAGACCCGGGCCGCGCCTCGCACCGTTCGTCAGCCCGGCGAGATTCCGATCCCGCGAACGCGGCGCCCACCGCGGCCGGCGCCGCCGGAGCCGAGCTTCCGGGACTCGGGCTGGGCCGCCGTGCTTGCCGGCGCCGTGATCCTGGTGCTGCTGCTGGGCGCCGTCGTGGCGGGTCGCCTCAGCTTCTGAGTCCGCACCTGGCGCGAATGGTCCGAATTCACATGGAGTGAGCGTTATGCGGCCGAAGTGGCCGCGAACGGTCAGATTCGGGCTCTGGCGGTCACCTGGTGTGAATTTGGACGGTTCGCGATGGCCGAACGCGTGTAACGCGCACCTGGTGTGAATTTGGACGGTTCGCGAGCCGCGATCGACGGCGGCCGAGGGTCAGGCAGACCGCGGTGCGAGGATCCAGCGCATGAGCAGCGCCGCGACGATGAGCGCCACGCCGGCGAAGAGGACCATCGGCCACGGC
This sequence comes from uncultured Chloroflexia bacterium, assembly GCA_963759405.1. Taxonomy (GTDB): domain Bacteria; phylum Chloroflexota; class Limnocylindria; order QHBO01; family QHBO01; genus JACDBZ01. The sequence goes on along the minus strand of CAVWZA010000019.1, from coordinate 33,632 downwards.
GAGCGGTCGGCCGCCAGATCAGTCTGAGCCGAGGACGTCTCCTCGCGATCCGTTCCCGTATCCACCGCCGCCAGGCCGCCGTCCGACTGGAGCGTCTGGACCTCATCGGAGGCCTGCGGAGCCTCGCTGCTGGCAGCTTCGCCACCGGCATACGCTCCAGGCGCTGCGGCTGAGTCCGATGCGCTCACGAGTGCGCGCGTCGCCGCCGGTTCCGACGGGGCGGCGCTGTCACGCTCCGCCTCTAACGAGCTCCCGACGGCAGCCTCCTGCGGAGCCGCCGCCCCACTTAGCGCCATCCCGCCGAGGGAGGGACTCGCCGTACCGATGACCCCGACCAGCACGAGCGCGGCGCCCGAGACGAGGACGGGGGCGAAGAAGCGTCGCGCCCAGCCTCCGAGGCGATCGACGGCGTGGTCCGCCTCGACGGGCGGAACGAGCTGGAGCGGCCGCGACGGCGCGAGATCGGGAAGATCGGCGAGGGCAAGACGCAGCGCACCGAGCTCGTCCACGAGCTCGGTGCATCGGTTGCAGGAGGAGACGTGCGTGGTCAGCGCGGCGTCGGCGATCGCATCGGTGTCGCGCGAGGCCAGCGCCGAGAGGCGCTCGTCGTCAGGGTGGTTCGGGATCAGCATGCTATCGGTCCAGACGCCTTCATCCTGTGAAGAGTTCCCGGTGCTCGGCGAGCAGCTCCCGCAGCCGCAGCCGGCCGCGGTGGATCCGCGACTTCACCGTACCGAGCGCGGAGCTGGTCATGGCCGCCACCTCGTTGTAGTCCATGCCATAGACGTCGCAGAGCACCACGGCGGTTCGCTGGTCCTCCGGGAGACGCCGCAGCGCCACCTCGAGGTGCCGATACATCTCGCTCTTCGTCGCCTCGGCAAGCGGGTTGATGGCGCCGAGGTCCGGGAGCTCGGGAGCGCCCTCGTCGGGGTCGGGCAGCGGGCTCGACGGACGGCGCTGCGCGCGACGCAGGATGTCGTAGCTGGCATTGGCGGTGATGCGCAGCAGCCACGAGCGAAAGATCCCTCCCCGATAGGAGCCGATCGCCCGGTACGCGTGGATGAAGGCGTCCTGGGTCGCATCGGCGGCCTGATCGGGGTCGTGCAGGAGGCGCCAGGCCAGGCCGTAGCAGGCGCTCTGGTAGTGCTCCATGAGCTGCGCGAAGGCCGTCCGATCGCCGGAGGCGGCCCGAGCGATCACCGCAACCTCGTCCGGAAGTGGCGGCGTGCGATGAGCTGGTGTCTTCTCGGGGGCATCGGCCATCGGCTTTCTATAATGACGGCTCCCCGCGCCGGAGTGGCGGAATCGGCAGACGCGTCGGTCTCAAACACCGATGAGCGCAAGCTCGTGTGAGTTCAAGTCTCACCTCCGGCACCACCTCACCAGCCTCGAGGACGCCGGTCAACCGGGGTCGCGGTCCTCCAGCTCCCAGGCGTGGTCCATCGCGTGCTGCGCCGTGCGGCGGATGAGGAAGCGGAGCGGCCAGCGGCGCGCCGGGCGGTCCTCGGCGTGGTACTCGCGGATCGCGGCCACGTAGCGCTCGCGCAGATCGGCGAGCTCCTCCGGCGTCAGCCGCACCCCGTCCTCCTCGCGGATGGCCACCTTGCGCCAGAAGTTGTGTCGTTCCGACGCGTAGACGTGCCGGACGATCTGGTCCCGTTCACGCCCGCCTCCGCGCGGACCATGGGTGAGCGGCGCATCGGACGCGTCAACCGCATCGTCGAAGTACGCCCATGTCGCACGCATGATGCCGATCCGTCGCTCGAGCTCGTCATCGGGAAGCGGGTCCGCCTCGATGACGGACGGCACGTGGGCAATGCCCCACCAGTCGGTCGACGTGTTGCCCGGCGTGCGCTCGAGGATGTGCGGCGTGACGGATCGCTCGAATTCGGCACGGAGGCCGACGCGCTCCGCCACCGGCGCGTAGCGCGGCACGTAGGCGAGCAGCTTGTCGACGGCCTCGTCCTCGGTCCGGCCCCAGCGCTCAAGGCCCGACCAGTCCATCGCGCTGGCGACGACCCGTTTGCCCTTCGGACCGATCTCGAGGAGGACGCGCAGCTGGTCCGTCATGCGCTCAGGCTACGCATGGATACCGACGTCAGGTATGCGTGGTCCACGTAGCACCAGGCCCACGTCTCACCCGGCTCGGCCGATCGCATGACGGGATGCCCCGATTGCCCGGAAGTGTCGATCGGCATGGCGGCCCGGAGAGGTGTCGCAACAGCCGACCGACCCGCACGTGAGACACATCCGCAGATGCACCCATCGTGCGTCGCTCTGCCGACATTGGGGACAGACGAGCAAGCGCGGGGCTGGCATTTCGGGCCCGTCCGATCAGGTGCACGCACCGGCGGTGTGCAAACGAGTGCTGGAACATGAAGCGGCGCTTCTCGTCGGCGAGCATTTGGAGAACCATGCCGGCAGGCTACGTGGCTGCCACTGCGGGCACACTGCGGGAAGCTACTGGTCCCCCGCCTTGCGCTTGAACGCTCGCTCGTCGGCCTCGAGCTCGGCCTGCGTTCGATGCTCCTCATCGATGAGCCGGTTCCTTGCCCCCTTGGTGGCGCGGATCAGCTCGTCGAGCTTGATCTGCGTGGCTTCCGATGCCCGGTTCTGACTTGTCTGGATGGCGAACACCATGAGAAAGGTCACGATCGTCGTGCCGGTGTTGATCACCAGCTGCCAGGTGTCGGAGAAGCCAAAGAGCGGGCCCAGAGCCGCCCAGACGATGACGACGAGTGCGGCAGCTCCCATCGTCCAGGGCGTTCCGGCCCACCGCGTGATCTGATCGGCGCCGTCCCGAAAGCGATCGCTGAGGCTCGGCGGTTTCGTCGACGTCTTCCGGCCTGAGCTCGATGTGCCTGTCATGCGCCGGCGAGTCGCATCCCGCGTGCCATATCGGCTCGGCAACCAGTCGCTCCTAACGCTCTCGGTAATTCACCGTTCATACCGCTGAGCCCGGACGGCGGGAGGGAGCGGCCCAAGCCCCGCCAGGCGCGGGAGAAGGCACCTCCCGGGCAGCCCCGCCCTCCGGGCTCGTACTCCATCGGGCGTGCGATCGCTTCCGCAGCTGCCGCTACGTCCCCGCGCTGTCGACGTTGATGACGACCTTGCCCTTGGCCCCGCGGTCCTCGACGAGCTGGAGTGCCTCCACGATCTGGCTGAGCGGATAGCGCCGATCGATGATCGGCTTGAGCTTGCCGGCGGCGATGAGCTCCTTCAGCGTGTCGACGTCGGCCCGATTCATCGGCTTCCACCACAGCATCAGGCCCGTCCACTTGTCGCTGAACAGCGAGATCAGGGGACCCAGCAGCCCGCCAAGGATGTCGCCGGTCTCGCCGCCGAGCGTCACGTATGCGCCTCCGGGCTTCAGCGCGCGGCGGACGCGGAAGATCGAGTGGTGCGAGTCGGTATCGACGATCCAGTCGTACCGCTCGCCCGACTTCGTGTAGTCGGTCGTCTTGTAGTCGATCACGTGATCGGCGCCGAGAGCTCGCACCATGTCCATCTTGGATGTGCTGCAGACCCCGGTCACCTCCGCGCCCATCGACTTCGCGATCTGGACGGCGAACGGACCGACGTTGCCCGATGCGCCGTCGATCAGGACCTTGTCGCCGGGCTTGATCGTCCGTCCCTTGCGGAGGCGGAGGCCCTGCAGCGCCAGGATGGCCGAGTGCGGAAGCGTTGCCGCCTCCTCGAATGACATGCCGGCCGGTATCGGCTGGAACGCACGCTCCGGCGCGCAGACGTACTCGGCGAAGGCGCCGCCCTGCCCTCCCACGAACAGGTCACCCATGACCTCGTCGCCGGGCTTGAGTCCCGTGACGCCGGCTCCGACGCTCTCGACGACGCCCGCGGCATCCACGCCGACGTTGTGGTTCCTCGGCGCGCGCCAGCCCAGGAATGGGCGAATGAAGCCCGGGCGCGGCTTGAGGCCATCCAGGTCGGCTCGATTGACCGATGCGGCACGCACGCGGACCAGCACCTGGCCCTCGGCGGGTGTCGGTCGTTCGATGTCCCTGAGCTCAACGACATCGGGCGAACCGTATCGAAATTGCTGGGCCGCCTTCATGCCTTCCCCTACATGCGAACAGGCGGGAGGATATCAAGGAGATAGGCGGCAACGTCGCGAACGACGTTGACGTCATCAGCGTACGGCGGTGCTATCCTCCTTGCTCACCAGTCGAGCGAACGGAGGGACGCCAATGGCTCGCGTGACCGTGGTCAACGACAATCCCGAGTTCCTCGCGCTCGTGCACGACATCCTCGAGGATGATCGGTACGAGGCGACCACCATCGACGGCGACCGTGCCGACGCCCTTGACCTGGTGCGAGCGTCCCGGCCGGACCTGCTGATGATCGACCTGCGGATGGGCTCGGACGGGCTGCACGGATGGGCCATTGCCCAGCAGGTGCGCGCGGAGCCCACATTCGACGGTCTGCCGGTGCTCATCTGCAGCGCCGATGTTGTCGCGCTGAAGGAGCTCGAGGGCGATCTCGACACCATGCGGCATGTCGGGACGCTCACCAAGCCGTTCAGCATCGACGATCTGACGGAATCGATCGACGAGCTGCTCGCCGAGGCCGCTACGCGGTAGGGTCCTTCGCGTCGACTTCGGCGCGAGCATCGGCCAGGTCCCGCTCCAGGTCGGGGAACGGCCGGACGGCCTGTTCGAGGCCGTCGAGGATCTCTCGTGCGCGGGAGCGGAAGGCAGCCATCGCCTCGGGGCTGCGGCGTGGCTGCTCGACACGGAATGTGACGCGGACAGCGCGAATCTGGAGCGCGATACGACGCCTGTCCACGAACACCCCTCACGTAGCTATGCGATCGCCATCGCAAGCCGCGTGCCCACGTTGAATAAACGCGGCGACCGGAAGGAGTGACGCGCGCGAGGAGGAGCTAGCGGGCCGCCAGCTGCGCGTGGGAGCTCGAGCGCTCGGCGACCATACCTCCGGGCTCGAGCGGCGTCAGGATGCCGGGACCCATCGGCGTCAGCTGGCCGATCGCCTGGTGCCAGGGGCCGGTGAGCAGCTGGAACAGCTTGTCGTCGAGGCTGTCCTCGATGACCAGCGCGCCCGCCGCGTTCGCGATCGCCGAACCGACCATCAGCCACGGGCCCTGTGTCTTCGGGAAGGCCGTGCCGCCAGGCGGACGCGGCGGCATGTCTTGCCCGCTCGTACTCGCCGAGCAGGCCGGCCCGGGTGGCGGCCCGTCGCGCCTTGACAAGCCCGACGCGCTCGGCTCCGGTTCCCTGGATGAGAACTCGCGCGGCGTGAGCCTGGTAGATGTCGGCCGCCTCATCCAGCGTCAACGCGCCGGCGCGCGCGACGAGGCGATCGACCAGTGTGCTTGCAGGACCGTACTTCCCCATACTGGTACTAACGTACCATGCGCCTCTGCGTTCGCGCGCTGGCGCGTCTAGTCAACTCGAAGCCGGTACGGAACATCGGCCACGATCGTGTTCGGTCGGGAGAAGAGGCGCAGCTTCAGGCGCAGGGCCGTCTGGTTGTGGAGCAGGTTCTCCCACCAGTGGCGTGGCACGAACTCGGAGAGGACCACCAGCACGGGACGGGTCGGGTCCTGCCGCTGGAGCACGTCGAGGTACGCCAGCAGCGGACCGATGAGCGCGCGGTACGGCGACTCGATGACCACCAGCTCCGCACCGCCCGACCACTCCGGCCACTGGCGGCGAAGGTCATCGGCCGTATCGGCATCGTTGGTGACGTGGACGGCCGTGGCCTCGTCGGAGATCGAGTTCGCGAAGGCGATCGCCTGCCGGGCGGGCTCATCGAGCCGGGCGATCGGCACGATCACGATCGGGCGTGCCGCCGAGCGGCCGCCGGCCGGAATGCGGGCGAGCGCGAGGCCGCGCTCCACCGACCGATAGTGCCCGCGGATGGCGAGCATGAGCAGCACGAGCAGCGGGATGGCGATGACGACCATCCACGCGCCCGCCAGGAACTTGCTCTCGACGACGATGAGCGCGATGACCCCGGTCGTCAGCGGCGCCGAGCCCGTTGATCGCGATCCCCCGCCGCCAGCCCTGCTCGCGACGCCGCCACCATCGAACGACCATGCTCGACTGGGAGAGCGTGAAGGCGAGGAACACGCCGAGCGTGTAGAGCGGGATGAGCGCCGACACGCTCGCGTCGAAGACGAGCAGGAGGAGCGCCGCCAGCCCGGAGAGCGCGACGATGCCCGTCGTGAACGCCAGCCGCTCACCGCGGAAGGCGAACTGTCGCGGCATGAACGAGTCGCGCGCGAGGAACGACGACAGGCGTGGGAAGTCGGCGAAGGCGGTGTTGGCTGCCAGCGCCAGGACGAGGACGGTCGCGACCTGGATGACGATGAAGAAGGCGCCATCCCCCACCACCACACGGGCGATCTGCGAGAGCACCGTGTTCTCCTCCGACGGGTCGGGAACGATGCCGATCGTGCTCGCCATGAAGCTGATGCCCAGGAAGAGGGCGGCGAAGATCCCGGCCGCCCAGATGAGCGTGATGCGCGCGTTCCGCCACTCGGGCGGCTTGAACGCGGGAACGCCGTCGGAGATCGCCTCCACGCCCGTCAATGCCGCGGCGCCGGAGCTGAACGCGCGGAGGATCAGGAAGATCCCGAGCGCGCTGCCGCCGGCCTCGGCGGTGAGCCACTCCGCTGGTGGCGTGTACTCGGGCAGCGTGCCGGTCGCGGACCGCACGAGACCGATGCCGACCATCGCCAGGATGGCCACGATGTACACGTAGGTCGGCGCCATGAAGATCGTGCCCGACTCGCGAACGCCGCGGAGGTTCCCGAGCATGAGCAGCAGCACGATGCCGACAGCCAACAGCACCCGTTCGGGGAACAGCTCAGGGATCACCGACGTGATGGCGGCCACCGCCGCCGACACCGAGACCGCCACGGTCAGCGTGTAGTCGATGAGCAGCGAGCCGCCGGCCACGAGCCCGGCGGTGCTGCCGAGGTTGTCGCTGGAGACGAGGTAGCTGCTCGCCCCGTTCGGGTAGGCGCGGATCGTCTGCCAGTAGCTGGTCGCCACGATCGCCAGGACCAGGCAGATCGTGATCGTGAGCGGCATCGTGAGCGAGATGGCGCCGATCCCGGCCAGCACCAGGATCCGCATCATCTCCTCGGTCGCATAGGCCGATGAGCTGATGTTGTCGCTGCTGAAGATGGCGAGCGCCTTCGTCTTCGTGAGGCGCTCGTGCTCCTCGCGCTCGCTGTGGATCGGACGCCCGATGAGCGTCGTCCGAACTCGCCGGAGCGTCCGCGTCCAGCCCGGTCGGTCGAGGACGGTCCGTTCGGTCGCGATCAGCTCGCCGTCGTCGCCGCGCTCGAAGATCTCCTCGTAGGGACGGACGATCTTGACGTAGGCATCCCCGGGACGCCTCCCGCGCCGTGCCTCCCGGACCTCGAGATGCGGATCGATCCGCTTTTCGACCACGCTCAGGCGGTGCGGGGGTGATCGGGGATCACCGCGAGGTCGGGATCGGTATCGGTCTCGTCGGCCGACTCGATCGCGACACCGGCCGCGCGTGCCAGCATCCGGGCGGCCGGCAGGAGCCGGGGCGTCTCCGGCGTGTAGACCGTCACCCGCTTCGCCGATCCATCGGCGACCATGCGGATGGCCGCTCGAATGGGATCGAGCGCGCTGTCGATGTGCGGTGGCTCGTCATGTGCCATGTCCTCACCGTCCCACCACACACCAAGAGGAAACGGGCTTCGAGGGCCGCGTCGCACGCTCAAGAAGCGCTCAAGAACCCTCGCGCCCCGCGGCAAGATCCTCCGCGTCCCGCACGCGGTAGCCGACGCCCGGCTCGGCCACGATGAGATCGGCGAGGTAGCCCTCCGGGTCGGCGCTGGCGATCCTGCGACGGATGCCGGCGACGTGGACGTGGAGGTAGTGGCTCTCGTTCGCGTACTCGACGCCCCAGACCGCGCGCAGCAGCCGCCCGCGGCTGACCACCCGTCCGGCATTCGCGATCAGCGCCTTGAGCAGCTCGTATTCGCGAGGTGTGAGGTGCAGCTCCTCGTCATTGATCGTCACCCGCCGCCGCGCGGGATCCAGCTCCAGCGGGCCGATGCGGACCTGGCCGCCCGCCTCGGCATCCGGCCCGAGCACGCGCCGCATCGCGGCGCGAACGCGTGCCTGCAGCTCGGCCATTCCGAAGGGCTTGGTCAGGTAGTCGTCCGCGCCGGCATCGAGCGCGGCCACCTTGTCGCGCTCCTGGTCGAGGGCGGAGAGGATGATGATCGGCGTGGTCGCCTCTCGCCGGATGCGTCGCACGACCGCCAGTCCGTCGATTCCGGGCAGCCCGAGGTCGAGCAGCACGAGATCGGGGCGTCCCTGCTCCCAGAGTCGGAGCGCCTCCTCGCCGTCGGGCGCCTCGCGCACCTCGTAGCCGTGGGCGGCCAGGTTGGCCGCGACGGCGCGACGGGTCGGCTCGTCGTCCTCGACCAGGAGCAGCCTGACCCGGATGGCGTCGGTCACGACCGTCCGGGATCCGCGGGCAGCTCGAGGCGTGACCGCCAGGCCGCCGAGCTGGCTCTGGTCCGCGTGCACGGTTCCGCCCATGGCCACCACCAGCCCCTCCACGACGGAGAGGCCGAGCCCGAATCCCCGCCGGGCGCCACCCGGGCCCGAACGCGGCACGCGGTAGAACCGCTCGAACAGGTGTGGCAGCGCCTCCGGCGTGACGCCGGCGCCGCCATCCTCAACGACCAGCGTCACGGCGCCGCGATCGGGGCGGCTCGACGCGCGAATCGCGATCGGCGATCCCGGCGGCGTATGGCGAGCGGCATTCTCCAGCAGGTTGCTCAGCGCCTGGCTCAGGAGCGTCGCATCGGCCCGGACGCTGGGGAGATCCGGAGGCAGGTCGACCGTGACGGAGTGATCGGCGAGCTGCGAGCGCATGCGCGCAACGGCCGGCTCCACCAGCTCGCTGAGCGGGATGACATCGATCTCGGCGACCAGGGAGCCGGCCTGGATGCGGCTCATGTCCAGGAGCGTTCCGACCAGGCGGTTGAGGCGCTCGGCCTCCTCGTCGATCGTGCGCGCCGTCGATCGGACCGCATCGAGATCCGGTTCGACGGCCGGGTCGGCGAGGCCACCTGCCGCTGCCCGAATGCTGGCGAGCGGCGTCCGCAGGTCGTGCGAGACGGAATCGAGGAGCGCGCTGCGGAGCTCGTCGCTGCGCCGCTCGATCTCGAGGTCCGCCGCGCGGGTCGCCAGGCGATCGCGACGCAGCGCCTGTGCGATCTGATCCGCAGCCGCCGCGAGCAGACGCGTCTCCTCGAGCTGAGGATTGCCGTCGGCGCGGTCCCGCCGGACCCAGAGCGATCCCAACGACTCGTCGTCGGCTCGCAGCTCGACGCGATAGAGGCCGTCCGCCGCCTCGTGCACACCTCGGCTCGGATTGATCCGGGTCCAGACTGCGGCGCCTTCCTCGCGGTCCCGCCGGAGCACGGCGTGCGTGCCGATCGCCGGCATCGGCCGGCCGGGTTCCGTATCGGCGGCCACTCGCTCCTGGGCGACCGTGGCTCCGAGGCCGATCCAGATTCGGCGGAACCAGGTCTCGCGGCCGATGCGCTCGACGACGGCCTGCATCGCCTGCGGCAGCCGAGGCGCCGTCGCGAGCTCTCGCGTGATGGCGAACTGCGCCCGTGCCTCACGCTCACGTCGCTGCGCGACGCGCTCGCGATCTCGCTGGTTTCCCGCCAGGCGGCCGATGACGACGCCGACGAAGAGAAGCAGCAGCAGGTTCAGGAGCTCCTCCGGCGACGCCACGGCGAACGTGTTGCGCGGCTCGACGAAGAGCAGGTTGTAGACGAGGAACCCGCCGAGCGCGGTGATGATGGCCGGCAGGGTCCCCCAGCGAATCGCCACGACGGCGACGGCGACGAGATAGACCGATGAGGCGTTGTCCAGCCTCAGGCCGGCTTCGAGGGCGGCGACCAGGGCGGTCGCGCCGGCGAGGGCCGCGACGACGCCGATCGCCGCGGCGATGCCCGTCCGCGCGTCCGTCTCCGTCGTTGCCACCACGGCATGGTACGAGCCGGATCGTCCACGGGTAGACTCTCGGCGGTTGACCCGTTGCGGGGTCGGCCACTCGGCCGTCGGCGTTCTCACCGCCGGCGGCCACCTGCATGCTAGGCTCTGGCCGCCAGCGGCCGATGCCTGAGGAGGACTGCGCGACCCCGATGACCGACGAGACCGTCGACTGCTTTAACTGCGGCCGCGCGAACCCGGAATGGGCGCAGGTCTGCCGTTCGTGCGGCGTCGTTCTGCGACACGGTCAGGCGCGCATCGTCCCGACCGGACGCTACCCCACCGACCGTGAATCGCTCATCTCGCTCGCAGCCGTCATCGGCACCATCTTCGCCGCGCTGCTGCTGGGGCTCTTCATCTCGAGCCTGAACCCGATCGATCCGACCGTCGGCGCGGCACCCACGCCCACGCCGAGCGCCACGGAAATCCCGTCGGAGGCTCCAGCATCGGTGGCGCCATCGGCGTCGACATCGGTTGCGCCGGTGCCGTCACCGACCCCGGCACTGCCGGGCACGCTCGTCTTCGGGACGCAGCTCGACGCCAACAAGCAGGTCGTGGATCCGGTCGATACCTTCACGCCGGGCATGACCTTCGCGCACTCGATCACCACCACCGAGCCGTTCGGCGTGGCGACCATCGGCGAGCAGGTCGTCCGCGTCAATGACGACGGCACCGCCGGCGACGAGATCGTGGCCGCCGCCGGAAACCAGCTGCGGGTCGACCCGGCCTCGAGCTCCGACGGGTTCGTCGGCCCCGATGCCGGCGCGTTCGTGACCGACTGGGGCCCGGGACTCTACGAGCTGCGGGTCTATACGGGCGACATCCTCATCGCAAGGGGCCAGTTCCGGCTCGCCGAGGGCTGAGCCGCTCGCTCCTCTACCCGTCCCGGCCGGCGATCTCCGCCCACGCATCGGCGTACAGCCGCGCGGGGATGGGCAGGTAGCCAGGGTAGGCGCGGCGCGCCTCGGTCACGACCTTCGCATCGAGGGTGACGAGCGCCAGGGTGTCGGTGGTCTCCACGATGGCATTGCCGCTCGGGTCGATGACGACGCTCGGTCCGCCGATCAGCACGCCCTCCTCCGGATACGGCCGGTTGACGCTCAGCACGTAGCAGCAGCTCGTCAGCGCGTTCGCGCGCCAGACCGTCTTCCAGCGCTGGTAGGTGCGCTCCTCGCTGGCCCGGGGGTTGATGGTGGCGATCACTCCCTGGGCCCCGAGCAGGTGCGTGCCCTCCGGACGGTTGTTGTCCGAGCACAGCTGCACGCCGATCGGCACCCCGAAGGCATCGATCCGCTTCGGCGCCTCCGTGCCGGGCTCGTAGTGGCTCGTCTCCCAGAAGCCCTCCTCCTCGGGGAGGTGCAGCTTCTCGTAGGTCGCCGCGAGCTTGCCGTTGCTGTCGAAGACCAGGGCGCGGCTGGTCCGCCGCCCGTCTGAGTCGCGGTGGATGATGCCTCCCACCAGACCGATGCCGGCCTCGGCCGCCGCCTCGGCCTGGGTTCGGGCCCGCTCGCCGTCCATTCCCTCGGCGTCCTCGTCCTGGACCTCCTTGGTCGCCGGGCTCCATCGGTTCAGCGGGAGCTCCGGCAGGACCGCGAGGTCGGCCCCGCGGTCCGAGGCCTCGGCGAGGCGCTCTTTCAGGCGCTGGGGCCCATCGGCCTCCCAGTAGACCTCCGAGATGAGCGCGACGGTGAGCTTGCCGTCTTCGCGAGGTGCCGTCATTGGCGCAGGAGGCCGATGAAGTAGGAGGCATTCCTGGTGACGCCGGCGTAGTCGCCCGGACGCATGCTGCCGATCTCGTTGTATCGCTGGAGGAACCGCTCCGCAGCCTTGCGGCCATCGCTCTGCCCGTAGCCGCTCGAGGCGGGCGTGAAGAAGATCTCCCCGGTCCGCGCGATCCCCACGGTGAACGCCTTGCCGGTTACCGTCTCGAGGCGCTTGCCCTCGCTGCGTCGGGCCAGCTCCATGAGGTCTTCGTACGTCATGTCTGGCATCGGCCACAGGGTAACGGGCTGGTAATCGGCTCGACACCATCATTCAGCGGATGCGATCGAACCTGCCTCGCGCTGTCCGTCACCTCCGCCGCCAGCGCGGCTGGCGCCAGCAGGATCTCGGCCGACGCATGCCGGCACTTCGCGACACGTCGTCTCGCGAGTTGAGCGGGGCCTCATTCGTCGCGTTTCGCTCGGGTCGGATCGAGCGCGGTTGCAGGCTCTGGGCGCGTCAGTCGACATCACGCGTCCGATGGCAAGGCGAGCGTCTCGACCGGCTCATCGATCGCTGCCACGCGGCCATCGCAGGAGCGCGCCGCCGCCTCGCTGCGCTCGCTGGGCTGGCTCACAGCCGTCGAGCTCAGCTTCAACCACTACGGCGACCGCGGTCGCGTGGACCTGCTTGCCTACCACGCACCGACCGCATGCCTGCTCGTCAGTCGAGGTGAAGAGCGCGATCGGCGACGTCCAAGAGACGCTCGGGCAGGATCGACGTCAAGGTGCGGCTCGGCCGGAGCCTGGCAGCGTCCACGGGTTGGCCCGAGCGTGCGCGGCGTGCTGCCCGCGCTGATCGTGACCGAGTCGCGGACGGCGAGGCGCGTGATCGCCTCGCACCCGACGCTGTTCGCGCGGTTCTCGCTCGCAGGGCCGACCGGCGACGGCGTGGCTGCGACATCCGCAGCTTGCCGCCGCCGACCGGGTTGCTGTGGTTCGTGACCCTGCCAGATGCGCATGGTGTGCGCACCGCGCGGCCATCTCAGGCTCGCTCCTGACAAATCGGCGCCTCCTGCCGCACCACGTGCGCAAATGGCGCGATCGGTCCGATGAAGCCGACCGCTTGCGCAGGCAGTGCGCATATGACGAAATCACGCCGGTCGAGCTGCCAAACGCGCATCAGACGCGCAATTGACCGATGGGACCGCCGACAGCGGCGACCTACTCCCCGAGGAACTCGCGGACGAGGTTCTGGAAGTGGTAGACGCCGTTCTCGCGCTTGGCGGAGAAGCGGCCGGAGTCGTAGGCACGGGAGCGCAGGCCACGCTGGACCTGCTCGCAGATGACGATGTCCTCCTGCTGGATCTCGTCGGAGAAGGCGATCGTCTGCTGCATCGACTCCCATCCGGGACCGCTGCCCGGCTCGGCGAAGAACCACTCGAAGACGGTCAGCGTCCTGTCCGGCCCGAGCGGCAGGATCACGTTCGAGGACATGTTGTCCTGGTAGATGTTGAACATCGTGTTCGGGAAGAGCCAGTAGTAGAGCGCGGAATCCTCGGCGCCGGGCTGGCGCAGGTAGCGCCGATCCACCCCGAGCTGCTCCCCGGGCTTCAGCTCCCGGATCGGCGCGTGCTGCTTCGAGTAGTAGCGGAACTCCTCGACGCGGTAGCTGTCGTAGTCGAGCTCCTTGAAGAGCTGCGGGTGCGCGATCGGCAGGTGGTAGCCCTCGAGGTAGTTGTCGACGTAGACCTTCCAGTTGCACTCGATCACGTAGTCGCGCCGCTCGACCAGCCGCATGTTGGCGACGTCGTAGCCGGCGGAGGCAACCTCGGAGGGAATGGCGCCCATCATCTCGGCCAGCGGAGGCGCCGATGCGTCCAGGTTGACGAACACGAACGGGCCCCACGTCTCCACTCGCACCGGCACCAGGCCGAAGTCCTCCTTGCGGAAGTCCTCCGTCTCCTCCATCTCCGGACAGGCGCGCAGCGACCCATCCAGGCCGTAGGTCCAGCCGTGATATCGGCACTGCAGCGACTTGCGATTCCCACGCGTCAACGCCACCTGCCCGGCCCGATGCCGGCACACGTTGTAGAAGGCGCGCAGCTCCCCCTCCAACCCGTGGGTGATGACGACCGGCTCGTCGAGCACCATCACCGGCACGAAGTCGCCCACCCGCTGGAGCTCATCGGTCCGCGCCACCAGCTGCCAGGTCCGGCCGAAGATGCGCTCCTTCTCGGCCTCGAGGATCTCGGCGTCGACGTAGTAGCGCGAGGGCAGGGTGGCGGCCCGGCTGAGCGGCGTCGTGGGCACGGTGCTGGTCATGCGCTGAGTGTACCGACGAGGCGGGATTCCTTGCCGCACCCTGCGGCGAAGTGCTACAACGTCCCGACCGAATGGCACCGATGGACGCCGGCATGCATCGGCGTGCCCACATGGAGGAAATGATGGACAAGATGCGACGCCTTGCGATCCTTCCGATCGCGATACTCGTGCTGGCCGCGTGCCAGGCCGACACCGGCGGGTCGGCGACCGCGCCGGCGAGCGCGTCGGAGGCAGCCGCCAGCCCCAGCGAGGCCGCCGTCGACGTCACCAATGTCGTCTGCGTCGGCGAGGCGACCACGTACCTCGACTGGCTCAACGGAGACCTCGAGCCTGACGTTCAGGACCCGATCGAGGATCCTGGCGACGCCACGGGTGACCTCCTCGAGACCGTCCAGGAGAACGGAGTTCTGCGCATCTCGACCGATGCGAACTACGAGCCGCAGTCGTTCCGCGACCCCGATGGCTCATGGGTGGGCTTCGACATCGACGTTGGGACCGAGATCGCGGAGCGCCTCGGCGTTGAGGCCGAGTTCCAGCACCAGGACTGGGAGATCATCACGGCCGGAAGCTGGGCAGAGCGTTGGGACATCAGCGTCGGATCGATGACGATCACCACTCCCCGCAAGGAGCTGTTCAGCTTCACCCAGCCGTACTACTACACGCCTGCCGACATCGGCGCCAGCTTGCGTTCAGGCATCACCAGCGTCGACGACCTTCCGTTCGAGCTTCCGACCGGTGCCGAACCGGTGACACGACCGACCGATGCGAACTGCATCGAGGAGATCACCGCCGGGCGGCCGGAGTTCGACTTCTTCATCACGTCCGGTACGGTCATCGATGCCGCGACTGCGGCCGACCAGCCGGTTGTGAGGATCAGCGATCCGCTCTACCAGGAGAACCTGTCGGTTGCCATCGATAAGGCGGGGCCGCCACACGCAGCGCTCCTGTACGAGATCGACAAGATCATCGGTGAGATGCACGAGGACGGGACCCTCACCGAGCTGAGCGAGGAATGGTTCGGAGAGGACCTCACGCAGGATCCGTCCGGCGGCTGAACCCACGTCGGAAGGACACACTGAGGGCGGGGACGCCGAACGTCCCCGCCCTCGCGCATTGAGAAGGACGATGCCATGACTGCCGCAGTAGGCGCACCCGAGCCGCGTCCGATCGTGGCTCGCGTTCAGGCGGCTGAGGAGCGCGCTCGAACTGCATTCCGGCTGAAGGTCGCAGCCACCTGGATTGTCCTGATCGGCGTGATCCTCGCCGGCCTCGGGATAACCGGAAACATCGACACCGCCTTCATCGCCGAATGGGGCCCGTTCATCATCGGCGGGGCGAGCCTCACCGTTCTGATATCAGTCGTGTCGATCACGTTCGCCACGATCCTGGCGCTCATCGGCGCCTTCGGTCGCCTATCGCCCAATCCGTACCTCAATGGATTGGCCTCGCTGTACGTGTCGCTGGCCCGAGGCACGCCGCTGATCGTGCAGATCCTGTTCGTCTACCTGGCCCTGCCGCAGGTGGGGATCGTGCTGCCGGCGATCCCGGCCGGGCTCATTGCGCTCAGCTTCAACTACGGCGCCTACATGACCGAGATCTTCCGGGCGGGCATCCAGGCCGTTCCGGACGGGCAGCGGGAAGCCGCCGAGGCCCTGGGGATGCCGGAGCGCCTGGTCATGCGCCGAATCGTCCTGCCCCAGGCCGTTCGGATCGTGATCCCGGCCATCGGCAACGAGTTCGTCGCGATGATCAAGGACTCATCGCTGGTGTCGATCCTCTCGGTCGAGGAGCTGCTGTTCCGCTCTCGGCTGGTGGGTCAGCAGCACTTCCGAAGCCTTGAGGCACTCATCATCGCCGCCGCGATCTACTGGATCCTGACCATCGTCTTCAGCCACTTCCAGCAGCGCCTCGAGCGGTGGATGGCGCGAGGCGACCGATGACCACCGATGGAGAGGTCATCGTCCGGGTCGAGGCCATCGAGAAGTACTTCGGCGACCACCACGTGCTGCGCGGCATCGACCTGGAGGTGCGGCAGCGCGAGGCCGTCATGATCGTGGGCCGATCCGGGAGCGGGAAGACGACGCTGCTGCGCTGCATCAACTTCCTGGAGGAACCGACAGCGGGCTGGGTCGAGATCGATGGGCTTCGACTCGAGGCCGATCCATTGCAGGCTCGAAGCCGGCGACACCAGGAGCAGATCCGCCAGATGCGCCTTCGCGCCGGCATGCTCTTCCAGGAGTTCAACCTCTTCCCGCACATGACGTCGCTCGGCAACTGCATGGAGGCACCGATGCGCGTGCTCGGTCTGCCAAAGGCCACCGCCATTGAGCGCGCCGACTATTACCTCGAGGTGGTTGGGTTGGTCGACAAGCGCGACGAATACCCGGCTCGCCTCTCCGGCGGCCAGAAGCAGCGGGTCGCGATCGCGCGTGCCCTGTGCATGGACCCGAAGGTGCTTCTCTTCGACGAACCGACCTCGGCGCTCGACCCGGAGCTCATCGGGGAGGTGCTGCGGGTCATGGAAGACCTGGCGCACGGTGGCACGACGATGATCGTCGTCACCCATGAGATGCACTTCGCCCGGGAAGCCGCGGACCGCGTGGTCTTCATGGAGGATGGCGCGGTGGTCGAGCAGGGTCCCCCGGAGCAGATCCTCGACGAGCCACACGAGGAGTCGACCCGCCGCTTCCTTCGCCGCTTCCTGGATACCTAGCGGGCGCTGCCCTTCTTGAGGCCGTAGACCTCGGCGCGAGGCAGGCGGGCCGCTTCGTCCGAGGGACGCACGTGCTTCTTCGCCGGTTGGAGGGCGGTGGGCTTGTCCGATGGCGTTCCACCCTCGCGCTCGATGAGCCAGCGAAGACCGACCGCGGTGAGCGTCGCCCCTCCGGCGGCGCCGGGCTCGACGAACGGAACGACGACCATGCCGCGTCGGCCAAGTGCCTCGACCGCGAGCTGGATCCGCGACGGCTCGACGCCAAGCTCGTCGGCCAGCGGCTGCAGGTCGACCGTCTCGTTCGGGAAGCGGCGCAGGAAGCGGAGGATGGCGGCGTCGAGCTGCGCGCCGTCGATCGGGGCATCGGTGGCCGATGGGACGGTCGCGACGGCGGCAGCGGCGGCCGCGGACGGCTTGACCGTCGAGCCCGGGTCCCCGACCTCGGCCGGCTTCTTCGCGCGCTTCATGATCACGGGCGACAGGATAGCAAGCGTGGCGGCGTAGACTGCGGCCCTGGTGGCCGAGATCGATCCCTATGCCGTCCTGGGCGTTGCCCGCACCGCTTCGCGCGAGGAGATCGCGCGTGCGTATCGGCGACTGGCGAAGCAGAACCACCCCGATTCGGGCGCAGCTGCCCCGAACACGGCCATGGCGCGCATCAACGAGGCGTGGCACATCCTCTCGGACCCGATCCGTCGCGCCCGATGGGAGCGCCTGAACACCGTCATCGCTCCGCCTCACTGGGTCTCCGCTCCTGCCGAGCCGAGCCGACGCCCGAGGCCGATGCCGGAGGCGCCTCCCTCACCGATGGACTCGGGATGGGTGGCCATCGGCGTGCTGGGCGGGGTGGTCGTGGTCGTGGCAGCGCTCATGATCGGCGTCTCGATGGCGGCGCAGCCGTCGGACGATCGGCCCTCGCTTCGTCGGCGAGCAGGTCAGCTTCGAGTACCCGCCCGACTGGAACGTGGCGCCCGGCGACGGGACGGACCCGGCGGGCCATCAGGTCCTTGCGCACCTCGTGACCTACTCGATCGCCACGCGCGAGCTCTGCACCAGCTTCACCGATCCGTGCGACCTGGCCATCGACGACATTCCGCCGGGCGAGGCATCGATCCTGATGACCGTCTGGGAGGGCGGCTCGCCACCGGTGCCGGACCCGGTGACCGCGCGACCGTATGGCCTGGACGCCGACAGGATCATCGGCGGCAACCCGGCCGCGTTCGAGATTCGAGAGGCGGCCCGCGAGAGCGCCGTCGCCTGGTGGCAGCTCAGCCCGCCGGACTTTCCGGACCGATGGATCGAGGTCCGCGCCGACATCGCCGGCCTCGAGCTCGAGCGCGCGGACATGATCGCTGCCATCGACGAGATGCTGGCGACGCTCGAGTTCACCGACTGAGGGCCGTTCGACCTATTGTGTTGGCACACGCCATTCGCACCGGAGGAGGCGACGTTTGACCGGCACCGATACGTTCATGGTCCAGCGCATGGGGGAGGAGCAGGGACCGTATTCCCTGGCTGAGCTGCAGCTTCAGGTGAAGTCGGGCGACCTGCGAGCCGACTCGATGGTCCGGCGGTCGAGCGCCGAGGCCGCGTGGTTCCGCTCCGTCGAGATCCCGGGCCTCTTCTCGGACAAGGATTGGCTGACGACGCTCCTGCTCTCGTTCTTCGTCGGCGTTCTCGGCATCGACCGCTTCTATCTCGGATACACCGGCCTTGGAATCCTGAAGCTGGTGACGCTCGGTGGGTGCGGCATCTGGGCCGTGATCGACCTCATCCTGATCGTGATGGGCAGCATGACCGATGCGCAGGGACGCCCCCTTCGCCGCTAGTCCGCTGACGCGGCCGCAGCGAGCAATGGCTCTCGCGCGGTGGCGGCCGGCTTGATTCCCCGGAGGGCCGTCGACCGACTGCCCGCCGTCTGCGCCTTCCGGCGGGTGACCGGCTATCCGTGCCCGACCTGCGGGATGACCCGCTCCTGGCACTCGGTCGTGAGCGGCGATCCCGTCCGGGCGATGCGGGACCACCCGTTCGGGCCCCTCGTCCTGGGCGCGGTCGCGACCGGCGTCTTCAGCCCGACGACTGGCGACCGCCTCGCCGCGCGGGTCACCCGGCTCCCGGCGCGCGTCAAGGCAGTCGCGCTGCTCGCCTGGCTCAGCTGGTGGGCCTCACGCCTGCTGGCAACGTCGCGGACGCAGTTGACCCGTGGGGCGGGTCTTAGACGCGAAGGAGCGGCGGAATGAGGGCTCACCTCCGTCGCGATTTGACCCGCAGTACGGGTGAATCGCGACAGAGCGCGAGCTCCTTCCACCTATGACCCGTGGGGCGGGTCAAACCCGCCTAGGCCAGGCGCTCCTCGACGCCCGGGCGCAGCTCCACGGCCACCGGGACGCCGGCGGCGCGGCGCAGCGCGTCGCCCAGCCGCTCGTCCCAGGCGACGTGGTCGGGCAGCCGCACCTGGCGCGTGGCGCCGGCCACCGAGATGAAGAGCAGCACCGGCAACGGTCCCGGGCGACCTGCCAGGAACCCCTTGACCGATTCGATCGCGCCGAGCAGCCGATCCGTCGGCACGTCGTCGCCGATCGAGACGCTGATGGTCGCGGCGGATGCCTCCGGCGCCGATTGGATCGGCACGGCGTCCGACGGAGCCGGCGTCTCCTCGAGCGGCTCGGGCGCACCGATGGCGGCGGCGACCGCCTCGGCCTCGACCACCGCAACCGCGGCCGGCGGCGGCGCGGCAACGGCGATCGGCTCGCGCGAAGACCCGCCTCCCCCGTTCCAGACGCCCTGCTCCGGCGGCCGCTCCCACCGACGACCGTTGCCGCGTGCGGCCAGCAGACGATCCCGCTCGACACCGAACGCCGCCGGTCCCATCCGAACCGCGTCGTCCCACAGGTGCACGGCCTCGCACAGGATCTGCGGGGCGTCGTCGCGGCGATCGATGCGGCCGGTCACCAGCACCACGTTGTCATCGGCCCAGAAGACGGCCGTCTGCTCGAAGACCTTCGGGAAGACGACCACCTCGACCGATCCCTGGAGGTCCTCCAGCGTGGCGACGAGCATGGTCGAGCCCGCCCGGGTCACCACCCGGCGCGACGAGATGAGGATCCCGCCCAGCGTGACCTTGGCCTGGTCGGCCTCCTCGGCCAGCTCGCCGGTGTAGGCGGTCACGTAGTCCGGCAGCTCGCCCGGCGATGTCGCCCAGCGGGTGCTCCGACAGGTAGAGACCGATGAGCTCCTTCTCCCAGCGCAGCCGCTCCCGCCGCGGAATCTCCTCCCCGCCATCCAGGAACTGGACCGATTCGTCCTCCGGCACCGCGAAGAGATCGAACAGCGTCGACTGCCCGGCCGCCACGTCGCGCTGATGGCGCTGGCCGTTCTCCAGGGCCACGTCCAGGGCGGCCAGCAACGCGCCGGCGGTCCCCAGCGACGCAACCGCGTTGGCCTTGATGAGCGACTCCATGACCCGCTTGTTGATGGTGTGCAGGTCGACCCGCTGGCAGAGGTCGGCCAGCGAGCGGAACGGACCCGGCGACTCCCCGCCATCCCGGACGGTGGTGATCGCCTCGATCGCTCCCTCGCCCACGTTCTTGATGGCGGCCAGGCCGAAGCGGATCGCCTCGGGGGCGCCCGACGCATCGGTCTCGACCGTGAAGAGGGCCGATGACTTCTGCACGTCCGGCGGCCGGACGTCGATCCCCAGGCGCCGGCACTCGGCGATGACCGCGGCGACCTTCTCGGCGCGCTCGCGGAAGCCGTTCATGACGGCGGTCATGAACTCGATCGGGTAGTTCGCCTTCAGGTAGGCGGTCTGGTAGGCGATCAGGCCGTAGCAGGTGGCGTGGGCCTTGTTGAAGCCGTAGCGGGCGAAGGGCTCGAACTCGTGGAAGACCTTGTCGACGATGTGCGGCGGGATCCCCTTCTTCTTGGCGCCGGCCTTGAACTTCGCCTCGTGCTGGCGGAGGACGTCCTCCTTCTTCTTGCGGATCGCGTAGCAGAGGTTGTCGGCCTCGGGACCGGTGTAGTCCGCCATCGCGATGGCGGCGGTCATGATGTCCTCCTGGTACACGAAGATCCCGTACGTGTCGCGCAGCGCGGGCTCCAGCGAGTCGTGCAGGTAGGTGACCGGCTCCTCGCCGTGCTTGCGGCGGATGTAGGCGGGGATGTTGGCCATCGGTCCGGGGCGGAAGAGGGCGACCATGGCGGCCAGGTCGCGCACCTCGGTCGGCTTGAGCTCCTTGACGTATCGGCGCATGCCGGAGCCTTCCAGCTGGAAGACGCCCATCGTCTCGCCGGTGGAGAGGAGCTCGAAGGTCTTGCGGTCGTCGAGCGGCAGCAGGTCGACGTCCAGGCGAACGCCGCGGTGCTTCTCCACCAGGTCGACGGCATCGGCCAGGATCGTCAGGTTGGTGAGGCCCAGGAAGTCGAACTTCAGGAGGCCGAGCGCCTCGCAGGCGTGCATCTCGAACTGGGTCATGGTGGTCTTGCCGTCGGTCGCGCGCTGGAGCGGCATGATCTCGGTCAGCGGATCGCGCGAGATGACGATCCCGGCGGCATGGGTCGAGGCGTGGCGCGAGACCCCCTCGAGCTGCTTGGCGATGCCGATGAGCTTGTCGACCCGATCGTCCCCCGCCATCAGCTCGCGCAGCGGCGGCGAGGTCTCCACGGCGCGGGCCAGCGAGATGTTCAGCTCGTTGGGGACCGACTTGGCGACCCGATCGGCCTCCGCGTAGGTGAGGCCCATGGCGCGCCCGACGTCGCGGATGGCCGCCTTCGCGCCGAGCGTCCCGAAGGTGATGATCTGGGCCACCCGGTCGTCGCCGTACTTGGCGTGACGTACTGGATGACCTCGTCCCGGCGCGAGTCCTGGAAGTCGATGTCGATGTCCGGCATCGTCACCCGGTCCGGGTTGAGGAAGCGCTCGAACGGCAGGCCGTAGGCGAGCGGGTCGACCGGCGTGATGCCCAGCGAGTAGGTCACGATCGACCCCGGCGCCGAGCCGCGGCAGGTGGTCATGATCCCCCGCTCGCGCGCGAAGCGGATGAAGTCGGCCACGATCAGGAAGTAGGCGCGAGTACCCCATCCGATCGATGATCCCGAGCTCGTAGTCGAGCCGGGTCTGGATCGCCTCGCTGACCGTGCCGTATCGGTCCGGGAGCCCGCGCTCGCACTCCTTGCGCAGCCAGGAGCCCTCGGTCTCGCCCTCGGGCACCTCGAAGTGCGGCAGGCGCAGGCCGCTGAAGTCGAGGTTGACGTCGCACATCTCGGCGATGCGCAGCGTGTTGTCCATGGCGTCGGGCAGCTCGCCGTTGAAGAGGCGGCGCATCTCGGCGGCGGACTTCAGGTAGAACTCGTTGTTCTCGAAGCGCATCCGGCCGGGCGTGTCGACGTTGCTGGCGGTCTGGATGCAGACCAGCAGGTCGTGCGCCTCGTACTGGTCGGGCGAGGTGTAGTGCGTGTCGTTGGTCGCGACCAGCGGCAGGTTGTTGCGGCGCGCCAGCTCCACCAGCTGCGGATGGAGCCGCTGCTGCTCGCCGATCCCGTGCTCCTGGACCTCGATGAAGAAGTTCCCGTCGCCCAGGATGGACCGATACTCATCGGCGGCCTTGGCGGCGCCGGCTTCGTCGCCCTGGCCGAGGCGCTTGAGGACCTCCCCACCCAGGCAGGCCGATGTGCCGATGAGCCCGGCGCTGTGCCGCGCCAGCAGCTCCTTGTCGATCCGCGGCTTGTAGTAGTAGCCGTCGAGGTGCGCGGCGGTCGTCAGGGCCAGCAGGTTCCGATAGCCGACGTCGTCCTTGGCCAGCAGGATCATGTGGTGGTAGTCGGCGTCGGCCTTGCCCTCCTTGTCGGCCATGCCGCGGGGGGCGACGTAGGCCTCGATGCCGATGATCGGCTTGATCCCCGCCTGCTTGGCGGCGGCGTAGAACGGGATGACCCCGTACATGCTCCCGTGGTCGGTCAGCGCCAGCGCCGGCATCCCCTGCTCGGCCACCCGCTTCGTCATCTCGCCGATGCGGCTCAGCCCGTCGAGCAGGCTGAACTCGGAGTGGACGTGGAGGTGGACGAAGTCGCTGTTCGGGCTCGGGTCAGGGGGTCGCTGGGTCACCGGTCGATGGTAGCCGGACCGCGGTCGACTGCCGACCGACATGACCGTTGACTCGTGAAGCCGACTCCAGCGAAGGCTGCGCCAAACGGCCGAGTTCGCTCAGCTGGCGCGGCCGTCGCAGTCGGCTGAGACGGATCGGCCACAGCGGCCGTCCGCGGATGATCCACTCGGCGACGGCGAGGTTCAGCGTCCAGGCAGCGCCCATGAGGAGCGCCCTGGCGACCACGTCGGGCTTGCCGAAGATCAGCTCCCCGGTCAGGAGCAGCATCGCCTGCGTGCCGGCCCCGAGGCCGATGGCGTAGCCGCGCATCATCCAGGCACGGTGTCGGGCGATCTCGCGCCGGCGAATGGCGAGGAAGGCGAGGACGATCGACCCGACCATCCCCCACCCGAAGATGAGCCGGAAGACCTGGAGCAGGGCGCCATCGGAGGCAGGCAGCGCGTAGAACATCGTCATCCACAGCGCCGATAGCGCCGCCACCAGCCCGCTGACGACCGCAACGCGGCCGGCGCGACGATGCCAGGCGGGGTGGCGGCGGCGGATGCTCGGCACGAACTGGAACGCGCCGAGCACGATGTACAGCGCCGCTCCGACGATGTGCAGGACGACCGGAACGGGCGAGGAGAAGAAGCGCACGTTCTCCGGCGTGACGTCCACCCCAATCAGCGAGCGTGACCAGGCGATACCCGCCGGCGAGCAGCGGGATCGCCATCAGCAGCAGGATCAGGACGACGGGCAGTCGCGACGACCGCCGGCCGGCGGCGTTCGCGCTCACGGCCGGGGCTCGAGGACGACGACTGCCGTATGCGATCGGCGTCGAGAGAACCCGTCAATGTCGCCGTAGCCGCGGTGACTGTGCAGCTGCGTCCACAGACGCTCGCGTTCCTCACCGGTCGCCTCGCGAGCGTGCACGGCGCGATTGGCGCCGCCCTTCAGCTCAACGGTTGCGTCCGGCAGCGCGCGAAGGTTCAGCCACCAGGCGGGATCCTTCTCGCCCCAGCCGTTCATGGCCAGGGTCACGAAGTTCGGGCCGTCCTCGACGTAGCCGATGATGGCGGCTCGCTCGGTGCCCGATCGGCGACCGACCGTCTTCAGACGCAGGAGGCCGAACTGGCCGCCGTCGCCGCTCGGCTGCGAGAGGCCGAGCCGGCCGCCGGTGAACCGATGAATGGCCCGATGCACCACCCAGGCCGTGCGGATGAACCAGCGCGGCGGGAGCTTCGGTGTCGTGGTGGCCTGTGGGATCGATCGGTCAGTCAATGTCGTTCCTCCTCATCGGCTTGCATCCTTACGACGTAAGGACTATGGTGTGAGGAGCACTCTATCCATACGGTGTAAGGACGTCAAGGGGCAATTTGCGAATGAAGGTCGAGAACGCGGAGCGGCGCGAGACGCTGACGAGACAGCGCGTGCTCGAGGCTGCCGTCGAGCTGGCGGATCGGCACGGGATCGAATCGGTCAGCATGCGCCGGCTCGGCCAGGAGCTCGGCGTCGAGGCGATGTCGCTCTACACGCACGTGAAGAGCAAGGACGACCTGCTGGACGGCATGGTCGAGGTCGTCATGAGCCAGCTCCCGGCCGCCGACTCGCGCGGTGCCTGGAAGCCAAAATTGCGCAAGGCGATCCTCGGCGCGCGCGGCGTGCTCCTCCTCCATCCGTGGACGACCGGCGTCATCGAGACCCGGGTCGCCCCCGGTCCCTCGATGCTGCGGCAGTACGACACCGTGATGGGGATCCTGCGCGGTGGCGGCTTCTCGCTCGACCTGACGCACCACGCCATCCACATGCTGGGCAGCCGCCTGCTCGGGTTCACGCGGGAGCTCTTCGACGACTCCCCCGACATGGATCCGGAGATGGCAAAGGCGATGGCTGCGCAGCTCGGACCGATGTTTCCGCATGTCGCCGAGATGGCGCTGGGCGCCACCCACGACGGCGGCCTCGGCGGCTGCGACACCAACTTCGAGTTCGAGCTCGCGCTCGACGTCATCCTCGACGGGCTCGAGCGGCTGCGTCAGCCCGCCTGATCAGTCGCTCGTCAGCCTCGAGCATCACCCCGACGCAATATCCGCCTGGTTGCCGGCCGGATCCTCGAGCGTCCACCACGCCGGGGCGTTGGCGTCATAGACGATCCGGCCACCGGCCGCGATTGCCGCATCGATGCGAGCCTGCGTCTGCTCGAGGGGCACTGAGACGACGATGTGAAGCGCCCCCTTGCCATCGGCCCTCGGCTCATCCATCTTTTCGAACCAGAAGGCCGCGTCGCGATCGTGCGGGTCGACGAGATCCTCGTCCGGGCTGTCGACTCGTGGCTCGTAGCCCAGGATCGCCCGCCAGAACGGCATGATCGCTTGCGGATCCAGCGCTCCCGGGATGACGAGGAGGTTCTGGACGCCGGTCGGATCGGCCGTGAGCCCATCCCCGCTCGCAACTCGCTCGACCGCGCGCGCGAGCTCGAGGTCCGTGGTCGTCAGGCGGTAGCCCGCGGCGCCCTTGGTCAGAAATCGAACCGTCACGCCATCGTGGCGGATGTCGAGGCTTGGAGGGTGCTCGTCGATTCCCGCGATGCCGCGAATCGCCTCGACAAGCCGCGCGGACGCCTCGAACGACCCAGTGGGATAGAACGCACAAGCTCCGACACTGATGATTCGCCAGCCCTCGACGCCTTCGGCGGCGCGAAACTCCCTCCCCGAGATGTCGTCACTCATGCGCCGGAGCATACCGATCTCGCGCAGCTTCTCCAACCGAACCGTCAGTCGTTCGTGTGCTCGAGCATCCAGGCGTAGATGTCATGGCCGGCCGATAGGTCGTAGGTCCGGGTCCATGCGTCGTGATCGGCGTTGGGATAGACGGTCAGCTCCAGCTCGCGCATCGGCGCCTTCGCAGTTCTGGATCTCGTCGATCGGTCCCTCAACGCGGATCATCGGAATGATGTTGTCCAGTTCTCCATGGAAGGCCCATACCGGAACCTCCGTCAGCGGCGCGCAGCCGGCTTCTTCGAGCGCCCGTTCGGCATGCCCCGAGATGAGCACGGCCGCGGCGACGACCTCGTCGCCATGGGCGGCGAAGTAGTCCCAGCTGCCGATTGCGCCGCAGCTGAGCCCGGTCAGATACACGCGGGCGGGGTCGACCTCGTAGTGGTCCATCGCGAAGTCGAGGAAGGCCGCGATGTCCTCTCCGATCGCGCAGTCGTTGTTGGCGGTCCGGTCCCGTACTGGGGCGATAGCACGACGAAGGGACGGTCATCGGGCCAATCGCCGGCCTCGATCAGCGCTGGGACGCCGTTCTTGTCCACCAGCCCCAGCTCCGCCTCAGATCCGTCGCCGGCCTCGTCCCGTCCGTGCAGGAAGACCAGGAGTGGGCGTGGATCTCCATCGCCGTAGCCCGGCGGGAGGTATTCGAGGTAGCCCATCGGCGCTCCGTCCACGCTCCCCAACGGCCGCACGGCAACGACGCCCGTCGGGGCGTCCGTCGCCGGGGTCGCCCCTACGGTTCCTGCTCCGCCACACGCCGTGACGAGGATCATCAAGAGCCAGGCGATCGAGGGCATCGGCGAAAGAGAACGCATCTGCTTGATGGTGCCAGACCCGTGGCTCGAATCCTAGAATGCAGCGGATGAAGATCACGGTGGTCGGGGCCAGCGGACTCATCGGCACCAAGGTCGTCGAGGTCCTGAAGGCCGAGGGACACGACGTCGTTGCCTCCTCGCGCTCGTCCGGCGTTGATGTCCTGACCGGAGAGGGCCTGGCCGATGCGCTCGCCGGCGCAGACGCGCTCGTCGACGTGACGAACTCGCCCTCCTTCGAGGCCGATGCGGTGATGAAGTTCTTCACCACCTCGGCCACCAACCTGGTGGACGCTGCCAGACGCGCAGGCGTCGGCCACTACGTCGCGCTGTCGATCGTCGGCGTCGACGGGCTGCCGGACAGCGGGTACTTCCGCGCCAAGGTGGCGCAGGAGAAGATCATCATCGAGTCCGGCGTCCCCTATTCCATCGTGCGCGCCACCCAGTTCGCCGAGTTCGCCGACGCGATCACGGAGTCCATGACCGTCGCGGACGAGGTGCGCGTGCCCGATGCCTTGATCCAGCCGATCCCCGCCGACGAGGTTGCCTCCGCGGTCGCGCGAGCAGCGGCCGGCGAGCCGATCAACGGCATCGTGAACGTCGGTGGCCCGGACAGGATCACGTTCGAGCAGCTGGCGCGAGATGCCCTGGCGCGGAAGGGCGACGACACGAAGACCGTCGTCGTCGACCCAGAGGCCCGCTACTACGGGGCGGCGCTGGCAGCACGCAGCCTGGTCATGCCCGACTAGGATGGATGGGCGTACCGCCGAGGAGCTCCTGGGCATTGCCGAAGAGGCAAGCGCAAGCCTGAGGAGCGCCCGATCCAAGGCTGCGCTCGAGGATCTCGAAGTCCGGTACGACGAGCTCGTTGCCGCCATTCAATGGTTCATCGACCAGGAGCGCACCGACGAGGCGCTCCGCATCGCGAACGCGCTCTATCGGTTCTGGATCACGAAGCAGAGATTCGAAGAGGGCGCCCTCTGGTTCGATCGCGTCCTCGAAGCGCCCGATGGCGACGCGCGCCTGAGGGGTCAGGCGTTCATCCACGCCGGCTTCATGCCGTTCTGGATGGGCCAGGACGAACGGGCGGCCGCGCTCTTCGGCAGCGGCCTGAGATCGCCCGCGAGCTGGACGATGCGCCGATGACGTCGCAGGCGCTGGCTGGGCTTGCGCGCGTTGCGCTTCGGACCGATGTTGCGGAAGGCCGGCGATTGGCACATGAAGCGCTGGTGGCCAGCGAGGGCTCGGGGGACGAGGCCGCTCGCTCGAACGCGCTGCACCTCCTCGGGGTCGGCGCCCAGATCGCCGGCGACCTCGTCGATGCTCGCGAATGGATGACGAAGCGGCTGGCGCTGGTGCGGGCCGATGGCAACGAGTTCCTGATCGCGTCAGAAGCCGGCAATCTCAGCATGGTCGAGCGTCAGCTCGGAGACCTCGACGCGGCTGACGCGCTTGCCCGCGAGGCCCTCGAAATCTCCGTGCGCACCGGCGACGAGTTCATGAGGCCCTTCGCCATCAGCGGGCTGGCGGCCATCGCCCTGGAGCGCGGCCAGCTGGAGCGGGCTGCGACGCTGATCGGTGCGGCCGAGGCGATCATGGAGGCCCAGAAGATGGCCTGGCCGCCAGACGAGCGGCCGCACTACGAGCACACGCTCGCCACCCTTCAAGAGTCGCTGGACGCAGCCGAGTTCGCACGCGCGCGTGGAACCGGTACGTCGATGACCTCAGCGGAGGCTGCGAACTTCGCTCTCCAGGCTGGCTAACCAACCTGACTAGCCAGCCACCTGGTGGTAGTCGGCGGCGTCATCGGAGGTCGCCACCGAGACATCTTCGCCCGGTGCCTCCAGGCGTCGCGTCCTCCCCCGCACGAATGGCCACAGCAGCAGGACGATCGCGGCGAGGGCAGGGATCATCCGCATGCCGATCGAGGAGAGGATGCTGAGGTAGGCGTCGCCGCCCATGCTTTCGAACATCGCGGTGACCTGCGCGAATGAAAGCACGCTCGACACCACGGTGGCAGAGGCGAGACCGATCCCGAGGACGGCACCCCAGGTCCGACGGCGCAGGATCCCAGCTACGGCGAAGGCGGCACCGATGGCATACGCGGCCTGTGCAACGACGTACGCCTGTTGAGCCTCGATGCCACGCACGTCGCCAAGGCCGGCAGTGAGCGTAAAGTAGCCAACCACCGACCCGGGCACGTTGACGAGCATCTCCCAGCCGAAGAGCCCGATGAGGGCGGCGCCGGCCACGTGCTGGGGAGCCAACGAGGCCCGCGGCTCGCGGTGTCTCGTGGCGGTCCACACGCCGGCCACGATCGCGATCACCACCGCGCCCGCCCACACGTACAGGGCCCACTGCCCTTCGATGGTCACTCCGAGTCCCTCCTGCCGATCGTGTGGGGAGCATGCTGCGCGACCCCGCGGAGGTCAAGACTGATGAGCAGCCGCCTCCCTCACTTCACGACGCGGTACTTGAGGTGGGCAACCCCGGGTGCCTCGACCGTGCGGATCTCCTCGAGCTTCAGATCCGGGCCGACGCCGGCGAAGAGGCGCGCGCCGCCGCCCAGCACGATCGGCGTGACGTGCAGCTCCAGCTCGTCGACCAGGCCGGCCGCCAGGTACTGGTTGATGACGTCGGCGCCGCCGCCGATGAAGACGTCCTTGTCGCCTGCGGCCTCTTTCGCCTGCTCCAGGGCGGACTCGATCCCATCGGTGATGAAGGTGAAGGTCGTGTCCGAGAGGGTCAGCGGCTCCCGCTCGTGGTGGGTCAGGACGAAGACGGGCTTGTGGAAGGGCGGCTCCTCACCCCACCAACCCCGCCATGGATCGTCGCCCCACGGGCCGCGGGTGGCCGGGCCGAACTTGCCACGACCCATGATCTCGGCGCCGACGTTCGCGATCGCCTCGCCGAACACGTCGTTGCTGACGCCCTCCTCGCCGCCCTCCATGCCGGCGCCCTCGCGCCACGACTTCAGCCGCACGAGCCAGTCGTGAAGCGATTCGCCGCCGTCGCCGAGCGGTTCCTCCTGGCTCTGGTTGGGGCCGGCAACGTAGCCGTCCAGCGAGGTCGAGATGTGCACTCGTACCTTGCTCATGTCCCTATTGACCCTTCCTTGTTGGAAAACTCATCTCCGGCCGGCGATTCATCCTCCGCTCAGTTTGGCAGTTGCCGTCAACCATGGACGAAAGTCAAGCGCACTACGATTCGCTGGTGACGCCACCCGCCGGATACGCGCTCGTTCTCGGTGGTGGCGGCCTGGTCGGCGGCGCGTGGGAGCTCGGCGTCCTGAGCGGCCTCAGGGAGCACGCCCTGGGACGCGCAGAGTTTGTCCTCGGGAGCTCGATTGGCTCGATCGTCGGGGCTGCCGAGTGTGCTGGTGCGCCTGAAGAGTCCGTCATGCGGCCGGCCGCCGCGCTGCAGCCAGTCTTGAACGCCTATCTCGAGCGCATCGACCCGACGCTCATGGCGCAGATCATGGGACGCGGCTTCGGGCTCGATGCAGCGGAGCGGGCCAGCATCGGAGAGCTCGCCGCCATGGCCGACAGTGGGCCGGAGGCGGAGTTCATCGACCGCGTGGCAACGCTCCTCCCGGGCGACGACTGGCCGCCTGGCCTGGCCATCGCCGCCGTGGCGATCGACGATGGCGAGTTCGTGATCTGGAACGAGCGTTCCGGCGTGCCCTTGGCGCGGGCGGTCGCGGCCAGTTGCTCCGGTCCCGGTGTCTTTCCACCGGTGGAGGTCGACGGCCGTCGATACATCGATGGAGGATTGCGCTCGCCGACGAACGCCGATCAGCGCGGCCGGCTACGAGCGCGTGGTGGTCATCACGGCTGTGATGGACACCGAGTTCAGGGAACTGCTGGACCAAGAGGCGTCCTCGTTGCGGACTGCCGGAGCGAAGGTTCTCGTCGTCGTGCCTGACGAGGCGTCGAGCAGCGCCATCGGCCCAGACGCCTTCGACGTCTCGCACCTCGATTCGGCGTTGATCGCTGGTAGACGTCAGGCGCAATCGGCGACCGAGATCCGCTTCGACTGAACACGAGTCGCCGCTTTCCAGACCGGCCACTTCCCGCCCGCCCATCACCGAGTCGCGCGGCGCGAGCTCGCTTGACGCGTACCGATCGCTGACTAGACTACATCCGCGACGGATATAGTGCGGCGACACTGGCGAAGAACACGGCGGACGCTCCCCTGACGCCGGCGGTGCTTCACATTCTGCTCGCGCTGTCCACCGAGGAGCGGCACGGGTACGGGATCATGAAGCAGGTCGAGCGGGAGTCGCAGGGCAAGGTGAAGATGGGCCCGGGCACCCTCTACGGCTCGCTCGGCCGGATGATGGCGGCCGGGCTGATCCGCGAGAGCGACAAGCGCGTCGATCCCGCGATGGACGACGAGCGTCGGATCTACTACACCCTCACCGGGATCGGTCGGAAGGCGCTCAGCGCCGAGCTGGACCGATACCGCGAGGTCGTCGCCGTCGCCACCGAGAAGCGCATTACCCCGAACGCATTCGCCGATGGCATCTGACCGCGCGATCGGCCGATACCGCCGCTGGTACGCCCGCCTCCTCCGCCTCTATCCGCGGCCATTCCGGGAGCGCTTCGGTGAGCCGATGGCGCAGACCTTCACCGACCTGATTCGCGAACGATCCGATGGCAATCGAGGGCTTCACGCCCTCGCCCTCGGGACGTTTGCCGAGACCTCCGCACAGATCATGAGGGAGAACATGACGCAGCTCCTGCAGCCCAGGGCCGTGATGCGCTGGGTGCTCATCACCGCGGCCGTGCTGGCCGTACCGCTCCTCGCCATGGTGCTCAAGCTCGGTGTCCCCGATCCCGGCAGCGGGACCGAGGACGGCGTTCACTGGGGACCGATGGACTTCGCCATCGTCGGCGTCCTCGTCCTCGGCGCCGGACTCCTGTTCGAGTTCGCGAGCGCGCGCGCCGGGACCGGCGCGCACCGGGCGGCCGTCGGCATCGCCGTCCTGGCCGGGCTGATGCTCGTCTGGGTCAACCTCGCGGTCGGCATGATCGGCGACGAGGGCAACCCGGCGAACCTGATGTACGTCCTCGTGCTGGCCGTCGCCCTATCGGCACCTCGGTCGCACGCTTCGAGCCGCGTGAAGCGTCGATCGTGATGTTCGCGACGGCAGGCGCCCAGGCACTGGTGGCCGTGATCGCGCTCGTCGCCGGGTCTGGATCCGACGCTGCCGGCGGACGCATTCTTCATCGCGGCGTGGGTCGCATCGGGCCTGCTATTCCGGCAGGCGAGTCTCGCCTCCGCTCGGGCGGCCTGACCCTCAGGCGGTCTCGTCAGACGTCGGGCGTGGGTGCCCCGTCGGGCCAGGCGGCGATGCAGACCTTGTTGCCGAGCCATCGGCGAGGATCCAGGCGCCCGGGGCGCCCGAGTCGTCCACGACCCGTCCGCCGGCGGCCACGGCCGCCTGCATCCGCGCCTCCGCATGGTCGCGCGCGACCGAGACGTCGACGTGCATGGCGTGGCGCAGCGGCTTGTCCGGATCGAGGTCCTGCATCCAGACCGTCGAGCCCTGGCCGTTCGGGTCGAGGCAGTTGTCCTCGTGCAGCGGCGCGTAGCCGAGGACCGTGCGCCAGAAACCGAGGTCGATCGCTCAGGCTTTGCGGCGACCGCCACCTGGACCTCCTGGACAGCGCTCCGGTCGGCGGTGGCGCCGTGCTCGCGCGCGATGGCGGAGATGGCCCGCGCCACCTCGACGTGGCGGGCCTCGGTGCCCCACATCTCCCGCGTGAGCTTCACCGTGAGCCGGTCGGAGGCCGCGGTCAGCAGCGTCCGCGCCTCGAGGCCCGGGACATCGGCCACCGCGGCCGCCAGCCGCGCCGCCTCGCGAGGGACCCGACCCTGAACACGGCGGTCGGACCGCCGTGGAGGATCACCCAGTCGTCGACGCCATCGGCGGAGAGAAACTCGCGCCATCCCTGTTCGCTCATGCCGCCAAGGGTAGCCGCTGGCGCGCGCAAGAACCTGTCAGCAATCCCCGTCTACTCGCTCGTCGGCGCGGAGTCCTTGAACAGATCCGGCTGAACTTCCTTCAGCGGCTCAGCAAGGCCGATGATGATGCCCGAGGGACCATGGATGAAGCAGAGCCGATAGACATCCTCGTACTGCACAACGTCGCGGACGAGCTCGGCGCCATGGGCGCGGAGGCGAGCCAGCGTGTCGTCGAGGTCGTCGACGGCGAACATGATGCGGCGGTAGCCCAGCGCGTTCGTCGGCAGTTCCTTCGGGTTCGGACCGACCGCCGCAGGCCTCTCGAATTGCGTGAGCTCAAGCCTGCTGTGGCCGTCGGGGGTCTTCAGCGTCGCGATCTCGTCCTTCGCGTTGTCGATCCCGATGACGCGGTCGACCCAGTCTCCCTCAGCTCCATCGCCCTCGAGCTCCATCCCGAGCTCAATGAAGAACGCATTCGCTGCGTCTAGGTCCTCCACAACGATGAGGACATTGTCCATTCGTAGAAGCGTCATGGCGGAAATCCGTGCAAGGCCGGGACCACCCGTCCGCTGGACAATGGAAGCATGGCAACGTACTCACGTGATCCACGGCGCCTACGACGTCGGGTGGAGCTGCACCTCGTGGAGCGAGAGCTCCAGGAGCGAGGACATCGCACCGTCGCGCCCGACCTTCCGATCGAGGACGACGACGCCGGCCTGCGCGATCACGCGCAGTTCGTGGTCGACGCCATCGAACCGACCCATGACGGCGGCGAGCTGATCGTGGTCGGGCAATCTGGGTGGCTACGTCGCCCCATCGTGGCCGTCCTCGCCAGGGCCGATCGCCTGATCCTCGTGGCACCGATGATTCCGCGACCGGGCGAGACCGACGAGGAGATGTGGAAACAGACCGGCTGGACGTTACCGCGGGGCGAAGGCGACGCCTTTTACCACGACGTTGACCCGGCTCTGGCTGCCGAGGCGAAGTCACGAGAGCGGGGCCAGTCCGAGACCACCGGCCGCGAGCCATGGCCGCTCGAGAAGTGGCCGGACGTGCCAACGCACGTGATCATCGGCCGAGACGATCGGTTCTTTCCCGCCGCGTGGCTGCGAGGCGTCGTCCGTGATCGGCTCGGCATCGAGCCCGATGAGATCGCCGCGGGCCACACGATGGCCCTCAGCAAGCCGGGTGAGCTGGTCGAGCTGATGGAGT
>CAVWZA010000018.1:0-296138 GCA_963759405.1 uncultured Chloroflexia bacterium | reverse complement strand
GCTTCGAATTCGCCGATGGCAGCGGAGGCAGCGAATGGCCGGTGGACGCCGATTGGCAGCCACCGGCGTTGGCATCGACGAGCGCCTCAGGAGACTCGTCAGGAACCTTCGTGCCGGTCGCGATCGCCGCGGCGCTGGCCGTGGTCCTGCTCGTCGGCGCATCCTTCGTTGCGTTCCGGAAAGGTCAGAGCTGAGCTGGATCCATCGTCGCCCGAAGCTCCCTGTCAGTTCGTTGGTGCGAGGACTTCGCAGAGGTCTGTGCTCTGGCCGTCGAAGTGCGCCCCGATGAAAGAGCCGTCCGGTGCATAGCTCTCAGAGGCATGCCCGTGAACTGCGAACAGGCCGTCAGAGAGTCCGACGACCGGGTCGCCTGCGAGGTACCAGGCGAAGAGGGTCCCTCTGACGCTCACGTCGACGGAGCCGTCGGGGTGGATCACAGCCTCGCTCCGAAAGCCGCCATTGTGCGTGAAGCTGATGTCGTCGTCGGTGTTGGTGGCCGTTCCCGCCGCATAGCCGCGCACGAGGATGCGCACGGTTCCGTCTGGGTACTCCCACACGCTCGTCTTCGAGGTGTCGGCGGGCGCTGACAGGGTCACGTTGAAGTCGCAAATCTCTCCGGCGGGCAGGTCGATTGGCCCGGCGGGTCCGAGGCGCGAGTGCTCGGGCTTCGCAGCCAGAGCCGGCGCGGCGGCGGCGATCATGATGGCCGTCGCGCTCAGGAGGGCGATGAGGACGCGTCGCATGGGGGCACCTCGACTCGAGGCGGGTCGGGTTCGCCAGTGGCTCGACGCGGTCCCCCGGCGGCCATGAATGTGGTCCGCGCGTCAACGCCCCCCGCTACTCGCGTCGTTGTACGCCTTAATGCGTCTTTTGGGAAGCCCGGGTGCGTCCCAACCCGCCGAGCTGTCAGTCTCCAAGCACCACTTGCGCCACGACGCCGAATCGGATCTGGGACTGCCGCATCACGAAGGGGAACGCCGTCAGGAGGTCGTCGGTCGTTGACGCGAGCTCGATGGCGTGCAGAAGAGCCGAAGCAACGTCACTGCGAGTGCGCCATGAGCCGTCGAGCAGCTGGCCCCAGCACGCCAGGAACTGTAGATCAGGTTCGCGAGGCTCGAGGCCGGCGAGGAAGACCTCGGGAAAAATGCGCCGGTACGCCTCGAGGCCATACAGCCACGAGCGCCCGCGGAACCAAGCGGCATCGGCATGCTCCAGGGCGGCACGGCTCACGAGATCCCGCAGCTCACGCTGGCGTTCCGGCAGGTGCCGCCGCGCCAGTGGATGTCCGTTCAATGACCGCTCGCCGAGGAAGTTGATTCGGACACACTGGTCGTCTGCGTCCCATGACCAATCAAGGACCGGTCCCGGCGAAACCTCGGGCTCGTTCCGGACGGCTGCCGCGTGGACCACGCCGTCCGGGTCGGCGGCACTGCGCACCTCCGCGATGAGCTCCCGCCACGTTGGGTGCTCGGCGTCGAATTGCCGACCCAGCCCAGTTGCCTGCAGATACCACGTCGTGCATTCCAGGTACGCGGTCTCCAAGGGCACCGATGCGATTGCCGCCCATCGCTCGGCGAACCGTCGCTGGACCGCGAAAAATGCCCGATCCGGCACCATCCGTCCGTACCAGCCTCCACGTTGAGTTGGACCTAATGAGACCGGTCGAGCATACGGAATCCGCCGGTTCCCGATGCACATGACCGCTCCGCGGGAGGCGCCGCTGGACCTCACGCTGAATGCGAAGGAACTGGAGGTCAGCGCGCACCGCGCGTAGTCCAGCACTGTCCGTGGTACTGGGCGGGCAATCCGTACTGAATTAGGTAGTTCCACGGATGCCCGAGGCGAGAGGAGACCCATATCATCGCCCAGCATTCGAGCAGGCCGTGAAGCGCGGGACGTGCCCACGGCCGCCTAGACGGCTCGCGCTGCCCAAGCCCTGGAATCGAGAGGTTGGGGACAACGACTGGTGGACGACCTGCTTCTTCCGAGCCGGATCACTGACGGCGACTTCGGTGGCTGGCTGCGCGACGCCATGGCGGAACAGCGCATCAGCCGGGGGACCTTGGCTATGCGCACCGGCCTTGACCGCTCGACAATCTCGAGGCTTCTCACCAACGGCCGGTCGCCGTCGTTTGACACGGCGATCGCGATCATGAAGATCCTTCGGCCTCGTCCCGGAGGTCGATAGGGAGATACGTCGGGTCGGCCGCCGTGCCCGGACGGGCCGACCCGACCCGATGCGGCCGGCTGCTTCTGTGGGGGACAGGGGCAGCCGGTTCGCGCATCCACCCTAGGCCCGGCGTCAAGTGGCCGGTCCGTCGGGCGGACCTGGCACGAACTGCCGCAGATGCCCGCTCCTTTCCGCAGTCGGCCATGACCATCTGGCTATGGCCGCGGACAACAGGAACCGCGCACGGTGCCCGCATGGGCACTCAATACCTGCTCGCGCAGCTCCTGGCATACGGCGACTGTTAGCGGCGACCATCGAGTACTGCGAGATCATGAAGCGGCGCATCGCGGAGCGGCAGCGCATGTCCGACGACGAGGTTGCGGCTGAAGCCGGCCTGCGCGGCATCGTCCGAGTCTTCTTGGCCGACGCTGATTAGGCGTCACGCCGATTCGGAATCGCATTGGATGCCGCCGGTATCCTCACCCACCGATCCGACCGTCTAGACCAGTCGGGCGGGTATGGCGAGGCTTCCCTGCAGCTACCGCATCCGACTTCGTGACTAACGCAAGCGCCGAAGCAGTCTTGCGAGAATCCCGAGTGCCGCGCCGTAGACCCAGTGGGCGCCGAGCATCGTCACCACGCGCCCGCGCCGGTCGCCCGATGCGGCCGGCATAATGCCGAGAGCTGGCACCCAGCCCTGATAGCTCACGAGCCAGATACCAGTCGCGTAAAGCATGCCGCTGAAGGCCGCAATCGCGAGGGAGCCGCGCGCGGCCACCGTTCGGGTCGTGAGCAGGCCGAACAGCGCACCCGCGCCGGCTCCGAAGCTGAAGTGCGCGACGGCGGCAATGGCATCCTCTGTGTGATCGTCCAGCGGTTCTACAGGAACCGCGTCGATCGCCCTTCGGGTGATCCGCTCGGGCGGCAGCTCCCCGGTGGCCCCGGCCCGCTTCGCGCCGAGCATCACGGCGCTCATCGCCACGGTTGAAAGGGCACCAGCCAGGGCGCCGGCCAACAATGTAGCGACAACCTTCATGGTGGCCCTAGAGCAAGGGGCGTACCGCCTAGGCGGCTGCGACGAAACCGACTCCAGCCGCGTCATCCCCGGGGAAGGAGCACCCCCAGAGCAATTCGGGAGGCCGCCGGTATCCTCACGCACCGATTCGACCGTTGCGACCAGTCGGGCGGGTATGGCAAGGCTTCCCGGCGGCTGGGTGCCACCGGTCGCTTTACGTGACTAGGTGCATCAAGTAGCCGGGCGGTGGCGCCGTCTCGTGATCCGACGACGCCTCCATGGCTCGTAGGCCGGATGTCCATACTTGCGCTTCCAGGCGAGAAGGATATTGCGGCCCTGCGCAGTACTGGCCGCTTGCTTGAGGGTGAAACCGGCCGGTAACTGCCGCACCAATTCGGACAGCCGCTCATGAAGCTCGCTCAGTTGTTCTGCGGTCGGGGAAGGTCGGTCCAGCTTCACTGCTCGAATCTCCGTGGCGATCCGGCCGGAGGCGACTAGGGGCACTACTCACCGGCGGCCGGATCATCACGACGGTATCGGCGACCCACACGAAGGACCATCCGGGGCAGCACGGAGTCGCCTACCCAATCGCGACTCCGGATGCGGTGAGGTGCTGCTATCCCTACCTAACTGCACCGCACCGCACTTGACAGCACACCGTACCCTTCCATTCCCGGCGGTCCCCCGCCCCAGCGCTGAAGCAGCGTGCCCTGAAGGACGTGGGAAATGGACCTGCTGCTGGTGCCGGACTTGGTCATGATCGGTGCGCTCGTCGGCCTCGTCGCGCTCGCCCTGTTGTTTCTCAAGGCGACACGGCCGGCGTCATGAGTCCCGTCCGCACGATGCGCCTCGTCTGCACTGGATTCTGGGCGGACGTGCGGTTGACACATCTGAACGGGCGCTGGGTGGCATCTGCGGATACGCCGGGCGGGCCGAGCCTGGGCTTGGGCTGGTTCCCGGTCGATGCGCTGGCAGACGCGCTCGAGCCCTTCGACGGCTACGTCGACGAGCTGATGGCCACGGTCCCCGAGGACCTGCGCTGGCGCTAGGGATGCTCGATGCCGCAAGGAGAGGACCGGGCCGGAAGGCACCTGTTCCGGTCCTCCCCTGGGCCATACGAGTGCCCTAACAACCGGCGCGAGTGGACCGTTACTACTAAGTGACCCGGGGAGCGCGAGTGCCCCAGCGGCAATGCCGACAACGCGCACACCCGGGTCTTTTCGTGCTGGCCGTCGTCAGCTCGGCGGTCATCGGATCGCAACTTGGCGCACGCGAAGGTCGCGCGCGTAGATCGGCTCCATCGGAGCGAACGTGTCGCCAGGCCCGTTGCCCCGGCATTTCGGGCGGGCGGCTCTCACGGAACCACGGCACGTTGTTGATATCGGTGTGATGGTGGGCGACACTGGACTCGAACCAGTGACCTCTTGCATGTCAAGCAAGTGCTCTAACCAGCTGAGCTAGCCGCCCACCGATTTCGTGCTCAGGATGAACACTTGCCTATCCGACAAGGTGCTCATCGGGCCGAGCGAGATGGTAGCAGAGCACATGCCTTAGCGCGATCGAACAGCCGGCGCTCGACAGCTTGGCGTGTGATCTGGGCCGCCGGTGACCCACGAGTCTGGCGGTGCACCGACGACCCTCGGACCCGCTCCGGGCTATGGCTGCTGGACGTTCAGGATGCCGAATGCGGCGCCCTGTGGATCGCTGACGATGGCGAATCGGCCACCGGGCATGTCCGTCGGAGGGACCATCTCCTGACCACCGAGCTCGATGGCCTTCTTGAACCGAGCGTCCACCTCGTCCACCGTGAAGTAGATCAGCCAGTTGCTCGGAGTCTCGCCAGGGATCTGCGGGCTCATCTCCAGCGCGCCGGCGAGAGGCTGGCCGTCATGCTCGAACTGGGTGTACACCTCGCCCTCGCCGAAGGGTGAGGTCGAGTGCGTCCACCCGAAGACATTCTCGTAGAACGCGATCGCACGCTCGAGACCGCGAGCGTTGAGCTCAGCCCAGCCGAAGGCGTTCGGGACCCCCGCCACGAACTGGCTCATCTCGGCCGCCTGCCATCCCGAAATGACCGCCCCGGAGGGATCGGCGAAGACCGCCATGCGGCCCTGGTCGCCGACGTCGAACGGCGGCGCGATGACGGTGCCGCCAGCCTCCTGGACCTTCGTCGCCAGTGCGTCGATGGCTTCGGTACCGATGTACAGCGACCACGCGGTCGGGCCCTGATCTCCCTCCTGCTTCGGGCCGATCCCCGCGACCGACTGGTCGCCGAGCTTCGCAGTCGCGTACCCGCCGTATTGCGGGTCCTCCGAGACCTCGAGGCTCCAGCCGAACAGCTTCGAGTAGAAGTCGCGCGCGGCTTCCGCATCGGTCGTTGCAAGATCGACCCAGGCCGGCTTGTTGGTCACTGCGGTTGCGACTTGCGCCATAGTGATACCTCCGGTGCAGTGCGGTGTACCCGACAACGATAGCGAACGGGCCATAACCCAACGTCAACGACGAAGGCCACTGCGAGCGCCTGCCTGAGGCAGCGTGCCAGCCACGAACTGTGGCACTCCTCGTGCAGTCAACGGCTTCTGATCAACGCCGATCTACTTGGAGGCCCGTTATGTGTCTTACCTGCGGATGCATGGATGCCCATCTTGAGATGGGCTCGGCCAACATCACCTACGAGGACGTCAAGGCTGCCGCCGACGAGAACGGGCGCACCGTGGCGGAGACGCTCGCCATCGTCGATCGAACCGTCGCCAAGGACCGCGGCGACCACGCTCAAGAGTACGAGTAGGGTTCCTGAGCACGCACGTGCTCTGACCAGCTGAGCTGGCCACCCACTGACGGGCCTAGGCGGCGGCCGATCCCCGTCGTTCGAACCAGAACCACCCCGCAGTGACGATCGTGGCCCCGATCAGGGAGCCGATGATCCCGCTTGGGCGGAGGTCGAAGCCGTCCCCCGCGGCCAGGCTGAAGATGAGGCCGCCCACGAACGAGCCTGCCAGGCCGGAGACGAGGGCCTTCCCCCAGTCGATGCCCCTCGACGCACGACCGAGAAGCAGCTGGGCGCCGGCACCGATGAGCATGCCGAAGAGGATCAGACCGATGAACAACACGCCGCAGAGTATAGGACCGACCGGCTAGAACCAGAGCTGCCCACGCGCAACGCGTCTGCCAAGCGGACATCGCCGCGACGCAAACGCGTCGACCCCCTTCCCTCACACCGGTGCTGGAGTTACGCTACGGCAGGTTGACTCGCGCCGCGCGTCGAGCCGAGCCCTCAATTCCCATCCGACCCTAGGAGGCGATTCGAATCCATGGCGACCACCGAGCCAGCCCGCCGGCTGATGACCCGACCCACCGCGCCGATCCTGGCGACGCTTGCCATCTTGCTCGCCGCGTGTAACGAGGTCGGTAGTGCATCGCTGACCTTCTGGGACGTGATCTTCGCGACGATCGCGCTCTTCTTCTGGTTCATGTTCATCTGGATCTTCATCGCCCTGTTCGGCGACATCTTCCGTCGCGACGACCTTTCGGGCGGCGCGAAGGCGGGATGGATCTTCCTGCTCGTGATCCTCCCCTTCCTGGGCTCGTTGATCTACATGATCGCGCGCCCGAAGGTCACCGCCCAGGACGTCAGGCAGATGGCGCAGGCTGACGCCGCGATCCAGGCGGCTGCTGCCGTCTCGCCGGCCGATGAGATCGCCAAGCTCACTCAGCTGCGAAGTGCCGGTGCGATCACCGATGAGGAGTTTGCAACGCTCAAGCAGAAGGCCTTGAGCTGATCGATGCCCTCGTCATCGGAGAGCCTGAGCTCACCGAGATGAGATAGCGGTGTAGCCGTCGCTTGCGGCGATGGGCGCCAATGATGCCGTAGAGGCCAACCTCGGGAGGTTGGCCTCTATCGCGCCATAGCCAAGGTTGCGGGCTGGCCGCTCATGGCTCGTGTGCTCCCAGCCGCTCCTTCTCCTTGTCGGCTTCGTCCGTACTCCCGCCTCGCGGCCGTGTGACCGCATCGATTCCGGCCTGGACGACGTGGCCGACCGGCTGCATGGCAGGATCGATGATCTCGTCACGAACCGTTCGGACGGTCTGCACGACGATGTCCCCGAATGCCACGGCCGCGCCCAGCGCCAGGGCGGTGGCCACCGCTGTCGACAGCTGAAGTAACCCCGCCGTCAGATTGGCCGACAACATGCCGTTGACGATGAGCAGCCCGGGGAGGAGCGGAAGGGACGCCGGGACGACCCAGAGCACCGCGGGTGACTCCGCCCGGCGCGCGAGGATGCGACCGAACGTGCCCACGACGATGCCCGCGAGCGCGGTGGTCGCCACGCTCCCGAGCCCGAGCGGTGCAACGAAGAGGTAGACGGCCCACCCGACGGCTCCCAGTACGCTCGCCGTGAACAGAGCGAAGCTCGGCTCTCCCAGCCGAACTGCCCAGAACCCGCACGCGAACGCGGCAGCCACGACCTGGACGAGGAACTGGATGCCTTCGGTTTCGGGCAGCCCGACCTCCAGCGGGACGCCCAGCTGGCTCGCGAGGCTGATCCCGATCGCCGTGCCGGTGGCGACCGCCGCGCCGAGGAGGAGTGCCTCAGCCAGCCGCGCCGAGCCGCTGATGATCGACTGGTCGATGAGGTCCCGCATGCCCGCCACCAGGGCCGCCCCGGGCAGGAACCGCAGCAGGCTGCCGGTCAGCACGAGGGCAGCGTTGATCGGCGCACCGACCGCCACCGCGAGCGCCACGAGAACCGATGACGCCAACGGACCGAGCAGGCTCCGGAAGAACGGCGGCAGGCCCGAGCCATCCAGGCGGACGACGATGGGCTGCACCAACATGCCGATGACGAGGGTGGCGAGCGCATCGAGCGCGGAGCCGCCGAACAGCACGGTTGATGCCGCAGCGGATCCCGCCTGGGCCAGGCTCGTGAGCGGCTCCGGCCACGCAGTAGTGAGCTCGGCGATCCGATCGATCTCGGCAGCGGCCCCGCGCAGGTCGGTCGACCCGTCGCGCAATTTGCGCACGAGCTTGGCCGCGGCCGATAGGCGCCGGTAGTCGGTCACCCGCTCGGGGACCATCTGGATGGCCGTGACCGGTTGCGCCGCAGGTCCGGGGAAGTACGAGAGCGAGATCGTTCCGAACGACACCACCGCGGTCGCCCGTCCCAGCCCGACGCCGTCGGCCGCGACGCGCATCGCGCGCTCGACGTCATCCGTTGATGATCCCGCGGCCAACATGACTGCCCCGAGCCTCAGGACCACGTCGACGGCCAGGCTCGCGTCTGCAGCCACGGCATCTCGATCGCCCGGGGGGTCCGTCACTCCGCCTCCATCAGGTCAATCCGGCCTCGTCACCACAATCGCTGACGCGTCAAGCGGCCGACAGGGCAAGAGAGATCGCGAAGCCGGCGACGACCAGCGGACCGGTGAGGACGCCTTCGACGGCGTACGCCTCGGGGAGCAATGTGTCGGCCAGCATCGCCAGCAGAGCGCCGGCGGCGAAGGCTTCCGCGAGCGCCCCCGTGCGCCCGAGTGCCGGATCGAGCAGCAGGTAGCCCGCGGCGGCCGACACCCCCGACACCAGGACCACCGCGCTCCACATCAGCATGACGCGGAGCGCCGGCCAGCCCGCAGCCTTCAGTCCGCTGGACGACGACATTCCTTCGGGAAGGTTCGACAGCGCGACGCCGACGAGCAGTGACGGGCTCACTCCGCCCTGGAGGACGGTGAGGCCGAGGACGAATGACTCGGGGATTCCATCCAGGACCGACCCGAGCACGATGACGAGCGGCGATCCATCGGCCTGGGCTCCGGTCGGGTCCTTCCGGTCGCCAGCGCCGCCACGCGTCAGCAGCCAGTCGCCCAGGGTGAACACGCCGGCGCCGATCAGGACCAGCACGGCGACCCAGAACACCGTTCGCGTCTTGAGGGCATCTTCGATCAGCTCGAAGGCAACCGAGCCGATCAGCAGGCCGCTCCCAAGTGCCATCACGATGGCGATCACCTTCCGGCCGGGTGCGAGCGTGTAGGCAATCACCGCGCCGAGCAACAGTGCTGACGACGCGGCCGCACCCCAGAAGAACGCCTCAGCCACGTGACCGACTCAAGCTCGCATTGAACCGCGGAGGCGCGCCAGCGGGCGCGCGCCCAGGGTCAGATGTCCGGGTTGGGGTCGCCGACGTAGTCAGGCAAGCCGGTGGTGAGTGCCCAGATGACCATCACGCTGAGGGCGATGACGATGATCGACCAGAACGGCTCGTACGGCAGGAAGAGGAACGCCTGGACCGCGGAGATTGCCGCGATCACCGAACCGAGCGTAGCCGCCCAGACGCTGCCCCTGAGCACCGCGATGCCTGCGGCGAGGACGACGATCCCCCACAGCAGGTGGATCCAGCCCCAGACGCCGACGTCGAAGGCGAACACGTAGTTCGGCGTCGTGACGTAGAAGTCCTGGTTGAACACGGCAACGACGCCGATCGCAATCTGAAAGGAGCCGATGAGCATCATCATGAACGCCGCAAATGCGGTGAACCCCACCATCCAGCCGGAGCTTCTCTGTCGCGTCACGTTTGTTTGCTCCTTCTTCCTACCCGAGGGGCCGTTGGCCCTGGCTGCCGCGAACTCCTCATCGCTGAGACGCGTCAGGATGCTCGCATCCGAACACGTCCTAGACTACGCCATCGCTGGAGGGATCAGCGCTGCCAGTCGCTCGCATGCGGGACGGCGGACGCCAGGACCCGAGCGATCTCGGCTCGGTATCGCGCGCCGGACGGATGGCGGGCCAGCCAGCGCAGGTAGTCGGGATCGAGCGTGGCGAGCTCGTCGATCGTGCGCCCGGCGTGATGGCCGAAGTCCAACCTGGTCTTGTCGAAGCTCGAGGCTGCGCCGGGTCCCACCGGCACGCTCGGCTCGCGGGGGATCTCGAAGGCACGCTGCTCATCGGATTCGGTCATCTGCGAACTCCAGCTGCTTGCTCGTCCGGCGAGCATCCTAGCCGCATCCGGCGCGCGCTGGCAACGGATTCGCTCAGGAGCGATGGACCTCCTGCCCATCGACCATGGTCAAGTCCGAACGGACCGTCGCCAGCGCATCATCGGCCCGCTGCAGGGCCTCGAGGCTTGCCGTCAGCACCGCCAGGTCGGCCCGAGCCCCAACGCGCAGGTGCCCCTCGTCCGGGGCCCCCATCGCCAGCGCCGGAGCGAGCGTGTAGGCCGA
The DNA here is from genome assembly GCA_963759405.1 of uncultured Chloroflexia bacterium. Taxonomy (GTDB): domain Bacteria; phylum Chloroflexota; class Limnocylindria; order QHBO01; family QHBO01; genus JACDBZ01. The sequence goes on along the minus strand of CAVWZA010000018.1, from coordinate 285,741 downwards.
CAGCGCCTCGGGGAAGGTGAGTGCCTGAATCGGTCGCCAGTCCGCCCGCGCGTCCGAGGGGAGGCGGCGGTGGACGGCCGCGAACATGCCGAGCCACGGGTTGACCGATTCGACCGGCGCATCGGAGCCGGCCGCGAGGAGCGCACCTGCCGCGGCAAGCGATCGCCAGGCGTACGCATCCTCCTGGCGGCCATTCCACCGCGCCTCGACCAGGTCTCGATCGGCCGCGGCGTGGATTGGCTGGAAGCTGGCAACGACGCCAAGCCGCGAAAACCGGCCAGCGTCCGAGGGCCGCAGCAGCTGCGCGTGCTCGATGCGATCGCGCGGGACGCCGGGACCGCGCGGCCCGGCGCGCTCGACCGCGTCGAGGACGAAGGCGACGGCCCGATCGCCGATGGCGTGCATCGCCATGCCGATCCCGGCCGCCCGCGCGGCTGCGACGTCCGCATCGAGCCGCTCGGCGGTGATGCGCATGATGCCGGCATCGCCCTCGGGGGTGAACAGGGCCGCCGTGCCGGAGCCGAGCGCGCCGTCGGTGTAGTGCTTTGCCCAACCGAAGCGCATCGTGCGACGGCCGTCCAGTGCGGCCCCGGTGCGGAGCGCGCGCGACGCGGCGGCGGCGATCGCGTCGGCCGGGATGCCGATGCTGAGGCGCAGCCGGCCGTCCACCAGGTCACCGAGGTCGGTCAACGAGGAGTACGAGTCGCCGAGCGGCGCATCGGTCCCGACGCCGTTCTCGTCGGTGTAGTCGCCCGCCTCGGAGGCTCCGGTGATCCCGAACGACGCAAGCTCGTCGATCGCGGCGTCGAGCGGATCCGCCAGCGCCGCACCCTGCAGCCGGGTGACGAGCGGCGCGACGAGGTCGAGCGCTCGCTCGCGAAGGATCCCGGTCGGATCGCCGCGCTCATCGCGCTCGATGCGTCCGCCGGCGGGATCGGGCGTCGTGCGGTCCAGGCCCGCCCGGCGGCGGGCGGCGGCCGACGCCCAGGCCGAATGACCGTCGTGGCTCATCAGGAAGGCCGCTCGATCGCCGACGGCCGCTTCCAGGAGCGCCACGCCGCCGCCAAGCTGCGCGTCCTTCCAGCCACGGCCACCGATCCAGCCATCGGGAGGTGTGCGTGCCGCCGCGTCCGACAAGCGGGCAGCCATGTCGCCCGGATCGAGCGCGTCGTCGAGGAGAACCTGCCGCCGTGCGCGCGCCAGCCCAACGAGGTGGATATGAAAGTCGTGGATGCCCGGAATGACCGCGGCATCGCCCGCGTCGACGACACGCGCTCCGGGAGTGACCGGGATATCGTCGCGGCTGCCAACGGCCACCACCCGGCCGTCCGCGATTCCGATCGCCTCCACGACCTCGAGCCCGCCGGGATTCGCCGCCACCACGACCGATCCGCGGATGACGAGCTCGACGGCGGGACGGCTCACGGCTCGGGCCGGCGGGCGGCCCGCGGCGTCTGCACGAAGTCCCCCGGCCCGCTGCCGAGCGCGATTCGCAGCAGCGCGACCGGCACGACCACGAGCCAGTGCGACAGGAAGAGCGCGCCGCGGGTGGCCCGGCCCAGGAGTGCGAACCCGCGCTCCCCGACCGCCCAGAGCCCCGCCAGCGCCAGCAGGAACACGCCGAGCCCGTAGCCGATGAAGAGCGAGACCGGCACCGTCCAGTCCGCCGGCCGCGGCATCGGCGATCGTGACCAGCGAGGCGATGATGGCGGCGACGAACAGCGGCGGGATGAGGAACTCGCCGGTGAAGGCCAGGAAGTCCGCCTTGCGGCTCAACGGCTCGGAGCCGGCCAGGAGGCCGGGACCGTGCTCGAGCAACCGTCGCAGGCTGCCCTCGGCCCAGCGCAGCCGCTGGCGCCAGAGCGCATCGAGGGCCTCGACCGCCTCCTCCCCCACCTCGGCCTCGGGCGCCAGTGTCACGTGGCGGCCGTAGGCGGACATGCGCGTCGAAAGCTCGAGATCCTCCGTCAGCGCGCGAGCGCTCCAGCCGCCCGAATGCCTCGAGCGCCGCTCGCCGCACGAACATCCCGTTCCCGCGCAGCTCCGCGGTCCCGTCGGTGACCCAGCGCCCGCACTGGCTGGCCATGTCCATCAGCTGCTCCTCGGCCTGTGAACGGGTCAGCCACGAGACCGATGCGTTGCGCGGCACGCGCGCGACCTGCAGTGCATCCGCCTCCGGGTCACGCCGCCAGGCGCGCATGGCGCGTTCGAGGAAGGCGGGCTCGACGCGCGTATCGGCGTCGATGACCCCGATCACCTCGCCGGACAGGAACGGCATGGCGAAGGCCAGGGCGGCGCCCTTGGTGGCCGGGTCCGTGCCTCGGTCGCGCCGCCGAACCTGGATCGGGGCGCCGCTCGGGATGGCCGCTGCGCGCCGCATCGCCGGTTCCGTCGCTTGAGCTGTCGTCGACGACGAGGACCTCGTAGGCGGGAGCGCCGCTCCGGTGGTAGCGAAGGGCCGCCAGCGAACGCACCGTGTCGTCGATGACGCTTGCCTCGTTGCGGGCGGGCACGATCAGCGACACGAACGGAAGGTCGTTGGCGAGCCCGGTGGGCTCTGCCGCACCGCTGCGCGCATCCTCCGTCACCCGGCGCAGCACCCGGCTGCCCCGCCAGGCGAGCCAGGCAACGTACGTGATCGAGAGGGCGATGCCGAACTGGAGCGCCCGCGCGGCAGGCGGGACGGTGATCGTCACCCAGGCCACGATGACCGATGCGAGCAGGAAGGCGGCGGCGAAGAGCCTAACTGCCATCGGCGGCCGGAGGGCGTCTGCGCCTCCGACGGTGTGGCTTCTCCGGCGGCTCCGCCGCGCCGCTCGGGAGGCCGGGAGATGGCGCGGTCGTGACGGCCGCGATCGCCTCGGCGGGCGTCTGGTCGTGCTGGTGGAGGCCGGCGCGCGCGTTCCGGCGCCATGAGGCGACGCCCGCCCACAGCGTGAGCAGCCCGAGCACGGCCATCACCACCGGGATGCCGGCTCCCGGGACGAAGATGTTGATCAGGTCTGCCGCCGCCGGCGCGAGGATGACCGGCAGGAACGAGGCGAGCGACAGCAGCGTGTTGAGGATGCCGAAGATCCGCCCGCGCACCTCGCTCGGCAGCTCCTCCTGGAGCGCCGTCTGCGATGGGATGGCGACGAACGCGTACTCGAGGCCGGCGAAGACGGCGATCACCACGACGACGGCGATCAGGCTCACGAACGGCGCGATCGATGGGATGGCGTTCTCGATCGGTGAGAACGCCGGTCCGAAGAGCGATGTGATCGGCCGGACCAGGGCGAGGGCGATCAGCGTCAGGCCCATCGCGATCAGGCCGATGTCGATCGCGAGCCGCTTCGGCAGGCCCTTGCCGTACGAGTTGAGGAAGAGGATGCCGACCACCGCCCCCAGGCCGGCCGGGCCCATGATGAAGAAGAAGTCCTCGGGACGCAGCAGCAGGATGTCGGTCGCGAACCCTGGACCGATGGCGCCGAGCACGCCGATCAGGCTGGCGGCCACGCCGAGGTAGGTCAGGCTCCAGGCGATGCGGCGATTGGCGCGGATGAAGCTGACGCCCTCCGCCGAGCTGACCGAACAGCTCACGCACCGCCCGCCCGGCGGCGGTCCGCACCGCCGGGGCGGCGTGATCGGGCTTGACGGATGGCAGCGGGATGATCGCCACAGCCGAGAGACCGAACATGGTGGCGACGATGACGTAGACGGCGGTCGATCCGAGCACGTTGAGGACGAGCGGGCCGAGGAAGCCGAAGCCGATGGCGAAGGTGGCGTTGATCGTCAGGATGAAGATCGAGTTGGCGGCCATCAGGTTCCGTCGCTCGACGATCCGCGGGATCGAGGTCAGCTCGGCCGGGGCGAACACCGCGGTCGCCGTCGCGATCGCGAAGTTGATGAGGTACACGAGCGGAACGATCGCGGTGCTCGTCGTCGGTGCGACGAAGATGAACAGGATCGTGCCCAGCGCGCGAAAGACGTTGGTCGCCAGCATGATGACCTTCGCGTCGCCGCGCTCGACGAGGATGCCGCCGAGCGTGCTGAACAGCACCGCCGGAACCAGGAAGGTGAGGATCAGCACCGCGTTGGCGGTCAAGGAGCCGGTCGTCGTCACGACCGTGGCGATCAGTGCGGCGAGCACCATGTTGCTCGCCAGCTGGCTCAGGGCCTGGGCAGACCACAGGTAGACGAAGCCGCGGTTCTTGAAGACCGATCCGGCGCCGCTGAAGTCCTGTGCGGTGCCGGCGTCGGGTGGCAGCTCGATGTGCGCCATCGGCGCTAGCCGTCCTCGGGACCGCGCGCCAGGTACTCGGTGAAGCGTCGCTCGACGTCCAGGCGATCCATCAGGATCCGGTGACCGCATCCCTCGCAGATCAGCCCGATGTCGGCGCCGAGCCGGACCACCTCCCAGTCGCGGCTGCCGCACGGATGCTCCTTGCGGAGGCGGAGCCGGTCGCCGATGCGGAGATCGAGCGGTGCTGCCACCGTCACTCGCCGCCCTCCCCGGCGGTCACCCCGGTGAAGTTGAACGACCCCAGGTGGAGCGCCGGAACGCGGTGGGCGCCGACGAACTCGCCGGGCAGCAGCTTGGTGCTGTCGCTCATGGCCCGCACGTCGCTGAACGCCTCGGGGATCGCCTGCGTGAAGCGGAAGTTCATGACCGGCCGGGACAACCGACCGTTCTCGATCAGGAAGGTGCCGTCCTTGGTCATGCCCGTCAGGATCGCCTTCTTGGGGTGAACCGGGTTGATGTAGTGGAAGCGGGTCACCCAGATCCCGCGTTCGACGCCGGCGATCAGCTCATCGCGCGGCGTCGAGCCCGGCGCCATGAACAGATTGAGCGGCAGCGGGCCGATGAGGTTCGGAGCCGGCAGCGCATGGCCGGTCGAGCCGGTCCCCGCCCGCGCCGCCGGTGGCTGCGTCGTGCACCACCGCCCGCGCCACTCCGTCCTGGATGAGGTCCACGCGCGTGCGGGCAACGCCCTCGAAATCGATCACGATCGGCATGCCGCTCGGATCCGCGCCGTCGTCCCAGATGCTGACGCTCTCCCCCATCAGCTTCTGGCCGAGCTCCATGAACGACCGGCCCTCCTCATGCGCGAGTCCCGAGAAGCCGATGTAGCTGAGGTACTCGAGCAGGCCACCGACGGCGTACTCCTCGAGGATGACTTCGTATTCGCCCGCCTCCAGCTCGCCCGCGCCGCGCATCGCGTCTCCCTTGGCCGCGGCCTCGATGCCCAGCGCTTCGGCATCGATCTCGCCGACGTCGGTCGCGCCGGCATGCGCGTACCCCGACGCGGCTCGGGAGCCGAAGCCGTCCATCATCACGGTGAGGAGCGCGGCCCGGCTGCTCTGGTGCCGGGCGCGGATGCCATGCGAGTTCGCGACGGCGACGGTCATGACCGACGTCGAGAACGAGCCGGCGGACTCGAGGCCCTTGGCCTCGCCGGCCGCGATCACCGCACGCGCGCCCTCGGCGCGCCGCTCGGCGCTCGCCTCCGCCGTGGCGGCCACGTAGCCCAGCTCCGGATCGTGCTCGCGCCCGTCAGGCTCCGGCAGCACTGCCGCGCGCGGGTTCGGCGCCGACCGCTCGGCGATTGCGGCGGCGCGCTCGACGACGTCGCGGATGCCGCCGTCGTCGAGTCGGTTCGTGCTGGCCACCCCGATCCGATCGCGATCGATCACCCGAACCTGGAGCGTCGCGTCGTGCTCCCGCACGTTCTGGTGGATGCGGTTCGTGGCGAAGCGGGTCAGCGCCGAATCCTGGGCGAGGTAGAGCGCCTCGGTCTGGTCCGCCGTCGAGGAAGCCAGGGCGCGATCGAGCAGCTCATCGATGGGCGCGGACGTGGCTACCACCGGCCCACACCCACCTGTACGCCGCGGAATCGGGCGGGTGCCGCGCCGTGCCCCACGTGGCCCGTCTGCACCGGCTCACCCTTCCCGCAGTTCGGCAGCCCCCAGAGCGTCCACTCGTCGGGGCCGCAGATCGCGTCGCAGGCTCCCCCAGAAGCGCGGCGTGATCCCCGTGTAGGTCGGGTTCTTGACCAGCTGCGTGCGCTTGCCGTTCTTGATGATCCAGCCGGCCTGGTCGCCGAACTGGAAGTTCAGGCGCCGGTCGTCGATCGACCAGCTCTTGTTGATGCTCATGAAGATGCCGTCGCGCGTATCGGCGATGAGATCGTCGAGGGAGCCGGCCTGCCCGGGGCGCAGGTTCACGTTCGTCATGCGGATGAGCGGGATGTGGCTCCAGGTCCACGCGCGCGCGCTGCCCATGCTGCGGCGGTCGATGCGGGGTGCCGTCTCGCGGCTCGTGAGGTAGCCGACCAGCAGCCCGTTCTCGATGAGGGGCACGTTCTGCGCCGGCACGCCCTCATCGTCATAGCCGAAGGTGCCCAGCCCGCCGGGTGCGGTGGCATCGGCGTCGATGCTGACGTGGTCGCTGCCATAGCGCAGGCTGCCCAGCTTGTCGGTGGTAAGGAAGCTCGTGCCCGCGAAGCTGGCCTCGGTCCCGAACACGCGGTCGAGCTCGGTTGGATGGCCGCACGACTCATGGATCTGCAGCGCAACCTGCGTCGAATCCAGGATCAGATCCATCTCGCCGGAGGGGCATTGCGGCGCATCCAGCAGGGCCACCGCCAGCTCGGCGGTCTCCTGCGCGTGCTCGGCGAGGTCGAGGGCGCGCACCGCCTCGAAGCCGCCCGTCACGAACTGGCCGCCGAACGAGTTCGGATAGCTTCGCTGCTGCATCTCGGAATCGTTCACGGCGGTCGCCTCGATCCCGCCACCGGACTCGACGATCTCCTGCTCGATCCGCGCGCCGCTGGTGGACGCGAACGTCTTCGTCTCGCGACCGGCCATGAAGGTGCCCTCACGGATCGCGACGCCCGCCACGCGCGCCATCGCCGCATCGGCTTCCATCAGGATCCGAAGCTTGTCGTCGAGGCTGACGGCGAACGGGTCCTCCTCGTACGGGGTGCGGTAGGTCGCCGTGACGGGCTGCGTGTCGTCGAGCTCGATCGGCTCCTTCTGCGCCGCGGTCGACGCACGAGCGATCGCAACCGCCTCGCCGGCGATCCGGTCCGACTCGTCCGGGGCGAGCAATGAGCTCGAGCTGAAGCCCCATGCGCCGTTCACCAGGACGCGGACGCCGAAGCCGGCGCTGACGTTCGAGGTCGCGGCCTCGAGGGCGCCGTTCTTGACGGTGAGGCCCTCGTTCCGGCGCTCCACGACGCGAACGTCGGCGTAGTCGGCGCCAAGGCGGTCGGCGCCGTCGAGGGCGCGTTGGATCAGTTCGTTCACGGCGTGTCCGATGCAGCGGCGTGGATGGCGCTACAGGCTACTCGACCGACCGGGCGACCTGCGGCGTCAGATCGCGCCGCGTGCCGGGGACGACGAGGTTGGTGCGCTCGTCGACGGTGAAAACGGCGTCGATCGACTGCTGGAGCAGGGTCAGGATGCCGCCCGGGCGCTCGATCGCGGACCGCAGCCCGGGCGGCGATCCGATCGCACTGATCGTGATCGCGTGGCCGAGGGATACGCCATCGATCTCGATCGCTCCCGTTCCGAGCACCGCGACCGAGCGGGCCGTGATCCGCACGTCGTCCACGGCAATCGCCTCCGCGCCCGCATTCCGCAGCTCGTAGATGAGGTCGTTCACGGCCGTTGGGTCGAACGAGCCGTCGATCTCGATGGCGATCCCCTGGCCCTCGACGCCGCGCAGGCCGGCGAAGGTGGCCAGCCCGTCGACGTCCTCCTCGGTCAGCTCGAGCACGGACTGTCCCTGCAGCTCCGCACGCTCGTAGTCGCGGATCTGCTCGCGCAGGTTGGCGAGGCCGTCGCTGAGCTCAACGTTGCGAGCGGAGAGCGTCTCGATCAGGGTCGAGAGCTCCTGTGCGGAGAGGCTCGACAGCTCGATCGGCCGCGCCTGCGACCGAAGCTGACCGACCAGCAGGATGCCGATGATGAGCGCCACGGCGAAGAGGCTGAGCTGCGCCAGGCGGGCGGCCATCAGTCGACCTCCGGGAGCGGCGTGCCCCAGCGCAGGCGGGTGTTGCCGATGAACGCCGGCAGCGTCAGCTCGTCGCGCGCTTCGCTGGCGAACTGGAGCCCGTAGGCGTCGATCCGGCGCGCCACCCGCGCCAGGTAGGTCGGGTGGGCGAGGAAGCGGTCTCGCAGCCCATCCGGTCCGATCGCCTCGATCCGGTACGGAGGCGAGAGCGGGACGTCGTTGACGAGGATGGCCGAGCCCGCACCATAGATGGAGGTGGTCGACACGAGCCGCTCGGCCGGTGGGCCGCCCTCCGCCGCGCCGCCGGCGATGGTGATCGCCTCGGCGCCGACCGCCCAGAGCGCGGTCACGATGTCGCGGATGTCGTCGACCAGCACGATGTAGTTCGTCGGGCTCTCGCCGGCAGGCACCGGTCGCTGCGAGTCGGCGATCTCGATCACCGCCCCCGGCCCGCGGACCTCGTCCAGCCCGGACGCCAGCCGCGCCACGGCGAGCGCCGCGTTGAGCGCCTCCAGCTCGCTCCGAGAGCCCTCGGAGCGCTCCTGGAACGTGCGGACCCGATCCTCCGCCTCCTCGATCTCGGCGCGCATCGCTTCCTGCTGCCGTTGCAGCTGCTCGGCCTCCGTGACCAGGACGCGCTGCGCGGAGGTGACGAATTCCTGGCGCGCAAGCGAGCTGTTCCACTGGGCAGCCCCGACGAACCCGATCACAGCGAGGGCGGCGGCGATGCTGATCGCCCACTGCGAGCCCGAGATGCGCCGGGATGCGGGACGCCGGCGGGTCATCCGGATCGCCGTTGGGCGCGGCGGGCAACCCAGATTGCGCCACCGATGGCGATGATCGCGGCCACCGCGAGCAGCAGGAGCACCGGCAATGGGCTCCCGCCGTCATCGGGCGGCGACTCGCCCGGAGCGGAGTCCGGCGGCTCCACGGGCTCCTCGATCACGCCGCCCTGGTCGATCTCGCCCGCCGGAGGGCGGTCGACGTTCGACGCGGCGATCGGCTCGGGCTCGATCGGCGCCGGCTCGTCCACCCCGAACTCGGCGTAGAACTCGGCATACAGCGCGTCGGCAGTGACGCCCGTGCCCGCCTCGAGCGCCTCCGCGTCGGACGCGCCATTGCGGTAGGCGGCCGCGATGCGCCCGATGGCCTCGCGGCCGTATCGGTCGATGATGTCGTCGATCATGGTGGTGCCCTGGGCATACGACAGCTGTCCCCCGCGCTCGCCGATCGGGAACTGCTCGCTGATGGCCTCGAACGAGAAGAGCCCGCCGCCGCCGGCCTCGAACTCGACGATCCCGCGCTGCTCGCCGGCGTCACCCGACTCCGACCAGGTCGCGATGCCCTCGTTCAGCCATCGCGCCGGCTCGTGGAACGGGTTATTGGTCGCGTCGTAGAAGACGACGTGGGTGACCTCGTGAACCATCGCGACCTCGAGGTACGCCGGAGAGCCGCCGCCGAGCCACATGAAGATCGTTCGCAGCTCGGAGTAGGCCGCCGCGCCGGTCCACTCCCGTGCACCCGGCCCGAGCGCACCGAAGAAGTCCTCCCGCGAGTCATACACGAACACGTCGACCGGCCCGGCCAGCTCGGTGTCGAGCAGCTCCTCTGCCTGCGCGACGCCGACCGCGGTGAGCTCGCCGAAGCGACGGGCCTGCGCCTCCGCGTCGCCGTACCAGTGCACGGTCGTCTCGCCCAGCTGGGCATGCTGCCAGTCGAGGCCGGGGCGGTCGTCTTCGTAGCGAATCGTCTCCTCCGACCCGAGCACCACCTCATCACCGTCGGTGGCGCGCCATTGGTAGGTCACCAGCGTGTTCGGGGTGATGTGGTCGACCGAGGTGTCCCAGACGTAGGTCGCGTGATCGCCGTCGGGCTCGACCGGGACGACGAACGAAGCTTCGGCTTCCGGGCGTGCGCATCAGGAGCTCCAGGCGATCGGGCGCTGCGCCACGAAGGTCGACGTCGAACTGGATCTCGACCTCGTAGGTCGAGTCCGCCGTCGCCTCGCCGAAGCCATCGAACCCGAGCGCATGCGGTGCGCTGACGAGGCCGATGGCCAGCGCGGCGCCGGCGGCAGCCGCCAGGCGGATCAGCCGTCCCATGACACCCGCCCGAAGTCGAGGAGGCCGATCGTGAGATTGCCCAGGCCCCGCAGTCCATCGGCGACCAGCCACCAGTTCTCACCGTACGACCACGGGATGACCGGCGCCTGCTCGGCGACGTAGTCATCGACCGATTGGTATGCGGCGCCCACCTCGTCCTCCGGGACGGCCGCCGCCGCGTCGAGGAGGGCGACGAACTCGTCGTCGCGCCAGTCCCCGTAGTTGCTCAGCGCGCCCGGCTCCAGGAGCAGCCCATACAGGGCGTGCGGAGATGCGTAGTCGGCGATCCAGTTGATCGTGAAGATCGGCGACGCGCGGCGGGTCTCGACCAGGTCGACGAAGTCGGCGAAGTCCATCGTTTCGACCTGGATCTCGACGCCGAGCTCCTCGCGCCAGACGGCGACCGCCGGATCGACGAACAGGCCGTTTCCGTTCACGATGATGGCGCCGAGCTCCCTGCGGTCGGCATAGCCGGCCTCGTCGAGCAGCTCTCGGGCGCGGTCCGGGTCGGCCGCCAGGCTGGGGCTGAAGCCGTCCGGCCAGATTGCCGGCGGCACCAGGCTGGCGGCCGCCTGCGCCCCGGAGCCCTCGGCAAGCGGCACAAGCCGATCGCGCTCGAGCGCCAACGCGAAGGCGAGCCGCACCCGCGCGTCATCGAACGGCGGCCGAGTGGTGTCGAATCCGAAGTAGCTGATGGTCAGCGGCTCGGCGGCGTGGAGCCTGCGGACCGAGCTCGTCGTCGTACGCGAGCCACGTGGCGTCGTAGCCCGCGACCTGCACCAGGTCCGCCTCGTCGTTCGCGAAGGCGGACACCGGGTCACTTTCCGTTGCGCCGACCCATCGGATCTCCTCGATCGGCGGCGGTCCCGCGACGTATCGATCGTTGGCGCGAAGCACCAGGTCCGCGCCCTCGACGCCATCCACGACGTACGGGCCACTGCCGACGAATGCGTTGGCGGTCTGCCAGGTCGGTGTCGCATCGGCCTGCTCGGGCACCACGAAGGTCGCCGGCGTGGCGACGATGTCGAGGAAGTAGGTGGCGGGATGGCGGAGCGTCACGACCAGGGTCTCGTCGTCGGGCGCCTCGATCCCGACCTCGTCCTCCGTCGCGTCGCCGGCCAGCCGTTCCGGTGCGCCGAGCACGACGCTCAGCACGTCGGGCGCTGTGGCGGCGGTGGCCGGGTCGAGCAGCCGCAGCCACGAGCGGCGAATGTCCTCGGCGACCAGCGGCGCGCCGTCGCTGAATTCGAGATCGGTCCGGATCGCGAACTCGTAGGTCAGCCCGTCGGCGCTGATCTCCCAGCCCGATGCAAGGGACGGGTACGGCTCACCCGTCTCGTCGAGGCGCGTCAGGCCGGCGTACAGCTGGAGGAGCAGCTCCACGTCCGCGGCATCGGCGATGAACGCCGGGTCCAGCGTTCCGGGAGGGCCGGCCAGGTAGCGGAGCACGGGACCCGCCGCCAGGATCTGTCCGCCCGATGTGCTGATGGACAGCGCGATCACGCCCGCCGCGACGAACGCGGCAACCCGTGTCAGACGTCGCATGCGGGCTCCAGAGCAGGGGCAGCCACGGAGTGAGCTCGGCGCACGGCGGCTAGTATACGGTCGCCGTGCAGCACGTTCATGAACACCGATTTCAACCTCAGCCCGCGGGCAGCCTGACGCTTCGCCAGTTCGTCGAGTCCCTGCGGCGCTGGACGCCCGAGATGCGCCAGATGGTCCAGATCGCCCTGACCCGCACCGATGAAGAACGCCGCCAGTACCTCCAGCAGTTCCATGCCGGGCACCACGACCGGCAGCCGGGACCGCTCGACGGGTTCATGCGCTGGGCGTACTCCGACCCGCGGCTCGAGGAGATCCCGCTGCTGCTCGCGGAGCTCGGCCGGACCGATGCCGACTACGAGGGCGCGCTGAGCACGAGGCCGATGTGCTCGTCCGCGAACGTGCGCACGGCAAGACCCCGGCGCAGCGCGTCGCCGATTACCTCGCGCTGCTGGGGATGGAGACCAGCGACCGCGTCCGCGCCGCCGTTGCCGGCCTCCTGCCCCACGGCACCCCGGAGCCCGCCGTCACCGCCACCATTCGGCAGATGCGACGCCGCTGGCTGGAGCTGTATGGCGACGACCCGTTCTTCGGGGAGGATTGAGCGCGTTGCGACGTCGCCTCCTCGCCTGGGTCCTGATCCTGTACGGCGTCCTGGGCCTCGTCCTGGTGCTCGGTGGCGCGGCCATCGGGCTCGACGTGGCGGCGCGCGTGGAGCGGCTGGCCACGACCGCCGACGGCACGCTTGCGGCGGCCGCTCGCAGCACCGACGTGGCCGCCGAGGCGTTCACGAACGTCGACGCCAGCCTCTCGGAGTCCCAGGCGTCCGCCGACGCGGCGGCCGAGCTGGCGCGCGATGCCTCCGGGACGATGGCGTCGCTCGCCCAGGCGATGGAGCTCTCCGTATTCGGCGCACAGCCCTTGCTGCCGCTTGCCGCCGAGTTCGACGCCAGCGCGGAGCAGGCGTCGGCCCTCGCCGACACGCTCGACCGCGTGGCCGCCTCATTGAGTGACACTCGCACCGACGTCACGGGCATCGGCACTGAGCTCGCCGGCCTGAGCGCGGAGCTTGGGGCGCTGCGCGATGCGAACGACACGAGCGGGACGGCGCCACCACGTGCGGCTCCTGGTGCTCCTGCTGCTCGCCTGGCTGCTGGTGCCGGCGGCCGGCGGCCTGCTGATCGGGCTGGCGCTGCTCCGCCCCCCGCGAGGCGTGGCTGCGAGCGCCTGAGCCTCAGTCGGCGGTGCGGATGACGCGCCGCAGCCGCAGCAGCGATACGACGTAGAGCACGAGACCGATCCCGAGGAGCGCTCCGAGCATCCACGTGTCGCGCACCTCGCCGCGCAGCATGAGCTCCTGCAGCGCCTCGATGCCGTGCGTCACCGGTAGCGCATAGGCGACGTACTGCATCCATTGCGCGAAGTCGGTGACGGGCAGGACGAACCCGGAGAAGAAGACGCTTGCCAGGAGCATGAGCATCGAGAGCTGCACCGCCTGGCGCTCCGAATCCGCGACGAGCGAGATCAGCAGCCCAAAGCCGAGCGAAGCGAAGGTCAGCAGGAGCACGATTCCGATGAAGAGGGCGATGCTGCCCAGCAGGGGCACGCCCAGCACGCCCACCAGCAGCGCGCCGACAAGGGCGCTGACCGCGAGACTGACCAGCGCGTAGGCGATGTACTTGCCGACCAGCAGCTCCATGGACGTCACCGGAGCCACCCGGAAGCGGTCCATCTGGCCGCTGAGCCGCTCGCGGACCATCGAGAGGGCGGTGAGCGTGACCGCCAGGTGCTGAATGATCAGGGCGAACACGGCGGGACCGAAGAAGTTGATGACGTCGGGCTCGGTCGGCGCCACGTTCTCGGTCTCCGCCGTCGTCGGACGGGCGATCACCTCGGGCGGAACGTCGGTCACCTCCGGCCCCAGCTCACCCTCGGCGAAGGCGATCCCCGCTTCGGCCGCGCGCTCGATGATCTCCGCGTTCAGGCTGCTCACGAGGATCGATGTGGCAAGGGTGGCGAGCTGGTCGTAGACGGGGTCGACCTGGTTCCAGGCGACCCGGATCGTGGTCTGGCGCCCTTCTCGCAGCTCGCCAACGGCGTTGTCGGGCGCTACCACCAGGAGGTCGATGCTGCCGTCGCGCAGCCGTTGCTCGGCTCCCTCGCGATCCTCGCTCACCTGCGTGACCTGGATGCGCCCGGGCGCGAGATCCTCGTAGTCCTCCGCCGCGCGGGAAAAGTCACTCTCCGCCGGGACCACGATCTCCGTGGCGAACGGGGCGCGATAGCCGCTGTAGCCGAGGCCGAACAGGGCCATCACCAGGAACGGCCCCAGGATCAGGCTGAGCAGCGCACCTGGGCGCCGGATGACCTCGCGCAGCTCCTTGGTGGTGAAGGCCGCGATGCGCACGAGGCTGTGGGAGATGCCCTGCACCAGATCACCCATGAGCCTCCGCCTCCAGCTCGGATGTCATGGTGGCCGTCTCATCGCCTGGCGAGCGTCGTCGCTCGACGAGATGCGTGAACACCTCGTCGAAGGTCGGCTGGTGCTCCTCCATGCCGACCACCGCAATCCCCGCCTCCCGCAGCTTCTCGATGATCTGCGGCGTGGTGCTCGCCGCATCCTCGGTCGTCACGAAGAGCTGACGGGCGGCCGGCTGTCGTACCGCGGTGATGCCCGGCACGCTGGCGAGCATGTCCGCGTCGACGGCCCGCGCCGTCGTGACCTCGAGCACGTCGCCCCCGAACGCCTTCTTGCGCAGCTCGTCCGGTGCGTCGTAGGCAACGAGCTCACCGTCGGCGATGAGCGCAACGCGGTCGCAGTACTCCGCCTCGGAGACGTACTGGGTGGTGACCAGCAGGGTGCGCCCCTGGTCGCGCAGCGCGCGCAGCTCGTCCCAGATCCTCACGCGCAGCATCGGATCGATCCCGGCCGTTGGCTCGTCGACGAAGAGAACGTCCGGGCTGTGGACGAGGGCGCATGCCAGCTCCAGGCGGCGCTGCATGCCGCCGGAGAGATCGCGCGCCAGCCGATGCCGGGCGTCGTCGAGCTCGACCACCTCGAGGGCTCGCCGGATGAGGCGCCCGCGGCGGAAGGGGCCGATGCCGTAGAGGGCGGCCACGAAGCCAACGTTCTCCTGCGCCGAGAGATCCTCGTAGAGGCTGAAGAGCTGCGGCATGTAGGCCAGCCGCCCGCGGGTGCGTCGGCTGAACCGGAGCGGATCCTCGCCGAGCACGCGGATCTCACCCGACGTTCGGCCGAGCGTCCCCGTCAGCATGCGAACCGTGGTCGTCTTGCCGGAGCCGCTCGGCCCGATGAGCCCGAGGATCGTGCCCGCCTGGACGTCGAATGAGAGCCCGCGAACGACGGCTCGCCCATCGAACGCGCGCGTCATGTCGCGCGCGACGATGATCGGTTCGGGAGCGGTGGTGGCGGTCACGCCGGGGGCCGATTGCAATTCACATGCCCGGCTGTCGAGCAAGCGCTTGTCGGCTGCCTGGGGCGCCGCACGAGGCTGGTCATGGGTGCTGGTTAGGCACGCGGTATGCCATCACTACCCGCACATCAAGCAAGGAGACACCGTGATGAGTGATCTCAGCACGAAGGAGCGAGAGGCACTTCGCAAGGACCAGTTCGCCTATGTCGACAGCGAGGGCGAGGAACATCTCCCCATCCACGACGAGTCGCACGTCCGCAACGCGATCTCCCGCTTCAACCAGACCGACTTCGAGAGCAAGGCCGCCAAGGAACGGGCGCGCAAGAAGATCCTTGCCGCGGCTGAACGCCACGGCATCGACGTGGACGACGACAGCAACGTCCGCGAGCCGGCGGACTGACTGCCGACGGTCACACGAGGACCGTCCGGATGGTTCGTCGCCTAGAAGCGCTCGTCGTGGTCGGAGAGCTCGTCGCCGTCACGTTCGCCCGGCGGCGTGCCACCCGCAGTTCGTTCGGCGTCGTCAGGCGCTTCGTCGGCCACCGGGTCTGAGATCGTCCGCTGCTCGGCGGGAATGAACGGCCGTTCGGCGTCGTCGGGGGTGAGGTCGCCGGTCGCGCCGGTCAGCCCGCCGCCACCGGATTCGTTCGGCCGCGTCATCTCGGAATTTCCTCCACCTGCGAAGCGAATGTGTTTCCTGCCAGATGGCTTGCAAGGCCCGCGCCAAGCCCGCCTCAGGTTCCGACCAGGCCGTCGTGAAGGACGCGCGCGTTGTGGAGCAGCATGCCGTCGAGGGTGTCGGCGCCTGAGCCCGGTGGGCCGAGCGAGTCCGCGTAGATGGGGTCGTCGCTGATCGTCGCGCCCGTCTCGGCGGCAACGGCCTCCGCCAGCTGTGGGTTCACCGCCGACTCCGCGAAGATGGTCGTGCACGTCGTTCTCGCGGATGAGGTCGACCAGATCCTCGATGTCGCGTGCGCTCGGATCGGCGCTGACGTCGAGACTGGGAAAGACCGATCCCGAGGAACTCCAGGCCGTATTCGTCGAGGAAGTAGCCCAGCGCGTCGTGATCGGTCACCACCTTGCGCCGATCGGCCGGGATCTCGTCGATGAGCGCCCGGGTCTCGCGATCCGCTTCCTCCAGGCGGCCGATCAGGGCGTCGGCGCGCTCACCGATGGCGTCGGCCGCGGCCGGCGCCGCCTCGACGAGCGCGTCGCGGGCGTTCTCGACCATCACGATCGCATTGGGGGCGCTCATCCAGTAGTGCGGGTCGACCTCGCCATCCTCTGACGTCCGGAGGTCGACGCCCTCGCTGAGATCGCGGACGCGATCTCCTCCGCCGATCGTCTCGATCGCGTCGTCCAACCAGGTCTCCAGGCCGGCTCCGCTCTTCAGGATCAGCGTCGCGCGCTCGATCGCCGCGCCGGCGGCAGGGGTGATTTCGAAGTCGTGGGCCTCGATCCCCGGCTTCAGCAGCACGGTGAGATCGATGGCGTCCCCGCCGAGCTCGGCGGCGATCGATCCGACCTGCGTCGTCGTCGCCACCACCGGCACGCCACCATCGCCCGAGGACGTCGCGTCGCTGCACGCCGTCAGCGCGCCGGCGAAGATCAGACCTCCGATGGCCACGCGGACGATACTGAGTCTCATGTGAGGTACAGTATCGCCCAGGCTTGGACCGGGTCAAGCCCCCGGCCGCTCCCTATACTCAGCGTGCCCCGTCGCCATCCGGCCTGCTCGTAGTGCCCGCGGAGGGTTCGTGGCTCACTCGATTCCCAGTCTGAGATCAACGGTGCCCTCGTCGTGGCGGGCCGGATTGGTGCTGGCCGCGCTGACCTGCATCTTCGCGGCTCCCGCTCCCCTGCTGGCGCACGCGGAGCTTGTCTCCTCGGATCCGCTGCCCAACGCGTCGCTGGTCGAAGCGCCAGATGGCGTCGAGATGACCTTCAGCGAGCCGATCGACGCCGCCAACGCCTCCGTCCAGTTGCTGGACGCGCAGCTGCGCGCAATCGAGGGCGTCGGCCCGGTCACCGTGGACCAGGGGGGCACGCTCGCGCGGGTTGACCTGCCGTCGCTCGAACCGGGCGTCTACACGGTGAGCTACCAGGTCGTCTCGACCGTCGACGGCCACGCGACCGCTGGCATCTTCGCGTTCGTGATCGATCCGACCGGAGCGCAGGCTCCGCCGACGAGCCCACCGACCTCTTCCTCGCCGTCAGTTGACGCCTGGACCGTCGCCGCGCGCTGGCTTGCCCTCCTCACCGCCCTCGTCGGGCTCGGGACGCTCGTGACCTGGTGGCAGGCCGGGCATTCGACGCTCGAGGCGCTTGCGCCGAGCGCCGATCGGCGGCCGCCCTGGCGTCTGCAGGCCGTCGCTTCGGTGGGAACCTTCGCTGGACTGGCGCTCTACCTCGTGCTCTCGGCGCGCCCGATCGCCGCGGCGGATGGATTCCCGCTCGATATCGCCGCCCCGTTCGGTTGGACGCCGTTCGCGATCGCGATGCGCGTGTCCCTGCTGTTCGCGTTGACTGCCGCCGTCGTCGGGCTCGTCGGGGCGCGGACGCAGGACCGCCCGCGCGCGCGGGCTCGTCGTGCTTGCCGGCGGCAGTCTGGCCATCTCATTGGCCGGGATGAGCTTTGCCGGCCACGCGTCCGCGCTCGGCGGGCCGCTCAACGCGGCGATCGACTGGCTGCACCTGGTTGCGGCCGCGGCATGGCTTGGCGGCCTGCTGGCCGTCTACACCCTCGCGACGCGCGTGCGGAAGGTCGGGGGCTCCGTCCGATCGGTTGCCGCCGAGATGCTCCGCCGCCACGGACGCCTGGCGCTGGTCGCCGCCCCGCTGGTCGTGCTGACCGGGCTCGCAAACTCGCCGCTGGTGCTCGGCACCTCCCGCGAGCTGGTCGCGAGCTCGTACGGCAACCTCCTGCTCGTCAAGGCAGCGCTCGCGAGCCTCGCGCTGGCCATCGGCGCCATGAACCACCTCCTGCTCCGCGGTCGCGGCCGGGGCCACCTGGCGACCCTGGTCGGAGCCGAGCTGCTCATCGCGGCCGTCGCGGTCATGGCCGGCGCAACGATGGTGACGATTCAGCCCAGCGCCACCAGACAGCCGGAGCTCACCGGCCCATCCGTGCATCCGGCGCATTTCTTCGGCGAAGCCGGCCCATCCTCCGTTCACGCATCCGTCAGCGTGCCCGCCCCCGGGCGTCAGAGCTACCAGGTCACGATTCTCGACCTCGCCGATGGAACGCCTCGACCTGACGTCCAGAAGGTCTTCCTGACCTTCACGCCCCCCGCGGAGAGCGGCCTGCCCGAAGAGCGCGTTGAGCTCGAGCCGGGCGAGATCGGCGGGCTGTATGCGATCAGCGGCGCGTACACGCCGGTCGTGGGTGAATGGGGGCTGGCGGTGACCGTTCGGCGCTCCGGCGCACTTGACGAGTCAGTCGCGTTCGCGATGGCGGTGACCGAGCCGAGTCCGGCGGTGATCGGGCCGCCGCCCGACACGGGCATCGGCGTGCCCGCGCCGCTCGCCGTGCTGTGGCAGGTCCTGCCGGCCGGACTGGCGGGCTGGATCCCGGGCCTCATCGCAATCGCCGCCTTCGTTCTCGTCGGCATCCGCGTTCCGGCGGCTCACGCCGCTGCGAGGGCTCCTCCTGGTGCTTGCGGCCGTCTCGGTGCTCGGCGCCGGCTCGAGGACGGTCATCGAGGCCGCGAACCGGCCCGAAGCGTCCGACCTGGCCGCCTACCAGGGCGGCGACGACCCGGGATCCGCCGAGGCCGGACGGCTCATCTACCTCGCGAACTGCGCCAGCTGCCACGGCACCGACGGGGCAGGCGACGGCCCGAGCGCGACGGTCCCCCGGCCTCGAGCGCTCCAGGAGTCCATCGCGGGCATGTCGGACGCCGAGGTGTCGTACCGTATCGCCAACGGGCTGGCGGGCACGCCGATGCCGGCATTCGCTGCCAGCCTGACCGAGCAGGAGCGGCGCGACCTCGTGAGCTACCTGCACCAACGATGGGGCTCGCCGTGACCGGACGCGGGCTGGAGGATTGAATCCGATGCGCTCCACGCGCCTCGCGATCGGCGCGACGATCGCGCTCGCAGTCGCAATCATGCCGGGCGCCGCGCTGGCCCACGCGGAGCTGTCGTCGAGCTCGCCGGCTGCCGATGACACGCTCACCGTCCCGCCCGCGGCGGTGACGCCTGGTCTTCGACGGCGAGCTGACGCCAGACGGCACCGGCTTCACGGTGACCGATCCCGACGGTGACGTGGTCGGTGAGGGCGCGCTCGACCTGACGGTTGCCGAGCGCAACGAGGTCCGGGGTGACATCGACGCCGACGGACCAGGCACCTACACGGTCACCTGGACGGCGGTGGCCGCCGATGGCCATGAAGAGCGCGGCGACTTCAGCTTCACCGTCGCCGCGGCGGACGCCGAGTCGCCCAACACGGCCACCATGCCGCCCGATGGTGACCCGCTCGCACGGCTCGGCTCGATCCTGCTCGTTGTCGCGGCCGCGATCGGCGTGCGGCGCGCGCTGAGGCGGGCCACGTGATCCGGGCTGCCCTCGCCGCACTGCTGGTGGCCGTCGCGCTGGGCGCGTGCATCGGGGGCGATCCCGACTGCGCCGAACTGCCGACGCGGATCGAGCTCACCCTGAGCGCGGATGAGCTCACGCCCGGAGAACCCTGCCGTCTGTCGCGATCGCGAGGTGACACTGGTCGTGACGTCCGAGGTTGACGGCATCCTGCACATCCACGGCTACGACGTCGAGGTGCCGGCCACGGAAGTCACGGCCGGCGAGGTCACCGAGCTCGCCTTCACGGCACGCCGAAGCGGCCAGTTCCCGATCGAGCTCCACACGGACGAGAACACCCAGGGTGTTGCGCTCGGCGTCTTCACCGTCCATGAGCCCTAGGATCCGCCTCGCGGCCCTGGCGGCAGGGCTCGTCGTCCTTGCGACGCCGTGGCCGGCCGCGGCGCATGCCATCGGCGGCACGTTCCAGCTTCCGGTCCCGCTCTGGCTCTACCTTGCCGGCGCCGGCGCGGCGGTGGCCGCCTCCTTCGTGGTCACGGCACGCACCGCACGCACGGCAAGCACGGGACCCTCGTACCGGACGCGGCCCGTGCCGGCCGGCCTCGCCGGCGCCGCGCGGACCGTGCTCCGGGCGCTGGGACTCGCGTGGTGGTACGGCGCGATCGCGGTCGGCTTCGTGATCGGCGACATCTCGCCGCTGCCGGCAGTGCTGCTCTGGATCTTCGTCTGGGTCGGCCTGCCGATCGTCGCCGTCATCGCCGGCAACCCGTGGCCGTCGCTGAGCCCCTTCCGGACGACCTTCGCGGCGCTCGAGTGGCTGGCACGTCGTGCCGGAGTCGATCGGCTCGACATGGGCCTGCGCTACCCGCGCGGGCTGGCACGATGGCCGGCCGTCCTTCTGCTCGCCGGCGGCATCTGGGCGGAGCTCATCCTGCCGGGCGGCGACGTCGCCGTCACGGTCGCGTTGCTCATGCTCGGCTACACGCTCATGACCCTGGCCGGCATGCTTCTCTTCGGGCAGATCGCCTGGCTGCGCAATGCCGAGCTGTTCGAGGTGGAGCTGGGCTGGTACGGGCGGATCGGCCCGATCGTGCGGCGCTCGCGAAGCGCGGACCTCTGCGCCGCCTGCGACGAGGCTTGCGACCCCGAGCGGTGCCTGGACTGCCCGGAATGCAGCACCGCCGCGGAGGATGGCGAGCGCACCGCGGAGCTGCGTCCGTGGTTCGTTGGCCTGACCGACGTCGGCCGTCCCGGTTGGTCCGACGCGGTCTTCATCGTCATGGCGCTCGCCGGCGTGACGTACGACGGGATGCGCGAGACCTCGATCGGGAACGTCCTCTTCGATGCGCATCTACCCGCCGGTGTCGTCCGTCCTGGGAGCCTCCAGCGCCGCCACCTTCCTGCTCGTCGAGACGCTCCAGTTCGCGACGGTCTTCGGGGTCTTCCTGGCCGCCTTCGTCACGGTCGCGGCCGCGACCCACGCCCTCAGCGACCCGCGGTCACGTGGAACGCTCGGCGCGCTGGCCGGGCGGTACGCCGCGACGCTGCTCCCGATCGCGGGCGGCTACCTGATCGCCCACTACCTCACGCTCGTGCTCCAGGGGATCGTGTGGCTGCCGTCGCTGCTCGCCGACCCGCTGATGAGCCTCGCTCCGCAGCTCGACGCGATCCCGATCGTGGCGGTCTGGTACGTCAGCGTCGCCGCCATCGTGGGCGGGCACATTGCCGGGATCGTGATCGCACATCGGCTTGCGCTGCGCGACGCTCCCGGCCGGGCCACCGTCGCCGGCCTGCCGATGGTGACCCTCATGGTCGGCTACACGGTCCTGTCGCTCTGGATCATCGCTGCCCCGATCGTGGTCGAGCCCGGGGTACCGCCCGCCGCCTTGCTGCGATGACCGAGGTCAGCATCGGCCTGGCGTTCATCGCGGGCCTGATCTCGTTCGTGTCGCCGTGCGTGCTGGCCCTGCTCCCGGTCTACCTCGCCTTTCTCGGCGATGCGTCCGTCGCCGAGGGGCGCGGCGGGACAGCGGTGGTCACGCGGACGTCGATCGTTCCGCAGGCGCTCCTGTTCATCGGTGGCTTCACCGCCGTCTTCGTCATCCTCGGCACGTCGATCGGCATCGTGGGGGGGCCGCTGTTCAGGATTCCGGAGATTCGCCAGGTGGCCGGCATCGCCGTCGTCGCGCTGGGCATCCTGACGACCGGGGTCTTCGGGCCGGTCCTCGATCGCTTCCGGATCGGTATCGACGCACCCGCCCTTCCTGCCGCGCGCTCCATTCGCTCGCTGGCCCTCGGCGCGTTCGTCGGCATCGGCTGGACGCCGTGCATCGGCCCCGTCCTCGGCGCGATCTTCACGATGGGCATCTCGAGCGGGTCGGCACCGGCGGTCTTCGTCCTGCTGATCGCCTATTCGGCCGGCCTGGCCATCCCGTTCCTGGCGGCAGCGCTGGCGCTCCCCCGTCTGCGGCCGCTGCTCGACTGGCTGCGACGCCACCATCGGCTGGTGCAGGTCATCGCCGGCGTGTTCATCATCGTCATCGGCGTGATGATCTACTTCAACACGTTCGCCCGCCTGGCAGGGCTCTTCACCTTCGTGCTCTGAGGCTGGCACGCGCTTGTTGCCCTGGTCGATGGCGAGCTTGGCGACCTTGACCGCGATGCTGCCACCCGGGACCAGCAGCCCGACCGTGTCGGCGCCGATGTCGAACAGCGCGTCGCGCGTGACGATCTTGCCGACCCGATCGCGCGAGCGCCTCGCCGGGCCGCTCTGGCCGGTCACGGCATCGAGCTCGACGATGCGCCTTCTTGTCCTTCGGCTTCCAATGGAACTCGAAGGCCCACCACGGCCGGTAATAGAGGTCGATGTTCTGGATCGTCATCGACTCCTCGGTGATGCTGTCGGCCTGGACCGGCTTCATCATCGACGCCAGCAGCTGGCGGACGACGTACGAGGCGCGCTGCTCCGGTGGCGACGAGTATCGTCCGCGCCGAGTGCGCCAGGTCGCTCACCTCGTGTCGCGGGCCTCCGACGATGGCCGCCGCATCGGTCGCCGGCGCGCCGGTGACGCCGTCGAGGAACAGCTGCGAGCTGAACTCGTCGCGGCATGCTCGAGGGTCGGCAGGACGAAGGTCCCCGACCTGCGGCCGCGTCGATCGAGTACTCCTGGCCGAGGACGGTGACCTCCGCACCTCCGGGCCGCTGGCCGGACGGTGTAGTCGCGGGAGCGGTCGTAGACGTAGCGGGCCTGACAGGCGACGTGCCAGAAGGGCTCCAGCCGGCGCTGGCTCGCGATCAGCTCGATATCGTCCGGCTTGGGACGCTGAAGCAGGTTGCCCAGACCCGAGCCGAACGCCCCGATGCGGCGATCCATGGCCCGCTGGCGGATCTCCTCGACCGTCAGGCGCTGGTCGAGTTCGTAGACGTGCTGATCCGCGAGCTCGATCTCCATCCCGCTTTCCTCGTACGCGCAATTCCCGGTGGCGGCCATCATCGCGCAGCCGCGCAAGCGAGCCTAGTCCTCGCCGAGGGCGGTTCCCATCGCGGCCATCCAGGGCCGGACCCGATAGCGGAGCAGCCCGGCGGTAACCGACTTGTCCTCCGCCGCGAGCGACTCGGCCGCCTCGACGCTCTCGGCGCGAACGATGGCCATGCCGACGTGCGTCCGAGTGGCGTCGTCCAGGAACGGGCCACCGAGCACCATCAGCCCGCGGTCGTGGAGCGATCGCATGAACTCCAGGTGGGCGCCGATGCCGGGCTGCTCGCGGTACGCGACGCCATCGGCCCATGCCGGTCCAGGCGAGTGCTCGATCACGAATAGCGTGTCGGCCATGCGAGCGCACCTCGGGTAAGCGTGGCGCCCCCGGAGGGATTCGAACCCCCGACGCCCGCCTTAGGACGGCGGCGCTCTATCCACTGAGCTACGGGGGCGGCGCCGATCGGATCCTACCGTATCATCCGCCGCATGCCCCCACGACCGACCCTCTTCGTTCGGCACGGCTGCCACCTCTGCGAGGAGGCGAGCGTCCTGCTCGACGACATGCTTGGAACCGATGGATGGGACGCGGTCGATATCGAGACCGATGACGACCTGCTCGTGCGCTACGCGCACCGCATTCCGGTGCTCGCCGTCGACGGCACCGATCGGCTCGAGCTGATCATCACCCGTCCCGACCTCGAGGCGGTCCTGGGCCGATGATCCCGGCGGTCCTGCGACGGCGGCGCTGGAGCCTGCTGTGGCTGATCGGCATCGTCATCCTGGCGGTCCTGCTCGGCGTGCTGGCCATGATCCCGCTGCTGCGCGGCGAGCCCGACGGACGCACCGGCTCACTGGTCGGCCAGCCTGCGCCCGAGCTGGAGGGACAGGACCTCGACGGTCGAACCTGGTCGCTGGCCGATGCGGACGGGCGCCTGGTGTGGGTCAACTTCTGGGCCACCAGCTGCGAGCCGTGCCGGACCGAGATGCCGGCCATGCAGCGCCTCGCGGAGGCCTATCCCGATGAGCTCCTCATCCTGGGTGTCGACTGGGGGGAGGAGGCGCGACGCCGTCACCGACTTCGTCGATCGATACGGCGTCGACTACCCGATCCTGCTCGACCCGACGCTCGAGACCTACTACCGCTGGGCGGGCACCGATGGGCTGCCGCGGCACTACTTCATCGGTCCCGAAGGCACGGTCCTGCGCGAGGTGATCGGCCCGCTCGATCCGGCTCGGATGGTCGCCATCCTCGAGGAGCTCCTGGCGTCCTAGCGGGAGGCGTTCGCTCCGCCGGCCATGGCCGGCAGCAGGATGACGACGTCATCGGCGCGGACCGGCGTGTCGAGGCCCTCGCGATGCCGGATGTCGTCGCCGTTGACGTACACGTTCACGAACGACGAGAGCGTGCCGTCCGGGCGAAGCCGGTCGGCGAGCGCCGGGTGGCCGGTGAAGAGCCCATCGAGCACCTCCCCAACCGTGCCACCGGCGGCCGGAAGCTCACGCGATCCACCCACCACGCCGCGCAGGACGGGCGGGATGCGCACCACGCTCATGCGGCACCTCCCCGCGCGTCCCACCACGCCTCGAAGGCGGCAAGGCTGGGCGCGATCGGTTCGTCGAAGGTGATGTCGAAGGCGTCGAGGGTCTTCAGGCCGTTCCCGCTGATGACCAGCACGACCTCCTCGTCAGGGCCGATGACGCCGCGCTCGATGGCCTGGCGCAGTGCGCCGACGGTCACGCCGCCGGCGGTCTCCGTCAGGACGCCCTCGGTCTCGGCCAGGTCGCGCACCGCCGCGACGACGTCCTCGTCGGAGACTCCCTCGATGCTGCCGCCGCTCGCTCGGGCCAGCTCCAGCGACGGCACACCGTCGGCGGGGCTGCCGATGGCCAGCGAGCGGACGATCGTTCGAGGCGTGCCGACCGGCTCGACCTCGGTCGCGCCGGCCGCGTAGGCCGCCGCGACGGGACCGCATCCGGCCGCCTGGCCGCCGACGAAGCGCGTCGCGTGCGGCTCGATCAGCCCGACCGCGACGAGCTCCTCGAAGCCGCGCGCGATCTTCGTGTACATGCGATCCCGATGCGATCGGCGCAACGACCGCGTCGGGCGCGCGCCATCCGAGCTGCTCGGCGATCTCGAACGCGATGGTCTTCGAGCCCTCGGAGTAGAACGGACGCAGGTTGACGTTGACGACGGCCCAGCCGTCGAGCTCGTCGGTCAGCTCCAGGCAGAGCCGGTTGACCGCGTCGTAGGGTCCGTCGACCCGCACCACGGTCGCCCCGAGCGCTGCCGCCTGGGCGACCTTCGCGGGCTCCAGGTCGGCCGGCACGAACACGATGGCCCGCAGTCCGAGCGACGCCGCCGTGGCCGCCACCGATGCGGCCAGGTTGCCGGTGGATGCACACGCCAGCGTGTGGAATCCGAAGTCGCGGGCGCGCGTGGCCGCGACGGCCACCACCCGATCCTTGAACGAGAGCGTCGGATTGCGAGAGTCGTCCTTGACCCACAGGCGCTTGAGCCCGAGCCGACGAGCCAGTCTCGGAGCGGGGATCAGGGGCGAGAAGCCCACCGCCAGCCCATCGTGCGGCGCAGCATCGACCGGCAGGAGCTCGACATAGCGCCAGACGCTCCTCGGCCGGGCGGCGATGACCTCGCGGGTCAACCGAGCGGCGATCCGCTCGTAGTCGTAGACGGCGCGCAGCGGCCCGAAGCAGCGGCTGCAGATGAAATTGGGGCCAACCGGCGCATCGGCGCCGCAGTGGCCGCACCGGAGTCCGGCGAATCCGGTGCCTGAATCGGTGATGGGTTCGGCAGTGGTCAGGGTCATGGCGAGGTCCTCGTCGTTGGCTGCGGGTGGAGTCGGCCCGCGGCGTTCGATGGGTAGCACGAAGGCCGCGGTTCTGATTCCGCGGCCCCTTTCCGAACGAACCTCGCCTCCAGCTGGCGGCGTCACAACGCTGCCTCTAGGCGGGGCCCTCGTTCAGACGGGGCCGCCCGGGCATCGCCATGGTGGTCAGCTGGGAAACGCTCACGGGTGCAGGCTAGCAGGAAGGTCAAGCAGGCGCGAGGGGGAGGCGCGGCCGAGCGAGGAGCTCCTCACCGCCGTCGCCTCCACCCGCAGCCGCTATCACGCGGCGAACTCCTCCTCCGGCTGGCCGATCTCGATCGGGTTGTTGATCGGATCCTGGCTCCATTCGAACCAGCCTCCGTCGTAGACCGCGATCCGATCCCAACCCATCAGGTGGGCGTAGAACCAGGTCTCGCTGGCTCGCCACCCGGTCCCGCAATAGAAGGCGACGCGCTTGTCCCGCGTGATGCCGGCGGCCTCCCAGTTGGCGGCGATCTCCGGGTACGCCCGCATCGTGTTGTCGACGCTGCGGTAGTGCTGCATGTGGTAGGCGTCCGAGCCACAGTTGCCCCACACGTCGCCCGCGATTCGGCCCGCCGGACCGATGTAGTTGTAGCCGCTGACGGCACCGATGTGCTCCCGCCAGGTTCGCACGCTGACGAGGGCGGCACCCTCGGGATCTCCGAGGAGCGACTTCGCCTCGTCGATGTCGACGATGACCTCCGGACGCTTCGGGATGGTCGCTCCGAAGCTCGCGACCGGCGTCGGCGGACGAATCTCGCTCTCGAGCGGGTGACCGGCGGTGACCCACCAGTCGTAGCCTCCGTCGAGCAGGCGGACGTCGTCGACGCCCGCGTAATGCAGGATGGCCGCGGCCCGGGTTGCGGCGATCTGGCCGGCCCGGCGCCCCGGCCACTTCTCGTTGGCCTGGCCGATGGTGTCACGCCCGTAGAGGATCACCGTCGTGTCGTGCGTGATCCCCAGCGCGCGGAGCGCGTCCTCGAGCTCCTGCGCCGGACGTCGGTTCCAATCGGCCGGGTCCTCGAGCCAGTTCGTGTCGAGGTAGTGCGCCCCGGGCAGGTGGCCGTCGGCGTACTCCTCCGGCACCCCGAAGTTGACGTGGAAGAGGAGGAACCGATTCCCGTCGTAGCCTTCCGGACGCCCGCCGGCGATGAGCTCGTGGAGCCAATCGGTGTGGATCAGCCTGTCGTAGCGCGGCAGCCGCTCCACCGGCAGGCTCTCGTCCGCGGACCAGTCCGCCCATCCGGCTTCGAAGATCAGGACCGCGTGTCCGCGTGCTTCGAGCCTGAGCGCGAACGTCCACGCGTCCCACGCGTCGTGCCCGTAAACGACGACCGTGCGGCGCTCGCCAATCCCCTTCTCATCGATCTGACGTTGAATCTCCGCCTCGTCGAGGCTGTGCAGCCACGCGTTGGGGAACGACACCGCGCCGGGCACGTGGCCGCCGCGGCGCTCGTCGTTGAGTCGCCAGCCGTTGTACGCCGCGGTGGGGCGGACGTCGACGATCGTCACGTCCGGCTCGTCGAGGAGCCGGCTGAGGTCAGCCCTGTCGATGGTGCGCAGCCCGTCCGGCTGGCCCTGATGAATGCTCATCGGTTCGTGGTCCCTGTGCTCACAGTTGGTCTGCAGAAAAACAAAAGCCCCTGCCGAGCAGGGGTGCAGTGAGCTGGAACGGAGAACCTACGTGTATCGGACGCTCAGATGCACCACCT
Organism: uncultured Chloroflexia bacterium; assembly: GCA_963759405.1. GTDB lineage: Bacteria > Chloroflexota > Limnocylindria > QHBO01 > QHBO01 > JACDBZ01. Next base: position 258,073 of record CAVWZA010000018.1, on the reverse strand, counting down.
GTTCGGCTTGGCACAGGAGCAACACGGCGCGAGATTGCGGGTGGGCATGGTCGCGTTCATTCGGGCAGCATCCTGCCATCCACCGACCCGGGCCGTCAACAGGCAATCCGTCGCGGCCGGGCCGTGGATGGCGGTCGATGCGACGTCAGCCCTCGACGACGATCGTCCCGTTCATGTCGGGGTGGATGTCACACACGAAGAAGTACTCGCCCGCATCCTGGGCCGGCACCTCGACTTCGAGGGTCTCGCCCTCGTTGATGGGATCGCTGGTGGCGATCTGGTCCCCACCCTCCTCGGTGTAGACCGATACGTTATGCGGCGCCGAGTCGTTGTTGGTGAAGCTGATCGTGAACGCCGCGCCGGCAGGTGCCTGGATGACGCTCGCGTCGAACGCAAGGTCCTCTGCGGTCAGCAGCACGACGCCGTCGACCACGGCCACGGTGCCGCCGCCGGCGTCGTCGCTGCCGTCGCCGCCCGAGTCAGCGGGCGTGCTGCACGCAGCGAGCACCGCGAAGAGCGGAATCGCGAGGGAGAGTGCGCCGCCGCGGCGCAGCATGATGCGAAGGGAAGTCACGGAAGTTGGCGTCCTTTCGAAGGAAACGTCGGGCCGATGTGGCGCCGCCCATTCTAGGCGGGATGTCAGGAGATCGCCCGGAAGCCGCCCTTGTCGGTTGCCTCGATGCGGACCGGCATCGGGCCCGGATCGTGGGTGAAGTAGCACCACCAGCCCTCCGCGGCGGCGCGCGGCACGAGCTGATTGCGGATCTCGACGGCGTCGATCGGATAGTCGTCGTAGGCGCTCGTCCAGCGCACCGGCACCTGCCAGCGGGTCGGAATCAGGTCGCCCCAGAAGATGGCACGCTCGGTGGGATCGCCGGCTCGGCCGCCCGGGTTCTCGACGCCGATCAGCACCGCCTGCGACCCCCGCGTGTGGCCGCCGGTGCGCAGCACGCGCACGCCCTCGACGAGCTCCACCTCGCCGTTCACCTCGGCCAGCAGCCCGGCACCGCGCACGGCGTCGAGCTGCTCGGCCTGCATGATGCCCTGCAGGCGAAGCTCGTCGCCGTGGGCGGCCTCGGCCTCGTCGCGCTGCACCACGTAACGGGCGTTCGGGAACGCGGGCCGTCCATCGGCGCCGATCATGCCGCCGGCGTGGTCGTAGTGGAGGTGGCTGACCACGACGAAGTCGATCGACGCCGGATCCTCGCCCACGGCTCGCAGCGCCGCGGCCGGGTCGCCTCCCTCGACGCCCTTGATGTCTCGGTCCTTGTCGGTCATGCGAGCCCCGGTGCCGGTCTCGACCAGGATGCGCTTGCCGCCGGCCTCGATGAGCAGCAGGTTCAGGCGGCAGAGGAGGCGCCCGCGGTCGTCGGTCTCGGCGAGGCCGCCCCACAGCGCGCGCGGCACGACGCCGAAGAAGCCGCCGGCGTCGGGACGGAACCAGCCGGCCCGCACGACCCGCACGGTGGCCCCGCCGGCGAAGCTTCGCGCGTCCTCGATGACGTGGAGCGGCTCGCTCACCGGATCACGCGGCCACGGTCGAAGTCGGCGTGATAGCGGCTGGCGGTCGGATCGGTCTGGCCCCGGTACTTGCTGCCGATCCGCGCGTCGCCGTACCCCACCTCGACCGGCGAGCTGAGGCGCTGGAAGCTGATCTGGCCGATCTTCATGCCGTCATACAGCTTGATCGGCAGGTTGGCCACGTTGCTCAGCTCGAGGGTGAGCGTCCCCTCCCAGCCGGGATCCACGTAGCCGGCGGTCGAATGGATGAGCAGCCCAAGCCGCCCGAGGCTCGACTTGCCCTTCGAGGCGGGCGACGAGGTCGTCGGGCAGCCCAACGCGCTCGAGCGTCGCACCCAGCACGAACTCGCCGGGATGCAGGATGAATGGCTCGTCGCCGGCGATCTCGACCAGCTCGGTGAGCTCCGGCTGGTCCATCCGCGGGTCGATCACCGCCGTCCGGTTGTTGCGGAACACGCGGAACCGGTTGCCGACGTGCAGGTCGATGCTCGACGGCTGGACCGCGTCGGGCGTGAACGGGTCGACGACGATCCGGCCGGCGTCGATCTCGGCGCGGATGTCGCGGTCGGACAGGATCATGCGGCGCTGATGTTAGACCGGTGGGCGCTGCTTGATGAGCCGATCGACCTCGCGCTGGAGCGTCTCGATGTCGTCGTAGGCGTGATAGACCGATGCGAAGCGGATGTAGGCAAGCTGGTCGAGCTCGCGCAGCGCGTCGGTCGCCAGCCGGCCGATGTCGGTGGAGGGGATCTCCGCGTCGCCGCGCGAGCGCAGCTGGCTTTCGATCTCGTCGAGCGCCGCCTCGACGCGGTCGAGGGTCACCGGCCGCTTCTGGAGCGCCTTGAGCAGGCCGGTCCGCAGCTTCTCGCGGTCGAAGTCCTGGCGGCTGCCATCGCGCTTGACCACGACCAGCCGCGCGCCCTCCGCGCGCTCATAGGTGGTGAACCGATAGGAGCACGCCTCGCACTCGCGGCGGCGCCGGATGGTGCTGCCCGCGTCGAGGTCGCGCGAATCGATGACGCGGGTGCCGGTCTGCTCGCAACGTGGGCATCGCATGGGGTCAACTACACCAGTGGTTGTATTGCGCGTGAGCATACCACAAGATATGGACCCTGTCGCGGGCCTGCTCAGGCTCGAGCTGATTGCGGCGCGCAGACGCTGCTCGGCCGCTCCCCCGCGACGCTGGCCCAGCGCATCCAGCCCGATCAGCGCAGCGCCCAGCACCGGGCGCTCGGTCAGGCGTCGCGTCCGCGCATGGGGTAGCGCCGCTCGGAGCCGCTCCTCGAGTCGGGCGTAGAAGCCGGGCTCATCGGTCCTGAATACCCCGCCGGTCAGCACCACGTCGACCTCGCGGCTGGCGACCCGCAAGCGGCGAGCGATGGCGATTGCCATCACGGCGAGCTCATCGGCCAGCCGGTCGACGATTGCTCGCGCGACGCGGTCGCCCTCGGCAGCGGCCGCAAAGACGAGGGGCGTCAGCTCCTCGAGCCGACGCGTGCTCATCCGCCCGTCGTACATCGCGCGCGTGACGTCGATCGGCCGCCGCAGCCCCACCGCCCGCGGCACGCTGGTCGGCGAGCGACGTCGGCGCCCCGCGGCCGTCGCGCGCGCGCACCGCCGCCGCCAGTGCCGCGGCTCCGACCCCATACCCGCCGCCCCAATCGCCCGACAGGTCGCCGATGCCCGGCGAGCCGTGCCTCCCGGCCTTCCGGCCCGACCCCGACCGCATTCACGCCGGCGCCGCAGATGACCACCACGCCCCAGCCCGACGGCGAGCCGGCACGAAGGGCGGCGAACGCGTCGTTCCGGACCTCGACCCGGCCCGCGAGGGCCTGCGCTTCGATCGCATCGCGCAACAGGCGAACATCGTTCGGAAAGTCCGCGCCGGCGAGACAGAAGCTGCCGATCTCGATCGGCGCCGTTGCTCCGGCAAGCGTGCGAGCCTGTCCGACCAGGTCGCGCAGCCGCTCCATGGCGGTCTCGATGGGTACCTGCTGGTGTGAGATGGTCGGACCACGCAGCAGCGCGAGCAGGGCGCCCGAGCGCGAGACGAGCGCGAGGTCGGTCTTCGAGTTGCCCCCGTCCACGGCGAGGACCGCGGGGCGCGGACCGCTCACGCGGTGGGCGCCGGCACCGCTGGCCGCGGGGATCCGATGGAGGCCAGCTCCTCACCCACCTCGAGCTCGTCCACCCGGACGAACCGCGCTCCCCCGTCGCGCAGTCGCTCGACGATCTCGGCGAGCGCCGGTGCAACCGGGTCGGGCCAGGTGTGCAGGAGCACGATGGCGCCATCGCCACGGGCGCTGACCCCGTCGACGGCCGCGTCGACCACCTCGCGCGCCGATCGACCGGGCTCCCACTCGTAGACCTCGACGTCCCATCCGACGTGGCGGTAGCCGAGCCCGGAGAGCCGGTCGACGAGGCCTGCCGTGTCCGCGCCGGCCCCGAACGGGAACCGTAGCCACGGCCGCGGATCGACCCCGGTGGCATCGATGATGGCGCGCTGCGCCTCGCGGATGTCCTCCTCGAAGCCGTCGTCGCTGAGCAGCGGCATGCGAGCGTGATAGAAGGAGTGGTTCCCGATCAGGTGCCCATCGGTGCCGACGCGTCGCGCGAGTTCCCCGAACGCCTCGACCCAGCGGCCCTGCAGGAAGAACGTTGCCCGCACGTCCAGGCGCCGCAGCTCGTCGAGGACCCATGCGGTGTGGTCGCCATGGTGGGGTCGATCCGGATGCTCGGCGTCGAAGGTCAACGCCACCCGCGGTCCATCGGTCACTTCTCGACGCCGGTGATGACGATGCCGCGCATGAAGGCGCGCTGGGCGAAGAAGAAGACGACCATGGGGATGACGATCGTCATCAGCGTCGCGGCCTGCACGAGCTCCGGGCTGCTGCCGTAGATGCTGTTGAAGGCCGCGAGGCCGGTGGCAATCGGCTGCAGGTCGGGCTTCGACGAGAGGTACAGCAGCGGCTCGAAGTAGAGGTTCCACGTGTAGACGAGGTGGAAGACGGCCACCGCGATGATCACCGCCCAGGACTGCGGAATGATGATCTGGGTCAGGATCTTGACCGGCCCGGCGCCGTCGATCTTGGCCGCGTCGTCCAGCTCGCGCGGCAGGGTGAGGAAGTACTGGCGCAGCAGGAAGACGTCATAGGCGTTCGCGAAGAACGCCGGCACCAGCAGCGGCAGCCAGGTGCCGACCCATCCGAGCTTGACGAAGATCGTGTACGTCGGGATCAGGGTGACGGCCGCCGGCAGGAAGATCGTCGACAGCAGCAGCAGGAAGAGCAGGTTGCGTCCCGGGAATCGGAAGCGCGCGAAGCCATAGGCGACCACGACGCACGACAGGAGCGTGCCGATGGTGCCGATCACCGCGAGGGCCGCCGTGTTGAAGAGCAGGCGCGGGAAGTCGATGATCTCCCACACCTCCCCGAAGTTCGACCACTTCGGCGCGAACTCCCACGAGTTCTCGAGCGAGCGCCACGAGCCCTGCCACGTGATCAGGCCAGCCGCCGGGTTGGCCGGATCGACGAACTCGCTCTCCTGGCGGCCCTTCGTCACCAGCGCCAGATCGCGCTCGGTGCCGTCGGGCATGGGGACGTGGTACACGTCGTACTCGCGGCCCTCGTACTCGAACGTCGCGGAATCGGCCGGCCACAGCGGCGCCCCGGCCGCCGTGATCTGGTCCGTCGACTTCAGGGCGGTGGTGACGGTGCGCAGCATCGGCGACAGGAAGGCGGCGAGGACCACCACGGCGAAGAATGTCACGACGAAGGAGCGCATCGTCGCGGCCCGATTGGCCGGCTTGCGGTGCGCCCGCTCGATGTCGATGGCCGGGATGGGCGGCGCGCCGACCAGCTTCGCCTCGCGAGCCATCTACTTCGTCTCCCCGGCGTAGTAGACCCAGTACTTCGCGCTCCAGAAGAGGACCAGCGTCAGCGCGAGGATGATGACGAACAGCATCCAGGCGAGGGTCGCGCCGAACGACATGTCCTGGAACGTGAAGAAGGTCTTGTACAGGTAGATGTTGAAGAAGAAGGTGCTGCCTCCCGGGCGGCCGTCGCCGCTGTAGAGGACGAGCGGCACCAGGAAGTATTGGAGGACGCCGACCGTCCCCAGCGTGATGCTGTAGAAGATGACGGGCGACATCAGGGGCAACGTCACGTTGCGCAGCTGGCCCCACCAGCCGGCACCGTCGACGCGCGCCGCGTCGTAGAGCTCGGTGGGGACGTTCTGCATGCCGGCGAGGTTGATGATGATGGCACTGCCGATCCCCCACAGCCCCACCATCACGAGCGCCGGGTAGACCCAGGTCGGGTCGTTCAGCCAGTTCGGTCCGTCGAGGCCGATGAAGTCGAGCGCTCCGTTGATCCAGCCCTCCTCCGGGTTGAGCATCCCGCTCCACGCGAAGATGGCGGCCACGAACGGGATCACGAAGGGCATGAAGAACAGCGCCTGGAAGTAGCGCGACCCTCGCAGCGACTTGCTGTTGAGCATCAGGGCGACCGCGAAGGGCAGGATCAGGCCGATGGGCAGGGCGATCGCCGCGAACTTGAAGGTCACCCCCAGCGCGTCCCAGGTCCGCGCGTCCTGGAGGAGGTGGGCGTAGTTGTCGAGCCCGACGAAACGAAGCGGCGTGTCCTGGATGAGGTTGATGTTGGTGAACGTGAAGATGAAGGTCGCCACCATCGGCGCCAGGGTCAGGAACAGGAAGCCGATGAGCCACGGCGAGATGAAGAGATAGCCCCATATCGCCTCACGCCTGCGCCAGGGTGGTGCGTGGCGGCTCCTTGCCAAGGGCATCGGACTTCATCTCGACGATCGCCATCGGTAGCCTCCGTGGAGGGAAGGGGGCCCGCCCGCCGCGGAGGCGGACGGGCCCGAGAATCGGTTACTCAGCTCGATCGTAGATCCCCTGCAGCTCCTCCGTGAACGCCTCGATCTCGGCGTCGACGTCGAGACCCTCCGTGCTTCGCAGCGTGTCGCCGAAGCGAACGATCGCCTCGAACGCCTCCTGGTAGTTCGGCACGAATGCCTCGAAGCTCGGGTTGTCGGCGAACGCGACAGAGTCGCGCACGACCTGCCAGTCAACGTCCTGCGGGTAGGTCTCGTCCAGGCCGGCGAAGAACGCGTCCTGGTCCGCCTCGATCGCCGGCATCCCGCCGTAGATCTGCAGCAGCTCCGCAGATGCGTCGCCGATCAGGTAGGTGAGGACCTCGAACGCTTCCTCCGGATGCTCGGTGTCACCCCAGATCCGGAAGGTGTCGGCGTTGAAGTTGGAGGTCGTCGTGCCGTTGTACTCCGGAACGGCCGCGACATCCCAGTCCTCGCCCGCATCGCCGATGCAGCACGTGTACCACAGGTGCGTGAGCGCCATCGCGACCTTGCCCGAGTTGTAGGCATTTCCGTTGCCCTGCTCGGGAGCGTCACGCTGCGCCAGGGTCATGCTCGTGTGGTCTGTCCAGTACGCCTGGTACAGCCACTTCCAGGCAGCGGCCCAGTGCTCTGGGACCGTCGCGACCGGGGGGTCATCGGCGACCAGGCTGCCGGAGCCGAAGTACGATCCGGCTGCGCGGAGATCCTGGTACTGCGGCTCGTAGCCCCACTGCACGATGGTCTCCGGGTCGAAGTCAGGGCTCGTCGCGTCGTTGCCGGCCTCGTCGACCGTCAGACGCTTGGCCAGCTCCTGGCCAGCGTGTCCATGTCCCAGGTGACTTCCTCGCCGTCGAGGATGTACGGGTCACCGTACGCGTGCGGCGGGTACTCGAGGCCGGCCTCGTCGAACATGTCGCGATGGTAGAACAGCATTGACGGGTAGCTGGCGAACGGCAGGCCGATCTGGCCCTCGCCGCCGACATTGAAGAAGTCGACCGCGCCCTCGCTGAACTGGCTCGTGTCGTAGCCGGTCGACTCGATCAGGTCGGTGAGGTCGAGCCACTGGCCATGGAAGGCCTCGGCGCCCGAGACGCCCACCGGACCGACGATGTCCGGAGCGTTGCCACCGGCGATCTCGGTCGACATGACGTCGAACGCGGTGTCGTAGTCGACGATCTCGAGCACGAGCTCGATGTCGTCGTGGGACTCGTTGAACGCGGCCACGACCGCCTCCTCGGTCGGGACCTGGGCCGGGTCATCGCCCGCGCCCAAACAGCAGAACCAATGGATCTCAACGACTTCCCCCGTCGCCTCGCTGGCGGGGGGATTGCTCGAGCCCGGTTCCTCGGACTGGCCGGTCTGACCGCCGCAGGCGGCGAGAACCAGGGCCAGGATCGCGAAGACCGAGCCGAAGCGTAGAACGGTGCTGCGCATGTAGTTGCCTCCAACTGGGTTGAACCACCACTCTCCAGGCGATGCGTCGTTCAGGCGCTCCCCTCCTCTCCCCCAAGCGCGACGCTCGACTCGCGGCGGCCGATGCCGGCCACCGAGACTCGAAGGCGATCAGAAGCCGACAGCCAGTGGGCTCGTACCACGTCGCGCTCGAGGTAGTACCGGGTGCGATCGCCGCGCACGAAGCTGCGGGCGACTTCAACTGGAGATTCATCGGCCGCGAAGGCCACGCCATCGATCTGAAGCGCCAAGGAGCGCGGCGACTTGCCGAGCAGCTTTGCTTCCCGGGCCCGCAGGCTCACCGGCTCGACCGATTCCCTGGCACGGACAATACGCGTCTCGTAACGCTCGCCCAGGATGTCGTAGAGCGACCGATGCTCGAAGTCGAAGGCGAGCAGCCCCGGGAAGCGCTCTGCCGGCAGGCGCGCCTGCTCGAGGATGAGCGGCTCGCCGCCGCCGAGCCTCACGCGCTCGAGATAGACGACCGGCGCATCCGCGTCGAGGCCCAGCAGCCCGCCGACGGCGTTGCCGGCCGGCTCGATGCGACCGGTGACGAGGCGCGTGGCCGGGTCGAGCCCGCGACGCTTCATCTCTTCCTCGAAGCTCATCGAGCCGGCGATGTCGCGGTCGATCCGCGGCTGGGCGACGAACGTGCCGCGACCGCGCGTGCGCTCGATGCGGCCCTCGCGCACCAGCTCGCCGAGGGCGTGCCGAACCGTGATCAGGCTGCACCCGTAGCGCTCGGCGAGGTCGCGCTCGGTCGGCATGCGGTCGCCCGGCTCCCACTCATGGCCATCGAGTGCGGCGCTCAGGTCGCGAAGGACCTGGTGGTGCAGCGGTATCGGTCCGGGCTCGAGTTTGAACCGCGCCATGAAGGCCTCGTTGCTCGGTGCGATGGCTTGGGGTTGACCCATGTTGCTCATAACGTTATAAGCAATGTGTCAATACCCTGTCGAGGATCTGATGGGTATCAAGGTCGCCGTCATCGGTGGTGGGAGCACCTATACGCCGGAGCTGGTCGAAGGGCTTGCGAGCCGGCGGACCAGGCTGCCGATCGACGAGCTCGTCCTTCACGACATCGACTCCAACCGCCGCGAGATCGTCGGCGGACTGGCCGGCCGCATGCTCCAACGGATGGAGTGGGACGGGCGCCTCACCCTGACCGGTGACGCCGATGCGGCGGTGGATGGCGCGGACTTCGTCCTCATCCAGCTGCGAATCGGGGGGCAGGCGGCCCGCCTCCTCGACGAGACGCTCCCCCTTCGCTTCGGCACCATCGGCCAGGAAACGACCGGGGCCGGCGGGTTTGCCAAGGCGCTGCGGACGGTGCCGATCATTCTCGAGCTCGCCGAGCTCGTTCGCCGTCGGGCGGCTGCCGGCGCCTGGATCATCGACTTCACCAACCCGGTCGGGATCGTGAGCCAGGCGCTCTCCGATGAGGGCCACCGTGCGCTGGGCCTCTGCAACGTTGCGATCTCGCTGCAGCGGCGTCTCGCGGAGCGTCTCGGCGTCGACCCCGATCGGCTCACCCTCGACCACGTCGGGCTGAACCACCTCAGCTGGATCACCGCCGCGCGCGTCGACGGCGTCGATCGGCTCCCGGAGCTGCTCGCCCGCGATGGCGAGACGATCGCCGGTGACCTCCAGATGCCGGTCGCACGGCTCCGCGAGCTGGGCGCGGTGCCCTCCTACTACCTGCGCTACTACTACGCCTTTGACGAGGTGCTCGCCGAGCAGCGGAACGGGCACAGTCGGGCCGAGGAGGTCATGGGGCTCGAGCGCCAGTTGCTCGACATGTACGCCGATCCGACGCTCGACACGAAGCCCGCGCTGCTCAACGACCGCGGAGGCGCCTTCTACAGCGAGGCGGCGGCGCAGCTGCTCGCCTCCCTCCATGACGGCGCGGGCGACGTGCAGGTGGTCGACGTCCGCAACGGCGAGGCGCTCGCGGGCCTGGGGCCCGACGACGTGGTCGAAGTGCCGGCCCGGATCGATCGAGACGGTGCGCATCCGGTTCCGCAGCCGCCGATGAGCGATGAGATGCTCGCGCTGGTCCGCGCCGCCAAGGAGTACGAGCGGCTCGCCATCCGCGCCGCTCGGTCGGGGGCCCGTGAGGACGCGCGGCTGGCGCTCGAGGCAAACCCGCTCGTCGGCCCGCGCATCGGCGACGTGACGCCGCTGCTCGACGCGCTGCTCGAGGCGAATCGGGCGCACCTCCCGCAGTTCGCGACCCCCTGATGCCGGCGGCACCCGCGCCGTCACGCATGCGGCGCGAGATCGAGGAGATCCCCGATGCCGTCGATCGGGTGCTCGCCGCCGCACCCGAGGACCTGCGTGCGGTGGCGGAGGCCGTCGAACGCCTCCGGCCGCGGTGGGTCATGGTCGCCGCCCGCGGAACCTCGGACCATGCCGCCGTCTACGCCCAGTACCTGATCGAGACGCACCTCGGCCTGCCGAGCGGCCTCGCCAAGCCATCCGTCACCACCGTCTACGGCGCGCGATTGGCGTGGCGGGACGGCCTGCTGCTGGCCATCTCGCAGTCCGGCCAGAGTCCCGACATCGTCGGGGTCGTCGAGGCGGCACGCGAGGGCGGCGCGCTGACGATCGCCATCACCAACGAGCATCCGTCGCCGCTTGCCGCGGCCGCCGAGTTCAGCCTGCGCTGTCACGCGGGCGAAGAGCTGGCGATCCCGGCAACGAAGACGTACGTCGCCGAGCTGGCGGTGGTGGCGTCGCTGGTCGCCGCGATTCGACCGGACGACGCCCTCGAGCGGGGCCTGGCGGCCCTGCCGGCAGTGCTGCGCGCCACGATCGGCCAGACCGATGCCTGGCTCGACGGCGATGGCGCGGAGCTGGTGCGTGCCCTCGCTGAGGGTGACCGCGCGCTGCTCGTCTCGCGGGGCTACAACCTGGCCACCACGCTCGAGCTCGCGCTCAAGCTGAAGGAGACATGCGGCCTGTTCGCCGAGGCATATTCCACCGCCGACTTCGCCCACGGACCGCTGGTGCTTGCGCAGGCAGCCGTCCCGACGATCGGCATCCGCCCCGACGGCGCCATGGGAGCCCTGGTCGACGAGACGCTGGCAACGGTGGCGGGCCGCGGTGGGCTGGCGACCGTCATCGGTGGGCCGGAGGCCGCGCGGATCCCGGGCGCGCTCTCGCTGCCATCGCTGGTGCCGGAAGCGCTGACGCCGCTCCAGTTCGTCGTGCCCGGCCAGCTCCTGGTGGAGGCGACGGCTCGGGCGCGCGGGATCAGCCCCGATGCGCCGATCGGCCTCGGCAAGGTGACCCTCACGCGCTGAGGACCCGGCGTCAACCCTGGCGGGTGCGCTCCAGGCGAGCCGCCACGGACGCGTCCGCGGCCCTGCCCGGCTCCCAGACCAGCAGGACCTCGACGATCTCGGCCATCCGCAGTCGGGCGTGGGTCACGTTGCCGTGACCGCGCCGGTAGTAGATGTGCGGCTCGTCGTCGTCGGGGGGTCGATGCGGCAGCCGGGTGATGGCACAGCCACGTTCGACGGTCACGATCCCGCGCAGCGCGCGCTCGAGGTTCGCCTCGTACTCCATGTGGAGCCCGTGGAGCTCCTCCGGCGCCATCATCTCCTGCAGCCCCGCGACCTCGTCGTCGAGCAGGTCCTCCTGGGCGCCAAGACGGCCGACCGCCTCGTCCGGATCCAGGTCGCGGCGGCGAAGCGCATCGATCTCGTCGGCGACCGAAGCCAGCAGCCCGTCGATCCGCTCGGTGCGTTGCCGCACGTCGTCCCGGTAGGCCCCGAGCTCCTTGCCCTGCCCGAAGACGCTCCGCCGCCGGCCGCCGAATAACGCGCGCATCTCGCTAGACTACCCCGCCCTGCGTCGCTTGATCTCGTCGGTCAACGCCGGGACGATCTGGAAGAGGTCCCCGACCACGAACAGGTCGGCGAACTCGCCGATCGGCGCATCCGGATCGCGGTTGATGGCGATCACGTGCTCGGCGGTCTGCATGCCGACCCGGTGCTGGATCGCGCCGCTGATGCCGGCACCGATGTAGAGGGCGGGCTTGACGACCTTCCCGGTCTGCCCGATCTGCAGCTGGTACGGGATCCACCCCGCGTCGGCGGCGGCGCGTGACGCACCCACGGCGCCGCCGAGGGCCGCCGCAAGGTCGCGGAGCGGTCCGAAGCCGTCCTCGCTGCCGACGCCGCGGCCGCCCGCCACGATGACGGTCGCCTCCTCGAGGTTGACGACCTTCGCCTCGGCCGGATGGCTCTCGGCGACCGTCGCCCTGGCGAGTGCGGACTCGCCCGCCTCCGGCGCCTCCGCAACGTCGGCACTTCCCGTGCCGCCCTCCGCGGGGGTGAAGGTGTTGGCCAGCACCAGGGCGACGGATGGCTCCGGCGCGCCGTCCGCCGGTCGCGCGGTGGTGATGACGCTTCCCTGGAGGGTGGCCTGCTCGGTCTCGAGGACGCCGTCGACGACGCGCGCCGTGCGAACCGGGCCGAAGGCCGGCACGTGGAGGGTGCCGACCAGCGCCGCGGCAAGGTCGCGGCCGTTCGGCGTTGCCGGGGCCAGGACCGCCAGCGCGTCGGCGTCGCGCACGGCCGCGACCGCGGCCGGAGCGTAGGTGACGGCCGGTCGGTCCTCGTCGCCGAGGACGATGGCCCGCGCGGCGCCCTGGGCGCCAAGCGCCGCCGCGCCGGCGGCGGCGCCCGGGCCGTAGGCGAGCGCGACCGCCGCGCCGCCCGACTGGGCGGCCAGCTCCGCCGCGCCGGTGGCCAGCTCGAGCGCCGAGCGCGCCGGCTTGCCGCCGGCGAATTCGGCCAGGAAGAGGATGTCCTTGCTCATCAGATCAGCTTTCTCGCTTCGAGCCAGTCGGCGATCTTGACCGCAGCCTCGGCGGCGGGCAGACCCTCGATACGCTCGGTCGGCGGCTTTGCCTCCGGTGGGCGCGCGTCGGTCACCCGTGTCAGGGCCGCGCCCGACAGCTCGTCGGCCGAGAGGCCCACGTCGTCCAGCGACCAGGTCTCGAGCGACTTGCGCTTGGCGGCCATGATGCCCTTCAGGCTCGCATAGCGCGGCTCCCCCACCTGATCGGTGACGGTCGCGACCACCGGCAGCGGCGCGGCGATCCAGTCGAAGCCCGCGGCCGAGAGGCGGCGAACGCGGGCCTCGCCATCGGTCAGCTTCAGCTCTGAGCCATAGCTCAGCAGCGGCACGTCGCGCATGGCGGCCACCGCGCCGGGCACCAGCGAGCCTCGCGCGTCGTCCGACGCCATGCCCATCAGGGCGACGTCCGGCGCCAGCTTGTCGAGCGCGGCGGCCAGGACCTTTGCGGTCGCCCATTCATCGGCACCGGAAAGGGCCGCATCGGTCACGAGCACCGCGTCGTCACCGCCCATGGCAAGCGCGCGGCGAAGCGCCTCGGCGGCCTGCTCGGGTCCCATCGACAGGTAGGTCACCTGATCGACGGTCCCGTCGTCGACCAGGCGCAGCGCCTGCTCGATGGCGTACTCGTCGAGCGGGTTGATGATGGCCTCGACGCCGGTGCGGTCGAGGCGCAGGTCATCGGTGTAGCGCTTGTCGGCGCCGGTGGCCGGGACCTGCTTGATACAGACGACGATCTTCACGATCCGCTTGTGCGCTCCTGACTACGGGCCCTGCTTCGTGACGCCGGCCCGCTGAAGGAGCTGGCGCGCGACGATGAGGCGCTGGATCTGCTGGGTCCCCTCGTAGAGCTGCGTGATCTTCGCGTCACGCATCATGCGCTCGACGGGGTACTCGGTGATATAGCCGTATCCGCCCAGCACCTGGACCGCATCGGTGGTGACCCGCATGGCCGTATCGCCGGCCACGAGCTTGGCGCTGGATGTCCAGTATGGAAGGTCCGGCGCGTTTGCATCGACGCGCGCCGCGGCCGCATAGGTCAGCTGGCGGGCGGCCTCGGTCTGGGAGGCCATGTCGGCGAGCATCCACTGGATGCCCTGGAAGTCGGCCACGCGCTGCCCGAACTGCTGCCGGTCGGCGGCGTAGGCCACCGCTGCGTCGATCGCCCCCTGCGCGATGCCCACCGCCTGGGCCGCGATGCTCAGCCGGGATCGGTCGAGCGTCTCCATCGCGATCCGGAAGCCATCTCCCTCGTCGCCGATGCGGTTGGCGAGCGGGCACCCGGACGTCGTCGAAGGTGAGCTCGGCGGTCGGCGAGCCCCGGATCCCCATCTTGTGCTCGACGCGCGGCGCCGCGAAGCCGGGCGTGTCCGCCTCGACGATGAAGGCGCTCATCCCCTTGCGACCGCCGGCTGCGGGATCGGTGAGGGCGAAGACGGTCAGCGCCTTCGCGATCGAGCCGTGGGTGATGAACCGCTTGCTGCCGTTGAGCACGTAGTCGTCACCGTCGCGGGTGGCGCGCATGCGGTTGGATGCGACGTCGCTGCCGGCGGCGGCCTCGGTCAGTGCGAACGCGATCAGCCACTCGCCGGAGGCCAGGCGCGGAAAGTATCGGTCCTGCTGCTCCTCGGAGCCGGCAAGGATGATGGGCAGGGCGCCGAGCTTCTGGACGATCGGGATGAGGCTGGTCGTCGCGTCGGCTCGTGCGATCTCCTCGACCAGGATGCACTGGGCGACCGTGTCGAGCGCGGTGCCGCCGTGCTTCTCCGCGAAGCAGGTGCCGAGCAGGTCCTGCTGCGCCAGCAGCTCCTTGAGGTCCCACGGGAACTCCGCGCTCTCGTCGATCGCCGCGGCGCGAGGGGCGATCCGCTCGTCGGCGAGCTCGCGCACCATGGCGCGCAGCTCATCGTGCTCGGCGGTCGGCAGGTAGGTCACGCGGCTCCTCGGACACGCAGCGGCGAACGGTTCAGTCTCGGGAACGCGAGTCTAGCCGATGCGGCACGGAACGGTCTCCGCTGCGGCTCAGCGTCAGTCGTGCGGGCCCTGCAGCTCCACCTGGCCGCCGTTGATCCGAGCCCGATACGACACCTGGCGCGAGCTGGCCGGCCCGTGCACCACCGAGCCGTCGGCCAGCCGGAACGTCGAGAAATGCCACGGGCAGGTGATCGTGTCGCCCTTGAGCTCGCCCTCCGAGAGCGGCCCGCCGGCGTGCGAGCACGTCTCCTTGAGGGCGTGAACCACGTCGCCGCGCCGGACCAGCACCACCGACGGTGGTGCCGAACATGATCTTGGTGGGCGTTCCATCGGGCACCTCGGCGACGGCGACGGCCGCGGTGAAGTCCTTCGCGCGCTTGCCGCGACTGAAGGCGTTGTGATTGACCATGTAGCCGAACTTGAAGACGACGTGGCCGCCGATGTAGCCGCCGACGCTGACCACGAGGTAGCCGATCAGCAGGATCCAGAAGGCACCGTCGTGCGCGCCGCCCAGGCGTTGGAGCAGCGAGATCGCGAAGGCGATGGTGGCGACGATGTTGACGAGCGCCGTGCAGCCCGGCCACGTCGCGTTCCGCGCTGTTCGGCGCGGTGTCCTTGTAGTCGGTCAGTCCCGAGAGGATGGCGCCCAGGGCCGAGAGCCACGCAAGGCCGAGCACCCACGTCGTCGCGGTCTCGAGACCCTCGACCGAGAAGAAGACGCGCAGGACGTCGAGCAGCAGGGCCGCGGTCGCGGCGCCGATCACGACGTCGACCAGCACGGCGTGGAGCGAGTGTCCCAGCCAGGAGCCGTTCAGGAAGTCCTGGAGCAGCCTCCCCGGCCCGCCGAGGACCCGGTAGATCCCGTCCGTCACCCCCGCGATCCCGTTCGACAGGCCGCGGAGCGGCCGAGCCATCCGTTCGAGCATCACCCACCTCCTGCGCTCACCATACGCCCGTGGTTGCAGGCCGCGTACCGCGACCAACATTCAGCCGGTCGGACGGGTCAGGCGGTCAGCTCGGCGGCGAACTCGCCGAAGACCTCCACGTAGCGATCGACATCGGCGTCGCTGTGCTGGACCGACAGCGTCCACTGGTCGTCAGGGCCCGGCGGCAGCAGGATGCCGCGGTTGAGGAGGTAGAAGAAGCTCGCGCCCCACAGCTCGGAATCGAGGCCGATGAGGTCGCGGTAGCCGGTGACGCGCTCGGGCGTGAACATGACGCAGCCCTTGGGGCCGACGTTGATCGCGTAGCCGGGGATCTCGTGCTCGTCGAGGACGGCCTGGCTGCCGGCGGTCAGCCGATCGGCCATGGCGTGGAGGCGCGGATAGGCGTCCTTGGTGAGGATCTGGGTCAGCGTCACCAGCCCGGCGGTCATCGAGAGCGGGTTGCCGTTGAACGTGCCGAGGTGCGCGACCCGGGTCGAGCCGCCCGGGATCGTCGATCGGTCGATCCCGCCCTCGACGGCGCCCTTGCTCGAGGCCGGCGTGCCCTCGAGGGTCTCGATGGCGGCCATCACCTCCCGCTTGCCCGCCGAAGGCGCCGATGGGGATCCCGCCTCCGATGCTCTTGGCGAGGCAGAACAGATCGGCCTTGACGCCGAAGTGCTCGTAGGCCCCGCCCCACGCCAGGACGACGCCGGTCTTGACCTCGTCGAAGATGAGCACCGCGCCGTGCTCGGTGGCGAGCTCGCGGACGCGCTCGAGGAACCCGGCATTCGGCGGGACGACGCCGATGTTGAACTGCACCGGCTCGATGATGATGGCGGCGATTTCGCCGGCGTGCGCCTCCAGGATCCCGGCGAGCAGCTCCGGCTCGTTGAACGGCGCGATCACCGTCTCGGCGATCCGGCTGCGCGGGATCCCGGCGCTGGCCGGCACGGTCGTCGGCGACTCGATGGGGCCCATCGCCTCGCGCGGCGGCTGGATGCTGACCAGCACGTCATCGTGGTGGCCGTGGTAGCCGCCCTCGAACTTGATGATCTTCTCGCGGCCGGTGTAGCCCCGCGCGACGCGAATGGCGTCCATGGTGGCCTCGGTGCCGGAGTTGCTGAAGCGGACGAGGTCGGCGCCGAATCGGGCCCTGATCTCCTCGGCCAGCGCGATCCCGTCCTCGACCGGGAACGTGTAGCAGGTGCCGTTGGCGACCCGGTACTGGAGCGCCTCGGCCAGGAGTGGATGCGAGTGTCCGGCGGCCAGGACGCCGAAGGCCATGTCGAAGTCGATGTACTCGTTGCCGTCGGCGTCCCAGATGCGGCTGCCGCGCGCATCGGTCATGAAGGTCGGATACGGGTCATAGACCTGGAACGAGCTGGCCACCCCGAGCGGCAGCGACTGGCGCGCACGCTCGAACAGGGCGGCGCTCTTTGCCGTCCGCTGTCGGTAGGACGCCTCCTCGCGCGCGCCGATCTCGGCGACGCGAGCCCGATCGATCTGACCTCTGGTGACCGTCACGATCCCTCCTATCGAGCCCCCCACTGGTAGCTCTCCTTGATGAAGCGCAGCTCGACCAGCGTCTCGGTCGAGCGGATGCCGCCGATGTCGGCGAACCGTTCGGTCAGCACGCGCAGCAGGTGGTCGTTGTCCTCGCACACGACCTCGCAGAACAGGTCGTAGCGCCCGGCGGTGATGACGACGTAGGTGACCTCGTCGAGCGCGGCGATCTGCTCGGCGATCTCGTTCAGCCGCCCGGCCTCCACCTTGAGGCCGATCAGCGCGGGCTGCTGGAATCCCATCGCCAGCGGGTCGGTGACTCCGACGATCTGCACGACCCTGCGGCTGATGAGCCGCTCGGCGCGCTGGCGGACGGTCGCTTCGGGGACCTGCAGCTCGCGCCCGATCTGGGCGTAGGGTCGCCGGCCGTCGAGCTGGAGACACTTGATGATTGCCTTGTCCAGGTCGTCCAGGACGGGTCGCCGCCCGGACTGCTGGATCGTTCGCACCGCCATGCGGCGAAGAGTACCCAGCGTCGAGTGTGCGGTCAACTTTCCGCAAGGATTGGTGTCATATCTTGCGGATTCCGCATGGTCACTGCCGGATTCCGCGCTTCGCGCGTTTGGTCAAGGAGGAGTGGACCGGAGCCTCGCCGCGAGGATCGGGTCGTTCAAGCGGCAGCCTCGGGGTCGGGAGCGGCTGCCACGTCGCGCTGCCAGGCGCCGGTCGCATCGGCCAGGAGCTCGGCGACGTCGCGGACGGCGACATCGGTCCGGTCGAGGTCGGTGGTGCCGTCGCGCAGCATGATCAGGCAGAAGGGGCACGCGGTCGCGATCGCGTCGGGCGACTTCTCGAGCGCCTGCGACACCCGCTTGTGGTTGATGCGGGTTCCCTCGCGCTCCTCCATCCACATCCGCGCGCCGCCCGCGCCACAGCACATTCCCTTGCGGTGATGAAGGTCCATCTCGACCACGCTCTGCCCCGGCACCGACTCGACCACGCGCCGGCCCTCGTCGTAGACCTCGTTGTAGCGGCCGAGATAGCAGGCGTCGTGGTAGGCGACGACCGCCTCGTGATGCTCGGTCGGCACCAGCCTGCCCTCGGCGACCAGCCGATCCAGGAGCTGCGTGTGATGGATCACCTGCACGCCCATCAGGCCGAACTGCGGATATTCGTTGCGGATGGTGTTGAAGCAGTGCGGGCAGGTCGCGACGATGGTGCTGATCCCGTGCTCGGCATGCGCCGCGGAGAGCGTCGCCACGTTCTCCTCGGCGAGCATCTGGTAGAGGTACTCGTTTCCCGCCCGCCTCGCCGGATCGCCCGTACAGGTCTCCTTCGTGCCGAGCACGGCGAAGGGCACCTCGGCCTGCTTCAGCAGCTGAGCCATGGCGCGCACGACCTTGCGGTTGCGATCGTCGAAGGCGCCGGCGCAGCCGACCCAGAACAGGACCCGGCCGGCGAGCGGGTCCCCCGTCGGAAGCGATTCGTAGATCGGTCGCCACGGGCGGCCGTCGCTGGGCGCCGCCGGACGCGGCGCATCGGTCCCGCCCAGGACCGGGACGTCCAGGTCCCGCGCCCAGTCGAGCCGCGCGGACTTCGGCTGGCCCCATGGATTGCCGGCGTTCTCCATGTTGCGGAACGCGGCGTTGAGCTCCTTCGGGAAGCGGCTCTCCTCGAGGACGGCGTTGCGGCGGATCTCGACGATCGTGTCGACGTGCTCGATCAGCACCGGGCAGCCCTCGACGCACCAGCCGCAGGTCGTGCACTGCCAGACCGCCTCCTCCGGGATCGCGTTGTCCATCAGCGGCAGGCTGAGCGCCTCGACGGCCCGCTCGTTCGCCAGTCCCAGCGCTGCCTCCGAGGCCGACGCTCCCCCGTTGGCCCCGCCCTTCCACGCCCGCTGCGCCGACGCGGCCGCCGCCAGCGCCGTCTCGGCGGCCGCGATCTGGTCGCGGAGACCCTCCATCAGGTGCTTGGGCGAGAGCGTCTTGCCGGTCATCGAGGCCGGGCAGAACTCCATGCAGCGGCCGCACTCGGTGCAGGCCAGGCCATCGGCAAGGTGCCGCCAGGTCAGGTCCTTGAGGCCCTTGGCCCCGAAGACCGGCAGCTCCTCGCCTTCCTCCGGCTCCGCCTCGAGATCCATCTTGCGCAGCGCGCCACGCGGCTCGAGGTTGCGGAAGTAGACGTTCGGCTCGCTGCTGATGATGTGGAGGTGCTTGCTGTACGGCAGGTAGGCGCCGAAGCCGAGGACGAGGAGGATGTGTGCCCAGGCGGCAACCCCGAAGCCGATCAGGGCAGCCGCCTGGCCGATGGGCTCGAGGGCAAGGCTCAGCGGGCCGGCGAGGATCGCCCAGGTGCGTGACGGTGCGTCGGGCTCGACGACGTACGAGAAGGCATCCCCGACCAGCTCGGTGAGGACGATGAAGAAGATGAGCCCGAGGATGACGAACGCGTCGCGCGTCAGCGCCAGTCGCGCCGGCCGCGTGACCGTCCGGCGAATGACGAAGTAGATGACCGATGCCAGCACCAGCCCCACGAACAGGTTCGCGAAGAAGACGATCAGGCTCCAGAAGAAGCCGCCGAAGAACCAGCCAACGATCGTCTCGACCAGCCCGTTGGTGAGGTAGTTGCCGGTCGTCGCCAGCAGGACGATGAAGCCCCAGAAGACGAAGGCGTGGGTCAGGCCGGGCCCGAGATCCTGAAGCAGCCGTCGTTGGCCGATGACGAAGACGCCGAGGGACTTGATCCGATCCCACACGCGGTCGCTTCGCTCGATCGGCCGCCCGCTGCGCAGCACCGCCAGGTGCCATCGCGCCCGGCGCCAGAACAGCACGATCGCCGCCGCCACGGGAACGACGACGAGCGGATAGAACGGGATGCTCGCTTCCATGAATCCGCGCCATGGTAGCCGCGACGCCGTGCCGCACGGCGTCGCACCGGCGCGCCGTCAGCTGGGCGTTGCCGGCACCGCGGCGTCGGGCGGCTCGCCGCGACTGCGCTTCCAGATGAAGTTCAGGAGCAGGCAGACAACGAGGATGACGACGATCGCGGTGACGGTCAGTGGCTCCTCGAGAAGCGTGGGAATGAACAAGACGAGGACGGTGACCGCGCCGAGAATGCCGAGCACCAGGATGGAGGCACGGGCCCCGGTCTCATCCCGGATGCGCATGTGGCCGATGCCGACAAGGCTGAAGACGACCAGCGCCACGACACTTCCGATCGACGCGATGGCGTTGAGGTCGAAGCCGACCGCCAGAACGGCCGATACGATGGCTGTCACGAGGAGCCCGGCCGACAGCCTGCCCCCGAGCCGGCGGGCGAGCAGCGGCGGAAACTGGCCGATGGACGCCAGGTGGTCGGATAGGCCGGTGGCGGGATAGAGACCCGCATTCGTGGCGCCCGCGGTGGCGAAGAGCGCGGTGACGGTCATCAGCCAAAAGCCCAGCTGCCCGAGCACCGGTTCGGCGGCCACCGCCAGTGCGGTGCCACCCGAGGCGATCACCTCGTCGACGGTGAGGGTCCCGAAGACGCCGAGCGCGACCGCCACGTAGATCACGGTCGCGATGCCGATCGCCAGGTACACGGCGAGCGGGAGCTCCCGCTTCGGTTCGGTGAGCTGCGAGGCCGTGAACGTGATGACGCCGAATCCGAGGAACGCGAAGAAGGTCAGCGCGACGCTCGCCGCGATGTCACCGGCCGGCGGATACTCAGACGGCGCGAGCAATGCGAAGTCGGCTGTCGCGAGCGTCGTGACCGCGAACAACGAGAGAATGCCGATCACGACCACGACGACGACCGACTGCACCCGCGCAACGGCCTGAGAACCGAGCGCGTTGAGCGCGGTCATGGCCACGATGAGAAGCGCCGCGAAGGCCTTGGTCGCCCACACCGGGTCCTCCGCCCCGACGGCGGAGCTCGCGTAGCTGCCGAACGAGACCGCGACCATCGCGGTGATGATCGCGTTCACCGCGAACACGAGCCAGGCGATGACCCCGGTCACATTGCCGTTGCCATAGCCGCGGACCACGTACTCGAGCAGACCGCCCGCCGACGGGTAGCGTGCCCCGATCTTCGAGAACGAGTAGCCCTGCAGCAGCGCGACGGCGCCGGCCAGCAGGAACGATAGCCAGACGGCGGATCCGGCCACCTCGCCGGCCGCGCCGAGCAGGGAGAAGATCCCGGCGCCGACCATGGACGCCACGCCGATGAAGGCGGCCTGCCGGACCGATAGCGTGCCCCGGCTGCGTGGTTCGTCCGTCACAGCGGTGTGCTCCTCCAGCGATCCTCGTCGTGCTGCGCGCGGCGTGTGCCCGGATCGTACCGCAGCCGCCCCGTCAGCCGTCGGTCAGTGGTCCCCTCCCGCCAGCTGTTCGAGGGCGTGTCGCAGGACCGGTCTCAATGCATCAAGGGACTCGATCGCGCCCTTCGGCGAACCGGGCAGGTTCGCGATCAGCGTCTCCCCGCGCGTCCCGACCACCCCGCGCGAGAGGGCGGCCATCGGCGTCGATGCGGTGCCGGCGGCGCGCATCAGCTCGGCGAGCCCGGGCGCCTCGCGCTCGACCACGCGCCGGGTGGCTGCCGGCGTCACGTCGGACGGCGTCAGGCCGGTGCCGCCGGTGGTCAGGATGAGCCGATGGCCGGCGTCGGCCAGGCGGGCCAGGGTCGAGGCAATGAGCGACTCGTCATCGGCGACGACGAGCGCTTCCGGGGCGACGTCGAAGCCGGCGTCGCGCAACGCGGCGACGAGGGCCGGGCCGGAGGAGTCTTCTCGCTCCCCCGCCGCGGATCGGTTCGAGCAGGTGACCACGACCGCCTCGTGCTCGGCGGCCGCAACCTCCTGGCGAGGGTAGTCGCCGGAGCTGCCACCCGACTTCTCGAGCAGCTCGACGCGTTCGATGACGATGTCGCGCTGCAGCGCCTTGGCCATGTCGTACAGCGTGAGCCCCGCGACGCTGACGGCGGTCAGGGCCTCCATCTCGACGCCGGTGCGGGCCGTGGCACGCACCTCGGCAGCGGACCTCGACGAGGCCCGTCGCACGATCCGGCGTGAGCTCGACCTCCACCACATCGAGTGGCAACGGATGGCAGAGCGGGATGAGCTCGGACGTGCGCTTCGCCGCGCCGATCCCGGCCAGCCGCGCCGTGACCAGTGCGTCTCCCTTCGGGCCGCCGGCGTCGAGCAGGGTGGCCAGCACCTCCGGCCGCATGCGCACGACGGCGCGGGCCACCGCCCGGCGCGCGGTGATCGGCTTGTCGCCGACGTCGACCATCCGCGGCGCGCCGGACTCGTCGAGGTGGCTCGGCTTCATCGCCAGGACTGGAGCAGGAGTGGCTCGAACACGATGGCCTCGTAGGAGAGCGCAGGTTCCGCGGCCGCCTGGCCCTCAGGCACGATGAGCAGGCCGTTCGCGTCGGCCATCGGGCGAAGCTGCGACGACGCCTGCCCGCCGGCCGGCCGCGCGTGGATTTCGCCGTCCTCGTGCCAGACGGCCACCCGCAGGAACGCGCGTCGCGGGAGGTCCTTCTCGATCCGCTCGGTCGGCGTCGCCCGCACGTGCAACCGTCCGTCGCCGGGCAGGTCGAGCATCGCGCGGATGAACGGACGAACGAAGAGCTCGAAGGTCACCAGCGCGCTGACCGGATTGCCCGGCAGACCGATGACGGTCGTCCCACCCAGCGCACCAACCGCCAGCGGCTTGCCGGGTTGCACCGCGATCCGCCAGAAGTCGAGGCTCCCGTGTCGCTCCAGGACCGCGCGGACGTAGTCGTGGCGGCCGACGCTCACGCCGCCGGAGGTCACCACCAGGTCAGCCTGACGTGCCGCATCCATCAGGGCCGACTCGATCGACCCCTCCTCGTCCAGCTGGCGCGGCAGGATCAACGGCTCGCCGCCGGCCTCGGTGACGGCCGCGGCCAATGCGACGCCGTTTGCGTCGTGGATCTGGCCGGGGCCGAGCGGCTCGCCGGGCCCGACGAGCTCGTTGCCGGTCGACAGGATCGCGACCACGGGCCGGCGGCGCACCGTGACGTCGCCAATGCCAAGGGACGCCAACACCGCGATCTTCGCCGGCGTCAGCGCACCGGGCAGGCAGATCTCGTCGCCGGCCCGCGTGTCGTGCGCCGCGGCGCGGACGTGGTTCGCGCTGCGCACCGCCGCCGGAATCGACACCGAGCCGCCTGCCTCCGTGACATCCTCGATCGGCACGACCGCATCGGCGCCGGGCGGCAGGGGCGCCCCGGTCATGATGCCGACCGCCGTTCCCGGATCGACCGTCGGGAGCTCGCCGGCCCCGGCCGCGATCTCGCCGACCACGCGCAGGGAACCAGGCGTATCGGCGGCGCGAACGGCGAAGCCGTCCATGGCGGAGTTGGCGAACGGCGGGACGTCGACCGCCGCGATCACCTTCGGGTCGGCAAGCACGCGCCCGACGGCATCGGTCAGCGAGATCGGTTCCGTGCCGGTCACGTGCGCATGCGCCAGGAGGCGCCGATATGCCTCCTCCAGCGTGAGCATCGGTCGCCTAGAGTCCCAGCTTCGTGCGGGCGTCGATCAGGCGCAGGATGCCCCGTCGTGTGACGAGCCCGAGCAGCTGCCGCGCCTCGTCGCCGATCACCGGCAGCTGGCCGACCTCGCGCTCCTGGATCACGCGCAGCGCCTCGGCGAGGGGCTCGTCGGGGCCGATGGTGGCCAGGTCGCCGTAGCGGGTCATGATGTCGGTCACCCGTCGGTCCGCCCAGGCCTCGCGTGGGAGGCGACGCACGTCGCCCAACGTGACCATGCCGGCCAGGCCACCGTCGGGGTGACGCACCAGGAACGAGCGATCATCGCCGCGCAGCATGTGCTCCGACACGAGATCGGCGACCGACTCGTTCGGAGCCACGGCAGCAGGGCTGACGTCCATCGCGTCTCGAACGCGGACGCCGCTCAGGGAGCGTTCGACGCCGGCCTGCTGCAACGTGGCCTCCGCCGCGGTGGCCAGGAACCAGCCGACCAGCGCGAGCCACAGTCCGCTTCCGATGTCCTGCGAACGGAGAGCCCAGAAGATGCCGCCCGCAACCAGCAGGTAGCCGATCACGCGGCCACCCATCGCCGCCTGTCGGGTTGCCAACAGCGCGATCGCCTCGGAGGCGCCACAGGATGGCGCGCAGGACGCGGCCGCCGTCCATCGGGTAGCCCGGGACGAGGTTGAACGCGCCAAGCGCCACGTTGATGACGCCGAGCCAGCCGAGGAGCACCTGCAGCTCGGAATGCGAGATGAGCGCGCCGATGCCCAGCAGCGCTCCACCGATGGCGAGGCTCGTGAACGGGCCGGCGAGGGCGATGAGGGCCTCGTCGCGCGGGCTGGCCGACTCGGTCTCGATGGTGGTGGCCCCACCAAAGATGAAGAGCGTGATGCTGCCGACCTTCAGCCCGAGCCGGCGGGCGACGATGGCGTGCGACAGCTCGTGCGCCAGGACCGACGCGAAGAAGAGGACGGCCGTCCCCGTTCCCAGCAGCCAGTACTGGCCCGCCGTCCAGCCCGGAATGACGCGCGGGAAGAACGCGTCGGCAAGCGAGAACGTCAGCAGGAAGGCGATCACCAGCCAACTGGGGTGAATCGCGAGATCGATGCCGGCCACCCGGCCGAACCTCCATCCTGAGCCGCCCATCGGCTGAGTCTAGTTCAGGCCCGAGCGGGCGTCGCCGAGCCCACTCCGCCAGCGCGCGAAGCCGATGAGGCCGACGATCACGGCCGTCACCAGGATCGCCGCCCCGGCAGCCAGCGCCGCGTCGAACCAGAACGCCTCCGGGAAGAGGACGATCAGCTGGGAGCCTTCGGAGAAGAGGTACGTGCCCGGCGGAAAGAAGATGGCGTGGAACGCCAGGAAGGCCGGCTCGAAGGCGACCGCGAAGATGGCGGCCAGGATGACGGCATTCATGCCGACCAGGCCGGCGGCCATGAGCATGATCCGCCCCTGGCGCTGCGGCTCGTGGCGGAGCCAGACGCCGGTGACCACGGCCAGGATCAGGGCGACGACCGTGATGCCGGCGAGGAGGCGGACGAGCCTCGAGACGTCGCCCATGTGCGAGCGCTCGCGCTCGTCGAGGAGCGGCTCGCCCGGGGTGAGCGCGGCGTCGAAGTCGCCACCGACGTAGAGGTCGCCCAGGATCTCGCCCGTGACGCGGTCGATCTCAGGCTGAGACGTGTCGAACGCAGCCGCCACGTCATGGCGCGCCTGGAGCGCGGAGGTGAACCACGGGTTGAAGAGCAGCAGCGGACCGGTGAGGATCACCGCGACGCCCAGCGAGACGCCGAAGAGCACCCCGACGGCGCCGGGCGCACGCGCGAGGGGCTCGGGACGAGCGACGGTCAGAGGTCGCGCCCTGACAGGCGACTGACCACGAACGAGAGCACCATCCCGGCCAGGCTGATCACGATCGAGCCGAGGAGGGCGGCCCAGAAGTCCGCGACCGTGAAGCCGAGGTCAAGCTGCCCCGAGATCCAGCCCGTCAGCATGAGCAGCAGGGCATTGATCACGAGCAGGAACAGGCCGAGCGTCATGACCGTGATCGGCAGCGAGAAGATGACCAGGATCGGCTTAATGAACGCGTTGATCAGTCCGAAGATGACCGCGACCACGAGCAGCTTCCAGATCTCGCCGCTGAAGTCGAGACCCGGCACGATCTGGACCGCGACCCAGAGCGCCGCCGCGTTGACGAGGATCCCAATGACTCGGTTCACGCGCCTAGCCTAGCCGATGCCGTCCACGCCCGGCGGTCCGGCGAGCAAGCGCCCTCGCACCCAGGCGGCGCGCACCATGTCGGGATGCGGCCGGAAGACGAGGCGGCCGGCGACCTCATCGGCGGATGAAGGCGACTCCTCGCCCGGCAGCGGCTCCGTGAAGCGCGGGTCGATGGCGATGATGTCGGCCTCCTTCCCCACCTCCAGCGAGCCGATCTCCGCATCCATGCCCAGCGCGCGCGCCCCGTCGAGCGTTCCCATCCGCAACCAGTCGAGCGGGCGCAGCGCGGCTGCGGGATCCGCGCGGCCGGTGAGCTCCAGCACGCGCTGGGTGACCGCGCCGGCGCGCATGACGCTGAACATCGAGACCTCCGGGCCGGCAGCCACGTCGCTGCCGAGGCCGACGGTCATGCCGGCGGCGCGATGGGCGCCGAGCGGCATCATGCCGCTCGACAGGAACAGGTTCGAGGCCGGGCAATGCGCCACGCGCGCGTCCGCCTCGACGAGGCGGTCGACCTCCCGGGCAGAGAGGTGGATCGCATGCGCCAGGATCGTTCGCGCGCCGAGCGCCCCCGCGCGGTCGTACACGTCCAGGTAGTCCCGCGCCTCGGGAAAGAGGCGCGCCACCTCCGCGATCTCATCGGCGTCCTCGGACAGGTGGGTCTGCCAGTAGGCGCCGTGCTTCGTGGCGAGGGCGGCGGAGTCGCGCAGCATCTCTGCGGAACAGCTGACGGCGAAGCGCGGCGTGAACGCGTAGCGAAGGCGCCCCGCGTCGGCCCCGTGCCAGCGCGTGGCGAGCTCGTCGGACTGACGCAGCGACGTCTCCAGGATCTCGCTCGGCGCGATCTCGGTGTCGTAGCTGAGCCGATCCATCATCACCTTGCCGATGACGGCCCGGATGCCGTGCGCCTCGGCGGCGACAAAGGCCGCATCGGTCGACTCCGGCCAGAGCGCCGCGTAGGCGACCACCGTCGTCGTCCCCGCGGCAGCGAACGAGCGGAATGCCATCGGCGCCTGCCGCTCGGCCACGGACCGGTCGTACGCCCGCTCGAGCGGGAAGATGTAGCGATCCAGCCAGGTCAGCAGGTCGAGGCCGCTTCCCAGCCCGGCGTTGGGAATCTGCGGAAGGTGCGCGTGCAGGTCGACCATGCCGGGCATGAGCACCAGCGGGCGCAGGTCGAGCACCGAAGCAGGCGCAGTCGGCGTCGTCCCAGCGAGCCACCCGGGTGATGTGCCCGGCGGCATCGACCTCGAGCAGTGCCGTCGGGCTCGTCCAGGAGCCCTCCATCGGCCAGCGGCGAGAGGATGCGGGCACGAAGCGCAAATGGGGGTTCAGCCGGAATCGCCGTCATCGGCGCCGATGCTACTCGCCAAGACCGAGTACTCTTGCGGTTCTACAGTTAGGAGGCCTCTCATGGCCAATGGTTCCATCAAGAAGATCGTGGCCGATCGCGGCTTCGGCTTCATCACCGGCGAGGATGGCAAGGACTATTTCTTCCACCGCGACGGGCTCAGTGAGTCGATCGACTTCGATCGTCTCGTCGGCGGCGAGGCAGTGACCTTCGACGTCGAGTCAAACCCGCGCGGTCCGCGCGCATCGAACATCAAGGCTGCCGAGTAACTCACTCGGCTTCCTTACGTCGATGAGGCGGCTGCCGACGTCCACGCGGACGCTCGGCAGCCGCTTCAACATATCTGCCCACAAACGGCTCGCGGCGACCATCGCCATCGTCGCCGCCATCGCCGTTGCGGCAATCGCCATCCTGCTGCTCCTCCGCCCGTTCGACGTGGTCCACGCCGAGCTGATCCAGGGCGGCCTCGACCATCCGTGGGACATCGCCTTCACCGATGACGGGCGCATGCTCGTCACCGAGCGCATCGGCCGGGTGCGCGTCTACGCGAGCGGTGAGCCCGGCGCATCGCTTCTGCACACGGCGACCATTCCGGACGTTCGCGCCGAGCTCGAGTCCGGGCTGATGGGGATCGCCGTCCACCACGACGCGGTCTTCGTCTGCGCATCCCGCGATCCCGGCGGCGACTGGAAGGTCGAGCTTCTGCGCTCGACGCTGGCCGCTGACGGCTCGCTCGCGCCATTCGAGGTCGTGCCGATCGGCCCGACCACCGGCGCTCCCCGCCACCAGGGCTGTGCCGTTGAGGTGGACGGCTCGGACCACATCTGGCTGACCATCGGCGACGCCAACCTTCCGGTCGGTGAGAACCCCGCCCAGGATCCGGATCGGCTCAACGGCAAGGTGCTGCGCGTGAACCTCGACGGATCGGCTCCCACCGACAACCCGTTCGGGAACGCCGTCTACAGCCTCGGCCACCGCAATCCCCAGGGGCTGGCCTTCGCGCCCGACGGCGCCGTCTGGGAGGTCGAGCACGGCACCGATGAGAACGACGAGATCAACCTCCTCCAGCCCGGCGGCAATTACGGCTACCCGTGCTTCACCGGCGCCGATGCCACCGGACCGATCCCGGACGGCTGCGGTCCCGCCTCCGACTACCTGGCACCCGCCTGGGCGTCCGGCTCCCCCACCCTCGCCACCTCCGGCGCCACGTTCCTCATCGGTCCTGGCTGGGGAGATTGGGAGGGCGACCTCATCGTCAGCACGCTCAAGGAGGCCGACCTGCGACGCTTCTCGGTCGGCGCCGACGACGAGGTCACCCTCGAGGAGACGCTGCTCGACGATCGGTTCGGCCGGTTACGCGCCGTCGTGATCGGTCCGGATGGCGCGCTCTACGTCTCAACCGCCAACGGCGGCGACGACCGGATCCTCCGGGTCACCCACTGAGGGTCGCCCGCTCAGCGAGCGCGCATCCGGTTGTTGCGCGGGTTGTGCTCGAGCTCGGCCAGGCCGAGTGCTTCCAGCAGGGGCGGCATGTACATGCCGAAGCGACCGCGATAGCCCTTTCGCATGCCGTACCAGCCGCCGACCGGGTTCGACTCGGATCGGCCCCAGCCCTCGACCGTGCCGTCGGCGGCGGCCTTCTGCTCATCGGCCGCGCCCAGCGGCACCCAGTCGCCCTGCTCCTTCAGCCAGGCGTGGAGATCCTCGATGGCGCGCAGGTGGTAGGTCAGCCTGGTCGAGCCCACCTGGCAGACGAGCTGCGGCGGATCGGCCGCCTCGTCGCGGTACATCTCGTACTCGCTGGTGCCCTGGCGGGGTCTTCAGCCGCCACGGATCCTCCTTCGTCCCGGTTCCGAGAGGTGCGTCGCTCACTCCCAATCCTCCGCTGCGCCTGAGTAGCCAGGCGCTGACTCTACGCCCTTGACCGATGCGACGCGGTGCGGATGATGGAGCCGGCATGACCATCGAGCAGCTCCTGCCTGTCATCGTCGGCGCCTTCGTCGGGGCCATCGGCTGGCTGATCGTGGGCCTCTTCATCCAGCGCCAGCAGTTCGCGCGGCAGGCCAAGAACGCGGCGCGCGCCGTCTACTTCGAGCTCGACTCCAATACCGCCAACGTCCAGTTCGCGGTCGACGCTGGCGCATTCACGCCGCTGGCGCGATCCTCGTATGAGCGCGTGCTGCCCGAGCTCGCGACCTGGCTTCCACCCGAGGAGCTTCGCCTCATCGTCACCGCCTACATGAGCCACGCCGGCTATGACCAGCTGAGCTCCGACGGCGAGGTCCCCGCGGAGGTGCGCCGGCACGTCCTCGCCGAGATCCTGGAGACGAACCGGCGCGCGCGTGAGCTCCTCGGAGACAGAGTGTTCTCGGATCGTGAGCGACGGCTCATGCAGCAGGGCGGCGCGGGAGGCCCGGCATGAGCGTCGACCACCAGGCCCTCTTCGAACACGTCATCGACATCATGAACCGGCAGGGACTGGGATGCCCTCGGCGACGTCTATCACGACGACTATGTCGAGGAGTATCCGCAGTCGGGCGAGGTGATCCGCGGGTTGGCGAATGCCCGGGCGGTGCGCGAGGGCTACCCGGGTGGGTTCGTCGACCAGGGCCTCGAGGACCGGAACCCGCGCGTCGTCGGCACGGCACCGGAATGGGTACGCACGCCGGCCTTCACGGTGGTCCGGGTCGCCGGCACCGGTAACACGGCCACCGCCACCTTCCGCAGCCGCTACCCGGACGTGGGATCGACGGTGGTGGGTGCGTCGACCGATGCTTCGAGGTGGCGCGCCCGAGGCTGAGCGACAGCCATCGACCTGCGCCAGCGGCAGCGATGTCCATCTGTCGCTCCCCTCGGTGTCGAGCCCTCCCGGACGCATCGTGCTCGCGCACCCGTCATCTCGGGCAGGGTCGCGTTCGCAACGAGGCGGCGGTAGACTTCGCGCGTGACTGAGGATGGGGGCGTCGCGGGCGCCTACCGCGGATTCCTCTTCGCCGACCTTCGCGGGTACACCGCCTTCGGCGAGGCCCATGGCGACCGAGCCGCCGCCGATCTGCTGGACGCCTACCGCGTTCTCGTGCGCGACGAGGTGGCACGTCACGCCGGCGCAGAGATCCGGACAGAAGGCGACTCGTTCTACGTGGTCTTTGCCTCGGCGCGCGATGCCGTCGCCTGCGGCCTCTCCATCGTCGACGCGGCAGCTCGCTACTCCGTGGAGCATCCCGATGCGCCACTCCGGATCGGTATCGGGATCAACGCCGGCGAGACGGTTCAGCGCGGCGAGGCGTTCGTGGGCAGCGCGGTCAACCTTGCGGCGCGGGTGTGCGCTGAGGCTCGAGCCGGTGAGGTGCTCGTCACCTCGACGGTGCGCGACGTGGCGAGGGGCGGATCGACCCTTCGATTCGTGCCCCGCGGTGTCAGGCGCTTCAAGGGAATTGCCGATCGCGTTCCGGTATTTGCCGTGACGGCAACGCAACCACAGGACCCGAGGGCATCATCCTGGCCGATGAGGCCGTCGGCGGCCTGGATCGCTATCGCGGCCGCAGTCGTCGTCGGCCTGGCAATCGCCGCGTTCGCGATACAGGGCGGATGGCTCGACCAGTCCGGTCTCTCAGGATCAGACGCGCCATCGGCGGCGAGCGTTCAGCCAGGGGAAACGGCGTCCGCTTCGGTCGGAACCGCGGGATCCTCTCCATCGGCATCCTTCCCGACCGCGAGCGAGACAGCGCTCCTGTCAAGAATCGGCGATGAGATCGGGCAATCCTGCGAACGAGCCGATCTCGACGATCGGCCCCGGATCAACGTCGATCGGGAGATCGGCGGCCTCGGGGGAACCGGACTTGCCCGTGTATCGATCCCGGTCACCGCCGGTCTCGCGTGCGCGCTTCACACGTCATCGGCGCCGACGACCCTTCATTACTGGGCCACCACGGCGTACCAGGACTTCAACCCGGTCGGGCTCGCTGAAGCGCTGATCATCAGCGACGCGGCGACCTTCGACGTGCCACCAGGCGACTGCGCGAACGAGCAGCCAGCGTACGGACGCTGGGAGTTCGGTGGCACGGGCGGCAGGCTGCTGTGCCGGACCTCGTTTGGAGACGCCATCCTCGAGTGGACGTACGACGATGTCCCGCTCGTGGCCGTCGCCACCAGGCGCGACGGCGACGCTCAGCAGCTCCTGCAGTGGTGGAGAGACGAGGCCCGCTTCCTCCGCGGCGAATAGGGTGCTGTCCGGAATTGGGTCGCCCTTCGGGTGCCCTGGCGCGGGGATTTCGTAACGGGCCGCAGGTTCGGGCGTTCGAACTAGTGGGGTCGGGCGCAGGTTCGGCGCAGTCTTCTGCGCCGAGGGCAGCCCTGCGCTCCGGCCCCACTTCGCGTCTACCGCCCGTAGCTGCTGCAGGCTCCCCCGCTGGGCGTCTTGAGCCCGGCCACCAAGAGTGATCGGCATGCCTGGCACACCCGCGACGTGGCGGCGCTGGAAACGGCATGGACGCTCAGGCCATGGCCGCATCGGCAGACGGGGTCATCAGCGTAGTGGTGCATCCAGGGGCGTGCGACGCGAGGCGCGAAGGGCAAGGCGGTGGTGGCGAGCGTCGGCATGACACCTCAGAGCCGCAGGAAGCGCGCCCATCCTCCTACCCAGCCCAGGTACCTTCGGGCGGGGTCATTCGTCCCCGTCGAGGCCGTGGTTTGTGGTCAGGCGCCGGTTGTCGCCTTCCACGGGCGTGGATCGGTGCGCAGGAGCGAGTAGAGCAGCACGTCCTGATTGCGGCCATCGTTGAAGAACGCCCCGCGGGCCGTTCCTTCGAGCGTGAAGCCGCACTTCTCCGCGATCCGCCGCGACGCAGCGTTCTCGGGCACGATGACCAGGTGGATGCGGTGCTCCTTCTTCGTCGCAAACAGGTAGTCCACGAGTAGCTGGACCGCCTCGGTCACGTACCCCTGACCGGCATGCCGATCCTCGTAGAGCTGGTACCCGAGCTCGAAGGCGTCCCAGTACGCGACCGGGCGGAAGAACTCGATGTGGCCGGCAATCTCGCCGTCGGGGTTCACGATCACCAGCATGCCGCCGGTCTTCTCCCAGAACCCGCTCTCCGAGAAGTCGTGGCGGAACGCAGACTCTGACTTGACGCCGAGCGGGTAGTACGGGCCGCGCGCGGCGATCGCCGTGTGCGCGTCGTAGAGGCGGTCGAGGTCGGCTTCGCGAACCGGCCGCAGGGTGATCCGCTGTCCTTCGAGCATGGTCGTCACCGTAATGGTCGGGGCGAGAGGATTCGAACCTCCGACCTCTTGAACCCCATTCAAGTGCGCTACCAGACTGCGCTACGCCCCGACCGAGCGGCCAGTATAGCCAACGACGCCGACGCGGCCGTCAGGCGCCCGAGCTCGTCCTTGGGCGTCCGTGACATGAGCTCCGCGACCGCCGCGAGCGGAGGCCGGCCCTCGAATACGACCGCGCGAACCTGCTCCGCGATCGGCATCTCGACGTCGTGCGCAGCCGCCAGCTCGAGCGCGCCCGCAAGGGTCGCCACCCCTTCGACGACGCCGGAGATCTGCTCCCCCGCCTCGGGCCAGGGCACGCCCGACGCGATCAGCTCGCCCGGCGCGGCGGTTGCGCGAAAGCGGGCGACATGCAGGTGGCGATGAGGTCGCCCACGCCGGCCAGCCCGGCGAAGGTGAGCGGGTGCGCGCCGGCCGCGACGCCCAGGCGGGTCATCTCGGCCAGGCCGCGGGTGATGATGCCGGCCTTGGCCGAGTCGCCGAATCCCAGCCCATCGACCATGCCCGCGGCCAGCGCCGTCAGGTTCTTGAGCGCGCCGCACAGCTCCACGCCGACGACGTCGGGGTTGGTGTAGACCCGG
This sequence comes from uncultured Chloroflexia bacterium, assembly GCA_963759405.1. Lineage (GTDB taxonomy): Bacteria > Chloroflexota > Limnocylindria > QHBO01 > QHBO01 > JACDBZ01. The sequence continues at coordinate 225,023 of CAVWZA010000018.1, read as the reverse complement.
AACCGATCCGACGACAGCACGGACGCAAGGTCGGCCGCCAGCTCGCCATCCTCGGACGCGATGACCGATCCGGCCGGCTTGCCGCCGGCGATCTCGCGCGCCAGGTTCGGGCCGGACAGTGCGGCAACCCGACGGCCGGGCAGCACGTCGCCGATGACCTGCGTCATCCGCAGGTGCGTGCCCTCCTCGATGCCCTTCGCGACGGACAGGAGCGCTGCATCGGGGTCCAGGAGCGGCCCGACGGCCTCGAGCGTTCGCCGCAGGTGCGCGGACGGCACGGCCAGCACGTAGAACCGGTGCGGTTCCGACAGGTAGGCGTCATCGGTCACCACGCGGACGTTCGGCGGAAACACGACGCCCGGCAGGTATCGCTCGTTGGTTCGCGCCTGCGCCAGGCGCTCGGATGCCTCCGGCGAGTGGGCGCGCAGGCTGACGGGCCGCTGCGCATCGGCAAGGAGGATGGCAAGGGTGGTGCCCCACGCCCCGGCGCCGATGACCCCGATCTGGTCGCTCATCTCAGCGTTTCCGGCTGGTCGCCTTGCGGCGGGGTCGCGCGGCGCGACGGGAGGCCTCCTCCGACTCGCGCTTGCGGAGGATGAGCCGGATCGGCGTGCCGAGGAAGCCGAACTTCTCGCGGATCTGGTTCTCCAGGTAGCGCTTGTAGCTGAAGTGGATGATCTCCGGGTCGTTGCAGAACACGACGAAGGTCGGCGGCGCCACGCCGACCTGGGTCGCGTAGAAGATCTTGGGCAGCCGATTGCGCACGTGCGAGGGCGGATGGGCGCGGACGGCGTCCATCACCAGCCGGTTGAGCTCGCCGGTCGGCACGCGCCGGTAGCGCTCCTCGGCGACCCGCAGCGCCTCGCGCAGGATGCGCTCGGCTCGCTGCCCGGTCAGGGCCGATGCGAACACGATGTCGGCCCAGGCCAGGTACGGCGCCTCGCGCCGCAGGCGCTTCAGCCACTTGTCGGCGGTGTTCTCGTCCTTCTCGACCGCGTCCCACTTGTTGAGCACGAGCACGATCCCCTTGTGCGCCTCGAGCACGTAGCCGACGACGTGCGCGTCCTGCGCGGTGTAGCCCTCGGTCGCATCGGTCATGACGACCGCGACGTCGGCCGAGTCGATGGCCTTCATGCTGCGCAGCACGCTGTAGCGCTCGATCCCCCGCTCGATCGCCCCGCGGCGGCGGATGCCGGCCGTGTCGACCAGCACCAGCGGCTGGCCGTCGAGCTCGATCGCCGTGTCGATCGGGTCGCGCGTGGTGCCGGGCTTGTCGGAGACGATCATGCGATCCGAGCCGAAGACGCGGTTCACGAAGGTCGACTTGCCGGTGTTCGGTCGCCCAACGATCGCCACCCGCGGCGCACCGAGCTCGGTCTCGGCGAGCTCGGCCATCTCCTCCTCGGTGAGGTCCTCGGGGGTGACCGATACCGCCGCCTCGGCCTCGGTCGGCGGCGGAAGGCGCTCGACGATGAGGTCGGCGAGGTCGCCGGTGTTGCGACCGTGCTGTGCCGAGATCGTGATGGACGGGTCGAAGCCGAGGGCGTAGAACTCGACCGCATCGGCTTCGCGGGCCGGGTTGTCGCCCTTGTTGATGACGAGGATCACCGGAGCTTCGGCGCGTCGCAGGCGGTCCGCGACCTCGTGGTCGAGCGGGGCGATGCCGGCGTGGGCGTCCACCACGAACAGGATGAGATCGGCCTCCTCGACCGCCACGCGTGCCTGCTCCTGGACGCGCTCCTCGATGTCGGTCCCGGGCTCCAGCTCCAGGCCGCCGGTGTCGACCACGGTGAACGTGCGGCCGGCCCACTCCGAGGTGCCGTACACGCGATCGCGGGTGGTGCCCGAGACGTCGGAGATGATCGCGACGCGCTCGCCGATGAGCCGGTTGAAGAGCGTGCTCTTGCCGACGTTGGGGCGGCCGACGATGGCGACCACGGGGAGTGAGGACATGCCGAGGAGTCTAGCGGCGAATGCTCGATCGGCCCGCCGTGCTCACCTTGCGCCTTGTCATCGGTCTCCATTCGATAGGATCGGGGCGTGAAGATCGGGATTGCGGCCACACGGCTGGCCGGCGTGGACGGCGTCACGTTCGAGACGGCCAAGTGGGAGACCGTCCTGGACGAGATGGGCCACGAGCTGCGCCTCTGCGCCGGCGAGGTCGACGCGCTCCGCTACCAGGCGCGCCTGGTGCCGCCGATGCACTTCACCTGGCCGCCGGCCGAGCGGGTGACCGCCGCCGCCTTCGATCCGGAGAGCGACCCGGACGCGGTGCGCAGCGAGATCGATCGGCTTGCCGACCTGCTGGTCCCGGTCCTCGACGACTGGGCATCGCGCAACGAGCTCGACGTGGTGATCGTCGAGAACGCCTGGGCAATCCCGATGCACCTGCCCCTCGGCGGTGGCCCTGCGCCGCATGATCGAGGAGCGCCGGCTGCCGGCGATCGGCCACCACCACGACTACTGGTGGGAGCGCGAGCGATTCGCCGGCTGCGTCGTTCCCGAGGTGCTCGAGATGGCCTTCCCACCCGACCTGCCGTGGGTGCGGCACGTCAGCATCAACAGCCTCGCCGCCGCCCAGCTGCGCGAGCGGCGCGGAATTCGCTCCACGGTCATCCCGAACGTGTTCGACTTCGACCGTCCCCGCCCGCGTCGAGCGCCCGCCGTTCGTCGGCGGCTGCGCACCGAGCTCGGGATGAGCGAGAACGGCCTGCTGGTCGTGCAGCCGACGCGGGTCGTGCCGCGCAAGGGCATCGAGCTGGCCATCGAGCTCGTCGGACGGCTGAAGGATCCCGACGCCGTGCTCCTGATCACGTCCCCGGCCGGCGACGAGGGGCTCGACTACCTGGTCGAGCTCGAGCGGCTCGCCGAACGCCACGAGGTGCGCCTGGCGTACGCGGCGGATCGCTTCGCGCCCGACCACGAGGGCAAGCCGATCCGGCCCGCCCACTCGCTCCACGACGCGTACCTTGCCGCCGACCTGATCACCTATCCGAGCCTCTACGAGGGCTTCGGCAACGCCCTGCTGGAGGCGATCTACTACGGCGTTCCCGTCCTCGTGAACCGATATCCGGTGTACGTCGCCGACATCGGTCCGCTCGGCCTGCGCCTGATCGAGATCGACGGGGCGATCACCGACGACACGATCAAGGAGGTCCGCGCCCTGCTCGCGAATCCACGGAGGATCCGGGAGAACGCGCGGCACAACTTCGAGATCGCCCGCAAGCACCTGTCGTACCGGGTCCTGCGCCGGCAGCTGCGCCGGCTCATCAACGAGGTGACCTCGACCGAGGCGATCGCCTAGCTGGAGCGGGCGACCAGCTCCCGCGCGCGCTCGATCTCGATGGGCGCGTCGAGCCCCGAGAGCGTCGCCAGCGCAGCGCCGGCTGCTTCGGCGGCCTCGTCCTTCCGGCCGGCGCTGATGAGGGCCTCCGCCAGCGCGATCTCGGTCCGCGCTCGCTCCCAGCCTGCCTCATGGCGCGCGAAGGTGGCTCGTGCCCGGCGCAGCCGGTCCAACCCCAGCTCGACATCCCCGACGGCCAACGCCGCACCGCCCTCGAGCCGGTCGGCAAAGGCCGGCAGCACCATCAGACCGGTCCGCTCTGCCCACTCCCGAGCCGCGGCCACGATCGCGGGCGCCTCGTCCCACGCACCCTCCGCCGCGATCAGCTCTGCCCACGCCTCGTAGGTCAGATCACGGTTCTGGACGTCGCGCAACGGGTCAGCCTCGGCCAGGCGCTCCCGTGCCTCCGCAAACAGCCCGCGGCGTACGAGTGTCTGCACGATCCAGAGCCGCGCGCCTGAAACGCCGATGCTGCCGCGGCTGGCCTGGGACCGATCGAGCTCGGCGATGAGGGCATCGGCCGCCGCTCGGTCTCCCGCCACCTCCTTCAGGTAGGCGGCGATGCCGTACAGGCGCATCGTGTGATACGCGAGCGGCCGGTCGTGCTCGACCGCCGCGTCGAGGCGGTCGTACACCGACCAGAACCGATCCCAGTCCCCCAGGCGGAACTGGGCGGCCGCGTGGAACACGTACTTGGTGCGGTGGCCGACGGCCGGGACACCGGAAGCGGAGTTGCCCGCCTCCTGGACCATCGGCAGCTCGACCGCGCGCCGGTAGTCGCCGATGTGGACCAGCTGCCAGGCGACGGTGCCGTAGATGTCGGCGATCTCGGCAGGGTCGTCCAGCTGCGGGATGAGGAGCAGCCGCTCCTCCTGGAAGACCTGTGACGCACCGTAGCCGCCCATCTCGTTCCCCGCGCCGGCACCGGCCGTGTCGAGAGCTGCGGAGAGGAGGTCCGGCCTCCCCAACCGACGGGCGAGCGCCACGGCCTCGCGTTGAGGCCGCCGCGTACTCCGCGTTCCTGGCGGGGTCCAGATCGGCCTCGCCGAACCCCCACCCCCAGGCTGCGAGCGCCATCAGCATGCCCAGGCGCTCCTCGCTGTCGCCTTCGTCGAGCATCGAGAGCCCGAGGTCCAGGTATGGCCTCGCCTCATCTCGCGCTGGCAGGTGGTGCATCAGGCCGGGCCACCGCGTCGGGATCGATAGCATGAGCCCGCACAGGCGCGCAATCGCCCGACGATCGACGGGCCCTTCCGCGCTCCCCACCCGCAGGTCGATCGCCTCCCGGGCCGACTGCCAGGCGGCGTCGCCGTCGTCCTGCCAGAGCAGCAGGCGCGCGTTGCCCTCCATGCCGCGGGCTCGCTCGATCGGTCCCTTCGCCAGCTCAAGCCCGGTGTCCAACCGCTCGCGAGCGCGGTCGACCGCGAACAGCCTGCCGGCCTCCTCGGCGGCGTCGAACAGGAGCTCGACCGCTCGCGACCGGATCTCCTCGCGTCGGTCAGGCTCGACGTGGCCCCAGGACGCCGCGCGCTGTGCCGCGGTGTAGTGATGCGCCAGCAGCTCCACGACCTCGAGCCGTCGCTCACCAGCGGTCTCCTCGATCCAGCGAGCCACCTGCAGGTGCGCCATGGCGCGGTCGCGCTTCGGGATGCTCTCGTAGGCGACATCGCGGACGAGCGCGTGCTTGAAGATGAACTCCGGCTGCCCGGCCATGGAGGATCCGAGGCGCGCGAGCACCAGATCACGCGACTCCAGCCCGCGGAGCAGCTCATCCACGCGCGCCGGCCCGGCGTCGAGCGAGCGGCCGACCGGCTCCGGCCAGAAGATTCGACCCACCACGGCAGCCGCCTGTAGGGCTCGCTTCTCGTCGGGACCAAGCAGGTCGATGCGTGCCGCCAGGACGGCCTGGACGGTATCGGGGATCTGCACGGCCGTGAGGCCGGCCTCCGCGCGCCAGCCCTCCCCGTCGCGCAAGATCCGCCCCTCGTCGATCATCTGACGAAGGATCTCCTCCACGAAGAACGGATTGCCGCCGGTGCGATCGACGATCCGCGCGTGCAGGTCGGGCGGCAGGTCCGCCACCTCGAGCAGCAGGCTCACCAGGCGGCTGGTGTCCTCCGGCTCCAGGGGATCGAGAAAGACGGCCGAAAAGCTCCGGCGGCCGCCACCCCAGCCGGGACGGCGGTCGGTGAGATCGGGGCGGGCGGGACACAGGAAGAGGACGCTTCCCTGGACGCGGGCGCCGAGATCGTCGAGGACATCGAGGAGGGCCGTATCGGCCCAGTGGATGTCCTCGATCACCGCGATGACCGGGCCCCCGGTTGCGAGCGCCGAGAAGAAGATGCGCCAGGCTTCCACGACCCCGATGCGAAGCTGCTCCGGATCCATCCGGCTGAAGTCATGGCCGGGGACCGCGATCCCGACGGTGAATCCGAGCAGGGCGGTCGTGCGCGACGGATCGGTGGCCAGCTCCGTGCTGATCAGCCGGTCTCGCATGGCATCGAGCTTCCGGACGGCCTCCTCCGGCGGGTCGCTGTCGAGGATCTCCGCCTCCGACTTGAGGATCTCGGCCAGCGGCCAGAAGGTGACGCCCGACCCATACGAGAGGCACCGGCCCCGGACGACGCGAGGGGGCACCGGGCGACGGGCGAGCGTTGCCAGGAACTCGGCGGTGAGCCGGCTCTTGCCCACGCCCGGCTGGCCGTAGAGCGTCACGAGATGCGGACGACGGTCCGCGGCCACGCGATCGACGAGCGAGGTCAGCAACGCCAGCTCCTCCTCGCGCCCGACCAGCGGTGCACGCAGGAGATTCGTGCCGCGCTCGGGGGCGCCGATCGCCTCGCCGATGAGCTCGCTGACCTCGACGTCCACCGTCTTGCCGCGAATCCCGCGCGGGCCGAGCGCCCGGTACCGGAACGACGGCGCCGCGGCGACGGTGCGCTGGCCAACGAGAATCTGCCCGGGCTCGGCCAGCTGCTGGACGCGCGCAGCGACGTTGACGGCGTCGCCGGTGACCATCACCTCGCCGCGCCGCGGGGTCGTGGTCGAGACCACCTCGCCGCTGTTGATGCCGATCCTGACCTGGAGCTCCGGCCTGCCATCGGCCTGCAGCTGCCGGTTCAGCTCGACGAGGCGCTTCCTGATCCCCAGCGCGGCTCGCAGGGCGCGCGCCGGGTCGTCCTCGTGCGCGACCGGGACGCCGAAGACGGCCATGACGGCGTCGCCGATGAACTTCTCGACGGTCCCGCCGCGCGCCTCGATCTCCTCTCGCGCGAGCGCGAAGTAGGCGCCCATGAGCTCGCGGACGACCTCGGCGTCGAGCTCCTCGGACAGGCGCGTCGACCCGGTGACGTCGGCGAAGAGCAGGGTGACGAGCTTGCGCTCCTCCTGCGACGCGTCCTCCGGGGCGAGCGGGGCACCACAGTGCGGGCAGAAGGCGAAGCCCTCCGCGACGTCGCGACTGCAGCTCGGACAGGCGGCCATCGGCGCCAGTCTACGCGGCGCTGCTACGCGAGGCCGCGGGCTGCCCAGGCCGTCGCCGTGACGCACGAACGGCGCGGTCGGGAGCAGGCTTCGGCACTTCTCGCGCAGCTCGGCCTGCCGTTCAGCGTCGAGCGCGGCCACGTAGTGGCCGGCGGGGCCGACGCCGAGGGTGAACGGCTGCCACCACTCCTCGAAGCTGTCGTGCTCGAGGCTGCGAGGTCAGGGTCGCTTGCTCGACGTCCCGCAGGCCCGCGGCGTCGAACAGCTCCGCCAGGTGGCCCTCCCGGGTTCCGGCAAGCGCCGATTCATCGTCGACCTCGGAGTCGAGCTCGCGGGCGGCCTCCCAGAACACGCCGGAGCGGGCTCTGCGCCGCCGCCGTAATCCCAGACGCACGCGGCGACGACACCACCCTGCCGGGTCACGCGCGCCATCTCCGCCAGGCCCGCCACCGGATCCGACATGAAGTGCACGACGAGCTGTGCGAGGGCGGCATCGAAGGCCTCGTCCGGGAATGGCAGCTGCTCCGCCGAGGCCGTCGCACGTCGACGCCCGGGTTGCGCGCGCGAGCGGCGGCGACGAATGGCTCCGACGGATCGACCGCCGAGACGGCATCGGCGCCAAGCCGCGTGACCAGCTCGGCGGTGAGCGCGCCCGGCCCGCACCCGACGTCGATCACGCGCTGGCCGCTGCGCACACCCGCGAGGTCAGCCAGCTGCGGGGAGAGCAGGACGCGAGTACCTGCCCATGAATCGGTCGTACGCGTCAGCGGCGACGTCGAAGCTCACCTGCGCCGATCCTCAGGCCGTGAGCGCGTAGACGCGCTCGCGAACCTCTTCCAGATCGACCTCGGGCGTCGAGGTGCCACCGGTGATCCCGATGCGGGCCTTGCCCTGCAGCCAGGCCGCGTGCTCGGCCTCGAGCTCGTCGGCATCGGCGACGTGGATGGTCGCCGGCAGGATCTGGCTGCACTTCACCGCCAGCTCCTTGGTGTTCGAGCTGTTCTTGCCGCCGACCACGATCATGGCGTCGACCTCGCGCGCCAGCACCACGCTGTCGTCCTGGCGGGTCAGCGTGACCGGGCACACCGTGTTGACGACGCGCAGGTCGTGGGCGCGGCGCAGGCAGAAGGCGGCGAACTCCTCGAGCTTCGACGGCAGGATCGTCGACTGGCTAAGCACGCCGATCTTCTTGGTGCGCGGCACCCGCTCCCAGGTGGATCGGTCCATGTCGTCCACCACCACGTGCTTGTCGCCGGCGTACGAGCGAACGCCCTTGACCTCGGGATGGTCCTCGTGGCCGATGATGCACACCGTGTAGCCGGCCTCCGCGAGCTCGGCGGCGGCCTTCTGGCTCTGGAGCACCCAGGTGCAGGTGGCGTCGATGACCTCGAGGCTCTCCTTGCCCTTGACCTGCTCGTACTCCGACTTCGGGACGCCGTGGGCGCGGATGACGAGCGTGCCGCCCTCGACCTGGTCCGCCAGGTCGGCGGTGCGGATGCCGCGGTCGGAGAGGTCGGCCTTGATGCCGGGGTTGTGCACCAGCTGGCCGAGGGTGGTGACCTCCTTGCCCTCGGATGCCGCGTGCTTGGCCTTGTCGATCGCGAGCCGAACGCCGTAGCAGAAGCCGGCGCGCTCGGCGATGCGGACGTCAGGTCGGGTTGCGGTGGTCATCGGGTCCATTCTAGAGTCCCGGCCGGATGGCGCCCGTATGTGCGTATATACGCGCCGCCTATCGAACCCGGCGCTGCGCCTCCGGCAGCAGCTCCTCGATGGCGTTCGTGATCCGATCGGTCCCGGCGGCCAGGGCCTCGCGATCGAGCCTGCCATCCGGCTGATGCGGCAGCGTGAACGGCTCGCCGATGCGGATCCTGATCTTTGTCGGATGCGGCCACCGAGAGTGCCCCGGGAAGAGCCGATGGGTGCCCGCGATCCCCACCGGCAGCAGCGGCGCACCCGAGCGCATGGCCAGGAAGGCGGCTCCGGATTTCAGGGGCTTCAGGTGACCGTCACGCGAGCGCGTCCCTTCGGCGAAGAGGCCGATCGGCCGACCCGCGGCCAGCGTCTCGAGCGAGAAGCGCTGCGCAGCGCGATCTCCCTCGCCGCGCCGGACGAAAAACACGGCCGATTGGGTCGCCAGCCAACCGAGGAACGGCCAGCCGCGCATCTCGATCTTGGCCATGAAGTGGATGACCCGGCCGACCTGGTGCCCCGTCGCCCAGCCGACGAGGGGCGGATCGACGTTCGAGGTGTGATTCGAGACGATGATGAACGGTCCCGTTCGCGGCACGTGCTCGACGCCCTCGATCCGCGCATCGAACAGGAGGCGTCCAAGCCCGCCGGCGATGATCGCGCCCGGGTGCCAGAACCAGCTACGCACCGATCTCCTCCAGGCGCTCGACGATCGCCTCGACGCAGGCGTCGACGTCGAGCTCGCCGGTGTCGAGGATGAGCGCGTCCGCCGGAATGCGCAACGGCGCCACCGCGCGCTGCGAGTCCGCCGTGTCCCTGCGTCGAATCTCCTCGAGGTACTGGTCCGTCCGCTCCGGCGTCCCCATCTCCCCGGCGCGACGCGCCGCACGCACCTCCGCGCTCGCGGTGAGGTAGACGTTCAGGGTCGCGTCGGGAAGAACGACGGTGCCGATGTCGCGGCCGACCATGACCACGTCGCCGCGGAAGGCTGCGGCGCGCTGGACGGGCAGCATCGCCTGGCGGACCTCCGCGTGCCGGCTGACGGCGCTCACCGCGCGGTCGACTTCCGGGCTGCGGAGCTCGGCGGTGACGTCGCGGCCGGCGAGCAGGACGGCCTCCTGGTCGCCGCTGTCGGGACCCGCCCGCTCGACCTCGATCCGGCAGGTGTCGGCCAGCCCCGCCAGGACCGGGCCATCCTCCAGGTCGATCCCCTGCTCGAGCGCTGCCAGGGTCAGCGCGCGGTACATCAGACCGGTATCGACGAATCTCGCGCCGATGCGCCGCGCGAGCGCCCGACCGACCGTGCTCTTTCCGGCCCCCGACGGGCCGTCGATGGCCACCGCGATCGTCATTGCCGCCGCTCGCCGGCCAGCGCCGCGACCTCGGACGGACGGAGGTAGCGCCATTGCCCGCTTCGCAGCCCGCCGAGGCTCAGCGTGCCGATCCGGGTGCGGACCAGACGCTCGACGCTCGCGTCGACCGCGTGAAAGAGGCGCCGCACCTCCCGCTTCCGGCCCTCGCCGATCCGAACCTGGAGCCAGACACCGGCCTCTTCTCGGCCTCGCTCGACCTCGGGCGGCGGCAGCGCGAATCGCGCTTCCAACAGCCGTGCCGGGCCATCGTCGAGCGTGACGCCATCGCGCAGCTGCTTGAGCACGGCGCGCGTCGGCGCCGGCGTGACGAGCGCCGCGTACTCGCGCAGGTTGCCGTACCGGGGGTGCACGACGCGGTTCGCCCAGTCGCCGTCGTTGGTCAGGATCATGAGTCCTTCCGACTCGACGTCCAGCCGTCCGGCCGGCCAGAGGCGCTCGTCGCCCGCATCCACCAGCGCCACCACGGAGCGCCGGCCACGCTCGTCGTGGGCCGAGCTGAGGAACCCGGGCGGCTTGTGGACGGCGAGATGGATGGCGCGCGATGGGGATCGGAGCGGACGGCCGTCGACCTCGATCGCGTCCACTGCCGGATCCGCCGAGGAGCCCAGCTGCGCCACCGCACCGTTGACGCGGACGCGGCCGTCGACCACGAGCTGCTCGGCCTGGCGGCGCGACGCCAGTCCGGCGCGCGCGATGAGCTTCTGCAGCCGCTCACTCGCCATCGGCGACAGCCGGCTCCGTCAGGGCAGTGAGCTGCGCGGCGTCGCTGGAGAGCGCGGGGAGATCGTCCAGCGAGGTCAGGCCGAAGCGCTCGAGGAACGTGAAGGTGGTCCCGAACAGCACGGGCCGGCCGGGCGTATCTCGCCGGCCGAGCTCAACCACCAGCCGCCGATGCATCAGCGAGCGGATCACGTAGTCGGAGTCGACGCCGCGGACGCGCTCGACGTCGCCGCGCGTGCACGGCTGGCGGTAGGCCACGACCGCCAACGCCTCGAGCGCCGCGGGCGAAAGGCGCGCCTCCTCCCGGGCCGCGTAGGCAGCCAGCCGCGCGCCCACCTCAGGCGCGGTGACGAGCTGCCACGCGTCGTCGTTGCGCTGCAGCCGGACTCCCCGCTCGTCCTCGGTGAGTCGCTCCGCCAGCGACGAGAGGGCCGCCTCGGCCTGCAGCCGCGGCACGCCGCCGATCTCTCCCAGCTCGGTCGAGCTCAGCGGACGCTCGGCGATGAACAGGAGCGCCTCGTAGAAGACCGCGAGATCGTCCGGCGCACCGTGATCATTCATCCGCCCGACTCCGGAACCGACTCGACGGTGATGGGCCCGAAGAGATCGTCCTGCCGTGCCGTCACCTGCCGCCGCCGCACCAGCTCGAGGGTGGCGAGGAAGGTCACTGCGGCCTCGGTCCGGGAGTGGCAACGAGCGAGGATCGACTGGAGGACGACTCGGCCGCTCCGCGAGAGGGCCTCCCGCAGCACCGCGATCTGCTGGCCGATGGTGATCTCGCGAGCGACGATCTCGGGGGGCGGCGCCACCGGCTCGGGGATGGCGGCCAGCCGCTCCAGCGCTGAGACGAGCACGCCGACCGGCATCGGCTCGGTCGGGGCCTCGGGCAGGTCGGACTCGCGCGGCTCGCGGCGCATGAGGGGCGCGGTGCCATCGCGCTCGCCGAGCGAGACGGAAGCGTCGCGAAGGGCGCGGTACTCCAGCAGGCGACGCCGAAGCTCGTCCTCGTCCATCTCGTCGGCGCCGTCCGGCAGCGGCGGGAGCGGCTCGGCCGGGAGCATGCGCTTCGACTTGATGAAGATGAGCTGGGCCGCGATGGCGACGAACTCGGACAGGTGTGCGGCATCCACCGGGTGCCTGGCCAGGTGCTCGACGTACGCGTCGGCCACCTCCGCCAGCGGGACGGTCAGCACATCGAGCTGCCGCGACTCGATCAGGTGCAGCAACAGCTGGAGCGGTCCCTCGAAGGTGGGGAGGGCGAGGGTGAACTCGCCATCCCCGATCGGGACGGCGGTCGGGGCGCCTGGCTCGACCGCGATCGGCTGCATGCCGTCAGCCTGCGTCATCTGCCCTGCTCAGCGCTCGGAGGAGCTGCACGTCCGCGTCGGCGACCTCGCCCCGGATGAAGGCTCCGACGCGTGGCGCGAGGCCCGCGCCCGCCGCGAGATCGGCCGACATCGGCTGGTGGTGCAGGTAGAGGTGAAATGGGTGGCGCCACGAGGACGGATCGGGGCTGGCGACGCGTCGCAGGAGGGACGGGGCGAGCGCCTCGAGCAGCACGCCGGCGACCCGGTGCCAGAGCCGCATGCGGTGGCCCTTGGCGGCATCGTGGAGCAGCGCGGCGGCGAGCAGGTCGTGGTCGTCCTGCCCGCTCCGGAGCAGCCGCTCGGCGACGTCGAGGCCGTGGCGACGATCCGCGACGGGCATCGATTCGAAGAGGGCCACGCCGCGCTCCGGCAGGATCCGGTGCACGAGGGCCTCCTCCTCCGGCTCGACGCGCGCTCGCACGTGGGCGACGAGCTGCCCGACCCTATGCACCGATGAGCACCTGGGTCACCGGAGCAGCCAGCGAGAGGAGCGCACGCAGCGGGCTGCCCGGCAGGAAGATCAGGAGCAGCAGCGCGATCATCCCGTAGGGGGCGTATTGCTGGATCGTGACGGCCTGCCGCGGTGGCAGATAGGCGAGCACGACGTTGTAGCCGTCCAGCGGCGGGATCGGGATCAGGTTGAAGATGGCAAGCAGGATGTTGAGCTGGACGATGAGCGCGACGAGGTTCAGGACGAACCCGCTGTCGACGCCGACGAGCGCCATGACCCGGTAGACCACCGCAAACGCGACCGCGACCACCACGTTCGCGATCGGCCCTGCGAACGCCACCAGCGCCATCGACCGGCGTCCGCCCTGCAGCGCTGCCGGGTTCACCATCACCGGCTTCGCCCAGCCGAAGCCGGCGATCACGAGCATGAGCGCGCCGATCGGATCGAGGTGCGCGATCGGGTTGAGCGTCAGGCGGCCCATCGCCCGCGGACGCCCGTCTCCCAGCTGATCGGCCGTCAGCGCGTGGCTGAACTCGTGGAAGGTCAGGCCCACGAGCAGTGCCACGGCACCGGCGATCAGGCGCTCGATTGAGAAGTTCCCGATCGGCATCTACGTCAGCCGCGGGAGGAGGTCACCCAGCAGGGTCACGAGCTTCGCCGCGCCGACCTGGCCCACCTCGATGACCTCGTCGTGTGAGGCGCCGGTCTCGACGTCGTCGGTGGCCTTGTTCGTGATGAGGCTGAACCCGAGCACGCGGCGCTCGGCATGGCGCGCCACGATGGCCTCGTGCGCCGTGCTCATGCCGACGGCATCGCCGCCCAGCGTGCGGAGCATGCGCAGCTCCGCCCTGGTCTCGTATGACGGGCCGGAAAGCATGATGTACACGCCCTCGCGGAGCGCCACGCCCGTCCGCTCCCCGGCCTCCAGCGCCGCGACCCGATACGCCGGGTCGTAGGCATCGACCATGGGCGGGAAGCGGGCGCCGAACCGATCCAGGTTCGGGCCGGTCAGCGGATTGTCGCCCGACAGGTTGATGTGGTCGGCGATCAACATCACGTCACCGGGATCGAAGTCAGGATTGAGACCTCCCGCGGCGTTGGTGAGCACCACGGTGTCGGGCCCAAGCGCGAGCGCGGCGCGGAGCAGCAGGGTCGACTCGCGCTGCGAGTAGCCCTCGTAGGGATGCGCCCTGCCAACCAGCAGGATCGCGGGGGTCCCGGCGACCGTGCCGGCAACCAGCTCGCCGGCGTGGCCCTCGACGGCCGTGCCGGGGACGTGCGGAATGTCCCGATAGCTCAGCCGCAGCCGAGGCTCGGGATCGAGCAGCTCGACGACGCCACCCAGCCCGGAGCCGAGCACCGCGACGAGACGCGGCTGGCCGAGGGACGGTTCGGCGTCGAGGTGGCGCTTGATGGCGTCGCTCGCCTCACCGATGCGCCGATCCAGCTCCGCGCCGAGGACATCATTTGAGATCGCGCCAGGGGCGGTCACGCCCACCTACATCCGCTCCAGCAGATCGCGCTTCTTCGCCTCGTACTCCTCGGGGGTGATGAGGCCCTTGTCGCGCAGGCCGGCCAGTCGCTCGAGCGTCGCGCCGATCTCGTCGGCGGCACTGCGGGCCTCCGGCGCGGGCGGTGCGGCCGGCGTTGCCGCGCCCTCGTCGTGAACGGCCACGCGGTCGGAGCCGGCACGCGGCGGCATCGGCTCGGCGGGCCGCAGCTCCGGGGCATCGGCTGCTCGCTGGTAGCGAGGTCGGGCGAGGTCCGGCTGCTCGAGCATCTGCTTCTGGTCGAACATGGCCTTCTTGAACTCGACCGGGTCCGCGATCATCGGGAAGTCGGAGAGGCTCTTCCCGCCCACCTCCTCCGCGGCGGTCAGGATGTCGAGCGTGCCGTAGCCGAAGATCCGGCCGAAGACGCTCTGGTCCAGGCGCGCGTCGTTGATCTTCTCGAGGCTCGTGTCGGTGACGCTCTTGTTGAGGACGCCCTCGGCGCGCATCACCCGCCGCGTCGTGATCAGCCACTCCTGGTTGCGCCAGTCCCACAGCGTGAAGGCGATGAATCCGAGGGCGGCGATCAGCGCCACGATCGTCACGATGGTCAGGGCACCGCCGACGGTCTCACCGCCGACCGGCTCAGTCCCCGAGACGAGGAAGATGACAACGGCCAGCGCCACGACGGTGAGGACGATCCAGATCCACGTTCGCGCGATGATTGCGAACCAGTGCTGTCGGCTCTCGTAGACGACCTCCTCGCCACGGCTGAGGAGGTTCCGCGCGTAGCTCATCGGTTTCGTGCGCTCCGTTTCAAGCTCTCGGATGCGCCCTCGCGTAAACCTCGCGGACGCGCTCGCCGGTCAGGTGCGTGTAGAGCTGGGTGGTGCTGATGCTAGCATGGCCGAGCAGGGCCTGGACCACGCGCAGGTCGGCTCCGCCCTCCAGCAGATGGGTGGCAAAGCTGTGCCGAAACGTGTGCGGCGTCACCCGCTCGTCGACGCCGGCGGCCTCGGTCCAGCGCTTCACGAGGCGCCATACGGACTCCCGGCTCATCCGGTTTCCGCGCTTGCCAACGAAGACCGCCGGGGTGGGCCTGGCGGCCGTCCATGCAGCCCGAGGACCGATGCGGTACCGATGCAGGCGCTCGCGCGCCTCGTCGCCCATCGGCACGCGCCGCTCCTTGTTGCCCTTGCCGATGACGCGAACCTGCTGTCCGGGGAGGTCCACCCGGTCGGTGTCGAGGCCGACCAGCTCGCTGACCCGCAGCCCGCAGGCGTAGAGCAGCTCCAGGATGGCCCGATCCCGGATGGCGATCGGGTCGTCGGCCGGCGGGGCATCGAGGATGCGCTCCACGTCCTCCGGCGCCAGCACGTCCGGCAGGTAGGTGCCCGGGCGGGGCGCGTCGACCAGGGCCGGGACGTCCCGGGTGGCGATGCCCTCCCGCAGCGCAAATCCGTAGAAGCTGCGCACCGCCGCGCTCTTGCGCGCCTGCGTGCTGCCCCGGGCGCCGGCCCGCTGGAGGCCCCGCACGAACTCGACGAGCGGCTTCGGATCGTCGCGCCAGCGCGTGCCCGCACCCTGCGCGAACTGGGCAAGGTCACCGCGGTAGGCCTTGATGGTGAGCGGCGACAGGCCGCGCTCGACGCGGAGCTCGACGAGGAAGGCGTCGATCGCATCGGTCAGGACCGTGTCGGTCATTGCGCCGCGCGCAGCAGTGCCTCGGCCGCGGCCTGCGCCTCGTCACCCGCACCCTCGCCGCCGAGCATCGCCGCCAGCTCGCGGGTGCGCTCGTCGGGACCGAGCAGCGTGGCGTCGGTCGTCGTTCGGCCGCCGGCCTCCCGCTTGCCGACCACGATGTGCGCGTCGGCGTGCGCGGCCACCTGCGCGAGGTGCGTCACGCACAGCACCTGGTGGTAGCGGCCCAGGGTCCGCAGGCGCTCCCCCAGCGCCGATGCGTTCCGGCCGCCGACCCCGGCATCGATCTCGTCGAAGACGAGGAGCGGCGTCTCGTCGGCCGTGGCCAGCACGACCTTCAGCGCCAGCGACAGCCGGCTGGCCTCACCGCCCGACGCGATTCGAGACAGCGGCCGCGGTGGCTCTCCGGCGTTGGGTGCGAACGTGAACGTCGCGCGATCGGCGCCATGCGAGCCGATCTCGACCGAATCGAGCTCGATGCCGAAGGAGCCGGCGCTGAGCCCGAGCGGAGGAAGCTCGGCGTTGACCGCCTCCGTCAGCCGATCCGCCGCGGCGCGCCGCGCCGCGGTCAGCTCACGCTGCCGCCTCCTCGAGCGCCGCGCGTCGCTCGACCTCCTCGGCGCGGAGCCGCTCGCGCGCTCCCTCCTGGTTCTCGAGCGCCTCGAGCTCGGCGGCGGCCGACGCCCCGAACGCGATCACCGCCTCCAGCGAGTCGCCGTACTTGCGTCGCAGGTCGTAGAGCAGCGCCAGCCGCTCCTCCGCGGCGGCGCGGCTGGCGGGATCGAGGTCGACGCCGTCGGCGACGTCGCTGGCGTCCCGGGCGAGCTCGGATGCCTCGGCCGCCAGCGCGGCCGCGCGGTCCGCCAGCGTCGCGAACCGCTCGTCGTGCTGCGCCGCGGTGGCCAGGCCGCGCTCGGCGCTGCCGATGGCGTCCGCGGCCCCGCCCTCGTCGCGAAGCGCGGCGACCGCCTCGGCCGCTGACCGTGCGATGGTCTCGGCGTGCTCGGCGGCGCGAAGCTGCGCCTCCAGCTCGGCGTCCTCGCCGTCGCGCGGTGCGGCACCCCCGATCTCGTCGACCTGGTGGCGCAGCAGCTCGACCCGCCGAGCCAGCTCGTGGGCATCGGTCAACAGCTCCGCCGCGGCGGCCACCGTCGTTCGCCACGCCCGGTACCGCTCGTCGACGGCCCCCAAATCGTGCCCGCCGAACCCGTCGAGCAGCGCCAGTTGGCGCGCCGGCTCCAGCAGACGCTGCTGATCGTGCTGCCCGTGGATCTCGCCCAATCGCGCGCCGAGGCCGGCGAGCCCGCCGACCGTGACCGCGCGGTCGTTCACGCGCGCGACGGACCTGCCGTCGGCTCCCACCTCGCGGCGCACGATGATGCTGCCCTCGCCGGCGTCGACCACCTCGCGCATCGCGTCGTCGGCCGGCAGGTCGGGAGCGTCGAAGATCGCCTCGACGCGCGCGGCATCGGTCCCGGAGCGGACCTGGTCGGTGGCGGCACGCGCCCCGAGCGCCAGCGCCACGGCGTCGACCACCAGCGACTTCCCCGCGCCCGTCTCGCCGGTCAGCACGGTGAACCCGTCGCCCAGCGAGAGGCGCACCGACTCGACCACCGCCAGGTTCTCGACCGTGAGCTCGCGCAGTGCCATCAGCCCACCATCAGTACGGCAGCAGGCTGGCCTTGGTGCGCAGCAGGTCGTAGAACGGGGTGGCGCCGGTTGGCTCGAGCAGGCGCAGCGGCTCGGGAAGCGCCCGCACCTCGACCGTGTCGCCCGGGCCGAGCTCGATGTCCCATTGGCCGTCGATGCTCACGATCGCCGGGTCGGCGGCCTCGCGCAGGGTGAGCTGGACGACGTGGTCCTCGCCGGCGACCACGCTGTGCAGCGGCGACAGGTAGCTGGCGACCGGCGTGATGATCATGTTGCGCAGCCGCGGGTCCAGGATCGAGCCACCGGCGCTGAAGCTGTAGGCGGTCGAGCCGGTCGGCGTGGCGACCACGACGGCATCGGCGACGTAGGTGGCGAGGTGGCTGCCGGAGACCTCGACCTCGAGGCGGATCATGCGGACGCGGCGGCCGCGGGCGACCACGACCTCGTTGAGGCAGGCGTGCCGCTCGGCGACCTTCCCATCGGGATGGACGATCGCGGCCTCGATCCGAAAGCGATCCTCGATCGTGTAGTCGCCGGCCACGACCTGGTCGAGCGCGCGCTCGAGCCCATCCGTCTCGACCTTGGCCATGAAGCCGACGCGCCCGAGGTTGATGCCGAGCGCCGGCACGCCGGTCTCGCCGATGGCGTTGGCGCTGCGCAGGAAGGTGCCGTCCCCGCCGAGCACGCAGACGAGGTCGCTGCCCGCCGCGCATTCCGTGGCGATCAGGTCACGGTCGTCGGCCCGGGCGTCCCAGGCGTCGACGCCGTGCGCCTGGCACCAGGCGTGCGCGCGATCGAGCACGGCGCGGGCCTCGTCGTTGTAGGGGTTGAAGGCGAAGCCGATGCGTCGCAGCTCCATCAGGACCCGTCCGCCGCGCCCCGGCCCTCGACCGCGCGCGCGAGCGCGTCGATCCGCTCACCGAGCGCCGCGATCTCGGTCGCCATGTCCGTCGGGCCGGATCGCTCGCGAACGGCGGCATAGGATCGGTCGAGGCCGGCGGCGATCAGCGCGCGCATCAGGCTGGACGGCGACACGCCGCGCGCCCGAGCCGCCTCCTCGACGCGCTCGAGCAGCGCGTCGGGCATCCGCAGGCTCACGATCTGGCGCATCGTGTCCGGCGCCGGCTCGTGAGGGGCCGGCTCGATCACCTCGATGCCCTCGAAGCCGATGCCGAGCTGCTCCGCCTCGTTCGCGCCGCGCGCCGCCCTGCGTTTCATCGAGCGCATCGTAATACGCGTGTGCTACGCGCCGTTGACGGCCTCGACGCTGCTCTCGGCGAATGCCCCAGCGTCTGCCGCATCGCCACGCAGGTCCACCAGGAACTCGACGTTGCCGTCGGCGCCGGTGATCGGCGACCGGATCGCCCGATGGGCATGCAGGCCCGCCGGCACGGCTTCCCGTGCGAGATCACCGAGGACGCGCTTCCAGATCGCGGCGTCGCGCACCACGCCGCCGCGCGGTACGTCCTCGCGACCGGCCTCGAACTGCGGCTTCACGAGCGCGACGACCCTGCCGTCATCGGCGAGCAGCCTGCGGACCGCCGGCAGGACCAGGCGCAGGCTGATGAAGCTGAGGTCGAGCGTGGCAAGGTCGATCGGCTCGGGCAGGGACGCCAGCTCCCGGAGGTTCGTGCGCTCCATGCTCACCACCCGCGGGTCACGGCGCAGCCGATCGATGAGCTGTGCGCGCCCCACATCCACGGCGTACACGATGCGCGCGCCGCGGCTCAGCAGGACGTCGGTGAAGCCGCCCGTCGAGGCTCCGGCGTCGAGGCAGGCCATGCCGGTCGGGTCGATCCCGAACTCGTCCAGCGCGTGCTCCAGCTTGGCGCCCGCCCGGCTCGCCCAGCGCGGCTTGTCGACCAGTGAGACCGATGCGTCTGCCGCGACCAGCTGCCCGGGCTTGAGCGAGCGAGTCCCCGCTCCCTCGAGCTCCACGTCGCCCGCCACGATCAGCGCCTGGGCCTCGGCCCGCGAGCGCGCGAGGCGTCGCTCGACGAGCAGCTGGTCGAGGCGGATTCGGGTCACGGCGCGATGGTAGGGCGGTCGGCGGACGCGCACGCGGATCGGTTGGTCGATCGAGGAGCTACCGGCTGCGTTGCTCGACGAGGACGGTGCAGACCAGCGCGATGAGGAAGGCGGTCGCGGCGACGTTGGCCACCTCGGAGACCCCACCAGCGGCTCCCCGGACGACGAGGCCCAGCTCGGCCGCCATGGCGAGAGCCACGCCAATGCCGGCGACGACCACGGCGATGCGCTTGCCGAGCGCGCCACGATCCAGGACGGCGATGAGCGCGACGACACTCAGCACCGAGCCCGAGATGAAGACCCACCACAGCGGTGCCAGGCGCTCGGCGAGCGCGACGTCCGCGGCGGAAAACGGGAGACCCTGGTCGGTGATCGCTCCCAGGGCGATCGGGAACGCGATCCCGATGGCGAAGAGGATCAGGCCGGCCATGCCGAAGATGAATGCGGCAGCGATGGCGCTGAGCCGGGAAACGAGGGCGCGGTCCGGACCGATGAAGGGGCGGGACGGCGCAAGACTCTGGACGGTCATTGCAGATGCCTCATGGAGTGCAGTGCCGCCATGCGGCCCTGAGTGCAACGCCATCGTGGCCACGCCGCGTCGCCAGCGCATCGGCCGGCCCGCCGCGGTTGCCTACGTCGGTCGTCGCGTCCGTCGGAGGTTCCGGAGCGCTAGGCGGCCGAGACCCTCGGGCGTCGCTTTGGCGCAGCTTCAGAAACGCCGAGCGCTTCGCGGACCTGGGCCAGGATGCCCGGGGCGTCGATGCGCTGCTGGCGCCGCAGATCCTCGACCGCCCCGTGGTGGACGAAGCCATCGGCCAGCGCGACCTTGTGGAGCGGCACGTGGATGCCGGCACGATTGAGCGCGTCGAGCACGCCATCTCCGAAGCCGCCCATGACGGCCGACTCCTCGGCGGTCACGACCAGCCGCTTGCCGGCGGCATGCTCGCCGATGAGCGCCTCGTCGAGCGGCTTCGCCCAGCGCGCGTTGATGACGGTGCTGGCCAGACCATCGGCCTCGAGCTCCGCCGCAACCGAGAGCAGACGCTGGACGATCGGGCCGAACCCGACCAGCAGCAGGTCGTCGCCGGTGCGCAGCACCTCCCCGCGGCCGACCTCGAGCGGAGCGCCGATGCGGTCGGGCAGGTCCTCGCCGGCGTCCCTTGGATAGAGCAGCGCCACCGGCCCGTCGAGGCCGAGCGCCGTCACGACCAGGTCGCGCAGCTCCTGTTCGTCCTTCGGCGAGCCGACGGCCAGGTTCGGGAGGGAGCGCAGGCCGGGAAGCATGAACATGCCCTGGTGGCTGGTGCCGTCCTCGCCGACGAGGCCGGATCGATCGAGGCCGAGCAGGACCGGCACGCCGTTCTGGCACACGTCGTGGACCAGGCCGTCGTACGCCCGCTGGCTGAAGGTCGAGTAGAGCGCCACGACGGGCCGCATGCCCGCCAGCGCGAGGCCGGCCGCCATCGTGACCGCGTGCGGCTCGGCGATGCCGACGTCGTGGAATCGCGACGGGAAGTGCTCCGCGAAGCGAGAGAGGCCGGTGCCGGTCGGCATGCCGGCCGTGATGGCGGTGATGCGCTCATCGGTCTCGCCAAGCCGGACGAGCTCCTCCACGAAGGTCTGGGTGTAGGTCTTCGGCTTGTGGGTCGGCTTGCCCTCCGCCGGCAGTGGCTCCTCGGTGGGATCGATGAGTGCCAGGTCGATCGGCGGCAGGCTGGCGCCGTGGAAGCTCATCGAGTCCGCCTCGGCCGGTGCGTAGCCCTTGCCCTTGGTCGTCTTGACGTGGACCAGGACCGGGGCACGCAGGCGGAAGGCGGCCTCGAATGCGGCCTCCAGCTCGTCCAGGTCATGGCCGTCGAGCACGCCGATGTAGGTGATGCCCATGTCCTCGAAGAATCCGACCTTCGCCCAGCTCCGCTTGAAGCCCTCCTTCGCCCAGGCCAGCAGCCTGAAGGTCGGCCTGCCGATGAGGGGGATGCGCGGCAGCGCGTTCTGCGTGGCCGACTTCGTCTCCTGGTAGGCCCGTGACAGACGCATCTTGTTGAGGCGCGTCGAGAGCCCGCCGACCGAACGGCTGATGCTCATCTCGTTGTCGTTGAGCACGATGAGCAGGGGCTGCTTGGTGTGGCCGAGGTGGTTGAGCGCCTCCATCGTCAGGCCGGAGCCGATGGCCGCGTCGCCCACGCAGACGGCGATCCGCTGGCGGCGCGCCGGATCGGTCCTCCGGCGGACGTCGCGCGCGGCCGCCAGGCCGACGCCGATGCTGACGCCGGTGCCGGCGTGTCCCCCGTCGAAGACGTCGTGCTCGCTCTCAGAACGGCGCGGGAAGCCACCGATGCCGTCGATCTGGCGCAGGGTGTCGAAGCGATCCCATCGGTTCGTCAGCAGCTTGTGCGCGTACGCCTGGTGACCGGTATCCCACACGATCCGATCGCGCGGCGAGTCCATCACCCGATGCAGCGCGATCGTGATCTCAACGGCACCCAGCGAGCTCGCCAGGTGCCCACCGGTCTGCTGGACGGTGCGGATCATCTTCTCGCGCAGGTCCGCGGCCAGGGTCTCCAGCTGCTCCGGCGTCAGGTCCTGCAGCTGCGACGGCTCGCGGATGGTTTCGAGCAGCGTCAAGGGAAAACTTGCCCTCCTGAGGTCGCACGAGAGTATAGGTCCGAATTCCCTCAGACGAGCGGCTTGGAGAAGGTGTGACTGACCTTGACCTCGACATAGCCGATGCGCTCGTAGAACCGATGCGCTCGCTGACGCGCGACCCGGGAGCGAACGATGATGGTGGTCGCGCCGGTCGATCGGGCCCAGGCCTCCGCCGCGTCCACCAGCTCGTTGCCGATGCCGCCGGATCGGAGCGTTTCGTCCACCACCAGGCCGTGGATGATCGCCAGGTCGGCGACCTCGAGCCCGGCATGCCGGCCGACGTGGATCCAGCCGATGGCGGCGTCATCGGGATCGACCGCAACCAACAGCTCGTGGTCATCGTGCGTGCGGACCTCCGCCAGGCGTCGGGCCAGCTCGTCGGGCGCCACCGGGTAGCCGAGCTGCGTCGTCAGCGCCGCCACGCGCGCGGCGTCGGCCTCCCGCATCGGCCGGATGCGGGTCATTCCCCTTCGGTGGGCTCCGGCTCAGCCGGCTCAGCCGGCTCGGCTCCGGCGACGCCGCGGCGGCCGAGCTCGGTGATGGTGAGCTCCGCCTCGCGGAGGCGCGTATCGCACGCGGCGTGGAGCCGCAGGCCCTGCTTGTAGAGCTTGATGCTCTCCTCCAGGCCGGCGTTGCCGCCCTCGAGGCGCTGGACGGTCTGCTGGAGCGCCACGACCAGCTCGTCGAATGGCCGCCGAGCGAGCTCCTCGTCGGTGAGCACGTCGAGCCTGGCGTCGTCGATCATGACAAGAGCTCCTCGGTGCCGTCGGCGCGGGTGCGCTCGACGCGGGTGTCCACGGTACCGCGCGCCACCGTCACCTGCAGCGGCTCCCCCGCCGCCACGTCGGTCGCGTCGCGCAGGATCCGGCCATCGGCGGTACGCGCGACGGCATAGCCGCGCTCGAGGGTGGCCGTCGGCGAGAGCGTGCGCAGTGTCGCGTGCGCCGATTCCAGGAGCATCCGGCGGCGAGCCACGCGGTCGTCCAGCGCCCGTGCGCCACGATCGAGGAGGTCGGACGTGCGCTGTCGGGCCGCGCCCATGTCGGGTGCCAGGCCGGCCAGCGCGCGGCGCTCGGCGTCGAGAAAGGTTCGTCGCTCCACGGCGCGACCCAGCAGCGCGGCCGTCGCCCGGTCGCGCAGGCGGCCGATCACGGTCGCCAGCTGCGTGGCGTCCGGCGTTGCGAGCTCCGCGGCCGCGCTCGGCGTCGGGGCGCGCAGGTC
This sequence comes from uncultured Chloroflexia bacterium, assembly GCA_963759405.1. Classification (GTDB taxonomy): domain Bacteria; phylum Chloroflexota; class Limnocylindria; order QHBO01; family QHBO01; genus JACDBZ01. The sequence goes on along the minus strand of CAVWZA010000018.1, from coordinate 201,861 downwards.
GGCGGCGAAGTCGGCCAGCGTGACGTCCGACTCGTGGCCAACGCCGACGATGATCGGCACCGGCGCCTCCGCCACCGCCCGCACGACGCGCTCGTCGTTGAAGCTCCACAGATCCTCGAGCGAGCCGCCGCCGCGGGCCAGGATGATCGTGTCGAGATCGCGCTGGGCGTACAGCCGCTGGAGCGCGCGCACGATCGCCGGAGCGGCGGTCACGCCCTGGACCACGCTCGGCGACAGGATCAGCTCGACGAGCGGATAGCGTCGGCGCAGGACGTTGTTGATGTCGCGCCACACGGCGCCGACCGGCGACGTGACGACGCCGATGCGACGGGGCCAGCGCGGGATCGGGCGCTTTCGAGCGTCCTCGAAGAGACCTGCGGCGGCCAATTGCTTGCGCAGCGCCTCGTAGCGCGCGTGGAGGTCGCCGGCACCGGCGGCGGTGATCGAGTCGACGTAGAGCTGGTAGACGCCCTGCGGCTCGTAGGCGCGGACGCGGCCGTGGATGATGACGTTCATGCCGTGCGACCGGGCGCATGCCGGCGCGGTCCAGCTCCTCGCGGAAGAGCGCGGCGCGGACCTGGCTGTTGGCGTCCTTGAGGGTGAAGAAGCAGTGCCCGGACGGCGGGAACGACGGCTGGCTCACCTCGCCCTCGACCCAGACGTCGGCGAGGACGCTGTCGCCGTCGAGGAGGGTGCGCACGCGCCGGTTGAGATCCGTGACGCGAAGGATCCGGGGGGTCGCGCGGGGTTGCGCCGGCGCGGCTTCAGCGGGTGGCGGCGGCTCCTCTTCGGCCTCTTGCGGCAGGTCCCACAGCGACGGCTGGTCGGCCATCGGTCCTACTGGATCCGGGTGACGTACTCGCCGTTCCGGGTGTCGATGCGCAGCACGTCGCCCTCGTTCACGAACAGCGGCACCGAGACGACGAGCCCGGTCTCGACGGTGGCCTGCTTCTTGGCGCCGGTGGCCGTGTCGCCGGCGAAGCCGGGATCGGTCTGGGTCACGCGCAGGTCGACGGTCAGCGGCAGGTCGACGCCCGAGCACCTCGCCCTCGTAGGTGCTCACGAAGACGTCGGTGTTCTCGAGGAGGTACTTCGCGTCGTCCCCGAGCATGGCGCCGCGGATGGCGAACTGGTCGTACGACTCGGAGTCCATGAAGTGGTAGGCGTCGCCGTCGGAGTACAGGTACTGCGCCTTGCGCTGCTCCACCCGGGCACGCGGCCAGCGGGTCCCGGCCTGGAAGGTCCGCTCGACGATGTCGCCCTTGCGCACGTTCTGGAGCTTCATCCGAACCTGGGCCGAGCCGCGGGCCATCTTGATGTGGGTCCAGTCGAGGACCTTCAACAGCTGCCCGTCGAGCTCGATGATGACGCCCTTCTTGACGTCGCCGGTGCTGATCAATCGCTGCTCCTGCTCATGGACCGATGGGTGCGCTGCTCAGGATAGCGCGGCGACATGGTTCGGCCGATGCCGACGGCCCGCAGCCTGAACGAGCCAGATTCACACCGGACGTGCACTACGCCCGATCAACAGCCTCGACCGGTCGGAATTCACACGGAGCGTGCATCAGCTGCCGAGATTGACCGTTCCGAGCGATCCGGTGCGCGTAACGCACACCTCACGTGAATTTGGCCGGTTCAGCCGATGACGAGCGCCTCGCGCGGCGACGGTCGTCAGCAGCCGCGGACCCGCCTCCTCGAGCGCGACGATGTCCTCGATCCGGATGCCGGTCACGCCGGGCAGGTAGATGCCCGGCTCGATGCTGAACACCATGCCGGCCTCGAGGATGAAGGCCTCCGACTTCCGCAGCCGCGGCGGCTCGTGGGTCTCGAGCCCGATCCCGTGTCCGAGCCCGTGCCCGTACGGCTCGACCCCCTCGGCCTCGATCCGGCGACGTGCGATGGCGTCGAGCTCCTGCCCATTGACGCCGATCGCGATCGCGTCGATCGCCGCCTGCTGCGCCTCGCGCACGGCATCGTGGTAGCGGCGAATTTCGTCGGGAACCTCGCCCACGAACAGCGTGCGCGTCATGTCGGACCGATACCCGTCGACGATGCACCCGAAGTCGATGAGCAGCACGTTGCCGGGCTCGATGCGCGCGTTGGATGGCCGGCCGTGCGGCATCGCGGCACGGGCACCGGCGAGGACGATCGACTCGAAGGCGAGGCCCTCCGCACCGTTCATCCGGAACCAGCGCTCGAGCTCGAGTGCGACCTCCTGCTCCGTCATGCCGGAGCGCACGAACTCGACGAGGTGCTCGAAGCAGGCGTCCGTCAGCGCGCAGGCCCGACCGATCGCGTCCACCTCGTCGGCAGTCTTGCGGATCCGCAGCGGGACGAGCTCGTCGTCGATGGCGTGGAGCTCGACGCCGGGCGCGGCCTCGGCCAGCGCCGCCCAGTCGGCGTGCGTCACGACGGCAGCCTCCATGCCGAGCGCCTCGATCTCGTGCCGAAGGAGAAGCGGCGGGAGCTCCTCCTGGATCGGCCCGGAGGTCGCGACGATCTCCCAGCCGGGTGCCTCGTGCGCGGCCTGCTCCGTGTACCGGGAGTCGGCGAGGATCAGGCTCGCATCGCGGGTCACCAGCAGCGTGCCGGCGAAGCCGGAGGTCGGTCCCTCGGCATCGCTCAACCGAAAGCCGCTGTAGTAGCGCTTGTTCGCGTTGCGCGACACGAGCACGGCGTCGAGCGCGCGCTCGTCGAGAAGCGCGCGGAGCGCCGCCAGGCGCGCATCGGTCACAGGCCGGCACACTCCTCGTTGGCCCGCGCGATGTTGGCGTTGTGCTCGGGGAGTGTGGTCGCGAAGTAGTGCGAGCCGTCCCGCGTGCCGTCGGGGCAGCCGGCCACGAAGAACAGGAAGCCATCGTCGAGCGGCGCGTTCGCGACGGCCGCGATCGACTCGATGCGTGGAGCGGCGATCGGCATCGGCGGAAGGCCCTTCTGGGTATACGTCTGGAAGCCGAGCAGGTACTCCTCGAGCGCGACGTCGCCGCCAGAGACCTGGAGCTGGGGCCACCACTCGACCGTTCCCCATTCGTCGACCGGCAGGAACGAGCCTTCGGTATTCGCCAGCAGCGGATGCCCTTCAGGACGCAGCTCGCCGGTGGTCAGCCCGTACTGGAGCGTCGGGTCCGCGTTGAGCAGGCCCGCGGTCTGCACGTTGTCGGGCTCCAGGAAGCGCTTGATGTAGACGGCGGCGATCTGCGGGCGCTCTTCGTCGATGACGGCCTCGCGCTCGACGATGCTGGCGATGATCACCGCCTGGTCGATGGTGAGGCCCTGTGCCGTGATCGCCTCTCGGATCTCGGGCGTCAGCGCGGTCGCCGAACTGCGTCAAGCAGCTTCTTGGCGACCTCGAACGGAGCGGCGTTCGTGCCGCTCATCTCGTACTCCACCGTCTCGGGCGGAATGTAGCCCTCGAGCGAGCGGCCGGCGGGAAGGTCGTTGAGGAAGTCGAACTGGTTGAGTAGCTCGGCCGGAGGCGCCTGGAGGATCGCCGCGAACTCCTCGAGGTTCGTCGTCATCTCGCTGGCGCCAAAGGTCGCGACAACCTCCTCCAGGCGCAGGCCCTCGCTGGATCGTGACCGTCGTCGTCGGGCCGAACGTCCTGGCCCTGCAGCGCTGCGACGATCTGGGACGGGCGCAGCGTCGGCGACAGGTCGTAGGTGCCGCAGCAAGGGTCCCTTCCCGGCCCTGCCGTGATGACCGCGTACTGGAAGGCGATCTGGCTGCTGATCAGCCCCTCGTCGAACAGCAGCTGGCCGATGACGGTGTCGGTGGCGCCCGTCTCGACGACGACCGTCACGCGACGCTGCTCGTCACTGGCGGGCAGATCCTCGAGCACCTCCGGCCGGTACCACTTCACGAAGTCCTGGACCAGGCCGTGCTCGATGGCGCCGGGATTCTCCTCGACCCAGGCCATCACGCGCGGCGCGAAGAACACGTTGAAGCCGAGCACGATGAGGACGACGAGGAGCGCGATCGAGCCGGCGATCCAGGCGACCAGCAGCAGCGGCTGGACCCGGCGGCGGCGGCGCATCGGCCCCTCGCGCTGCTCGCGAAGCTGGCGGATGCGCGCGTTGCGGCGATCCTCGTACTCGCCCATGGGCGCGGGGCGTCGGCTCATTCGGTCTCCTCAGGGGGACCCGTCCGGCGACGGGCGTCCAGATATTGTTGCAGGATCAGGCGGGCGGCGGTCGAATCCAGCTCCCCGCTCTCGCGCCGCGGGCGCCTGCCGGCCTCGGCCAGGCGCTCCCCCGCCTCCCACGAGCTCAGGCGCTCGTCCATGTACGCAACCCGGATGCCACGAGCGACCAACCGCTCGCCGAATGCCATCGCGGACGCTGCCTGCCCGCCCTCGGTCCCGTCCATGTTGAGCGGGAGACCGATGACGATGAGCTCGGCCGATTCAGCGCTGACCAGCGCCTCGATCGCAGTCGAGGTCGACCTCGAGGTTGCGGCGGATGATGGCGGCCCGAGCGAAGGCCATCCCGGTCTCTGTGTCGCCCACCGCAACGCCGATGCGGCGGCTGCCGTGATCGAGGCCGATGAGCGTGCTCAAGGCGCGGCGGACGCGCTGGAGGACGGCACCGGCGTCGTGACATCCTCGCCGGCGATCCTGACCTCGATGCGCCAGTCGATTCCGGGCACCGAGCTGACCCAGCCGGGCCAGAGGTCCACGGTTGGGGTGCCGAGCCCGGCGAGGGCCGCCTCCGCCTCATCGACGGATCGTCCCCGCACGCGATCGACCACCTCGTCCCGATCGATGACGGGCGTCGACGCGCCGGTCACGGTCACGGCCACGATGAGCGCATCCCCGTCCTGGCGCGCCTCGCCGATGGTGACCTCGGTCGCCGACGGCAGCAGCTCGTGCCCGGGCGGCAGGACCGCGGTGTCGCCGAGCAGCCGTTCGGTGGCCAGTGCGACGACCTCGGACTCGTCGACGGAGAGGCGGTCGTAGGCGAGCGTGCCGCTGATCTCGGCCGTCTCCACGTCGCGGGTCCCCACCAGACCGTCGAGACCCTCGATGACCGGTTCGGGCGGTTCGGCGGGATCGGCGTAGACCACGTCACCGGTCTCATCGAGCGCGTCCGCGACGGCACTGTCCAGCGCGCCCAGGAGGCTGGCGGTCGCGTCGTCGACGTCCTGCTGGGTGATCTCGGTGCCCGTGTCGTCGACGCCGCCGGCCGTCGCCTCCGGATTGAGGACCAAGCGCTCGCGGTTGTTTCCGAAGCCCCGCAGGCGCGCCGCGGTGTTCTGGCTCAGGATCGTGTTGATCGCATCAGCCGCAACGTTGGCGGCCGGGCCGATCGCGGCGGCGACGATGGCGGCCGCCTGCCTCGCCGGCGAGGATCGTTCCCTGGGCCGTGAGCTGTCCCGCCGGCACGACGACATCCTCGGTCGTCTCGAACGCCTGGTCACCGGCCTCGGCGCCGACCGCCACGAGCGTCCCGGCGTCGACCGCAACGTCGAACGAGTTGAAGTTGCGAAAGACGACGACGCCGGTCGCCGCCACCTGGATCGGATACGTCCCCGTTGCCGCCACCGGGGCGGTTGCCTCCACCGTGCCGCTCTGCTGGACGGGATCGTCGATCCGGATCTCGTAGGCGACTGGGCCGAGCGGCTCGCTGGCGGGCACGACCGTGACCGTCGCCGCAGGAAGCACGGTCGCGCCGAGCACGCCCGCGCCGACGAGGAGCGCCGCCAGGCCACCGAGCAGCAGCGCCAGCGGGATCGCGCGACGTGACGCCCCGTCGGATGCGGTCGCGGTGGTGCGGACCACCGGCACCGCGCGCGTGTCTGAGTCGTCACCCGTGGCGGCGGACGTCGACAGTGCGGCCAGCGCGACCGTCTCCATCGCCGCGGGCGCGTCACCGCGGACGACGTGGATCGAGGCGCGTCGGGCCTGCGCCTCGGCGGGCGCCGGCACCGCCGTTCGGGCATCCTCGACCGACGCGTAGGCATCGAGCCCCGCCTCGGCCGCCAGCGAGCGGGTGAGCGCGTCCCCGACCACCGCGAGCGGGCGGCCCGCCTCCTCCGCGATTCGCGCCAGCAGCCGGAGGGCCACGACGCTCGACGTCGCCCGCGAACGACCCGGCGCGACGAGCACGACCCGCTCGCCGTCTGCCTCGCGCAGGCGGCGGGCGACCGAGGTCACCTCGTCATCGGTCTCCAGGTAGAGGAGCGTCGCCTCCTCGCTCACAGCGCCATCTCGCGAACGACGCCGCGCATGGCGCGATCGACCACCGATGCGCCCGCGTCCAGGATGAGGGCCTGGTGGGCCAGCGCCATGGGGGTCACGTCCTGCCGCGTGCCGAGGCCGCCGGTGGCGTCGCGAAGGCCGATGACCTCGTCGGGGGCCATCGCCCGCACCTGCGGCCGGCGGCTGAACGGCAGGCGGTTCCACCAGCCTTCCTCGTCCAGCACGGCTCGCACCTGCGGCAGGTCGGCGCCGCCGCCGCACAGGAGCACGCGCGCCGGCAGCAGCTCGCCGCCGGCGAGGTCGCCGATCATGAGCTCCACGCCCGAGCGCCAGATGCGCGCATCCTCGAGCAGCGCCATCGGCGACCTCGGGCCGGTCCTCGGTGCCGACCGCCAGCTTCGCCGCCTCCGCCTCGGCGAACGACACGCCCAGGCGCTCGGCCAGCGCCCTTGGTGAAGGCGCGCCCGCCGAGGGCCAGCATCTTGGTGCCGGCGATGCCGCCGCCGCGCACGAGCGCCACGTCGGTCGTCCCGCCGCCGATGTCGATGAAGACCGCGCCCGCGTCACCGAGCTCCCCGGCATCGAGGCAGGTGGCCACCGCGTACGGCTCCGCGATCACGCCGAGCAGCTCGAGGTCGAGGGCGTTGGCGACCGACTGGAGCGCGCCGAGGTGGACCATCGGCGCGAAGGCGTTGAAGAGATGCATCTCGACCTGGGCGCCGGTGAAGCCGATCGGGTTGCTGACCGGGTACCCGTCGATCGTCATCTCGACGATGGCGGCGTGCACGAGCCGCACGTCGAGCCGATCCATGCCGGACTCCCAACGGATGCGCTCCTCGGCCTCTCGCAGGGCAAGCTCCTGGGCACGGGTCACGATCCGCTCGAGCTCGGGCTCGCCGAGCGGGGCCCGCGCGTCGTCGCGACGCATGGTGAGCGTGCTGGTGGAGCCCTTGACGAGCTCGCCGGCGATGCCGATCACCGCGGCGACCGGCCTGCGCCCCGCCATGGTGCTGGCCTCGTCCATCGCGACACGGCAGTTGGCCACCACGGCGTCGATGTCGCTCACCGTGCCCGACTGCATGTGCGCGAGTCCCTGGCGCTGCCGGCCGCTGCCGTGCACGACGCCGAGCAGCCGGCCCTCGGGATCCTGCTCGACAGACAGGACGAGCGCCTTGGCGAACTCGGTGCCGATGTCGAGCGCGGCGATCGCCGGAGCGCCTCCCGGATCGACCGACGTTCCGAAACAGATCCGCCACGCGACCCCGGAGCTGCTGCATGACGGTCACGCTGGTCGTGTTCAGGCCGTCTCGATCCGCTGGAGCGCCTCGAGCGCCAGCCGAGCCGCTTCGCGCATGGCATCGTCGAGGCGGGACGCATCTCGCCCGCCGGCCTGCGCCAGGTCGGCCCGACCTCCCCCGCCACCGCCGATGAGCGGCGCCGCCTGCCGAACGACCGCGCCGGCATCGAAGCCCTCCGCCGCGAGGTCGCTGCTGGCCGCGACCAGGATCGACGGCTTGCCGTCCGCGGCGCCGCCGGAGACGAGCACGAAGCGGCCGGTCATGCCGCGCAGGTCGTCGGCCAGGCCGCGCAATGCGTTCGCATCGGCCTCCGGATACGACTGCACGACGACCTTCGCGTTGCCGGCCTCCTGTGCTCCGTGAAGTGCCGCGGCCGCATCCAGCCGCGCTCCTCCCGCGCGTGGCGCCTTCGCCGCCTTCTCGGCATCCCGCAGGCGCGCCAGCAGCGCCTCGACCCGCTGCGGAACGTTCTCCTCGCGCTCGCCGAGCAGCTGCGCCGTCGCGCGCAGCGCCTCGAGCCGGGTGCCGACCAGCTCGGCCGCCGCCTCGCCGGTGACGGCCTCGATCCGCCGCAGGCCGGCGCCGATGCTCGATTCGCCGGTGATGACGAATTGGCCGATCTGCCCGGTCGCCGCGACGTGGGTCCCGCCGCACAGCTCCTTCGAGTAGCCGTCGACCTGGACGACCCGCACCGACTCGGGCAGGTACTTCTCGCCGAAGAACATGTCGGCGCCGAGCGCCTGCGCCTCGTCCATCTTCATCAGCTCCGGGTCGACCGGCGCGTTGCGACGGATCTGGGCATTCACCAGCCGCTCGACCTCGCGCAGCGCATCGCGCGGCGTCGCCGACTGGGCCGGGAAGTCGAAGCGCAGCGCCTCGGGACCGACCCACGATCCCGCCTGCTTGGCCTGCTCGCCCAGCACGTCGCGCAGGGCCCGATGCAGCAGGTGGGTGCCGGTGTGGTTCCGCGCCGCAGCCCAGCGCCGGGCCTCGTCGACCTCGCCGCGCACCACGTCGCCGACGCTCAGCTCGCCCGTGATCTCGCCGAGGTGCGCGATGGCGTCACCGGCGCGCTGCGTGTCGTCGACCCGAAGCCGGCCGTCGGGACCGATCAGCTCGCCGCGGTCGCCGATCTGCCCGCCGCCCTCGGCGTAGAACGGGCGTGCGATCGAGCACGACCGCCGCGGGTGACCCCGGAACGACGGCGAGCACGCGCAGGTCGTCGGCGCTCGTCTCGTTCGGATAGCCGATGAACTCGCTGCGCAGCGCGGCGACCTCGGGGCCCAGCTGGAGGCCACCGCGCTTCTCGCCGCGCGATCGCTCGCGCTGCTCGGCCATGGCCGCGTCGAAGCCCGCGCGATCCACGTCGATCCCGCGCTCGGCCGCCATCTCGATGGTCAGGTCGATCGGGAAGCCGAACGTGTCGTGCAGGCGGAACGCATCGGCGCCGCTGATCGTGCCGCCGGCGCGAACCAGCTCCTCGAGGCGCGCGCTGCCCGCCTCGAGCGTGCGCGCGAACTTCTCCTCCTCGGCCTCGATCGCGTCGAGCACGGCATCGCGCCGCTCGACGAGCTGCGGATAGGCCTCGCCCATGATGTCGATCACGACCGCAGCGGTCTCGCGCAGGAACGGCCGCGTGATCCCGAGCAGCCGCCCGTGGCGCACCGCGCGCCGCATGATCCGGCGCAGCACGTAGCCGGGTCCCTCGTTCGACGGCGTCACGCCCTCGGCCAGCAGGAAGGTCATGGCGCGCGAGTGATCGGCGACCACCTGGTAGCTGAAGCGCTCGCTCTCGACCGTCTCGGGGTCGTGGCCGATGAACTCCGCCAGGCGCTCGATGATCGGCGCGAACAGATCGGTCCGGTAGTTCGAGTCGACGCCCTGGATGACCGAGGTCAGGCGCTCGAGGCCGGTGCCGGTGTCGACGCTCTTGAACGGCAGCGGGCGAGAGGGTCCCGTCTGCCGCCCGGTCGAACTGCATGAAGACGAGGTTGCCGACCTCCAGCCAGCGCGGGCAGTGCTCGGAGTGATCCGGGATGCACTCCGGCCCCTCCGAGAGCTCGACGCCGCGGTCGTAGTGCAGCTCGCTGCACGGGTCCGCACGGGCCGGTCTCGCCCATGCTCCAGAAGTTCTTCTCGTCGCCGACCGCGATGTTGCCCCAGCGGACGAGCCGTTCCGGCGGCAGGCCGATCTCATCGGTCCAGATCGCGGCCGCCTCGTCGTCATCGGTGTAGACGGTGGCCGCGAGGCGGTCCGGATCGAGTCCCGAACTCGGTCGTGAGCAGCTCCCAGTGCCAGTGGATCGCCTCGCGCTTGAAGTAGTCGCCGAAGCTCCAGTTGCCGAGCATCTCGAACAGGGTGTTGTGGCGCGGCGTGCGGCCGACCTCCTCGAAGTCGTTGTGCTTGCCGGCGACGCGGAGGCAGAGCTGGGCGTCCACGGCGCGGACGTAGTCGCGCTTCTCCTCGCCGGTCAGCACGCGCTTGAACGGCGCCATCCCGGAGTTCACGAACAGCAGCGTCGGGTCGTCGCGGGCGAGCAGCGGCGCCGAGGGCACGCGCGTGTGCCCCCGCTCCTCGAAGAAGCGCTGGAAGCGCTCGCGGATCTCGGCCGCGCTCATCGGCTGCATCGGTTCATCCTTCGTTCCACGACGAGAGCCGGCGACCCACCGGCTCTCGTGTGCGTGAACTGCGGTCGTCGTGGTCAGGTCGGTGTCAGGAGGCGGCGCCCTCGGGCTGTGCGCCTGCGGCCACGTCGTAGTCGGTGACCATGTCGGCGCGCGCCTGCTCGGCGGCGGCCCGCCCCTCGTTCACGGCGTCGCCGATCTCCGCACGCTTGGTCTCGACGAAGTCGTTGACGTGCTCGCGGAGCTCCTCGCCGGTCTGCGGGGCAAGAATCAGCCCCAGCGCAGCGCCGATGAGCCCGCCGATGACCACGCCGGCCAGGAAGCTGCCGAATCCGGAGTCCTTCATGAGTGGGATGCGTCCTCTCGCGTTTCCCACGATTCTACCGGCGCCGCCTCCGGCTCGTCGCGGACCGGCGGTGATCTGGATGGTCTCGAGGCTGAGCTGGAGGCTGTTCATGATGTCGCTCAGCCGGTCGAGCTTGACCGCCACGTCCTCGCTGAGCACCTCGACGTTGCTCGTCAGCTCGCGGGCCTGGATGAGGATCGGCTGCAGCTCGGTGCCGGTGGTCGCCGTCAGGCGCCGGAGGTCCTTCACCAGGGCTCGCGACTCCTTGATCAGCGGGGTCGTCTGCCAGGCAAGGTAGACGAGGGCTCCGCCGGCGGCCAGCACGCCGAGCCGGCACCGATGTTGAAGATGGCCAAGGCGAGGTCCATCGCGCGACTCTACACCGCGCCGCCGCTACTCCTCGACCCGGATCGGACCGAGGGCGCTGAGCAGCGATACGGCCACCATGAGCACCTGCGCCGTGACGGACGCGGCCACGATGTGCATGTCGCCGATGCGCAGCAGCTCGAGACCGGTCCGCTGCGCGACCTGGTCGCCGATGACCACGCCGATGACGGCGGCGACCGCCAATGCCCAGCACGCTCTTGCCCCATCGGCCGCGGACGGCGATGAAGAGGAGCAGGTTGATGAGCGCCAGCATCGGCACCCAGATCAGCCAGGGTGGCATCCCGGCCGCCTGCGCCTAAGCGTCGGAGCGAGCGATGCGCCCCCCGCCCAGGCACTCCGCGCCGTCGTAGAGCACCGCGGCCTGGCCGGGCGCCGGCGCCCAGACCGGTTCGGCCGTCTCGACCACGAACCGATCCCGACCGACCATCGTCACCTCGGCCGCCACGTCGGGTGCCCGATGCCGGATGCGGACCGATGCGTCGAAGCGCTCGCGCGGGCGGCTCACCGGCCGTGAACCGCGCATCGTGAACCGTGAAGCGTGCGCTGCGCGATCTCGTCGCGACGACCGATGACCAGGGTGTTCGTTGCGGGCAGCACCTCGCGGACGTAGACCGCCTCACCCAGCGCGACCCCCAGCCCGTGGCGCTGCCCGACGGTGTAGTGGGCGTAGCCGGTGTGGGTGCCGACGCGGGTGCCATCGACGTCGACGATCGGTCCCGGGTCGCCCGCGTAGCCGCGGCGCTCCTCGAGCAGCGCGCGGTAGTCGCCGAGCGGGACGAAGCAGATCTCCTGGCTCTCCGGCTTGTCCGCCGTCGGCAGCTTGAGCTGGGACGCGATCTTCCGCACCTCCGGCTTGGTCAGGTCGCCGAGCGGGAAGCGCGTGCGAGCCAGCTGCTCCTGGTCGAGCACCCACAGGAAGTAGGTCTGGTCCTTGTCGGCATCGGCGGCGCGGAGGAGGCGCCAGCGGCCGTCGCGGTACTCGAGGCGCGCGTAGTGGCCGGTGGCGACCGCATCGGCTCCGTAGGCGGCCAGGCCGCGGTGCAGGAGCTCGTCGAACTTGATGTACTGGTTGCACGCCTGGCACGGGTTGGGCGTCGCGCCGTCGAGATAGGCGTCCACGAACGTGTCGATCACGCGCTCGCCGAACTCGCGCTCCACGTTGAGCGTGAAGAACGGGATCTCGATCAGCTGCGCAACGCGACGCGCGTCATCGGCGGCGTCCGGCGAGCAGCACGAGCGCGAGAGCTCGTAGCCCTCCGGCAGGTCGGCGTGGGTGCGCATCCAGACGCCGATGACCTCGTCCTCGCCCCGCTGCTGGGCCAGGAGCGCCGCGGCAACGGACGAGTCGACGCCACCGCTCATGGCCGCGACGACGCGGCTCACGCCGGCACCGCCGCCTGGGGCTGAACGCCGCGCGACGGCGCGAAGGCGGGGCAGGACGAGCTGCAGGGCGGCCAGCGCGGTGTCGACGTCGGCCTCCGACGTCTCCGGGCCGAGGGTGAGGCGCAGCGACCCGTGCGCAAGGCCCGGATCGAAGCCCATCGCCAGCAGGACGTGGCTCGGCTCCGTGCTGCCGGAGGTGCACGCGCTGCCGGTGGAGGTCTCGACGCCCTCCAGGTCGAGCGCCGCGACGAGATCGCCACCCTCGACGCCGTCGATCACGACGCTGACGTTGTTGGGGAGCCGATCCTCCGGATGCCCGGTCAGCGTCACGCCATCGAACGCGAGCAGGCCCTCGACGAGGCGCGCGCTCAGATTCCTGAGCCGATCGGCTTCGGTGGCCCTCGCTTCGGAGTCCGCGTGGACCAGGGCGAAGGCGCGGCCGAATCCGACGATGCCGGCCACGTTCTCGGTGCCGGCGCGCCGCTGCCGTTCCTGCGACCCGCCCTGGAGCTGTGGCAGCAGCTGCGTGCCGCGTCGCACGAAGAGGGCGCCAACGCCCTGCGGCCCGCCGAGCTTGTGCGCCGAGAGGCTGACGAGGTCCGCCTGCCAGGCGTCGACGTCGATCGGCTCGTGGGCGGCCAGCTGCACCGCGTCCACGTGGAAGCGCGCGGCGTGCCCGCGCACGATCTCGCCGATGGCGGCGACCGGCTGACGGGTCCCGACCTCGTTGTTGGCGGCCATGACGCTCACCAGCGTCGTGCGCTCGGTCAGCGCCGCGGCGACGTCGACCGGGTCGACGCGGCCGTATCGGTCCACGGGCAGGACGGTGACATCGAAGCCGCTCCGTTCGAGGATGGCGACCGAATTGAGGATCGCCTTGTGCTCGACGGCGGTGGTGATGACGTGCCGTCCGCGTCCCGTCGCCGCCCAGCCGACGCCCTTGACGGCCAGGTTGTCGGCCTCGGTGCCGCCGCCGGTGAAGACGATCTCGCGCGGCTGTGCGCCGATCAGCTGCGCGACCGTCTCACGCGCCTCGTCGACCCCCTGGCGCGCGCGACGCCCGGCAGCGTGCAGGCTCGACGGGTTGCCGGCGTGCTCGGTGAGGTACGGCAGCATCGCCTCCAGCACCGGTGGTCGGAGGGGCGAGGTGGCCGCATGATCGAGGTAGATCGCCATCGGAGCGATGATAGGCCGCGGCCGCCGGACGTGCGTTCGCGGCTCGCGCTCGGTGACCCGTGGGGCGGGTCTAGCGCGGAGGAGCGCCGGATGGGCGAGCTCCGGCGCAGAATGACCCGCAATACGGGTGGATCGCGGCGGAGCTCGGGTTCCGTCGCTCTAAGACCCGTGGGGCGGGTCATCCACCAGAGGAGGCTGATGATCGTTCGAACCCTGGCGACATCGAGGGCACGGAGCGCGACGTGCGTGGCGAGCACTGGCGCGCGCAGCGGCTCCTGGTGCGCGACGACGGCCTCGGCTTCTCGCTGTCCGAAACGACGGTCGAGGCCGGCGCCGAGATGAACCTCTGGTACAAGCATCACCAGGAGGCTTGCTTCGTCATCGATGGCGAGGCCGAGCTCACCGAGCGCGACACCGGCGTCGTGCACCGCATCGGTCCGGGCTCGGCCTACGCACCCGAGCACGATCGGCACACCATCCGGGTGATCTCGCCGCTCCGGCTGGTCTGCGTCTTCAACCCGGCGCTCACCGGCCGCGAGACGCACGACGCCGATGGGAGCTACCTTCCGGCCGCGGACCACGCGGACGGTTCGTGACAGATGCGCACCCGGTGCGCACCCGCGCCGATCAGGCGCGCAGACCTGTCAAATCAGCCGCTGGTGCCTCGTCGGTGCGCATCTGACCGATTCGGCCGCATCAACGCCGCGATCTGCGCACGTCATGCGCATATGGCAGATCGCGGGCTCAGTCGTCCTCGACGATCGGAGCCGGAGCTCCTCGAGCTGAGCGGCGAGATGGGCGAGGGTGCGCCCATCATGAGATCGGTCCCCGACTGCGTCTTCGGGAAGGCCATCACCTCGCGGATGTTGTCGACCTCGGCGAAGAGCGCGGCCCATCGGTCGAGGCCGATGGCGATCCCGCCGTGGGGCGGGGCGCCGTACTCGAGCGCGTCGAGCAGGGCGCCGAACTGGTCGCGCATGCCCTCGACGGTGTGGCCCATCAACCCGAACGCCTTCTCGAGCAGGTCGCGCTGGTGGATCCGGACCGATCCGCCGCCCGACTCCCAGCCGTTGAGCGCCAGGTCGTACTGCTGCGCGCGGACCGCGCCCGGGTCGGAGTCCATGAGGGCGATGTCCTCGGGAACCGGCGCGCTGAACGGGTTGTGGGTGGCGTCCCAGCGCTGCCCCTCCTCCTCCCACGTGAACATCGGGAAGCGGTGCACCCAGACGTAGGCCAGGACCCCCGGGCGACGCTCGCCCAGCCGGTCGCCCATCTCGAGGCGGACGTGGCCGAGCGCCTCGGCGCTGGCGATCGGATCGGCGTCGGCGACGATCAGGATCAGGTCGCCGGCCGAGGCTCCCGTCGCCTCGAGCAGCCCCGCCTCGCGGCCCTCCAGGAACTTCGCGGCCGGCCCATGCAGCGCGCCATCCGACTGAACCGAGAGGTGGACGAGACCCTTCGCGCCGTGGCGCTTCGCCAGGTCGATCAGCTCGTCGAGCTGCTTGCGTGAGTAGTCGCCGCACCCCGGCGCCACGACGGCGCGGACGGCGCCGCCGGCCGCGATCGGCTCGGAGAAGACGCGGAAGTCGACCTCGCGAACCGCATCGGTGATGTTCACGAGCTCGAGCCCGAAGCGGATGTCGGGCTTGTCGGACCCGTATCGGTCCATCGCCTCGGCGTAGGTCAGACGCGGGAAGGGCTCGGTCAGGATCGGCCGATCGGGCAGGACCTCCTTCGCAACGCGGGTCACGACGCGCTCGACGGTCGAGATCACGTCCTCCTCGGTCACGAAGCTCATCTCGATGTCGACCTGGGTGTGCTCCGGCTGGCGGTCGCCGCGCATGTCCTCGTCGCGGTAGGCGTGCGCGAGCTGGTAGTAGCGGTCGTAGCCGGCCACCATGAGCAGCTGCTTGAGCTGCTGCGGCGACTGCGGCAGCGCGTAGAACTCGCCGGGGCGCAGGCGCGATGGCACCACGAAGTCGCGCGCTCCCTCGGGGGTCGAGCGGATGAGGGTCGGCGTCTCGACCTCGACGAAGCCCTCGTCCTCGAGCGCACGTCGAATGGCCGATGCCAGGCGTGCGCGCAGGAGCATGCGGCCCTGCATCGGCGGACGGCGCAGGTCGAGGTATCGGTGCTTCAGGCGCAGCGATTCGTCGAGTCCGGGCTGCTCCTCGTTGATGTAGAACGGCGGCACCTTCGACGGGTTGAGCACGGTGAACCGATCCACCGCGACCTCGATCTCGCCGGTTCCGAGCTCGGCGTTGGTGGTGCCTTCGGGCCGATGCCGCACCGTCCCCTCGACCTGGACGACCCACTCGTTCCGCGCCGGCTCCGCCGCGGCGTGGGCGTCAGCGGCCTCGTCGGCGTTCGTGACCACCTGCGTGATCCCGTGGCGATCCCGCAGGTCGAAGAAGGCGAGGTGGCCATGGTCGCGGCGGCGATGCACCCAGCCGGCAAGCGTGACGCGCTGGCCGACGTGCTCGGCACGCAGCTCGCCACAGGTATGGGTACGGAAGCTGGTGCTCATGGGAGCGGTCATGGTAGCCGATCACCTGCGGCTATCATGGCCCGCCGATGAGCGACGCCGAAGCCGCCGATCCCTCCTACCTGCTGACCGCCGAGGTGCGATGAGTGGCCGCCCAGCCGTTTCGTCCCGATCGCAGGCGCGCGCTGAACGAGGCCTTCAAGCGCGCCGAGTCCTTCGGGCCGATCCGACCCGCGGCGATCGGGCTGGCCGGTGGTCTTGTGGCGGCATACATTGCCGACGGGCTGCTGGCTCCCGTGGTCGGTCCTCCACTGCGCCAGATCGCCAGCGCGGCCGTCTTCGTGGCCGTGATGGCACCGCTCTGGCTGCTCGTTCAGCCGGTAAGCGTCCGCCGCGCGTACGACGTCATGACCTGGCTCAACGGTTGGGAGTCGGAGCGCTGGCAGGACGAGCTGGGTCGCCGCCTGACCGCACTGCCGCGCGCCACGCCGGCGATGGTCGACGCGCTGCCCGACACGATGGGCCTGCGGCCGCTGCGCGTCGAGCTGCTGGCCGCGAACGGGCGGCTCGACGAGGCACGACAGCGCCTCGCGTTGCTCCCCACCGACACCCCGTGGCAGCGATTCGAGCGTGAGGCGCTGACCGAGTGGGTCGCCTGGTGGTCCGACGAGCCCGCGGATCTCTCCGGGATGCGTGCGTGCCGTCGACGAGATCGAGGACGAGGAGCGGCGTCTGGCCGCTCGGGTGACGGTGGCCGCTGCCGAGGCGCGTCGGGCGGCGACGGCCGGCGGCGATGCCGTCGGTCCGCTCTCGGCGATGCGCGACGAGCTCGGCGATCGCCCACGCCGCTACGCGTTCGGCTACACCGCCGGCGTGCTGGTCATGGTCGTCCTGATGGGCATCGTGGCGAGCATCACGATCACCATCGGCGCCAGCTTCATTCGCTGACGGCGGCGATCACGTCCTCGAGCGCCACGTCGTCGCGCTGCTCGCCGCTGTCGAGGTCCTTCAGCGCCACCGCCTCGCCCTCGCCGATGATGACCGCCCAGCGCGCGCCGGCCTTGGCCGCCGACTCGAGCTGCTTGCCGAGCTTGCGTGACGAGCCGTCCGGCCGCACCGCCAGCCCGGCCTCGCGCAGGGTTGCCGCCACGCGCAGCCGGCGCGCCTGGTCCTCGGTCGCGCCGATCACCGCGACGAGCGGCGAGGCCGCCGGCGGCGTCACGCCCTGCTCCTGCATGGCGAGCACGGTGCGGTCGAGGCCCAGCCCGAAGCCGATCCCCGGCGTCGGCCGGCCACCGAGCAGCTCCACCAACCCG
Organism: uncultured Chloroflexia bacterium; assembly: GCA_963759405.1. Taxonomy (GTDB): domain Bacteria; phylum Chloroflexota; class Limnocylindria; order QHBO01; family QHBO01; genus JACDBZ01. The sequence goes on along the minus strand of CAVWZA010000018.1, from coordinate 184,649 downwards.
TCGTAGCGCCCCCCGGCGCCGATCGCCTGCTGCTGGCCCTCCCGGCCGGCGACGTAGAACTCGAACGCGGTCCGGGTGTAGTAGTCCAGACCCCGCACCAGCCGATGGTCGACCTCGTACCGCACGCCGAGCGCGTCCAGCAGGGACCGCACGCCGTCGAAATGCTCGCGGCACGCGTCGCACAGGTGATCGGTCGCGCGCGGCGCGCCGGCCGCCAGATCAGCCGCCAGGTCCTTGTCGTCCAGCACGCGGAGCGGGTTCACCCGCAGGCGCCGCCGCGAGTCTGCGCTGAGCCGCTCCTCGTGGGCCGCGAAGTACTCGATCAGCACCTCCCGGTAGGCCGGCCGGCAAACCGCGTCGCCGATCGAGTTGACATGAGCAACGACGTCCCGCAGGCCGACCTCCGCGTAGAACCGATGACCGAGCTCGATCAGCTCCGCGTCGACGGCCGGGCCTGCATCGCCGATGACCTCGACGTCCCACTGGCTGAACTGTCGGAAGCGACCGGCCTGCGGTCGGTCGTAACGGAACATGGGGCCGATGAGGGTCAGGCGCAGCGGCCCGGGCCGGACGTGCATGCCGTGCTCGATGAAGGCGCGGACGATGCCGGCCGTCGGTTCCGGCCGGAGCGCCCAGGGCGCCGCCTCTTCCTCGCTGCCCTTCGCGCCCGAGACCCGGAACATCTCCTTCTCGACCGCGTCGCTGCTCTCGCCCAGTCCGCGCGCGAAGAGCTCGATGCGCTCGAAGAGTGGGATCTCGATGCGCTCGAAGGCGTAGCGGCGCGCGAGGTCGCTTGCGACAGCCTCGACCTGGCTCCACGCCGCTGTCTCCTCGGGGAGCAGGTCGCGCGTACCGCGTGGCGCGCTGATCTGGCGGGACATGGGCCGCAGTCTACCGGCCCGGAGCCCTACTCCTCGGTCGAACCGGCTCGCATTCGGCGACGGGTCGAAACGTCGACCGGACGGTCGCGGCCTTCGGCGGCCGGGTGCTCGACCAGCGCGACCAGGCGGCTGGCCATGAAGCGTCCGGTGCGGACGGGCGTGCCGCCGCGGGTGACCTCGCTGACCTCCACCACGCCGCGGGCGGTCGTCACCTCGATGCGCCGCCCGGCGCGCGTGGCAACGATCTCGAAGGTCTGGGTTCCGCCCTGGCCGGTGTCGACCACCGCCTCGACGCGATCGCCTCTCATCGTTACCGCGCCTCGCGCGTGACGCTGGTGATGTCGCGCAGCCGCTCGATCTTGGCGAGGACGCGGGCCAGCTGCTGGAGCGACTCCACCTTGAAGGTGGCGGTGATGACCGCGGTGCCGTCGGGATGGGTGGCCACCGAGGCGGCAACGATGTTGACCTTGTACTCCGCGACGACGTTCGTGATCTCGTTGAGCAGGCCCGGCCGGTCGAGCGCGGAGATGCGCACCGTGATCGGGTAGGTCTGCTGCCCGGCCAGCTCCCACTCGACGTCGATCAGCCGCTCGATGTCCCGCTCGGACAGGACCGATGGGCACGACGCGCGGTGCACCGTCACGCCCTTGCCTCGCGTCACGTAGCCGGTGATCTCGTCGCCGGGGATCGGCGAGCAGCACTTCGCGAAGCGCACCAGCAGGTCGCCGACGCCCTTCACCTTCACGCCCGTCGTGGACGGCGAGGCCGGCGGTGCCTCCTCGGGGAGCGTGATCGCCGCGTCGTCGTGGATCTCGAGCTTGCTGACCACGCTCGCCGACGAGACGGCGCCGTAGCCGATGGCGGCGTAGAAGTCGTCCATCTCCTTGTATCGGTACTGCGTCGCGATCTCGGCCAGCTTGACCGCGTCGACCGATGCCAGCGTCTCGTGGGCAAGGCGTCGCAGCTCTCGGTCGAGCAGCTCCTTGCCCTGGGTGATGTTCTCGTCGCGCTGCTGGCGCTTGAACCAGGCCCGGATCTTCTCGCGCGCGTGGCTGGTGCGCACGATGTTCATCCAGTCGCGCGACGGTCCATGCGCCGCCTTGGTCGTCACGATCTCGACGATGTCGCCGTTGCGCAGCTTGTAGTCGAGCGGCACCAGCCGGTTGTTGACCTTGGCGCCGATGGTGCGATGGCCGACATCGGTGTGGATGCGATACGCGAAGTCGAGGGTGGTCGCGCCAGCGGGCAGATCCTTGACGTCGCCCTTTGGCGTGAACACGAAGACCTGGTCCTGGAAGACGTCGAGCTTGAGGCCCTCCACGAACTCGGTGGCGTCCACCACCTCGCGCTGCCAGTCGATCAGCTGCCGAACCCAGGCCAGCTTCTCGTCGTAGCGGCGATCGCCGCGGCTCCCCTCCTTGTAGCGCCAATGAGCCGCGATCCCCGCCTCCGACACCTCGTGCATCTGGTAGGTCCGGATCTGCACCTCGAGCGGCTTCGCCTCGGGACCGATGACCGCCGTGTGCAGCGACTGGTACATGTTCGCCTTCGGCATCGCGATGTAGTCGTCGAACTGGCCCGGCACCGGTCGCCACAGGGAGTGCACGACGCCGAGGGCGGCGTAGCAGTCCTTCACGTCGGCCACGAGCACGCGGATGGCGTGCAGGTCGTAGATCTCGGTGAACTCGGACCCCTTGCGCTCCATCTTCTTGGCGATCGAGTAGAGGTGCTTCGGACGGCCGCTGATCTCGGCCGTGATGCCGACCTTGGCGAGCTCCTTGCGCAGGATCCCGATGCTCTTGTTGATGAAGCTCTCGCGCGCCCGACGCCGGTCGGTGAGCATCTCGACCAGCTGGCGATACTTCTCCGGCTCGAGGTACTTGAAGGCCAGGTCCTCGAGCTCCCACTTGATCTGCCACATGCCGAGCCGATGCGCCAGCGGCGCGTAGATCTCCATCGTCTGGCGCGCGATCCGCTGCTGCTTGTCCTCGGGAAGGAACTCGAGCGTGCGCATGTTGTGGAGCCGGTCGGCGAGCTTGATGATGACGACCCGCACGTCCTCGGCCATGGCCATGAACATCTTCCGGATGTTCTCGGCCTGCTGCTCCTCCATCGTCCGCGCGCTGCCGAACTTGGAGAGCTTCGTGACGCCATCCACCAGGCGCGCCACCTCGCGGCCGAACCGCTTCTCGAGCTCGGCGAGCGTGTAGTCGGTGTCCTCCGGCACGTCGTGCAGCAGCGCCGCCGCGAGCGTCTCGGCGTCCATCTGCAGCGTCGCGAGGTAGTAGGTCACCTCGACGGGATGCGTGACGTACGGCTCGCCCGAGCCGCGGAGCTGCCCCTCGTGCGCGGCGGAGGCGGTCTCGTAGGCGCGCCGGATCAGGCTCTCGTCGACGTTCGGCCGGTGCTTCCTGGCCTCGGCGACGATCTCGTCGATCGTGTGGAGACGCTCGCCCACGACGTCGCCGCCGCGCGTGATCCGTTGCACGACGGCCGCCGGGGAGAAGCGTGCCAGCTGCGCCATAGGACTCCCGATCCTAGCACGCGCCACGCTCAGAGCCCGATCGGCGGCGGAGGGTCGCCGCCGCGATATCAGCGGACGAAGGCCAGGCCCTCGATCACGCGCACGGACGGCAGGCAGGCGCAACGCGTCCGGCGCCAGCTTGAGCTTCGAGGACCGATTGCCGCCGCCCAGCACGATCCACGGCGGATCCATGACGCGGGCATCGACCAGGATCGGCAGGTCCGTCGGGCAGGCCGAACGGCGTCACGCCGCCGATCTCCATGCCGGTCAGCGCTCGCACCGGATCGGCGCCGGCGAAGGAGGCCTTGCGCACGCCCATCTCGCGCCGCACGACCCGGTTGACGTCGAGCGAGGTCGTGGCCAGCAGGACGCAGACCGCATACGTCGGCTCGGCGCCTTTCGAGGCGACGACGATCGTGTTGGCGCTCTGATCCAGCGGGACGCCGTACGCCTCGACGAAGGCGGCCGTGTCGGCCAGCGCCGGATCGCACTCCATCACCTCGAACGTCGCGTCGAGCACGGCGAGCTGGTCGCGCACGGACGGATGGAGCAGCGCGGGATCAGCCGACATCGGTGGCCTCGGCGCCGCCGTCGCGGCCGAGCAGCTTGAGGCGGGCGCGCTGCGCCAGGCCGTAGGCGGGAATCGCCACCCGCAGGGCGAGGTCCATCGGCGCACGCAGGGAGAGGTCGCGGGCGCCGACGTACTCGATCTCCTCGCCGCCGAATCCCTCCTTGAACTGCCGGATGCCGCCGGTGGCCAGCCCCCACATGTCGTACACGGCGAAGCTCTCGCGCGCGAAGTCGCTGATGGCCGTCCACTTCAGGAGGTAGTTGGCGCGCGCCTTCGGCGCCGGCATCGGTCATGCCCCCGTAGGCCTCGACGGCGCGGTCGCCGCACGTGAAGTGGAAGATCGTGGCAACCCGGACGCCGTCGAGCACCGCGAAGCTGAGGCGCACCCGGCCGGTCGGCGCGAAGAGGGACCAGACCCGCTCGTAGTAGAACGGCTGCCGGGCGACGAAGCCGGCGCGCTCGGCGGTGAACCGATAGATGCGGTTGAAATCGGCCAGTGCCGGACCGATGACCTCGGCGGGCGTCCGTCCGTCGAAGCGCTCGATCGTCACCCCGGCGCGCTCGGCCTTGTTCACGTATTGCCGATGCTTGCGCTTGAGGTTGGCGCGCAGCTCCTCCTCGCCCACGGTCAGGTCGATGACGCGTGTCGTTGGCGGCTGGACCTTTGGCGCGGCGCGCCACGGCGCCTCCAGCAGCGCGCGACCGTACGGCGTCTCGAGGCGTGCCTCCGGGTCGGCGCGGACGGTGGCGATCTTCTCCGCAGCGCCGAGCGAACGCAGCGCCGCCACCAGCGCGCCGCGCACGGCGGGATCGTCGAGGTCGCCGATCGGTCCGCGCGGCACATAGGCCAGGTGCCAGCCGAGCACGGGCATCCGGCGCAGCAGGAGCTGGGCCCCCGCCACCGGGCTGTCGCGATCCGGACCGATGGCGAGGCGCACCGGCCGCCAGCCGCCCATCGCTCGCACCTCGCCCCACTCCCACAGCTGCGGGAACGCGTGATAGGGAGCGCCCTCGACGAACGCGTTCCAGGGCGCTGGATCGGTGACGCGCCAGGCGTGGAGCTCGGCCGCGGTCATGGGCCGCTCCATCCAGCGTCTGCCAGGGCCTCGCGCGCCGCGCCGGCCTCGTCCCAGGGGCGCGGCTCGGTGCCGTGGACGATGCTCCGCTCGTGCCCCTTCCCGGCAAGGAGCACGACGTCGCCCGTCGCGAGCCATCCCGATGGCGTGCCCGATCGCCTCGCGCCGGTCGTCGATCACCCACAGCGTCTCGCCGTCCCGTGCGCCGGCCGAGCGCGCGCCGTCCGCGATCGCCTCGTTGATCGCGCGCGGATCCTCCAGCCGCGGATCCTCGTCGGTCACGACCACGAGGTCGGCAAGCTCGGCCGCGACGCGGCCCATCGGCGCGCGCTTGGTGGGATCGCGCTCCCCCGCCGATCCGAACACCACGATGAGCCTGCCGGTTGCCAGCGGGCGCAGGACCTCGAGCACCTTGCGCAGCGAGTCGGTCGTGTGCGCGTAGTCGACGATGACGGTGAACGGCTGGCCGGCATCGACGCGCTGCATTCGTCCCGGCACGCCGGCGGTGTCGGCGAGCGCCAACGACGCGTGGTGCACGTCGAGCCCGAGCGCCTCGATCGCTCCCAGGCGCGGCCAGCGCGTTCGAGACGTTGAAGCGGCCCGGCAAGCCGATGCGGACCTCGCCGTGCCAGCGCGGCGACTCGAGATGAAATCGCGTGCCGGTCGCGTCGGCCTCCAGCTTCGCCGGCGCGCAGGTCGGCGGGAACGTCGATGCCATACGTGATGACGCGATCGCGGGCTCGCTCGCGGAAGTAGCCGAAGCTGGCGTCATCGGCGTTGAGCACGGCGATCGGCGCCTCCTCGACCAGGAGCGCCTTGGCCGCGCGATAGTTCTCGAGCGTGCCGTGGAACTCGAGATGCTCGCTGGTCACCGTCGTCACCACGCCGACGTCGAAGCGGCTGTTGCGCGTCCGCTCCAGCGCCAGCCCATGCGATGTGGCCTCCATGACCACGCTGTCGTTGCCGGCGGCGACCATGCGGGCAAGCAGCTCCTGGAGCTCGAGCGCCTCCGGCGTCGTGTTGCGCTGCGAGGTTTGGCTCGAGGTCGTCGAAGATGCCGGTGAAGACCGTGCCGATCTGGCCCGGATGCCACCGGCAGCCCCACAGCATCTCCGCGGTGAGGGCGGTGACCGTTGACTTTCCGTCGGTCCCGGTCACGCCGATCACCTTCAGCTGCTCCGACGGGCGACCGAACCACTCGTCCGCCGCATCGGCCAGCGCACGGCGGGTCCGGTCCACCACCAGCTGCGGGACGGCGATGCCCGGCAGCTCGTGCTCGACGACGACGCCGATGGCGCCCGCCTCGACGGCTGCCGCGGCGAATTCGTGGCCGTCGACGTGGACGCCGGGGACGGCGAAGAACAGCGTGCCGGGCACCACCGCACGGGAGTCGTAGGCGAGTGCCGTCACCTCGCCGACGGGGATGCCGATGACACGCTCGGGACCCACGACGTCGGTCAGCGCGCCGAGGCCCATCCGTCGCTCCTCGGTCATCGGCGAAGCCCGCGCAGCCAGCCGCGCAGCATGCCGGTCGCCGTGCGCAGGCGGTAGACGACCGAGTCCACGACCAGGTCCCAGCTGCCGGCCCACGCCACCTCGCTCGCCGCCGAAGCCCTTCTTGAAGAGCCCGACGCCGTGCCACGCGTGGTCCGGTCCGGCGCCCGGCGGCGCGACGCCCCACAGGTCGTGATGGGTGACGCCGCGATCTCGCGCCAGCCGCATCATCGCCCACTGCAGGGCGTAGCTGGCGTAGTGCTTTGGCTCTCCGCGCTCCTCGCGGCGGGAGCCGCTGAACAGGTAGTACGAGCGCGTGCCCTCGAAGACGACCATGCCCGATGCGAGGAGCTCGCCGTCGCGACGCGCCTCGAGGATGGCGGCCCGTCCGGCGCCGGCCAACGCTCGCCAGGCCACCCGGTATCGCTCGAGCGGTGGCAGCGGGAAGCCGGCGCGGCGCTGCGTCTCGACAACCAGGCCGTGGAGGTCGTCGATGGCCCGCGAGTCGCTGCCGTCCTCGACCACCGTCGACCCCAACCCCCTCGCGTTCGGCGCGACGAACGGCATACCGCGTGTCCTTGTCGAAGCGTGCCAGCAGCGCTTCGTCGTCGCCAAGCTCCACGATGCGAGTCTGCCCGACCTGGAGCGTGTCGGGCGTGTGTCGCAGCCCTCGCAGCGGCGCGGACGCCGGCGACCCCTCGGCGATCCGGGGCTCGAGCTTCACCGCGATCGCACGGTGCTGACGCGCCGCGATGCGCAGGCCGATCCGCAGGGCGCGAACGCCGCTCCGCCGCCTGCGGCGCGTCCCAGTCGAGCACCGGGCCGTGCGGCACGTACCAGAAGGCTCGGCCGGCGACGAGCGGCCGCTCCTGCGCCGCCACGATGCGCGACGATCGTGTCGTCGTCGGTGAGCACGTAGCGGCGCTGCGGCTGGCCGTCGAAGGCGGCGACATCGGCCCAGGCCCAGTCGTGCAGGAAGTCGCCCGAGCGCGGTTGCGGCGAGGAACGTCTGCCAGGCATCGGCATCGGCATCGGTGGCCGGTCGGAACTGGATCACGCGCTCCTCCGGCGCCGTCGCGAGAGGATGCCGCGGAGCTGGTCGAGCTCCGGCGAGCGCAGTGCAGCCGCGACCAGCAGGAAGATGGCTCCGCCGGCGGCGGAGAGGACCAGGAGCACGATCAGTCGCCCCACCGTGTTCTCGAGGATGCCAGGAAGGGAGGTCTCCACGAGGTTCAGGCCACCGAACATCAGCAAGGCCGCAGCCAGGCCGGCAACCGCGGATCGCAGGACGGTGCGGATGATGGCCGCCTCGTCCACCGACTCGATCCGGCGGCGCAGGTACCAGAGCAGTCCGATCACCTCGAGCACGGAGCTGATCGAGAGCGCCAGCGCGAGGCCCTCGACGCCCATCGGCCCCACCAGCAGCGCCATCAGCGGGACGTTGATGGCCACCGCCACGATGGCCCAGGCGACGGGCGTCCTGGTGTCCTGCATGGCGTAGAAGGCGCGGGCCAGGACGTGGACGACGATGTGCCCGACCAACCCGAGCGCGAAGAAGAGGAGCGTGTTCGCCGTCCGGTCCGTGTCCGACTGGGTGAACAGGCCGTACTGGTAGAAGACGGATGTGAGCGGCTCACGGAGCACGACCATGATCGCGGTCAGCGGCGCCGCCACGAAGACGAGCACCCTGACGGCGCCCGCCACCTGGCGCCTGATCTCGCCGATGCGCCCCAGCGCCGCATCCTGGCTCAGCGTCGGGAAGAGTGCCACGGCGATGCTCACTCCGATGACCCCGACCGGGATCTGGCTCAGCTGGAAGGCATAGTTGTACGCGGTCAGGCTGCCCTCCGGCAGGCCGGAGGCGAGGACGGTGCTCACCAGGAAGTTGATCTGCCCGGCCGCCAGGCCAAGGGTGCGCGGTCCCATCAGCCAGGCCACTCGTCGCACGCCCGGGTGCGAGAGGCCGATCGTCAGGTCGTATCGCTGCCCCACCTTGCGCCAGGCTCGGGAGCTGCACCGCCAGATGTGCCAGCGAGCCGATGGCGACGCCGACGGCGAGGCCCTCGACCCCCATGATCGGCGCCAGGAAGATGGCCGCGAGGATGATCACGAGGTTGTAGGCGAGCGGCGCGAGGGCCGGGCACGGTGAACTGCTGATAGCTGTTCAGGATTCCGGAGACCACCGCTCCCATCCCGATGAGGACCGGGCTGACCAGCATCACGCGCGTCATCCGGATCGTCAGCTCGGTGGTCGGAGCATCGAAGCCGGGGGCCACGATCGGCACGAGGACGGGCGCGAAGATCGCCATCAGCAGGCTGAGGCCGGCGAGGGCGATGAGGACGAGATTGATGACGCTGCTGGCCAGCCGCCACGCCTCGTCCTCGTCCGCGCGGGCGCGATAGCTCGAGAAGACCGGGATGAGGGCGGCCGACAGCGCCCCGGCCACCACGAGCTGGAAGATCGCGTCCGGGATGCGGAAGGCGGCGAAGTAGGCGTCGAGCTCGCGGCTGGCGCCGAACTGGCTGCCGATGACGAGCAGTCGAATCCAGCCGAGCAGGCGGCTGGCGAGGGCCGCCACCGTGAGGATCAGGCTGGCGGTGACGAGCACTCCGCCCGGTCGGACACGCCGCCGCCGGCCGGCGAGCCGGGCTCCGGTGGTGGCGCGACCGAGGGCGTCGGGCCCTCGCCGGCCTCCTTCACCGGGCGGACCGCCCGCTCGTGCCCCGCCCGGAGCGAGGATGCGCGTCGCGATAGGCAGCTGCGCAGCGCCGCGTCCGAGAGGTGGGTATAGATCTGCGTCGTCTGCAGGTTCGCGTGGCCGAGCAGCTCCTGCACCACGCGCAGGTCCGCCCCGCCCTCGAGCAGGTGCGTGGCGAAGGAGTGACGCAGGGTGTGCGGGCTGGTTCGGCTCGGCGCCCCGACGGCGTCGACCCACTTGCCGATCACGCCGCGCGCCCCGCGGGCGCTCAACGGCGCGCCGTTGGCGTTGAGGAAGACGGCCCGGCCGCCGTCGCCGCGTGCCGCCAGGGCCGGCCGCGCCACCGCGAGGTAGCCGCGCAACGCGCGCGCCGCCGGCGCGCCGAACAGGAGCTGCCGCTCCTTGTTGCCCTTGCCGGTGACGCGCAGCCGGCGACGCTCGAGGTCGACGCGATCGATGGTGAGGCCGGCGAGCTCGCTGATGCGCATGCCGGTCGCGTAGAGCAGCTCGAGCATCGCTTCGTCGCGCCTCGCCAGCGCCTCGTCTCGGCTCGGCAGGCGGCGCGGCGCCGTGACGAGCTGCTCCGCCTCGTCGACCGACAGCACGCGCGGCAGCCGCGACGGGCGACGCGGAGCGCGGACGCCGGCCAGCGGATCGGTCTCGATCCGCCCGTTGCGCAGGGCGTGGCGGTAGAGCGAGCGCACCGCGGCCAGGCGGCCGGCGACCGACGTCGCGGCCAGGTCTCGGTCGGCGAGCGTGGACAGGTACGCGCGCACCGTCGCGCGGTCCGGGGCGCGCCAGTCGACGCCGCGCTCATGCAGGAAGGCAAGGAACTCGGTCGCGTGGCGCCGGTACTCGGTGACGGTCCCGGCGGACGCGTTGCGGCCGCGCAGACCCTCCAGGAAGGACGCGAGCGCGTGCCGCGCCGACCCGGCGGGCAGCTCCATGGTCGCGGCTTCCTCTGTCACCTTCAATTCCAAGCGGCGAGGAACGCCGACATCATGCCTGACGTTTGCGGGCGGTGGGCCGGCGGGTGGTGCCGCGGCGCGCGGACGTTGGGCGCTTGGCGGTGGCCTTGCGCGCCCGCCCGCCCTTCGGCGCACCTTCGCGTGCCACCAGGAGATCCACGGCGCCGTCGAGCGCGATCTGATCGGCCGTCATGTCCTTCGGGAGCGACGCGTTGGTGGTCCCGTCGCTCACGTAGAGGCCGTACCGGCCCTCGATGAGCTGCACGGTGGCTCCCGACGCGGGATGCGCGCCGAGATCGCGCAGCACCTTCTTGGTAGCGGTTCGCCGCGGGCGCTTCTCCTGCTTCAGGAGCTCGATCGCTTCATCGAGCGTGACCTCGAAGACCGGCGGGGTCGGATTCGAGCGACCGGAACTCGTCGCCGCGCTTGACGTACGGTCCGAACCGGCCGAAGTTCGCGGTGATCTCCTCGCCCGTCTCCGGGTCGAGGCCCACCAGCCGCGGCAGTGAGAGGAGCTCGAGCGCCCGCTGGAGCGTCAGCGGACGATTCGCTGTCGTCCCGGGCGAGGGATGCCCGGCGCGGCTTCTCGTTGCTGCCCTTCTCCGGCGTCTCGCCGAGCTGCACGTACGGCCCGTACCTGCCGGTCATCAGGTAGACGGGAAGTCCGGAGATCGGGTCCTCGCCCAGGCTCGCCGGTCCCCTCGCGCGCGACTCGACGAGCTCGATCGCCTGTTCCAGGGTGAAGTCGGCAGGTGGCGTCTCGTCCGGCACGGACGCGTTGAGCGCGCCGTCGCCCTGGCCGATCTGCACGTACGGCCCGAACCTCCCGATCCGAATGGCCACCGGCGCCCCGCGTGTCGGGATGCTGGCCGAGCGAGATCAAGGGATATTCGATCTGCGCGTCGTCCTCCACCAGCGCCCGCAGCCCAGGCCACTCTCGGCCGCCATCGCCGTTGTAGAAGGTGGCGAGGAACTGGTCGCGCTCGCGCTCCCCCTTCGCGATCTCGTCGAGGTTCTCCTCCATCTGGCCGGTGAATCCCAGCTCGACCAGTGCCGCGAAGTGCTCCTTGAGCAGGTGCGTCACCGCGAATGCCGTGAAGGTGGGGACGAGCGCCTTGCCCTGCCGCCAGGTGTAGCCGCGCCGCTCGATGGTCGAGATGATCGAGGCATAGGTCGACGGCCGGCCGATGCCGTCCTCCTCGAGCCGCTTCACGAGCGACGCATCGGTGTAGCGCGCCGGGGGGAGCGTCTCGTGACCGCGTGCGTCGAGCGACTCGAGGGCGAGCGGCCCATCGGCCGTGACCTGGTCGCCGACGTTGAGCTTGGGAAGGACCGTCTCCTGGTCGCCGAGCTCGGCGGCCGGATCGTCCGACCCCTCGACGTAGGCGCGAAGGAATCCCGCGAACTGGACCGCCTTCCCGGACGCCGTGAACACGAACGGCCCATCGGGCCCCTCTGCCGTGATCTCGAGCGAGGTGCGCAGCAGGCGGGCATCCGCCATCTGCGACGCGACCGCGCGCTTCCAGATCAGATCGTAGAGGCGGCCCTCATCGCGTCCGGCGTGCTGGGGCAGCGCGTTCGGCGTCTGGCCGAAGTCGGTCGGCCGGATGGCCTCGTGCGCCTCCTGCGCGTTCTTGACCTTCGTGCGGTATTGGCGCGGCCCCTTGTAATAGTCGGCGCCGTAGAGCGACCGGATGGCAGACGCCGCTTCTCCCAGCGCGCGCTCGCTGAGCGTCGTCGAGTCCGTGCGGTGGTACGAGATGATGCCTTCCTGGAACAGTCGCTGGGCCGCATTCATCGTTCGGTCGGCCGAGAAGCCCAGCTTCCGGTTGGCCTCCTGCTGCAACGTCGAGGTGGTGAACGGCGCGTACGGCCCCTGCGTGGCGGGCCGCTCCTCGACCTGCGTGACGGTCCACGGAAGCCGCTCCGTCAGCGTGTCTCGCAGCTCGCCGGCCGAGCCCTCGTCCAGCAGGCGCAGGCTGGTGTCCTTCAGCGTGCCCGTGGCGGCGTCGAAGTCCCGGCCGGTGGCCAGCCGCGAGGATCCGGCCCGAGCGAGCGTCGCCGTGAACGAGCTCCCGGCGGAGCTCAGGCGCGCTTCGAGATTCCAGTACGCGCTCGTCCGGAATGCACGGCGCGCTTCCTCGCGCTCGACGATCAGGCGCACGGCGACGCTCTGCACGCGGCCGGCGCTGAGCCCGGTCTGCACCTTCTTCCAGAGCACCGGGGACACCATGTAGCCGTAGAGCCGATCGACGATGCGGCGGCTCTCCTGGGCGTCGACGAGCTGCAGGTCGATGTCGCGCGCCTCGGCAATGGCCTTGAGCACGGCCTCGAGCGTGATCTCGTGGAATTCGATGCGACGGACGGGGACCTTGGGCTTGAGCACCTCGAGCAGGTGCCAGCTGATCGACTCGCCCTCGCGGTCCGGGTCGGTGGCGAGCAGCACCTCGGGCGCGTCCTTCACGGCGGCGCGCAGGTCTCGAATGCGGCTCACCTTGTCGCGCGAGATGACGTAGTACGGCCGGAAGTCGTTGTCGACGTCGACGCCCATGCGGCCCCAGGGCTTGTCCTTGATCTCCGCGGGCACCTCGCTGGCGTTCTCGGGGAGATCGCGGACGTGCCCGACGCTGGCCTCGACCCGGTACCGATCGCCCAGGAGGCGAGCAAGCGTCCGCGCCTTGGCCGGCGATTCGACGATGACCAGTGCCTTCGCCATCGGCGTCAGGCCTCCGTCGCGGGCGGCGAACCGATGAGCGTGGCGCGGGCGGCCTGGTTCGTGTGCGGCATACGGTCAGCGAGTGTAGCACCGGCCCCGTCCCGGACCGCCGATGCGGGCCGGTTTGACGGGGCCGGTGGATACACGATCAGGTTGCCGATCGGCCGCTCGCTGGCGGCCAGCCGGAGACGCGTCAGTCCGTGAAGTCCCAGACGATGACGGTCCGACTCCCCACGGTCGCGATCCCGACTCCCATGCGGCGGGCATTGGGGTTCAGGATGTTGGCGATGTGGTTCCAGTCGCCGGGATACGGCTCGGCCATGAACTGCGCGTGGCACCAATTCAGCGTTGCCTGCTGGCTCATGCCCTCGTGGTAGCACTGGTTCTCGCCCGACCAGCCGAAGCTCACGCCACCGGCGCGAAGGCGGTCATCCTTTGTGCTGCCGTTCAGACCGGTGTGGCTGAAGTAGCCGTTCACTGCCTGATCCATCGCGTGCCCCGAGGCGACCGCGGAGATGCTGGCGTCCAGCACGACCGGGCCAAACCCGTAGGCGGCCCTGGCCGCGTTGACCTGGTTCAGCGCGTAACCGGCCAGGCTCGTTGCCGGAGCGGCCGGCGCGACCACGGGGGCACTGCGCACGGACGTCGACGCCCGCGTGACCGCGAACACCGGGGATGCCTTGGTGGTGAACGAGAGGGCTGCCTCGACCTTGTTCCCGTCCGCGTCCCTGGCGCCGCCGTTGAAGGCGACGACGTACTTGCGGCCACCGGGAAGGGCGGTGTCGGGGGTGTAGACCAGCTGGGTGCCGGCGTCGTTCCAGGAGAGGTTGCCGCCGACCAACCCGCCGATGGCGGTATCGGTCAAGCCGAAGGCCTTGTTCGTTGCGTTGACATCCATCGGCTGGCTGAACCAGAGCTCAACCGTCGCGGGCTCGACCTCGACTGCGTCCAGCTTCGGGCAGCGTCTTGGTGACCTGCGCGCCCGGCTGCACGATGAACGAGAAGTTCCCCTTGCCGCCGATGACGTTTCCGGTCAGGTCATGCGATCCGATCACGCTGATCGTGTAGCGCGTGCCCGGATGGAGTCGCTCGGATGGTCGGAAGACGAGCTGGCCGGCTTCCCACGCGAGCTCACCGGGCACCTCGGGCGTGATCGCGAAGTTGGCCCTCACGTCGGCGGGGTCCATCTGCTCCGAGAAGCTCACGGTGATCGCGCTGGTGGCGCTGACGGCCTTCGCGGTGGTGGTCGGTCGAACCGCGTCGATCGCCTTTCCGCTCACCGCGTCCGCGTCGAGCACGTCCGCTGCCATCACCTTGGCGCTCGCATCCAGCCCGCCTTGCGGCAGGGCTTCGGCGAGCCGCACCTGGAAGTCGGTGACGGTCGGCGCGGTCTGAGTGGTGAATGAATAGCGCGTGGCCGAGGGGAGCGCTCGCCCGTCGGAACGCAGCGCAGTGCCGCCGATCACGACCAGGTACGTCTCGTCGGTGCGCCACCGTGCGGTCGGCGCGACGGAGAGCTGATCCAGGTTCTCGCTCCACGTGAGCTCAACGGGCTGTGCGGGAAGGACCTGGAGGGCATCCTCGACGGAACCAGGGTTCATGGCTGCGTCGAAGGCGATGGTGACGGCGCTGTCGGTAGCGACGCCGATGCCCACGTTCAGCGGGAGCAGGGACCTCGGAACGACCGCTGCGGCTTCAGGACCGGCCTGGGTGACCGTGGCCTGCTGGCCGAACGCGATAATGAATGTGAATGAAAGGGCTGCCAGCACCACGCGGGTCACGGCGCGGTGGCTGCTCAGGCATTGTGCCGAGCGAGTCGAAGGGGGCGGCCAGAGCCGCTCTCACGGTTCGGATCGGACGCAATACACAGGACTCCATACGGATTCGGGCCGCCATCAAGAGGAAACGGGCACGCTTGGGCGACAACGAGTAGCTCGGCAAGGATAGCCCATGAGGCCCATCGGCGTCATAGGACCTTCGCCAACACCTTCGCGGCCAGCGTCGGGTGGAAGGTGGCGCCACCGAACGGATCGACCAGTCCGACGCGCCTCGAGCATGGCCAGCGCGCTCGCCACGGAGGCCGCCGGCTGGCGGGTTCGATCGACCAGCTCCTCGATGGATCCGCTCCGTTCGAGGAGGTGCCGGAGGATCTGTCCCTCCACCTCGGAGAGGGCGTTGACCGTCGGCGGTCGCTCTCCCCGCGCGAGGCCGATCTGGCGCAGCAGCGAAGCGCTCGAGGTGACGAGGGTTGCCTGCTGATCGGCGATCAGGCGGTTGCAGCCGCGGGAGCTCATGGCGTCGATGGGTCCGGGGACCGCGTACAGCTCGCGCCCGATGGTGATGGCTGCGGCGGCGGTCAGCAGCGCTCCGGAGCGGTCCGGCGCCTCCACGACGACCACCGCCTCGGCGAGACCGGCGATGATGCGATTGCGTCGCGCGAAGTCCGGCCGGCCGACGGACGCCCCCGATGGGGATCTCGCTCACCAGCACGCCTCCCGCACGTAGCAAGTCGCGCGCCAGAGACCGATGGCGAGGCGGATAGACGCGGTCGACGGGCGAAGGCAGCACGGCGATTCCGGCGGCTCCTGCCGCGACCGACGCGCGGTGTGCGGCGCCGTCGATGCCCAGCGCCAGGCCGGAAACGACCACGACGCCGGCTCTGCGACAGGTCGTCGGCGATCTCGGTCGCGACCGACATGCCGTAGCCGGAAGCGCGGCGGGTCCCGACAATCGCGACGGCACGCCGATGGAAGACCGTGGCGCGGGCCGATGACGAAGAGTGTCGGTGGCCGCGGATCAAGAGTGAGCAGCGCCGGCGGGTACGCCTCGTCGAGCCCGGTGACCACGCGACCGCCGGCGCGCTCGGTCGCCCGCTCCAGCGAGCGAGCGACGGCGCGTGGATCGAGATCGCGCACTGCTTCGAGCCCCATCACTGCCTCGCCGCCGTGCCGAGCGAGATCGCGAGCTCCGTCGGGACCCGCGCGCCACGCTGCCGCCGCGGACCCATGCCGCGCCAGGAGCCGTGCGAAGCCGGCCGGTCCGATGCCCGGCACGGATGAAAGGGCGATCCAGCAGTCGCGCTCGCTTGCGCGCCCGCCCGGGGCCCCCTTCGCCGTGCGGCCCGTTGGGCCGGCTCCCACGCCGATCATGCCCGCGCCTCCTTTGGCCGATGCACGAGCGCCTCGTCCAGGTGCTCGGCACGCACGAGGGTCGATCCCGAAAGGTCGGCGATGGTGCGCGCGACGCGGGCGGCGCGATGCAGCCGCCGCATCGACAGGCCGAGCTGACGGGCTCGCGTGTCCAGCAGCGCTCGGAGCGGGGCTCCGAAACCGGTGCGATCGTCGAGGCAGGCGGGTGACAGGTCGGCGTTCGGTCTCCCCTGGCGCTCGGCCTGCATGGCGGCAGCCGTCGCCACGCGCGCGGCAACCGTGGGCGAGTCCTCCCCGTGCCGCGCCCGTCTACGGGCGGCGACTGGCTCGAGGACCACGATCATGTCGAGGCGGTCGCGCATCGGGCCGGAGAGGCGGGCCTGGTAGCGGCGTCGCGCGCCGTCCTCGCAGGCGCACTCGTGGCCGTCGACCATGAACCACCCGCAGGGGCACGGATTGAAGGCGGCGAGCAGCATGAACCGCGCGGGGAGCGCAAGGACTCCCTCGACGCGGGCGATCGTCACGGCGCCGGCATCGATCGGCCCACGGAGCGCGTCGAGCGCGTCGGCGCGGAACTGGAGGGTCTCGTCGAGGAAGAGCGCTCCGTGATGGGCCAGGCTCGCCTCGCCGGGCCGGATCCTGGGTCCGCCGCCGACGAGCGCCTGCGTCGAGATGGTGTGGTGCGGCGCCCGAAACGGCCGTCGCAGGCTGATGGCCGCGCGCGGCTCGCGCAGTCCGGCCACCGAATGGATGCGGCTGACCTCGGCGGCCTCGCGCTCGTCGAGCAGCGGCAGCAGCCCCGCGGCGGCCCTGGCCAGCAGCGTCTTGCCGACGCCCGGCGGGCCGGTGAAGGCCAGATTGTGCCTGCCGGCGACGGCGATCTCGAGCATGCGACGCGCGACGACGTGGCCGATGATCGAGCCCAGGTCCGGGGCGTCGTCCAGCGCCGCCTCGGGTTGGCGGGCCGGCGGACGGGCGACCTCGAGCTCCTCCAGCCCCGCGAGATGGCGGGTGACCTGCCGGAGATCGAGCGCCCCGCGCACCCGGGTGTCGCGTACCACGGCGCCTTCGGGCGCGCTCTCGGCCGGCACGATGACGTCCCGCGCGCCGGCAACCTGCGCGGCGGACACGAGCGCCATGATGCCGGGCACCGGGCGCAGCGACCCGTCGAGCGCGAGCTCGCCGATCAGGGCGGTGCGCTCGAGCCGCGAGGCGTCCAGCTGGCCGGACGCCACCAGGATGCCGGTGGCCATGGCCAGGTCGTGGCCGGTCCCTTCCTTTGGCAGGTCCGCCGGCGCCAGGTTGATGGTGATGCGTCGAGCGGGAACCTCGAACCCGGAGTTGCGGAGTGCGGCGCGCACCCGCTCGCGAGCCTCGAGCACGGCACTGCCGGCCAGACCGACGATGGTCATGCCGGGCAGGCCGAAGGCAACGTCCACCTCCACGCGCACCGGAACGCCGTCGACGCCGACGATCGAAGCGCTGAGCGCGGTGGCGAGCATCGCGGGACCTCGTCGGAGGCGAGGGTCACGATGCGGACGAATGCCGGTCGCCCGCCTGCTCGCCTCCCTACTAACCAGCGGCGACCGGCGCAGCCAAGGCTAGGGAGCGGCGCTTACCGGACGGTTAGGACCCGATTACCGGCGGGATGCGAGCGGTCAGGCAGTGCCCCATCTCAACGCCGAGCGCCGCATCGAGCTCGCCGGCGAACTTGCTGACGCTCTGCCCGAGCGGGCCGTCCGGGCGGCTCGACATGAACGGCTCGCCGGAGTTGAGCGCGCTGATGGCACCGCGGTACTCGTTGATGACCTGGTAGTCGATCTTGCGGCCCAGGGCGGACTCGGCGTTGTCGACGTTGATGCCGGTGTAGGCGTTCGATCGGTTCAGCACCAGCTGGATCTTGCCGCGCTCGTAACCGAGCGAGTCCATCGTCTCCAGCACGAGCCGAACGTTCTTCAGGCAGGAGAGGTCGGCGGTCATGACCACGAAGATGACATCGGCCTCGTCGAACAGCTGGAGGTTGAAGTCGTCGATCGTCTTGGCCATGTCGACCACGGTGTAGTCGTACGCCTTGCGGAGCAGGGCGAGGATGTTCGAGAGCGAGCGCGGATCGGTCCGCTGGCGCTCGACCACGAGGTCGGCCGACTCCGGATTGGGTGGCGCCAGCAGCAGCTGGATGCCGCCGTGGTGCGTGACCATCAGCTTCTTGAGCAGGTCGGCGTCGAGGTCCGGCTCGCTGATGGCGTTCACGATCGATGACGAGTCGAGGCCCAGGTCCAGGAAGACGCGCATGTCGCCGAACTGGAGGTTGGCGTCGACGAGCGCCGTCTTGCGCTTCAGCCGGCCGCGCCAGCGCGATGGCGGTGTTGATGGCGATGGTCGTCGTCCCCACGCCGCCCTTCGCTCCGTAGAAGCAGGCGAGGCGGCCGAGGGTGGGCTTATCGGTCCCCTGCTTCGGTGCCTGGCCGCGTCCGGAGCGCGCCAGCAGCGCCTTGATGCGCGCGATCAGCTCGAGCGGGTGGAAGGGCTTGACGATGTCGTCGTCCGCACCGGCGCGCAGGCCCTTGACGCGCTGCTCGACGTCCGCCTCGGCCGTCAGCATGATGATCGGCACGCGCCGGCCGGTGCCCTCGGCGGCTCGAATCTGCTGCGTTGCCGCGTATCCATCCAGCCGCGGCATCGCCACGTCCATCAGGATCAGGTCGGGCTCGACGGAGGCCGCCATCTCCACGCCGGCCTGGCCGTCGGAGGCGACGTGCACCTCGAACCCCTCCTGCTTGAGGGTGAAGACCAGGACGCGCTGAATATTCAGGTCGTCGTCGACGACCAGGACCTTCGTGGCAGCCAATGCGAGACCCCTGGCGATGGTGGAACGGCGCGATTATATAAGCCAGCCGCGTTCATTCCGCGAACCGATGGGTATCGGCCCGCGGCAGGAGTACCGGCGGCCTACTCCAGATAGCGCTCCAGGAAATGCGAGCACGCGCGCCCGATATGCCTCCGGATCCACCCAGTAGGCCTCCGCGTGAGCGGCACCCTCGACCACCATGAGCTCCTTCGGCTCCCCCGCCGCCTCGTACAGGCGCAGGCTCTGCCGCCAGCTGATGAGCTGGTCCTCGCGCGGCGCGATGAGCAGCAGGGCTCGCGGCGCAATCCCGGCCACGGCGCGGATCGGATCCATCAGGCGTGCGCGCGCGCGGAGCATGGCGCCGCCGACCACCATCCGAGCGCCGATGCGCGGAAGCGGGTATCTGCCCTCTCGCAGGCGGCTGGTGACCGGATGGCGAATGTCGGCGAAGGACGCATCGGCGACCACGGCGGCCACCGGCAGGTCGGGCGCCGACACGATCGCGATGGCGGCACCCATGCTGATGCCGAACAGTGCGGTGGGTCCCAGGCCGCGGCTCTCGGCGAACCGAACGGCGGCGGCCACGTCGCGACGCTCGTACGAGCCGAGGGTGACGAGGTTGCCCTCGCTCTGGCCGTGCCCGCGGAAGTCGAACTGGAGGACGTGATGCCGCTCGTGCAGCCACGGCACGAAGGCCGCCAGCTCCGGCAGCCGATGGCCGCTGAACCCGTGCAGCACGATCACCGCGGTCCGCGTCTCCCGCGCCGCGGGAATCAGCCAGCCGGAGAGGGTGACGCCGTCATCGGTGGTGAAGCGCACCGACTCGTACTCGAGGCCGATGTCGGCCGGAGTGGCCGGCGCGTCCGGCGCGTCGGGCAGGAAGGGCCGGACGACCGGACGCACCAGCGCACGCGAGCCGCGCACGGCGACCATGGCGAGGTAGGCGCCGGTCACCAGGCCGATGGCGGTGCCGACCGTGCGGAAGAGGCCGCGGATCATCCCGCCTGCGGTGTCCTCGGCTCGTCGGCCGGCGTGCTGCCCGACGGCTGCATCTGGCGCATGGCCGCGGTGATCGGGCGGGTCAGCTCGGAGAGCTCCATCGGCACGATCCACTTCGTGCTCTCGCCGGCGGCCAGCGTCTTGAGCGCCTCGAGGTACTGGAGCGCCATCGTCTTCTCGTCGATGCCGCTGGCGGCGCCGAAGATCGTA
This sequence comes from uncultured Chloroflexia bacterium, assembly GCA_963759405.1. Lineage (GTDB taxonomy): Bacteria > Chloroflexota > Limnocylindria > QHBO01 > QHBO01 > JACDBZ01. The sequence continues at coordinate 164,514 of CAVWZA010000018.1, read as the reverse complement.
TGGAGCGCGTTGGCGTAGCCCTCGGCGCGCAGGATCTGCGACTGCCGGTCGCCCTCGGCGCGAAGGATGTTCGACTGCTTGTCGCCCTCGGCCACGTTGATCGTGGCCTGGCGCGTGCCCTCCGACTCGGTGATGTTGGCGCGCCGGTTGCGCTCGGCGCTCATCTGGCGGTTCATCGCCTCCTGGATGTCGCGCGGCGGCACGATCTCGCGGATCTCGACGCTGGTGATCTTGACGCCCCAGCGCTCGGTCACCTCGTCGAGCTTGGCGCGCAGGGTGTGGTTGATCTCCTCGCGCTTTGCCAGCACGTCATCGAGCGGGATGTCGCCGATGACGGCGCGCAGGGTCGTCGCCGCCAGCGCCTGGGACGCGCCGGTGAAGTCGGTCACCGCGGTGACGGTGACATCGGGCTGGAAGACCTTCGAATACACGAGGAAGTCGATGCTGATCGGCGCGTTGTCCTTCGTGATGCAGGTCTGCTGCGGAACCTCGAGGAAGCGCTCGCGGAGATCGACCTTGACCGACTGCTGGACGAACGGGATGAGGAGCACGATTCCCGGGCCGCGGGCGCCCTGCAGGCGTCCGAAGAAGAAGACGACCAGGCGTTCGTACTCGCGAACGATGTGGACGATCGAGAACACGAGGTAGAGCCCGATCGCCACACCGATGACGAGGATGATCAGGCCGATGAATTGTTCCATGGTGCGTCGCTAGCCCTCCGCTGCTCCCCCATCGCCGGCTGCTGCCGGCTCGACGATCAACTCGAGTCCTTCGACCCCGACCACGCGCAGCGGGGCTCCCGCTCGGATCTCGGCGCTTCGGCTGCGTGCCGACCAGCTCTCGCCCTCAGCATAGGCGATCCCCCTCGGGGCAATCATCGTCTGGGCGGTTCCGGCTGCGCCGAGCAGGTCCGTCACCGGCTTGTTCGACACGCCGCCCATTCGCCGCTGCTCGATCAGCGCGCGGGCGAGGATCCAGGATGTAGATGCCACCAACCGCGGCGACGACGGCGATGATCCACGGACTGACACTGACGTCGATGGCATCGACGCCGGGCGTCACGCCGGTCCACAGCGCGAAGGCGCCGAGCACGAAGGCGACGATTCCGCCCACCGTGAGCAGCCCGTAGCTCGTGACCACCAGCTCGAGCGCGAGCAGCCCGATCCCGATCAGGATCAACAGCAGCCCGCCCACGTTGAGCGGCAGCGCATTCGAGCCGATGAAGGCGAGCACGATGGCGATGGCGCCGAGGATCCCGGACAGGAAGTTGGGATGGAAGAGCTCGGCGACGATGCCGTAGAAGCCGATCGTGAACAGGATGAACGCGATGTTCGGGTCGCTCAGCAGGTGGAGGAACTGCTGGCCGAAGTTCATCTCGATCTCGCGGACCGGCAGGCCGCTCAGCTGGGGCAGCGGCTCGCCGTTGAACGTGTAGGGGGTCCCGTCGGCGCGCTCGCCGGCGTCGACCTTTGCGAGCAGGGAGGTCAGATCGCCGGCGATGAAGTCGGCGACCGGCGGGTCCATGGCGACGGCCTCCGCTGCGCCGATGCTGGCCGCCTCGCGGACGGCCGACTCTGCCCAGTCCGCGTTGCGGTCGTGATCGTCGGCCAGCGAACGGATGCGGGCCACCGCGTCGTTGGTCACCTTCCTGGCCAGCGTCTCGGGCAGGTCCTCGCCGCCGGAGCCGACCACGGAGGCGGCGCCGATGTTCGTGTTGGGTGCCATGGCCGCGACGTCGGCCGCAAGCACCACGAAGGTGGCGGCCGATGCGGCGCGCGCGCCCTCCGGCGCCACCCACGCGATGACCGGCACCTCGCTGCCGAGGATGGCCTTGATGATGCGGTCCATGCTCGTCAGCTCGCCGCCGGGCGAGTCGACGACGATGATCGCCGCGGCGGATCCCTCATCGGCGGCGACGCGCAGGCTCTCCTCGATGAACGCGGCGTTGACCTGGTCGATGACGCCGGTCAGGTGGATCTGCGCGATCTGTTCGCCGTCGGCCGCGGCAGGAGCCGCCAGACCGATGATTCCCAGTCCCAGGGCCAGGGCAGCGAGCACGCGACGAGCCATTGGCTGAGTATAGGTCTGCGGTCGTCGGATGCCCGCTCGGCGACCAGGCGATCAGAGACCGAGGGCGTCGGCCACCAGCTGCGACCAGGTCTCCAGGCGAGGCCAGCTCGCCGCCAGCTCATCGGTCCCGGCGAAGCCGCCGACGAGCTTGTCGTGCTCGCGCACGTCGACCGGGCGACCGTTGGCCTGGACGCTGAAGACGACGCCGAGGTGGACGGCACCGACCGGGTTGCTGTCGTCGTTCAGCAGGCCGATCAGCTCGAACTCGGGCTCCCAGTCCGCCTCCAGCTCCTCCAGCCACTCGCGACGCAGGCCGGACATCAGCGCGTCGTCGCCCTCGTCGACCGGGTTGAGGTGGCCTCCCACCCCGATGCTTGCCTTGCCGTGCAGGCGCGGGTCGCCGCCGGCATCGGTGCGATGCATCAGGAAGACGCGCTCGGCGTCGCGGACCACGACGTACGGGATGAGCTGCTTGTGGGTCGGATCGTCCTCGGCGGCGGGCCGATCGAGGTAGCGGCCGTGCGCCGCGACCGTCGCGCGGAGCTTCGCCAGCAGGCCGCGCTGCGCCGCCCGGACGCCGTGAAAGTCGCAGCCGCCGGGCACATCCGCCCGCGGCAGAACCAGGACGCGCTCCGTCATCGGTCGAGAGTCTATCGGCCCGCGCGTAAGGTCGGCGGCAAGGTTGCCGGATTACAGTCGTTGATCACAAGTCCGCACCGGTCCCCACCGCACCCCCAATGCGGGCCGGAACACCGGTGCGCGACGTCACCAAACGAGATCGCCACCGGTAGTCAGGGGGCGGTTCTGGTACTAACGTACCGCCTCTATAAGGGGAGCAGCGAGCACTTTCCAGGGGGCCAGCGCCGCCGGCCCGGCGCGCAGGATCGCCCGACATCGTGCCCACGATCATGTCGGATCCAGTCGTTACTTCACCGACGGTACGACCCGCGACGCAGTCGCGTCGCGGCCAGTCCCTGGTCGAGTTCGCCCTGGTCCTGCCGATGCTGCTCGTCCTGCTCCTGGGCGTCGCCGACTTCGGCCGAGTCTTCGCGGCCGGCATCACGATCGAGGCCGCGGCACGCAACGCTGCGGAAGTGGCGGCACAGGAATATCTGCGCAACCCGCCGGGCGGCCCGGATCTCAGCATTCCGGCTCCGACCCCTCCTGATCCTGCCTACTACGAGAAGCTCCATACGGTTGCCGCACGTACGGCATGCCGTGAGTCACAGGATCTCGCGAACACGACCTACATCCCGGACGATCCGGGGACTCCGGCGGACGACCCACGCTGCACCTCGGCGAGTGGGGCCATCCCGCTCATCCGGGTCTGCGTGCACGACAACGCCGATCCCTACTGCGGTCGCGTGGAATTCGGGGAGACGATCCCTGCGGAGTCGCCGTGCACCGAGCTCGTAAGCGACCCATCCAACGCGATGGAGGGAGGCTCCGAGCCGAGCCGGTACGTCGAGGTGCGGATCTGCTACCGGTTCACCACGCTCATCAACATCGAGGACATGCAGCTGCCGTTCGGTTGGGACATCAGCGTCGGAGAGGTGTACCTGCAGAAGGATCGAGCATTCACCGTCGGATGGTATCCGCCCCGCCCCACGCCGAGCCCGCCGCCGGCTCCGACCCCGCCGCCCCCGACGGTGGCGCCGACCGAGTCACCGAGCCCCACGCCAACCGCGTCGCCCACCGGCACGCCGGAGCCGACTGGGCCTCCCACTCCAACGCCGGAAGCGACGCCGAGCCCGACCCCTTGCCCGCCGCCCGTGGCGAGCTTCACGGCCACGCCGACCAGCGGGAAGAAGCCGCTCACCGTCAACTTCCTGAATACCTCGACGTCCGGGTGCGCGATCACCGACCTACCTGTGGAACTTCGGTGACGGCACGACATCGCCGGGCCAGAACCCCACGCACATCTTCACGTTCAGACGGCAATGGACCGGTCGATGTTCAACGTCACGTTCACGGTCACCAATCAGAGCGGAACGAGCGCGCCGGCCACCGCCCAGATCACGGTGACGAAGTGAGCTGGCCGCGCCGCACGGTCGGGTCGCGTGGCCAGAGCCTGGTGGAGTTCGCCCTGATCGCGCCGCTCCTGTTCCTGATGATCTCGGGCATTCTCACGCTGGGGATCGGCGTCTTCTATCAGCAGCAGCTGGCGAATGCCGCCCGCGAAGCGGCGCGGTATGCCGCGATCCACAGCGCCACCTCGCAGTGTCCGACGACGTCGTGGATGGATCCGAACTGGAGCCGCGTTGGACCCGAGATCGACCAGAACGTGTACTACGACTGCGACCCGCCGGACCTCCGCTGGCCGCAGATGACCGCGTACGCACGTGAGCAGGTCTTCGGCCTCAACCGGAGCGACGTGCACATTGCAGCATGCTGGTCGGGCTACTGGGGCGCCGAGCCGGCAGAGCTGGGACGCTCCGCCGGCGAACCTCGACGGGACCCTGAATGAATTCCGGCCGTGCACCATCGGCGGCGTCGACCCAAGGACTGACACCGACAGCATCAGCTGCCCGCCGCCACTCACGACCGCCGCGGACGACACGGCCAGCGACCTCGCGTACTCGAGCGACGGGAGCAGCGCGAACCAGGTCACCGTGTATGCCTGCTATGAGTGGACCCCGCCGATGGGCGGACTCGGTTTCTCGATTCCCTGCCCGGGTGAGTGGTGCCATGTCGATATCGTGCCGGCCGTGGTGACCATGCGCGCCGTGGTGACCGAAGCCATGCAGCATCAGCAATGAGAAGCAAGACACTGAACGGCAACGCGGAGCGAGGCCAGGCGGTCATCATCGTCGCGTTCTCGATGATCGTGCTGCTCGGCATCTGCGCGCTGGTCGTCGACCTCGGCCTGTCCTGGATGCTGCGCCGCCAGGAGCAGAACGCGGCCGACCCGGCGTCCATCGCTGCCGCGCGCTACATCGAAGAAGGCGACTCGGCCGCCACCCGGGACAAGATGTGGAAGGCGGCGTGCTTCTATTCGCAGCAGAACGGCTTCTTCGACACTGACAGCGAATACTGTCCGGCCGCCCGAGCTGCGGGGAATCTCCAGGTCCTCTGGCCTCCGTCAGGGCCACATGCGGGCGACTTCGCCGGCCGGCCCGAGATGGTGCTCGTGGTGGTGCGGGACAGTCATCCGAGCTTCTTCGGAAGGGTTTTCGGCCAGGACACCGCGACCGTGACGACCGGTGCCGTCGCCGCCCGCGAGTCGGTGAGCGCAAACTCCAACTCCCTCGTTGCCCTCGATCCGGATTCGTGTGCCGCGGGCAAGGTCCATGGCAACGGGCGGGTGGTGATCGAACCGGTCGATAACCCGGACACCGGGCAGCCGTACAGCGGCGGATACATCCATCTGAACTCGTCCTGCGACGCCGGAGCCTACGACAACGCGTGCAGCAACGGTTCGGGAGCCCTCAAGAAGACGGGCAACGGAGTGGTCACTTCGCCGCACGTGTACATCCACGGGACATGCGAGGCGAACGGCACGACGATGAACAGCCCGATCACGGAAGGGGCACCGCAGATCGGTGATCCGCTGGCCGGCCTCATCGGTCCTCGCCAGGAAGAGTACCCGCCTGGCAATTGCCCCAAGAAGGTGGGCAGCCAGATCGTGTACTCGCCGATGCTTCCGACCGCCGACGGCTGCTCGTCCATCGCCAATACGACCATCACGCTCACGCCGGGCGTGTACTACGGCGGTTGGAAGTTCACGGGCAACAACGTCAACGTGAAGCTGATGCCCGGCATCTACATCATCGCGGGAGGCGGCATCAACGCAAGCGTTGGCATCGATTCAATCGGCGCCGACCCGACTTCCGACCCCGCGCGCGTCCTGATCTTCAACACGGACAACACCACGGACCCCACGCTGCAACTCCGGGCTTGCTCGTTGCCTCCAGGGACCAATCGATATCACTGGCAATGCAAGCCTGAAGATCTGGGGGCTCGACTCCGGGCCGTGGCGAGGGCTCCTGCTTTGGAACGACGGCGAAGGCGACAACCCGACGCGCCCGCATCAAGATCGTCGGGCCAGGGAGAAATGAACATCGCCGGCACGATCTATGCGCCGGCCTGCCGCACGTCATGATGGAGGGCAACGGCTTCTCAACCTCCGTCTTGGCCGTGCAGATCATCTCGTGGACCTGGGACATCGGCGGCAACGGCGACCTCTACATGCCGTACGACCCGAGCCAGCTCTACCAGATCATGCAGCGAGGGCTGGTCCACTAACGCCGACTAGGCCGGCTCGAGCGGACCCGACGCCGCCAGGCGAAGCGCCAACGCCACCGCCTCGCGAGGATCGCGGGCGCGGTGAACGCGCGGACCGCCCAGCCGATGCTCCGACTCGACGCGCCATGAGCTGAGCGCCACCACGTGGCGACCCATCCGCAGCGCCAGGCCGATCTCCGACAGCGTGCCGTGGCGGCCACCGACGGCGATCACCGCATCGGCGGAGGTGACGACCACCAGGTTGCGCACCACCCCGAGGCCGGTGGCGATCGGGAGCGACACGAACTCGTTGGCCTCGGACGCATCGGCGCCGGGCAGGATGCCGATCGTCTGGCCGCCGGCACCTCGCGCGCCGCGCGAGGCCGCGCGCATGACGCCGCCGAGGCCGCCGGTGACGACCGTCGCGCCGCCGCGGGCCAGCTCGAGGCCGATCTCCTCCGCCCACTCGAGGATGCGATGGGCGTCGGGTCCGCTCGGATCGCCGTCGCCGATCACCGCGACGTAGGGCGGTCGCACCGCGATCGGACGCTCAGACACCGGCGGGTACCCCCAGCTTCATGGTCGCCAGCGTCTCATACCTCGCCGGTCCCGCTGCCGATGTGGCTGCGCATGAGCTCGACTCTGTCGACGACGAGCCGACCATCCGGCGCCGATTCGGCCGCGCCCTCGATCCAGCCGCGCAGGTCGACGGCTCGACGCCGCGCCCGCGCCAGCGTGACGTGCGGGCGGAATGGCTCGTCGCCGGAGCGCCCCAGCGCGGCCGCCGACGTCGGCGGCGAGGCGCGGCGATCCGGCCAGTCGGTATCCGCGACGCCGTACCAGAGCGACCCGCGCGCTGCCCGGCCTGTGGAAGGCGCCGAGCCGGCCGGTCGCGACCTCCCTCGGCTCGTGCGCGGCGGCCACGCGACGCATGGCGGCTTCGATCTCCGGCGAGGTCGTCTGGGTCGACCGAGCCGAGGAAGGCAAGGGTCAGGTGCCAGGCATCCGGTTCCGCCCAGCGCAGCGCTCGGCCAGGTCGGCTGCCTTCGCCACTCCGCAACGGCAGTCCGACAGAGCCGAGCGCAGGGCGTCACCGAGCGGCACAGCGACGAAGCAGCGCCAGCGCTCGCTCATCGGCCGTTCAGCCGTGCGTCGACGATCGGCAGCAGCGCGTCGAGCGAGTGAATGACCGGCACGCCGTCCGGGATGTCCTCGGGACGGTGGCGGTGCGTGCGATCGATCAGCACGCCGGTGATCCCGACGGCCCGCGCGCCCTCGACATCGGCGTCGACGTGGTCGCCGACGTGGATCACGCTCTCGGCCGGAACCCCGGCCTGGTCGAGCGCCCACTGGAAGATGCGCGGGTGTGGCTTCTCGAAGCCGATGCGGGCGCTGGCGGCGATGAAGTCGAAGTGGCTGACCAGGTCGAGCGCGTGGAGCAGCTCCGGCAGGTTCCAGACCCAGTTGCTCACCGCCCCGACGATCAAGCCCCGCTCCTTGAGGGCGGTCAGCGTCGGATACGCATCGGGAAAGATGTGCCAGTGGCTGGTCACCATGAAGAGCTCGCTGAGGCGCCGATAGAAGGCGTCCGGCATCGGCTCCAGGCCGAGCTCCGCGATGGCCGCCGCGTCGATCTCGATCGTGCGCCGGAAGCTCGTCTCCTCGGTCGGCTCGAACCCGCCGTCCATCCCCCATCCCCCGTGGTGATAGGCGCGCCGCAGGGCCGCGTGAAGCTCGTCGATGTCGACGTCGAACCCGAACTCCTGGAACGCCATGGCGTACACGTGCTCCCAGGAGGGGTTCGGGCGCATCACGGTGTCGCCGATGTCGAGGAAGACGGCGCGCAGCGGCGGACGGTCGTTCATTGCCCGGCCAAGCCTAGTGCGTCAGCTTGACCCGTGGGGCGGGTCTAGCGCGAAGGAACGGCGTGATGGGCGAGCTCGTCGCGATTTGACCCGTATACGGGTGGATCGCGCTGAGATCGGGCTCCGTCGCGCTAGACCCGTGGGGCGGGTCAACGCACGCGAGTCAGGCGGCGGAGGAGACGCCCATGGTGCGGAGGATGCCGTAGATCTCGGTGCGGAACCGGATCCCCGACGAGTGGCGCGAGAGCCACAGGATGTAGTCCGGATCGTGCCGGGCCAGGTCCCGGAGGCTCCAGCCGGTGTAGCGGCCGAAGGTCAGGACGCTGCCGGAAGCCGCGACCGACGGAGGCGGCCCCCATCGCGTGGCTGCGGTCTGCGCGACCGAGACCCCGGCGATCGTCGTGCGCCGGCTCCGATCGTGGGCGGCACGGCCGACCGCCGTCGCGGAGCATGGCGTAGGCGCGGTTGAGCTCGGCCATCTTCTCGGCAGCTCGACGCGTGCCGTCACGGTCGGGGTGGTACTTGAACGCCAGGGCCTTGTAGGCGCCCTGGATGACCTCCTGTTCGGCGGTCGGCACCACCTGGAGGACGGCGTACGGATCGAAGGTTGGGCGGGACGGCATCGGTCTGGTCCAGCCTCAGTCGTTGTAGAGCCTCTCCTCGATCAGCTTTTCGGCCGTTGATCCGGCCAGTCGGATCGAAGCAGCTGTACTCGAAGAGCTTCTCGTACTCGAGGTCGACGTTGTCCTGGCCGCCACGGTTCTTCTCGATGCGTGGCAACCACCCAGTCGCGGTAACGCTGCGCCTGGTACGGGTTGAACTCGATATTGACCTTGGCGACGATGTTGTACTTGTCGTTCAGGATCAGGATGATGTCCGACTCGTAGTTGATGGCCGATGAGCCGCGCAGGTGGTGGTTGCGCAGGCGCTTGGCCTTCAGGCCTTCACGGTCGGCGGCAACGATCGCCACGACCGGGATCATCTCGGCGAGCGCGATGTCCTTGAGGCCGGACACGATGCGGGTGACCTTCTCCTCCTCGGTGCTCGGCTCGGGGATGACCGGGACCTTCTGCAGGTAGTCGACGAAGAGGACCAGCCGTCGCTCGTCATCGCCGCCCTGGTGCTCCTGCACCAGCGTCCGCATGTTCTCGATGGTCGAGTGACGTTGCGGTGCCGCGCATGAGGAACAGGTTGGAGCCGTAGCGGGCGATCCGCTCCAGGGATGGGCGGAGGCGTGGGTTGGCGCCGAGCTTGGCGCGCGTGCCGGTCTCCGCGGAGGAGGTGTACGAGCTGACGACCTCCTTCTTGACGTCCTGGATCTTGACCGCGCCCGACTTCTTGGGAAGGTGGGTCAGCGCCGATTCCATCGCGACCATGCGCTGGATCAGGTACTCCTCGTCATGCTCGAAGCAGACGTAGAGGGCCGTCGCCTGGCCCGACGCGGCCATGTTGCGGGCCATCTGGAGCGCCATCGTGGTCTTGCCCTGGCCCTGCGCGCCGCCGATCAGCATCAGCTCGCCGGGGCGGAGGCCGCCGCCGATCGTCTTGTCCATCGGCACGAAGCCGGTCGCGATCGGGACGAGGTCCTCGATGCCGCCGGAGGCGACGCGCTCGTTGAGGCTGGTCAGCACGTCGAGCGCCGAGCGGGGCACCAGCGTGCCCTCGCCCGCCTCGAGCTTCCATTCGGGGTCGGTGTTCTTTGTCTGTGCGATCGGCTCGTCGATCATGTCGGGCAGGCTCCTTGGTCAGGCTCGTCCACGCTCCGCGCGGCAGGTGCCTACGCGCAACAACGTGGCCGAGTATACGGCCCGCCTCCTACTCCACCAATGACCCGATCGGACTACGATGCGCAAGCGTGAAATCGGCGCGAGCGCTACCCTTCAGCCACCCGATTTCGAGCCGAACCTACGGAGGAGACGACCGCGTGCAATGCCCCAGGGACCAGACTGAGCTCCAGGTCGAGACCCACAGGGGAATCGACGTCGACCGATGTCCGCAATGCCACGGCGGGTGGCTCGACGCGGATGAGCTCGCGAAGCTGGAGGCGACGGTTGAGTCCACCGACGAACAGCGGACGGGCATGATCGAATACGCCGAGCACGAGTCGGAGCTGTCCTGCCCGAAGTGCGGGGACCGCATGAGCGCCTTCAACTATCGGGCCTACAACCTCGAGCTCGACGTGTGCGACAACAAGCACGGGTTCTGGCTCGACGAGGGCGAGGCCGTGCGCGTGCGCGAGATCGTCGAGGAGCGCGTCGCCGGACTGGAGCGCGCCGTGAAGGCGGAGGCCGAGTGGGGCAACTTCCTCGACGACCTCAAGGGCGGCGGGCCCTCGTTCTGGGATCGCCTCACCGGCAAGGGCTGAACGATCGAGGGCCCGCCATCGCTGGCGGGCCCTCGGTGTATCGGTTGCGGGTTAGGACTCAGGCCGGCTGAGGTGCCGGTCCGGGGCGGCGTCGCTTGGCGTCGCCCTCGTCGGTCTCGGGCTCGACGTCGCCATCGGTCTCGGGGACCTCGGTGACGGCGCCGACCTTCTTCAGCGTCGGCCCGCCGGAACGCGGCGGCATCACGCCTTCGAACAGAGACTCGAACTCTTCCGCCTCGATCGTCTCCTTCTCGACGAGCAGGCTGGCCAGCTTGTCGAGGACGTCGCGATGCGTGGTCAGGGCCTCCTTGGCGCGATTGAAGGCGTTGTCGATGATCCCGCGGACCTCGGCGTCGATCTTCGCCGCCACCTCGTCGCTGTAGTTGCGCTGCTCGCTGATCTCGCGACCGAGGAAGACCATCTCCTCCTTCTTGCCGAAGGCCAGCGGCCCGAGCTTCTCGCTCATCCCGTACTGGGTGACCATCGCGCGGGCGAGGTTCGTCGCCTTCTCGATGTCGTTCGAGCTGCCGGTCGTGGTGTCCCCGAAGACGAGCGTCTCCGAGACGTTGCCTCCGAGCATGCCGGCGATCTTGTCCTCGAACTCGGTCTTGCGTGTGGAGGTATCGGTCCTCCGAGGGAAGGCTCATCGTGTAGCCGAGGGCCATGCCGCGGCTGACGATCGTCACCTTCGTGACCGGGTCGCACTTCGGAAGGATCCGCTGCACGACCGCGTGACCACCCTCGTGGTAGGCGATGATGACCTTCTCGTCCTCGCTGATGATCCGGCTCCGGCGTTCGGGGCCCGCGATCACGCGATCGATGGCCTCGTTGAACTCGTCGGTGCTGACCGCCTTCTTGTTGCGGCGCGCGGCCAGGATCGCAGCCTCGTTGACGAGGTTGGCGAGGTCGGCGCCGGAGAAGCCCGGCGTGCGACGCGCGATCGCCTCGATGTCCACCGTCTTGTCGAGCGGCTTGCCCTTGATGTGGACGTTGAGGATCTCGTGGCGACCCTTGATGTCGGGCCGATCGAGGACGACCTGGCGGTCGAACCGGCCCGGGCGCAGGAGCGCCGGGTCGAGGACGTCCGGACGGTTGGTGGCCGCGACCACGATCACGTTCGTGTTGGTGTCGAAGCCGTCCATCTCGACCAGGATCTGGTTGAGGGTCTGCTCGCGCTCGTCGTGCGAGCCGCCGAGACCGGCGCCGCGCTGGCGACCGACCGCGTCGATCTCGTCGACGAAGACGATGCACGGCGAGTTGCGCTTTGCCTGCTCGAACAGGTCCCGCACCCGGGATGCGCCGACGCCAACGAACATCTCCACGAACTCGGAGCCCGAGATCGAGAAGAACGGCACGCCGGCCTCGCCGGCAACGGCGCGGGCGAGCAGCGTCTTGCCGGTGCCGGGAGGTCCGACCAGCAGCACGCCTCGCGGAATGCGGGCGCCGAGACTGTTGAACTTCTCGGGATACTTCAGGAACTCGACCACCTCGGTCAGCTCCTGCTTCGCCTCGTCCACTCCGGCGACGTCGTTGAAGGTCACGACCGTCTTGTTGCCGAGGAACATGCGGGCCCGGCTCTTCCCGAAGCTCATCGCCTGGTTATTGGTGCCCTGCGCCTGGCGCATCATGAAGAAGATGAACCCGCCGATCAGGAGGACCGGCAGCAGAGCGGTGATCAGGAGGGTGAGGATGCCGCCCGCGGCGCTCTCCTCGGTGGCTCCCAGCTGCGCGCAGTCGAACTGCCCGGGATCGCCGCCGGCGCTGCAGCCGAGATCGGAGAAGTAGTCGGTCGAGATCTCGGACGGGATGACCGCCTCTTTCTTCTCGCCGTTCGTCATGGTGGCTACCAGGCGGGAGCCCTCTTTGTTGATGGACGTGATCTCTCCGGCATGTGCGTCGGCGATCAGCTGGCCGTACTTGTACTCGGCCGTCTCACTGCCACTGCCCATGAACGTCCACAGGACGGCCAGTCCGAAGACGGCCAGGACGACGAGCACGACGCTGTTGCGGACGATGCGGCTTGTCAACGTTTGTTCTACTTTCGCCTCCGTGCGATCGGCATTCGACCATCGGCCGACGCCGGCCCGAGACGGCACGTCCCGAGCCCGGCCAGTATAGGTGCGGCGAATGGGGCGAACAAACACCCCGCACTCGACCGGACCTCACCTTCCATACGCGGCGCAGTGACGGCGTGCATCAGGCGATTCGAATGATGCGTCCCTTGACCGATGCGACCCGCCCGCCGCCGAGCTCGATGCGGACGCCACCCGCGGACACCGGCCGCGGCCTCGATCAGCGCCTCGACCCGCTCGGCGCTCGCGGCCGGGTCGCCGACCGCGATGCGAATGATCCGGCGACCGAGCGCGGGACCCGGCGGGTCGTGCCAGTCGATGCCGCCATCGGGCGCCGTCCGGCGGGCCAGCTCCGCGGCCGCCAGCTCGTCGAGGAGCGCGTCGTCGTCGGCCGCCAGGCGCGCGAACTGACCGATGCGGTCGACCGCTCCCGGCCGCAGCTCCTCGAGGAGTGGCAGCAGCTCGCCGCGCACGCGGTTGCGCAGGTAGGCAGGGTCGTCGTTCGACGGATCGAGGCGGTACGCGATGCCGGCCGCATCAAGCAGCGACCGCAGCGTTGCCCGGCGCTCGAGCAGCAGCGGACGGACGATGCGCCCGCGGCGCGCCGGAATCCCGCGCGCGCCGCTCAGCCCGCTCCCACGCAGCAGGTTGAGCAGGACCGTCTCCGCCGCGTCGTCTGCGGTGTGGGCGGTGGCGATGAAGGCGTCGTCGGCTGCGACTTCCTCGAAGAATCGGTACCGCGCCTCGCGACCGGCATCCTCGATCGAGCGTCCCTCGACGCGCGCCAGCGCGGCGACATCGGTCCTGCGAAGCTCCCACGGCAGCTCCAGCGCGTCGGCGGCGTGGGTCACGAAGGTGGCGTCGTCCGCGCTCTCGGCGCGGAGCCCGTGGTCGAGGTGAGCGACCGTCAGCTGCCAGGCGCGGGCACCGGTCTCGACGAGGCGCGCGGCGCCGTGCAGCAGGGCCATCGAGTCGGGGCCGCCGGAGACGGCCAGGACGAGCGACGCGTCGTCGGCAATGTCGAGCGCGCGGGCGCCGGAGCCGAGCGCGGCCGCCAGCTCGTCGAGCGGCGTGGAATTGGTAGCGGAGGGCGGATTCGAACCACCGACCAAGGGCTTATGAGTCCCCTGCTCTGCCACTGAGCTACTCCGCCACGGCCTTCGATTCTAGCGCGGCAGGGCTCGAGGCTCCAGCAGCATCGTCGAAGGCGTCGTGGAGAGCGCGCGAACGGAGGCCTGGGTCCCCGTTTGATCGGATGACCGGCCCGAGGCGCGCAGGGCGTCGATCAGGCGGCGTTCGTCGAGTCGTTCGCGGGCCGCCCAGGAGGGACGCGACCTCCCACGCTCACCCACTGGCGAAGGCTGGATCGTGTTTCGGCGTCCGCCGCCTTGATGCGAGCCTGGCGACGCGGCATCGTCCTGCGGCGTGGCTTGCCGCGCTTCTGATGAGCAAGCTTTCCCATGACTCTCGCTGACCCCATCTCGTGTGCCGGAGAAGCTCGGCCCTGCCAAGGCCGCTTCTTCAGGTGAGGAGCCGGTGCGGGGGAACGCTGGGGGGAGCAGCGATGGCACCCCCCGCGCCGGCAGCCGCGCCCGAGCCGCGCGGCGAATCTGAAGATCCAGACGCTACTTTGCCGAGGCTCGCAGCGACGCGTCATTACGGTTCTGTAATGTTTGACCGCGCCCCGCGGCGACCGCTGATCGCGCTCGGATTGGGCGTCAGTCGGACGCCGGTGGCTTCCCCGTCCGCTCCCCGTCCCACCCTCGGTTCGAGAACGTGGGGATGAACTTGTAGCCCTCGCCGGGGACGGTCGAGATGAAGCGCGGATGGCGGTAATCGTTCTGGAGCTTGATCCGCAGGCTCCGAATGTGGCGGTCGACGATGTTGCTCTCGGCCATGAAGTCGGTGCCCCACACCGCGTCGAGGATCTCTTCTCGCGAGACGACCTGGCCGCCGCGGCTGGCCAGCAGGTAGAGGAGGCTCTGCTCGATGCTGCTGAGGTGGATGACCGAGCCGCCGGCGCGCACCTCGCGGTTGACGATGTCGATCTCCATCTCGCCGACCTTGATGGTGGGCACGATCGGCCGCTGGATGCCGGCCGCGCGACGGGAGATCACGATCGAGCGCGCGAGCAGCTCCTCGGGGGAGAACGGCATCGTCAGGATGTCGTCCACCCCGAGATCGAACGCGCGCAGCTTGGTCGGCAGGTCTCCACGCCGCGTCAGTCCCAGGACCGGGGTGTCGCTCCTCCGCATCGTGTGGGAGGCGCCGAGGCGCAGCAGGAGGGCGCTGCTGTCATCGTGATCCATGTCGACCACGGCGATGTGCGGCTGCCAGTCGGTGAGAATGGCTTCAGCCTCGGCGAGGCTGGCCGCGGCCCGAACGACGAAGAGTCCGTGATTCAGCGTCAGCTCGATGAGGTCGACGACGAGCGCGCGGTCGTGGAGCACCAGAGCGCGCCGCGCCTCGGTCTCGCGTGCGTCCGGTTGGCCCTGGGTCATGGCCAGCCCCCTCATCGTCGGGTCGTCGGGTAAGTATTCTCCTACGCGACGAGTTCTTCAACTAGGAACTAGTACCAATCGGGAAATCGTCAGCTCGCGGCCGGTGCCATGCCGCCCGGCTATACTGAATCGCAACCTATCCACGCCACGTTGGGCGTGGCAGACCAGCAGCAGAGACCGCGAAAGCCGACTCACGGGCCACGCCCGCGACGCGCGGCCGGTCGACTCACATAGCCGACCCCGTCGCTTGGTGGCGCGGGCCGGACGTAAGGAGGAGACCGTGGCGACCACTCGCCTTCGTCCCACGCCGGCCGCGCTCGAGCCGACCTACCCCAATCTCTCGACGGCCGAGCTCTACGAGCACGCGATCCGGAACGGCGAGGGGACGGTCTCGGCCCATGGCTCGCTCGTCGTTCGCACCGGCAAGCACACCGGGCGCTCGCCGCGCGACAAATTCGTGGTTCGTGAATCGTCGAGCAGAGCCAATGTCTGGTGGGGACCGGTCAATCAGCCGATCTCCGAGGAGCACTACGACGGGCTGCGAGCGCGCCTCAGCGCCTACATGGCGGACCGGCCCATCTACGGGCAGGACCTCTACATCGGCGCCCATCCCGACCATCGGCGGTCGCTGCGCGTCTACACGGAGACGGCCTGGGCCAGCATCTTCGCCCGCAACCTCTTCCGGCGCCCGCCCGCGGCGGACCTGAACGGGTTCGCTCCCAACTTCACCATCATCGACGTGCCGTCCTTCAAAGCCGATCCGGGCACGGACGGCACGCGGAGCGAGACGGCGATCCTGGTCCACCTCAAGCGGATGGAGATCATCATCGTCGGCACCGAGTACGCGGGCGAGATCAAGAAGGCCGCTTTCACGGTCATGAACTACCTCCTCCCCGACGAGAGCGCGCTGCCGATGCACTCGGCCGTCAACGTCGGCCGCCGTGACGATCCCGTCGTCTTCTTCGGCCTCTCGGGCACCGGCAAGACGACGCTGTCGGCCGATCCGGAACGATCGCTCATCGGCGACGACGAGCACGGCTGGGGCGCCGATGGCCTGTTCAACTTCGAGGGCGGCTGCTACGCAAAGACGATCCGCCTCTCACCGATGTACGAGCCGGACATCTTCGCGACCACCCGTCGCTTCGGCACCATCCTCGAGAACGTCGACCTCGATCCGGTCACCCGCGAGCTGGACCTCGACTCGGAGCGGTTCACCGAGAACACGCGCGCCGCCTATCCGCTCGACTTCATCGGCAACGCCGATCCGGTGGGGATCACCGGGCACCCAAGGAACGTTGTCTTCCTGACGGCCGACGCGTTCGGGATCCTGCCGCCGATCAGCCGGCTCTCGCATGACCAGGCGCAGTACCACTTCATCAGCGGCTACACCGCCAAGCTCGCCGGCACGGAGGTCGGCGTCACCCAGCCGAAGGCGACCTTCTCGGCGGGATTCGGCGCGCCGTTCCTCCCGCGCCATCCGGGCGTCTACGCAACCATGCTGGCCGAGCGCCTCGAGCGGCACGACGTCCCGGTCTGGCTGGTGAACACCGGCTGGACCGGCGGCCCGTATGGGGTCGGCGAGCGGATGGGCATCGATCACACTCGCACCATGGTCCGGGCCGCGCTGAGCGGAGCGCTCGATCGCGTGCCGTACGAGCCCGATCCGGTGTTCGGGATCGAGGTGCCGACGGAGGTGCCGGGCGTCCCGTCAGAGATCCTGCGGCCACGCGACACCTGGCCCGACCCGGAGGCCTACGACGCCAAGGCTCGCGAGCTTGCCGTCATGTTCGCGGAGAACTTCGAGAGCTACGCCGACGGCGTGTCGGCCGAGGTGCGCGCCGCCGGCCCGCGGGTCGAGAGCGGTGCCCCCCGTCGCCGCCGGAAGGTGGCGCCCGAAGAGGCGCCGACCGACTGAGCCAGGGCGCCGTTACGGTCCGCTCGAGGTCCCGAAGAAGAGATCGACCCACTGCTCGAGCAGCGGCCGCGGTGGCGTGGCCGCGGCGGCGAGCTCCTCGGGGAGCGGCGCTTCGGCACCTGGCGGGATGATCAGCACCTGGTCGCCCGGCTCGCCGAGGTTGGCCAGCCGCCGCGCCTCAGCGCTGACGTAGGCGTCGCTCTGCAGGTAGGTCAGCTCCTGGCGAAGCTGCGCGTTCTGCGCATCGACCGCGGCGATCTCGGCCTCGATGGCGGCCGCACGCTGGCCGATCTCCCAGTTGGCGTACACCTGGCGGCCGAACTGGACCGCCACCAGGATGCCGATGATCACGACCACGACCATCCAGGCCAACCCGCCGCGCGACGCCGGGAGCCGCCATCGCGGTCGCGACGGCGTCGGTCGCGGGACGTCGGCAGACAGATCGATCCCGGTCATGTGTGGAAAAGTCTACCCGACGTTATCCACCGTCCACCGGACATCACGGCGTCCACCGCCAGATCCTCGCTGAGGACCAGGAGATCGGCATCGCGGCCGGCCTCGAGGGATCCGACCCGATCCGCGATGCCGAGGACGCGGGCGGGAGTGGTCGACGAGGCACGGACGGCCTCCTCGATCGGCACGCCGAGGTCGCGAACCGCCCTCCGGAACGCCACGTCCATGGTGAGCGTGCTGCCGGCCAGCGTCTGACCGTCGGCGAGCCGGGCGGCCCCGCCGCGCACGTGGACGGGTGCCGCACCGAGCTCAAGGTCCACGTCGCCGGCTCCGGCGGCGGCGATCGCATCGGTGACGAGCGCGATGCGCCCCGGACCCGCGGCATCGAAGGCGAGCCTGGCCGTCGCGTCGTGCAGGTGGATCCCGTCATTGATCAGCTCGCAGACGACGTCGGCGCCGCGCGAGGGCGGCTCCCACCAGCCCCGGCTCGCGGTGATGCCAGGGACGCATCGCGTTGAACAGGTGCGTGACGAGCGACGCACCGGCATCGAACGCCGCCGAAGCGACCTGGTGATCCGCGTCGCTGTGTCCGACCGCCACCACGACGCCGGCGGCAACCGCCTGACGCACCAGCTCCATTCCGCCAGGGAGCTCCGGCGCCACGGTGATCACGCGCAGCGTGCCGCCGGCGGCGTCGAGCATCCGCTCGAAGGTGGCGGAATCGGGCGGCAGGAGGTGAGCGGGGTCGTGGGCGCCGGCCCGCAGCGGGCTCAGAAACGGTCCCTCGAGGTGGCTGCCGATCACGCTCGGGACCGCGTCGCGGACGGCCTCGAGCGCGGCCAGCATCTCGCCCAATGGCGCGCTGACAATGCTGGCAAGGCTCCCGGTGGTGCCATGCGCCCGATGGAAGGCGGCGGCGGACACGATCTCGTTCGGGTCCGCGGAGAGCGTGGCGTGGCCACCGCCTCCGTGCATGTGGAGGTCGATGAAGCCGGGGACCACCCATCCCCCGCCCAGCTCGTGTCGCTCGTCGCCGTCCATGGACGGCGTGCCCGGCCCGACGTCGACGATGGTGCCGCCATCGATTCGGAGCCATCCCGGATCGAGGACTCGGCCGGCGGTCACGACCCGGGCACCGGTCAGGAGCATCACCCCAGCAGCATAGGGATCGCGTCTCTTGCGACAGGCGAGCTGTCGCATCGGCTCCGGAGCATTCGAACGCCTGTGCTATCGTCGGAAGCGAACAGGTGTTCGGTTTGGAACCACGTGAGCTGGAGGACGCCGATGCTGACCGCCCCGCTGAGCAATGCCGATCAGGCGATCGCCGCCCTCCTCGCTGACCCGTCGCTCGCGCCGTTGATCACCGCGCACCGCGAGCTCGAACCGCGTCCGCCTCGCCACGCCCCCTGGCCGAGTGGGCTCGACCCGCGGCTCGTCCAGGCGCTGCGGGGCCGCGGGATCGAGGCGCTGTACACGCACCAGGCGGCAGCCTACGAGGCCGTCAGCGCGCGGAAGAACGTCGTGGTGGTGACGCCGACGGCATCGGGCAAGACGCTCTGCTACAACCTGCCCGTCATCGACGCGGTGGCGAAGGACGAGGCGGCTCGCGCGCTCTACCTGTTCCCCACCAAGGCCCTGGCGGCGGACCAGCTGGTGGAGCTGCGCGCGCTGGCCGGCGCCGCCGAGATCGGCCTCAAGACGCACACCTACGACGGCGACACGCCCGCCAACGTGCGGAGCGTGGTCCGCGCGGCCGGGCAGGTGGTCATCACCAACCCGGACATGCTCCACGCGGCGATCCTTCCGCACCACACGAAGTGGTTCAAGCTGTTCGAGAACCTCCAGTACGTCGTCATCGACGAGCTGCACACCTACCGGGGCCTGTTCGGCAGCCACGTGGCGAACGTCATCCGCCGCCTGCGCCGGATCTGCAACCACTACGGCGCCGATCCCATCTTCATCTGCGCCAGCGCCACCATCGCCAACCCGAGCGAGCTGGCCGAGCGCATCCTGGAGGCGCCGGTCGAGCTGGTCGACGACAACGGCGCCCCGTCGGGCCGCAAGCACATCCTCGTCATCAACCCACCGGTTGCCAACGAGGAGCTCGGCATCCGCGGCTCCGCGCTCCTCACCGGGCAGCACCTGGCGGAGCGGCTGATCGGTGGCGGGGTGCAGACGATCGCCTTCGCGCGCTCGCGTACGGCGGTCGAGGTGCTGACGACCTATCTGCGTGAGACGTTCGAGCCGCCGCCCGGCCATCCGCACACCATCCGCGGCTATCGCGGCGGCTACCTGCCGAACGAGCGGCACGCGATCGAGGCCGGGCTGCGCGACGGGCGCGTGCGCGGAGTGGTGGCAACGAACGCCCTCGAGCTCGGGATCGACATCGGCAGCCTCGACGCGGCAATCAGCATCGGCTACCCGGGCACGATCGCCAGCACCTGGCAGCAGATGGGCCGATCCGGCCGCCGGACGGGCACCAGCCTGTCGGCGCTGATCTGCTCGTCGGCGCCGATCGACCAGTTCCTGGCCGCCCACCCGGAATACCTGTTCGAGAGCTCGCCGGAGCATGGGCTGATCAACCCCGACAACCTCCACGTCCTTCTCAACCACCTGCGAGCCTCCAGCTTCGAGCTGCCCGTCCCCGCCGCCGAGCGCTTCGGGATCGAGGAGACCCCGACCCTGCTCGAGGTGCTCGAGGAGGACGGCTACCTGCGCCGAGCCGAGGACGACCGCTACTACTGGAGCCACGACAACTTCCCGGCGAGCGACTTCAGCCTGCGCAGCGGCGCGCCGGAGAACGTCGTGATCGTCGACACCACCGGGGACCGGCACCGGGTGCTCGGGGAGGTCGACCTGTTCGCGGCACCGCTGCTCGTCCACGAGAAGGCGATCTACATCCACCAGGGCGTGCAGCACCATGTCGATCGCCTCGACTGGGAGGAGCGCAAGGCGTACGTCACCCGAACCGACGTCGACTACTACACCGATGCCGACCTCGGCATCACGCTGAAGGTGCTCGAGGTCTTCGAAGAGGCCGATCCGCCGCCGGCCGGACTGCGTCAGCGGGGAGAGGTGATGGTCGCCTGGAAGGTGACCATGTTCAAGAAGCTCAAGTACCACACCCACGAGAACGTCGGATGGGGCTCGATCAGCATCCCCGAGCAGGAGATGCACACGACGGCCACGTGGCTGGTGCCGCCGGCGGAGCTGGTCAACCGATACGACCGCGACACGCTCGACGGAGCGCTGATCGGGCTCGCGCGCGTGGCGCGCACCACCGGCGCCCTGCTGCTCATGTGCGACCCTCGCGACCTCGGCGTCCTGGCGCAGGTGCAGGCACCGTTCACCGGCCGCCCGACGCTCTACCTGTACGACGCGGTCCCGGGCGGGGTGGGGCTGACGGAGCGGCTCTTCACGCTCATCGACGATCTCGTTCGCGCCTGCCGCGAGGCGGTCGACTCGTGCGGCTGTGCCGATGGCTGCCCCGCGTGCGTTGGGCCTGCCATCGAGGTGGGTGCGCGTGGCAAGGCCACCGTCGCGGAGCTGCTGGCCGGGATGTCGGCATGAGCTCGCGGACGCTGAGCGACCGCCTCGCGGCGATCCGCCAGCGCGCTCCCGCCGCACCGCCGCTGCGCAACGATCTCGACCGCATCGACCGGCTCGCCCGATGGTTCGATGCCCGCACCGACGTCACGGAACACGGCACCGTGCTGATGGTCGAGCGCAGTGTCCCGGCGCCACCCGGCGTCGCGATCGGGCTGGCAAAGCTCGAGCCGGCGGCCTACTTCGACACCGAGACGACCGGCCTCTCGACCGGCGCCGGCACCGTCATCTTCATGGCCGGCATCGCCCGCCTGTCCGGCGACCGTATCCGCGTCACCCAGTACCTGCTTCCGGACTACCCCTACGAGCCGCCCCTGCTGCGCGCCGTGGCCGCCGACCTCGCCTCGTCGGCGCGCATCGTCACCTACAACGGGCGCACCTTCGACCTCCCGATGCTGGCGGCGCGGCTCACCTTCCACGGCCTCTTCCGCGAGCAGGCGTCGCTGCCGGCGGCGCACGACGACCTCCTGCCGGATGCGCGACGGCTCTTCCGGCGCCCGCTCGGTGGCGCACGGCTGGCCGACGTCGAGGCCGGCGTGCTGGGCGTGCGGCGCAGCTCCGACTGCCCGGGCAGCGAGGTGCCGGCGCGCTACTTCGGCTACCTGCGCGGCGGGTCGCCGGACATCCTGGCCGAAGTGCTCGACCACAACTTCCAGGACGTCGTGTCGCTCGCCATGCTCGAGGCCGAGCTGTGCCGCCTGCGTGCCGGCGGCTGGCGAGAGGCACCCGTCCTCGATCCGCGCGGCATGGCGCTCGAGCTCCTGCGCGCCGGCGCGGTGGACGATGCGCTCGAGCTCGTCGAGGCGGCCCAGGCCGTGGCCGGAGACCCGGCGGAGGCCAACGCGCTGCGTCGCGTCGCGTCGCGGCTGCTCATCACGCTGGGCCAGGTGGATCGCGCCGAACAGCTCTGGACGCTCGGAACGCGCCGGGCATCCGTCGACGCGGCAGGCGCCTGGATCGAGGTGGCTCGCATCCGCGAGCGGCACCGCGGCGACCTCGCCGGCGCGATGGAGGCGGCCGCGGCAGCGTCGCGCGTCCTCGACATCGCATTCGCCCTTGGTCGCGGCGGATCGATGCGTGACGTGGGACGGACCAGGATCGCCGTGGAGCGCCGGCTGCGGCGCCTGCGGAGCTGGGTCGCTGCCGCGGAGCGCCGCGCTATCCGCGATGGCCAGCGCGCGGTCGCCTGACCCAGGAAACGCGAAGACCGCTGGACGGCGATGCCGTCCAGCGGTCAGTCAGTGCCTTACCTTCAGTCCTGGCTGCCGGTTACGTCCTTCCCGAAGGCCGCTCGAATTTCACGAGAGTTCATGTAGAAGATGATGATCAGCGGCATGAGCGCCGCACTGAACCCGACTCCGGTGCCCGGGAATTCGAGGAACCACATGAACGCCTCGAACAGGGCGATCCCGGCGATGATGATGGTGAACGTCCAGGCCCACGGCTGAAGCGCCCAGAGGCCGGCCGCGGCCGAGATCCACGCGATACCGGCGCCGAGGGCCAGCCATCCCCACAAGCCGGTCTGCTCGTACACCGGGAGATCGCCGAGAGCGCCGAACCAGTCGAAGCCGAGGAGTCGAAGTCCCAGGTAAAGCCAGTAGAGGCCGGCCAGCATCGCGAAGAACCCGATGACTGAGACGAGAACGGGTGGGTTGCGCATCGAAAGTGTCCCTCAAAGCCAGGTGAGTGAATGACGAATGTCAGTGAATGACGACAATGTAGCCCACGCAGGGTCGCCGCAACACCCAGTTGGGGTGAAATCGGGGGCGTGATCCGATCGTCCGCCTCAGCTGCGGCGGCCGGCCTGCCAGGCGTCGTGCGCTTCGCCGACCACAGTCTCGAAACGGAGGCCCATCAGCACGACTCCGGCGAAGCCGGCCTCGCGTGCGCGATCGGCCGCTTCGCGGGCCAGGCGCCAGCCGTTGGCGCGCGTCTGGTCCTCGGGGAGCGTCGCGATCTGCTCACGGAGGCCATCGCTGATCGGGATCGCACCAACCGACTCCAGGCGGCGCACCCAGCGCGGCGAGAATGGCGGCGAGATCTCGAGGTAGACCGGCGGATCGTCAGGCTTGAGGTCGAGCCGCTGCGCAACGTCGGCTACCGATGCGGGATCGAGCACCGGGCCGGTCGTCAGGAACTGCGCGCCCACGGCCACGCGGCGGCGAAACACCCAGCTGCGCGAGCGAGTGGCCATCCCGACCTCGAAGGTCGCGCTTGGCAGTGAGGTCTCGAGCTCACGGAGGTACTCGACGATCTCGTAGCTGTTGCTCCAGTGCTCGACCTCCGGAAGCATGTCGCCCTGCACCACCAGGAACGAGGTGACGCCGTTGCCGATCGCGCCGCGCACCTCCGACTCGATGGCCAGGATGTTCCTGTCACGGGTCGAGCACACGACGGTCGGGATGACGCCCGAGACGTCGTGGGTGATGCGCGCCGCATACGCGTAGGGCGAGACGCGGACCTGCTTGAAGGGGTTGTCCGTGATCAGGACACGGTCCCATCGGCCCGCGAGCTGCCGGTGGCTCATATCCGGGAGCAGTGGCGGGTTGACCTCGACCATCTCCACCCAGCCCGATGGGGCCGAGAGCATGCCTATTCGACCCTCGCGGCTGAGACCGCCGATCGCATCTCACGCGCGGCCTCGACCATGTCGGTCAGCTGCCGCTCGACCTCCGGCCACGAGCGCGTCTTGAGTCCGCAGTCGGGGTTGACCCACAGGTCGGTCGCGTCCATGAACCCGCCGAAGTGCGCCAGGCGCGACGCCATCGTCTCGGTCCCCGGGGAGTGCGGCGAGTGCACGTCGAAGACGCCGGGGCCGATCTGGAGATGCCCGTCATCGAAGAGCTCGTAGAACTGGTGGATGTAGCTCTCGTCCTTCGAGCGGCTGAACTCGATCGAGGCGACGTCGACGCCGGCATCGGCCCAGAGCGGGACGATGTCGCCGAAGTCGCCGTAGCACATGTGGGTGTGCATCTGGACGCCGGCCGGCTGGTTGAACACATGGTTGAGGGCCGCCCGCACGCCGCGTGCGTAGATACTCCGCCGCTCATCCGCATCGACGGTCGACAACGGCCAACGCTCCCGGACCGCCGGCTCGTCGATCTGCACGACCCGGGCTCCGGCCTCGACCAGCGCACCAACCTCGCTTGCGATCGGCTGGGCAACCGCCCAGAAGAGCCGATCGTCCGGCACGCCCGGCGGTCGGAAGCTCCAGTTCACGATCGTGACCGGTCCCGTGAGCATGCCCTTCACCGGCTTGCCGGCGGCGGACTGGGCGACGCCCCACTCGCGCACCGTCATCGGCTCGCGGGCGGACGGTGGCGCGGCCAGGATCGGCGGGCGGGTGCTGCGGCTGCCGTAGCTGAGCACCCAGCCGTTGCGAGTGGTGTGGAATCCGTCGAGCTTCTCGGCGAAGAACTCGACCATGTCGGTCCGCTCGAACTCCCCGTGGACCAGGACGTCGATCCCCGCCCGCTCCTGCCAGGCGACCGCATCGGTGATCAGGCGGTCGACCTCGCGCTCGTACTCGGCGCGTTCGATCTCCCCGCGGTTGAGCCTGACGCGCAGCTTCCGCACCTCGCTGGTCTGGGGCAGCGAGCCGGTGCTGGTGGTCGGAAAGAGCGGCAGCGACAGGCTCGACTGCGCCGCCTTGCGCTCCGTTCGGCCGACGCGCTCCCGGATCTCGCCGATCTCCGGCCACGCGGCCCGCGGCGGGTGCTGCTCGTCGAGCGCCTCGCCGGCCGCGAGCGCGGCCGCCCACGCGGCAAGGGTCGCGGCCTTCTCGCGCGCGAATGCGAAGCCGGGCGGCAGGTCTTCTCCCTCGACCGTGTACGGCAGGAACATGAGGCTGGTCGACGGCACCAATTGCAGGGGCCTGCCGTCATCGGGGATCCGTTCGACCCGATCGCGCACGCCGTCGAATGCATCGCTCCACACGCTGCGCCCATCCATGACGGAGACGACGTGCTCCGGCTGCGCGTCCCATGCCCCGCCCGCGACGAGCTCCTCGACGGCGTCGAGCGGCACCTGGACGGCGAGCCCCCGATGGCCGAGCGACGTCACCGTGTCGGACGACGGGTGCCCGAACTGCACGGTGACGAGGGGCGGCTCCGGCAACCCAAGGTCGGCCGCGCCGGCGTACGCGGCCTCGAGCAGGCGCTCGTCGTCATCGGTCATCGCCAGCCCGAGGCACGGCTCGTCGAGCTGGAGGCGGAACGTGGCGTCCCGCGCCGACTGGGCGCGCACGAAGTCCCAGAGCTCACGGCCGATGGCGGCGGCCAGATCGGTTGGCTCCTGTCCATCGGACAGCTTGCTCAGCTTGACGATGCTGTAGGGCCCGAGGATGGCCCACGCCGCGCCGGCGACCGGCTCGCGCCACGGCAGCGGCACGAGGGGTCGCGGAGGACCGCTGATCTCGGGCACGACGTAGTGGTAGTTCGTGTCGAACCACTTCGTCATCTCCCACGCCTCGCGCTCCTCCGACCCGCGGGCCAGCACGGTCAGCGCCTCGAATGGGTCGTCGGCCAGCAGATCGCGGAGATCATCGGGAACGAGGCCGAGCTGCAGCACCGTCTCGAGCACCTCGTCGTACACGAAGTAGTCGTCGACCGCCGAGCCGACCAGCCGGCGCTGCTCGTCGAGGTGGGCGTCACGCAGCTCGGCGACCCGCGCGATGAACTCGGCGGAGGTGGTCCGGCCGCTCCAGGCTCGCTCGAGCGCCCACTTCAGCTCGCGGGCCGGTCCGATGCGCGGGTAGCCGATGAGTCTGGCGGTCAGGCGGGGCATCGGCTCATTATGCAGGCTCGCCGCCGACCGTTCCGTCAGCGCCATGGCCGGCGGCATTTCCCCGCTCCTCGAGCATGGCGATGACGCGATCGGTGGCGAGGTCCGCGGCCCTCCGCGGATCCGCCCCGCGCGCCAGGTTGAGGGCGAGCGCGGCACCGAACGTGTCGCCGGCACCAACGGCCGAGACGCCGGTCACGACGCGGCGCGGCATGCTGGCGATGACCCGGTCGGCTGCCGGGTCGTCGAGCAGGTAGCCCTCCGCGCCGAGCGTCACCACCACGATCGGTCGCGGACCGACGTGCTCGCGCAGCTCCGCCGCCTGGCGGAACGGGTCGCCCGGCGCCTCGGTCAGGTCCTCGGTGCTCACCACGATGGCATCGGCCTGTCCCGCCACTCGTTCCTGATCGTCCGACAGCGCGTCGAGGGGCAGTGGATGCACCTCTTTACCCACGACGAGGCGCCGCAGCCAGCCCTGGAGCAGCATGACCGTCTGTCGGGCCGCCACCTCCCGGACGAGCCAATCGACGAGCTCCGCCGGCACTTCGTCTGCGATGGGCGCGACCAGCGCAACGTCCGGGCGCGTGAGCCGCCCAAGGGCCTGGGCGGTGATCGGCTCCGACCGGGCCTCGAGCACGAGCACACGGACGCCGGCGCGCTCCTCGTGCCGATAGACGGTCGTCGTTGGCGCCGGCTGGTGAACGAGCTCGCCGATGGACGCCAGCCGGGTCAGACCGGCGCGCGCCGCCGGCTCGTCCCCGGCCACCGTCAGCAGGGTGATCGCGCCGCCATCGGAGGCCGCGGCCAGCCCGGAGTGGAGCACCGAGCCGCCGGGCGCGACGGTGCCGTCGACGAAGCGGTCGATGGTCAGCCCGCCCACGATGAGGAGCTCGCTCATCGGTCTATCATCGGTGCATGCAACTCTTCTACTACGAGCTTCACGGTGGCCCTACCGACCTCATGACCGACGCGATCCTCGTTTCGGATCGCGACCATACCCCAGCGCAATTCGAGTCGATGGTCAAGGCCGCGCGCTCGGCAGTGATCGACACCTACGAGGAGGACACCCTCGTCGAGGCCATCGCCCGCGAGCTCGAGCGATCGCACGGCTTCACCTACATCGGCGACGAGAAGCTCCACGCGTCGATGAGCGTCGGCGCCGAGGACGAGGACACCTACCTGGTCGAGCAGAGCGACGAGTTCCGTTCGCTGGTGGCGGAGCTGGAGCGACCCTAGGTTCGTCAGCGCGCGACGTTGAAGAGGACCTGAAGCACGTCGCTCGTCCCGCACGAGATACGTCTTCCCCTCCTGGCGCAGCAAGCCGCGCTTGCGCGCCTCCGCGATCCTCCCGCACGCGAGCAGGTCGTCCACGCTGATGACCTCGGCGCGGATGAAGCCGCGCGCGAGATCGGAGTGGATCGCGCCGGCCGCATCGACCGCCGTTGAGCCTCTGCGCAGCGTCCAGGCGCGGCACTCGTCCTCGCCGGCGGTGAAGAAGCTGAACAGGCCGAGGAGCTCGTAGGTCAGGCCGATGACCCGGCCGCGTGACGGCTCGGCGATGCCGAGGTCGTCCATGAAGAGCCGGGCATCCTCCTCCGGGAGCTCGCCGATCTCGGCCTCGATCTTCCCCGCCAGCGCGGCAATGTCGCTGTGCGGCTGCGCATACCGCTCGCGCCCGGCCGTCTCGAGGGCAGCCACCTCCGGGAGCCGACCCTCGTCGATGTTGAGGACCACCAGCACCGGCTTCTGGGTCAGGAACCGGTAACCGCGCAGCAGGAACTCGTCGTCCTCGGTCAGGCCGAAGGAGCGGATCGGCTTGCCCTCCGACAGGTGCGGCTCGATGCGCTCGAGCACTTCCTGCTCGCGCTGGGCCAGCTCGCGTTCCGCCTGGGAGCCATGGCGGCCCTGGGTCTTCAGCTTCTCGAGCCGCTTTTCGATCACGGTCAGGTCGGCGACGGTGAACTCCAGGTCGAGGTCGTCCACGTCGCGCCAGGGGTCGGTCGCCGTCGGGCTGGTCGGATCGTCAAAGGCGCGGGCGACGTGCAGCAGCGCGTCGGCATTTCGGATCTGGGCGAGCACATCCGGGTTCACCGTCCCCTCTCGAGCGGCGCCCGCCGGGATGGCGACATCGACATAGGTGACGTCGGCATAGGTCGTCTTCTTCGGCACGAACAACGCGGCGAGGCGATCCACGCGGTCATCCGGAACCTTCACCACGCTGACGTTCGGCGCGGCCCGCCCGCCCGAGAAGCCACCCGTCTCGGCGTGGCCGCCGGTCAGGGCGTTGAAGACGGTCGTCTTGCCGCTGCCGGGGAGCCCGACGATGGTGACCTGCATGCGCTAGTAGCCGGCCTCGAGGTCCACGACGTTGCGCATCGGCTCCCCCGCCCGGAACGCACGCAGGTTCTCGACGAACAGGTCGACCGTGCGCGCCGCCACTCGGTCGGATGCCCAGCTGGTGTGCGGGGTGATGATCACGTTGGGGGTGGTGTACAGCGGCGAGTCGGGCGCGAGCGGCTCCTCGCTGAAGACATCGAGCACGGCGCCGCCGATCCATCCGGACTGGAGCGCGCGGCGCAACGCGATCTCGTCGATCAGGCGTCCGCGCGCGATATTGATGAGCCAGGCGTCCTCGCGCATCTCGGCCAGCTGCTCCGCGCCGATGAGGCCCGCCGTCTCGTCGGTGAGCGGGGCGGCGACGACCACGATGTCGCTGGCGCGCAGCACCTCATCGAGGCGGTCGAGCCCGTGCAGCTCGACGTTCGACGCGTCCCCGGCTCCGCGCTCCGGGTGTCGACGGGTGGCGAGGATGCGAGATCCGAACGGCGCGAGAAGCCGGCTCAGCTCGACGCCGATGCTCCCGTACCCGACGATGCCGATCGTCAGCTCCGAGAGCTCGCGCCCTCGCAGCGGCTGCCACGTCCGCTCGCGCTGCAGCTCCAGGAGCTGCGGCAGGCGTCGCGCGATCGCAAGCGACATCATCACCACGTACTCGGCGATCGGACGGCTGAAGACCCCACGGGCGTTCGTCACCGTCAACCCGCGTTCGCGCACCACCGACGTTGTGACGCGATCCACCCCGGCAGAGGCCGAGTGGATCCAGCGCAGGCGCGCCGAGCGCGTCACGACGTGGTCGAGCACCGACGCCGGCACCGAGCCGAGCAGGAGCACCTCGGCGTCCTTGAAGGCGGTCTCGTCCGCGTCGCCGTGGATGCGGCCGTCGGCCGCGATCTGCGCGCAGTGCACGCCCTCGACCGACTCGATCCGGCTGACGAGGTCGCGGGTGAGCGGAGCGCCGAGGATCGGGGTGGCCAGGACGGTGAGGGTCGACGAGTCGCTCAGGGCGCGACCCCCTCGGCGCGCTTGATCCAACGGTCCGGGTCCCGGATCTCATCGAGCGATGGCAGCTGCTCCGGACCGGTCCACACGCGGTTGAGGAACTCGCGACCGCGCTCGGCGATGACGCGATCGGCGAAGCGCTCGCCGGCGGCGTACTGCTCCATCTTCAGGTCCAGCCCGGTCAGGCGCATGATCGCCCGCTCGAGCGACCCGCGCCGCTCGCCGCGCCGCTCGAATCGGTCGTGCAGCTCAGCGAATCCGGGCAGGATCTGCGCCCCCGCCGCGTTCATCACGTGGTTCGAGTAGCCCTCGAGCAGTGACATCAATGCCTGCGTGCGGTTGAAGGTGTCGCGCTGGCTGGGCGTCATGATCCGCTCGAGCCAATGCCCCTCGCCGCCGGCGAGCGCCTCCCGCAGGCGCCCCATCATCCCGCCGGACTCGGCCGCCAGCTGCTCGACGGTCTCGCCCACCAGGCCGGCGAAGTACGGTCGAAGCCACGCGTGCGCCTCGAACTCGAACGCGTGGGTCGCCTCGTGGAGCGCGATGAAGGTGCGGAACTCGTCCTTCGGCACGCGCAGGGCGGCGGCGGTCGCGACGATGTTGGGCTCCACGAAGTGGAGGCGGCCCCGTGCCGGCCCGGCCGCCAGCAGGCTCACGTCGTACTGGCCGAGCACCTTGCGGCCGAGGAAGGCAAGCATGAAGCCCAGCTGCTGGTTGCCGACGGTGCGGTTGACCCAGCGCGACATCGCGCGGCCGGCCGTGTCGGGTCCCTCCTGGCCGGCCAGCAGCGTGCGCTCGATGCGCTCGAAGAGAACGCGGAAGGTCGCCAGGTTGATGTCGACCCATTGGAGACGATCGACGACGGCGGGGGTCTCCAGCGCGGCCGGCAGCTCCGAGCCGATCTCGGCAGCCACGATCGGCTCGATGCGCAGGAGGGTGGCTCGGTAGAAGGCCTCGGCCTCGGCTCGCTGGGCCGCCGGGATCGGGGCTGCCGCCTCTCCCAGGCGCCGACGCGCGATCTCGCGCACCGCGTCCCAGTCGATCAGCCCCGTGCCGGCGCGGCGCACGATCTCGCGCGACGCCACGCTCGCGCCCAGCGCGAGCAGGCCGCCGACGAGGATCCCCGCGCCGAGCTGAGTGGAATGTCGTGACATGCCGATCAGTCTAGGGGAATGGCGCCCGCCGGCTCGATCGTCACGGCCTCGACGTCCGGGAGCCGCTCGCCGAAGAGCCGCGAGGCGACGCTCACGAACGCGGCGCGGTCGCCGGTCGTCGCGACCCGGTGCTGCGTCTCGGCCCGCGGATCCGCCCGTGAGCCGAGCGCATCGAGCAGGTCCTCGACCGCCAGCGCCGTCGTGAACGCGGAGTCGACCACCGCCACTTCCTCGCCGACGATGTCCTCGATCACCGGGCGCAGCAGCGGATAGTGGGTGCAGCCGAGCAAGAGCGTGTCGATCTCCGGCGCCGCGGCGAGCAACGGCTCGAGGTAGGCACGCAGGACCGATTCGGCCCGCCGGCCTGCGAGGATGCCGGCCTCGACCATGGGCACCAGCTCGGGGCATGCGAGCTGGGTGACGAGCGTCCCCGGCGCCGCCTCGACGATCGCGTCGGGATACGCGTCCGATTCGACGGTGCCGGCCGTTGCGATGACGGCCACGGCCGCCGTCCTCGTCGCGGCGGCGGCGGCCACCGCACCGGGCCGCACGACGCCGACCACCGGCACCGTCGAGCGAGCGCGCACGAGGCCGAGCGCCCGGGCCGTGGCCGTGTTGCAGGCGAGCACGAGCAGCTTCACGTCCTGCCGCAGGAGCCAGTCGACCGCCTCGAGCGTGAACCGCCGCACCTCGTCGGCAGGGCGCGGACCGTACGGCGCGCGCCCGTTGTCGCCGAGGTAGACCGTCGATTCGTGCGGCAGCCGGCGCCGAAGCTCGGAGAGAACGGTGAGGCCCCCCACGCCCGAGTCGAAGACGCCGATCGGTCGAGGGTCCATGCGGTCGGCCACGGGGTGGCTCAGCGCTTCACCAGCGCGGGAGACCGTTCAAGTTGATGCGCGGCGAGAGATTCCGCGATGCGGCGTACGCCCTGCGCGATCGGCGAGTCGGGGCTCGAGGTGACGAACGCGCTCCCCTCGTTGTTGGACTGGAGCACCAGGTGGCCGTCGGAGACGACCTCGAAGTCGATCTTCGACCCAAGCGCCTGCTCGACATCGGCCTTGTCGAAGCCGCCCGAGGAGTCGGAGCGGTTCAGCACGGTCGTCAGCTTCGAGCTCGGATAGCCGATGGCGGCGAAGGTCTCCGCCGACATCGCCAGGCTTCGGATCGCCATCGAGTCGTAGGTGAGGACCTGGAGGATGAGATCGGCGGAGTCCAGGAAGACGAGCACGTCTTCGGAGAGCGCGGCCCGGGTGTCGATGATCACGAACTCGTAGAGCTGCCGCAGCAGCGAGAGGACCTTCTCGATGTCGCGGGTGGTGACCATCTCCGCCATCTCGACGCGTGGCGGCGCCAGCAGGATGTCGATCCCCGATGGATCGCGCCACGCGACGTCGGCGATATCGGATTCCTTGATCCGATCGGTCGGCAGGTTGACGAGGCTGGGCGCAACCGCCGGCACGCGGAGCAGCCCGCGCAGGTCGCTGAACTGAAGCGAGCCGTCGACCAGGCAGACGCGGTGATCCTGGCCGAGCGCCACGGCAAGGTTGTAGGCGAGCGTCGTGCGGCCGACGCCGCCCTTTGGGCTGAAGAGCGTGACCACCAGCGAGCCGGCCCGCGCCGAGTCGACGGCGCGCGTCTCCCCGACCTTGCGCACCAGGGTGGTCAGGTCGAAGCCGGTGAACGGCATCTTGAGCACGGCGTCGATGCCGCGCTCGGTGTCCTCGCGCACCGGGTTCTGCGGAACGGTGAGCATGATGATGCCGACCTGGGGCTCCGCGCGTCGAATCTGCTCGGCGACCTGCTGCCCGCTCACGCGGCCCTGGAGCAACGCGTCGACGATCACGACGTCGGGATGCGTCTCGCTCACGCTCCCGAGGGCAAGGTCACCCGCGGTCACCACGTCGAGCATCTTGATCTGCGATTGCGCCTGGAGAAGCGATCGCACGTGCGACGCGACCTGTGGAACATCTTCCACGACCAGGAGCCGGATCTGTTCGCCTGCCATCCCTCACCCCTTGCCCGGATCAGCCGTTGCCGGCCGAGCGACGACGATGCACCGCTCGCTCTCTTCATTGAGTGGGTCCAGGTCATGAGACCCGTAGACCGATTCGACTGCCAGCTCCGCCTCATCGGCGAGGGCAACCAACGCCGCCGGAGATGGGTACCAGAGCCGCCAGCTGGCCGGCAGCCGCGCTATCGTACCATCGGGCCGAACGACGTCCGTGAGCGTGGCATACGCCACACGCAGGCCTTCCGGCGTCTCCCTGCCGCTCGAGCCGGCTGCGACGAACCATGCGACGGCCGCCCTCGGATCGCTCCCAGTCCACGCTCAGCGGCAGATCGTGGGCCGGCAGGCCACCCGGGCCGAGCGTATCCACCACCAGCACGCCGCCCTTGGCCAGCAGACGGCGGGCGCAGACGAGCGCGCGCAGGGCATCCTCCGGGCCGTCGAGATGCGCGACCACGCCGGCCATGACGGCAAGTGCGAAGTGATCGCCACGCCGGACCCGGCGGACGTCGCCCTCCTCGAGCTCGATCCGACCCTCGGCCCGTGCTGCGGCAAGCTGCGCGTCAGCAGCGATCCGCGCCTCGGCGCGCTGGAGCAGCGATGGCGATCCGTCGATCCCGACGAGCCGAGTGGCACCGCCGGCCAGCAGCGGCGCGAAGAGACGCCCCGACCCGCAGCCGAGGTCGATCACCGGGCCGGGATGGCGGCGCGCGATCTGGCGATAGAAGGCAAGGTCCTCGTCGATCGCGTCGTGCTCGAGGTCGTAGATCTCGGCCAGCAGCGACGCATCCGCCGGCTGGCCGCCGAGGATGTCGCTCAGGCGCGCTGCCTCCCGCCGCCCTGCCCTTTCAGCTCGGTCCAGGCGCGTTCCACCAGGTCCGGGTTGCGGAGCAGGTCGACCCCGGTCGCGGCGAGCACCCGGATCGCGACCGGCAGCATCTCGTCGCCCCCTGGGCCGGCGGCGTGCGCCGCGAACTCTCGCGAATGTCCGGGCGTGCCCTCCGGCGCAATCGCCATCTCGGGGTGGATGGTCGGTACCTCGTGACTGACGTTGGCCATGTCCGTGCTGCCCGTATTCATGTTGATCGGTCCGTCGCGCCAGCCGGCGGCCTCCAGCTCGCGCCGCCAGATCTCGAGGAGCGTCTGGCTGTTGACCATCGTCCGCATCCGGTTCGGCGCCTCGGTGACTTCGACGGTGGTGCCGGTCGCCAGCGCGGCCGCATCGGCCATCTCTCGGAAGC
This sequence comes from uncultured Chloroflexia bacterium, assembly GCA_963759405.1. Classification (GTDB taxonomy): domain Bacteria; phylum Chloroflexota; class Limnocylindria; order QHBO01; family QHBO01; genus JACDBZ01. Next base: position 130,919 of record CAVWZA010000018.1, on the reverse strand, counting down.
GGTCGATCATCGGCTCGAGGTCCTCGTCGATGGGCGTGCGCAGGAACCACCGGCCGCTCGTGAGGTCGGGCACGATGTTCGGCGCCGCGCCGCCGTGGGTGATGATCCCGTGGACGCGCTCGCCCGGCTTCAGGTGCTGCCGCCATTGCGCGACCATCGTGTAGAGCAGCACGAGCGCATCGAGCGCGTTCTTCCCGAGCCACGGGTCGGAGCTGGCGTGGGCGAGCTTCCCGTGGAAGGTCGCGTCGACATCGGTGATCGCCAGGCAGGCGATCTCGGCGCTCGTCCGGTCCGACGGGTGGATCTGGAGGGCCACGTCGACGTCGTCGAAGACACCCTGCTCGATCATGGTCACCTTGCCGCTTCCCGCCTCCTCGGCGGGCGTGCCGATGAACCTGACCTCGCCGGCGAAGTCGTCCCCGAGCTCTCGCGCCGCCACGATGGCCGCGCCGGCGCTCGACGAGCACATGAGGTTGTGCCCGCAACCGTGGCCGACCTCGGGCAGCGCGTCGTACTCACCGAGGAAGGCGATCACGGGGCCCACCCGCGCGCCACGGCGCCGGGCGACGAATGCCGTCTCGAGTCCGGCAACGGGGCGCGTGACCTCGAAGCCGTGTCGTTCGAGCAGCTCGGCCGTCCACGAGGCCGCCTGCCGCTCCTCGTAGGCGATCTCCGGATTGGCGTGGACGCGGTGCGACAGGTCCAGGGCTTCCGGCAGCAGGTCCGAGACGATGGTCGTGATCCGGTCGGTCGGGGTGGACGTCGACATCGGTGCCTCCGCTAGTCGTCGCGCCGGGCGAAGAACCACTCGATCACGCCGGCAAGAATGATGACGAAGATGGCGATCGGGACGCTCAGCACGCCACCGAGGCGCAGGCCGGCGATCGCGGCGATCACGAGGCCCGTGAGGGTGCCGCGGCGCGCCGCCCGCCACCACGCGCCACGATAAACGATGCGCCTCCGCGCCATCACCTCACCCAGGAAGGCGAATGGCGTGACCATCAGTGCCGCGGTGACGGACGTCAGCGCCACGACCAGCGCCCGATTGGCCGCCGCGTCGGGGCAGGGCTGGGCCGGCGTCTCGACCGGACAGGCGCGACCGGCCACGGCAACGAGCATCACCGCGCCGAAGATCGCGAGCAGGATCAGGACGGCGACGGCAAGCCGATGGTTGGCGCTCACCGCGATGCGTCGGGGCAGATCTCGCGGAACGGGCAATAGCCGCAGCGCATCGCGCTCGGGGTGGCCTCGAATTGGCCGGCGCGGATCCCCGTGGCGACCTGGGTCAGCTTCTCCTGTGCCTTCTCGAGCCGCTTCTCGGTTGGCGCTGCGCGGCCGACGATGCCGGACTCGAGGAAGTGCAGTGCCAGCTCATCCGGGAGCGCGCCAGCCTCGGCCTCGTGGGCGAGCGCGTAGATCGACAGCTGCAGCGACTCGCGCGCACGGCGATTGGCGGTCGCCAGGTCGCGGACGTCGCTCGACTTGTAGTCGGTGATGACGACCCGCCCCGCGACGTCGCGATCGACCCGGTCGTAGCGTCCTCGGAGCCGATCACGCCCGAAGGCCACCGTGAAGTCACGCTCGACCGCCGTGGGCCGCGCCGGATCACGCTGCTGGTCATGCCAGAAGCGATCGAGCGCCTCGCGCGCCGCCGCTCGCCGCGCCTCCTCGTGCTCGCGGGTCAGGAACCCGACCGACTCCCAGCTGCCGTCGAGGGCCTTGTGCAGCTCCTCGAGCGTCATGCTGCCGCCCGCCATTTGCCGACGGTGATAGGCCTGCACCGCCGCGTGCAGCGCGCGACCGTAGACCATCTGGTGCGAGGCCGGGGTCGGAATGCGCACGACGTGCCCGTATCGGTACCTTGCGGGGCAATCGAGATAGTCGTTGATCTGCCCGTAGCTGAGCGAAAGCGGGCGGTCCCCGAGCCGCGCTTTCGGGGCGGCTGCCGCGGGCTCGGTCGGAGAGGTCTGGTGACGCGCCAGCTGCTCGAGCAGCGCCGGACGGATCGTCTCCATCGGTGTTGCCGGGGGGAGGTCCAGCGCCTCGGCAACGAAGCGGCTGACGCCGCGCGAGGTCCGGCCGCCGTAATCCTGGGCCGAGCTCAGGACGAGCTCCTCGCGAGCGCGCGTCATCCCCACGTAGAACAGCCGCCGCTCCTCCGCGACATGCTGGTCGGCATCGGGCGGCGGGCCGCTGACGAGCGCGTCCGGCAGCTCGAGCGCGTCGCGCCGCTCGCGACCCGGGAACCGATCGTCGACCAGTCCGACCAGGAACACGACGCCGAACTCGAGGCCCTTCGCCTTGTGGTAGGTGAGGACGTGCACCGCGTCCCCCGCCTCGAGATCGACATCGGCGGTGGAGGGATCGTCACCGGTCTCGATGAGCGTATCGAGCTGCGCGACCAGGAACGGCAGCCGATCGTCGCGCAACAGGCCACCCTGCCGCCGCACGATCTCGAAGAAGCGTCCCACGTTGGCGAGCCGCTCCTCGCCGGTCTCGCGAGCCTCGTGCGCCAGGCGGGCGAGCCAGCCGCTGGCCGAGATGAAGTGGTACAGCAACTCGCCGCTCGTCTTCTCGGTGCTCATTGCCCGATGCGCCTCGAGGCTGCCGAGCAGCCGCTGCACGACCTCGATCGCTCGCAGGCTGAACGGCGAACGCTCGGGATCGGCCACCGCGTCGGCCAGGGCGACCGCCAGGCTGCTGCGACGCCGGCGGGCGTTGGTGAGGGCCAGGGTCACGTCCGAGGCGGCAAGTCCGAAGATCTCGCTGGTGGCCAGGTCGTAGAGGCTGACCGAGTCATCGGGGTCGTTCACCGATCGCAGGAAGCTGATCAGCACCCGCACCTCCGGCTGGCGATAGAGGCCGGCCGTGCCGCTGAAGCGCCACGGGATGCGTGCCATGTTCAGCGCGCGCAGGTAGGGATCGGCCTCGCGGTTGCCCCGCACCAGGATGGCGTGGTCCCCGGCCTGGCGGCCGGCGCGCATCGAGGCGCCGATCCGGTCGGCGACGGCGTCGGCCTCGTCCGAGCCAGTCGCGAAGGCCAGCAGCTCGATCGGTCCCGCCGTCGGCTCCGGGCGATCGAAGCGCAGGCGAGCGCGGAGGCGCTTGTCCAGCCCCTCGCGCGCCTCCAGCCGATCGGGGTCGTTGTGGCTGATGAGCCGATGCGCCGCGTCGAGGATCGGCTGCCGGCTGCGGTAGTTGTCGACCAGGACGACGCTGGTGGCCCTGGGATACGCGCCGCGGAAGCCGAGGATGTTCTCGAGCGCCGCCCCGCGGAAGCGATAGATGCTCTGGTCGTCGTCCCCGACCACGGTGACGTTGCCGTGCGGCTCAGCGAGGAGGCGGACGATCTCCCACTGGGCGTGGTTCGTGTCCTGGAACTCGTCGACCAGGATGTACTTGTAGCGCCCGCGCTCTTCCTCCAGGACCGTGGGGTGCTCGCGCAGCAGGCTGAGGGCGAGGCCGACCTGGTCTCCGAAGTCGAGCCGATCGGTGGCGCGCATGAGGCGCTCGTAGGCGTCGTACGCGGCAGCCAGCTCGGCGTGGCGGCCGGCCTCCTCGGCCAGCGCCTCATCGTCTGGCGACTCGGTTGCCCGCTGGCGGAGCTCCGCGGCGGCCGCGAGATATGCGGCCGGGGTGATGTCCTCGTCGCGCAGCCGGCTGATGAGCGTGACCAGCGCGGACAGGAAGCGCGTCGGATCGCCGAGCGGCCGGTATCGGTCGAGCGGGAGCTCGAAGAGGTGCTCGCGCAGGAAGATGATCTGTTCGGCCCGCGACAGGACGGTCGAACGGTCCGACAACCCGGCCTCGAGCGCGTGCTCGCGGAGGAGCCGGTCGCCGTACGCGTGGAAGGTGCTGATCTCCGCGTCGTGGAGGCCGTACGGCACGAGCCGGTCCACCCGCTCCACCATCTCGAGGGCCGCCCGGTCGGTGAAGGTGAGCGCCAGGATCTCCGACGGCAGCGCCCGCTTCTCCGCGATCAGCCAGGCGATGCGGCGCGTGATGACGGTCGTCTTGCCGGTCCCGGCGCCCGCGACGATCAGGAGCGGCCCGGCGTCGTGGGTCACGGCCTTGCGCTGGCGAGCGGTGAGATCGGCGAGCAGCGGCGGCTGGATGCGGAGGTGCGGCCGGCGGGGTCGCGGTGCCGATGCCAGCTCCTCGAAGAACGGGAGCTGATCTGGCGACGGCACGACCGGTGGCATTTCGTCGATGGTAGCGGAGGGGGGATTCACCGCGCGTTACCACCCGCGTATCCCTTCGACGCATCTGACCGTTTCACGAGGCGATGGTCGGGTCCCATCGCGACGGCTCATCTGTCGCGTCCCACGATGGCATGACTGATGCAATCCCTCCCATGGAGGAGATCACCATGCACGCACCAGCCTCGCGCGTCGTCTTCGACAACATGCCGTACCTGGTCGAGCTCGACGAGCATGGCTCCGTAAGCCGAGCGTTCGGGCCCTTTACCCCGGGGACTGAGCCCAGCCTGGCCGAGTGTGAAGACGGGAATCGGGTTCGCGACCCAGATCTGCTCGCGGTCCTGGCGAGCCTGCTGCCACTCAGCCCCGACATTCCGGCCGCTGACGACACCCTGGCCCACGGTTGAGCGTTACCGAACAGCCCGCCTGTCGCGCTCGGGTCCGCCGTCGCGGGTTCAGCCGCCGGTCACGGTGAGCGTCCCGCTCATGCCGAGGCTCTCGTGGCCTGCGAACGAGCAGAAGATCGTGTACGTCGCCGGGCTCGAGCTCGCCGCTGATCGTGTCCGTGTCGCCGGCGCTGAGGTCGTCGGTTGCCATGAGGACGTCCCCGGCCGCGTTGCGGACGGTGAGGTTGTGCGGCGTCGGTCCGTCGCTCGTGACCTCGAGGGTGACGGTCGGGCCGGCCGCCTCGAGCTCCGACGGGTCGATCATGAAATCGGCCAGGTTGATGGTGATCGCTTCCGCGGCGTCGGGGCTTTCGGGGCCTGGCTGATCGCTCGCGGCCGGGGCCGAGCAGGCGACGAGTCCGGCCAGCAGGAGTCGAAGTCAGGATCCCGGTTCGCATCGGTTCATCCTTCGTGATCAGAGAAAGGGGCGGCCCGGGGGCACCCGGACCGCCCATCGGGGAGAGCTACTCGAAGCTCTCCGGCTGCGCGGCCACGATGGCCTCGGCGAGCGGATCGCCGAGCATGCGCATGTGCATGGCCGCCTCACGGTCGGCATCGGCCGCCGCTGCGGCATCGCCCGCGCCCTGGGCGTCGACGATCGCCTTGGTGGTGAGCACGTGCTCGGTGATGAGCTCGGCCAGGGCCTCCTCGGGCAGCCCGGTCGGCCCGGCCAGGAACGAGCTGAACTCCGGGACGTAGGTCTCGGTCAGGTCGGTCGACCGCCTGGTCCTGCATGGCCATGTCGTCGGTGGCCACACCGGTGGTGTAGTCGACGAAGAAGCCGTTGTGGGCGCTCCAGATGCGGTTCCACTCGTCCTCGGCCTCCTGGCCGAAGAGCCCGCCGATGGCGGCCCCGAGATCGGTGCCGTTCGTGTTGAGCGCGGCACCCGCCGCGGCGAACTCGTCGGTGCGTCCGCCGATGGCCGCATCGGTCGCGAAGCTGGCGAGGAAGAGGTGCTCCTGGAGGAGCTGGTTGAGGGCGACCCGGAAGTCGACCCCCGCCGTGGCGGCATCGCCATCGATGTCATTGCCCTCGGCGATCGCCGGCGCGAGCGCGTCGCCGATCATCTGCATGTGGGCGTACGCGGCGCGGATGGCGTCGTAGGCAGCTTCCCAGTCACCGGACGGCCTGCGCGTCGACGACGGCCTTGGTCTGGAGGACGTGGTCGGTCACCAGTCCGGCGATGGCATCCTCGGGCAGCCCGGTGGCGCCGGCCAGGAACGCGCTGAATTCGGGGACGTAGATCGTCGTCAGGTCCTCGACGGCCCCGTCGGCGAGCGCGGCGTCGTCGGTGGCCACACCGGTGGTGTAGTCGACGAAGAAGCCGTTGTGGGCGCTCCAGATCCGGTTCCATTCGTCTTCGGCCTCGGCACCGTAGACGGAGCCGATCGCGGCGCCGAGATCGGTGCCGTTCGTGTTCAGCAGGCCACCGTAGGCCTCGAACTGATCCGTCCGGCCGTCGAGCGCCGCACCGGTCGCCTTGGCGGCCAGGATCAGGTGCTCACCCAGCAGGTAGTCGAGGTCGGTCCGCAGGTTGGCGGCATCGCTCGTGATGGCGACCTCGCCGCCCATGTCGTGGGACGCATCGGGCGACATCGGCGCCATGGACTCGGATGCCGGGACGGTCGATTCGGGCGTGGTCGGCTCGCTCGATGTGCCGGCGGTGGACGTGCACGCGGCGAGGGCAATCAAGCCCGCGAGCAGCAGCGACGTTGGCTTCCAGGATCGCAAGGGAGTTCTCCTCAGTGTGAAAGGCAATCACGACGTGTGATTCCCTTCCGATACGCGGGAGCCCCTCCCCTGCATCACCCGGCGTCGCGCTAGGCGCCGATGGCGCCGACCATGACCGGATCGTTTGCAGACTGGTCGACACGCTCCGTCTCGACCGTCACCGCGAAGGTCGTCGCGCCGGCGAGGTTGCGCTCGAGCGTCACGAGCGCGACCCCATCGGTGTCGCTCAGGGTTCCGGCGGCCACCGCGGTTCCATCGGCGTCGATCAGCCAGAACTCGTAGAGCTGATCCGGCGGAAGGTCCGCCAGGTCCTCGGCCATGAACATGGCCTGGTCGCCGGCCTCGATGACCCAGCCGGAGCCGGCCTCCCCCGAGGCGGCGTAGATGGCATCCGCTGAGGCAATCGCCTCCAGCACCGCGTCCCGCTCGGCCAGCCGGTTATTGACCGTAACTCCCCAGGCGCCGAGGCCGATCGCCGCGGCGAGACCTACCGCGGCGAGCGCGGACGGAAGAGGGCTGAGTCGCCACCAGGACCGGCGCGGCTCGGCGGGGATCACGCTGGGCTGCCCGCCCGATGCTGCCGCCGGGCGGTGCTCCTGCGGCGTCGCGGCGATGGTGGTCATGAGGCGGTCCCGCAGCGCCGCGGAGGGTGGTACGGGTTCGAGGGAGCTGGCGAACGACCAGGGCAGCGTCGATGAGCGAACGCGCCTCGGCGTGGGGTTCCTCGCACGTAGCGAGGTGGGTGCTGACGGCTCGCTCCTCACCCGCGTCGAGCGCGCCGAGGGCATACGAGGCGGCCAGCTCGTCGACCGCGGAGCAGTTCATGGCGTGCCGATCGCTCATCGGTTGGCCTCCTCGCGGACTCGGCGCGTCGAAGGCGGGCGCGCGGCCGGCGGACGTTCCGCCCAGCGAGTCGCGGAGCTTCGCGAGCGCGAGCCGCAGGCGACCGGTGGCGGTCCCGGGAGGCACGCCGGTCAGCTCGGCGACCTCGCGATACGTGTACCCCTGGAAGTAGGCGAGCTCGACGGCACGACGCTGATCGATCGGCAGCTCCGCCAGTGCGGCGCCGAGGTCGGCAGCCTCCACGCGCCCGAGGGCATCCTCCCAGGTGGGGTTCGGACCGGTGCGCAGGAGCGAGCGCTCGTCAGCGTCGTCGACGTCAATCGTCACGCGACGCGCGCGGACGCGGTCGATCGCCCGATTCCGCACCACGGTCATCAGCCAGCCTCGCAGGGATCCACGCTGCGCGTCGAAGCGGTCGATCTTCCGCCAGACCGCAACGAACGCATCGTGCACCACATCCTCCGCTTCATCCCGTCCGCCGACCACGCGCAGCGCAACCGCGAACGCGGTCGGCGCGTACCGGTCGTACAGCTCGCCGAGCGCACCGGCGTCGCCGGACCGGATCCGATCTGCAAGTCGCGCATCCACGCGGCGCTCGTCCTTCACCCTGCACCTACCACTAGAACGAACAACGTTCCCCGTCGCATCACCCGCGACGGCCCCGGCCGAGCAGCTCCTCGGACGGTTGAGCCTGCACCAAGCATCCGCGGTGCCACTTATCGGACGGGGCGCCGGTCTCGCTGGGATCGCGGCCGGTATCTGGGCCGATGCGGTCGTGCCGTCTGGCTCGCGGCAGCGAGGATCGCCTCCGCATGTCGCCGGCTGGTGTGCAGCTCATCGCGGAGGCGCGCAACGGTGATCGTGCCCCCCATTCCCTCGACCCGAGCGCGCAGCGCCGACCAGACGTCCGCGGGGTAGTCGATCCCCGGCGCGATCTGTCGCAGCTGACCCGAGGCTCGGAGCTGGTCGATGACCGACGGCGGGATCCCCAGCCGACCGGCGATGCCGTCGACACGCGGCGGCATGGCCCCGGCGGCGCGAAGGCCTCCCAGCAACGTCGCGACCCGCTCGGCCATCTCGGGGTCCAGGCCGGTCTGCGCGTCCGCGAGGCGGATCCGGCGCCCGGTGCGGACGAGCTTGCCGGCGGTCACGAGGTCGTCGATCACCCGACGCAGATCCGCTTCTGTGAGATCGAGCTTGGCGCCGCCGCGGTGCCGGCTCGGCGGTCGTCGCTCCGCGAGCTCGGCGACGCGCGTGACGAGCGCGTCCATGCGAAGGTCAACCGAGAGCGGCTGGGCGCGGTGGAATCGGCGCAGGGCCAGCAGGACGAGGCGCTCGGCGACGTGTCGCTGGTCGGGGTCGATCGCCCCGATCGTCACGCCGGCCGCGTCCCCTCGATCGCGATCCTGATTGCCTGCGACTCCTCGTCCGACAGGTTGTGCGGCGAACCGCCGGCGGCGACCGGCTTGGCGAACACCCTCGTGTTCGTGCGGCCATGGAGGCTGCTGAGGACGATGCCGTCCCGCTGGTCGTCGAGGAGCGCGATCGCGAAGCTCTGGTCGGATCCGGTGTCCTCGAACGGGTTGAAGCGGACGAGCCCGATGTGCTGGAGGCTGCGCAGCGATCGGCGCTCGATGACGGCGTGCATCGCCTCCATCTCGTTCATGCGCTCGGTCGCGCGCACCGCCTGCTCGGCGCTGCCAACCAACCGGTCATGGAGGGTGCCGCCGTCCTGGCCACGCACCAGCTCGCGGTAGTCGCGAATTGCCCGTCTCAGCCGGGCGCTCTGGACGGCGAAACCGATGACGAGCAGGAGCACCACGGCGGCGAGCACGCCGAAGACGAGCGCCAGGTTATCGAGGAGGAGGGCATTGAGATCGGCCATCGGATCGGCGGTATCATAGCCGTCCCGTGGCCCGCCACCGAGCCGCGGCCTGCCGTTCGATCACGCATGGAAACCGAGGTACCGATGGCCCGCCGAGCAGGAAAGGCAGCGAACCGCAAGGCCCGACAGCGTTCGGCCGCCCAGCGTGCTGCCACCCGTCCCGCAGCGCCGCCGCCCGCCCCTGCCGCGACGCCCGTGCCACCGGTCGGCACCCCCGACGCGCGCGAAGCCGTCTCGCTCGACCCGCCCAAGCGCGTCAGCTCCCCTCGCCTCGCGACGGCCGGGTCGACGCTGACCACCGCCGAACGCGCCGAGTACCACTACGTCGAGCGCGACCTGCGCAACATCGGGATCCTGACCGCCGTGATGGCGGTGCTCCTCTTCCTGGCCTGGATCGCCTTCTCTGCGCTCGGCCTCGTCGGCTAGTCCGTTCCCCGCTCCGCGGCGGCTCGCGCGGCCGGTCGACTCGATCGTGAACATGCGGCCGTCCTCGCGGGCGAGGTCCCACGCTCTCGATCGCGGGAGGCTCGATGCCGAGGGCGGTGAGCGCGGTGCAGACCTGGCTGCGGTGGTCCGTGCCGTGGTACAGCGCCTGGGCGAGGCGAATCCCGAGCGGCGCGTGCGTCTCGTAGCCGCTCTCCTCGTACTCGACCACCACGCTCTCCGGAGTCGAGATCGCCGGCGATGAGCCCTTGCCAGACTGGGTCATGCCCCTCCATCACCGCACGGAGCGTCGGGATGTCGCTGCTCCCCTCGTCGAACGGCTCCGGCTCGCCGCCGCGCAGGACATCGAGGTAGAAGACGTCGCCACCCACGAGGTGGCGGAGCGTGTCGAGGATCGAGCCATAGGTGCCCGGCACGGTGGTCGTGAGCTGCGCGGCGTCGAGGCCAGCACACGCGTCCAGCACGCGAATCGTGGCCCAGACGTGATGGCGGAAGGCGTCGGTGAGGATCGGCGAAGGCATCGCCGTCATGCTAGCGGACCGGTTTCCAGTGCCACTAGACTCGGCCGATGAGCACCCTGGACTGGCTGCTCGACGCCGACCCCGCCATTCGTTGGCAGGTGCTGCGCGATCTTGCCGACGCCCCGGCCGATGTCATCGCGGCGGAGCGCGCACGCGTCGCGAGCGAAGGATGGGGTGCCCGGCTGCTCGGCTTGCAGGGAGACGACGGCCTGTGGGCGGGCGGCGCCCTCTTCCCCGCAGGCTGGTTCGACATTCCCCGCGAAGAGCGGCCCGAGGGGCAGCCCTGGACTGCCACGGCATACAGCCTCGTCGCCCTGCACGACTTCGGTGTCGATCCCGACGATGACCGGGTGCGCCGGGCGGTCGCCCAGGTCCGAGAGCACTGCCGTTGGGAGCATGCCGGCCAGCCGTTCTTTGACGGCGAGGTCGAGCCGTGCATCAACGGCATGGTCGTCTCGCTGGGTGCCTACTTCGACCAGGACGTCGAAGGCGTGGTCGCCCGGCTGGTCGGCGAGCAGCTCGAGGACGGCGGGTGGAACTGCGAGGTGGAGAACGGTTCGGTTCGCTCGTCCTTCAACACCACGATCAGGGTGCTGGAAGGGCTCCTTGCCCATGAGCGCGCAACCGGCGGTTCGGCGGACTCCATCGCGGCTCGCCGCCGGGGTGAGGAGTACCTCCTCGAACGGCGCCTCTTCCGTCGCAAGAGCACCGGCGAGGTCGTCGATCCCGCCTGGCTGCAGTTCTCGTTTCCGACCCGCTGGCACTACGACGCGCTGCGCGGTCTCGAGTACTTCCGGACCGCCGGGGATCGTCCGGACCCGCGCATCGACGAGGCGATCAAGCTGGTCCGTGAAAAGCAGCAGCCTGACGGCACATGGCTGCTCGAAAACACCCATCCCGGCGCGGTCCACTTCGCGCTCGAGGACGGCGATGGTCGGCCAAGCCGCTGGAACACGCTGCGCGCGCTGCGGGTCCTCCGCTGGTACGAGCAATGAGGCTCGGCGGCGCGCGCTAGCCGCGCTTGCGGCCCCGCCGCTCCTCCAGCCGCAGCCGCCGCAGGCGCTGGAGCCGCTCGCCGATCTTGAGCTCCAGCCCCTCCTCCGAGGGCTCGTAGAAGACTCGCCCGACCAGGTCGTCGGGCAGGTACTGCTGTTCGACGTCGGCGTCGTCGTAGTCGTGCGGGTAGAGATAGCCCTTGCCGTAACCCTGCTCGCGCGCCAGCCGCCGATGGGATGACGGCCGCAGGTGGAGCGGCACCGGCAGCCGCCCATGCTCCTCGATCTCGGCCAGCGCGGCGAAGTAGGCCGCTCCCGCTCGATTCGACTTCGGCGCCGATGCCACGTACGAAGCCGCTTCCGCCAGCGCGTACTGCGCCTCCGGCAGCCCGATCATCTCGACCGCGTGCATCGCCGCCACCGCGATCTGGAGCGCGCGTGGATCGGCGTTGCCGACGTCCTCGCTGGCCGCGATCACGATGCGCCGCGCGATGAAGGTCGGATCCTCCCCCGCCGCCACCATCGACGCGCACCAGTACAGCGCGGCATCCGGGTCGTTGCCGCGCATGCTCTTGATGAAGGCCGAGGCCGCCTCGTAGTGCTGGTCGCCGACGCGGTCGTAGGCCAGCAGCCGCTGCTGCGCCGCTTCGGCCACGCCCTCCGGACCGATCTCGGCACCATCGGCCGCCACCGCCGCGGAAGCCTCCAGGATGTTGAGCGCGCTGCGCGCGTCGCCGCTGGCGAGGTCGAGCAGCGTCGCGCGACCCTCCGCGCTGAGCCGGACCCGGCCGCCGAGGCCGCGATCCGCATCGGCGAGGGCGCGATCGGTGATCTCGCCGAGCGCATCGGTGTCGAGCGGATTCAGCCGATAGACCCGCATCCGCGACAGCAGCGGCGAGTTGATCTCGTAGTACGGGTTCTCGGTGGTGGCGCCGATCAGCGAGATCGTGCCCTCCTCGACGTGCGGCAGCAGCGCATCCTGCTGGCTCTTGTTGAACCGATGCAGCTCGTCGATGAACGCGATCATCGCGCCGCCGGCCTCCCGCAGCGCCTTCGCCTCCGCGACCAGCGCCCGGATGTCGGCCACGCCGCTCGTCACCGCGCTCAGCTGACGCCACGTGCCGCCGGCGCGATCCGCGAGGAGCCGCGCGAGTGTCGTCTTCCCGCTTCCGGGTGGCCCCCACAGGATGAGCGACGGACGGTGGCCGGGCTTGACGACGCGGGTCAGGGCTCCGTCGGGGCCGACCAGGTGCGGCTGGCCGACGAATTCCTCGAGCGTCCGCGGGCGCATCCGCGCCGCAAGCGGCGCGTCGGCAAGGGTGGCCTCGCCGAACAGCGGCTCCGTCGCGTCGGGGGTCTTTCGGCGTCCAGGCATGCGCCGATTATGATGCGCGGCATGGAACAGAATCTTCGGACCCCCGGTCCGACGCCGATTCCCGCGGCCGTACGGGAGGCACAGGCACAGCAGATGATCGATCACCGCGGCACCGAGTTCGCGGAGCTGCTGCGCGAGACCTCCGACGGGCTCGCCGAGCTGATCGCCACCGATGGCGACGTCCTGCTGCTGACCGGCTCCGGGTCGGGCGCGCTCGAGGCCGCCGTGGTCAACACGCTCTCCCCCGCCGACCGCGTCCTCGTCGTCACCATCGGCTCGTTCGGCGATCGATTCGCGCAGATCGCGGCCGCGTTCGGCGCCGACGTGGAGCGCTTCGAGGTCGAATGGGGCAGCGCCGCCGATCCGGCCGCGCTCCGCGACCACCTCGGCTCCCATGAGCCGTATCGGGCCGTCCTGATCACCCACAACGAGACCTCGACCGGCGTCGCCAACCCGATGCGTGAGCTGGCCGACGTGGTGCGCAGTGCGCCCGGGGAGCCGCTGCTCATCGTGGACGGCATCAGCGGGCTGGGCGCCATGCCGTTCGAGATGGACGCGTGGGGCGTCGACCTGGTGGTCAGCGCCAGCCAGAAGGCGTGGATGGCCTCGCCCGGCATCGCGATCGCGGCCGTCGGCGAGCGCGCCCGGGCGGCCGGCGAGACAGCGCGCATGCCGCGCTTCTACTGGGACTTCGCGGAGGCGCGAAGCTGGGCGGACAAGGGCCAGACGCCGTGGACACCGGCAATCGCCGTCCTGTACGGGCTCCGCATCGGCGTGCAGCGCCTGCGCGAGGAGGGGCGCGAACGAACGTGGGCCCGGCACGCGTCGATCGCGTCGGCGGTCGTCGCCGGCATCGAGTCGCTCGGGCTGCGCCCGGTCGCGCCCGAGGCGCATCGGTCCGGCACGGTCACCGCCGCCTGGCTGCCGGACGGCGTCGAGTGGGGTCCGTTCAACGCCGCCATGCGCGGCAAGGGCCTCGTCATCGCCGGTGGCCAGGGCAAGTGGGTCGGCCGGATCCTGCGATTCGGCCACATGGGCGACGTGGGGATCGAGGAGATGGCCGAGGCGCTCGAGATCATGGGGAGCACGCTCCCCGAGTTCGGCCACCAAGCCGATGGCGCCGCCGCCGCCCAGACGGCGCGCGCTGCCTACGAGGCGATGACCGCCGGCGTGCGGTGAGGGACCGCCGCCAGATCCTCCTCGTCCGGCACGGCGTCACCGACTGGAATCGCGAGGGGCGCTTCCAGGGCCACATGGATCCGCCGCTGTCGGCGGACGGACGTCTCGAGGCACAGCTCCTGGCCGCGCGCCTGGCGCGCGACGAGTCGCATCGCCCGGTCCGCGTCGTGAGCTCGACCCTGGCCCGCGGGCGGGAGACCGCGGAGGCGATCGGCGTCGCGGTCGGAATCGCGGTCGAGCCGGACGCGCGCCTGATCGAGATCGGCCAGGGCGAGTGGGAGGGCCGGACGCATGCCGACCTCGCCGTCACGGATGCCGATCGCTATGCCGCCTGGCGCGATGACGCCGGCATTCGCCAGCCTCCCGGCGGCGAGTCGATCGAGTCGGCCACGCAGCGGGTCACCGAGCTGCTGGACGAGCTGACGCATGACGATCGGTGGCCACTCTGCGTGGTCAGTCACGGCGGGACGCTGCGCATCATGGCGCGCGTCCTCCTGGCCACCAGCACGACGGCGCAGTGGAGCCTCGACATCGACAATGCCTCGCTGAGCATCTGCTCGACCCGCGGCGAGGGGTGGCGGCTCGATCGCTGGAACGACACGCTGCATCTCCTCGGCACGACGGCCACGCACGTCGACGAGAACGAGGGACGCCCGCTCGCGCTCTGACCTAGCTCTTTCGGCGCCCGATGCCTCGCACCCAGCGGCGGATCGCCAGCCACACGAGCGGCAGGCGCAGCTTGTTCCACGCCTCCTCCAGCCGGGAGGACGCGGTATGGGTCATTCGCTGGCCCGAGTAGGACTGCCAGACCTTGCCGTCGGCCACCGTTCGGATCGGCTCGACGTGGGATGGCAGCTGCTCCTCGAGCCAGCCGGAGTACTCGTAGATCGTCTCCGACGGCCGCGGACCGACACCGGCCCGTCCCGCAGCCGCGGTCAGGTGCTGCCACGCACGATCGCCCGCCGGCATGAGCCGCCACCGGCGCCGCAGCTGCCGCATCCGCAGCCACGTGGCAAGGCCCGCGCCAAGGATGAGGGCCACGACGAGAAGGACGTTGCCGTTGCGTGCCGAGTCCTGCGCCGTGGGGGCGTCGGGATTCGCGGCGTCGATCGCGCCGTCGATGAAGTCGACCGACGGAAGCGCTCGGATGTTGCGGCGCGCCGTCGGATCGAGCTCGAACTCGAGGAGCGGGTCGACGCCCGTTCGGGGCGGCGTGACCGTGCTTGGGTTGCCGGTCGCGCGAGAGACCGGGCTGATCGACTTGGTCGCCTCGAAGATCTGCCAGCCATAACCGGGGAAGTAGATCTCCGCCCAGGCGTGCGCGTTCGCCTCGCGGACGAGGAACGTGTCGGTGTCCGGATCGGTATCGGTCCGTTCACCGGGCGCGAATCCGACCGCGACGCGCGCCGGCAGGCCGATCGATCGCGCCATCATCACCATCGCGCTGGCGTAGTACTCGCAGAACCCCGTCCGATCGCTCACCGGATCGAACAGGAAGAAGTCGACCAGGTCCTGGCCGCCCTCCGGGACTGGGACCTCGGTCGTCGTAACTGAAGCTGTCGTCGCGCTGGAGATAGGCCGCAAGTGCCTTCGCCTTGTCGTACGGGTTCTGCGCTCCGGCCGCGTCGACCACCTCCTGTGCGAGCTGCCGGACCCGGTCGCTCGCCCGGGAGTCGTCGAAGTACAGGTCGCGCACCACCTGCGGATAGTCGGTTCCGGCCGCCGCGAGCTGCGCCTCCGTCGCGGTGCTGAGCGCGACCGCCAGCTGATACCCCTCGCCGGAGCCGATCGGGTTCGCCGCCTCGATGCCGCCCAGCACCGGCTGCCCGGCGGACTCGTGGATCACGATCGGCGCAAAGACCGCGAGCGGGGATCCGGCGGTGAACAGGTTGCGTCCGAGGGTCTGGTGCATGCTGATCGTGATCGTCTCGATCTCGTAGGCCTCGCTCGGGCGCTCGGGCGTCGCGCCGGTGAAGAGCGGATCGCCGGGCGCCACCTGCCGCGTCGGGCCATCGCTGCATTCAAAGCCGCGGCCGTTGTACACGTCGTAGGTCGCGGTCCGCAGGTAGAGCGGCGCGGGGCGCGGCAACGGTGAGCACCTCCTGATCGTTGCTGACCCACTCGCCCTGTGACCGTGAAGCCGGATCCGAAGGTGCCGCCGCTGATGCGCGACTGCGGGTTGGTGAGTGTCCCGAACACGCCCTCGAACTGGTCGCGCACGCCCGTCCAGACCCCGTCGAAGCTGCCCCAGGCGCTGGTCAGCGGCGCTGCCACCGCCACGGTGGTCAGGAGCCAGGCGAGCACGACGCTGGCCCCCGCGAAGATGATTCCCGACCGCATGATGGCGGCCGGCACCTCGAGGTTCTCGTTCACGCGCCGCCGCTGCCAGCCGTCCTGGCGATCGACGAGCGCGGCTCGCAGCCAGAGGAGCAGGGCCGCGATGACGAAGAGCAGCAGGTGGCCGAACAGGTTGGTATAGGTGGCCGACAGGTTGACGATCATCGCCGCGCCGAGCAGCAGGATCGCGTCGATCACCCGGTTGTGGCGATAGACGGCATAGCTCGCCATGAAGGCGGTTGCCCACGTGAGCATGCCGAGGCCGATGGCATACGGCGACATCTGCGCCGGGTATCCGGTGCTGAGGACGGTGACCGTCCAACCGACCAGGTCGTCGCGCAGCGCGCCGACGCGCGCGACCTGGCTGAGCGCGGCGTGGTACTCACCGCCGATGGTCCAGAGCACGACGCCCGCGCCGATGATCGCGCTCAACGGCAGGGTGAACACCACTCGCAGCGGCAGGACGCCGAGCAGCGCGCCGGTGAGGATCGCCCAGAAGGCGACCGGCGGAAGGAACTCGAGCTGATCGAGCCAGTGGGCGCCCTGCACGGCCCATGTGAGGGCGAGCCCCATGATGACGAGCAGGCCGAGACTGAGCCAGCCGGCGCGCGGGTAGAGAACGCGTTCGCGGAGGTCAGGCACGGGATCGCACCCTGCCGCCGATCGCCTCGGCGATGTCGTCACCACGCCGAACCAGCCGGTGCTCGATGTCGTACTCGGCGAGCGCATGCCGCACGGCGGCGAGCTCCGCGCGCGTATGGTCGTCCGGATCGACACCGATGAACGAGGAGCGGTCGAGCAGGATCACGAGTGCCGCAACCCCGCGCCGACGGAGCGCCGACAGGCCGCGCACCCACGCGCGATCGGTCGAGCCGGTCACGATGCAGATCGTCATCCCGCGCCGCAGCTGCGGCAGCGTGGCCGTGATCACCTCGGCAAGCGGATTCGAGCCATCGGCCTGCACGTTGGCGAGGAGGTGCAGCAGCTTCTGCTCGACCCGCGGACCGCGGTCGGGCTGGTGGGTCTGCACGCGACGCGCCGATGCGGTCATGGCCACGGCCCGGTTGTCGGCAAGCGTCCGCATCGACACCGACGCGGCGATCGTGACGGCCGTCTCGACCGATGCGTCGTTCCCGATCCCCGCGTGAACGGACCGGTCGAGGTCGAGGATGATCCACAGGTCGGCGGCCTGCTCGAGGTCGAACTCCTTGACGTGCAGCTCGCCGTGCCGGGCGCTCGAGAGCCAATGGATGCGGTTGATCGCATCGCCGTGGACATACGGGCGCACCCCGCTGACGAGCGGCGTGGCGGCCTCGTAGCGCCGGCGCATCGGCGTCGTCCCGTCAATCGGCGACGGTGGCAGGCGCCAATGCGGCAGCTGGACGACCTCGGGAAAGACGACGACGCTGGTCGGGGCGCCGACCGTCATCTCGCTGCGGAAGAGGCCGAACGGGTCGCCGGTCCGGACGCGCAGCGCGCCAAGGCGATAGCTCCCCCGCCGGGTCAGCGTCACCTTCGCCAGCCACTGCCGCGTGCTGCGCGAAGGGATCCCGACCACGCGGCCGGGCAGGCTGGCGGGCAGGGTCGACTCGTTCCAGCACTCGATCCATGGCTTTCCCCATCGATCGTGGTTCTCGACCCGGTAGATGGCCTGCAGCACCTCCCCGACGTGGGTGCGCGGGTTCAGGACCCGATAGTCGGCGCGCACGTCACGAAGGCCGCGTCGCGCGTACAGCCACGAGCCGATGCCGATGGCAGCGAACAGGTAGGTGAGGAAGAAGAGGAATTCGATCCCGGTGCTGAAGGCGGCGACGACGAGCGCGGTGCCAAGGAAGAGAAGGCGGAGGTGGTGGCCCAGCAGCCCCATGACGCGGTCAGGAGATCCGGCTGCGCCCGGTCTCCGCGGCCGCCGCGGCCTCGGCCACCGGCACCGACGCAAGGATCTCGCGGACGATCTGCTCCGGGTCAACCTCGCGCAGGGACGCCTGGCTCTTGACGATCAGGCGATGCGACAGGATCGCCACCGCCAGCTGCTTCACGTCGTCCGGGATGACGTAGTCGCGGCCGTTGAGGGCCGCGTGCGCCTGCGTCGAGCGGTACAGGTTGAGCGAGCCGCGCGGCGAGGCGCCAAGGTAGACGTCGGGGTGCTCGCGGGTGGCGTGCACCAGGCGCACGATGTATTCCGCCACGGACTGGTCGACGTAGACCTCCTTGATGGCCGCCTGCATCTCCTGCAGCTCCTCGAGGCCGAGCACCTGCTCGACGTCGTTGAGCGGGTGGCGCCGCTTCTGCTCGTCGAGGATGACGATCTCCTCCATTGCCTTCGGATAGCCGAGGCGGAGGCGGAGCATGAATCGGTCGAGCTGGGCCTCCGGCAGACGCGAAGGTGCCCTCGTACTCGATCGGGTTCTGGGTGGCGATGACCAGGAACGGGGACGGCATCTGATACGTGACGCCGTCGATGGTGGCCTGGCGCTCCTCCATGCATTCGAGCAGCGCACTCTGCGTCTTCGGCGTCGCGCGATTGATCTCGTCGGCGAGCACCACCTGGGCCATGATCGGCCCGGGACGGAACTCGAACTCGGTGGTCTTCTGGTTGAAGATCGAGAGGCCGGTGACGTCGGACGGGAGCAGGTCCGGCGTGAACTGGATCCGACGGAACGAGCATCCGATGCTCTGGCTGAGCGCCTTGGCCAGCATCGTCTTGCCGACGCCCGGCACGTCCTCGATGAGGATGTGGCCCTGGCACAGGAGCGCGACGAGCGCCATCCGCACCTCGACGTGCTTGCCGATGATCACGCGCTCGACGCTGGCCACCACCCGCTCGGCGGGGCCCTGGACGTTCTTCACGGTCTGCTGCTCTCCCCTATCAGGGCCGGGGACACCGCTGGTCGGGGCCCGTTCTGTCTAAGACAATACCCCAGCGCGTTACGAAGGGGTTCACTCGCCCCCTGACAGGCGCAGCCATTCGGCCATCACCCGACCGGCGATCGGCGCCGCCCCTTCGGAGCCGGAGCCGCCGCTCGCGACCAGCACCGCGATCGCGATCTGGGGCGTCGCATCGTCCTCGGCGGGCGCAAAGCCGATGAACCACGAGTGCGGCGCCTGCTCGCCGCCGAGCTGGGCGGTGCCGGTCTTGCCGGCCGAGCGAGCGTTGCTGATCCCGTAGAGCGTGACGTCGCCCTGGCCGGCGTAGAGGCGTCCGAGCGGGCCGTTCACCGCGTCGACCATCGCGGCGCGGGTCGCCGCGGCCGCCTCCGAGCTCACCACCCGAGTGCCGCCGCCCGAGCCGAAGGTCTCGAGGATCTCGTCGCTCGGGGCATCTCCGGTGGCATGCGTTCGGACGTCGCGCACGACGTACGGGTGCGGCATGACCCCGTCGCCGGCGATCGCGGCAGCCACGAGCGCCATCTGCACCGGGGTGACCGCCGTCTGTCCCTGCCCGAACGCCGCGCTGGCGAGCTCCACGTCGTCGGCGAACGGCCCGCAGTCACCGTCCACCGGGGCGCTCACGAAGCTGGTGGTCACCGGCAGCGCACGATCGGACGGACCGATGCCGCCCGGCGCGCAGAAGCCGAACCGGCGCGCGTACTCCAGGAAGCGCTCCGCGCCGAGCTCCAGTCCGACGTGGGCGAAGAAGATGTTGCTCGACACCTGCAGCGCCTCCGACAGGGGCCAGAGCGCCGGCTCGATGCCGCCGAGGTCGTGCTCCCGGATCGTGAAGCCGTTCACGACGAAGCCCTCCCGCTCCTGCTGCGGCTGATCGGGGAAGGTGGTCTCGGGCGTGATCGCGCCCGCATCGAGCCCCGCCGCGGCGGTGAAGACCTTCATGATCGAGCCCGGGACATAGAGGCCCAGGCGATCGCGGGGCAGCAGCGGCTCGGCCGGATCGTTGCGCAGCGCGTCCATCGGTTCCTGTGCGACCTCGGGATCGCCGGAGATCGGAGTCGCGTCGTAGGTCGGCATCGAGACCATTGCCAGGATTTCGCCGGTCTGCGGATCGAGCGCCACGACCGCACCGATGGCGGCGCCGAGCTGCGCCGCGGCGAAGTCCTGGAGCCGTTGGTCGATCGTCAACGTCAGGTCGCGCGGCTGGGGCTGGCGGGCCAGGACGTCGCTGACGAGCTCGCGGATCGGGTTCGGATCGGTCTGGCCAACCAGGATGTCCTCGAACGCGCGCTCAAGGCCGGTGCTGCCGAATCGCAGGCTCGAATAGCCGATGACGTGGGTGAACGCGGGATCCGCGTACGTTCGACGGCTCAGCCCGTCGATCACCTCGGAGGAGGCAAGCAGCTGGCCCTCGGAGTCGAAGATCGTGCCGCGCGGCAGGCTGCGACGCGCCGCGATCACCTCCGGGTTGTCGGAACGGGTCGCGAGGCTGTCCGCCTCGACCACCTGCCACCAGACGATGCTGCCCGACACCACCGCGAAGGCGAGCATGAAGTACACGCCGAGCCGGCGGACGTTGGTGGCGATCACGAGCCCGATGCCTCGTCGGCGGACCGGCTGCGGTGGCTGACGGCCAGGAGCAGCCCGACCATGATGAAGCTGGTGAGCACGCTGGAGCCGCCGTAGCTGACGAACGGGAGCGTGATGCCGGTGAGGGGGATGAGCTTCGTGTTGCCGCCGATGATGATCAGGGTCTGCAGCCCAAGGCTGGCGGCGAGGCCGACCGCCAGCAGCGCGGCGAAGTCGTCACGTGCCAGCGCGGCGATGCGCAACCCTCGGAAGACGAGGACCATCGCGAATCCGAGCAGCGCGAACGAGCCGAGCAGGCCGAGCTCCTCGGCGATGGCGGTGAAGATGAAGTCGGTGTGGACGAACGGGATCGTCAGGTTCCCGCCGAGCGTGACGAGACCCTGCCCGAGTCCCTCGCCGAAGACGCCGCCACGGCCGAGGGCGTAGATCGCGCGGACGGGTTGGAAGCCGGCGCCGAGCGGGTCCGCGAACGGGTCGAGCCAGACGTCCACGCGCGCCTGGACGTGGCCGAACAGCCGGTAGGCCACGAAGGACCCGGCCACGAACAGGACGAGCCCGATCAGCACGTAGCTGCGTCGCCCGGTCGCGACGAAGAGCATGGTCAGGAAGATGCCGAAGAAGAGGAGCGCGGTGCCCAGGTCGTTCAGGCGGACCACGATCAGCATCACGGCGCCGAACAGCACGAGCATGGGCAGGAAGTAGGGCAACGGTGGGAAGCTCAGGAAGCCGATGCGGAGCCTGGCACTGGTGAGCAGGGTGCGCGTCTCGGCCAGGTAGGCCGCGATGAAGATGATG
This sequence comes from uncultured Chloroflexia bacterium, assembly GCA_963759405.1. GTDB lineage: Bacteria > Chloroflexota > Limnocylindria > QHBO01 > QHBO01 > JACDBZ01. The sequence goes on along the minus strand of CAVWZA010000018.1, from coordinate 109,689 downwards.
AGCACGATCTTGAGCAGCTCGCCCGGCTGCACGCTCACCGGCCCGAGGTCGATCCAGAGCCGCGCCCCGTTGACCTCGTAGCCGAGCACCAGCGTCGCGGCCAGCAGGCCGATGGCGATCGCCGCCCACGAGTACTTGTAGTGGCGAAGGATCCCGTCGTCGCGCAGGCCGACGGCGATCGCGATCATCGCGACGATGCCCACGCCGAACCAGAGGAGCTGCGTCGCGGCCATGCCGAGCTCGATGCCAAACGCGCTCGTCCCGGCGAGGTCCTGCGGGAGCCGGTGCAGCATGATCATGCCGAACCCGCCCATGGCGGCGACCGCCGGCAGGATCAGCTGATCACCGCGGTTGCGGAAGGCGACCAGCAGCAGGTGCGCTCCCGCGAAGAGGACGACGTACCCGACCGCGAGCGTCAGGTCCCCCATCTCGAGGGTCCCCGCCAGCGCGATATTGGTGACGATGAAGCCGAACGGCACGAGCAGGAGGATCGGGAGGAGGAGGCGGAACTCAGCCCCACGCCAGGCGATCCTCATCGGGGACGGATCACCGATCGAGCCGCATCCGTACGCGCCCGATCGTCAGCTCGTCGCCGAAGCTGAGGGCGACAGGCCGATCGATGCGGTGTCCGTTGACGTGGGTGCCATTCGTGCTTCCCTGGTCCTCCACGAACCAGCTACGGCCGCGGAACGTGAGCATGGCGTGATTGGCGCTCACGAAGTCGTCCTCGACGAAGATCGTGTTGTTCACGTTGCGCCCGATCGAGTTGATCGGCCCCAGGGCGATGGTGCTGCCGTTCGGCGGCTCGTCGGCCGGCGACTCGAGGACCGAGAGTCGCCCGATCCCCGAGCGCGTGCTGATCTGCGCCTCCTCCGCGCTGCGCAGGTCGCGCAGCAGTGAGCCGGCGAATCGCATCAGGACCAGGTAGAGCAGGGCGACGAACCCGAGCTGCAGGCCGAGGAGGATGACGCGGAGGATCTCGCCGGTCATTCTCGAACCTGGAACTCGATTTCGGTGTCGCCCACCCTGATGACGTCGCCCGGGCCGAGCGCGATCTCGCTGACCACCTGACCGTTGACGGTCGAGCCGTTCCGGCTGCCGAGATCGGTGAATCCGTACGCGCCGTGCTGGAGCTTCAGCTGGCAGTGATGCCGGCTGACCATTGGATCGTCGACGATCACGTCGTTGTCGCTGGCGCGCCCCACCCCGATGAGCGGGCCACCCAGGTCGAACTGCACGGGTCGGCTGCCCCGTGTGCTCACCAGCAGGTAGGCGCGCCGTGCGGAGTCCGGAGCCTTCGAGGCATCGGGTCGGTTGAAGACCATGGTGTCGGAGTTCATCGGCATCGGCATCGCCTCCGGCACGCGCTCGCCCCGCTCGTCCACCACGTTGGCGGCGACGCGGATCTCGCCGCGGCGCGTGTCCGCGTCCGAGATGATCTCGACGCGTGGCCTCGCCACCAGCGTGTAGCGCTCGTGTCTTGCCCGCGCGAGCACGCCGTGCGCCAGGTCGTCCTCGAGCGAGCTGCGGTACGACGCGAACGCGGCGAAGTCGGACGGGTGGAGGTGGAGGTCGTACTGGTTCGGGACGATGACCCCCGAATCGCGGTACGTCTTGTTCGTGTCCATCGCCCGTTCGATGCGTTTTGCCAGGCTTACCGGCTGGATCGACGCGCCGAGCCGGCCGGCCGGGGCTTCGAGGAAGCGCTCGAGAAACGACTCGACGCGCGAGAGGATGCCCATCGCGGGCGATCCTAGCACGCGGGGTACGAACGGCCGCTTGGCGGGTACAAATGCGCCCATATGGCGTTTGCAGACGTCGTGGCTATACTTCGGGACCCTATTGCTGCCAAGTTGCGGAGAGAGCACATCACCCTTGGTTGACACGCTCACCGAGTCCTTCTGCGAACGCTGCGGGACGCGGTACGAATTCCAGGCCCCCACGCGGCTCAACCCCCTGCGCAAGACGCGGGGGCTGTTCGGCGGACTGCGCAACTACCTGACCAGCCAGGACGCCCTTTCCGACGCGATGGGCGACGCCATGCGCTCCGAGGAGGACAACCTCGCCGCCGCCCAGCTCGACGCATTCCACGAGTCATTCAACTTCTGCATCGACTGCCGCCAGTACACCTGCGTCAACTGCTGGAACGACACCGCCGGTCGGTGTCGAAGCTGCGTGCCGATTCCGGGGACCGATGACCTGGCCGAACGCCTGGCCGCGTCCGCCGTCGCAGCGCCTGCCGTGGCGGACGCGGAGCTTGCCGAGGATGACCTGCAGCGAAGGCTCGGCCTCGAGGCATGGCCCACCTCGGACCTGGCGACCGACGAAGCCGTCGCAGCCAACGGCCATCCGGTCGAGGCGTGGCCGGACGTCGAGGCATTCCCCGCCGAGCCAGAGCCGGAGCCGGTAGTCGCTGAGGTCGAGCCTGAACCCGAGCCCGAGCCGGTGGTGGCCGAGGTGGAGCCTGAGCCCGAGCCGGCTGGTGGCCGAGGTGGAGCCCGAGCCGGAGCCCTGGCCGATGGCGGCCGAGGTCGAGCCCGAACCTGTCGTGGCCGAGGTCGAGCCTGAGCCCGAGCCTGTCGTGGCCGAAGTCGAGCCAGCCCCGATCCGTCCCCCGCTGCGCGTCGCCGCCTGGGACGATGACAGCGCCTACCAGGTCGTCGAGCCCGAACCGATCGTGCCCGAGCCCGAGCCGGTCGCAGCCGTGGTCGAGCCAGAGCCCGAGCCGGAGCGTCGAGCCGTGAGCCCGAGCCGAGCCGTCGAGCCGAGGTCGAGCCCGAGCCGATCGCAGCCGTGGTCGAGCCGAGCCCGAGCCCGAGCCGGTCGCGGCCGTGGTGGAGCCAGAGCCCGAGCCGGAGCCGGTTGTGGCCGAGGTCGAGCCCGAGCCGGAACCGGTCGTTGAGGAGCCAACGCCGATCCGTCCGATCCGACCGATCTCAGACACGATCCTTCCGTTCCCGGCCCGCCAGATTCCCGAGGCGCCGGTCGAGGACGACCGTGCAGCCGCCGTGGCCGACACCCCCGAGCTGGCCGCACGCCGCGCGCAGCTCGACCAGCTCGGACTCGGCGATCCTGGTCAGGGCCCGATCGCACCCGACCGTTCGCAGATTCCATATCGGTCCCGCGGAGCCGCCGTCAGCCAGGCTGAGCTCGCCCGCATGGCCGCGCTGCAGGGCTCGTTCTGGGAGGCATCGGCGCGCGAGGTGGCTGGCGCTTCCGGCCAGATCGGCGTGCAGAGCTGTGGCCAGTGCGGCCTGTCCCTCTCGGCGAACGCGCGCTTCTGCCGCCGTTGCGGCACGCGCCAGGCGCAGTCCGCCTAGGTCTGGCTCGCGTCGGTCGGGGCGGTCTTCGACCCCGATGAGCCGCCATCTGGCGTCTTGGACCCGGAGCTCTTGTCCGGCGCGCTTCCAGCGTCCTTGCCGGACCCCGCCTTCGTATCGGACTCTGACTTGGTGCTCGAGCTGCTCGCTCGCGAGTCGTTCCGGTAGAAGCCGGATCCCTTGAAGATGATGCCGGTCGGGAAGAGCACGCGCCGCAGCTTGCCACCGCACAGCTCGCACACGGAGGGCCCGTCCTCCTGCATCGAGTGGATCACCTCGGTCACGTTGCCACAGGCGCGGCATTGATAGTCATACGTCGGCACGGCCCGCGAATCATGGCATAGAAGGAGGTCCGCGCAATGCGGACCCTCTTGGCGCGGCAGCCGGCGGGTCAGGCCTGCGAGGTTCGCGTCCCGAAGCGGGTCCACCAACGTGATGCGCTGCCTGCCGTCGCCGGTGCGGCAACCACGTCCCGCGAAGAGATCAGGCGGGCGACCCGATGCAGGTCGTCCGAGATCTTCTCCTTGGGGAACTTGAGTACGACCGGGTTGCCCTCATTCGAGGCGATGACGGCCTTCGGCCCGTTGCTGATGACGGTGGCAGAGATTGGCAGTCCGAGCGACGAGGCCATGTCCTGCGGACGGATGCCATGGTTCGCACGATTGACGACGACCCGGATGTTGTCGCCGAGGCCCAGCTCGCGCGCCAGCTCCAGGAACTGAGCACTGTTGCGAAGGGCGCCGACCTCGGGCGTCACCACGAGGATGATCTCGCTCGCGACGGCGAGCATCGCCATGGTGCGGTCGTCGTAGCCGGGGTGGTTGTCGATGATCACGTAGGAGTGGTGGTTGCGGCCCCAGCGCAGGGCTGCCAGCAGCAGGTCGACCGACACGCGCTCGGACTCGGCCGGATCGGTTCCCCAGGTCAGGACGCGCACGCCACTGGCGGCGTGAACGCTCACGCACTGCTCGAAGGCGGCGTCGGTCCATTCCTCGGGCGAGCTGTCGGCGAGATCGGCAAGGCCGTGTCGGTACGGAACGTCGAGGACGGAGGTGACGTTGCCCACGCCGACATCCGCGTCGAGCAGGAGCACCTCGGTACGCGTCTGCTGCCGCAGCGCGACGGCCATGTTGACGGCGATCGTCGTCTTTCCGACGCCGCCCTTCGGAGCGAAGATGCTCACGGAGTGTCCCTCGCCGGCGATCGGCGCGGTCGACAGTCCCTCGGCCGACGCCCACTCCCCGGACTCGGTGGGAAGCTGTCGCCCGCTGCGAATGAGGAGGGCCTGGAGGCGATACACGAGGGCGTCGGCCGGCAATGGCTTCAACGCCAGCTCGTCGATGTTCCCGCCGAGACCTTCCGGAAGCTCCATCCCCGGACCGAGCATGAGCAGGGTCGGCACGTGGCCATTCGCCTGGAGCGTGGCGTACACGGATGACGCGACGTCGCCGCCCAGGTCGCAGTCGATGACGGCCAGGTCGAACGGTCCGGGCGGCAGGCCGCTCACGGTCGCCTGAACCGCGGCAAAGCCGGCGCGGTCGAGCGCGTCCAGATAGGAATCGGTCTCGCCGTCGACGGCGAGCAGGACGGTGGGTCGCTCCATTGCCCTTCCTTACGCGGTGCATATCGTGGTGCGGTGTGGTCTGCACCAGTCTCTGCGGCGTCCGGGCCTCGGGCAATGGGACTCGGGCCCGTGGGGCCCACCCCGAAAGTACGGGGTGCGGGGGATACGCGCTACGCGCCCCGGCTCATGCGCATGCCGCACTTCGGGCAATAGAACGCGCTGGCGTTCCCAGCCTCGAATCCGCAGTGAGCGCAGGTCAGGCCGGATCGCCCACCGATCGATGGGAGACGTGCCTGCTCCGCCTCGCCGAGGCTGTACCCGGAGGCGACCACCTGCTGGTAGAGCGAGCTGAGCAGCTTCTGGCCGATGCGCTCGGTGTCGCCGCGCTGGCCCTTCCCGCCCCAGCCGATCACGGCGCGCACGATCAGCTCGCCCGACAGCTCGTCCCAGTGCGAGGCAAGCCCGCCGACGATCGCGTTGTACTCGGGGTAGCCGCTCGTGTCGGGGTCGCCGTGCAGCAGGCCGCAGAAGAACGTGTCGACGGTCATGTCGAGCGCATCGGTGAGCTCGAGCACGTAGAGCGCGTGCCTGCCGATGGGGCTGACGTCGCGCCGGGCGAGCACCCACTGCTGCATCTCGTTGAAGCGCTCGATGGCCGGTGAGGCGTCCGAGTACTCCAGCGGCAGCGGCTCGATCGTCTCCACGGGCGTCTCGCTCAGCGGTTCCAGGATGCCGGGGATGGCCATCGCCACCGCGTGGTCGGCGCGGAGGCGCAGCCCATCGCTGCTGCGGGCGATGTACGCGAGCCGCAGCAGGTACTCCTGCGCGGTCACTTCCTCCTGCACGGGCATCGGAGGTGGCGGCGCGTCCTGCTGCGGCTTCTTGCGCTTGAGGAACGACATGGTGGCCGATTCTACCAGCCCATCCGTGGCGGACCGCCATGGCCGGATCGGGCTATGCGCTCTCCCGTGCCAGCTGCCCGCGCTGCTCGCGAAGGTCGGCGAGCCGCACGCGCTCGCGCTCCACGACCGGTGCGGGCGCGCGATCCGTGAACGAGGTGTTGGCGAGCAGCTCCTCGAGCCGTGCGATGTTTGCATCCATCTCGGCAAGCTGTGCCTGTCGTCGCCCGGCGGCCAGCGCGTCCGCGGCCCCGTCCTGGACCAGCCATGCCACCCCGAGCCGCCCCGCGGCCACGAGCTCCGGGCGCTCCGCGCCGTCGACGATCTCGATCGGGCGCACCCGTGCCAGCGCCTCCAGGTAGCGGAGGTCGGTCCGCAGTGCGGCGGCGGCCGCATCGTCGGACGGCTCGATCGTGAGCGGCGCCCATGCCGACGCCGGCGTGCCTGCCTCGGTTCGGAGCCCACGCACGCCTCGCACCAGGGCGGCAAGGTCGGCGAACGCGGCCTCGGCACGCGGGTCCCGCTCGCGCGCCGTCGGCCACCGCGCCGCGATGAGCAGCGACTCGTCCGACGTGTCGGGCGCCGCCTCGCGGAGCGCCTGCCAGATCTCCTCGGTGACGAACGGCATGAGCGGATGCAGCAGGCGCAGCAGCGTCGCCAGCCCATCGGCGGCAGCCGCCCACGTCGCGGCGCGGTCGGCATCGCCGGCGTCCTCGCGACGGAGGTCGACCTTCGCCATCTCGAGGAACCAGTCGCAGTAGTCGCTCCATGCCACGTCATACACGGTGGCCGCGTATCCGCCCAGGTCGAGCGCGTCGAGCTGTCGGGTGGCGCGCGCGGTCGCATCGGCGAGGCGCGAGCCGATCCAGCGGGCCGCCAGGCTCGGCGCTCCGCCGGCCTGCAGGGACTCCGGCCGGTTGGCCAGGACGAAGCGTGCCGCGTTCCAGAGCTTGTTGGTGAAGTTGCGGCCGCCGTCGAGCTTGGCCTGCGTGAGGCGCATGTCGCTGCCGGGTGCCGAGCCGTGCACCAGCGCAACGCGGAGCGCATCGGCTCCGATCTCCTCGACGATGTCGAGCGGATCGACGCTGTTGCCCTTCGTCTTGCTCATCTTGATGCCGCCCTCGGCGCGGATCATCCCGTGCAGGTAGACGGTGTGGAACGGCTCGGCATCGGTGAGGAAGAGGCCAAGCATCATCATCCGCGCGACCCAGAAGAAGAGGATGTCGTAGCCGGTCTCCATGACGCTGGTCGGGTAGAAGCGCGTCATGTCGGGCGTCTCGTCCGGCCAGCCGAGCGTGCTGAACGGCCACAGGCCCGAGCTGAACCAGGTGTCGAAGATGTCGGTCTCCTGGGCCAGGTCGGATGCCGGCCGCCCGCATTCGACGCAGGCGTCGGGACCGGCCTCCGCGTCGGACACCGTCACGTGGCCGTCGGGGCAGAACCAGGCCGGGATGCGATGCCCCCACCACAGCTGGCGCCCGACCGCCCAGTCGTGGATGTTCTCCATCCAGTGGGCGTACACCTTCTCGAAGTGGGGCGGCAGGATCTTCGTCCGGCCCTCCCGGACCGATGCGAGCGCGCGCTCGGCAAGTGGCTTGACGCGAATGAACCACTGGACCGACAGGCGCGGCTCGATGACCGTTCCGCATCGCTCGCAGTGGCCGACCACCATCGGGTGCGGACGATCGGCCTCGAGATCGCCCATCTCACGGAGCCGATCCAGGATCGCCTCGCGCGCCTCGTAGCGGTCGCGCCCGAAGAAGTCGCCGCCGGCGCTGTTGATCCGCGCCTCGTCGTCGAGGACGTTGATCGCCGGCAGCTCGTGGCGCTTGGCGAGCTCGTAGTCGTCCGCGTCGTGGGCCGGCGTGATCTTGACCGCGCCGGTGCCGAACGCGCGCTCGACATGCTCGTCGGCGACGATCGGAAGCCGACGCCCGAGGAAGGGCAGGATCGCGTGGCGGCCGACGAGGTGCCGGTAGCGCTCGTCGTCGGGATGCACCGCCACCGCCGTGTCGCCGAGCAGGGTCTCCGGACGGGTCGTCGCCACGCTGATCCAGGCGTCCGGATCGGGCGTCCCGTCCTCGCGCTCGAGGTGGTATCGGATCGTCCAGAGCGTGCCGGTCTCCTCGCGATGCACGTTCTCGAGGTCGCTGATGGTGGTCAGGCAGCGCGGACACCAGTTGACGAGCGCCTCGCCGCGGTAGACCAGCCCCGCGTCCCACAGCCGCTTGAAGGCGACGCGAACCGCACGGGCACTTCCCTCGTCCATCGTGAATCGCTCCCGGCTCCAGTCCAGGCTGGCGCCGAAGCGACGAAGCTGGCCGCGGATGACCGGGCGCGTCTCGTTCATGAACTGCCACATGCGCTCGAGGTAGCGCTCCCGTCCGAGCGACGCGCGGGACTCGCCATCGGCGGCGATCATCTGGTCGAGCACGAACTGCGCGCCGATGCCGGAGTGGTCCACGCCCGGCAGCCACAGCGTGTCGTCGCCGCGCATGCGGTGATAGCGGACCATGACGTCCTCGACGATGAAGGTCAGCGCATGGCCGATGTGCAGCGCACCGGTCACGTTCGGCGGGGGCTGGATGACGACGAAGCGCTCGGCGCCGGGCGGCGGCGCCTCGGCGGGACGGAAGGCATCCGCCTCCTCCCAACGCTCGTAGATCGCCGGCTCGACCGCAGCGGCGTCGTAGCGCGGCGGTAGCTCGCGTCTCGGCGTCGTCATCGGTCTGCCTCCTCGTCGGCCAACGCAAAACCCGTTCGTCGAAGGACGAACGGGTCGTGGTACCACCTTCGTTCGAGTCGCGGCCGTCGGCCGGGACTCCTCGTGCTCCGCGTTATCGGGCGGACCCGTCCGGCTCGCGTGCGACCTTCACCCTCTCGCTTCGCGGCGGGCTTCCAGCCGTTGGCGCCGCCTCTCTGGTGCGTCCGATGGAGGGTTACTCCTCACGGTCATCGCCGTGTCGGCGAGTCTAGCACTCGCCGGCAACGAGATCAGCGGGCGCGGTCGAGGGTGACCCGCAGGGAGCCTTCGGGCTGGTGCTCGATCGTCGCGGCGTCGCCCTCGAGCTTCGCGATGGCGACGGCCACGTCGAAACCGGTCGGGTGGATGGCGCGGAAGACGAACTCCCCGGTCGGCCCGAGGCTCAGGCTCACGCCCTCGATGCCGTCGACGCCAGCGAGCGCCTGGCGGAAGCCGGTGATGGCGCCGAAGCTGCCGAGGCCCTTCACGAGGATCTCGGTCGAGGTCGGCTCACCAGATCCCGCCTGCACGGGCGCTGCGGCCCCGTTGGTCGAGCTGGGTGCTTCGGCGGTGGGCTTCAGCGTGGCGTCGAGCTCGGCCAGGCGCGCTGCCAGGACCTCCTCCTCCGCCGGGTGGACATCCGAGGCCGGTGCCGTGGCATTCGTTGGCGGGGCGGGCCGCTCGGCGGGCGCCTCGGCAGGTGATGGCGCAGGATCAGCGGCGGGCGAGGGAGCGGCGTCGCTGGTATCGGCGAGCCGTGGCGGTGGGGGCATCCGCTTGGCGGCGGCCGCGAAGGCAGCCGGATCGGCGATGTCGCTCAGCTGCGCGTGGTAGGCGTCGAGCTCTCGCTCGTAGGCTTCGACACGATCGCGGAGGGTCTTGGCTTCCGCCTCTGCGCGCGTCGTCTCGGCGGCGAGCTGCTGGTCGAGCTGCGCTCGGCGAGCAACGATTCGCTGCTCGGCCTCCTGCTTGATGCGCTCGGTCTCGGAGTTGGACCACTCCCCGACCCCGGCCACGTCGGTCTCGGCGGTCGCCTTGAGCTCCTCGCGGCGTCGCTCGGCATCGGCCTCGAGGCCGCGAACCCGTTCCTCTGCCGTGGTGCGCAGGTCGGAGAGGCTCGACTGGCGAGTCTCCTCCGCGACGCGACGCATGGCTTCCACGAGATCGCGCATGAACCCGGCAGACGATTCGGCCGTTCCGGCGGCAGCAGCAGCACCAGGGGCCGCGGGAGCTGCTGGCTCCGTCGCGGACCGTGCAGGATCGGGCTCGGGCTCGCCTGCCTTGTCGGCTGCTGCGGGTGCATCGGCCGCCGGTGCATCGGTTGCCGGTGCATCGGGGGACGATGTGCTGGCGGCCGGCGCATCGGCTGCCGGCGCCTTCACGTCCACCCCGTCGGCGGGGGGAACGGCATCGGCCGTGGCTGTCGCATCGCCAGCCGCGCCCGTTGCGTGGTCGGCGGCGGCCACCTCGGCTGCCTGTGCTTCCGCGGCCTCGGACTCCGAGGCCCACGGCAGCCGGAAGCCCGGTCGACGCTGATTCGAGGTCATTTGCTTGGTGCTCCTTGCCCATATGGCCGCCTGCCCAAGGCAGGTGGTGCGGCCAGTCCACATCCTACTGCGGTGATGTGCCAAGTCCGCAGCACCCGGAAGTACTGCCCCTGAACAGTCCTCGGTACCCCATGGGCGCTTGTTACCATGCGGGCCATGCTCGACCTGCCGACCCTGCCACCGTCGGCCGAGGTCATCCTGCAGCTGGCACTGATCGCGGTCACCGCGCTCGTCGCGTTCTTCGTCCTGCGCACCTTGATCGGCATCGGCATGCGCCACCTGCTCGAGCATCCCAACAAGCAAGCGCGCGCCGGCGTACTCTCGCCCGCCGAGCTCGAACGCCGTGTCCAGACCATCGGCCGGCTGGTTGTGCAGATCGCCGGCAGCGTGATCGCGATCATCGCGGTGCTGATGGCGCTCCGCGTGTTCGGGATCGACATCGGGCCGGCCGTGGCCGGTCTCGGCGTCGTCGGGATCGCCGTCGGCTTCGGTGCGCAGGCCCTCGTGCGCGACTGGCTTGCCGGCATCTTCATCGTGCTCGAGAACCAGTACAGCCAGGGCGACGTGGTGCGCATCGCCGGGGTCGAAGGCGTGGTCGACGACTTCAGCCTGCGGCGCACCACGTTGAAGGACGCGGACGGCACGGTCCATACCGTCCCGAACGGGCAGATCATCGTCACCTCGAACATCACGCGCGTGCGGGCTCCGGTGACGCTGGAGATCAGCATCGACGCCGACACCGATTCCGACCGCGCCAGCGAAATCATCGACCGTGTCGGCCAGGACCTCCAGGCCGATCCCGCGTGGCGGGATCGGGTCCTCGAGCCGCCGAGGGTGGTTGACGTGGCGAAGGGCGAGGGCACGCCCGTGAAGCTGACGGTGCTGGCGAAGGCGCGTGCCGGGGAGCAGGTGACCGTCGGCGACGAGCTGCGCCAGCGCGTCCATGCGGCCCTCGCGGAAGCGGGCATCGCGACCCCGCATCCCGATCGAGCGGTGGTTCGCCGCACCGATGCGCCGAGGCGAAGGAGCCTAGGCCGACTCTTCCTCGCGCTCCTCGGTCCGGCTGGCGCGCGAGCGGCGGCGACGCGGCTCGGCGTCCTCGCTCTCGGTCAGCAGCATCGGGGGCTTGCCGTGGTCGATGGTGTCGCCGGTGATCACGACCTTCTTCACATCGGTCCGCTCGGGGATGTCGTACATCACCTCGAGCAGCGCCTCCTCCACGATGGTGCGCAGCGCTCGCGCGCCGGTCTTGCGGTCCAGCGCGAGGCGCGCGGTGGCCTCCAGCGCCTCCGGCGTGAAGACGAGCTCCACCTTGTCGAGGCTGAGGAACTTGGTGAACTGCTTGGTGACCGCGTTCTTCGGCTCGGTCAGGACCTTGACGAGGTCCTCCTGGGCCAGCGCAGCCAGGCTGACGACGACGGCGAGGCGGCCAACGAACTCCGGGATGAGGCCGTACTTGAGCAGGTCCTCCGGCATCAGGTTCTCGAAGAGCGCCTGGCGTCGCTTCTCCTTCGAGTGCTGGGCCTGCGAGCCGAAGCCGATGCTCCGCTTGCCGACCCGCTCCTCGATGATCTTCTCGAGCCCTTCGAACGCACCGCCACAGATGAACAGGATGTTGGTGGTGTCGATCTGGATGAAGTCCTGGTGCGGATGCTTCCGGCCACCCTGCGGCGGCACGTTGGCGACGGTGCCCTCGAGGATCTTCAGGAGCGCCTGCTGGACGCCCTCACCGGAGACGTCGCGCGTGATCGACGGGTTGTCCGTCTTGCGCGCGATCTTGTCGATCTCATCGATGTAGATGATCCCGCGCTGGGCACGCTGCACGTCGAAGTCGGCTGCCTGGATGAGACGCAGGAGGATGTTCTCGACGTCTTCGCCGACATAGCCCGCCTCGGTCAGTGAGGTCGCATCGGCGATGCAGAACGGAACGTCGAGGACCTTGGCAAGCGTCTGCGCCAGGAGGGTCTTCCCGGAGCCGGTCGGGCCGACGAGCAGGACGTTCGACTTGCCGAGCTCGACGTCGTCGACGCTGTGGCCGGCGTTGACCCGCTTGTAGTGGTTGTAGACGGCGACGGACAGGACCTTCTTGGCCTGGTCCTGGCTGATCACATACGAGTCGAGCTGGTCCTTGATCCGTCGCGGGCTCGGGAGCGGCGCGGCCTGCGCCTTGCCGCCGGCGCGCGGCGTCTCCAGCATCTCCTCTTCGATGATCTCCTGGCAGAGGTTGATGCATTCGTCGCAGATGTACACGCCCTGGCCGGCAATGAGCTTACGGACCTGTTCCTGGCTCTTGCCGCAGAACGAACAGCGGTACGGGACCTTCGACTTCGTCGTCATCGGATTCGGATGGTAGCACGGGCCCGCGAGCGTTCCTCATCCCCCATTGGTCGTAGGATGCACCGATGCCGCCGCTGCGCTTCGCGCACGTCGAGACCTCACTGGGGCCGATGTGGGTGGCGGAGACCGATCGCGGGCGTCGCGGCCGTCGAGCGCGGCGTGTCCCTCGAGGCCTTCCTCGGCGCCGCTCCGACGTCGGTTTCCCGACGGCTCGAGCCCGTGCCCGCCGACCTTGATGTCGGCCTGGTTGACCGATGCGCTGGGCGGCGGACCGCTGCCGCCCGTCGATCTCCGCGGGCTCTCCGACTTCGACGCGCGCGTCTACGCGGCCGTGCGATCGGTGCCGGCCGGCGAGACGGTCACCTACGGCGAGGTGGCCGCGCTCGTCGGATCACCGGGTGCCGCGCGGGCCGTGGGCGGCGCCATGTCGCGCTGCCCGCTCTTCCCCGCAGTGCCGTGCCACCGCGTGGTCCGGGCGTCCGATGGCTGGTCGGGCTGGGGCGGAGACGATCGGCTCAAGCGGCGCCTGCTGGCGGAGGAAGGCGCGCAGGTGGGCTGACGTCGAAGCTTCTCGCGGAACTGTCAGATTCACATGAGGCGTGCGCTATCCCGACTGGATGCGGCGATTCGGTCGCCATCGGCCAGTGATGCACGTCCCATGTGAATTCAGGCTCTTCAGTCCGCGCGGAGCGGCTTAACGCACGCCTGGCGTGAATCCGGACCACTCGCGGTGCCAGCCAGCGAACGCTCGGGCTGGGGCGGCAACGATCGGCTGAAGCGCGTCCTGGAGGCGGAGCGAAGCCTCACATGAGGCTTCTTGTCAGCTGCGCGGTTGGTGATGCAGGAGAGCCCGTGACGGCGGTCCGCCATTGCGAGCGTGGCCGTGCTCACACGGTGCGCATTTGACGGCGTTCGGACGGCTCGACCGGACCTACGCGCATCCTGTGCGCATCTGACGCATCGGCGGCCAGCGGCGCAGAGCCGCTACTTCTTGACCTTGTCCGCCTCGGCGGCCTCGGCGGCGTCGGGGACTGTTCCGCCGGCCGCCTGGGCGAGGCTGATCAGCGACTCGTTGTTGCCGTGGAAGACCTCGTCGATGAGGCCGTAGGCCTTCGCCTCCTCGGGGCTCATGAAGTAGTCGCGATCCGAGTCGCTCTTGACCTTGTCGACCGTCTGGCCGGTGTGCTCGGCGAGGATCTCGAGCAGGCGGGTGACGAGATGCAGGTTCTCGCGCATCTGGATCTCGACGTCCGGCGTGTTGCCACGGAAGCCTGACGACCCCTGGTGGATCATGATCCGGCTGTTCGGCAGCGCGTAGCGCTTGCCGGTCGCTCCCGCGGCGAGGAGGACCGCGCCCATCGAGGCCGCCTGGCCGATGCAGATGGTGCTCACCGGGGCGCGCAGGTACTGCATCGTGTCGTAGATGGCGAGCCCGCTCGTCACCACCCCGCCCGGAGAGTTGATGTAGAGCTGGATGTCCTTCTCGGGGTCCTCGCTCTCGAGGAAGAGGAGCTGCGCGATGATCAGGTTGGCGACGTTGTCCTCGACCGCATCACCCAGGAAGATGATTCGGTCCTTGAGCAGGCGGCTGTAGATGTCGAACGCGCGCTCGCCGCGGGCGCTCGACTCGATGACCATCGGGACGAGCATCGGTTATTCGGGCTCCTTGGGCTGCTCGGTGGACTCTGGTGTCGGCTGGCATCGGGGGTCGGCGCGTCGGCGTGCTCGGTCGGCGTATCGGTCCCGAGGGCACGCCCGATGAGCGTGTCGACCAGTGTACGGTTGCGGAGCGTCATGCGCAGGTAGCTGCGCCCGCGTCGCGAGGTCAGGTACTCGCGCAGCTTCGGCGTCGTCGTCGTAGCGCGCCAGCTGTTCCGCGATCTCGGCCTCGATGTCCTCGTCGCTGGCGTCGACCCCCTCCTTCTCGGCGATCGCCGACAGGACGAGCAACGTCTTCACCCGACGGGTCGCCGGCTCACGAAGCTCGGTGAGGAGCTCCTCGGGCGTCTGCTTGGCCAGCGCCAGGTACTGGTCCATCCCGATCCGCTGCTGGGCGAGCCGCGTGCGCAGCTCGTCGCGCATGATCTCGATCTCGTTGGTGACCATCACCTCGGGTAGCTCGACCGTCGCGTTGGTGGTGGCGAAGTCGATGATCCGGTCGCCGAATGCGTGGCGCGCCTCGGCCTCCGCACGCGTCTCCATCGCATCGCGGATCTCCGTCCGCAGCTCGTCGAGGGTCTCCACGTCGCCGACGCTCTTGACGAACTCGTCGGTGATCTCGGGCAGCAGCTTCTCCCGCAGGTCGAGCAGCTCGACCTCGAAGTGAGCCTGCTTGCCCTGCAGCTCCTCGACCCGGTAGTCGTCCGGGAAGGTGATGTCGAAGCCCTTCGACTCGCCGATCTTCATCCCGACGAGGTTGTCCTCCCAGCCCGGGATCATGCGGTCCTCGCCGATGACGAGCGGCATGCGATCCGCGGAGCCACCGTCGAATGGCTCGCCGTCGATCGTGCCGACGAACTTCACGCTGGCGATGTCGCCAGCCTGCGCGGCACGGTCGTCGACCGGCCGCAGCGTGGCCTGCTGCTCGCGCAGGTCGGCGATGACCTGCTCGATCTGCTCATCGGTGACGCTCGGAGTCTCGAGCTCGAACGGGTAGTCGGTGTAGGCCCCGAGCTCGACGTCAGGACGAACGGGCACGGTGGCGGTGAACGTCACGGTCTTGCCCTCCTCGACCGCAGCCGGATCGATGTCGACATGCGGCTGGTCGATCGGGATGACGTTCGCCTGGTCCAGCGCGCGGTCGTACGAGTCGCTGACGAGGTGGTCGATCGCCTCGGCGAGGACGCTGCCGCGGCCGACGAAGCGGTCGATGACCTGGCGAGGCGCCTTGCCCGGCCGGAACCCGGGCACCTTCGTGCGCTCGGCGACGTGCCGGTAGGCGGTGGCGAAGTGCTTGTCGACCTCGGCCGATGGGACCTCGATCTCGAGGACCACCTTCGATCCGGCTTCGGGTCGCGTGGAGACAGTGACCAAGTCAGCTCCCGTTAGTGCTGGTGGGCGAGGCGAGATTCGAACTCGCACGTCTTGCGACACCGGCTCCTAAGGCCGGCGCGTCTGCCGTTCCGCCACTCGCCCGGATCGTGTTGGTCGGTCGGCGCGCTGTCGGCGCTGAGTCTACCAATGGACCGATGCGGACGGGCGAGCCCTGGGATCCGATCGCAGGTCGGGGCTCAGCCGGCTCCCGGGATCGGCAGGGCGACCGGGGCGCTGTACCCGTGCTCGGCGATCGCGCCGGCGCGCTCCCGGTAGGCCTCGGCCGTCGGCGGCGTCATGGCGCGGAACCCGTCGACCATGCGGTTGTACATCGAGAACGCCGAGGCGATCAGGACGGCGAGCTGGACGTCGGCATCGGTTGCGCCGGCCGCCTTGGCCGCGTCGACATCGCCCGCTGCAAGCTCGAGCGGGTTGCGGCGCACGGTGCCGGCGATGTGGAGGAGCGCGCGCATCTTCGGGTCGAACGGCTCGAGCGACCCGAGCTTGAGGTCGTCGATCAGGGGCGTCAGATGCGCGTCACCGTCGCGCTCGAGCAATGCGGTGGCGAACGCGCCGTGCGAGTCCATGCAGTAGAAGCAGTCATTCCCGGCAGATACCGCGGTGGCGAGCATCTCGCGCTCGGCGCGGCGCAGCGTGGCGCCCTCGAAGTCATGGACGAGCAGCTCGTCCGCCAGGCCGCGCAGGTGAACGCCGAGGCGTGGGGTCAGGTTGAGTGCCGTGAGGATCCCCGGCGCGTCGGGCAGTCCTCCGACGATCGGCCCCTCCTGTGCACGCTGGATGCGCTCGTCATCGCGGGTCATCGGCGGCCTCCTGCCATCGAGATCATTCGACTGCCCAAAGTCGGACAGTCGGTGGCTATCCTACGCGGATCGCCATGGAAGTTGAACGCCTCGTCCTGCTCAGTCGCGGCTGCTGCGCACCCCGTGCGCCGCGAGGCACGCGCGCGCGATGACGGCGCGGACGCTGACCATTCGCGGCGAGTCGTATCCGCTCGTCCTGCCCTCCATCCGCGATCCGCGGCTTCATGTCGCCGCGGTCATCATCACGATCCACGTCCTGGGGCAGCTTGGGCTCGGCTTCCGCGTCAGCGTCCCCCAGATCCTCGCGGCAATCCTGACCTGCGCGATCCTGGAGATCGCGCTGACCTTCCGGCAGACGCGGGCGTTCGTCTGGCCGGCGAGCGCGATGCTCACCGGGAGCGGCGTGGCCCTCATCCTCCGTGTCGTCGGCAC
Organism: uncultured Chloroflexia bacterium; assembly: GCA_963759405.1. Lineage (GTDB taxonomy): Bacteria > Chloroflexota > Limnocylindria > QHBO01 > QHBO01 > JACDBZ01. Next base: position 92,993 of record CAVWZA010000018.1, on the reverse strand, counting down.
GCCGGCGGACGACCCGTGGACCTTCTACGCCTGGTACGTCTTCGCTGCGGTCGCGGGCCTCTCCCTGCTCTCCAAGTACGTGATCCGCCGCCGTGGGTCGCACATCTTCAACCCGTCGAACATCGGTCTCGTCGTCGCCTTCGTCGTCCTCGGCCCGTCCCGCGTCGAGCCGCTCGACTTCTGGTGGGCGCCCCTGAACGGCTGGATGATCGCGGCCTACCTCGTGATCGGGGTCGGCGGGTTCCTGATCACGCGCCGGCTGGCGCTCCTCGGGCTCGCGGCCGCGTTCTGGATCGCGCTCGCGGCCGGGCTCGGTCTGCTGGCCGCATCGGGCCACTGCATGACCGCGAACTGGGCGTTCGCCCCGGTGTGCGGCTTCGACTTCTGGCGCGTCGTCGTCACCTCCCCGGAGGTGATGATCTTCCTGTTCTTCATGATCACGGACCCGAAGACCGTGCCCGCCGGGCGCGTCGGTCGCGTGGTCTTCGGCGTGCTGGTGGCCGTGACGAGCGTCCTGCTCATGGCGCCCCAGACCGATGAGTGGGGAACCAAGGTTGGCCTGCTCGCCGGCCTCGTCGTGGTCTGCGCCGCTCGCCCGATCGTGGACCGCTTCGTCCCGGAGCCGGCCTCCTCCGGCGACCGGCTCGGCCGGTTCGTGTCCGGGATGACCACCGGTGCGCGTCGCCTCGGCCTGGCCGGCCTCGCCGTCCTCATCGTCGGCGGTGGCATCGTGGCCGCCGGGACGCCGGCACGCGGCATCGCGGTCGCGAGTACCGGCGAGCTCCTCAACCGAGTGCCGACGACCGTCGATCCGGCCACGTTGCCCGCGGTCACGGTCGACCAGGAAGTCGTGGACTTCGACCACGAGCTGGCGGGAGCCGGCATGCAGGAGGTGCTGGTCACGCTTGCCCGCAACCTCGAGCTCGAGAACGAGGCGCTGCTGCGTGGCGACGAGTCGATCCTCGTCGCGGTGGACCACGGGGACCGCCTCGTCGAGATGCAGTCCCGCCTGCAGGACGCCGTGGCGAGCGGGACGACCGTCACCGCCCACTACCAGTTCGACTCGATCGACGTGTCGCTGCTCGTGCCGTTTGGAGCGCAGACCGGCCTCAGCCTGGGCCTCGCCGGCCGCGGGACGATGGTCGAGGAGACGCGCGACGCCGCCGGAACGTTGATCAGCTCTCAGTCGGCACCGTTCGAGCAGACCTTCGCGATGCGGCGAGCGACGGGCGAGCGCTGGATGAACGTGGCGGTGCTGCCGGGTTCCCCTTAGCCGGCGCCTCGCGAGCTCATGCCCGAGTAGTCCTCGCGCGCGTCGGCCGCGGCCGCACGGGCTCGCTGCTTCGGCGGCTTGGTGACGTCGTTCTTGGCGTGCTTCGGGTCCGGCTTTGCGGCGCCGCCGATGGTTCCCGCCGCGTCGAGTGGCGCGACACCCGACGGCGGCTCACCCGACAGGAAGCGCTCGACCATCTTGCGCGCCAGCGCGGCCGTCACGATTGCCGCGCCAGCCTCGAAGGCGGTCCAGGCGACGCGGCGGGGGCCGGGCGGACCCTCGGCGATCTGCTTCGCCAGCTTCTTGCTGATCTTGCCGTGCTTCTTCGGGTCGTGGCGCCAGCGCTGCAGCTCCTCGGACAGGATCTGGCGCGTGTCGGCGGCCCGCGGCCCGACGGCGCCGGCCATGTGGTCGACCCATGCCTGCATCGGCTTGGGAAGCGCGTCGTAGGCCTTCTCCGGGTCGGACGGGAAGAGCCGGCGCCGAATCCCCCGCGCCACCCGCACCGGTCCCCCGACGAGGAGGAAGACGGCACCCGCACCCATCCCGATGAAGAGGACCGGGTTCTCGCGGAAGCGCTTTGGCAGATCGAGCGCGTCGCGCAGCTGGTCAGTGGTCCGCTCGAGCTCGGCCCGATGCGCGTTGATGGCTAGCCGCGTCTCAGCAAGCGTTTCGCCCACGTGATGTCCTCCTTGACGGCTTCAATCGTCTCCTCCGGAACGAATTGCACCTTCTGGACCCTCTGGAAGCCGCGCCAGCCGACAAGGGCGGCGACCATCAACAGGACGACGAAGAGGAGCAGGGCGATCGCCCACCCGGGAATGCCGGTGAGGGCGGAAAGGACCAGGACCGTCAGGATCATGAGCACGATGAAGGCGAGGATCAAGCAGCCGAACGCGATCGCCAGCAGGATGACGCCGCTCCGGTACTGAAGGAGACTCTCGGTGACCTCCTGGCGGCCGCGCAGGGCCTCCAGCCTGGCCAGGGTCACGCTGCCGGACACGAGCCGCTTCACGAGGGTGAAGGCATTCTCGCGGCGGGGGGGCGCGTTGCCTCTGGTCATGACACCTCCGGTCGGGTCTGGTCGAAGACGCACGCCGGCGGAACCGGCGCGCGGTGAACGATTCTACCCCGAGCAGATCGGGTGCCAGCGCAGCCCATCGCCTCCTCCGGTATTCTTCGCCGCCATATGGCCAAGCGACGACGCACCTCCGGGATCCAGCGGCGCGAGCGCGCCAGCGGCGAGGCGCTCAACCGACGCATCGACCAGGCGGGCGGCGGTGGAGGCGGCGGCCTGCCCGATTGGCGACTGCTCGCCATCGGCGGCGTGCTGCTGGTCGGCGTCGCGATCATCGGACTGGTGCTCGTTCCTGGGCGGTGGGACCGACGAGACCACGTTGCCGAATGACGGCCAGACTCACATCGCCGATGGGACGACGTGCCGGTCCCCGCAGGAACCCTGCGGACCCGATCCCTATTCGACGCTGCCGGCGGCCTCGGGCCCGCACTGGAGCACCCCGGCAGCGTGGGGTGCCTACTCGACGCCGCAGAACGAGTCTCAGGTCATCCACAATCTCGAGCACGGCGGCATCGTGATCTGGTATGACCCGGCGCTGGTGGACGACGCCCAGGTCGCCGAGCTGACCTCGTATGTCCAGAGCCAGGTCGCATCGGGCATCAGCGGGCGCTTCAAGTTCCTCCTCACCCCGTGGGGTGGCAGCGAGGACCTGGGGGCAGCGGTGGCCGTCACCGTCGTGGCGGCACCTGCTCAAGCTCGACACCTTCGACATGGACGCCATCCGCTCGTTCGCCGACGAGAACTACCTGCGAGGCGCACCGGAGCCGAATGGCGGGCCGGCTCCGTAGGCGGTCGGTTGACCCTTCCCGGCGCCTGCGCCATCATCTCGGCGGGCGCCTAGCTCAACGGCAGAGCAAGTGACTCTTAATCACTAGGTTCGGGGTTCGAATCCCCGGGCGCTCACCAAAACGTGACCACCAAGAAGGCGGGCCGCTCGGGGCCCGCCTTCTGCGTTGCCCGGCGGTCAGCTGCAGTGCTGTGCGAAGCGGGTCTTGCCGTCGCTCAGCTGGGCGAAGGTCTCGCCGAGCGCGGTGCCGTCGAACGTCATCGAGGCGGTCGCCTCACGGCTGACGCCGCTGCCCGACGACAGGAACGAGCAGCGGTACGCCGTCGAAGACCGACCGATCTCTTGCTCATCCAGCGCGACGGGGCGAGATCACCGGTGCCGGTGAACAGCGCCTCGACGGCGACCGATCGGGTCGTCGCCGGGCTCGCACGTCCTCCTCGCCGGTCTCCGGGTCGTAGGTGCAGAGTCGCCGCCGTCCAGCTCGAGGGCCGGGACGGCGGCGGTGACGCTCTCGAGCGTGTCGACCACCGTCAGCTGCGGGTCGTCGCTGCAGCCCTGCTCGACGAGCGGCGGCTCGACCGGATAGCCAGTCCTCGTCGATCGCAACCGTCCTGGTGGTAGACGCACAGGTAGGTGAGCGCCGAATTCGCGTGTCCGAACGCGTCGTTGCTGCGCTGGCGCCCGTCGAAGATGTAGAGCTGGGTGCTCTCGCAGCGGGTCACGCCGGCCGCGTCGGGTTCATCGCACGACTCCCAATAGGCCTGGGCGGTGAGCCCGCGCTCCGCGAACGAGAAGTCCTCGTTCGGCGGTCCGCCCACCGCGGCGAGGGCGGCCCCGGCGAAGGCGGAAAGCATCAGCACGGCGGCGAGGAGCGCCGTTGCCGCGCGGGTGAGGTGACTGGTCACGGTGTTCTCCTTGGACTCTGCCCCGGCGCGGCATGGCGCCGATTGCCAGGCCACCGTGGCAGCGCCCCCCTGCGGCCCACGTGCGGCGGGACTGCGGGTCGACTGCGGAGATCCGCGGCGCTGGTAGAATCGCGGCGACACCCGATCGGCCTCCGGCATGCGAGGCCATCGCACCTCGTCCGGCCGCCCTCGGGCGGCCGCATCGGTCACTCGCGGAGGCGCTCCTTGGCCCAGGTCCCGATCCAGCGACACCTGCTCGACAACGGGCTGCGCGTCGTCCTCTCGCGTGACCCGCGGGCGCCGCTCGTCGCCGTCAACCTCTGGTACGACGTCGGGAGCAAGCACGAGAAGCCGGGAAAGACCGGCTTCGCTCACCTCTTCGAGCACATGATGTTCCAGGGCTCGGCGAACGTGGCCAAGGGCCAGCACTTCAGCCTGGTGCAGGCGGCCGGCGGCACGCTCAACGCGTCGACCTGGCTCGACCGAACGAACTACTTCGAGACGCTCCCCGGGCACGAGCTCGAGCTGGCCCTCTGGCTCGAGGCCGACCGCATGGCGTCGCTGCTGCCGGCGATGACCCAGGAGAAGCTCGACAACCAGCGCGACGTGGTCAAGAACGAGCGCCGCTGGAGCGTCGACAACCAGCCCTACGGGTCGTGGGACGAGAAGATGCAGGCACTCGTCTACCCCGAGTCGCATCCGTATCACCACTCGACGATCGGCTCGATGGAGGACCTCTCGGCCGCATCGCTCGAGGACGTCGGCGAGTTCTTCGCCACCTACTACGCGCCGAACAACGCGGTCCTGACCGTCGCCGGGGACTTCGAGCCGAACGAGGCGCTCGCCATGATCGAACGCCATTTCGGACCGCTCCGGCCCAACGCCTCGCTCCCCGCTCCCCCCGACATGACCGTCGATGCCGGCGATCGGCCACGAAGTGCGCGAGACGGTGCCGGACCAGGTTCCGCTGCCCCGCATCTACCTGGCGCACCGCACCCCGCCGTTCGGGACCGATGAATTCGACGCGCTCGACGTGGCGGCCGACGTCCTCGGGGCAGGACGCGCGTCCCGCCTCTACGCCAGCCTGGTGCGCGAGCAGCGCCTCGCGCAGGATGCGAGCGTCTTCGTCTTCCCGGTCGTCGGCGGTGCCAGCATGTTCGCTCTCTGGGTCACCGCCCGCCCCGGCGTCAGCCCGGAGACGCTCGAGGCGGCGACCCTCGCCGAGCTCGACCGCCTGGCTGCCGACGGGCCGAGCGACGCGGACCTCGAACGCGTCAAGAACCTCCACGCGGCGCACGCCGCCGGGGCGCTCGAGCGGATCAGCGAACGCGCGGATCGGCTGAGCATGTACACCTGCCTCTTCGACGAGCCGGAGCGCATCAACAGCGAGTCGACCCGCTGGGACGCGGTGGACGCGGAGCGCGTCTCCGAGGCGCTGCGCGCGTCGCTGCGTCCCGACAACCGGGTCACGCTGACCTATGTGCCGGCCGAGGCGGCGTCATGATCGCTCGCCCGATCGCCGGCGCGCCGCGGCCCTACCGGTTCCCCGAGTTCACGTACCAGCGCCTCGACAACGGCCTCGGCGTGTGGCTCGTCCCGCTGGCCGACCGGGAGCTGGTGAGCATCCACCTCCTGACCGATGCCGGCGCGGCGTCGGAGGACGAGGCGCACGCCGGGCTCGCCGGGCTCACGGCGCAGGTGCTGGTGACCGGCACCCAGCGGCTCGACGCATCCGACTTCGCCGAGACGACCGAGCGGCTCGGGATCGAGTTCGGCAGCGAGTCGTCGTGGGACAGCGCCCGCGCCGGCTTCACGGCGCTGGGCAGCAAGCTCGACCAGGGGCTTGCCCTGCTCGCCGAGATGGTCCGCACGCCGCGATTGGACGCCGGCGAGTTCGATCGGATCAAGTCCGAGCGCCTGAACGACATCCTCCAGGCTCGTGCCGACCCGGGCCGCCTCGCCGACGAGAGCTTCCTGCGCGAGCTGTTCGGAGAGAGCGAGCCGTATGGGCGCCTCTCGGCCGGACGCCCGGAGACGGTCGAGGCGCTCACCGTCGAGGACGCCCGCGACTTCCACGCCAGCCACTACGCGCCGAACGTGATCGACGTCATCATCGCCGGCGCCATCACGCCCGACACCGCGCTCGCGGCCGCCGAGCGGCACCTCGGTGACTGGAGCGGGACGGCACCGGAGCACCGGACCTTCCAGCCAACCCAACGTGGCGGCCGCCGCATCGTGCTGGTCGACCGGCCCGGATCGGTCCAGAGCGAGCTGCGCGTCGGGCACCTCGGGATCGATCGATACGATCCGCGCTACTTCCCGGCCATCGTCATGGCGGCCATGCTCGGCGGGGTCTTCGGCAGTCGCCTCAACCTGCGGCTGCGCGAGGAGCTGGGCTACACCTACAGCGCGCGCAGCGCCTTCGATCCGCGTCGCGCGGTCGGCCCCTTCACCGCCACCGCGGCGGTTCAGACCGAGGTCACGGTCGACGCCATCCGCGAGCTGCTCGGACAGCTGGAGCGCATTCGCGAAGCGCAGCCCGACGAGGCCGAGCTTGCGGAGGTGCGCGACTTCCTGGTCGGCGTCTTCCCGCTGCGCTTCGAGACGACCGGCGGGATCGCGTCGGCCATGGAGCCGATCGCCATCTACGACCTGCCGCACGACTGGTGGCAGACCTACCGCGCCGGCCTCGAGGCGGTCACCACCGCCGACGTGCACCGGGTCGCGCGGGAGCTGATCCGCCCCGACGAGGCGCTCGTCCTGCTCACCGGCGACGCGTCGAAGCTTCGCGACGAGCTCGAATCAGCCGAGCTCGGCCCGCTCGAGGTCATTCCGGCCGGCTAGGGGCCGGCGTGGCGACGCCCCAGCTCGGCCTCCACGTCGGACAGGCGCAGGCCGCGCGATTCGAGCAGCACGAGCGCGTGGTAGATCAGGTCGGCGGCCTCCGCCACGACCTCGTCATCGGTCCCGGCCAGGGCAGCCGCCGACAGCTCCCCCGCCTCCTCGGTCACCTTCTCGGCCGGCCGTCGAGGGCCGCCGGCGAGGAGCCGCGCCGTGTAGGAGGTCCCTGGATCGGCGTCGCGACGCTCGCCGATCACCCGGCCGAGTGCCGCCAGGTCGAAGGGTGGGTCGCCGTCGAAGCAGGATCGCGACCCGGTGTGGCAGGCCGGGCCGGACGGTTCGACCCGGTACGCGATCGCATCGGCGTCGCAGTCGACCGTCATCTCGACCACGCGCATGACGTTGCCGCTGGTCGCGCCCTTGCGCCACAGCTCGTCGCGCGAGCGGGACCAGAAGTGCGCCTCGCCGGTCCGCTCGGTTGCCTCGATGGCGGCACGGTTTGCCCAGGCCAGCATCAGCAGGTCGCCGCGCGACGCATCGGTCACCACCACCGGCAGCAGGTCGCCACGAGACCAGTCCGGCCGTCGCTCGCTCAGCCAAGCCACGCCGCCACCTCCTGCGCCGACGGGGTTGCCGCCGGCAGCCGAATGCTCAGGCCGCGCGCGGCCAATGCCTCCTTGAGGGAGCCGATGCGCAGGATGTCGAAATGGAGCGTGGAGGCCAGCAGCGCCGCCGATGCGCCGGCCTCCAGCACCTCGGCGACGTCGTCGGCGCTCCCCGCGCCCCCGGACGCGATGACCGGAACGCGCAGCGAGCCGGCGATGGCATCGGTCAGTTCGAGGTCATAGCCCGAGCGCGTGCCGTCACGGTCGATGCTGGTCACCAGCAGCTCGCCCGCGCCGCGCTCGACGGCCTCCGTCGCCCACGCCACGGCGTCGCGGCCGGTCTCCTCGGTTGCCGCCACGGCGCGGACGCGCCAGGCGTCGGCGGCGCGCGCGACGTCGATGGCGACCACCACCGACTGCGAGCCGAGGCGATCGGCCAATCGCTCGATCAGCGACGGGTCGCGCAGCGCCGCGCTGTTGACCGCCACCTTGTCCGCCCCGGCGTCGAGGAATGCCGCCGCGTCGCCGACCGTGCGCACGCCGCCGCCGACCGAGAGCGGCACGTCGAGGGCGGCTGCCGCGCGCGAGATGAGGTCCAGCAGCGCGGGACGGGCGTCGAGCGTGGCGCCGATGTCCAGGATCGTGATCTCGTCGGCTCCCTCGGCCGCGTAGCGGGCGGCGAGCTCGACGGGATCCCCGGCATCCACGAGGTCGACGAAGCGCGTTCCCTTCACCACCCGGCCGCCGGTGACGTCGAGGCAGGCGATGATCCGCTTGCGCAGGGTCACGACAGCACCGCCATCGCCTCGGCCGGGTCGATCGCGCCGGTCAGGAGCGCCAGGCCGACCACGGCACCGTCGCAGCCGATCTCGCTGCACGGCACGCAGGTCGTCGACCGAGCCGATGCCACCGGCGGCCACCAGGAACGCGCCGGGGACCGCCGAGCGAAGCTCCGACAGGAGCTCGAGGTTCGGGCCGCCGAGCGTGCCGTCGCGGCTCGTGTCGGTCACGATCAGGCGCGAGGCGCCGTCGTCGAGCAGCCGTCGCGCGAGCTCGACGACATCCGCATCGCCGGTTCGCAGCCAGCCGTCGAGCGCCGGCAGGCCGTCGCGCACGTCGAGGCTCACGGCGATCCGGCCGGGATGCGCCGATGCGGAATCGCGAAGGAAGGCCGGATCCTCGATGGCCGCGGTGCCGAGCAGGGCGTCGTCGGCGAGCTCCAGCAGCGCGGCGACGTCGGCCGGGCGCCGCAGGCCGCCGCCGGCCTCCACCGACACCCCGGAAGCCTCGGCGCGCGCCGCCGCAACGATCTCCCCCAGCAGGCCGAGCTGCATCGGGCGTCCCGCGCGCGCTCCGGCCAGGTCGACGACGTGGAGCCGCCGGCAGCCGGCGGCGACGAAGCGCCGCGCGAGCTCAGCCGGACCTTCATCCACCCCGATGCGGCGGTCGTAGTCGCCCTGCACCAGTCGCACGGCGCCGCCGTCGAGCAGGTCGATGGCGCAGATCAGCTCCATGCGGCAGCTGCTGGGCGGCGCGCATCGAGCGCCCCGGCCGCGAACGCGGCCAGCAGGGCGCGACCGGTGGGGCCGCTCTTCTCGGGGTGGAACTGGGTGCCGGTCAACGGACCCGCGCGAAGCAGCGATGGGAACCGAAATCCGTCGACATCGGTCCAGCCGGCGACGCTGGAGCGCTCGGCATCCAGCCAGAAGCCGTGGACGAAGTAGGCGTCGAAGGCGCCGGTGGCGGTGACGACCTCGTTCCAGCCGATGTGCGGCACCAGCCGCGGGCCTCCATCCGAGGCCGAGGGGAATGCGCGGCAGCGGCCGGCGATCAACCCGAGCCCGGGAGCGTCGCCCTCGTCGGACCCCTCGAGCAGCAGCTGGGCGCCGAGGCACAGGCCGAGCAGCGGACGCGCGTCGGCGCCCCATCGCCGGACCGGCTCCCACAGGCCGCGGGCCATCAGCGCCTCGACCGCCGACGGGGCGGCCCCGACGCCGGGCAGCACGACCCGATCGGCCGCATCGATTCCCTCGGGTGTCGCCACCAGTCGCGCCTCGGCACCGACCGCCTCGAGGGCACGCAGCACCGACCGCGTGTTGCCCGAGCCGAAGTCCACCACGGCGATCACCGCAGCGTGCCCTTGCTGCTCGGAACGGCGTCGGCTGTGTCGGCGACACCCGCCAGCCTCGGATCCGGCTCCCACGCCTGCCGCAGTGCGCGGGCAAGCGACTTCACGCCGCCCTCCACCAGGTGATGGGTGCTGCGCGCCTTGCGGACCTCGAGGTGGACCGATGCGCGCGCCTCGCGCGCGAGCGTCTCGACGAAGTGCGGCCACAGCTCGAGCCAGACGTTGCCGCCGGCCAGCGGATCGGGCCGCGGCTCGATGTCGCTGACCGCGCGCCCACCGAGGTCGACCGCGCACAGCGCCAGGGCCTCGTCCATCGGCAGGCGGACGTCGCCGTAGCGCCGAATCCCTGCGCGCTCGCCGAGGGCCGCGTCGATCGCCCGGCCCAGCACGAGCGCCGTGTCCTCCACCGTGTGGTGCTCGTCGACGTGCACGTCACCGCCGGCGCGCACCTCGAGGTCGACGAGCGCATGGCGCGCGAACAGCGTCAGCAGGTGGTCCAGGAACCCGATCGGGGTCTCGACCGCCACTCGCCCCGTTCCGTCCAGGTCGATCCGGACGCGAATCTCGGTCTCTGCGGTCGTTCGCTCCGCGGTCCCCGATCGGCTCATGACATGACCTCCTTCAATGCGTCCAGCAGCCGGCCCTCCTCGGGCTCCAGTCGCGCGGTGGCCCGCAGCCAGCCGGCCATCGGCCCGGTCTCGTAGCGCCGCACCGCGACGCCGCGCGCCAGCAGCGCCGCATCGGCGTCGGCTGCCGCGATCGTCGGCCGGAACGCGACCGAGTTGGTGACCGACGGCAGCACCTCGCAGCCCAGCTCGCCCAGGAGTCGCGAGAGCCGATCGCGCGCGCCGATGACCTCCCGTCGCCGCCCCGCCGCCTCCTCGTCCGCCGCCAGGGCGGCCAGGGCGATCGCCTCCGACGGCGAGCCGACCGAGAGCGGCAGGCGTACCCCGTCGAATCGGTCGGCCAGCGCATCGGCCACGACGAGGTAGCCGACGCGGGCACCGGCCATGCCGTGCGACTTCGAGAGCGAACGCAGGACGAGCAGGTTTGGGAGCTCCTCCTGCAGCTGAATGGCCGACGTCGAACCCGGCGCGGCACCGATGCTCTCCTCGCCGAACTCGAGATAGACCTCGTCGACGCAGACCAGCGCGGGCAGGCCATCGGCCAGCGCCCGGACCTCGTCGAGTGGATAGGCATCTCCGGTGGGATTGTTTGGCGTGCACAGCCAGACGAGGCGAGCCGCCTCGCGCTCGGCGAGCGCCCGGATCTCGCTCACCGGCTGGCGGCAGGCGAGCTCGGTGCGCGGCAGGTCGACGACGCGGGCGCCGGCCAGGCGAGCCTCCACGGCGAACATCGCGAAGGTGGGGGTGGGGATGACGACCGCATCGCCCGCCCCGACGGCCTGGGTCGTGACCAGCCGGATCAGCTCGTCGGCGCCCGCGCCCGGCACGATCCGGCGCGGGTCGACGCCCAGCCGAGCGCCGAGCGCCTCGCGCAGCCGCACGTAGGCAAGGTCGCCGTACTCGGTCGCGCGACGTGCCGTCGAAGCCGTCGAGCGCGTGCGCCACCGCCGGCAGCGGCCCGCCGCCCAGCGTGTTCATGTCGGCACGAACCACCGAGCTGACCGGGATGCCCGCGCGGCCGGCAAGCTCCTCGTCGGACGGCTCGGCCGGGTACGGGACGACCGGATCCGGCCGGCGGAAGAGCTCGATCACGTCGTCGGCGCTCGGCGCGCTGCCCGCGCGCTCGGCCCGGGCGAGAACGCTGGCGGCGTGCGCGGGAAGGCCCTCTGCCGCGGCGATCGCGCTCACCGTCACCGAGACGCCTCGAGCGCCCGCGGGCGTGAGGCGCTGAAGCTCGATCCAGCGACCGAACGACTCGACGCCGACGCCGCTCCAGGCCCGAGCTGCCGTCCCCGTGGGCAGGATGTGGTTCGTCCCCGTGGCGTAGTCGCCGGCGGCGACCGGCGACCACGGGCCGATGAAGATGGCGCCCGCGTTGCGAACCCGGGCGGCCAGCGCGTCGGCGCCGTCGCATTGCAGGCTGACGTGCTCGGCCGCGACCTCGTTGATCACCTCGAGGCCGGCGTCGAGATCGGCGACGAGGACGGCCGCACCGTGGCGCCCGATCGTGTCGAGGGCGCGCTCGCCGGTCGCGAGGCCGGCGGCCAGGCGCGGGAGCGCCGCCTCAACGGCGTCGAGCAGGTCCGGGTCGTCGCTGACGACCACGGCGATCGAGTCGGGGCCGTGCTCCGACTGCGCGAGGAGGTCCAGGGCCACGTGCTCCGCATCGGCCGTGCGGTCGGCGAGCACGATGCACTCGGACGGGCCGGCGGGCAGGTCGATCGCAACCCGGCCGCTCACCGCCCGCTTCGCCGCGGTGACCCACGCGTTGCCGGCGCCGAAGATCTTGTCGACGGCCGGAACCGAGTCGGTGCCGAATGCGAGGGCCGCGATCGCCTGGGCGCCGCCGGCCTTGAGGACCCGGTCCACCCCACCGATGCGCGCCGCGACGAGCACCTCCGGCGAGATCGATCCGTCCTCGCGCGGCGGCGTGGCGATGATCAGGTCATCGACGCCGGCCAGACGCGCCGGAACGGCCAGCATCAGGACGCTGCTCGGGTATGTCGCCCGCCCGCCCGGGACATAGCCGCCGATGCGCTCGATGGGCTGCCAGCGGCGCCAGGCCGTGACACCGGGCGCCGTCCGCACGCGGCGCTGCTCGCGCAGCGCGTTCCGCTGCTCGGCGTGATAGCGCCCGATCGATGCAGCCGCGTCCGCGAGCGCGGTCGCCAGTGCCGGCGCGACCGCCGCGGCGGCCCACTCTTCGGCCGAGACCCACGGGTCCTCGAGGTCGACGCCGTCGAGGCGCCGGGTGAGGTCTCGAAGGGCGCCGTCGCCGCGGTCCCGGATCGCCGTCGAGGATCTCCGACACGTCGGCCTCGGGCTCGCTCGGCCGCAGCCCGTCGAGCCAGGCGCGGCGCGCGGCGGCGTCGAGGGCCCGCCACTCGACGCGACGGAGGGCGCTCATCGGACCACCTTCTCGATCGGCACCACGAGGATGTCGCGCGCGCCGGCCTCCTTGAGCGCCGGGACGATGCGCCACAGCTGGCTGCGCTCGACGACCGAGTGGACGGCGATGAAGGCCGGATCGGCGAGCGGCATGACGGTCGGCCCGGAGAGGCCCGGGATCAGGGCACGGATGCGATCGAGCGCCTCGACCGGAGCGTTCATCATCATGTACTCGCGGCCACGAGCGTCGAGCACGCTGCGGAGCATGTCGACCAGCCCCACCACGCGGTCGTCGCCATCGGTCGCGCCGTCGCGCGCCACGAGCACCGCCTCGGACGCGAGCAGGGTCGCGATCGGGCGCAGGCCGTTCATGCGGAGCGTGCTGCCGGATGCGACGAGGTCCACGACCGCGTCGGCGACCCCGAGCTGTGGCGTGACCTCGACGGCGCCCCGCACCTCCACCACCTGGGCATCCACGCCCTCGGCGTCGAGGAAGGCGGCCGTCACCCGCGGGAAGGAGGTGGCGATCCGGCAGCCCGCCAGGTCGGCGGTGGCCGCGTGCTCGGCATCGCGCGGCACCGCGAGCACCAGCGAGCAGGCACCGAAGCCGAGCGGCAGCACGGTGCGCAGGGCGCCTCCGTGCTCGGCGACGAGGTCGGCGCCGGTCAGCCCGAGCTCAACGAGTCCGTCGGCGACGTACTCGGCGACGTCCTCGGTGCGGACGAACAGGAGCTCGATGTCGGCGTTGCGGACGGCCGCACTCAGTCGCCGCTCCGACAGCTCGAACTCGAGCCCGGCGTTGCGGAGCAGCTCGACGGCCGGCTCCGCCAACCGGCCCTTGTTGGGGACGGCAAGACGCAGCGGGGTCGTCATCGGCGGCGCCTTCGCGATCGCGCCTGCCGGTCCAGGACCAGCCGATAGCCGTCCCTTCCGTATCGCAGCCATTGGTTGACGCGGCTGATCGTGGCGCTCGATGCCCCCGTTCGGTCGCTGATCTCGTGGTAGCTGGTGCCGGCATCGAGCAGACGCGCCACGCCCCAGCGCGCGGCGAATTCGCGGAGCTCGTTCACCGTGCAGAGGTCGCGCAGGAAACGGAGCGCCTCGTCGCCATCCCGCAGGGAGGCGATCGCCGATGCAAGCTCGCGGGTGGCGTCGCTCATCCAGCGGTCCTCGCCGGCGGTGGTCGCTGCGTTCGTGTTCGGCTGATCTGTCATCGCTTTAGCACGCTAAAGCATCAGCCTGATGCCGTCAACCCGTGGAAGCAGGCTGCTTGGGCCAGCGGAGGGCGAAGACCGCGACCGGCGACTTCTGCTCGAGCTGCACGGAACCCCCCATGGCAACCATGGTGGCGTGCACGAGATACAGGCCAAGGCCGAGTCCCCTGCCGGCCGTCACGCGGTCGCGGAAGAGCCGCTGCGCGACGTCGTCCTCGATCCCCGGCCCCTCGTCGCGGACGCGGAGCGTCACCTGGTCGCCGTCGCGGACGTCGATGTGGATTGCGCCACCCGCTGTCGAATAGCGATCGGCGTTCGTCAGCAGGTTCGTGATGGCCTGCTCGCTGAGGTGGCGGTCTCCGAGCACCGTCAGCCCATCGGGCATCTCGACCTGCACCGGCCTGTCCGAGCCTCGCGTCCGAAGCCGCTCGATCGCGGCACCGAGGGCGGGGGCGAGGTCGAACGCCTCGCGACGCGCCTCGACGTGGCCGCTGTCCGCCCGCGAGTAGAGCTCCAGGCGTTCGAGGATGCCGATCGCGGCATCGACCGACTCGAGCGCGCGCAGGCCATGTCCGGCCGCTCGCGTCGGCACGCCCGGATCGCGCTGGGCGAGCTCGATCCGCGCCTTTGCCACGGCGAGCGGGTTCCGCAGCTCGTGCGCGACGAAGCTCGCGAACCGGGAGAGGCGCCGTCGCTCGTCCTCTTCCTTGCCGATGTCGCGGAGCAGCAGGACCGCACCGCCTCCGGGGATCGGGGTGCCCTCGGTGTCGGCGATGACGTCGCGGCCCGACATCGGGATGCGCAGGGTCATCCGGCGACGAAAGGCCTCGCGCTGCGCGCGGACCTGGGGCCACTCGTCGCGCTCGAGCGGGACTCCCTGCTCGTCGCGGGGCTCGGTCGCCCGTCCCCATTCCTCGAGCGGCCGCTCCACGAAGCTGCGGCCGAAGAGGCGCAGCGCGGCGCGGTTCCCATACGTGCCGCGCAGCCGGTCGTCGTACACGATCAGCGGTTCGGGAATCGCCTCAGCCACCTCCTCGAGCCGCGCTCGCTCGCGCTCCGCTTCCCCGAGGGCCGCATTCAGGTCGCGGCGTGCGGACTCGAGTCGCTCGCGCTCGCCATCGGCCTGCCGCCGCGCCTCGTGGCTGGACGCGAGCGCGGACTCGGCCACGCGTCGGTTCGTCTCGGCCCGGTGCACCAGATACACGATCGCCGGCGAGCCGAGCAGGAAGGCGGTCAGGCGAACGGTGTCACTCGTCTGCCAGGTGCCGGGATGCGGTGCCACGACCTCGAAGATGATGACGATCGCGCCGGTGACGTACGCCCAGGCGGCCGCATTCGCGCCGGCCGCGAGGCCGATGAGCGCGATGGCCAGGACGAGGAGCACGGTGTACGGCACGTACTCCCGCGGGCCCGCCAGCCAACCGCCGATGAGAGCGGTGACCGCCCCGACCAGGGCGCCTGCCAGCGCGCGGCGATCCAGCGTCAGCAGTGTCATCGGCGATGCGCGCTTCGACGAGCACGCGCCAGCCGCTCGCGGGCAACCGCGATCCGTCGCCACGGCCCGTGCACCCGCTTCGGGTCCAGCGCCTCCGGATGCTCTCCACGCGCGATCTCGGCGAGGAGGTTCGACGCGCGATCGAGCTGGCCGGCCTCGGTCAGGAGCTGGACGAGGCTGAACAGCCGGCCGGGCTCGGGAACGGGAGCAGCCATGACGCGCTCCACCAGCTCGGCGGCCCGCCCGGCGTGGCCGGCCCGGCGATGCGCGACGATCGCGGCTCGATAGTCGGTGAAGCTGGGCTCCACCTCGAGCGACTCGAGGAAGTTGATGAGGAGCTCGGCATTTTCCGCCCGTCGAGCCGCCGGCCCGCGACGGACGTGCGCGTCGCGGTACTCGCCGAGCAGGACCCGCAGCTCCTTCTCGGCCCATCGGCGCTGGGTCGATCCGACGGGCTCGCGCTCCGCGATCTCGCGAAGCACCATGGCCCCGCGCAGCTCCTCCCCCGCCGAGAGGTAGGCGTCGCGCAGGTTGGCGTCGACGATCTCGGCGAATGGCGGATGCTGCTCGACGATGCGCTCGAGGCTGCCGAGCCAGTCGTCGACGCGCCCCCGCTCGGCGTAGTGGCGTGCGGCGAAGCGGAGCCAGTAGCGCTCGGAGTGGTCCCGCCAGTCCTCGCCGGCAATCCGGTTCTCGACGATCCAGCGCTCCTGGGCGCTCGGCCCGGCAACGAACACGGCCGCGGGAACCTGGAAGCCGGCCGCGGAGCGCCACTGCGGCTGGTGCCACGGGCTCGGCACGCCCGGCTCGGAGCGAAGGTGGCGGCGCGGCGGCGCGGCCCGCGGCGCCTCCCCCGCGTCGAGCGGCCATTCGAGCGTGTCCGCACGACCGCTCTCGAGCGCGTGGTCGTAGTGGAGCCGGC
Organism: uncultured Chloroflexia bacterium; assembly: GCA_963759405.1. Lineage (GTDB taxonomy): Bacteria > Chloroflexota > Limnocylindria > QHBO01 > QHBO01 > JACDBZ01. The sequence continues at coordinate 76,731 of CAVWZA010000018.1, read as the reverse complement.
GCAGCGGGTCGCGCAGCTCGGCCCACGCACGGTTGAGGATCGAGGTTCGCCGGGTGGCGACCTCGGACGACGGCGCCCGGTCGGGATGGTGCCGGAGGACCGCGGCCCGGAACGCGGCGCGCAGCTGTGCGGTCGTGGCCGACGGGTCGGTGCCCGAGCACCTCGTAGTAGTCGCGAAGCTCGGTTCGGGCGGGCGCTGTGGTGGCCATCCTATCGATGCTAGCGGACGTTCGACCGTTTCTGCAGTTCGCTATGCTCTCGACATGCCTCCGAAGCCCGTGCCCGGGCAGGCCCGGGCCGGCCACCTCCTCATGATCGGCGGAGCCGAAGACAAGCTGCGACAGCGCCAGATCCTGTCGCGCTTCGTCGCGCTCGCCGGTGGCAGCGACGCGCGCATCGTGATCATCTCGACGGCCTCGTCACTCGGCGATGAGGCGACGCAGCTCTACGTGTCGCTCTTCCGCCAGATGGGGATCGGTGACGTGCGCGGCATGCGGCCACTGGTCCGGGACGACGCGAACGATCCGCGTCTCGTCTCGCAGGTGGACGACGCGACCGCCATCTTCATGACCGGCGGCAACCAGCTGCGGCTCTCCAGCGTGATCGGCGGCACGCTCCTCGGCAAGAGCGTCATCGAGCGCCACCGGCACGGCGCGATGATCGCGGGCACCAGCGCCGGCGCATCGGCCATCGCCAGTCACATGGTCGCGTTCGGGACGAGCGGCGCGACGCCGAAACAGCGAATGACCCAGATGAGCGCCGGGCTCGGGCTGCTGCCGGGCGTGCTGATCGACCAGCACTTCGAGCAGCGCAACCGCTTCGGGCGGCTGCTGGCGCTGGTGGCGCAGTCCCCGGCCCTGCTCGGCATCGGCATCGACGAGGACACTGCGGCGCTCGTCAGCCCGCAGGGCATCCTCGAGGTGCTCGGGAAGGGCTCGGTCACCATCATCGACCCGGCGCACATCCAGACCGACGCCTACGAGGTCAAGCGCCACCGACCGATCATGGTCTCGGGCGTCACGCTCCACTCGCTTCCATCCGGCTATCGGTTCGACATCCGGAAGCGAAAGCTGATGGCGCCGCTGCGCCCGGTGAGCGCCACCGATCGCGAGCTTGCCAGCCTGCAGGCGGCCACCAACCAGACGCGTCGCCTGATCCGGCGCATCGCGGCCGAGGGAGCCGACGACACGGCACCGGAACGGGCCCGGCGCCGGGCGCAGCGCGCCAGCCGCATGGACCGAGAGGCGAGCGAGTGACCGCGCCGTCGCGTCGCGCCGCGCGAGTGAAGCGCGCCATGGCCGGCGCGCCGGCAGGAGCGAAGCCGCGCCCCGAGCTGAAGATCATCGAGACCCGCGTCTACCGCGGGCCGAACTACTGGAACTACGAGCCGGCCATCAAGCTGATCGTCGACCTCGGCGTGCTCGAGCACTTCCCGAGCAACACGATCCCCGGCTTCGTGGAGGCGCTGCTCGAGATGCTGCCGGGAGTCGGCCAGCACACCTGCGGAACGGGCAGGGTCGGCGGCTTCGAGGACCGGCTGCGCGAGGGCACCTGGGTCGGACACGTCGCCGAGCACATCGCGCTCCAGCTGCAGCGCGAGGCGGGCACCGAGGTCGGCCGCGGCAAGACGCGCGGGACCGGCGAGCCGGGCCGCTACAACGTCGTCTACTCGTTCGGCGAGGAGGCCGTCGGTCGCGCCGCCGGGAAGCTGGCCGTGCGCCTCGTCAATCACCTCGTCGAGGCCGAGCCCGGCTTCGACTTCCGCGCGGAGCTGGAGGAGCTGATCCTCCTCTCCGAGCGAGCTGCCTTCGGGCCGTCAACCCAGGCGATCCTGGACGAGGCGGCGCTCAGGGACATTCCGTGGATCCGGCTGAACGAGCAGTCGCTGATTCAGCTCGGGCATGGGATCCACCAGAAGCGGATCCGCGCGACGATGACGAGCGAGACGGGATCCCTCGGGGTCGACATCGCCGGGGACAAGAAGCTCACGAACCGGCTGCTCGCGTCGACGGGCGTGCCGGTTCCCCGGGCTCAGCTCGTCCGCGACGAGGATGCCGCCGTGGCCGCCGCCACGCACATCGGCATGCCCGTGGCGGTCAAGCCGCTCGACGGCAACCACGGGCGCGGCGTCATGCTCAACCTCGACGACGAGGAGGCGGTGCGTGCCGGCTTCCGGGCCGCACGCTCCCAGAGCCGGGGCGGCTCGGTGGTCGTGGAGTCGTACCTGGTCGGCAACGACTATCGATGCCTCGTCATCGACGGCGTCCTGCGCGCCGTCGCGCAGCGCATTCCCGCACACGTCGAGGGCGACGGCAAGCACTCGCTGACGGAGCTGGTCGAGGTCACCAATGCCGATCCACGACGAGGCATCGGCCACGAGAAGGTGCTGACCCGCATCAAGCTCGACGAGGAGGCGATCGGGTACGCGCGCGAGCAGGGCTTCGAGCTGTCCGACGTGCCGCCGCGCGGCACGCGCGTCTACCTCAAGCGCACCGGCAACATGAGCACCGGCGGGATCAGCATCGACCGGACCGAGGAGGCGCACCCCGACAACGTCGAGCTCGCCGAGCTGGCCGCGCAGGTCGTCGGCCTCGACATCGCCGGCATCGACCTGATCTGCCCCGACATCGGCGTGCCGGTGCGGGAGACCGGCGGCGGGATCGTGGAGGTCAACGCCGCACCGGGATTCCGCATGCACACGCACCCCACCGAGGGCGAGTCCCAGTACGTCGCCAAGCCGGTGATCGACATGCTCTTCCCGCCCGGCGCGGATGCGCGCATCCCGATCGTGGCCGTCACCGGCAGCAACGGGAAGACGACGACCGCCCGGATGATCGCGCACATCATGAAGGGGATGGGCCGCAAGGTCGGCCTGACCAGCACCGACGGGATCTACGTCGACGGCCGGATCGTGCGCAAGGCCGATGCGTCCGGGCCGAAGTCCGCCACCATGGTGCTCCAGAACCCGACCGTGGACTTCGCCGTGTTCGAGGTGGCGCGCGGCGGGATCCTGCGCGAGGGCCTGGGCTACCAGCGCAACGACGTCGCGGTCGTGCTCAACGTCACCGGCGACCACCTCGGCCTGGGCGGCATCACCAGCATCAAGCAGCTCGCCGACGTGAAGCAGGTGGTGGTCGAAGCCGTCCCGCGCGATGGCATTGCCGTCCTGAATGCCGACGATCCGTTGGTGGCCGCCATGTCGCGCGCCTGCTCGGGATCGGTCATCTACTTCAGCATGGATCCCGACCACGAGCGGCTGAAGTTCCAGGCATCACGGGGCCGGCGGGCGGTGACGCTCGAGCACGGCCGCAACGGCGAGATGATCGTGCTGCGGCAGGGCCGCAAGAGCATGTCGCTGGTGTGGACGCACCTCATTCCCGCCACCTTCGAGGGCAGGGCCCGCATGAACGTGCAGAACGCGCTGGCCGCGACCGCCGCGGCGTGGGCCGGCGGGGCGCACCTCCACGACATTCGCCAGGGCCTCCGGACATTCACCACCAGCTACTTCATGGCTCCCGGCCGCCTGAACATGTTCGAGCTCGACGGCTACCGGGTGGTCGTCGACTACGCGCACAACCCGCCGGCGATGCGCGCCCTCGGCGAGTTCGTCGACCTGCTGACCCAGCCGTCGGCCGGCGGCGCCCGCCCGCCGGTCACCGGGCGGCGCATCGGCGTCATCGCCACCGCGGGCGATCGCCGCGACGAGGACATCGTCGAGCTGGGAACGGTGGCGGCGGCCTACTTCGACGAGATCATCGTGCGCGAGGACGAGAACAACCGTGGCCGGCCGCGAGGCGACACCGCCAAGCTGATCGTCGAGGGCGTCGCCGCCGCTCCGGCCGATGCCTCACGCGTCGGCCCGGTCACCACCATCCTCGACGAGCTCGAGGCCACCCGCCATGCCCTCGATCATGCCGGCGAGGGAGACGTCGTGGTCGTCTGCGTCGATCATGCAAACCAGGTCTGGAAGGAGCTCCAGCGGCGTCAGCACGGCGACAGCAGCGAGTCGGATGGGCTGCGCGCCGTGGTCGGCGTGATGGACGCCGACGAAGAGATCGATATCGAGACCTGAGTCAGCGCCGAACGATCTCGCGCAGCCGATCGGTCCCCACCGGCGCGAAGCCCTCGGCGCCAAGCCACTCGAAGACGTCCGCGCGCTCCGCGTGGGCCATCACCGCGCACACGTCGCCACGCTTCGCTCGCGACAGGATCGCCCGGATCGCCGCCACTTCGTTCGGAAGCGCCTCGACCTCACCCGTGTAGCCGCCATCTCGCGCGCCGCTGCGCAGCAGCTCGTTCATCTCCTCGAGGTCGCGCCCGCGCAGGTAGTGGCGCTTCTCGGCGATCACGAGGTCATCGGCACCACCCGCCAGCACGCCGAGCGCGTGGAGGATCTCGTCGGTCCGGTCCCCGGCCGTTCCGAACGCAAGCCGTACCTTGTGCCGGCCGGCAACCGAGCGGGCGACGTCCAGGAGGCCGGTCAGCCCGGCCTCGTTGTGGGCGAAGTCGACCAGCGCGAGCACGCCGCGCCGCTCGTAGAGGTTGAGGCGGCCGGGATTGTCGGCCGCATCCTGCGCGAAGGAGCGCAGGCCTCGGGAGATGCGGGCCACGCCGATCCCGAGCGCGTCACACGCCGCCGATGCCGCCAGTGCGTTGGCGATGTTGTGGCGCGACAGCCCGGCCACGGTGACCGGCAGATCGGCCACCGGCGGCAGCCTTCGTGGCCGGCGCCCGCTCGCGCGCAGGACGAGCACGTCGTCCTCCAGCACCGCCGCGCGGCCGCCCCGATCCAGCACGTGCTGCACCCGCTCGGAGCGCGGGTCCATGCTGAAGACGTAGAGGTTCGCCCGGGTCAGCCGGCGCATCCCCCACGACCGGTCGTCCTCCGCGTTCAGGACCGTCCAGCCGCCACGCTTCGTCATGCGCACGACGACGCCCTTGACCTCGGCAAGCTCGTCGACGGTGTCGATGCCCTGCAGGCCGAGGTGGTCGGCGCTCAGGTTCGTGACCACGCTCACGTCGTTGGCGGCGTAGCCGACCCCGCGCAGCAGGATCCCGCCACGGGCCGTCTCGAGCACGGCCAGGTCGAGCCCCGGCTCGGCCAGCACACGCTCGGCGCCGCCGAAGCCGGTCCAGTCCCCGGCCTCGATCAGCTCGCCCCGGACGAAGATGCCATCCGAGTTGGTCATCCCGACCTTCAGACCGGCCTCCGTGGCGATGTGGGCGATCAGCCGCGTGGTGGTGCTCTTCCCGTTCGTGCCGGTCACGGCCACGATCGGGATTCGCGGCCTCGGCAGGTGCGCCAGCGGACCATGGGCGGTTGCCCGCAGGCCGGCCAGCTCCCGTCGGCCATTGGAGCGTCCAAGGGCCAGCCGCCCGGCCGCCGCCGCGATGGCCTGGGAGATGGTCCGCCGGCGCCACGCGAAGGCGACCGCGACCCGCAGGCCGTCGACCGAGCTCCGCGTCGTGATGCGCGGCTCAGGCAGGCCCAGCGCGTCGTGGAGGCGTTGGATGGCCCGCACGGCACGTTCGGCCACCTCGTCCGCCTGGCCCGGCTCTTCGGCGGCGAACTCGAGCTTCATCGCCGGACGCGTGAAGAAGCGGTTCGGGCCGTCGAGCACGCGCAGCTCGACCAGCTCGACACCGGCGTCCGGGTGGTCGGCTCGCCGCGGCATGCGCGTGAGTATATTGATCGTCATGCCCGACCCGAACGCGCTGCGGCGCATCGTCGAGGGGCGCCTGCCGCGCTACCTGGCCGAGCTCGAATCGCTGGTGAACGTCGACTGCGGCTCGTACACGCCCGAGGGTGTGAACCGGGTTGCCGACCTCGTTGCCGATTCGCTCGGCGAGCTCGGCGCATCGGTGGAGCGCCTGGTCCATCGGCCAGACGCGGGCCGGCCGCAGCTCGGGGACCTCGTGGTCGGCAGGATCGAAGGTGACGGCCCGCGCCTCCTCCTCATCGGCCACATGGACACCGTCTTCGACCCGGGCACTGCCGCCGCGCGGCCCTATCGGGCTGACGGGGATCGGGCGACCGGTCCGGGCGTGACCGACATGAAGTCCGGGCTCCTGGCCGGGCTGCACGCCATCGCCGCCCTTCGCGAGGCCGGAGAACGACCCGCCATCACCTTCGTCGCCAACCCGGACGAGGAGATCGGCTCGCCGTTCAGTACGCCGACGATCCGATCCCTGGCACCGGAGCATGACGTCGCGCTGGTGCTCGAGTGCGCGCGCGCCAACGGCGACATCGTCAGCGCGCGCAAGGGCATCGCCGACTTTCACCTCGAGCTGGTCGGCCGAGCGGCGCACGCCGGGGTCGAACCGGAGAAGGGCCGGTCGGCCATCCTGGAGGCGGCGCACCAGGTGCTCGCCCTCCACGCTCTCAACGGCCGCTGGCCGACCGTGACCGTCAACGCGGGCGTCATCCATGGCGGCACGCGGCCCAACGTGGTTGCCGAGCGATGCGAGATGCACGTGGACCTGCGGGCGGCCACGGTCGATGCGTTCGAGGCCGCATCCGCCGAGGTCGAGCGGCTCGCTGCCTCGCCGACGATCGAGGGTGTCACCGTCAGTCTGCGTCGCAGCGCCGGGCATCCGCCGATGGAGAAGACCGACGCCTCCGCTCGCCTGGTTGCCCTCGCCGCCGGAATCGCCGCCGAGCTCGGCTTCGAGCTGCACGATGCCGCCACCGGAGGAGCGTCCGACGCGAACACCACCAGCGCGCTCGGGCTCCCGACCCTGGACGGGTTGGGTCCGATCGGCGGCGATGACCACTCGGTCGATGAGTGGCTCGACCTCACCAGCGTGGTGCCACGGACGGCGCTGCTGGCGGGCTTGATCGGGCGCATCGGGGAGGCGCTCTAGAGCCCTGATCGTGAGCGGCGGAGCCGACGCGCTCGACTAGAATGGCCCACCGTGACCGATGACTTCCGCCACCGCACGACGCTGCAGGTGCGCTTCCGCGACATCGATGCCTTCGGGCACGTCAACAACGCGGTCTTCCACAGCTTCGTCGAGCAGGCGCGTATCCAGTACCTCCTCGATGCGCTCGAGCCGGACGAGCCCTTCGATCGCCTGCCGCTGATCCTGGCGCGCGTCGAGCTCGATTACCGATCGCCGATCACGTTCGGCGAAGAGGTGGCGGTCGACACCAGGGTCGATCGCATCGGTCACATCGAGCATCGCAATGAGCCACCGCATGACGGCGGGGCCGGAGGGCAGGTTGGTCGGCGATGTGCAGTCGGTGCTCGTCACCTACGACTACGCCGCGGCACGGCCGATGCCGGTACCAACAGATTGGCGCCGCCGGATCGGCCAGCACGAGGGGCGCTCCTTCGACGCCGATGCGTCCCGGCCGGCCGCGACGGCCGCGACGAGCTGAACGACACCACCAGGAGACTCATGGCCGAACAGCAACGCTTCGACCTGCTCATCCTCGGCGGCGGCATGAGCTACGTGGGCGCCATTCGCGCCGCGCAGCTTGGCCTGTCGGTGGGCCTGGTCGAGCGCGACCGCCTCGGCGGCACCTGCCTGAATCGGGGCTGCATCCCGTCCAAGGCGCTGCTCGAGACCGCCGACCTGCTGCACCGGGTGACCGAGCAGGGCGCCGAGTTCGGGCTCGCCGGTCACGACGGCATCACCCTCGACTACGGGGCGCTCGCCAAGCGCCGCGACTTCGTGATCGACAAGCACGTCGGCGGTGTCGAATTCCTGATGAAGAAGAACAAGGTCACCGTCCTGCGCGGCAACGGCGTGCTGACCGGCCCGACCAGCGTCCGCATCTCGGGCGGCGATGCGGGCGACCTCGAGGCGACGGCCGACAACCTGATCCTGGCGACCGGCTCGGCTCCCCGCTCGCTGCCGGGACTCGACCCGGACGGCCGCCTGATCATCACCAGCGACGAGGCGCTCACCCGCGGCGACGTGCCGGGTCGGGTCACCATCGTCGGCGCGGGCGCCATCGGCGTCGAATGGGCGAGCATGTATCGCGACTTCGGCGCGGAGGTCACGCTCGTCGAGTTCGCCGATCGCATCGTGCCGCTCGAGGATCCCGAGGTCGGCAAGGAGCTGGCGCGCGTCTTCAAGAAGCGCGGGATCGCCATTCACACGGCGAGCACCATCGATCCCGAGTCGATCACGAAGTCCGAGGGCGACGTCAGCTTCCAGATCGCCACGAAGGACGGATCCAAGCGCACCGACCTCACCAGCGACGTGATCCTGATTGCGGTCGGGCGCCGGCCGCTCACCGACGGCATCGGTCTCGAGGGCATCCAGGGACTGACGCTGGATCGCGGCTACGTCGTGGTCGACGAGTTCATGCGCACCGGCGTGGACCACCTCTACGCCATCGGCGACATCGTCCCCGGCTTCGCCCTCGCGCACGTCGCCAGCCACGAGGCGGTCGTCGCGGTGGAGCACCTTGCCGGACACGGTCCCGAGCCCGTCAGAATGGACCTCATGCCGCGCGTCACGTTCTGTCGTCCGCAGATCGCATCGGTCGGGTTGACCGAGGAGGAGGCGAAGGCCGCGGGCCGGGAGATCAAGGTCGGCTCGTTCCCGTTCCGCGCCCTCGGCAAGGCCACGATCGTGGGAGAGATCGACGGATTCGCCAAGCTGGTCGCCGATGCGGAGACGGGAGTCCTGCTCGGCGCGCACATCATCGGGCCGCACGCCGGCGATCTGCTGGCCGAGCCGACGCTGGCGCGGCTGGTCGAGGGCACGGTCGGAGAGATCGCCATGAGCGTCCACGCCCACCCCACCCTCACCGAAGTGCTCGCCGAGGCGGCCCTCGCGGTCGACGGCGCCGCGATCCACGTGTAGGAGGACGGTGTAATGGCCCAGACCGACGCCACGCCTCGTCACGCCGAGCTCGTCCTGACCGACGACGACGTCCTCGGCATGTATCGCGCCATGCTCCTCGCGCGGGCGGTCGACGAGCGGATGTGGCTCATGCAGCGCGCCGGCAAGATCGCGTTCATCATCTCGGGCCAGGGGCACGAGGGCGCGCAGGTCGCCACCTCCTGGGCGATGCGCAAGGGGCAGGACTGGATGGCGCCGTATTACCGGTCGATCGCCAGCACCATGACCTTCGGCATGAGCGCCGAGGACATCATCACCGCCCACCTGGCCAAGGCCGATGACGTGAGCTCCGGCGGGCGCCAGATGCCCGGGCATTACGGCGGCGCTCCGTACAACATCGTCTCGCTGAGCTCGCCGGTGGGCACCCAGGTGCTGCACGCGGTCGGGATCGCCATGGGGGCGTGGGTCCGCGGCGACGACGTCGTCACCATGACCCAGTTCGGCGAGGGGACCTCCAACCAGGGCGAGGTCCACGAAGCAATGAACTTCGCCAGCATCCATCACCTGCCGGTCATCTTCGTCTGCGAGAACAACGGCTACGCCATCAGCGTCCCGCTCGACCGGCAGGTGGCCGGCAGCTCGGTGGCAGCGCGCGCGGCCGGCTATGACATGCCGGGCGTGGTCGTCGATGGCGGCGACGTGCTCGGCTGCTACGCGGCCGCTCGGGAGGCCCACGCGCGCGCTCGGCGCGGCGAGGGGCCGACGCTCATCGAGGCCCGGGTGGTGCGCCTGACCAGCCACTCCTCCGACGATGACCAGCGCCGCTACCGCGACCCGGCCGAGGTCGACGCCCTCAAGGAGCGCGATCCGATCCCGCAGTTCGCGGGCGAGCTGCGCGCCGCCGCTGTGCTCACCGACGAGCTCGACGAGCGAATCCGGGCCGAGGTCAAGGCGGAGGTCAACGAAGCCAGCCGGCGGGCCGAGGCGCGGCCCGAGCCGACCGCCGACGACGCCCACGAGCGCGTGTACGCCGAGCCGATCCCGGGCGGCGGCACCGCCGTGGCGAGCGGCCCGATCACGGGTGAGGGGCACTGACCGATGGCGGAGCTCAACATCCTCGAGGCGATCCGCCAGGCGATGGACGAGGAGATGGCGCGTGATGACCGCGTCATGGTCCTCGGCGAGGACGTCGGCAAGAAGGGCGGCGTCTTCGGCGCCACCGAGGGCCTGTGGGCGAAGTACGGCGACAAGCGCGTCCTCGACACGCCGCTCACCGAGGGCATGATCGCCGGCGCCGCGATGGGCGCCGCGGTCTACGGCCTGCGCCCCGTTGCCGAGATGCAGTTCGCCGACTTCGTGTACCCGGCCTTCAACCAGATCGTGTCCGAGATCAGCCGCCTCCACTACCGCTCGAATGGCACCTTCACCGCGCCGATGGTGATCCGCATGCCGTACGGCGGCGGCGTCCACGGGGCGCTGTACCACTCCCAGTCGAACGAGGGCTACTTCACGGCCACCGTCGGGCTCAAGATCGTGGCGCCCGGCACGCCCGCCGACGCGAAGGGGCTGCTCAAGGCCTCGATCCGCGATCCCGACCCGGTGATGTTCTTCGAGCACAAGAAGACCTATCGGCTCTTCAAGGCAGAGGTGCCCGACGGCGATACCGTCGTCCCCATCGGCAAGGCGTCCGTCGCCCGCGCGGGCAAGCACCTGTCGATCTTCTGCTACGGCTTCATGCGCACCTGCGCGCTCGAGGCGGCGGAGACCCTGGCCCGAGAGGACGGGGTCGAGGCGGAGGTCGTCGACCTGCGCACGCTCCGTCCGCTCGACATGGAGACGATCCTCGCCTCGGTCGCCAAGACCGGCAAGGCCCTCGTCGTCCACGAGGCGAACCGCTTCGGCGGCTTCGGGGCGGAGATCGCCGCGGAGATCAGCGAGCGGGCATTCGAGCAGCTCGACGGCCCGGTCACCCGCCTGGCGGGTCCCGATGTCCCCGCCGTGCCGTACCACCACGCCCTCGAGGATTGGTTCATGATCAACCCGGCACGGATCGTCGAAGCCGCACGCAGGCTCGCGGCCTACTGACCGATCGGTCACAATCTCTTCAGCGACTCGACCAGAGGAACCCAGAACCGATGGCAACCACGATCAAGATGCCCCAGCTGGGCGAATCGGTCACCGAAGGCACGATCGAGCGCTGGCTGGTCAAGGAAGGCGACACCGTCGAGCAGTACGACCCGCTCTTCGAGGTCGTCACCGACAAGGTGAACGCCGAGGTGCCGGCCGAGATCGCCGGGACCATCGCGAAGATCCTCGTCCCCGACGGGGAGACGGTCGCCGTCGGCACCCCGGTGGCCGAGATCGACGCCGATGGCGCCGGCGCGGAGGCTCCGGCGCAGGAAGCACCGCCGGCGACGGCCACGGCGGCAGCAGCACCGGTCGCAGAGGCGCCGGCAGCCGAGGCGCAGCCCGAAGCCAGCCCGAGCCCGAGCCCCAGCCGGATGCGGGCGCGGCAGCGGTCGAGGAGCAGGAGTCGGCTCCGGCGGCCGCAGAGGCAGCGCCCGCACCGCAGCCGGAGCCGGAGCCCGCGGCAGCCGAGCAGTCCGACGCGCCCGCTGAAGCCGCCGCGGAGCCCTCTCCGGCCGGCAGCGGAGCCAACGGCGCTGCGCGCATGACACCCGCGGTGCGTCGCCTCGTCCGCGAGCACGGCATCGACGTCGCTCAGCTGAGCGGCACCGGCGCCGGCGGCCGCGTCACCCGCGACGACGTCCTCTCCTTCATCGACAAGGGGCCGCAGGTCGCCGAGCCGCAGGCGGCACCGGCCGCACGAGCGGAGGTGGCAGAGGCGCCGGCCCCAGCCGCGCCCGAACCGGCCCAGCCCGCCCCCGCGGCTGCCGCGGCGGCTGCTCCGGCGCCGGCATCGGTCCCGACTCCGTCCGGCGGAGACACCGAGCTGCCGCTCTCGCAGATGCGCAAGGCGATCGCCCGGAAGATGACGCAGGTCAAGCAGACCGTCCCCCACGCCTACACCGTGGTCGAGGTCGACATGACCAGCGTCGTCCGCTGGCGCGAGGCAAACAACATGGCGTTCAAGGCACGCGAGGGCGCATCGCTCAGCTACGTGGCCGTTGTCGTGAAGGCCGTGACCGAGACGCTGCGCAAGCACCCGAACCTCAACAGCCAGTTCGCCGAGGACAGGATCATCCTCAAGCAGGCGATGAACATCGGAATCGCGGTGGCGGTCGACAACGGGCTGATCGTGCCGGTCATCGCCAACGCCGATCAGCTCTCGATCAGCGGCGTGAACGCGCGCGTCCGCGATGTCTCGAGCCGCGCGAAGGCCGGCAAGCTGCGCCTCGACGAGCTCCAGGGCGGGACCTTCACGGTCAACAACACCGGCTGGTTCGGCTCCGTCTCGAGCATGCCGATCATCAACGCGCCGGAGGTGGCGATCCTCTCGATGGAGGCCATCGTCAAGCGGCCGCGGGTGATGGAGGTCGACGGCGAGGACGTCATCGCCATCCGCCACATGATGAACATGACCTGCAGCTTCGATCACCGCGTGCTCGATGGCGCCCAGGTCGGCTTCTTCCTTGCCGACGTGCGCAAGGCGCTCGAGGAGTGGGACGCCAACACGCCGATCGGCTAGCGGCGATCGCGCCGTCAGCCGACGCGGCCGGGCGCTTCTCTCGATACGCCGTCATCAGCCGATCCGCGTCGGACGGTGCCAGGTACTTGACGGCTTCGCGCATGGTGACGCCGCTTGCCCGATGCGTTCGCGGCGCGACCCAGGCGGCGACCTCGTCCGGACGCTTCTTGCTCGCCTCGCGCAGGACCCAGCCGATGGCCTTGCGGATGAAGAACTCGCGCTCGTCGAGCATCGGATCCGCGCGACGCAGGAATCGATCGAGCGTCGCGCCGTGGCGGATCGGCCGCAGCTCCGCCAGGAGCGAGGCGCGGCGGATCCAGAAGTCGTCGTCGGTCGCCCATCGGTCCATGACGGGCGTCACGCCGCCGGGATCGGCCTCGACGAGGCGTCCGAGCACGTCCCCGGCGAGCCCGTCCACCAGCGCCCAGGTCAGCGATTCGCGCACGAGCCGCTCGATGAGCGGCAGGTCGGCGACCCCGAGGCGATCGGCGAAGCGATCGAGGAGGAAGACCGATGCCATCCGGCGCTCGAACACGCGGCTCGGCCCAGAGTGCCTCGACGAGCGTGACGAGGTCCTCGGCGCTCGAGGTCCCGATGCTCCGCCGAGATCTCCTTGACGGCAGCCCGGATCTCCCACACGGTCACGCCGAGGAACTCGAGCTCGCTCTTCAGGTAGCGCTTCTCGCCGGCGGCGCGTTCAGGAGTGGCGACGGCGCGGAGCCGGGCCTCGAGCCGGTCGATCAGTCCTTCGACGTCCACCCGCTCACGATACGCAGCCTAGCGGCTAGGGCGTCGCGACCATCGGTCGCCGGCGCGGATCGTCCTCGCCGCGCAGGCGGCGCACCGCCGGGATCCACGCGATCGCGCCGAGCGGCCTGGAGGGCGACCCAGATCAGCACCAGCAGGCCGGGGACGGCGATCGTCGCGGCCGGAACGGCCCAGATCTCGACGCCGGCGAAGAGGCCCACCGACGCGCCCGCCAAGGTCGAGCCGCCGCTCGTCGAACCGGATCGACGGAAGGCGCGACTCCGGGATCCCCGCTCCGGGCCGGTCGACCCGCCGGAGCCGACCGGTCGCCGATGACCCAGGACCCCCAGCCCGCCCCCGAGCCGGCGGACGGGTCGCGGTTGCCGAGGCAGACGACGTGGGGCCGTCGTCCGATGCTCCAGGCCCGGCGGACGACGATGACGTCGGTCGCGGCCGTGGCCCCAGGTGAGCTCCGCGGCGACGCGCTCGGCGACGCGCTGGCCGACGGCAGCGGAGTGGTCGGGAGCGGAAGCGACGGGATCGGCAGCGGATGGCAGTGGCGGGAGCGACGGCGTCGGGAGCGGCACGTCGGCTTGGGTGTCGGTGTCGGCGGCGGGGTCGGGACCGGCGTGGGCACGGGGGTCGGTGGGGGCGTCGGCACGGGCGACGGCGTCACGGCTGGGCCGGCGACGACAACGATTGGTGGCACGCCAAGGAGCGCGCCGTTGCCGCTGCATCCCTGGTCGCGGTAGGCTCTCGAAGTCCAGGCCAGACTGGCCGTCGTTGAGCGCGGTCGCTCGCACCGTGAAGCGGCACCCACTGCAACAACGCCAGCCGATCGCCCCCGCTGCCGGCCTGGACCACTCACGGTGTTCCCGACTCTGCTGGCGCCCCACGAGCCACCCGCATTCGATCCGGTGACGCCCACGCTGGCGATGCTGAAGTTTGCTGGCACGGTCACGATCACGCAGCCGATCTCGCTGCTGCTCAGGAGGGCGGCCAGCGGATCCTCGTTTGTGGCGGTCAGCGTGAAGGTCGTGGCGACTGCCGGTTGTCGCGGCCAGCGGGGAGCCACGAGCGTCCAGAGGACGGACTCGGCGCTGGCGGACCCTGGGGCGCCGAGGGCCAGCACTGCAGCCAACACCGAGTCCGCCCGCGACACATGGTCGCGTCTCGGTCGACGGCATCAGGCGACCTTCATGCTGCGGTCGTCCAGATGCGCGGGGACTCCTCGCCCGGCAGCGGTGCGTCGGCGGCGGTCTCGATCCCGGTGATGAAGGCGGTCACGAGCTCCTCCTGGAGCTGGGTGCCGGCGGCGTCGCCGAGCCGCTTGAGCGCCTCCTCGATCGGCAGCGCCTTGCGGTACGGGCGGGTCGTCGTCATGGCGCTGAAGGCGTCGGCCACCGCGAGGACGCGGGCGATCATCGGGATCGTCTCGCCCTCGAGGCCCTCGACGTAGCCCGTTCCCGTCCCAACGCTCGTGGTGGTGGCGGATGCCCGCCCGCACGACGTCGACGTTCGGCACGTCACGCACGATCGCGTCACCCAGCACGACGTGCTGCTGGAACATGCCGTACTCGTCGGCGGTCAGCTTCGAGGGCTTGCGCAGGACGACGTCCGGGATGCCGATCTTCCCGACGTCGTGGAGCAGGCCGGCGAGGTGGATCGTGTCGCCGCAGCTCCTCGTCGAGGCCGAGGCGTTCGGCCAGGAAGACGGCGTAGCGAGCGACGTCCTCCGAGTGGCGCTTCGTGTATCGGTCCTTGTTGTCGACGGCGATGACCAGGCCCTGGAGCACGTCGAAGCTGCCGGACAGCACCCGCTCCTCCTCGCCGACCTGGGCGACGCGCACCGTGTCACCGCCACTCCCCTTCGCCTCGCCGACCGCCACGGCCGCCACCGAGAGCAGCTCGGTGACCGATGCGGCGTGCTCCGGGTAGGCGCAGATGCCGGCGCTGACGCTGACCGGCAGGCGCTCGGAGTCGCCGAACTGCACGCTGACCTCCTCGAGCCCGGCGCGCAGGCGCTCCATCGAGGCCTCCATGGCCGCCACGTCGGCGCCGGTGCGGACCAGCAGGAACTCGTCGGGGCCGTAGCGAGCCACGTGCCCGTCGGCCGCCTCGAGGCGCCACGAGCTCGGCCACGCGGAGCAGCACCTCGTCGCCCGGCCTCGTGGCCGTGCGTGTCGTTGAAGAGCCGGAAGTTGTCGACGTCGACCAGCGCGACGCCGATGCGGCCATCGGCCACGGCGGGCCGCCTCCACCTCCTCCGCGAGGAGCGCGACGATCGCGCCGTGGTTCAGCATCTCGGTCAGCGCATCGCGGCGAGTCGACTCGATCAGCTGCTCGTGCTGTCGGCTGAGGCGCGCCTGCGCCGATCGGAAGATGAGGAAGAGCACGGCGGCCAGCAGCAGGCCGGCGGCGAGGGTGACGATCATGATGTCGCGTCGTGTCGCATCGAGGCTCGCCAGGAGCGCCGTCGCATCGCGCCACATGGCGACCACCGCGATCGGCGTGCTCGCCGCCCTCGACGATGGGGAGGTACTCCTGGAGGACGCTCGTGGCGTCGAGCGGCCCGACCGACTCGATCTCGCCCGTCGTCGTCGACGACGGTCGCGCTCGGACGCCCGTCGAGCGCCGCCGCCATTGCGGCGGACGGCCGGCCGACCTTGCCCACCGCGGCGCCGGCGTCGCTGGCCAGGACGCGGCCGTCGAGGCTGCGGATCTCGATGCGGAGGATCTCGTCATCTCCGGTCAGGCTGGCGAGCAGGCCGCCGAGCTCGGCGGCTCGCGCCCGGGCTCGGGCCGTCCGCGTCCAGGTCGCGTCGAGCGCAGGTTGCCGTTCACGAACAGCTCGACCAGCGACGCGTCGCGCTTGACGACGCCGTCGAGCGTCGAGCTCGCAGGTGCTCCGACGCGACCGCCACCAGCGCGCTGGCGGTCACGCCGACCAGCACCAGCACGAAGCCGAACACGAGGGCGAGCAGCATCGGCCGCCGGGTGCGACCGCCAGTCAGCCGGGCAAGCAACATATCGCCGCACCATATGCGCGCGGAGTCCCACGAATCGATAGGACGATCGGCCCGTAAGTCATGCCTGCCGTGCAGCGGGGCGCGGGCGCACCGGGCTCGCGCGGCCGTTCACCCCGGACCCGGGGAGTACCGGGGTACGGGCATCGGCGCACGCTCGGGACCTTCGCTAGACTTGCCGCATGGCCCTCGACGCTCCGCAGCCGGACTTCAGCTCGCTCGGCGAGCTGAACGTGGTCTCGAACCCGGCCGGCGGACACGCATCGCCGTCCGAGGTGATGTATCCCGGCGGCCCGCAGTCCGATGGCGGCCTGCTCGCTCCGGGCGACCCGCTCCCCGAGAATGCCGGCCCGGGCGGCCGGCGTCCCGAGTGGCTCAAGGTGCGGCTCGGCGATCGGCAGCACCTACGCCGACACCCGGCGCGTCCTGCGCGCCGAGGCCCTCAACACCGTCTGCGAGGAGGCCCGCTGCCCGAACCAGGGCGAGTGCTGGGCGCTCGGCACGGCCACCTTCATGATCCTCGGCAGCGTGTGCACGCGGAACTGCGGGTTCTGCGCCATCGACACCGGGCGGCCGCCGATCACCGACTGGGACGAGCCGCGGCGGGTCGCCGAGGCCACGCACCAGATGGGCCTCAAGCACGTCGTGATCACCATGGTCGCGCGCGACGACCTCCCCGACGGCGGCGCCGGAATGGTGGCGGAGACGATCCGCCAGATCCGCCTCGAGAACCCCGGAACGAGCATCGAGGTCCTCATCAGCGACCTCAACGGCCGCGAGCACGACATCCGCACCGTGGTCGAGGCCCAGCCCGACATCCTCAACCACAACGTCGAGACGGTCCCCCGCCTCCAGAAGCAGGTTCGCCGTCGAGCTCGCTGGGATCGGTCCGTCTCGGTGCTCACCCACGGCCGCGCGGTCGCCGACGAGATCGGCTTCGACGGGATGGTCACCAAGACCGGGATCATGCTCGGGCTCGGCGAGACCTGGGACGAGATCGTCGAGGCGATGCGGCTGCTGCGCGAGGCGGATGTCGACGTGCTCACCATCGGCCAATACCTGCGGCCGAGCCGGCAGCACCTGCCGCTGGTGAAGTACTACACGCCGGCCGAGTTCATGTCGCTGCGGCGGATCGGCCTCGAGATGGGCTTCAGGCACGTCCAGTCCGGGCCGCTCGTGCGCTCCTCCTACCACGCCGCCGAGCAGGTACCCGGTCGCGAGACGGCCGCCGCGGTCTAGGCACCGATGGCTGACGCGACGAGCACTGAGACGCCCGTTCCGCGACATCACTGACGGACCGGTCCGAGGCATCGTCCGCCGATCGGCCGCTCCGACGACCCGATCGCAACGCGCCGCACCGCCCGGCCAGCGACGAGCATCCCTTGCTGGCCGCCCACGGCGGCCTGCTGACCGTCGAGCACCTCGGCACCGTCCCCTACCGGCCGACCTGGGAGCTGCAGGACGAGCTGGCCGATCAGCGTCGCGGCCGGCGGATCGGCGACCGGCTGCTCCTCCTCGAGCACTTCCCCGTCTACACGATCGGCCGCGGCGGCGACGCGGCGAACATGCTGGCCACGCCCGAGCGGCTGCGCGAGATCGGCGCGGAGCTGATCCGCATCGATCGCGGCGGCGACATCACGTTCCACGGCCCCGGACAGCTGGTGGCCTACCCCATCGTCGAGCTGCGCGATCCGCTCGACCTGCGCCGCTACGTTCGCATCCTCGAGGCCGCCGTCATCGACACCGCCGCCGCCTTCGGCGTCGAGGCCGCCCGCCTGGACGGGCCTCCCGGGAATCTGGGTCGACGGCGAGCGCAAGCTGGCCGCCATCGGCGTGCGCGTGAAGCGCGGCGTCACCACCCACGGCCTGGCGCTCAACGTGAACACCGACCTCCGCTGGTTCGACGAGATGATCCCGTGCGGCATCCCGGACAAGGAGGTCACCTCGCTGGCGCGCGAGACCGGCGCCGCCGTCCCGATGGAGCGGGTCGAGGACGAGCTGGCCCGGCAGCTTGCCGCGCACCTCGGCCTGCGGATCACCGAAGGCGCCTCGGGCGTCATCGGTCCGGCCGGCGGACGGGAGCAGTGACCCCCGACGAGACCGTCGTCGAGCGTTCCGGCACGCCCGCGGATCCCGGACACGCCGTTCGCATCGAGGCGGCGCCCTTCGGCCCGTGGCAGACGAACGCCTACCTCGTCTGGGACGGGCGGTCCACCGATGCTCTCGTGCTCGACCCGGGCATGGGCGCGGCCGCTCCGCTGATGGAGCGCGTCGCCGACAACGGGCTGCGCCTCCACGTCATCGCCAACTCGCACGGCCACATCGACCACATCTTCGACAACGCGGCCGCTGATGCGCGCGTCCGGGGCGCCGCTCGCCATCCATCCCGACGACGCGTATCGGCTCGAGGGCCGGAACAACTACGGGTTCGAGATCGAGCGCAGCGTCGCGACCCAGGACCTCAGCGAGGGCGAGCAGCTTCGCATCGGCGACCTCGTCTTCGACATCCTTCACACGCCCGGGCACAGCGAGGGATCGGTCTGCCTGTACGAGGAGCGGTTGGGCCTCATGCTCGCGGGCGACGTGCTCTTTGCCGGCTCGTACGGGAGAACCGATCTTCCGGGCGGCAACGACGAGCAGATGGTCGCCTCGCTCACGCGCCTCGCCCGTGACATTCCGGCGCCCGTGCGGGTGCTTCCCGGCCACGGCCCCGAGACGACGGTCGGACGCGAGCTGCCATGGCTGCGGCGTATCGTCGAGTCAGGCCGGCTCATCGTTCCCGGCTGAATCCCGTTACCAAGGAGGAACCGATGGCGAACCTGCGGATCACCTGGCTCGGGCACGGCGGCATCCTGTACCGGTCGCCCGATGACGCCTGGGTCTGGATCGACCGATGGACCGGCGCGCCCACCTATCCCGATGCGTACCGATCGGCCGAGCAGGTCAACGTCGTCGCACCCACCCACGGCCACTTCGACCACGTCGGCGACGACCTGGCCGACGTCGTCGAGCTCGCGAAGCCCGAGGGCGCAGTGGTGGTCTGCAGCCACGAGATGAGCATCTACCTCGCCGGTCGGGGCATCGAGGCGGTCGGCATGAACAAGGGCGGCACGTTCGAGGCGGCGGGCATCGGCTTCACGATGGTGCGGTCCGACCACACGGGGGGCGCGACCCTCACCACCGGCGATGGACAGGTGACGCGCGACTTCGGCAGCTGGGGCTGGATCCTCGAGTTCGAGGACGGCACGACCGTCTACCACTCGGGCGACACCGATGTCTTCGGCGACATGAGCCTGATCCGCCAGCGGTTCGTTCCCGAGATCGCCGTGCTGCCGATCGGCGGGCACTACACCATGGGCCCGCGCGACGCCGGGCTGGCGCTCGAGATGATCGGTGCCTCGATCGTCATCCCCGTCCATTTCGGCACCTTCCCGGCGCTTGCCGGCACCCCGGAGGAGCTGCGCGAGCACACCCCCGCGACCGTGGTTGGCCTGGAGCCGGGCGAAACCTGGGAGATGGAGCCCTAGGCGCCGGTCCCCATCACCGATTCGGCCACGATGTGACCGATCAGGAGCGCGCCGGCGAGCAGCGCGATGCTGGCAACGATCACGTTCGCGGTCAGGGCGCGGACGCGCAGTGCCAGCGTCGGACCCTCATCGTTCGACTCGACGCGCAGGTCCAGCAGCGGCAGGACCGCCAGCGCGAGCGCAATCAGCGGGGCGCCCACCAGCGCCAGGTCCACCACGCGCGGCTTCGTCACGCTCACGATGATCGGATCGACGACCGACGCGACGGCGCTGAAGCCCAGCTCGTGGCCGATGAGCGACAGCGTCAGGAAGACGAGCGTCGGCGCCATGATCACGAGTCCGGCGATGGCGAAGGCAAAGGGATGTCGTCGGGCGGGTTCGAAGCGCATCGGCGCACCTCCGATGATGTGCTGGCGGGCGGCGCCGGCGGCCAGGTCGACCACGTCGCCGATGCCCGCATCGGCGTCCTCGATCAGGTCACGCACTTCCGTTCCGTACCGGTCCCGCCAGGCGTGCGGATAGGCTCGAAGGAGTGCCCGTGCAGCCACTCGCGCGACGCGGCTCACGATGCCACCGCCACGCGCCGACGCCCGGCGCGGACCGTCCGCTCGAGTCCGTCGAGGCGCCTGCGCAGCAGCGAGCGACCGCGATCCGTGATCCGGTACGGACGCCGCCGTCCCTCGGGGGCGATCGCCTCGATGAGGCCGTCCGATTCGAGCCGGCTGATCGCTCCGTAGAGCGTCCCCGGACCGAGCCGGACGCCGGCGAAGTCCGCGATGTCCAGCAGGATCGCGTGGCCGTGCCGCGGCGAGGAGGCGAGGCTGACGAGCACGAGCAGCCCCGGGTCGTTGGAAGTCGCCGATGCCATGCGGGTCAGCTCCAGCTACGTTGTGCGTACTACGTCACGCGTAGTATTCGCCCGCGTCCGCGTCCTGTCAAGTACGCAGGTACGAGAGATCCAGCTTGCGCGGCTTGACGCCGAACGCCTTCTCGAAGGCATCGAGATCGGTGAAGTTCTGGCGTTGCAGCGAGCCGATCTGGTCGTGGGTGACCGGGAAGATGGGAAGCAGCCGGTCGGTGACGGCGGTCAGCGCGCTGATGAGCGGGATCGGGATCGGGAGCTTCAGGCGGCGCATGCCGGTGACGCGCATGACCTCGTCGACGATCTGGCGGTAGGTCAGCCATTCCGGCCCGCCGAGCTCGTAGACCGATCCGGCACGGTCCGCATCGGTCAGTGATCGCTCGACCGCGATCGCCAGGTCGTCCGCCGCCAGCGGCTGGAACCGCGTGTCCCCGTTTCCGGGGATGGCGACGACGCCCGGCGACCAGTAGCGCAACGTCGTCTTCACGATGTTGAAGAAGCCATCGCCCACGCCGAACATCAGCGATGGACGCAGGACGACCCAGCCGAGCGAGCTCTCGCGGACGAGCTGCTCGCCGCGCGCCTTCGACCGCAGGTAGCCGAGCTTCGGATCGTCGACCACACCGAGCACCGACAGGTGCACGAAGCGGCGGATGCCGGCGCGCTCGGCCGCCTCGACGACGCGCCGCGTGCCGCCCACGTTGACGTCCTCGAAGCGCCGGCCGCCGGACTCGCGCGGGATGGCGACCAGGTGGACGACCGCATCGGTCCCCGCCAGCGCCTCGTCCAGGCCGGCGCCGGTGGTCACGTCGGCGGCTCGAGCCTCCACCGCATCGGTCCAGCCCGGGAGCCGGCGTCCGGTCCGGGAAATGGCGATCACCCGATGACCCGCCTCGGCCAGGTGCGGCACGAGGTGGCTGCCAACGAACCCGGTCGCTCCGACGATCGCGATGTCCATGCGCCTACTGTCTGCGCTTTTCTTGCTACTGTCAAGGCGCACGTTTCTTTCTGCTACGGTCAGACCGATGCCCTCCACCACCGCCTCGCGTGGCATGGTCGTCACGCCCCACCCGCTCGCCACCGCCGCCGGCGTCGACGCGCTGCGCGCAGGCGGCACCGCCGTTGACGCCGCGGTCGCGGCCAACGCGATGCTGGCCGTCGTCTATTGCAACGCCTGCGGCCTCGGTGGCGACGCCTTCGCGCTCGTCTGGGATCCCGGCGAGCGGCGCCTGCACGGCTTCAACGGCAGCGGCCGCTCCCCCGCCGGCTTGACGATCGAAGGCGTCCGAGGGGCCGGCCACGACGACATGCCCGCTCGAGGGTCCGCTGACCATCACCGTCCCCGGCGCCGTCGACGCCTGGGTCCAGCTGCTCGACCGATTCGGTCGCCGATCGCTCGCCGACGCGCTGCTCCCGCGGCGGCCACCGCGGACGAGGGCTACGCCCTGACCGCGATCAACGCGCGGGCGATCGCGGCCTCACTGCCCGGCTTCGACGACGCCGCTCGCGACGTGTTCGGCGCCGCGGGCGACGCCGGCGACACGTTCCGGCAGCCGCTGCTGGCGGCCTCGCTGCGCCAGGTCGCCGAGGGCGGGCGCGATGCCTACTACGGCGGACCGATCGGCGCCGAGATCGCGCGGGCCATCCAGGCGGCCGGTGGCGTGATGACCGCGGAGGACATCGCCGAGCACCGAGGCGACTGGGTCGAGCCGATCTCCACCCGCTACCGCGACGTCGAGGTGGCCACCATCCCGCCGAACTCGCAGGGCATCACCGCGCTGATGGCGCTGAACGTCCTCTCGGCGCTCGATTGGCCGATGGGCGAGCCGCTGTCGGCCGAGCGGCTGCACGCGCAGATCGAGGCGGTCAAGGTCGCCTGGAGCGAGCGCGACCGATGCGTGGCGGATCCGGATCGCGGGCTGGCGGACCCGGCGGAGCTGCTGTCCGCGGAGCACGCGGCCTGGCTGGCGTCGCGGCTTTCGCCGGAGCGGGCGCAGCGATTCGTGCCCACCAACCCGCCCGGGCGGAGGCACGGTCTACCTGTGCGCCGCCGATGCCGACGGCATGATGGTCAGCCTGATCGAGTCGAACTACATGGGCTTCGGCTCGGGGATCATGGGCGGCTCGACCGGGATCATGCTCCAGAACCGCGGCGCCTACTTCTCGCCTGGACCCGTCGCATCCGAACGCGCTGCGGCCGCGGTCGCGGACGCTGCACACGCTCATGCCGGGGATGCTGCTGCGTGACGGCGCTGCGGAGGTGGCCTTCGGCGCCATGGGCGGCGACGGCCAGCCGCAGACGATGGTCCAGCTGGTGCAGGGGCTGGTCGACGACGGCCTCGATCCGCAGGCGGCGGTCGATCGGCCTCGATTCGTCGCCCAGACCGAGGCGCGCCGGCCATGCCGCTCGGCCCGGTGAGCATCGAGTCCGACGGCGTGGACGCGGCGACCGTGGCGGCGCTCGAGGCGCTCGGCCACGAGGTCGAGCTGGTCGAGCCGAAGACGCCGCTGATGGGCTGGGCCCAGGTCATCCGCCGGCGGCCCGACGGCTCGCTACGAGGGCGGCGCCGATCCTCGCGCCGACTCCGTCGCGGCCGGGCTCTGAACCGGCCGAAATTCACACCACACGGCCGTTATGCGCGGTTCGAGCCCCGCGAAGCGTCCAAAACAGCCGCTGGTGCACACCTGGTGTGAATTCGGACCGTTCGAGGACGTGACTCGCGGATAACGCACACCTGGTGTGAATTCAGACGCATCACCTCGGCGCACGAGAGGTCCTTGTCCTCCATCTCCCACGCGTGATCGAGCGCGTGGAAGGCGGTGTGCCGCAGGAGCAACGGGATCGTCCAGTTTCGGCCTCTCGCCAGCTTCCCCTCGGCGTTGTAGTCGCGCATGGCGGCGACGAATGCCTCGCGGTGGGCACGCGAGGCCGTCGGGGGTGCAGGTACTTCGTCGGGAGCCATGACCACGCCGACCTTCCTCGCCAGGTCGACCTGCTCCTTAGCCGAGGACGTGGCGGACGATCTCGTCGCGGTTGCGACCGCCGCCGCGCGGCCCCTTCTCCAGCTCGGGCGAGACGCGCGCGGCGACGTCGTCGAAGAAGCTGCCACGCCGCCTCGAGCAGCGCCACCTTGCGTTCCAGCTCGTCCTCGGGCATGGGCGCCTGCTCGAACGAGGACGGGGCGAACGAGATGCCCCAGAAGTCGGTCGATCCCACGCCGACGTGGTCCTCGACGATCTCGAGATCGCCGGCCCGATCGAACTCTGCCTCCAGCCCGGCGAGGCGCGCGATCGGGCGATACCGCTCCCGATACGCCTCGAGCAGCTCGAAGGCCGCATCGGGCGCCTTCGCACCGCGGCTCCAGCCCGGCCAGTCGATGGCGAAGGCGGCGACCTTCTTCTCCTTCGGCCCGCGCTGGATGACGGTTCGAACGACCATGCCGGCAACGATACCAAGGGAACCTGACACTCTTTGACAGGAATGCGGGCCAGCATGGGCACCGATGAGAAATGACGAACGCATCGGTCTAGAATGCGAGACCCCATGACGAACCAGCAGCAGTCTCTTGTCCATGCCCGCGGGCTGACCAAGCGCTACGCGAACGGCTTCACCGCCGTCGACAGCGTGGACTTCGACGTGCGTCCCGGAAAGGCGTTCGGCTTCCTCGGCCCGAACGGCGCGGGCAAGACGAGCACGATGCGGATGATCGCGTGCTCCAGCCCGGTCACCGAGGGCGAGCTGACGGTGATCGGCATGGATCCGCGGACCCAGGCGCGCGAGATCAAGTCGAAGCTGGGGGTCGTGCCGCAGATCGACAACCTGGACACCGAGCTGACGGTGCGCGAGAACCTCGAGATGTACGCGCGCTACTTCGACATCCCGAACGACGTGGCCCGCAAGCGCGCCGATGAGCTGCTCGAGTTCGTCCAGCTCGACGAGCGCGCCAAGGACCAGGTCGAGCCGCTGTCAGGTGGGATGAAGCGGCGCCTGACGATCGCTCGGGCGCTGATCAACGAGCCGGAGCTGGTGATCCTGGACGAGCCGACCACCGGCCTCGATCCCGCAGGCGCGGCACCTGCTGTGGGAGCGCCTCTACCAGCTGAAGCGCCGCGGCGCGACGCTGATCATCACGACCCACTACATGGACGAGGCCGAGCAGCTGTGCGACCACCTCGTGGTCATGGACAAGGCAAAGATCGTGGCCGAGGGGTCGCCGCGCCAGCTCATCGACGAGCACTCGACCCGCGAGGTGCTCGAGCTGCGCGTGACCGATGCGGTGCGCGACAGCCTCAACGGCCAGCTGGAGGCGCTCGCCGATCGGGTCGAGGCGCTGCCGGATCGGTTCCTCCTGTACACCGCCGATGGCGAGCGCACGCTCGAGCAGGTCAACCAGCGCAAGATCCCGATCGAGAGCGCGCTCGTGCGCCGGTCGAGCATGGAGGACGTCTTCCTGCGCCTGACCGGCCGCTCGCTGGTCGAGTAGGCGTCCGATGACCGTCGTCGCCTCATCGGGCCGCGTCTGGCGCCGCAACTGGCTCGTCTACCGCCGGCTCTGGCACCGCAGCCTCGCGTTCGGCTTCCTGCAGCCGGTCCTCTTCCTGACCGCGATGGGCCTCGGGATCGGCGCGCTGCTGACCGGGGACAGCCTCGATGCGTTCGGCGGCGTCCCCTACATCGACTGGCTCGGTCCGGGCCTGATGGCCGCCATGGCGATGCAGACGGCGACCTTCGAGTCGACCTACCCGATCATGAACAAGATCATGTGGGGCCGGAACTACGAGGCGATGCTCTCGACCCCGGTCAGCATCCGGAGCATCGTGCTCGGCGAGCTGGGATGGGCCGCGTTCCGCATCGGCTCATTGGCGACCGTCTTCCTGGTCGTGCTGTGGCTGTTCGGGATCCCGCGCTCGCCGCTGGCGCTCCTGCCGATCCCGTTCGCCGATGCTGGTGGGGGTTGCCTTCGCCGCCTGCCTGATCGCGTTCACCGCCACCCAGAAGAACGACGTCGGCTTCAGCGCCGTCTTCCGCTTCATCATCAACCCGCTCTTCCTGTTCAGCGGCACCTTCTTCCCGCTCACCACCCTTCCCGAGCCGCTTCGGGCGGTGGCGTGGGCCACGCCACTCTTCCACGGCGTCGAGCTGATCCGCGGGTCGATCCTGGACCAGCTTGATCCTGTGACGGCGCCGCTCCACCTCGCCTACCTGCTGGTGATGTTCGGGATCGGGGCCGTGCTCGCGGAGCGCATGCTCACGCGGCGGATGGCGGGCTGATGCCGATGACCACCCTCTCGCAGCCCGTATCCGCCGCCGGCCCGCTCGCGAACGCCTGGGCGCGCGTCTGGCGCTCGCGGCGCCTGGTCGAGCGCAACATCATGGTCTACCGCCACCAGTGGATCATCATCCTGAGTGGCGTCTTCGAGCCGATCTTCTACCTGCTCGGCATCGGGCTCGGGTCGGCGGCCTCGTCCCCGAGGTGCAGCTGCCCAACGGGCGAGGTCATGGCCTACGCCGCCTACGTCGCGCCGGCCCTGGTCGCCACCGCGGCAATGAACGGCGCCGTCTTCGAGACGATCTTCAACGTCTTCTTCAAGCTCAACTACGCGAAGACCTACGACGGCGTGCTCGCCACGCCGATGGGGATCACCGAGATCGCGATCGGCGAGATGCTGTGGGCACTGACGCGCGCCGCGCTCTACGCCATCGCCATGTTCGTGATCATGGTGATCATGAGCCTGGTCCTGTCCCCGCTCGGCATCCTCATGGTCCCGGCGGCGCTCCTCGTCGCGGCCGCCTTCGCCGCAGCCGGCCTCGCGGGCACGTCCTACCTGCGCACGGTGAACGACTTCGACGTGCCGATGGGCCTGATCGTGATGCCGATGTTCCTCTTCAGCGGCACCTTCTTCCCGATCGAGGCCGTGCTGCCCGGATTGGTTGGTGACCATCGTCCAGCTCACGCCGCTCTACCACGGCATCAACCTGATCCGCGGGCTGTCGACCGGGATCATCGGCATCGGGCAGCTGTGGGACCTGCTCTACCTGGTCGTCTTCTTCGTCGTCTGCATGTGGATCGCGATGCGCCAGATGGAGACGAAGCTCATCAAGTGAGGGACGTGAGCTCAGACGATGCGGCGCCAGGGCTCGTCGACGGCGGCGTCGGCGCGGCGGTAGGACTCGGCGAGGATGGTGACCGGGTGGACGGTCGGGACGCCGGTCGACTGCTCGATCTGCCAGCGGCAGGTCTCCGAGTCGCAGGCGGCCCGCGAGGCGCCGCCGGCGCGCGCCGCGCGCACCTTGTCGAAGAGCGGCGCCCCGACGTCCTGGGCGATCTGCCAGCGCTCGACCTTCAGCCCGTAGGTGCCGGCGGCGCCGCAGCAGTCGTGGTCCGAATCGACGGCGTGGAGGCCGGGAACGAGCCCGAACAGGTCCATCGCCGGCGTGCCGATGCCGTGCGACTTGAGCTGGCACGGCGGGTGGTACGGCAGCTGCTCGACGACCGGCGCGAAGCGGGTATCGAGCTCGCCGCGGTCGTGCAGGTCGAGCAGGAGCTCGCAGATGTCCCAGGTCGCATCGGCGACCGCGGTGGCGTCGGCTCGGCCAGGTCGAGCATCTCGCGGTACTCCGCCTTGAGCGCGTGGGTGCAGGAGGTCGAGGTGCCCACGATCCGGTAGCCCGCCCGCGCGAACGCGGCCAGCTCCGCCAGGTTGCGGCGCGCCTTGGTGCGAGCGTGGTCGTACAGGCCGTTCGAGATGAACGGCAGGCCGCAGCACTCCTGCCGCGGCACGATCACGCTGAACCCGTTTCGCTCGAGGATCTCCACCGCGTCGCGTCCGAGGTCGGGCTCGAAGGCGTTGACGGCGCAGCCGTGGAAGTAGACGAGCGTGCGCTCCGGATCGGGTGTCGCGGGAAGTGCCGTGGCGCCGCCTCGCCGCTTCCACGACGAGCTGAACGTGCGGCGCGAGAAGGTGGTGAGCGGTCCGCGCCGATGGACGCCGAGCACCTTCTCCCCCATCCAGCGGGCGATCGGGTTCTTGAGGCCGATGTTGGCCAGCGGCGCGAGCGGCACGCCGAAGCGCGCGATGAGGTCGGTGTCGCTGATGATCCGGTTGCGGAGGCTCGATCCCCGCTCCTCCACGATCGCTGCGCGCGCCCGGTTGTTCGTCTCGGCAATCAGGACGCCGGCGGGGCACGCCCGCGTGCAGATTCCGCAACCGGAGCAGAGGTCGACGGTGTGATCCGGGGCATCGCCACCGACGCCCGGCTCGCGGAAGCGCTCGCGCCTGCGGACCGACGTACTTTGGGCCCGGGAAGTCATCGGTCACGCGCGCGACCGGGCAGACCGTCGTGCACACGTTGCACTTGATGCAGGCGTCGGTGCTGAAGGGTGGGAAGTCGCGGGCCGCGGCGTCGTGGAAGGTCATGCGGCCACCGCCCGCTTCGACGCCAGCGACGCTGCGGCGCGATGCGCGCTGGCGAGCGCCACGCCGTCGCCGCATCGCTCATCGAGGTAATGCATGCCGGCCAGTGCGGAGCCGATGACGCGAACGTTCTCGAGCTCAGCGGGCGCGAGGTTGGCGTCGACCTCGATCCCGGCGGTCTCGAGCGGGTGCGGACGCAGCGGGTCATCGCTGAACCACAGCTCGCGCGACGGGGCGGAGACCGGCAGCCCGAAGACGCGCTCGGTCAGCGCGCCGTCGTGAGCCGCGCGGATCCCGGCTCCGCCGATGCCCCCGGTCGCCAGGACGAATGCGTCCGCACCGATGCGCAGCGTCCGCGATGCGGCCTCCGTGTGAATGGCGATGACCCGGCCGCCCGTGCGCTCGACGTCCACGACGTCGAAGCCGATCTGGATCCGCGCGCCGGCTCGGAGGATGCGGCGGCGAAGCGCCTCGAACAGCCGCAGGCCGGGCACCGATGGCGGCAGGCTGGCGATCTCGAAGACACGACTGCCCAAGCGCCTGTTCGGCCGCCGCGTGCACCTCGGCGTGCCCCTCGAGGCCGAGGACGGCCGGCATGCCGATGCGCCACGCGCCCGGCGGGGAGCGCGTCGGCGATGGCCGAGAGCGCGCGCCCGCGCCAGGCCGGGTCCTCGAACAGCCGGGCGAGGATCTGCGGCGCGATGTTGCTGGCGCCCTTCCAGGCCGGGGAGCTCGACCTCGATCGCCCGCATCGCGGCCGGGCCGCCCGGCCACGACGCACGTTCGAGGTTGCGGGCGGCATACGGTGCCCACGAGTCCCGATAGCGGCTGAACCCGACGAGCAGGAGGCCGTCGCCGGCCCACGGCTCGAGGGCGGCGGCCTGCGCGGACGGCAGGATCGCCGCCGGGCGGTGCGACCCGATTGCCGTGGGGATCGGGACCAGCGCATCGTCCAGGGAGCCGGTGTGCGCCAGGCCCTCGGCCGCGGTGCGAGCCAGGTGAGCCGCCACCGAAGCGTCGGCATCGGCGGCGAGGGTGCGATACGGGTGGTTCCTGGTCGTGGCCAGCGTCGCGATGCCGTCGCGCATGGTGCTGGCGCCGGCGGGCGCCGCGACGTCGAGCCCGCCGTGCGTCCAGTGGGTGGTCGCCATGCCCTTGGCGGCAAGGAAGACGCGGGCGCCCCGCTCGGCGAGCTCGGCCGCACACGACAGGCCGGCCAGGCCCGGCCCCGATGACGACGACGTCAGCGCGCGGCATGCTCGGCCCCGGACGGCCGTCAGGCGCCGCATCGGCAAGCTGATCCACGGCCAGGACGCCACGGATGTATGCCGGCGGTCAGCCACAGCTCGGCCAGCTGATCGCCCCACGCGATGGGGCGCGTGCCGCGGAACCGCTCGCCGACGAAGGCGCGCAGCGGCGCGTTCGCGGCACCGGGCCGGCGGGCGTCGAGGACAGCGGCCGCGCGCGGGATGCAGAAACAGCCCTGGCAGGGGCCCATCCCCAGCCGCGTCGTGCGCCGCAGGTCGTCGAGCGATGAGTCGGCACGCTGGTCGAGCGCGCGTTCCAGCCGTGCCCGCGTCACGAGCTCGCATTCGCAGACGAGCTCCGCGTTCCCGCCGCCCTCCGCCTCGAGCGCCGCCAGGCGGTCGCCCAGCCAGTAGGGAGTCCCGGTGGCCGGGGGCGGCAGCGCCTCGTCGGCCGTGCGGCACGGCGCATCGACGCCCAGTGACGTCGCCACGGCGTCCACCACGTCGCGCGCCATGAGCCGGTACGTGGTCAGCTTGCCGCCGACGATGCTCCAGAAGCCGCCGACCCCGTCGCGCGCGCCGTGATCGATGACGTGATGCGCGCGGCTGATCTCGCGCGACTCGTCGTGATGCGGCGTCCCGAAGTCGGCTGCGTCGTACAGGGGGCGAGCGCCGGCATAGGCCCGCAGCACCCGGGCGCCGCTGATGCCGGGGACCAGCCGTTCGCCATCGAGGAGCAGCGCATCGATCTCGTCGCGGGTGACCTCGACGTCGTCAGGATCGGGCACCGTGATGTCGGTCGTGCCGAGGATGCAGACGGTGTGCACCGGGACGAGGATGTCGCCGTCACCCGGCGGCGCCAGCCGGTTGACGACCGCCTTCGTCATGCGGCGGTTGAGGATGAGCATCGACCCCTTGCCCGGGCTCATTGCCAGCCTCGCGCCGGCGAGCTCGGCCACCTTGCCGGCCCACGCGCCGGCGGCGGAGACGGCCGCGCGGCAGGCGATCGTCGGTCTCCTCGCCGCTGCGCTCGTCGCGCAGGCGGACCGCGCTGAGAGCACCATCGGCCGCATGCTCGAAGCCGATGACGGCCTGGTAGCGTCGCGCCTCGGCGCCGTGCTCCCGCGCGCTGGCGAGGTTCGCGTCGACGAGCTCCCAGGGCTCGAGCGAGGCGTCGGGCACCCGGTACGCGGCGCGGATCCGGCGGTTCAGGAGCGGCTCTTCGGCGAAGAGCTGGTCGAGCGGCACCGGCTCCGCCTCGATGCCCGCGGCCGCGCACGCGGCGGGAAACCGCTCGACGTAGTCGTCCGGGTCGTCGGGCGTCGCGACGAACAAGCCGCCGGTGGGCTCGATGGTTGCGGGCGCGATCCGACGCAGGACGCCGTTCTCCTCGATGCAGTGTCGCGCCGAGATCGGGTCGCTCTCCACGTAGCGAGCGCCCGAATGGAGGAGGCCGTGGTAGCGCCCGCTGGTGCCCGACGCGAAGTCGCCGCGTTCGACGAGGAGCGCTCGCAGGCCGCGCATGGCGAGGTCGCGCAGCACTCCCGCCCCGGTGGCGCCGCCACCGATGACGACCACGTCCACCTCGGCGGAAACGTTCACCCCGGCTCTCCGCGGAGCAGCGGCAGCGCGCCGCGCAGGTAGTCCCACCCGGACACGACCGTGAGCACCGTGGCGAAGACCATCACCCAGCCGCCGACGATCTGGGCAGCGCAGCCCGATGCCGGTCGTCGCCAGCGGCCCGCCGGTGGTCGCGTCGTAGGCGAGCAGCAGGATGGCCATGCCGACCAGCGTCGTCAGCGTCTTCGCCTTCCCGAGCGCTCGCGCGGGGATCACCACGTTCTCGGAGGCCGCCATCTGCCGCACGCCGGCGATGACCAGCTCGCGCACCAGGATCGTGGCAACGATCCAGGTCGGGAGCAGGTCGACCTCGACCATGGCGATGAGCACCCCGCCGACGAGAACCTTGTCGGCGGTGAGGTCCATGAAGACACCCAGCGGCGAGACCTCGCCGCGGGCGCGCGCGACCCATCCGTCGAGGAAGTCGGTGAAGGCCGCCAGGCAGAAGAGCACGAAGGCCGCGATCCCCATGCCCGGGCTGGCGATCAGGATCAGGGCAATCACGACCGGCGTTGCCAGGATGCGCGCGATGCCGAGCAGGTTCGCCGGTGAGCTGATCCGGGCTGGGCGACGGCGTTCGCTCATGGTGTCCTCAGCCATGCGGGCTCACCGCCTCCTTCTGACCGATCTTGCGCTCGGTGCCGGCGCGCAACCTGCCGATGTTATCGGCATGGGCGACCGTCACCAGCAGCCCCGACGCCAGGGCGTACGCGATCGCCGGGATGCTGGCGGCGCCGACCGTGGCAAGCGCCGCGGTGATGATCGGCGCTGCCAAGCGCCCCGGTGACCGAGCCGAGCGACACGTAGCGTGAGCGCCAGATCACCAGGAACACGATCGGCGCCAGGATCACGAACGTCCAGGGGCTCATCGCGCCAAGCGCTCCGGCAGAGGTCGCGACGCCGCGCCCACCGGTGAAGCCGATGAAGACCGACCAGTTGTGCCCGACGATCGCGGCGACGCCGGCCACCGCGGCCGCCCACTCGACCATCGGGTCGTCGGCGAACAGCAGGCGGGCCAGCAGGACGGCCGCCACACCCTTGCCCACGTCGAGGAGGAAGACCGCCGCGGCGGCGGGAGCGCCGAGCGTCCGCAGCGCGTTCGTGGCACCGGTCCGGTGCGACCCGTACTCCCGCAGGTCGATTCCCTTCGTCAGGCGGCCGATGATCAGCCCGAACGGAATGGCGCCGAGCAGATAGCCGAGCGCGGCCGCGAGGACGAGGCTCATCAGCGCCCCTCGAGCTTGTCCATCGACGCGGCACCGTCCGCCGCGGCAAGCACGCCGTCGAGACCATCGCCGATGGACGCCTGCACGGCGGCGACGAAGGTGCCCTCCACGATCGGTCCACCCGAGATGCGGACGCGACCGGCCAGCTCGGTCTCGATCAGCTCGTCGACCGCCGTCGCGGCGGAGAGGACGGCGCTGCCGAGGTCCGCCAGCACCACGACGCCGGCGCCGGCATCGGCTGCGACGACCGCATCGGCCACGCGGGTCGCATCGGTGCCGATGCTTCCGTCGGCCAGTCCTCCGGCCGCGACCAGCCGCGGGCCGTCCGCCGGGAGGTTCGCCAGGCGGGCAACCAGTCGCACCGTGGCATCGGCCACCTCGCCGGAGTGAGATACGACCACGATCCCGACCGCGGCCCCGCTGTCATCGGTCATCTGAGGCAGGTCTCCATGGCGCGTGGACAATGGACCGGAGCTTGACGACCCCGGTCCATCGGCCCGCTGGGCTTGACGGAGAGACTAATGCTCTTCCCAGTCGAGCGAGCGCTGCACCGCCTTCTTCCAGCCCTTGAACAGCTTCTCGCGCTTCGCTTCGTCCATCTTGGGCTCGAACCGGCGGTCGAGCGCCCAGTTGTTCGTGACGTCGGTCGTGTCCTTCCAGAACCCGACCGCCAGACCGGCGAGGTACGCCGCGCCGAGCGCCGTGGTCTCCGCGACCTGCGGTCGCTCGACCGGCACGCCGAGGATGTCGGCCTGGAACTGCATCAGGTCGTTGTTGACGACCGCGCCACCGTCGACCTTCAGCTCGGTGAGCGTGACGCCCGAGTCGGCCTGCATCGCCTCCAGCACCTCGCGGGTCTGGTAGGCCATCGAGTCGACGGTGGCCCTGGCGATGTGCTCGATCGTCGAGCCGCGCGTGAGGCCGATGATCAGGCCGCGGGCGTACTGGTCCCAGTACGGCGCGCCCAGTCCGACGAAGGCCGGGACCATGTAGACGCCCTCGGTGTCGGCGACCTTGCCGGCCAGCTTCTCGACGTCGGCCGAGTTGGTGATCACCTTGAGCCCGTCGCGGATCCACTGCACGGCCGCGCCGGCGATGAAGACGGATCCCTCGAGCGCGTAGGTGACCTTGCCGTCGTAGCCCCAGGCAACGGTGGTCAGCAGGCCGTTCTTCGACGGAACCGCCTGCTCGCCGGTGTTGATGAGCATGAAGGCGCCGGTGCCGTAGGTCTGCTTCGCCATGCCCGGCTCGAAGCAGGCCTGGCCGAACGTCGCCGCCTGCTGGTCGCCGGCGTCGCCGGCGATCTTCAGCGAGCCGCCGAGCAGCGTCGTCTCGCCGTACACCTCGCTCGAGGGGCGCGGCTCGGGCATCATCGCGCGCGGGACGTTCATGATCCCGAGCAGCTCATCGTCCCAGTCGAGCGTGTGGATGTTGAACAGCAGGCTGCGGCTCGCGTTCGAATAGTCGGCGACGTGAACCTTGCCTTCCGTCAGCCGCCAGATGAGGAAGCTGTCGACGGTGCCGAACAGCAGCTCGCCCGCCTCCGCCCGCTCCTGCGCGCCGGAGTTGTTCTGCAGGATGTGGCGGATCTTCGTCCCGCTGAAGTAGGCGTCGATCGGGAGGCCGGTCTTGTCGCGGAACTTGTCCTCGTGGCCGGCCGCCTTGAGCTCGTCGCAGTACCCGGCCGTGATGCGGCTCTGCCAGACGATCGCGTTCTGGACCGGCTTCCCGGTGTTCTTGTCCCAGACGACCGTCGTCTCGCGCTGGTTGGTGATGCCGATGGCGGCGATGTCGTCGGGCGACGCACCCGCGTCCGCGATCACCTTCTTGGCGACGGCGAGCTGCGAGTCCCAGATCGCCTCCGGATCGTGCTCGACGTGGCCGGGCGACGGGAAGATCTGGGGGAACTCCTGGCTTGCCGTGGTGTGGATGGTGCCGTCGGCGTTGAAGAGGATCGCTCGGCTCGAGGTTGTGCCCTGGTCGAGCGCGAGGACGTACTTGGCCATGTCGATCGCTGCCTTCCTTTCGTGGTCGGTGCGTCGGATCAGCCCGCCGCGACGGCGTCGCGGAGGGATTCGAACAGGATGGTGGTCGAGGTGGCGCCGGGATCCTGGTGGTTGGCCGACCGCTCGCCGAGGTAGCTCGCCCTGCCCTTGCGGGCCACCAGCGGCGTGATCCGGTCGCGTCCCGCGGCGGCTGCCGTCGCGGCCGCTTCGAGGCCGGCCGACACCCCGCCGCCGGCCGCCGCGTCATAGGCGTCGACCGCCGGGCTCATCGCGTCGACCATCGTCTTGTCGTCGGTCGTCGCCTTCCCGCGCTGCATGACCCCCTCGAGGCCGGCGCGGAGCGCCGCGCCGAGCTCGGCCGGGTCGAGCACGGTGTGGTCGCCGATCGCCGTGGCCAGCCGCAGGAAGAAGGTCCCGTACAGCGGCCCCGACGCGCCGCCGACGGTCGAGATGAGCGTCATCCCGACCGCCTTGGCGCTGGCGCCGAGATCGGACCCGTCGAGCTCGGGCAGCTTCGCACGCACGGCACTGAACCCGCGGTCCATGTTGATGCCGTGATCGGCATCGCCGATCGCCGAGTCGAGCTCCGTGAGCTCCTCCCGCCGCTCGTGCAGCCTGTCGGCGAACAGGCCGAGGAATCGGTGGAAGGCCGCGCCGTCGAACTCGCTCATCGGCTCGGTGGCTCTCAGACTCCCCAGCGCAGCGCCGGGGTATGGACCGGAGCGTCCCAGAACCGGGTGAGCTCGTCGTCCAGCTTGAGCAGGGTGATGCTGGTTCCCGCCATCTCGAGCGAGGTGATGTAGCTGCCGACCAGGTTCCGCTCGATCTTCAGGCCGCGCTCCGCACAGAGCTGCGCGACCTTGTTGTAGATGACGTAGAGCTCGATGAGCGGCGTACCGCCCATGCCGTTGACGAAGGCCAGGACGCGATCGCCGGAGCTGAACGGCAGGTCGTCCAGGATCGGCGTCATGAGCGCCTCGGTGATCTCGTCGGCCGTCGCCAGCTTGCGTCGTTCCCGCCCGGGCTCCCCGTGGATTCCGACGCCGATCTCCATCTCATCGTCGCCGATCTCGAAGGTCGGCTTTCCTGCGGCCGGCACGGTGCAGCTCGTGAGCGCCATGCCCATCGATCGAACGTTGTCCTGGACGCGCGCCGCGAGCGCGGTCACGGTGCCGAGATCCTGGCCCTCCTCGGCGGCCGCCCCGGCGATCTTCTCCGCCAGAACGGTCCCGCCCACGCCGCGGCGGCCCGCGGTGTAGAGCGAGTCCTTGACGGCGACGTCGTCCGCGATCACGACGCTCGTGACCTT
Source organism: uncultured Chloroflexia bacterium (assembly GCA_963759405.1). Taxonomy (GTDB): domain Bacteria; phylum Chloroflexota; class Limnocylindria; order QHBO01; family QHBO01; genus JACDBZ01. Next base: position 41,297 of record CAVWZA010000018.1, on the reverse strand, counting down.
GATCCCCTCGGCCTCGGCGAGCTCGGCGGCCAGCTCGAAGTTCATGATGTCGCCGGTGTAGTTCTTGACGATGTGGAGCACGCCGGCTCCACCGTCGACCGCCTTGGTGGCGGCCAGCATCTGGTCCGGCACCGGTGACGTGAACACGTCGCCCGCGCAGGCGGCGTCGAGCATGCCGCGCCCGACGAACCCGCCGTGCATCGGCTCGTGCCCCGACCCACCGCCGGAGATGATCCCGACCTTCCCCTGGCGCGGGGCGTCGGCACGCACGACGACGTTCGGCTCGATGACCCGAAGCAGGTCGCCGTGCGCCGCCGCCATCCCGGCGAGGGCCTCCTTGACAACGTTTTCAGGCGCGTTGATGAGCTTCTTCATCGATATGTCGCTCCTTGCTCCCCCATCCGTTCCCGACCGATGCGAGCGCGACGGGAAGTGATCCCGCCGCGGCCGCCGCATCGACGGGTCAGGCCATGAGGTAGTTCGTGAACACGGCCTGGTAGGTCACGGCACCAAGGATGCCGCCGACGACCGGTCCGATCACCGGGAATCCAGCTGTAGCCCCAGTCAGATGCCCCCTTGCCGGCAATCGGCAGCACGGCGTGCGCGATGCGGGGCCCAAGATCGCGGGCCGGATTGATCGCGTAGCCCGTCGGTCCGCCAAGCGAAAGGCCGATGCCCCACACGAGGAACCCGATCAGGAGGGCCCCAAGGCCGGTGGCGAGCTCGTTGCTCGTGATCGCCAGGACGCCGAACACCAGCATGAATGTCCCGATGATCTCGCTCAACAGGTTGGAGACCGGGTTACGGATCGCCGGCCCGGTGGAGAAGACGGCCAGCTTCAGGCCCGGATCCTCGGTCTCCTTCCAGTGCGGCAGGTAGTGCACGAACACGACGATCGCGCCGATGAACGCGCCAAGGAACTCGCCGGCGAGGTACCAGGGCACGAGATCCCAGCTGGTCAGGCCGATCGTAGCCAACCCGATCGTGACAGCCGGGTTGAGATGCGCGCCGGTCAAGCCCCCAATTGCGTAGACGCCCACCGCCACGGCAAGTGCCCATCCGGTGGTGATCACGATCCAGCCCGCGTTCTGGGCCTTGGATCGGGCGAGGAGGACGCCGGCGACGACGCCGTCACCCAGGATGATCAGGAGTGCGGTGCCGAAGGTCTCGGCGACCATGATCTGGAAGCCGTCGGTCAGCATGCCCAGTTACCTCACGGTGCGAAGTGGCTCGATCTCGGGGCCGTCGATCGACGGCCGGAGGGCGCGACGATTCAGATCGACGAGAGGCGCCTCCTTCGCCGCATCCGCGCGACGAGCGATGCAATCACCGATTAGGTCGGGTCTTGGTCCTGGCCCCTCGCAAAATCGGGGCTGTCGTGTGCGTGCTCGTGGCCGGACTCATCCTCCTGGCCCTCGGCGAAGTCACCACGGCGCGCGTCGTGCACGCTGCTGTGGCCGCCCTGCTGACCCTCGGCGAAGTCACCACTGTGGTCCTTCTCGAGCGTCTCCCCCTCTACCTCCTGGCCGGTCGCGAACCCGGCGTGCTCGTCGTGACCGGCGTGATCGTGGTCGTGGTCGTGGTGCGAATGATCGTGACCATGACCGGGATCGTCGTGGGAATGCTCGCCCATGCCCGGACCTCCCAGCGATTCGTAGAGGACCATTCTGGAGCCGCGGTCAAGCCACGACCAATGCCGGTTTCAGCGGGCGGCCATCCGGCCCCTGAGGCGGCGCACGCCGAACTGTGCGGCGAGGACCAGCACGGCCACCCCGAGGCCGACATACAGCGCGAACGGCATGTTCGGCCATTGGATGCTGAAGGCCACGAAGCCGGCCGCGACGGCGATCAGGGTGGAGACGATCACGAAGCGCCGGGTGAATGCGAAGGTCGGCGGCTCAGAGGCCTTGGCGGCCCGGCGCTGGGCGTTCCGCTCGGCGCGCGCCCTCGCGGCCGGCGGCAGCTGCGGACCGCGCTCCATGTTGCGCATCATGCGTTCGTAGTTGCGGCGCTCTTCGCGTGACATGGGCGCCAGTCTACCGAACGGTCAGGCGCGTGGATCGGTGCGTCGAGGCGGAGGCCGTCGCTTGCCGGATGGGCCCATCCCTGCCGGCGGCTCGTAATCCACCTTGAGCTGCACGGGATCCGACCCGAACAGGGCGTTGAGCGCCCAGTCGAGCGCCACGCGCGCCTTGCCGCCGATGCCCGGAACGCGACTCCAGTAGTAGCCGCGCCACATGAACCAGGCGATCAGGCCACGGACCTTGATCCCGAACACGACGCCCACGCCGGTGTGGTGCCCGATGCTGGCCAGCGTTCCGATGGTGCGATAGGAAAACGGCTCGACCCGATTGGGCTTCCGGTCGATGGTGGCGACGATGTTGCGGGCCAACCGCTTCCCCTCGCGCACGGCGTTCTGGGCGGTCGGCGCGTGGTAGCTGCCGGGATTCTGCACGTCCGGAATGAGCGCGCAGTCGCCGATCGCCCACACGCCCGGACGGCTGGTCTCCATGGTTGCCTCGGTGATGGCGCGTCCGGCCTTGTCGACCTCGATCCCCGACGCTCGCACCACCGGCGAGGGCTGGACGCCGCCGGTCCAGATCACCGTCAGCGCCGGGATGAAGTCGCCGTCACCGATGACGACGCCGTCCTCGCGCACCTCCTTCATCGGTGTGCCGAGATGGATCTCGTAGCCGCGCTTGCGAAGTCCCGTTGCCGCATAGTCGCCCATGTCGGGCGGCATCTCGGGCAGGACGCGGTCCTTGAGCTCCACGATGTGGAGCCGGGTCTCGCCCTGCCGGATCTTCGGGTAGAAGCGGCGCCGCACGCGCCGGATGAAGTCCTCGATCTCGCCGGCCGTCTCGACCCCGCTGAAGCCGGCGCCGCCCACGACGAAGGTGAGCTGGGCCTGCCGCTGGTCGGGGTCGGTCTCGAGCTCAGCCCGCTCGAGCATCTCGATGATCCGATTGCGGAGTGCGAACGCATCGGCGAGCGTCTTCATGCCGACCGCGTACTCGGTGATGCCCTTGATGCCGAAGGTCGCCGTCTCGCCGCCGAGCGCGATGACCAGCGTGTCGTAGTGCAGCCGATGCGGGTCGCCGTCGCCGCCCAGCACGGTCACCACCTTGCCATCCAGGTCGATCGCCTCGACGTCGGCGGTCACGGCCCAGCTCGACGGGCGCCGCAGCTGGGCGCGCAGGGCCGTGACGCAGTGCCGGGCCTCGAGCATGCCGGAGCAGACCTCCGGCAGGAGCGGCGTGAAGAGCGTGAAGTTCTCGCGGCTGACGAGCCACACTTCCACGTCGTCACGCCGGCGCGTCAGTCGCTCGAGGTGGCGCGCGGTCTCGACGCCGGCGAAGCCGCCGCCGAGCACCAGGACCCGGTGGGGCCAGGGAGGCTCGGAGCGGTAGATGGTCCGCATCGGGCCGATGATGCCACGGGCTCCGTCGCGCGCTCGTCATGGCCGGTGCTGGCACCCGGCCGCAATGCGCTGACCCGCCCCACGGGTCAAGGCGCGGAGAAGGGCGAGCTCCGCGGCGTTTCACCCGCACCCGCGGGTCATTCCGAGGCGGAGCTCCCGAGGTCCGCCGCTCCTTCCGCCGTTGACCCGCCCCACGGGTCGAATGCCTTCGAATCAGCCCAGTGACCGCGTCTCGCCACCGATCGGCATCGGCCGCTACCATAGGATCGACATGACGCAGCCGACCCACGAGATCTTCGACCAGTTCAAGCAGCAGCTCCCGGACATCGATCCGGTCGAGACGCAGGAGTGGATCGAATCGCTCGACGCGCTGGTCGAGGCGGCCGGGCCGGATCGCGCGCGCTTCATCATCTTCAAGCTGCTGAAACGAGCCCGCCAGCTGCAGGTCGGCCTGCCGACGCTGACCCAGACCCGCTACATCAACACCATCAGCCCGGAGCAGGAGCCCTACTTCCCCGGCGACGAGGCGATGGAGCTCAAGATCCGGCGCCTGATCCGCTGGAACGCGCTCGCCATGGTGCTGCGGGCCAACACGCGGTTCGAGGGCATCGGCGGGCACCTGTCGACGTACGCCAGCGCCGCCACCCTGTACGAGGTCGGCTTCAACCACTTCTACCGCGGCAGCGACGAGGGGCCGGGCGACCTGATCTTCTTCCAGGGCCACGCGGCGCCCGGCATCTACGCGCGCGCGTTCCTCGAGGGCCGCCTGAACGAGGACAACCTCGACCATTTCCGGCGGGAGGCGCTCACCGACCACATCGGCCTGTCGAGCTATCCGCATCCCCGCCTGATGCCGGAGTTCTGGCAGTTCCCGACCGTCAGCATGGGGCTCGGGCCGATTTCGGCCATCTACCAGGCTCGCTTCAACCGCTACCTTGCCGCCCGCGGCATCGCCGACACCAGCCAGGCGCGCGTGTGGGCCTACCTCGGTGACGGCGAGATGGACGAGCCGGAGTCCATCGGCGCGCTGAGCCTGGCGGCGCGCGAGGGACTCGACAACCTCACCTTCGTCATCAACTGCAACCTCCAGCGCCTCGACGGCCCGGTGCGCGGCAACGGGAAGATCATCCAGGAGCTGGAGGCCCTGTTCCGCGGCGCCGGCTGGAACGTGCTGAAGGTCATCTGGGCCCGCGAGTGGGATGACCTCCTGGCCCGCGACAAGGACGGCGTCCTGCTGGCCAAGATGAATGACACCCTCGATGGCGACTTCCAGCGCATGGCGGTCAGCGACGGCGCAACGATCCGCGAGCAGTTCTTCGGCCCCGACCCGCGCCTGCGCGCGCTGGTCGAGCACCTCTCCGACGATGAGCTCGCCAAGCTCCGACGCGGCGGCCACGACTACCGCAAGGTCTACGCGGCCTACGCGGCAGCGGTGCAGCACAAGGGCGCGCCGACCGTGATCCTCGCCAAGACGGTCAAGGGCTGGACGCTCGGCCCGGGCATCGAGGGCCGCAACGTCACCCACCAGGCAAAGAAGCTGACCGCGGACGAGCTCAAGATCTTCCGCGACCGCCTCGAGCTGCCGATCCCCGACGACAAGCTCAAGGAAGCGCCCTACTACCACCCCGGAGCCGATGCGCCCGAGATCCAGTACATGCTCGAGCGCCGCCGCCAGCTCGGCGGATCGGTGCCTCGCCGCGCGGTGGTTCGAAAGCCGCTGGCGGCGCCCACCGACACGGTGTTCAGCGAGTTCTACGCGGGCTCCGATCGGCCCGCCAGCACGACGATGGCCTTCAGCCGGCTCGTCCGGAACCTGGTGCGCGACCCGCAGATCGGGACGCGCATCGTGCCGATCATCCCCGACGAGGCACGCACCTTCGGTATGGATCCGCTCTTCAAGGAGGTCGGCATCTACAACCCGCTCGGCCAGCGCTATACGCCGGTCGACAAGGAGCTGCTGCTCAGCTACCTCGAGAAGGAGGACGGCCAGCTGCTCGAGGAGGGCATCACCGAGTCGGGCTCAATGGCCTCGTTCCAGGCGGCCGGCACCGCGTACGCCAGCTGGCGTGAGCCGATGGTCCCGTTCTACACGTTCTACTCGATGTTCGGCATGCAACGAACCGGCGACCAGGTCTGGGCATTCGGCGACGCGCGCGGCCGGGGCTTCATGATGGGCGCCACGGCCGGCCGCACCACGCTGACCGGAGAGGGGCTCCAGCACGACGACGGGCACTCGCACGTCCTGGCCAGCACGATTCCGAACATCCTCGCCTACGATCCCGCCTTCGCCTACGAGCTGGCCATCATCGTTCGCGAGGGGATCGACCGCATGTATGGCCAGCGCGGCGACGACGTCTTCTACTACGTCACCCTCTACAACGAGAACTGGGCGATGCCGCCCAAGCCCGAGGGCGCCGAGGAGGGGGTCCTGCGTGGCCTCTACCGCTTCAGCGTCGCCGAGTCCGGGGAGCGACGGGTCCAGATCCTGGCGTCAGGACCGATCCTCCTCCAGGCGCTTCGCGCCCGCGACGTGCTCGCCGAGAAGTTCGGCGTGGCGGCCGACGTATGGAGCGCCACCAGCTTCCAGCAGCTCCGCAACGACGCGCTCGACGTGGAGCGCTGGAATCGCCTCCATCCCGATGCCGAGCAGCGGGTGCCCTATGTCCGCCAGTGTCTCGATCCCACCGAGGGACCGATCGTCGCCGCCACCGACTACATGAAGGCCGTGCCGGACATGGTGACGCGCTGGATCGACCGCCCGTACACGGTGCTCGGCACCGACGGCTTCGGCCGGTCGGACACGCGGGAGGCCCTGCGCACCCACTTCGAGGTCAACGCCGAGCACATCGCGTACGCCGCGCTCTACTCCCTCTGCCTCGATGGCAAGTCGACGCCGGACGAGCTGACGCGCGCGATCGCCGAGCTCGGAATCGACCCGGAGCGCGTCAACCCGCTTCACGCCTGACGCGCTCGCGGTGACTATCCGAGGCTGATCCTGCCGCCGGGCAGCAGTGGGGTGCCACAGGCGATGCAGTACGCGTCCCCGGGCGGCACGACGGCCCGACAGCCGCGACAGCGCGTCGGGGTGAGGTCGGCCACCGTGACGCGCACCGCGGCCGCCGCGGCCACCAGGTAGCGGCCGACGAGGGTCCGCGGCCGGGCCGGCCTGGCCTCGATCGGCGGCCAGGCGTGGAGCATCGGCTCGGAGGGCTGCGACATCGCCGCGTGGAAGCGATACCGCTCGCGGTCGTAGGTCGCGCGTGACTCGGGGTCGCTCATGACCTGCCGCACCACGTTGACCACCTGCATCTCCTCGGTCGCGCGCCCGGATTCGTTCAGGTCGGGATGGAACGTGCGGGCCAGGCGCCGGCAGGCAGCCAGGATCTCATCGATCGAGGCGCTGGAGGGGACGCCAAGCAGACGGTAGACGTCTCGCTCGGGGGAGTAGGGCAGAAGGCGCGGGGTCATGAGTCCGCGGCCCATCTTAGCGAGTCATGTCGGGCGGTGCCGGCTGTCAACCCAGCCCGGACGGTGGCCCCGGCCAACGGCCCGCGACCCGCGTTCGTGCTCAGGTTCCACGGGAACGTGTGCAATTTGAGCATTCTGGTTGCTAATTTGATAATTGGGGTTGACATATGTTCGCGATGGCGATATATTGCCTCGCGTAGACAACAAATTGGCAACTCATCATCCGTAGCTGGTAGGAGCCAGTCCCATGTTCGACTACCGCCTCTTCTTCGCCAGCTCGACGCTCGAAGCACCCGAGCGCGGCCATCGGCGACCCCTCCTCGGCCACGAGGAGAAGCTCGTCTACCGGCTTCCGGCCGATCGCCGCGAGCAGCGGATCCGCGGACGCCGCTAGTCATGGTCCATGACGTCATCGCCACCTGCCCGGTCTGCTCCGGCGAGCTGACCATCGCGCGATTGCATTGCCGAAGCTGCGGGACCGCGCTCGAAGGGGAGTTCGGGGTCGGCCGCTTCGGTCGCCTCGATCGCGACCAGATGAGCCTGCTCGAGAGCTTCCTCCGCTCGCGAGGCAACCTGAAGGAGATGGAGCGCGAGCTGGGCATCAGCTACCCCACCGTCCGCGGCCGTGTCGACGCGCTGATCCGCTCCCTTGGCCTGTCGGAGGGATCCTCGGAAGGCGATGACGACTTCGGTGCCGGCTTTGCAGACGGATTCGCCGAGCAGACCGATGGCGCAGATCCCGCGGCCGAGCGCCGATCCATCCTGGAGCGCCTGGCGCGCAAGGAGATCAGCGCCGAGGATGCCGCAGCCGCCCTCCGCGATCTGGAGACCAGCTCCTGATGGCGACGTTCGTCCGAACCCAGGAGGTTGCCCACGAGATCGGCGAACGAGGTCGCTTCGCCCTGCGCGTGACGAGTCCCGATGTCCAGATGCGAGCCGACGACGGGACCGTCGCGCGCGTCCGAATCTCCTTCGAGATCCGCGCGACCACGGACGCCGAGGCCGACGAGATCTTCGATCGGCTGCGCTTCCGGGTGACCGAAGGGAACGGGGCGCTCGAGGTTGCCGAGCCAAGGCATGGCTCGGGCGCCGGCCTGGGTTCCCTCGTGCGGCTCTTCGGCATGGGCAGCGGCCAGGTCGACACGAACGTCGAGGTCGACGCGCCGCGCCTCAGCGACATGCGCTTTGACGGCGTCAGCGCGGACCTCACCGCCATCGGCTTCCGCGGCCTGCAGGAGTACCGCACCGTGTCCGGCGACCTCGTCCTGGACGGCACGGGCGGGGAGGTGCGCATCAAGGGCGTGTCGAGCGACATCAGCCTGCGGGCTGAGGCTCCGCTCCGTTCGCTCGACATCAATACCGTCAGCGGCGACATCTCCGCGTTTGCGCCTCGAATCGAGCAGCTGCGCGCGGCCACGGTGAGTGGCGACGTCGAGCTCGAGGGACATCCTGGCGGACGGGCCGGAGCACCGCATCGAGACGGTCAGCGGCGACGCGTCGCTCGGCGTCGTCGACGACATGACCCTCGAGGTCCGCGGCCTCTCGACCGATGCCGACGTCAGGCTCCCCCATCGCAGCGAGGGCACGCGCGATCGACGGCGCTACGTCATCGGCAACGGGGGCGCGCAGCTCCTGTTCAGCTCGATGTCCGGCGACATCGAGATTCGACCTCCGCGTCGCACCGGCGACACACCACCGCCACCACCGGCGGCGCCAGCCCCACCAACTCCGCCGCGACCACCGTCGATCGACGATGACGACCAGCTCGCCGTCCTTCGGGCCCTCGAGCGCGGCGAGATCGACGTCGAGGAGGCCACGCGGCGGCTCAGTGGCGGTCGAGGTTCCGGTGTCTGAGGAGCTCGAGACCGTCCTGCGCCTCGTCGCGGATGGCACGCTGACCCCGGAGCAGGCATCGCCGATCATCGAGGCGCTGACCCGGGCGGAGCGGGAATCCGCGCCCGAGAGCATTGATGGGAAGATCGAGCGCAGCCTGGCCCGCGCGCATCGGCGCGCCGAAGCGGCACACGATCGACTCGAAGATGCGCACGCCCGCACCCAGGAACCGGCGGGTGGTGGTCGCGGCCGGCAGCTGCGCATCCGGGTCACCGAGCACGGGCGCCAGGTCGTGAACCTGCGCATCCCGATCGGCTTCGTCGATGCCGCGCTGAAATTCGTCCCCGGCATCGGCGAAGACCAGAGCGAACGCATCCTTGACGCGGTCAGCGCCGGGACGCTTGGACCGATCGTCGACGTGGAGGATCCGGACGGCGGCGGCGTCCTGATCACGCCTCGAATGAGCGACCTCTCCCCCGCCATCGGCGCACCCGACGTGCCGGCGTCAACCGGCCCGACCGAGGCCGGACCGGCGCTCCTTCGACCACTGCGCCTGCGCGACTTCCGCCTCCTGTTCGCCGGCGAGACCGTCAGCGTCCTGGGCGACCAGTTCCACTTCGTTGCCCTCACCTGGCTGGCGATCCAGCTCACCGGCTCGGGCCTCGTGCTGGGCACGGTGCTCATGACCGCGGCGATCCCGCGTGCCGTGTTCATGCTCGTCGGCGGTGCCTTCAGCGACCGCTTCTCGCCGCGCACCCTGATGCTGACCTCGAATGCCATCCGCGGCGTGGTCGTCGGCATCCTGGCCGCGCTGGTGCTCAGCGGGCGAGCCGAGCTGTGGCACCTGTACGTCCTCGCCGCGACCTTCGGCGTTGTCGACGCCTTCTTCTATCCGGCGCTCAACACGATCGTCCCGATGCTCGTGCCCGAGCGACTGCTCTCGCCGGCCAATGCGCTCGTCCAGGGCGCGCAGCAGATCATGGGTCTCATCGGCCCCGCGCTGGCCGGCGCCATGATCGCCCTCGTGCAGACCGGGCCCGCCTTCGCCATCGATGCGGTCTCGTTCGCCATTGCGACCATCGCGCTCTTCCTCATCAGCGGCGGGCGGCGGCATGCCGACCCAGCCGCCGACGCGGATCGGCCCGGCGTGCTGTCCACCATCGCCGCCGGCGTGCGCGCGGCGTGGGCTGATCCTCCGGTACGCGCGATGGTGCTCCTCACGGCGGCATTCAACTTCGCCTTCACCGGCCCGATCAGCGTCGGCCTCGCCTTCCTGGCCGACCATCGGTTCGACGGCGGCTCGGCCGCCTTCGGCCTCCTCTTCTCGGCCTTCGGTGGCGGTGCGGTGATCGGCGCCATCGCGGCCGGCTCGCTTCGCCCACGTCGCCTCGGGGCGATCGTGATGGGCGTGGCGGTCGTGCTCGGCATCGGCCTCGCCCTCATCGGCCTCGCGCCGTCGCTGCCGGTCGCGCTCGCGATCATCGGGGTGATGGGCGTCCTCATCGGGTTCATCAACGTCCAGGCCATCGCCTGGCTCCAGTCGCGCATCCCGGACGATCTCCGCGGCCGGGTGATGAGCCTGGTGACGCTCGGCTCGGTCGGGCTGGCGCCCGTCTCGCTGGCGATCGCCGGAGCGCTGGTGGACCTCGGCGCAGTGACGCTGACGTTCCTGGCTGCCGGTGCGATCGTCATCGCGGCCGCCCTTGCCGGCATCGCCTGGGGCGTGCCGGCCACGATGGTCTGGCCGGAGGACGCGGAGCCTGAACTCGAGCCAATGCGCCAGAATCGGTCGCCGTGAACGATCGCACCGATACGACCCCCGACCGGTGGTGGGAGGGGTCGGTCATCTACCAGATCTACCCCCGCAGCTTCGCCGATGCGAACGGCGACGGCATCGGCGACCTGCGCGGCATCATCGATCGCCTCGATCACCTGGCCGGGACCGATGCGTCGCTGGGCGTGGACGCCATCTGGCTCTCGCCGATCTATCCCTCGCCGCAGCACGACTTCGGCTACGACATCAGCGATTACACGGACGTCGCGGCCGACTACGGCACGCTGGCCGATCTCGATGCGCTGATCGCCGCCTGCCACGCCCGCGGGCTGCGCTTCCTGCTCGATCTCGTGCCGTGCCACACCTCGATCGATCACCCGTGGTTCGTCGAGAGCCGCTCGTCTCGAGAGAGCGCCAAGCGCGACTGGTACATCTGGGCCGACCCGGCGCCGCTGCGGCGGACCCCCGTCGAACTGGGAGGCGGCCTTCGGCGGCAGCTCCTGGGAGTGGGACGCGGCCACCGAGCAGTACTACCTCCACTCGTTCTATCCGGAGCAGCCCGACCTGAACTGGCGCAACCCGGCCGTGGCCGAGGCGATGGCCGAGGTGATGCGCTTCTGGTTCCGCCGCGGCGTCGACGGCTTCCGGGTCGACGCCATCTTCGCCGCCATCAAGGACGACCTGCTCCGCGACAACCCACCCGACCGGCGACCCAGCGCGATCCCGGGCATGGGCCGCGAGTCCGGGCAGGACCCGCTGTGGAGCATGAACCGGCCCGAGGTGCACGACGTCGTCCGCCACCTGCGGCGCGTTGCGGCGGAGTTCCCCGGCCGGGTGCTGGTCGGCGAGGCCTACCTGCCGGTCGAGGAGCTGGCCGGCTACCTCGGCCACGGCGCCGACGACGAGTTCCACCTCGTCTTCGACTTCGAGATGCTCCTCACGCCGTGGGACCACCGCGACCTGACCCTGGGCATCGAGCGCTCCGAGGCGCTCCATCCTCCCGGCGCGATCCCCACCTACGCGTTCTCGAACCACGACCAGTCGCGCCAGGCATCGCGCTGGGGACCGGAGCGCACGCGCGCCGCGGCATTCCTGCTGCTCACGCTGCGCGGCGTGGCGGTCCTCTACGCCGGCGAGGAGATCGGGATGATCGACGCCGACCCGTCGATGCTGCCCGACCCACCCTTCGACCGCGCCGGCCGCGACGGCTGTCGCACGCCGATGCAATGGGACGCGTCGCCGCTCGGCGGGTTCACCGATGGGACTCCGTGGCTGCCGCTCGTCGACCCCGCAGACGCGCAACGTCGCCGACCAGGCGGCCGATCCTGCCTCGCTGCTGACGCTCTACCGTCGCCTGATCGCGGCGCGACGGGCGTTCGCCCGCGCTCGCGCGCGGAACGCATCGGTCGCTGTTCGGCGTCGCTCCCGAGGTGCTGGCGTGGCTGCGCGAGGCCGATGGGGAACGCGTGCTCGCACTGCTCAACACCGGCGGCTCGGCGAGGGCCTGCGACCTGCGCCTCCTGCCCGCGGACGATGGCGAGGTGGTGGTCACGACGGGCGCGCGTTCCGGCAGGATCGCGCTGGCGGACCTGACGCTCGAGCCGCTGGAGGGATTGGCGCTGCGCCTGTGACCCCGCGGTGCTACCGTTTCGCGCCGTGACGCGATCCCGACAACCGCCCGACGACCATCGGGTCGATCCCCTCCTCGAAGTCCGTGAGAAGCGGCGCGGCAAGCGCCCCGGCGACGCCTATGTCCGGATCGTGCGGCCCTTCGAGGAGGCGTTCCAGAAGGGGGACGACGAGGGCGAGCTGATCGCCACCGAGCGCACCGTCCTCGAGCGGCCGGGCTGGACGCGCGCCCTTCGCCGCCTGCGGACGGTCCTGATCGGACGGCCGATTCACAGCGAGCGGGAGGAGCACGAGCGGCTCACCAAGGTCAAGGGCCTGGCGATCTTCTCGAGCGACAACATCAGCTCGTCGGCGTACGGGCCGGAGGAGATCATGCGCGTCCTGGCCCTCGCCGGGACCGGCGCGCTCACCCTCACGCTGCCGCTGGCCGGCCTCATCACGGTCATGCTGGCGATCGTCACCGTGTCGTACCGGCAGACGATCAAGGCATATCCGAACGGAGCGAGCAGCTACATCGTCGCCAGCGACAACCTCGGAAGCACGATGGGTGTGCTCGCGGCGGCCGCCCTCCTCATCGGCTACGTGGTGACCGTCGCCGTGTCGGTGTCTGCCGGCGTGGCGGCGATGACCTCGATCATTCCGCAGATCCACGACGCTCGTGTCTGGATCAGCGTCGCGCTGGTGCTGCTGATCATGCTCGGCAACCTTCGCGGCATTCGCGAGTCCGGCACGATCTTCATGATCCCGACGTACGCCTACATCGTCATCATGCTCGCGATCATCGGCTACGGGGTCGCTCGGGTGACGTTCGGCGAGGTTCCCCAGTTCGCGCCGCCAACTGGATGGGAGCCGGTCGAGCAGGGAGCCCAGGCCCTCGGACTCTTCCTGATCCTGCGTGCGTTCAGCCAGGGGGCCGTGGCATTGACCGGAGTCGAGGCGATCAGCGACGGCGTGCCTGCCTTCAAACCGCCCGAGTGGAAGAACGCGCGGACGACGCTGACCTGGGCGGCCATCGTCTTCGCCATCCTGTTCGTCGGGATCGCGTACCTGGTCACCCGGCTCGGGATCCAGCCGGATGGGAGCGAGCAATACACGGTATTGAGCCTCCTGGTCCGGACACTGACCGGCGAAGGGGCGATCCTGGTCGTCGCACAGGTGGCCACGGCGCTCATCCTCGTCCTGGCCGCGAACACGTCCTTCGCCGATTTCCCGCGCCTCTCCTCGTTCCTGGCGCGCGACGGGTTCCTGCCGCGGCAGTTCGCGTTCCGCGGCGAGCGGCTGGCGTTCACGACAGGGATCGTGGCGCTCTCGCTTATGGCGGTCGGACTCCTCATCGGGTTCGGCGCCAGCGTCAGCGGTCTCATCCCGCTCTACACGCTCGGCGTGTTCATCGCCTTCACCCTCTCCCAGGCCGGCATGCTGGTGCGCTGGTGGCGGCGGCATGAGCCCGGCTGGCGCCGCGGCCTTGCGATCAATGGGCTGGGGGCCCTCACCACCGCCGTGGTGGCCCTGGTGGTCGGGACCAGCAACTTCTTCCAGGGCTCGTGGCTGGTGATCGTCCTCGTCCCGCTCCTGATGGCGCTCCTGCTCGCGATCCACGGGCACTACCAGAAGATCGACCGCGCGCTGGCGCTGGACCACATCCCGGAGAAGGATGAGACCGCCCCGCGACCGATCGTGATCGTCCCGATCGCCCGGCTCGATCGTCCGGCGCGACAGGCGATCGCCTTCGCCAACTCGATCAGCAGCGAAGCGGTGGCGGTGCACGTGACGCACGATCCGGCGACCGCCGATGCGCTCCGCGAGCGGTGGCCACAGTGGGCCGGGTCCACCGAGCTGGTGGTGGTCGAGTCGCCGTATCGCGCGCTCATCGGTCCACTGCTCGCCTACATGGACGCGCTCCAGCGGCAGGCGCCCGACCGACCGATCCTGGTGGTGCTCGCTGAGTTCGTGCCCGAGCACTGGTGGGAGATGCTGCTGCACAACCAGACGGCACTGCGCCTCAAGCTGCGGCTCTTCTCGCGTCGCAACACCATCGTCGCCGACGTCCCCTATCACCCGCCGCGCACGTAACCCGCTCCGAACCTGCCTGCATCCGGTCAACCGATGCGCCCACGCGGCGCATCGGTCGAAATCGCAACAAGGAGCACCGCATGCGCACCCGATCACGCCTCCCCCTGACGCTTGCCACGGCACTCGGCCTGCTGGCAATGCTTGCGCTCTCCGGCCCGGCCCTGGCCGCCGAGACGATCCTCACCGCCGACCTCGCCGGCGATGCGGCGACGGACGCGGACGGCACGGGCTCGGCCAAGATCACGCTGGACCCCGATGCCGGCACCGCGTGCTGGGAGCTGACGGTTGAGAACATCGAGCCGGTGACCCAGTCGCACATCCACATCGGCGCCGAGGGCGAGTCGGGCGACGTGGTCGTGCCGCTCGACGTCGACGGGTTCGAGGGAACGCAGCGAGGGCTGCGTCGAGGACCAGGACGCCGCGACGCTCCAGGCGATCATCGACGACCAGTCCGGCTACTACGTCAACATCCACACGGCGGACTTCCCGGCGGGAGCCATCCGTGGCCAGCTGGTCGGCGCTTCAGAGCCGCCCAACACGGCTCTCCCGGTGAGCGATGGCTCGCCGGCGCTGCTTGGTGCGATCCTGCTCGCCCTGGCCGCGGCCATCGGCCTGCGGACCTGGCGCCCGTTGGCGACGCGCGACTGACGCGCGTTCGTACGCGACCCTGGGAGCGGTCCCGGCTCGGCGCCGGGGCCGCTCTTCGTTCAGCCGCCGGTCACCAGGACGAGCAGCCCGAGGTTCAGCAGGAAGGCGCCGAGCACCACGCCGATCCAGGCCAGGGTGTTGGGCACCCATCCGGTGCGAATGTCCTCCGCGAGGAGCTGGTCGAGCGCGCCCTGCAGCTCGTCGCGATACCGGTGATGGAGCTCGAGCTGGTCCTTCGTCGTCATCGGTTCGCTCCCTTCTGCCGCAGCTCGGCGAGCTCGGCGCGGATGGCCGTCAGCTGGAGCAGCACCTCGTCGTCCCCGTCCTTCGATTCGGTGCTCCCCTTGTGGATCAGGAATGCGGTCAGCACCGCCATCGTGAACAGCTGCAGGAATTCCGACTGCCAGTTCTCGAACGTCGCCTGCATCCAGGGCCAGAAGTAGCCGGCGCCGCCGAACAGGCGCGCCACCTCGCCGTGCGTCTGCTGCTCGCCGGCGAACTCCACCCAGCCGGTCAGTGACTGGAGGATCCAGCTTCCGAGGAAGAGGCCGGCCAGCACGATGCCCAGCCCGTAGTCACGAAGCACGCCCTTCATCCTTCGCCCTCCATCGCGCGGGACGGTCCGACGGTGGGCCCGAACGGGTCATTTCGTCCCTCGGCACGGCCGAAGCAGGGCGCATGCCATCACGGTGACAGGGTCCGTAGGGAGCGAAGGTGTGTGCGGCGCCGAAGCGGTGTGCAATCCACCGCTCCGGCGCCTGGCTCGCATCTCCCGTAGCACCGGGCGGTGCGAGATGCTTCCATCGTACCCGCGCGATTCGCGGAGGGGCGGAATCTGGCGCGCCCGGAGGGATTCGAACCCCCGACCTGCTGATCCGAAGTCAGCTGCTCTATCCACTGAGCTACGGGCGCACGATTCACGCTCAAACAGAGCGGAATAGTCGTTTTCGCGTTCGCCACAGCGCTCGCACAGCGGAGAGCTCGATACACTCCGAGTGTGACACCGCTGGGTCATTCACCGTGCTGAACTCGTCCCCCACGCCACGAATCGTAACCGATGGCGACCTGGCGGCCAACGTGACCTCGTTCGCCCGCCACGCGAGGGCCGCCGACCCGGCGACTGGGATGGCTGGCGTGTATCACGAAGTGCGGTTTGACTCGCCACGCGGCTGGAGGTAGACCGATATGAAAGCCAACCCATTGATGGGCCTGTCCGGATGGGAAGCGTTCACACACGGCGTGTTCGCGATTGCGGTGACGCTCCTCGTGCTCGATATCCGCGTCCCCGATGCCGCGACGATCGACAGCGGAGCGGCGCTTGTCAGCGCGCTCGCCGAGGAGTTTCCGCGCTACCTCGCGTACGTCTTCGGCTTCCTTTTCGTGGGCACGTACTGGATCGCCACTCACCGGATCATGGGCTGGATGCGGGGCGTCGACCACTTGGGCCTCGTCCTGGGGCTCCTGTACTTGATGGTCATCTCGGCGGTGCCGTTCGTGACCGCGCTGCTAGCGGAGTACGTCGGCCTCGACAACGGTCGGGACCGGGTCGGGCTCGTCGTCTTCGCCTCGTGGCAGCTGATCCTCTCGATCTTGGCCATTGCCACGTTCCGCTACGCCGCCCACGGCGGGCGTCTCTTGAAGCCGACGATTGACGAGGAGGTACTCGCGACGTATTTCCGCTTTGCCATCTTCGGTCCAGTAACTTGGATCATCGCGATCTTGACCGCCATCTTCGTCGGCGGCACGCCGACGCTGATCCTGACGGCGGTCGTTCTCGTCATCTTCCTCGTTGTCGAGCCACCTGCGCGAGTCAGTGAACACTCGAGCGAGAGCACCTCCTAGCTCGAGGCATCAGGACGGCCGAGGAAGGCGATTCACGCTCAAACAGAGCGGATAACTCGTTCGATCATTGTGCCACAGCGCTCGGACAGCGTCGGGGGCCCAGGATGGCCAGCGCAGCCGGCAGGATTGTGCGTGGCCAGAGATCCGACGAGACCCCAGCTCAGCAGGGCTAGAGCACAAGTTCACGTACGGTTCGGGCCGCCGAAAGCCCGAGCGAAGATTTCGGCTGGGTATTGACATTGGAGCGACACCAAGGTCTAGGGTCAGGCCATGAGCGCCAAACCCGAGACCGGCTTCCTCGTCATCGCGGACCTCACCGGATACACGGCATATCTCGCGGGGAGCGAGCTGGAGCACGCGCCCGACGATCGCCGGCGACCTGCTTGAGACGATTGTCGGTCGCCTGGATCCGCCGTTCCGGCTGGCGAAATTCGAGGGCGACGCGGCCTTCCTGTGGGTCGAGGACGGGCGCGCCGACGCATCGCTGCTCCTCGACGCGGTCGAGGCTTCGTACCTCGCCTTCCGCCGCAGGTTGCGAAGCATTGATCAGGCGACCAGCTGTGACTGCAACTCGTGTCGCCTTGCGCCCAAGCTGGACCTGAAGCTGTTCATCCATCACGGCTCGTACGTCCGGACGCAGATCGCCGGTCGCGACGAGCTCGCCGGATCCGACGTCATCGTCGTCCATCGGCTGCTCAAGGGAGCCGGAGCGACGGCGGCTAACGGCAATGGCTTCGCGCTGTTCACAGCACAGGCAGTGACGGCCATGGGGCTCGATGCGGCCGCGCTCGAGCTGGTCGAGGCCGAGGAATCGATCGAGCACCTCGGGCGGGTCTCGACGTTCACCCTCGACCTCGAGGCGCGCTGGCAGGCCGAGAGCGGAGCGCGCCGCCTCGATATCGATAACGCCGACCTGATCCTCGACATCGATTCCATCGTGGCGGCCGAACCGGCCGTGGTGTGGGCCCACCTGACCTCGCCGGCGCTGCGGATGCGGTGGGAGGGACCGATGACCATCATCGACGAGACGCTCGCCGGGTGGGCGACGCGGTGTCGGCACCCTGCCTCAGTGCGTGACAGGAAAGCTGGCCACGCTCGAGGAGATCGTCGACTGGCAGCCATACGACCACGTCGGCTGGCGCCTCGCGGTGCCGGGTGTCGGCCCGGTCGCGGCAGTCGTCGACCTCGATGCCGTCGAGGGCGGGACGCGGATCCGGGTGCGCTGGGACTACCAGGGAGCGCCGCCCCTCGATCGGGCGGCGATCGCAGGGCTCCGTGCAGAGCGTGAGGCCGCATTCGGGCGTCTCGCCACCGCCGTCGCCGGCGCGCTGCCGGTCGTGGACCAAAGAGAGGTCGCATCATGATCACGTCCCAGACCGAGCAGACGATCGAGCGTGACGCCACGGAGATCTGGGCCTACGCCGCCGACATCGCCCGGCACCCAGAATGGATGAGCGTCACCGACGCCGCGATTCTGCGCGGAGTCGGATCGGAGGTCGGCTCGCGGGGGCGCGAGCGCCTGGCCCTCGGACCGTTCAAGTGGGATGTGGAATTCGAGGTCGCCGAGGCTGTCGCGGGGCGACGGATCGTGTGGCGCTCGATAGCAGGCGCCCCCTTCGACCTCGAAGTGTCCCTGGATCTCGCTCCCGCCGGGCCAACCTCGACCCGGGCGACATACGGCGCGAGGATTCAGCCCCACGGCCTCTGGCGATTGCTTGGGCCGGTGATGGCGGCCGAGGGCAAGGCCGGACCGGAGCGTCGAGCTGCGGCGCCTCAAGGAGAATGTCGAGAAGGCTCCCGCGGTCGTCGCCGCGACCTCGTAGGGCGGGAGGTCGGCTGATGCTCGTGGGAAGGTGGCGAACCCTTGACATTCGAACCACTCCAAGGTTTGCTTCCGCCATGAGAATCGGCGAACTGGCACGACAGGTTGGTGTCTCGACCGACACCGTCCGCTTCTACGAGCGCTCGGGATGGCTCCCTCGCGCCTCGCGGCGGGATAACGACTACCGCGACTACGGCGGACCGGACGTTGAGCATCTGCGGCTGCTGATCGAGCTTCGCCGGCTCGACGTCCCGCTCGGGGACGCCGGCAAGATCGCGAGTTGGTGTCATTCCGGCCACTGCACCGACACCACGGCCGAGCTGCCGGGGCTCATCGCCGAGCGGCGGGCCGACATCGCGAATCGGATCGCTGGACTCCAGGCTCTCGATGCTCGCCTCGGCGGGCTCGAACGGCATCTCGCCCGGCCGCGACGAGAGCTCCAGTTGGTTGACCAGGGGCCTTGCTGCGAGGCTGCGGACGTCATTGTCGGTTCCGCTAGGGAGGGTGCTCCTGCTGCACGCCGGCCGCAGGCGGGCCGACTCGGGCGGCCGTTCGCGACGTTCACTAAGCGTCGCCTCCGCGAGACGGATCGAACCTGCGATCAACCGATAACAAGCGGCCGCCGAGACACCGCAACCAGGCCGCACGCACAAGACGACCTGCGCAGTGAGCGGCGAGAGCGCTGTGCTAGGCACATTCACGCCAATTCGCAGCCAAGCGCCGAGATCGGCACGAATCGGTGCATGGTGGTCGGCACTGAACTCGAACCAGCGGCCTCTTGCATGGTCAAGCACGTGCTCTATCGGCGTCCGAGCCGAGCCCGGGCGGTAGAATTGCGGTCCAGACTGACGGGTCAGCGCCGGGACC
Organism: uncultured Chloroflexia bacterium; assembly: GCA_963759405.1. Taxonomy (GTDB): domain Bacteria; phylum Chloroflexota; class Limnocylindria; order QHBO01; family QHBO01; genus JACDBZ01. The sequence continues at coordinate 21,920 of CAVWZA010000018.1, read as the reverse complement.
CATACCCATCGGCGCTAGGTGGAGACTGCGCACGTGCTGTGTGCGGTCTCTTTCGTTAGCAGGACCGGAGTCGACGTGGACCACGCCACCACCATCCTCGTGCAGCTCTTCGCGATCCTCGTCGCGACCAAGGTTGGCCACGAGATCTTCCGTCGCATTGGGCAACCGCCAGTCGTGGGCGAGATCCTCGGCGGAGTAGTCGCGGGGCCGGCCGTCTTGGGCGTGTACCAGATCAATGGCGAGACGACCTTGTTCGCGGAGATCGGCGTTGTGCTCCTGCTCTTCCAGGTCGGCGTGGAAACCCGGCTGCATGAGTTGCTCAGAGTTGGACCCACCGCGGTGGCAGTGGCCGTCCTCGGCGTCATCGTGCCGTTCGCCGGCGGGTTTCTCGCGGCGGAGCTCGCAGGCGGTGACCTTGTGCTGGCCGTCTTCCTCGCGGCCGCGCTGACGGCGACGAGTGTGGGCATCACCTCGAACGTGCTCCGCGACCTCGGCGCGCTGAACTCACGTGCGGGCCGCATCATCCTGGGCGCGGCGATCATCGACGATGTCCTGGCGATCATGATCTTGTCCGTCGCAACGGGAGTGGCGGCCGGCAGCGTTGATGCCATCTCGGTCGGCTCGCTCATCGTCGTCGCGATGTTGTTCATCGTGGTCGTGGTCGTGGGCGGCACGCGTATCGTGCAACGGCGACGCTCGCTCCTCACTGATCCAGCCTTCGCCGATGGACCTCTGCTGCCCGGGATGATCGTGATGCTCGGCCTCGCGGCGCTCGCATCGGCGATTGGGCTGGCCGCGATCATCGGCGCCTTCCTTGCAGGGCTCGTCGCGGGTGAGTCCGATGAGCGAGACGCGCTAGAGGCAGAGGTTGCCCCAGTTGCGGCATTTTTCACGCCGTTCTTCTTCGGTTTCATCGGCGCCCAGGTCGATCTCGCCGGACTCGCCAACATCGAGACGCTTGGGCTCCTCGCAGGGATCACCGATCCTGGCGATCGCGTCGAAGTTCATCGGAGCGTTTCTTGGCGCGATCCGGGAGGGAGTCCGGGGAGCGACGCTCGTGGGGTGGGGCATGGTGCCGCGCGGCGAGGTCGGCATCGTGGTGGCCGGGTTGGGCCTGACGACCGGCGCGATCGGGGCGGAGATCTACTCGGTCGTCGTCGGGATGGCGATCATTACGACCCTCGTCGTCCCGCCCCTGCTTCCGGTGCTCGTCCGCCGCTCGGAACCGCCTGGCGGATCGTCGGCAGACACACTATGACCAGAGACAATCCAAGCGATCTGACCGTCGTCACGATGGGCATCCTGTGGTTCTCCGCCCTCGCGTCGGCGATCGTGGACAACATCCCCTACACCGCGACCGCCATCCCGGTCGTCCAGCAACTGGCCGATACCGGTCTCGAGGCCGAGCCGATGTGGTGGGCGTTGGCCCTGGGCGCCTGCCTTGGCGGTGACCTGACCATCGTCGGCGCCTCGGCCACCATCGTGGTGGCCAACTTGGCGGCGCGCGATGGCCACCCGATCGCCTTCATGCAGTTCTTTCGCTATGGGCTCGGGGTGGTCGTGGCCTCGCTCCTGATCTCGACCGTCTACCTGTGGGTGAGGTATCTGTAATGGCGCGAGCTTCGCGCACGAGCGGCCATCATCCAGGAGGTGCAGCGCGGCGGGCTCAGGCTCTGATGGCGAGGATGCCGGCCTGCTCATCGTCCTCATCATCACGCTCATCGTGAGCTTGCTCATCGGGCTATGGCTTGGCATCAGTCTGTCGGGTAATGAAGCGGAATCGGCGGGCGGAAGTTCGAGCGCGGTCAGCGGCTGACACGCTTCATCTGCGCAAAGAGAGCAGATAACTCGGTGCTCTACGCTCCCCCGCCCACGCTCGGGCTACAGCGCATCGGCGGGGATAGTCCGAAGTCAGCTGCTCTGATCCACTGAGCTACGGGCGCACGTTCACGCTCAAACAGAGCGGATAACTCGTTCGATGCATTGTGCCACAGCGCTCGGAGCACGCCCAAGGCGGGTCATCTTGTGTGGTCGGTCACTGGAACTCATCGGGCCTATTCGCCGACGTCCCTAGCGCAACTCAACGGATGGCTCATGGTTTCAAGCGACGGCGCCTAAATGGAGGTCGACCGAACGCCGGCATGGAATCAGACCCCAGCCTCCAGCAGCGTTCCAATTCCGAACGTGACTGCTGCGGCCAGTCCACCCAGGAGAACCTGTCGGACTGCGCTGAACAGGGCAGGCCGATGAGTGAGGCGGCTGATCCCGACCCCAAGCCCAGCGAGGGCGATGAGGCTCACAGCGACGCTCGTCACGACCGCCGACGTGCCCGAGGCGACGAGATACCCGAATAGGGGGACGGCTGCGCCGAGTGTGAACGAGAGGAATGAGCTCAAGGCGGCTACGAGCGGCGATCCAATTGAGCGCTCGTCAAGCCCGACCTCCTCGAAGATGAGCAGGTGGGTTGCCTGCTCGGGCTTCTCGAAGATACGGTCGACGAAGTGCCTCGCCTCGGCCGGCTCGAGCCCGCGTCCAGCGTAGATGTCGGTCAGGATCTGGCGCTCCTGCTCAGGCGCCTCACGCAGCTGATAGCGCTGGAAGGCGAGCTGGTAGTCGAGCAGCTCGCGCTGCGAGGCAACCGACACGTACTCGCCGACGCCCATGCTGAATGCGCCGGCCAACAGACCGGCTATCCCGGCCAGCACGATGATCGGCGGCTCGACGCCCCCACCAGCGACGCCCATCACCAGGGCGAGGTTGCTGACGAGCCCGTCGCTGGCGCCGAAGACGATCGGCCGCAGGACGGTATTTGCTCGCGTCTCGTGACTGTGCGTCGGATCGGGCAGCTCCCTCGGCCGGAGCGCGAACAGGCGGCGGCGCGGCCGGTTCATGCCGCCTCACCTCCCGTCCGGCGGGTGATCCAGGCCTGGACGAGCCGGAAGACGGCCATCACAACCCCGGCCAACCTGGTGTTCGTCCGATCCTCAACGGTCCAGCGGCCGTCATCGGCCAGGGCGCGACGCATGTGTCATGGGGCGTGTTCACGCCGATCACGACTGAGCTCGATAACGGAGTACGTCCGATACGTTGCCACGATACTCAGTGGCAGCTCAAAGGGTGTGGCCGCTCGAACGTCGACGATTGCGTGGGCCAGCAGACGTGCTGCGCGCGCGTGCGGTCCTGGACCATACCGCGTCGGCTTCCTCTCGTCAGGCACTCGATATGCAAGCGCACGCCGCATGCGACTCCTTCGGTGGCTGGCCGTCTCCTTCGTGCCGGCTGTGATCGGCTATCGATTTCCTGCGCCCGAGTATTACGCTCGCCTCGCGAAGCCGTCTTGGGCACCGCCGGGGTGGCTCTTTGGCCCCGTTTGGACTGTCCTGTACGCGCTCATGGGAATCGCGGCGTGGCTCGTCGCCGGCAAGGGCGGCTCGGCATCTCGGACACCGTTGGTGCTCTGGAGCGCGCAGCTGGGGCTGAATGCCACGTGGACCCCTGTCTTCTTCGGACTTCGGGCGCCAGGTCTGGCCCTCGTCAATATCGTCCTGCTGTGGCTTGCGCTTGTCGCAACCGTGACTGCGTTCTTCTCACGACGGCCCGTCGCGGGCGTGTTGCTGATCCCATACTTGGCCTGGGTCAGCTTCGCGACGGCGCTCAATTTCGCGATCTGGCGCCGGAACCGTTGACGAGCTTGCATTGAGGGCGGAGGTACCCGTGTCTGTCGCCCTCAGCCGCGAAGGCCGGCCATCACCCAGCTCCTGAGCCCTTAGGGAGGATCGGTGCGTCGAGATAGCGGCGGCTTCGAACAGCACCCCCGACCCCGTCTACATCCTGTTCGAGGACTTCACGCATGTGAAGTTCTATCGGCTTTCACTGCGAGCATCGGTCGAGCTCGACGGTTACCAGTTCGAGGACGGGTTCCACCACGTCGAGGACTGGGTGCCTCAGCGGCTGGTTACGGCGACCGGTCCGAACCCGTTGCCGCGATGACCAACGCGCCCGGCGTCACCGACAGGACCTCGAGCGAGTTTACGACGACTTCAGTTCTCCAGCGCCGCTTGGGACTCTGGAAGTCCCAATCCCACCGATAAGCAGGCGTTAGGGGTACAGATCGGGGTACGAAGTGCCGATGCAGAACCACCAGGGCGGCAGCTAGCCGTTTGGATCCGGTGGGACGGCGGAGCTTGTTAGCGAGGTCGGCCATGGCTTCTTCGGCCTTGTCGCCGTGGCCCTAGACGCGCTGACCGTCACCGGCAGCCCATGCCGTGCAGGTCGTGCCGCGGACCGCTGGGCCGCCTGGCGCGCGGTCTACGCCTTCGTGAACGCGCCTGACAGTCCGACCGGGCGATGCTCACCTTCCAGGAGGCCGCGGAGCCGCCGGTCGGGCGAAGGAGAGTGCACAGCATGCGCACGACCGACCGTGAAGGGTCTCGCCGAACGAACGGGCGAGCGCGGCGGCGGCGATCGCCGGGTTCTGGTTAGGCATGCGGTGCCACCAACTCGCGCGAGGGAAACGCGCGGCCCTTCTCGAGGACGATCTGGTAGTCGTGGCAGACGCCGGTGTCGAAGCCCGCCTCGCTGATCGCGAGGTAGTACTCCCACATCCGGATGAACCGGTCGTCGAAGCCCATCGAGCGAACGTCGTCGAGGCGGGCCACGAACGCGGTTCGCCACGCCGCGAGCGTCCGAACGTAGTGCGGCGCGATGTCCTGCACGCTCCGGACGAGGAACGGCGTGCCATGCAGGGCTCGCTCGATCGCGGCGAGTGAGGGCAGGAGGCCGCCGGGGAAGATGTATGTCTGGATCCAGTTCGCGCCGCGGACCTGCGGCCCGTAGCTGACGTCCGGGAACGCGATGGTCTGCATGCTCAACCGGCCACCTGGCCGGAGCGCCCGGTCGCACGCCGCGAAAAACGCCTCGAAGTACTCCGCGCCGACGGCCTCGAACATCTCGATCGAGACGATCGCGTCGTACTGGCCGTCGATCTCGCGGTAGTCGCGGAGCAGGACCGTCACCTGGTCCTCCAGGCCGGCGGCCCGGACGCGCTCCGTCGCGAGGTCGTGCTGCGCCTTCGAGATGGTGACCGTGGTCACGCGGCAGCCGAGCTCGCCGGCAGCGTAGAGCGCGAAGCCGCCCCAGCCGGTGCCGATCTCGAGCACATGCTGGCCCGCCGAGAGCCCGGCGCGCTCCGCCATGACCCGGTACTTGTTGCGCTGGGCATCGGCGAGCGGCTGGTCGGGCGTTTCGAAGACGGCGCTCGAATACGTCAGCGTCTCGTCCAGGAACAACCGGTAGAAGTCGTTGCCGAGGTCGTAGTGCGCGGCGATGTTGCGACGGGCGCCGTCGACCGTGTTCCGCCGCAGGCGGTGTCCGATGGTCTTCACGAGCTTCGCCGGGATCCGCCACCAGCCGCGCGTCAGGCCGAGGCCGTCGCGGTTGATCGATGCGAGCTTCGCGAGCGCCGGCAGATCGGGGCTCGACCACAAGCCGGCCATGTACGCCTCGCCCGCCCCGAGATCACCGCCCAGCAGGATCCGCCGGACGGCCGCGACATCGTGGACGCGAAGCTCCGCGCGCAGCGCCGATTTCGGGTCGCCGAATGCGTGGCGCTGCCCATCGGGCAGCTCGACCACGAGGCAGCCGTGACGGATCCGCCGCGCGGCCGCAAGCATGACCCGGATGGCGACGCGGTCGACCGGCCCGGCGCCCCGAGCGCGGCCCGCCTGGACGGCGGCACGGCTGCTCACGGCGCGCCCCCGACGTGGCCGCGGGCGGCGCGCAGCGCTGCGGCGGCGGCCTGGGCCTGCGCGACCCGTCCATGCCGGAAGAACGGCGCGCCCCGGAGCCAGAGGCGGAACGCGTGCCAGTGGATCAGCGCGATCGTGCGCTGGGTGAGGAACGGGTACCGGAGCAATGCGCGGAGCAGCGCGCGGTCGGTCAGGGGCCGGCGCCGGAGGATGAGGCTCGTCGATAGCATCGGCGCCTCGTCCTGGCGCAGCGCGATCGCGATGCGAACGCCCTTGCCATCGTCGCGGACGTGGACCTCGTACTGACCGTCGAGCGAGATGAATGGCGAGACGAAGAAGTCCTTGGCCATGCCGGCCCGGAATGCCGCGCCGTCGTCGTGCGACGGGCGGAGGACGTACAGGTGGCGCTCGCCGAAGGTGTTGTGGACCTCGACGATCACGCGGCGCAGCGCGCCTGCCTCATCGCGACACAGGTAGAAGCTCGCCGGGTTGAAGACATAGCCGAACACCCGGAGGTTCGTGATCAGCGTGATCTGCCAGGCGCCCGGTTCGACGCCGTCGGCGCGGAGCACGGCGCGGACGTCCCGATCCAGATCCGTCGACCCGCCTGGGAGGTGATCGGCGTCGCGGAAGGCCAGGACCGCGCGCCGGTTTCGGCCGACCAGCCGCAACCGGGCGGCAACCACGTCCAGCTCCCGGAGATCGAGGGCGACGTAGAAGACATCGTGCTCGAGCCCGTAAGTGAACGGTCGCGCGCGCCGGTGATGCACCTTCCCGAGCAGGAGATGGGACCTCATGCGGCGATCTCCACGGGCGTCTGCGCCAGCGCCTCGGCGACCTCATAGCCCGACCGGCAGCCGTCCTCGTGGAAGCCGTAGCCGAGATGTGCCCCCGCGTACCAGGTGCCCCGGTGGCCCTGAAGGCGGCGCAGCCGCTGCTGGGCGGCCAGCGTCCGGAAGGTGTACGTCGGGTGGCTCATCTGCTGCTCGACCAGGACCGTGTTCGGTCGGACCCGCTCGCCGGGATTGACCGACACGCAGTAGTCCACGGAACCGCCGATCGACTGAAGGCGGTTCATGTGGTAGGTCATGACCAGCCGATCCGCGGGCCGCCGGCAGTCGTCTGTCGCGATGTTCCACGAACCCCAGGCCCGCCGGCTCCGCGGCAGGATCGAGGAATCGGTGTGGAGGACCACCTGGTTCGTCGTGTACTCGAACCCCTCGAGCGCCGCCCGCTCGTCCGGGTCCGCATCGCGCAGCAAGGTCCGGGCGGTGTCTGCGTGCGTCGCCAAAACGACCGCATCGTACCGCGTGGCCTGGCCGTCGGCGCTCCGAACGAGGGCGCCATCCGGCCCGCGGGTGACGGCGACGACCGGTGCGCCGGTTCGCACCGAGCCCCGTGGCAAGCCGGCGACGATTCGCTCCGCGTAGGTGCGCGAGCCGCCCTGGATGACGCGCCACTGCGGCGCCCGGCCCAGGCCGATCAGGCCGTGGTTGTCGAGGAACCGGAGGAGGTAGTCGATGGGGAAGGTGTCGATGCGGTCGGGCGCGGTCGACCAGACCGCCGACACGATCGGGATGAGGAAGTGCGCCCGGAATGAGCGCCGGTAGCGCCGCGCCTCGAGCCACTCGCCGAGCGTCGCTGAGGATGCGATCGGCGCGTCGAGCGTCTCGCGCGCGTCGCGGTAGAAGCGCAGCACGTCGGCCGTGAGGCCCACGTGGGCGGGGCTGACGAGGAGGTTTCGCGAGCCGAACCAGCCATTCGCGCCGCGCGTGCTGAAGGCGATGCCACACGCCGCGCAGGACGAACCCAGGGACATGTCGCTTGCCTGGGTCGCGACGCCCAGCTCCGCGAGCAAGCCGACGAACCGGGGATAGGTGCGCTCGTTGTAGACGATGAAGCCCATGTCCACCGGCACGACGCTGCCCTGCGCCTCGACCGCGACCGTCCTGACGTGGCCGCCGACGTCCGGGGCCTCCTCGAACAGGCTGACGCGATGTGTCTTGCCGAGCTCGTGCGCCGCGGTCAGTCCGCCGACTCCGGCGCCGATGATTGCGATGTTCATGCGGCGAGCTCGTCGAGGGTCCGCTGCATGCCGTTTCGCGCGTTCTCGGCGATCCGGCGGAAGGCGCCGCCGGCAAACGGGGCGAGCAGCCGCAGCAGCCCGTGGAGCCGGATGTCGGCAACGTAGTCGATCCGGGTGCCCGACGGCGTCGCGGTAAACGAGATGTCGTCGACGGCGTGGACGCCCGAGCCGCGGCCGGCGAGCACGACGCGGTTCGGTGCCTCGAGGCGAATGATCTCGTACTCCATCCGAGCGACGCGGCCGCCCATCCGGACGCCGAGGCGGTACCGGGCACCGACGCGAACCTGGCCGTCGTCGAGCCGTACGGACGACGCCACGCCGGGGTCCCATTGCTCCGCATTGGCGAAGTCGGCCACGAAGGCGAACGCCGCATCGATGCCGAGTGTTGATTCGATCTGCTCCCGAAGGACTGCCATGTGGTGGTGCTGCTCCCGAGGTTCGTCAAAAGTCTGTTCAGTGTCTAGCCGTGCTAGTATCACCAAATGCCTTTGTGTTGTCAAGTGTTTGTGCAATGTTGATGCCCTTGGACGCGCGCGTGGCGATCGACGCGTTACTGGAACTGGCCGTCGTGCCGAGCTTCAGCGCCATCGGACCCCGCGCCAGACGGCGTCTGTGGTCGTGGACGGAGCCGGCCGAGGGATCGCTCGAGGGCCAGACCGCCCTCGTCACGGGCGCGACCGGCGGTCTCGGACGGGCGACGGCGCACGCACTGGCGGGGCTCGGCGCCCGTGTGGTGCTGGTGGGTCGCGACGCCGGCCGCCTCGAGCAGCTGCGAGTGGAGCTCGGCGGGCCTGATGCCGGCGACCGCTTCCCGATCCACGTCGCCGACATGGCGGACCTGGGCTCGGTTCGATCGGCCGTGCAGGAGATCGCGGCCGCCGAGGAATCGCTTGCCATCGTCGTCGACAACGCCGGGATGATCTACCCGCAGCGAACGGCCGCCCCGGACGGCACCGAGGCGAGCATGGCCCTCATGGTCCTCGGGCCGTTCGCCCTGCTGTCGGGCCTGCTCCCGCTGCTGCGCCGCTCGCCCGACGCGCGGGTCATCGCCGTCACGTCGGGCGGGATGTACGCCCAGTCGCTCGACGTCAGCGACCTCGACGGGTCCAAGGTCGAGTACGGCGGTCCGCGCTTCTACGCCCGGGCGAAGCGGGCCCAGGTCGCGATCGTCCGCGAGTGGGCACGCCGCCTGCGCGGCTCCTCGATCAGCTTCGTCTCGATGCATCCGGGCTGGGCTCGGACGCCGGGCCTGTCCGCGTCGCTGCCGGGATTCGAACGCGTGATTGGCCCGATCCTGCGGACGCCCGAGGAGGGCATCGACACCATCACCTGGCTGGCGACGGCACCGCGCGCCGCTATCGCGCCTGGCCGACTCTACCTCGATCGCCGGCCGAGGCCGTTCGACCGGGTGCCGTCGACGCGCCTGCGCGCGACAGAGCGTGCGGCGCTCTGGGCCGAGGTCGTCCGCCGCACCGGCGGCGTGGATCCCGCGCCGGACTGAGCCTGCCGCTCAGGCTGGCCCGGGGGCAGCCCGAACGGTCGGATCCGCCATCGGATCGATCGAGACGGTCGCCGGGCCGGCGGACGGCGCCAGATAGGTCGCGAGACCTGCGTCGAGCGGGGTCAGGGCGCGCGGCATGCGGTCGAGGAGCGGACCGAGGGCGACCGTCGCCGGGGCGTTGATGAAGTCGACCCCGTCCGGGGTCAGCGGGGGCTGGGGCAGGAGCACGAGAGGAAGCGCGGCGAGCTTGATGAGCGGCGCCGGGCCGGGAACGATCGGGCGCCGGATGCCGGCGATGCGCAGGGCGCGGCGGATGATCTCGCGCATCGACAGGGTCTCCGGGCCGCCGACTTCGAAGACCTGGTTGGCTGCCGCGGGATCGAGGAGGCCGTCGGCCGCGAGCCGCGCGATGTCGTCGATGAACACCGGCGCGAGCTGTTGGCGACCGAGGTTCGTCATCGGCACGGCCTGCAGCAGCCGCGCGAAACCGAGGAACCGATTCAGCGACACGTCACGCGGCCCGTAGATCCACGTCGGGCGGATGATTGTGAACGGGATGCCGCTCTCGCGGACGGCCGTCTCGGCGCGCCACTTGGCGCGGAACCAGTGGCGCGCGTCGGGCGCCGCGCCGGCGCCGGACAGGTAGACCAGGCGGCCGACGCCCGCGCTCTGGGCGGCCGCCGCGAGCCGCTCGGTGCCGGCCGCATCCACGGCCATGAACGTCTGGCCGCGGCGCGGCGCCTCGATGGGCGAGTTCCGGAACGCCAAGGCGACCACGAGGGCATCCATGCCGGCGAGCGCGTCCGGCAGGCCCTCGCCGGTGGTCACGTCGACGCGCCGCAGCTCGACGTCGTCAGGCAGCGGCCCGCGCGCCTCGTCGCCGCGGTGGGTCAGCACGACGACACGGTGGCCGCGACGCCGAACCTCGGCCGCGATCGCGCCGCCGACGAAGCCGGTCCCGCCGGCCACGCCGACGGTGAGCGGATGGTCGATGGCCGACGCGGGCGCGAAGATCGCCTCGATCGTGCGCGCACGGTGCCGGAAGATCTCGAGGAGCTGCGACCGGACGTTCAGCCGGTGCGCCAGCTCGCCGAGCGGCCCGAGCGGCAGCGAGTACTCGATGTCATCGTCGATCCGCGTGCCGCCGTCGACGGCAGTGAACCGATGCCGGTGCACCCAGCTGCGATACGGCCCGCGAACCTGGATGTCGGTGAAGCCGTTCGGCGGATCGTACGTCTCGATCCACGAGCGCCAACGCATCGAGATGCCCGGCAGCGGCCGGATCCGGTGATCGATCTCGAGGCCGGGGCGCATCGCGATGTCCGTCGAGAGCTGCCGGAAGCCCATCGCGGGGGGCGTGATCCGCCCGAGATTCTCGGGTCGCGCGAAGAACGCGAAGACCTCGTCAATCGGGCGGTTGATCAGCTGGCTGGCGTGGAGATGGTGGGTGGCCATGGTTCGGACCTCAGATGACGACGAGATGATGCAGCGCGCTCAGCCGCCGGGGCGGAGCGTGCCACTGAAAACCTGCCAGGCCAGCGCCGACTTGGCGACGAGGCTCATGACCATGTACGTCTTCTCGCCGACGAGGTAGTCACGCCAACGCCCGATCCTCCGATACTGGAGGACCATCGTGATGGCGAACACGTTGAACGAGAGGAACAGGGTGGCCACGATCAAGTACACGAAGGCGGGAATCCCCGCGCCCTCGGGCAGGTCGGGCTGGAGGCCGTAGGCCAGCAGGATCGACACGATCCCGAGCCACGGCACGACGCCGACGATCGCACCAAAGATGTAGTGCTTCCAGTCCGGCCGGTCGCGCCGGCCCTCGTTGGCGGCTTCCATGCTCCAGCCGAACAGGATCATCGCCACGTTGCAGCCGGCGATCGCGAGCAGGGCGGGGACGTCCTGAATGAACGAGATGTATGCGATCGCGACGATCATCACGGTGCTGCTGAACGCGTACTCCACCCAGCGCAGCGGGTTCATGCCCCGGGCGAGCCAGGCCTCGTACCGCGCCCGGAGCGGCCAGCCGGCGAGGAAGTGGGCGATGGCGCTCATCGCCAGGAAGGAGGCGATGAACCAAGCGAGCGGCATCGAAAACAGCTCGACCTTGACGGCCTCCAGGCCCGCGAACTTGCCGTCGACGAGCTGGACCTTCACGGTGCTGAGGTACGGCGCGAAGGCCGCCGCGGTGCTCGCCACCGCGAGCATGGCGACGAACTGGATCCCGTGGAGGCCCGGAGAGGACGCGATTCCAACGCGCCAGCGATCGAGCTCGCTCCGGGGCCACGGGGCGAGCGGTGGCGACGGTGGTTGTGCCGGCGCTCACGCCGGCGATCGGGGCTGTGGGGGTGATGAGCGCGTCCATTCGGTCCTTCCGGGGGGAGGGAGGCGGATGGACGGTCCCGCCGGCTGGCAGGGCCGTCCCCAGAGGAGAGGTGAGGCGCGCCCGCGGGGCGCGCTGGTCGCTACGGCAGCAGGACCGAGTTGATGACGTGGATGACGCCGTTCGAGGCGGAGATGTCGACCGCGGCGATGCCGGCATCGAGCAGCTGCGAGCGGGACAGGCGGTCGCCGTTCAGCATGCTGTAGCCGGGTGCCTTGACGACCGAGTTGCTCGTCCGGCGGCCGTTGGTGACGTGGAAGAGCAGGATGTCGGCCAGGGCGCCGGGGCCGAACGCGGTGTCGACGCCGCCCGCCTCAATGAAGGCGATCACGTCGGCCTCGGTGAGGCTGTTGTCGCTGAGCAGGCTGCGGAAGGTCGAGACGAACGCCCAGTCGGTCGGGGCGAACACGGTGTACTGGTCGTCCGTGCTCGAGAGCGCACCCGCGAGGCCGGCCTCGATGACCGCCGCCTGGAGGACGTCGAACTCGCCGTCGTCGGCGAGGACGATCTGGACGATCGTGTCGGTGCCGGGCTTGGCGCCCGCGTTGGCGGCGAACGCCGGCGTGGCGGCGATCGTGAGGGCGAGGAGCGCGGCCGTCGTGCCGCCGAGGAGCTTGCGCATCGGGGTTTGTTCCCTTTCGATGTTGGCCGGACGGGCCTGCGAGATCTGGATGTACAACCTTTGTCAAAGGTCTGTGCAGACAGTAGCCGACGTGTCCAATACTTGTCAAGCGTCTGTTTCCGTGTACCATGCGCAGACCATGTACAACATCAAGCAGGCCGCGGCTCGCGCGGGCGTGTCCGTCCCCGTCCTTCGGGCCTGGGAGCGCCGCTACGGGATCGTGAATCCTGCGCGCTCCACGGGCGGCTACCGCCAGTTCGACGACAACAGCATCGCCCGCGTGCGCACGATGCGGGCGCTCGTCGACGAGGGCTGGTCCCCGAGCGGCGCGGCCGCGGCCATCCTGGATGGGAGCGTGCCAGTCCAGCTGCAGTCGGCAAGCTCCGCCGGTGAGGTCGTGTCGGAGGCGGTGGCAGGCGGTGCAGTCCGGGGAACCGGGCCCGCGGAGGCGGTCGCGATGACCGAGCGCTTCCTGGGGGCAGCCCGCGCCCTCGACCCGGATGCCATCACCGCGGTCCTCGACGACATCTTTGCCCGAGGCTCCTTCGAGCGCATCGCGACCGACCTGCTCTTCCCGGCGCTCGAGGCGCTCGGCGACGCGTGGGCCGCCGGCCAGGTCTCCGTCGCCGGCGAGCACATGGCAAGCAGCGCCGTCCAGCGGCGGCTCGGGCAGGCGCTGGAGGCCGCCGGATCCGCGGAGGGCCACGGGCCGCGCGTCGTGGTCGGGCTGCCGCCGGGTGGGCGCCACGAGCTCGGCGCGCTCGCCTTCGCCATCGCCGCGCGGCGAGCGGGGCTTCCGGTGGTCTACCTCGGTGCGGACCTGCCAACGGACGACTGGCTCAACGCAGCACAGGGCGCGAGGGCCGCGGTGATCGGCGTCGTGACGGCACGCGATCGCAAGGCGGCCTTCGAAGTCGCGCGTCTCCTGCGCGGTGCCTATCCCGAGCTCATCCTCGCCATCGGCGGCCGCGCGGCGCAGGAAGCCCCGGGAGTCGTCCGCCTGCCCCAGGAGCTGACCGACTCCGTCGCAACGGTCGCGGCAGCGATCGCCCCCTAGCCGGTCCCGAGGCCTGGCATGAGCGCATCAGCGTCCGATGGAGGAGAGGCATGGGCCGGCTGCAGGCGACGGTCGTCGAGGGGCCCTGAAAACCGACTGCTCCCGAAAGTTGACGACAGCCATGAGAGGACGGGCTGATGGCAGATCCGATCGAGGACATCATCGGGGACTACCGGGCATTCGCCGCGCAGCAGCGCGACCGGCTCGCCACGCGCGGCATCGACATCGCCCCGTACCAGCTCAGCCACCTCGCATATCGGGTCCCCGAGTGGGACGAGTACGTGCGCGTGCGGAGTCTCCTCGAACGGCACGCCGTCGCCAATCGCGAGAACGTCTGGAACGGCCGCCCGATCTCCTTGATCGTCCCCGACGCAGCCGCTCGAGGTCCTCGACGGCAAGGCCGTCCCGCTGATCGAGCTCATCCCGCCCGTCCACCAGCGCGTCTACAAGATGGGCTTGGAGCACCTCGGCGTCGTGGTCGGCGACACGTTCGACGCGTTCGTCGAAGGCCACAAGCCAGTCCTGACGGGACAGCAGTTCCAGGGCCCGAACAGCACACCCGACCCCGTCTACATCCTGTTCGAGGACTTCACCCACGTGAAGTTCTATCGACTCTCACTGCGGGCATCCGTCGAGCTCCACGGTGGCCTGTTCGAGGACGGGTTCCACCACGTCGACGACTGGGTGCCCCAGAAGCTCGTGACGGCGACCGGCCCGAACCCACTGCCGCGCTGACGTCCGTAGCCTGCCCCTGCTCGTTCGCGCGGTCTGGCTGCTGTTCCTCCCGGTGATGCTCGGGCTGTGGAGCTGGGAGACGACATGGCCGCTCATCTTGCGACTGTCGCTGGTCGTTGGGATCGCCGGCTGGAACCTGCTGATCTTCCTGCCCCGGTGGCTCCACGCTGCAAAGCCGTAAGTCTTGGCGGCGCCGCGCTCCGCTGGCCGCCACTGGCACACGGAGGGCATGGGCGGCCGCGCCTGCTCACGCCGCATCGCCTGCCCGGACCGCTACTCGGGAAGGTCGCTGGGGCGTTGGGCGTAGGCCCACATTGCGGCGGGCTCGGCGCGGAACAAGACGATGCCGCTGCCCCAGGAGTAGGGGTCTGAGTCATACAGTGACGTCCAGATCGAGTGAATCTCGTCGTGCTCTGGATGGTCACGCGTGATCCACTCAGCCCTGCCGTGGACGACGATGGCGACCGTATCGCCGACCATATGAACGAGACTGCAGGCCGGGTTGTGTCGCAGATTGGCGACGCGCGCCGCCGAGTTATCGGTGGAAAGCGTGAAGCGCCCGCGCACGAACACCGAGTCGAGCGGTGAGACGCGTGGCTCGCCGGCCGGTGTCACTGATCCGAACGCGACATGTTTGACGCCGTCGAGGTAGCGCACCACCTGACTGGCCCGCAGTCGCTTGTCAGCGGTCACGATGCTGGCCATGTGCGGGCTGATGTCGGCCAGAGTGTCGTCCATCAGTCGCTGCAGGAAGTCGATGTCGGCGGCGTTCTCGCGCATGAAGCGCTTCACGATACCGCCCGTGCCAAGGGGGTGGGACCGCAGCGGCGAGGCGCGGATCCGGGCGCCAAGTTGCGTGTTTGCTTTATGAGCTCGCGGTCGAGTCAGCCTTCTCCACCACGTGCGGGGCCGACGGACGCCCGCGGCGGCAACGCTGGTCGCCACCTGATCGGCTTCGGGCTGTGAGTGTTGAGGATCTGATTAGGACCGTGTAGAGCCTGTTGCCATCGGGCCTCGGGCTCTGAACGCGACTTGGTACCGCATACCGTTCCGACTGAAACGCTCGTACGTCTCAGCGGCGTACACCCAGTCCATGCATGAGACGCATGAGACAGGATCGATGAGGATCCAGATAGCGGACCAGCCGGCTCAGCCGATGATGAGGGTCATCATGCCCCGGCTGGGGCGATGCCCGCGCAATCCGGTGTCGCCGGCTCACAGTCGAGCACGGCGTCGGCCCGTCGGCGGGCAAGTGTCCTCGCCGACCGCCCTCCGCCTCCAGTGCGCTGGCCGATCGCTAGTCGGTCACGCTAAATGCCGTGCGCATCCCCATGGTGTAGTGCGCCTCGCCCTCTTCTTCGTCCCAGATGTTGCAGAGCAACACGTAGCTGCCGGCCTCCAACATCGTCGTGATCTCCTGGGTCTCGCCAACGGGGATGTCCTCGATCTCGTCGATAACTTCGATGCCTTCTCCCTCTTCGGTGACGGCGCCGTTCTCATCGGTTGGCAGTTCGCCCGGATCGAGATCGGTCTTGAGGATGACGAACTCGTGGATATCCTCCGGCCCATCGTTGGTGACCTCGAACGTGATGTCGCCGGCAGGGGCCGAGTCCGACGCAGGCAGCACCGACCATTCCTGGAGCGTGACTGCGACGGTGGTTGCGCCGTCGGCGCCAGCCGGGGTCGGCGACTCACCGGTCGTGGTACAGCCGGCAGTGGCGATTGCGATTGCTGCCGTTGCGGCGAGTAGGTTCCTGGTGCGTTTCCGAGCCATCGTCTCCTCCTAAGTCTTGACCTCGAGCCAGTGTGCTCCGCGGCACCGATGGCGCCTTCGCGCCGCTGGCAGTGGGCGGCGCTGGCGATCCATCACGCCGCGGCAACTGGTGCAAAAGTGGCCACTGACGAGGTGACCGGACGTCAGGGCTGAACGTCGATCGTCGCGACCATGCCCTCCTCCCAGTGGCCCGGCAGGTGGCAGCCGATCAGCAGATCGGTGTCATTGCTGAAGGCGTAGTCGAACTCGCCGTCGGTCAGGGCTGGGACGTAGATCCCATACCCGAAGTGTGTCACCGATCCGCCGTCCGATGGTTTCGACGGCGCCGCCTCGCGACGCATGGCCTGCTCGGCGATGGTGCCGATGAACAGCTCGTGCCCGACGCGGTCCGGGTTGGAGATGAGGAAGCGGACCGAATCGCCGCGATGCACGGTGAAGTGGTCGGGCACGAAGTGGAAGCCGTCGATCGAGATCTCGATCACCCGTGGCTCGGTCCCGTCCCCCACGGCCGCACCGCCGCAGCCGGAGAGGCCCACGATGAGCGCAGAGGCGAGCGCCGGCCAGACTTTGGTGCGTAGCGCATGTGCAGCCATCGGTCCGTACCTCCCATCGGTAGAAGGACAAGAGATACCCGCGGTCGGCGAGTCAGGCCTAGTGCCGAAGGCAACCCGTGGGGGAGCCGATAGGCCCCCGTACCGCACCGAGCGCAAGCGACTCGATCCGATTCGGCTCCCATGCCTGATGCCGCTCGGCGTCGATTACTGGCATATCCGAATAGACGCCTTGTGCAGCTGTAACACCGGACAGCGCTCCGAAGCAGAAAACAGCCGATAACTCGACGCTCTACGCTCGCCATCCCACGCTCGGGCTACAGCGCATCGGCCGGGATAGTCCGAAGTCAGCTGCTCTATCCACTGAGCTACGGGCGCACATTCACGCTCAAACAGAGCGGATAACTCGGTGAGCATTGTGCCACAGCGCTCCGGCATCGAATAACCATCTCTAGGGCGCGCAAGGCCAGCGGCGCTCGTCATTACTCGCACGGCTTGCTCACCTTCCCGACCGTCTAGAGCAGTCGGCAGACTCGTGAGCTAACCCTGCTGCCAAGCGGCAGGACAGGCCGGGGCGCCTTACCGCTCGGCATCCTTTGCGGATGCAGGTCCTCAGATCGCACTTTCGGCTCGGATGCAGACACAACCCCAGGTGGACAGCGACAGCGACAATGCCCCACAGGAAGGAGCGCTCGTGCTCGATGGAGCGTGACGATCCCGCCTACGGGGGCCAGAGCGAGTACACCCCGTTCTTCCTCAAGATCTACGACCCCCTGATCCTCGGCTTCTTTACCCGGGTCGTGTGGCGCTGCCCGACGACTCTTCTGGTGGAACGATACCGGCGGCACATCCGCCCTCGGCACCTGGACGTGGGCCCGGGCACTGGCTACTTCCTGGAACGAGCCGGCCTGCCTGACGGGCAGCCCCGTCACCATCCTCGACCCGAATGTGCACGTCCTCGATCATGCCTCCCGGCGCCTGCAGCGCCTGGACATCACGGCGGTCGAGGCCGACGTCTGCAAGCCGCTGCCCATCGATGGACCGTTCGACTCCGCCGCGCTGAACGGCGTGATCCACTGCCTACCGGGACCGCTCTCGCGCAAGGCTGTGGCCGTGGCCAACGTGGCTGCCGTCCTCGCGCCGACTGGCGTCCTCTTCGGCGCATCGATCCTCGGGACTTCAGGGCCACACACCTGGTTGTCGCGGAGATTCTCGACGCCAACAACCGGCGGGGCATCTTCGACAACCTGGGCGACACCCAGGAGGGGCTCCGCGAGATCCTCGAGGCATCGTTCGAGCAGGTGGAGCTCGAGACGGTCGGCTCGATGGCGATCTTCGCGGCCATGAATCCGCGCACTTAGTCGCCGACGACGACCGGACGAGAAATAGACCGACCCGACTCCGTAACTCGATGGACGGCGCGCCGGTGCATCCGCGACGTCATCGAAGGCAGCGGCGGCGGCCCTGATGTACTGCAGAGGGCGGCTGCCGCTCCTGCTACCCGTCAGCGACCAGACTCGCCCTCCAACCGTGAGCACCGAGCCGCCGACGGTCAGCTGACGAAGAGCTACCGAGTCGTCCCACGCCAGCGCACGACCATGTGTCAGGGCGGGGAAGACAGCAGATAACTCGGCGCCGTTCGCTCCCCATCCCACGCACGGTGCTACAGCGCATCGGCCGGGATAGTCCGAAGTCAGCTGCTCTGATCCACTGAGCTACGGGCGCACATTCACGCTCAAATAGAGCGGATAACTCGTCCCCGCATTGTGCCACAGCGCTTACTCACTGCCTGATCGTGCGAAGAGAGTCGGGAGCTGCCGGGATCGGGCCTGCCCTCGAAGCTTCAAACTAACCACACTTAGTGTGATTGGCTTCCATAGCTCTTCCCTCGCCGCGAGAGACATGCTATTCAGCGCACATGACTGCGGTCGTAGGCAGAGACCGTGAGCTCGAGGCTATCGGTGCTTTCCTAGATTCCTCGCAGGGCGAGCGAGTACTCGTCCTCGAGGGTGAGGCAGGAATCGGGAAGACGACGCTTTGGCGCGAGGCCGTCCAGGCAGCCCGCGACCGCGATTTCCGCGTCCTCACCGCGAGTGGAAGCCCCTCGGAGACAAAACTCGCGTTCGCCGCGATCGGCGACCTCTTCGATGGAGTGATGGACGAGGTTCTGCCGAAACTGCCGCCGCCTCAGGCGCGCGCGCTGACCGTCGCGCTTCTGCGTGTCGACGCGGAGGGGGCGCCGCCAGAGCCGGCGACGATCGCGGTCGCAGTGCTTGCGAGCTTGCGCGAGCTCGCCGCGAGGGGATCGGTCTTGGTGGCGGTCGACGACGTGCAGTGGCTGGACGCGCCGTCGGCTGCATCGCTTGCATTCTCGCTCCGGCGTCTGGGTGCCGAGGAGGTGCGGTTCATCTTCGCGCAGCGGACCTACGGCGAGACGGCGCTCCCGCTGGGGTTGGACAGGTATCCGGACGAGCTGCTCACGCAGGTCGAGTTCGGCCCGCTCAGCCTGGGTGCGGTCTCGGCGTTGGTCACGAGCCGCTTCGGCACGGCGTTGCCCCGGCCGATCGTGCGCCGCGTGCACGAGACGGCGAACGGGAACCCGTTCTTTGTGCTCGAGCTCGCCCGCGCGCTTGTCCGCGTTGGCGGGCGAGTCGCGCCGGGCGAACCGTTGCCGGTGCCATCCACGCTCGATGAGCTGCTGGCGGCCCGTCTGGTTGCGCTCCCGGTGGCGACCCGGGCCGCGCTGCTCCCTGTTGCGGCAATGCGCGAGCCGACGATCGAGCTTCTGGTCGCGGTCGACGACGACGCACTCGCAAGCCTCCAGCCGGCGGTCGACGCCCACGTGATCGAGATCCACCGCGACGGCGTGCGATTCGCACACCCGCTCCTTGCGGCTGCGGTCTACGGGCGCGCCGACCGCGATGCTCGCCGCCGCACGCATCGCGCCCTCGCGAGCATCGCGCCGACGGTGGAGGAACGCGCCCGCCACCGCGGCCTGGCAGGCGAGCCACCCGACGACGAAGTTGCCCGGGAACTCGACGAGGCCGCGCGAGTAGCGGTTGCACACGGATCGCCTGCAACGGCGGCCGAGCTGTCTGAACTCGCCGCACGTTTCACCGGCCCGGATCACGTCGACGAGCAACTGCGGCGGCTGTGCGACGCCGCCGATTACTATCTCCCGGCAGGGGATGTGGCGCGCGCATGCGCGATCGCGGCCCGGATTGTTGACAACGCGCCCAAAGGCGTCCACCGGGCGCGAGCGCTCTCCGTGCTCTCCTTCGCTGAACCCGACACGAGCAAGCGGATCGCCTTGGGCGAGCAGGCTGTGGTCGAGGCGGCCGGTATGCCGGAGCTCGAAGCCCGCATCTTCGACTTTCTGGCCATGCTCGCCGTCGCCTTCCGGTCCGTCGAGGAGGGGCGAGCGTACGCAGAGCGCGCCATCGCCCTGAGCCAGACAGACCTCACTCGGGCGCAGTCGACAGGCACGCTCGCGCTCGTCGAATTCTCCGCCGGGAAAACGCCCGACGACAAGTTGCTTCAGGCAGCCATCCAGGTAGAGGAGGCGTCCGGCGTTTCTCTGGCGTATGGCCCGAGCACGGTGCGCGCGCTCGGGTATATGTTCACCGACCGGCTGGACGAAGCGAGAGCAGCTTTCGACTTTGCTTCCCGGCGGGCGTCCTACCACGGTGACGAGCACATGATTGCGGGGCTGCTCCTCCATCGTGCGGAGCTCGAGTCCCGCGCCGGGAACTTTTCTTTCGCGGCGGAGATTGCGCGCTCGGGGTACGCAATGGCCGAACAATTCGGCCTGCCCGACCGGATCGCCGCCGAGGCGTGCGGACAGGCGATTGCGCATGGGTTCCTCGGCGACGTCGAGCTCACTCGCGCGAAAGCGGCCGAGGCCTCAAGGCTGCCCGGGTTGAACGAGATCCAGGCGCACGCGGCGCTCGGGTCGCTCGAGCTCTCGCTCGGCGATGTCACGGCCGCCGCCGCGGTGCTGCGACCGCTACCCGACCGTCTCTTCGCGATGGGCTACGGCGAAGCCTTCCACCTCCAAGCCGTGCCTCTCGCGATCGAGGCCCTTGCGGAGCTCGGCGAGCTTGACGAGGCGGAGCGCCTCCTCGACCTGTATGCGGAGAGGGCGGCCAGCCCTTTGGGGCGCGCGGCCACGGCGCGCTCGCGCGCCATCGTCGCCGCGGCCCGAGGCGAGCTCGGCGTCGCGCTCGGCTCCTTCGCCGAAGCACTAGCGCGAACACGATGCGATCGATACGCCGTTCGAGCGCGCTAGGACGTTGCTCGCGCTGGGTCGCGTTCAGCGTCGCGCCCGCCAGCGCCGGGCGGCGCGCGAATCGCTGGAGGCTGCGCGCGCGAGCTTCGCGGAGCGCGGCGCTCGGCTCTGGGCCGAGCGTGCCCAGGAGGAGCTCGGTCGGATCGGCGGACGACGGGCGACGTCGGGCGAGCTCACACCCAGCGAGCGCAGGATCGCCGAGCTGGTTGCTCAGGGTAAGACCAACAAGGAGGTGGCGGGGATCCTTGTCGTCGCCGACCGCACCGTCGAGTCCGCGCTGACCCAGATCTACCGCAAGCTCGGCGTCCGCTCGCGAACCGAGCTCGCACGGAAATTCGCCGACGACGGCTGAGCAAAGACCCGGGGTTTCCGCGTTACGAACGGCGGGAGAAAGTAGGACGCTGGCCGCATGCCGAGCTACTTCCTCGAGGCGTACTCAGCCGACGGCGGCGTGAGCGAGGCTCGCCGCGGAGCTCGGGAGCGGCGTGCGCTACCTCCGAACCACCTTCCTGCCCGCCGAGGAAACCCTATTCCACGTCTTCGAAGCGCCCTCCGCCGCCGCGCTGCGGGAGGCCGGCCGCTGGGCGGAGCTCCAATACCTGCGAATCGTGGAAGCGGTCGAAGCCCGTGACCCAGGAAGCGAACCGGAAGCTCGAGACGGCATCGGTACTCCTCGATCGAGTCCGAGGAAAAGCATTAACGAAGGGAGCAGAGGAAGGCATGACTTACATCAAGAAAATCATCGGATTGCCCCTGGCCGCCGTCGCGCTCGTCTCGTTAGGGGCGGCGCCGGCGTCCGCGTCGAGCGCGCCGATCGTGATCACATACGCGAAGACGTGCAACGAACTCATCGGGCACTGCCTCGGCACCGCGAACGGCGTCACGATCGAGATGCAGGTCACGAGCTTCCGGGCCACCGGCAAGGCCGCCCAGCTGACAGTGACCGAGGAGATCACGGTCGGAGACATCTCGTTCACGGCCGAGATGAGAGGGCATGCCACCCCGGCCGGTTTCATCGTGCTGAACGGCACGGTCACGGACGGCTCGTTCGTGGGCGCGCAGGTCCACCAGCGAAGCAACCTCGTGGGCGTGAATGGGAATATGACGTCGTGGATCGGGGGGCTCAGGCTCATGCCCGCATCGGGCTAATGAGACTTGGTACCGCGTACC
>CAVWZA010000017.1:0-173022 GCA_963759405.1 uncultured Chloroflexia bacterium | reverse complement strand
CCGCCATCGGAGGGGGGGGATGAAGGTCTTCCTGCTCGACAACTACGACTCGTTCACCTACAACCTCGTGCAGCTGCTGGCCCGCATCGGCGCCGATGTCACCGTCGCGCGCAACGACCAGGTCACCGTTGCCGAGATCGAGGACCAGCACCCGGACGCCATCGTGATCTCGCCGGGGCCCTCCCGGCCCGAGAAGGCGGGGATCAGCGTCGAGCTCGTCCAGCGGCTGGGTCCATCGGTCCCGATCCTGGGGGTCTGCCTCGGGCACCAGGCGATCGGTGTCGCCTACGGCGCGCAGGTCATGCGAGTGCCGCCGGTGCACGGCAAGGCACGGCCGGTCCACCACGCCGGGGTCGGCTCGTTCGACGGCCTGCCCTCGCCGATCGACGCCGCCCGCTACCACTCGCTGGCCATCAGCACCGTGGCGCTGCCGGACGAGCTCGAGGTCACCGCCTGGTCGGAGGATGGCGTGATCATGGCCATCCGCCATCGGTCACATCCGGTGGAGGGCTTCCAGTTCCACCCCGAGTCGATCCTCACCGCCGATGGCGAGGCACTCCTCTCCGGCTTCCTGCGCCGCGTCGCCGCGGTGCCGTCCGCCTGATGCCCGAGCCGACGACCACCGCCATCCGCCTTCGCTTCGCCGATGCGCCCGGCCCTTGCCGACATCGTGGCCGCCATCGCCGATGCCGGAGGCACGCTGCGCACGCTGTCGACGCCACGGGTCGCCGACGACATCGCCGAGGCCGAGCTGGAGGTTGCGGGGCTCGATGCGAGGCGCTGGCCGAGGCTCTCGCCACGTACCCGCGGTTCACGCGCACGAGGCGACGCGCACCCTTGAGGGCGTGTTCGGCAAGCGGGTGATCGTGATCGGCGGCGGGGCGCAGGTCGCCCAGGTCGCGCTCGGCGCGGTGTCGCGAGGCCGATCGGCACAACCTGCGCGGCGAGCGGATCAGCGTCGACACCATCGCGCTGGTCGGCGAGGAGAACATCGCCGCCGCCGTGCGCGCCGTGGCCGACCTGCCGCGCGCCCACTCCTTGTGCTGGCCGGCTCGATCATGGGCGGCGACATCACCGCGGCGGTCCGGGAGCTCCGGGAGCACGGCATCCCGGTCATCGCGCTCAACATGGCCGGATCGGTGACCGATGTCGCCGACCTCGTCGTCTCCGACCCGGTCCAGGCCGGCACGATGGCCGTCATGGCCATCGCCGACACCGCCCAGTTCGATCTCGCTCGCCAGCGCGGCCGCCGCTACTGATTTTCGCGTTCGGCTGGCGTTAGTCCTCCGACAAACGACAGGCGGGCCAGCCTGTCGGCTCCGCTTCGTGACCGATCACGGCTAGGATTGCGCGCGCTTCGCGGCCTCGACGGCCCGGTGGACGTTTCCGTGGATTCTGTCCCGCCCGATCCGATCGATGACCCCGTCCGCCGCCAGCACTCTTGACACGTCGGGCTTCACGCGCGCCAGTCGCAGATCGATCGCGTTCGCATCGGTCAGTTCGTGGAGGTCGCCGAGCTTCGCCGCCCCTTGTGAGTCGACGAAGTTGACGCCCTCGAGATCGAGCACGAGGGAGTGCAGATCGGGCTGGCGTGCGAGGATCGCGCGGACGCGCTCGTCCAGCGCCGCGGCGGTTGCGAAGAACACGCCACCGTCGATTCGGATCACCGCGATGCCCGGGTAGGTCTCGTCGTCGGGGTACTCCCTGAGATCGCGGTACACGTGCGTGCCGGTCTCGCGGCCCAGCAGCGGCATCGACGGTCGGGTCGTGACGTTGATGAGCCACAGCAGCGACAGGACGATGCCGACGACCACGCCGAGGAGGACGCCCACCGACAGCACGCCGATGACCGCCGCCAGCGCGATCCAGAAGTCGAACGGCTTCACCCGCCGGAGCCGACGGAACTCTGCGACGTCGATCATCCCGAAGACGACCGCGTCGATGATGATCGCGGCCAGGACGGCCTTGGGCAGCTCGGAGAAGAGCGGCGCGAGCAGGATCAGCGTCGCGACGACGATCCCACCGGTCGCGAGCGAGGCGACCGGCGTCCTGGCCCCGGCGGCTTCGTTCAGCGAGCTCGCCGACAGGCTCGTCGACACGGGCATGCCCTGGAAGAAGCCGGCGCCGATGTTCGCCATTCCCTGGGCAACCGACTCCTGGTTGAGGTCGACCCGATACCGATGCCTCGTCGCGAATGCCTGGGCGTCGCCCGCGGTCTGGGAGAACCCGATGAGCAGGAGTGCGAAGGCCGAGATCGCGATCGTCGGGAGATTCTGCGATACGACTTCGATCGATGGCACCTGCGGAAGCGGCAGGCCTCGCGGCACAGGGCCCACCAGCGCGACTCCCTGCGCTCCCAAGTCGAGGACGACCGAGCTGATCAGGCCGCCGACCACGAGGACGAGTGCCCCCGGGATCCTCGGAAACGCGAACCGAAGCCCGAGGATGACGGCGAGGGCAACGCACGCCGACGACCAACGTCGCCAGGCTGAGGTCGCCTAAGCCCCGAACCCACGACGCGAGCTCCTGCCAGGCGTTCACACCGTCGGCGGACGTTCCCGTGATCTTGGGCAGCTCGCCGATAACCACGTCGATCGCGGCACCCGCAAGGAACCCGGTCACGACGGCCAGCGAGAGGAAGCTCGCAAGCCAGCCGAGCTTGAGGGCGGCGACCAGCAGGAACAGGGCACCGGTCAGGACCGCGATCGCCGCCACCAGTTGCGCCGCGTCGGTGCCGCCGAGGCCGGTAGAAGGACCGCGCCGCCGGCAACGGCCGCCAGCGACGAGCTGGGCCCGGTCGAGATGTGTCGTGACGTGCAGAAGAGGCCATAGATGATCGCCGCCGCCGCCGCCGCGTACAGCCCGTTCTCGACCGGGATGCCGGCGATGCCCGCATAACCGAGGTTCTTCGGCACGATCATCGCCGCGACCGCGATGCCCGCGATCAGGTCGCCGCGGAGCCATCGGCGGTCGTAGGTTCGCGACCAGTCGAGGATCGGGACGAACCTTGTCAATCCACGCGGGGAGGTTGTCGGCGGTGCGGACATCGCACGAAGTGTCCCACTCCACCGCGCGCCATCATGCGCCGATGACGCCGCGCCCATCGGCTGCCTGGTCAATCTAGCGAGCTAATCCGCGCGTCGCGGCTACCATCCGCCTGACATGTGCGGCCGATTCAGCCAGGGCGAGCCCTCCCACCGGATCAGCGACTACTTCGGCGCGTATCCGGACGAGGACCTGCCCGATGGCCTCTTCAACGTGCCGCCCACCGAGACGATCCGGATGGTCGTCCAGCGCGAGGATCAGCGGCGGTTGGCCGCGGCGCGCTGGGGCTTTCGGCCCTTCTGGGCCGATGACGAGGCAAAGCGGGCAACGCAGACCTGGATCAACGCCCGTGCCGAGACGGCCTGGGACTCGCCGGCGTTCGGCCGTTCGCTGCGCAAGCGCCGCTGCGTCATTCCCGCCGACGCCTTCTACGAGTGGGACCGCACCGCGTCGCCGCGGCAGCCGTACGCCATCGGTCCCGCAGCCGAAGGGGAGATGCTGGCGCTGGCCGGCATCTGGAGCCCGATCCACGGCGAGACGCCGACGGCCGCGATCATGACCACCGCACCGAACGAGCTGCTGGCATCGGTCCACAACCGGATGCCGGTGATCCTGGATCGGGACTCGCTCGACGTCTGGCTGGATCCGGACGCCGACCTGGGCCACGTCCAGTCGCTGCTGCGCCCGGCGCCCGCTGAGTCATTGCGCATGTGGCCCGTGGGCATCGCCGTCAACAAGGTGGCCGCCGACGGGCCGGAGCTGCTGCGTCCGATCGAGCTGGCTCCCACGCTGGGGCTCGCCTGAGCCGATGCCGTCGCCCGAGGCCGTCCTCGTCACCGGCACCTTCGGCAGCGGCAAGACAACGGTCGTGGCCGAGATGGCGGAGCTCGTCGAGCGGCGTGATTTCCGCTATGCCGCGCTCGACCTTGATTGGCTGGCCTGGGGCTGGCCGGGCGACGATGAGAGTGAGATGTCCGAGTTCCGGCTGATGCTGGAGAACCTGGAGCTCGTCGTCGGAAACTACCTGCGACGCGGCAACGATCGGTTCCTGCTGGCGCACGCCATCCGGACCGCCGAGCAGATGGCGATTGCTGCGAGCTGCGCTGCCGATGCCGCTGCGCGTCGTGCGTCTCACGGTGCCGATCGAGGAGATTCGCCGACGTGCCGCGCCCGACACGACCACCGGTCGGGCCGGAGATCTCGAGCGTGCGGAGGCGTGGCTGGGGGCCGATGACGGCATCGGCCTCGATGACCTGACGGTCGCCAACGATCGGCCGGTCAACGTGGTCGCGATGGAGATCCTGACCTGGCTCGGGTGGCTCCGAGGCTAGGAGGCTGGCCGTTCCCCGGCCAGCTTCCATGCCGCGGGGAGCAGGCCGGCGGCCAGAGCGATCTTCAGCGCATCGCCGATCAGGAACGGCCACGCGCCGAATTCGAGCGCGGTCGGCAGGTCGACCTCGAGCCAGCTCGCGAGCCATGCGACGCCGAACACGTAGATCACGAGGTTGCCGAGGACCATCATCCAGGCGGCGCCGAGCACGGTCCGATCCGCGCCGCGTCGCGCAAGCGCGCCGACCAGCGTCGGCCGCGAGCGACGAAGCCGATGATGTAGCCGAACGACGCGAACTCCCAGCCGGACCGCTGCTCGCTGAACCACGGCACCCCGACCAGGCCGACGACCAGGTAGAGCACCATGCTCAGCCCGCCGCGGATCGGTCCGAGGGCGGCGCCCGCCAGCAGCACGGTCAGCGTCTGCAGGCTGATCGGCACCGGGGTGAATGGCAGGCGAATCAAGACCTGCGCCGCGATCCCGGTGAGCACGGCCGCGGCGATCACGAGCACGACGTCGCGCACCAGTGCGCCGGGGACGAGGTCGGCCAATACGCGAGGCCGAGGCGCCACCTGTGCAGTCATGGCGCGCAGGGTAGCACCGCGCCTTCAGCATCGCCCTGGCTGCCAGCGCGGATCCGCGGGCGCCGGCCATGTCGCGGTCGGGAACGAGCGCGAACGCCGGCGACGGCCGCCTGCTCCTCCCGCAGCCTCGTGTGAGCGCGCACGCGCTCCAGGAACCAGTCGCGGAAATGCGGAGCCGCCTCGACCACGCCGCCACCGACGAAGTAGACGCTCGGGTCGCTGTAGTTGGCGGCAATCGTGAAGAGGCGCCCGAGCGCCGCGGCCTGCTGGTCGAACAGCCTGAGCGCCATCTCGTCGCCGTCGACGCCGTAGGCACGCACCTCCTTGGCCGCCTGGGCGATCGGCAGGGCCGCCAGCGGATGCTCGGGGTATCGGGTCAGCCAGTAGGGGAGCAGGTTGCGCACGATCCCGGTCAGCGACGCCAGGCTCTCGACGTCGCCCGAGTTGCCGCAGGCGCAGGTCGGCATCGGCTGGTCGTCGGCCAGGAGCCCGTCGGTGAAGATCTGGACGTGCCCCAGCTCGCCGGCCATGCCAGCCGCCCCCCGAACCACGAGACCGGCCTCGATCACCCCGCCGCCCAACCCGGTGCCGACCACGGCCGAGACCGAGGAATGCATCGGCGCATCGGCCCCGAAGTGGACGTGGTGCGCATACAGCGCGGCGGCGTTGCCGTCGTTGTTGTAGACGACCGGCAGGCCGATGTGCGCCTCCAGCGCGCCCCGCACGTCGAATCCCCACCAGGCGGGCTGTGCGAAGTTGGTTGCGCCCCGGGTGCTGATGACGCCGACGGCGCTTGCCGGGCCCGGCGTGTCCAGCCCCACGGCAACGACGCGCGAGCGATCGGTGCCGGTATCGCGCAGCACGAGGTCCATCGTCTCGGCCATGGCCTCGATCGCGGCTTCCGGCCCCTGGGCGACCCGGCTCGGGATCTCGTGCATGCGATCCACCAGGAATCGGCCCGACGCATCGAGCACCGTCGCGTTGTTCTTGGTGGCGCCGTTGTCGATCCCGACGACGACCCTGTCAGCGTCCATGCATTCGCATCGTAGCCCTCGCGGATCGGTTGCGGCGTCTGACACAATGCGACCCATGTCGCTCCCGACGCCGAGCGTCCAGATCGCGCGCGAGCAGAACCACCTGGCCTGGGACCCGGCCATCCCGCCGGTTGCCAGCGTGGGCTCCGGTGACGTGGTCGAATTCGACTGCCTCGACGCCTCGAACGGCGAGATCACCGCCGATTCGACGACAGAGTCGCTCGCGACCCTCGACTTCGACCGCGTCGACCAGGTCACCGGTCCGGTCGCCGTCGACGGCGCCGAGCCGGGCGACACGCTCCAGGTCGATCTGCTCGACTTCACCCACGCGGACTGGGGCTGGACGGCCTCGATCTCCGGCTTCGGGCTGCTGGCCGACGACTTCCCCGACGGCCACCTGAAGATCACTCGCCTCACGCCCGGATGCCGATCGCGTCGAGTTCTGGCCCGGCATCAACCTGCCCGCTCGCTCCGTTCTGCGGCGAGGTTGGCGTCGCCCCCGAGACCGGCCCGCGCTCGACGATCCCGCCCGACCTGCATGGCGGCAACATGGACACCCGGCACCTGGTCGCCGGCTCCACCCTGTTCCTGCCCGTGTTCCACGCCGGGGCGCTCTTCTCGATCGGCGACGGCCACGCCACGCAGGGGGACGGCGAGGTATCGGGCACGGCGATCGAGACGCCGATGCGGGCGCTCGTGCGGCTGACGGTGCGCAAGGACCTCCACGTGACGGGCCCCGAGTTCGTCGCCGCCCCCGATCCGCATGCGGCCCTGCGGAATGGTGCTCGGTATGCCACCGATGGCATCGGGCCAGATCTCATGACGGCCGCCCGCGACGCCGTGAAGCGCATGATCGAGTGGCTCGGCCGCGAGCATGGGCTCGACCCGATGCAGGCCTACCTGCTGTGCAGCGTGGCCGTCGATCTGCGGATCAGCGAGATCGTGGACGTGCCGAACTTCGTCGTCACCGCCCACTGCCCGCTGGGGATCTTCGAGTAGACGACGGGCCGGCCCGGAGGCCGGCCCGCATCGGTCAGTAGGTCGTCCGCTCCGGTGGAACGGTCGCCGTATCGGAGCTGCCGTCCGTCGCCCCCGTAGACGTCCCCCACTCGATCGAGCGCCTCCGGGCTGCGGGCGCGCAGGACGAAGTAGATGACGATGCCCAGCAACACCCAGACTCCCGACGATCGGGGCCGTGTAGCGGAGCGCCGTCTCGTACGGCGGTAGCTCGATGTCGAGGATCGGGATCGTCAGGCCGCCGATCACCGCGAGCAGGGCGGGGATCATGGCGATGACGCCGAGGATCGGCACCAGAAGGTGCTTGATCACGTTGAACTCGTCGCGTCGCTCACGCCAGAAATAGCCGATGCACGCCAGGTTCACCAGCATGTAGATCCCGGCGAAGATCAGCCCGAGCATCGTGCCAAGGAAGACGTACACGTTGAGCCCGCCGAAGCTGCCGGCGCCCTCCGGCGTCTCGAACGGATCGTTGGCGAGCACGAGCCCGAGCACGACCGCGATGATGATCGCGGTCACGGCCTGGAAGTGGACCGCGTTGACCGGGGCACGGGTCTCGGGATGGATCGCCGCAAAGAAGCGCGGCAGCAGCCCCGCCCGTCCCATCGCGAAGAGCGATCGCGTCGCCGCCGTCGCGCCCGCGTTGGCGTTGGCGAGCGAGCTGTTGAGGATCGCGAAGACGACCAGCAGGCCACCGATGCCGGGGAGCACCTCGCTCGGCCATGAAGCCCCACGGGTCGCCGTCGTGCGACGTGTAGAACCCGGTCATCTCATCGGGCCCGAAGAAGACGGTGGCCGCGTAGTAGCAGAACACGTAGAACAGGCCGACCAGGATCGCCGACCAGATCACGGCGCGCGGAATCGTGCGCCGCGGCTCCCTGGTCTCCTCCCCGAGCGGCGCCGCCGCCTCGAACCCGATGAAGGCGAGCAGGCAGAAGATCATGCCCTGGAATGCGGGCTTCAATCCGTCCTCGCCGGGAACGAAGACGCTCAGCGTGTTGTTGTCGGCGTTCACGATGAGGAGCGTGGAGATGAGCAGGAAGATTCCGATCTCGATGACGCCCAGCACCAGGCCTGCCCGGGTGGAGAGCCCGACGCCCCGGTAGGTCAAGAACCAGACCACGAGGCCGCACAGGATGGCCAGTGCGATCCACGCGAACTCGAAGTCGATGCTGAGGTACGACGACAGGAAGATCGCGCCGTAGAACCCGAAGCCACCGAGCAGAAGCGGCATGACGAGCGGCTCCGCGAGGGCGAAGCTCCAGGCGACGAGCCACCCGAAGAACGAGCCGAGGCCGCGCCCGACGTAGGTGTACATCCCGCCGGCCGACGGGAGGTGCCGGGCCAGCTCGGCCATCGAGAAGGCGGTGAACAGGACCGCGATCATCGCGAACAGCACGGCGAGCGGCGTGATGCCGCCGGCGAAGGATGTGGCGGCGCCGATCGAGAGCGCGGTCGCAACCGCCGGCGCCATGTGGGTGATCGACTGGAACAGCACCTCGGGGAGTCCGATGGCGTTCGCGCTCCAGCGATGGGCTTCCCCCTGAGACTTCCGCGGTTGAGGTCACGGGAATGTCCTCCTCCGATGCCTCCCTTAATCGCGGACCCGCCGTGCCTTGGCGAGCCGCCAACGCGGAGCATACGCGTGCGTTCAGTCGCTCGGGTAGGTTCCGGCGCAGGTCTTGAGCGGCGATTCCGGCGCCGCTATCCTCAGGACCACGGGACCGGACCAGCTGCCCTCCCCATCCGTTTTGGCCCATCCCATCATGGAAGGAGTGCCGGGACATGGACCAGAAGCTGGAGCTCCTGCGGCGCGTGCCATTGTTCGCCGGCTTGGAGCAGGACGAGCTCGAGGCGATCGGTCGGATCGCCGAGGAGATGGACGCGCCGGCTGGCGAAGAGCTGACCCACGAGGGCCGCCACGAAGGGTACTTCTTCGTGATCGTGTCCGGCACCGTTCGCGTCGAGCGGCGTGGCAAGGCGGTCAACACCCTCCGCGACGGGGACTTTCTCGGTGAGATCTCGCTGCTTGACGGCGGTCCGCGGACCGCCACGGCCGACGACCGAGACACCTTCCGCCCTCCTCGTCATGACGCACCCGCGATTCGCGCAACTCCTGGACACATCGCCATCGATTCGCGCGGCCGTCCTGGCGGAAGTCGGCCGGCGCCTGCGCCGCCTCGACACCGAGATGGTGTTCTAGCGGCACGAGGTCGATCGACTCAGGCGCTTGCGGCGACGCCGTCCTCTCGGCTGAGCGCCGCGAAGTTGCGGTTCGGTGCCGATGATTGCGCCCGGGGCGCGTCCCAGTCGGAACTCCGTCTGGCCCTGACATTCGGCAAGCCCGCTCCTAGCGTGGGAGACACCCGCGCAGAGGCGAGCTCGACCGATGACCGTCAAGCGACTTCAGCCGATCGACGCCCCGCTCTACGATCCTCGGCACGAGCACGATGCCTGCGGCGTCGGCTTCGTTGCCGACCTTGATGGCCGCCACGCGCAACGCACGGTGCCGATGGCGCTCGAGGCGCTGGCCGCCCTGGCACACCGCGGCGCCCGCGCCGCCGATGACCGCACCGGCGACGGCGCCGGCATCTCGATTCCGATCTCGGCGCGATTCGGCGCCCGGCTCATCAGGGAGTCCGGCCTCACGGCCCGCCCCCGTGGCCGCGTCGCCGTGGCGATGTGCTTCCTGCCCGCCGCGGACGCTGACGGCGCCGCCCGATTCGTCGAGGAACGGGCGGCTGCCGAAGGCCTGACCGTGGCCGGCTGGCGCGACGTGCCCGTCGCCGCCGATCTGGTGGCCGACCGCACCGTGGGCGAGACGCCGACGATCCGTCAGGCGATCGTGGTCGGCGACCGCCGCCAGACGCCGCTCGCCTTCGCCAGACGCCTCGCCATCCTGCGGCGCACGGTCGAGCACGGAGGCACCGGCGATCGCGGTGGTGTCCATCGGCTCATCGCAGGTGGTCTACAAGGGCCTGTTCGTCGGCGATGAGCTCGGGCGCTTCTACGAGGATCTCCGGGCCGATGACCTCGACGCGCGCTACGCCGTCTTCCATCAGCGCTACTCGACGAACACGTTCCCGTCGTGGCGGCTGGCGCAGCCGTTCGGCTACCTGGCGCACAACGGCGAGATCAACACCGTGCGCTCGAACCGTGAAGCGATGCGCGGACGTCGCCATGCGCTTGGCAGAAGCCGATGGTCGAAGCGGCTTGCCGAGATCGGCCCGCTGGTGACCGAGGTCGGCTCCGACTCGCAATCGCTGGACGACGCGCTCGAGCTGCTGCTGCTGGGCGGGATGCGGATCGACGCCGCCATCGGCTCGCTGATCCCGGCGGCCGAAGGGCTCGGCGGCCCGGCGCTGGACCCGGCCCAGGCCCGCTCCGAGCCGTGGGACGGCCCCGCGGCGCTCGTGTTCGGCGACGGTCGACGGGTCGGAGCGATGCTCGACCGCAACGGGCTTCGGCCCCTGGCGCTGACGGCGACCAACGACGGGCTGGTGGTCGTCTCGTCCGAGGCGGGGAGCGTTGAGCTGGCGGCGGAGCGGGTGACGCATCGGCGCCGGCTGGGTCCCGGCGAGATGGTGGTGGTGGACGTCTCAACCGGCCGGATGATCGGGCCGACCATCGAGCGCCATGGCACGCCACCGCGGACCGTGCCGCGTCGGCTGATCACGAGCATCCCGGTCGGAGAGCCGCCGACCAGCGACGATCGGCTCCGCGTCGCCATGGGCCTGGATGCCGAGATCGTCAAGCAGCTGATCCGACCGATGGCGACCGAGGGCCACGAGGCCATCTGGAGCATGGGCGACGACACGCCGATCGCGCCGCTCGCGCGGCGGCCGCGCCGCGTCTCGGCGTTCCTGCGCCAGTCGTTCGCCCAGGTGACCAATCCGCCGATCGACCCGGAGCGCGAGCGCGCGGTCATGTCGCTCGCCATGGCGATCGGGCGGCAGCCGGACCTCCTCGGCAACCTCGAGCCGCGGGCCGTGGTCATCGACTCGCCGATCCTCGACCACGATGGTTGGGGCCAGCTGCTCGGATCCGTGAACCGCGTCGCGGTCCTGGATGCGACCTGGCCGATCTCGCGCGGGCCGCGCGGGCTCGCGTTCGGGATGGCGCGGCTCGCCCGGCAGGCGCGCTCGGCGGCGCGACGGGGCATGGAGCTCGTCGTGGTGTCCGATCGGGCCGCCGGTCCGCGTCGCGTCGCGATCCCCTCCATCCTCGCCGCCGGCCGCGTCAACCAGGAGCTCGTTGCCGCCGGCCGACGATCGCGGACCGACCTGGCGGTGGAAGCCGGTGACGCCTTCGACGTCCATGACCTGGCGATGCTGATCGCCGTCGGCGCATCGGCCGTCCATCCGTGGCTGCTCCTCGAGCTCGCGGCCGAGCAGGCCGGCGAGCGCGGCTTCGAGGAGCTGGAGCCGGATCAGGCGCGACGCAACACGGTGGACGCGCTGGAGCAGGGGCTGCGCAAGGTGCTGGCCCGGATGGGGATCAGCGCGCTCGCCTCGTACCGAGGCGGACAGATCATCGACGTCATCGGCATGGACGCCTGGCTGGCGGACCGATGCTTCCCGGCGGCCAATCATTGGCCGGGGTCGGTCACCGTGGAAGCGATCGCCCGGACCCTGGTTGCCCGCCATCGGCGCGCCTTCGCGGAGGCGGCACCCGCCCTGGAGGATCCGGGATTCGTCAGGTTCCGCGGCGCAGGGGAGACCCACGCCTACGCGCCGAAGATCGTGAAGGCGCTTCAGCAGGCCGTCGACGGTGATGGCCAGCTCGCCGCGTACCGGGGCCTGCTGGCCGACCTCGGTGCGCGGCAGCCTCGCGACCTGCTCTCGCTGAAGGCGGCCGGCCGGCCCGTGCCGCTCGACGAGGTCGAGCCGGCATCGCGGATCGCGCGGCGCTTCGTCAGCTCGGCGATGAGCCTCGGCGCGCTGTCGCCGGAGGCGCACCAGGCGATCAGCATCGGCATGGCGCGGCTGGGCGGCAGCGCCAACTCCGGCGAGGGCGGCGAAGACCCCGCCTGGTATGCGGCATCGGCGGATGGCGATCGGCGCGACGCCGCCATCAAGCAGGTGGCATCGGCGCGCTTCGGCGTGACGGCCGAGTACCTGGCGCGGGCGGAGCAGCTCGAGATCAAGATCGCCCAGGGCTCGAAGCCCGGCGAGGGCGGCCAGCTGCCGGGCAAGAAGGCCACGGCCTTCATCGCCGGCCTGCGTCGCGGGCAGCCGGGCATGACGATGATCAGCCCGCCGCCGCACCACGACATCTACTCGATCGAGGACCTCGCCCAGCTCATCAGCGACCTGCGCGCCGTGAACCCGACGGCGCGCATCGGCGTGAAGCTGGTGGCGGGAGCGGGGATCGGCACCATCGCCGCCGGCGTGGCCAAGGCGCACGCCGACTACGTGATGGTCAGCGGCCACGCGGGCGGCACGGGCGCCTCGCCGCTGAGCTCGATCAAGCACGCCGGGTTGCCGTGGGAGCTGGGACTGGCCGAGACGCACCAGGTCCTCGTCCGCAACCGCCTTCGCGACCGCGTCGCGCTGCGCACCGACGGCGGCCTTCAGACCGGCCGCGACGTCGTCATCGCCGCCATGCTGGGCGCCGAGGAGTACGGGTTCGGGACGGCCGCGCTGGTGGCGATCGGCTGCGACATGGCGCGCCAGTGCCACCTCGACACCTGTCCCACCGGCATCGCGACCCAGCGCGAGGACCTGCGGGCCAAGTTCACCGGCACCCCGGAGCAGGTGGTCGCCTTCTTCACCGCCCTGGCGGAGGACGTCCGCCGCGAGCTCGCTGCGCTGGGCCTGCGTTCGCTGGGCGAGGCGGTCGGACGTGCGGACCTCCTCGACGGGACGGCCGCCGCCGCCATCGACCTCGGCCGCCTGGTGTCGGCGCCGGCCTGGGCTCCGGCCTCGGACGGAGCCGCCGAAGGACCGGCCGCTCTGGGCCGACCGGCCGGCGGACGACAGCTTCGAGGCCGATGCGCTCGACGGCATCGTCAACCGGGTCGCCGAAGGCGAGACGCTGGTTCGCGCTCACGTCACCACCCGCGATCGCAGCATCGGCGCACGACTGGCCGGCGCCCTCCAGCGCCGCCCGGAGCCGAGACGCCTGCCGCACGTGCGCTACGAATTGACCGGGTCGGCCGGGCAGAGCCTCGGCGCCTTCGCGGTTGCCGGCATGCGCATCCAGCTCATCGGCGAGGCCAACGACTACGTGGGCAAGGGCCTCTCCGGTGCGACGATCGTGGTGCGGCCGCCCGACGGCATGGCGCAGGACCAGGCGCTGGCCGGCAACGTGTGCCTCTTCGGCGCCACCGGCGGCGCCCTCCACCTGGTCGGCCGCGCCGGGATGCGCTTCGCGGTCCGCAACTCCGGCGCGCGGGCGGTGGTCGAGGGCGTCGGCGCCCACGGCTGCGAGTACATGACCGGCGGCACGGTGGTGGTGCTCGGGTCGATCGGTCCCAACTTCGGCGCCGGCATGACCGGCGGGCGCGCCTACCTGCTCGACGACGGAACGGTCACCGGACAGCTGAGCGCCGGCGTGCGGACGCGCCCGCTCGATGACACCGACGCGCGCGCCCTGCGTGACCTCCTGACCGCCCACGCGGCGGAGGGAAGCAGCCGCGCCGGCAGCATCCTCCTCGGCTGGGACCGATGGCGCCGTCGGTTCCTGGTCGTCGAGCCGCGCGACGCGGACCTGGGTCTCAGCCAGGCTCCGTCGTCGGCCGAGCCGTTGGCGATGGCTCGATGAGCCGATAGCCGAGCGAGCGTACCGGCGTCGGGACCGACGCATCGGCGTCGCGCAGCTTGGAGCGCAGTCTCGCGAGGTGCGGCTTGATCCACAGCGGGTCGGGGTCGGGCTCGCCGCGCCAGCCGGCCTGGAGCAGCTCCTCGTGGGTGACGAGGTCGCCGCCGGCTCTGAGCAGCGCTTCCAGCAGCGCGAACTCGATCGGCGTGAGGGGCAGGAGCTTGTCGCCGGCCCACGCCTCGTGGCGTCGTCGATCGATGCGAAGCGATTCGCCGCTGGCGCTCGGCGCTGCTGGTTCGACGCGCCGGCGGCTGACGGCCCGGATGCGGGCCAGCAGCTCCTCCTTGCCGAACGGCTTCGTCACGTAGTCGTCGGCGCCGGCGTCGAGCGCCTCGACCTTCGCGGCCTCCTGGCCCTCGCCGGACAGGACGATGATCGGCGTCGCGCCCGCGACGCCGGATCTCCTGGCACACGGCAATCCCGTCGAGTCCGGGCATCGCCAGGTCCAGGATCACGAGGTCCGGGCGGTCGGCGTCGTAGCGGCGCAGCGCCTCGTGGCCGTCGTAGGCGGCGCTGACCCGATGCCCGACGCTGCCGACCAGCGCGGCGACGGCGCCGATCATGGCCGGCTCGTCGTCGATCACCAGGATGCGCAGCGGCGACTCGGTGCTCATCCGGTCGCCTCCCGCAACGCGGTGACGAACTGGCTGCCTCCGGCGGGCTTGTCCTCGATCCACAGCCGGCCGTCCATGGCGCCCACCAGCCGGCGCGCGGCGAAGAGGCCGACGCCCGTGCCCGGCGCATCGGTCTCGTTCGAGCCGGACGAATGGCTCGAAGACGCTCTCGCGCATCTCCGGCGGCACCCCCGGGCCGTCGTCGCCGACCGCGACGCGCACCTCGCCGTCGGCCGACCAGTCGGCCACCATGATCTCCGCGCCGGGCGGCGCGTACTTCGCCGCGTTCTCGAGCAGCAGCTCGAGCACCTGCGCCAGGCGCGCCGGATCGCCGAGTGCCATGCGGCTGCCGGTTGCGTAGCGCTCGAGCCGATGGCGGCGCAGCAGCGGTGCCAGGCGGGTCAGCACCTCGTCGATGACCGGCCCGACATCGAAGCGCTTGATCTCGACCGTCAGAAGCCGATCCGCGCGGACCGTCTCCAGGATCGCGTCGACCAGGTCGTTGAGCCGGAGCACCTGGCCGGTTGCCGCGTCGTGCCAGCCGGCCACCTCATCGGCTCGGGCGGGATCCGCCGTCTCGGCCAGCAGGTCGAGGTAGGCGCGGACGACGGCCAGCGGCGTGCGCAGCTGGTGGGTGACGACCGCGATCAGCTCCGCCCGCGCCTGGTCGACGCTGCGCAGGCCGTCGAGCTGCGCCTCCGTCTCCAGGTGCAGGCGGCGACGCTCGACGACCCCGGCAAGCAGCGACGCGATCGTCGACAGCCGCCGGATCTCGGCGTCGTCGAAGTCGCGGCGCGCCTCGGTCTTGACGTTGAGGACGCCGACGACGCGATCGCGCGACCTCCAGCGGCACCGCCAGGATGGACGTGAAGCGCTCGTGATCGACGCCGCGGATCCAGGCGCAGCGCGGGTCGTTGGCAAGGTCGGTGCTGACCACCGGCGCCACGGGTGCTGGCCGCGAGGCCGGTGATGCCCTGGCCGATCTCGAGGCGCGCCACGCCGATGTGCTCGCGATCCACCCCGTTGGTGGCGGCGAGCGTCAGGCCGGCGCCGTCACGGTCGACGAGGTAGAGCGAGCAGACCTCGGCGCGCATGGCGCCGGTGCTGCGATCGACGATGAGCTGCATCAGCTCGTCCCAGGTCGACGCGCCGGCCGCGAGCTGCACGATCTCGCGCAGCGCCCCGAGCTCGGCCGCGCCCGAGGCGGTGGAGTCGGCGGTCTGGCTCGGGGTCGTCACATGATCATGCTAACGACCTGCCGCGCCGATGCGTCAGAGGCGGGCGACCGTCACCTCGTCGACGACCTCGTCGACGCCCGGCACGTCGCCAACGATACCCAGAATCTCGTCGAGCGCCTCGATCGTCTCGACCTCGCCCTGCACCTGCACGCGCCTCCCGCTGACGGCGATGCGGATGCGCTCGCCGGCCGGGACGTCCGACGCGCGCAGCGCCTCGATCACGTCCGCCTGGAGCTCGCCGTCGCGCGGCAGGCCGCCGTCGTCCAGCTGGATGTCGTCCTCGCGCTCGAGCTCGTCGGCGTCCGACTCGTCGACGAACGCTGCGCTCCGTCGGCGGGACGTACGGGACGCCCTCCGCGCTGGCGACGAGGTAGTCCTCGGTCTCACCACTCGCCGGCTCATCGACGAGGTCGCCGCCGTCCTCGGATGGCAGGGGCTGTCGCTCGGGTCGGTCGTCCATCATCGGTTCACCTCCAGTACGTCGGTCCGAGCGCAAGCCGCGTGCCGCTAGGATGCGCCAATGACCCCCGACGCGCTCATCGACTCGCTCCGCGGAGATCGTCGGCGAGAGCCACTGCCTGACCGATCCCGGCCTTCGCGCCTCGTACGAGACCGATTGGACCCGCCGGTTCCACGGCGAAGCGCTGGCGGTCGTTCGGCCCGGGATCGACCGACGAGGTCGCGCGCGTGCTGCGTCGCCTGCGCCGATGCCGGCGTGGGCGTGGTGCCCGCAGGGCGGCAACACCGGGCTCGTCGGCGGGTCGGTGCCGCGAGGCGGCGAGGTGGTGATGAGCCTGCTGCGCCTGAACGAGATCGAGGAGGTCGATCGCGTCGCCGGCGAGGTCACGGTCGGCGCCGGCGCGACGCTGGCGCTGGTGCAGGCCGCGGCGCGCACCGCCGGCTGGGAGGTCGGTGTCGACCTGGGCGCTCGCGATTCGGCGACGATCGGCGGGATGGTGGCGACGAACGCGGGCGGCGTGAACGTCGTCCGCCACGGAACGATGCGCTCCCAGCTCCTCGGGTTCGAGGCGGTGCGCGTCGACGGCACGATCCTGCGCCGCCTGCCGGGCATGCCGAAGGACAACACCGGCTACGACCTCGGCGGCCTGCTGGCCGGGTCCGAGGGCACGCTGGCCGTCATCACGCGCGTCCGGCTGCGCCTGGTGCTCGCCGATGCGGCACCGGGCGGTGTGCGTCATCGGCCTCGCAGATGCGTCTGCCGCGGTGGCCGCGGCCTCCGAGCTGCGCCGAACGCTGGGCTCGGTCGTTGCCCTGGAGCTGTTCACCGATGCCGGCCTCGAGCTGATCACCCGTCACACCGGCGCCGCGGCTCCGTTCGCCGCGCGCACGCCGGTCTACCTGCTGGTCGAGGTGGCCTCCAACGACGCCGATCCGACGGACGCGCTCCTCGCGGCGCTCGAGGCGATCGGCGTGGCGGACGGCTCGGCGTCGGTGGCGACCGATCCGGCCGGCCGGCATCGGCTCTGGCAGCTGCGCGAGCGGCATACGGAGGTCATCAACGCCGAGGGCGTGCCGCACAAGCTCGACGTCTCGGTGCCGTCGGCGCGCTACGCCGAGCTCGTCGAGCGGGCCCCGCAGGCGGTGGCGGCGGTGGCTCCGGGCGCCCGCACGATCGTGTACGGGCACGTCGGTGACGGAAACCTGCACGTCAACGTGCTCGGCCCCGACGCCGGAGGATCAGCGAACCGACGACGCGGTGCTGGAGCTCGTCCTCGAGCTCGGCGGCAGCGTCAGCGCCGAGCACGGCATCGGCGTTGCGAAGGTCGGTTGGCTGGTGCGAGACCGGGGTGAGGAGACCGTGGCCGCCATGCGCGCCATCAAGGCGGCCTGGGACCCGGCCGGCATCCTCAACCCCGGCGTGCTGTTCGAGCGCTAGGAGCTCAGTCGGCCGAGGGCTTGCCACCCATCTCGGGCAGCGCGCCGAGCTGCCGCATCATGCCGAGGAAGTCCGCCTGGTGCCAGTGCTCGGCAACCTTGCCGTCGCGGATGCGGAAGATGTGGATCTCGCCGATGGTGTACGCCTTGCCGCTCGGCGGCATGCCCATGAACTCCCCGGTCTGGACGGCGTGCCCGGTGAGCCGGACTGCCACCCGGTCGTCCTCGGCGATCATGTCCTCGATCTTCATGCTGGCGTCGGTCAGGCCGCCTGATACACGCGTGATCGCCTGCTTCATGCCGTCCTTGCCGGACGCACCGGGGCCTGACGTGTGCGAGACGAAGTCGTCGGTCATGAGCTCATCCACGGCCGCGAAGTCGCCCTTCAGGAACACGTCGTCGATGAATCGCCGAACGAGCGCCTTCTGTGCTTCGACGTCGGTGGCGGGAATGGTCGTGGTCATCGTTGCACCTCCAGGTTCTGATTCCCGGAGGTGCATGTCCCGTGCCGACCCTACTCGTCGTCGACTTCGCTGCCGATGACGCTGAAGGTCTCGTCGAGGCGAACCTCGACCTGGGTGCCGTCGTCCTTGCGGACCTCGACCCCGTATGCGGCGCCGTCGTCACCGACCTCGGCCTCGGTGACGGTCCCGCCACCGGTGAACTCCAGCGCGGCTGCCTTGGCCTGGTCGAGATCGGCGCCTGTCAGCGGCTGGTCGCTGTCCGTGCTCTCGACCTCGGTGCCCGAATCGCCGCTGGTCTCGGCGAGGCCGATGCCAACGCCCGCGCCGACCAGCCCGACCGCAAGTGCGGCGCCGATCAGCCATCTCATTCGCTTCGTCATTGCTGAGCTCCGTTCGGTTGCGTGGGTTCTGCTGTCACGCTAACCGTTGGCACCTGACGCCTCGCTGAACGAGTTCAATCCGTCGCGCGCGGCAGCCGGACCTCGACCATCGTCCCGCCGAGCGCGCTCTCGCCGATGACGGTGCTGCCGCCGTGTGCCTCCACCAGCTCCGCCACGATCGCCAGCCCGAGCCCGCTGCCACCGGCGTCGCGAGCCCGCGCGGCGTCGAGGCGCACGAAGCGCTCGAAGACGCGATCGCGATCGGCTGGCGCGATCCCCGGGCCATCGTCCTCCACCCGGAGGCGCACCTGGTCGCCATCCTCAACGACCGAGAAGGCGACGCGCCCGCGTGCGTGACGAGCGGCATTCTCGGCAAGGTTGGCGACCACGCGCCGCAGTCCGTCCGGATCGCCACGGACCCTGCCGCCGGAAACTCCGGTCGCGTCGACCTCGAGGTGCCCGTACCCGCGCAGAGCGCGCGCGGCATCGAGCACGAGGTCGTCGAGGTCGAGCGATCGTCGCTCCAGGGCGAGGGTGTGCTCGTCGGCACGCGCCAGCAGAAGCAGATCGTCGACCAAGCGCGCCAGCCGCAGGCTCTCGGCGAGCACGGTCTCAGCCAGCTCAGAGGCCGTCGTGCGCTCGGGGTGTGCCAGCGCGACCTCGGCGTGCTGGCGGATCGACGCGATCGGCGACCGAAGCTCGTGGGAGGTATCCGCGACGAGCTGGCGCTGGCGGCTCTGCCCGCGCTCGAGGCGGCCGAGCATCTCGTTCATGGTTGCGGCCAGCCGTGCCAGCTCGTCGGTCCCACCCGGCGTGGGGACCCGTCGGTGGAGCTCGGTGCTGGAGATCTCCTCCACCTCACCCCGGATGGCCTCAACCGGCGCAAGCGAGCGACCCACCAGCAGCCATGCCACCACGCCGACGACGAGGAGCACGATCGGCAGGCCGATTGCCAGGAGCCCGGTGACGAGCTCTGTCGACTCTTCGACGAGCTCCAGCCCGCGGGCCGCCAGCACCGTCCGGGCGCCGTCGGGTCCATCCGCCGATGCAGCGACCACCAGGAACGGCTCGTCGTCACCGGGCGGCACGACCGCCTCGGAGCTGCCCGGCGCCAGGTCGAGGACGAGGGCCGTCTGCGGCGCCTCGGTGCTGGCCACCAGGACGCGCCCATCCGCGTCGAGGACCTGGATCAGGAGGTCGTCGGTGGTCGGCATGACGAGGTCGCCGGGCGCGGTGCCGCCCTCGAGATCGGCGACGACGTCCGATGCCCGTGCCTGGGCGTCGACCCTGACCGATTCGGTGAGCGCGCTGCGCATCACGCTCACCAGCGCCACGGCTCCGATGAGCAGTGCGACGCCGACCAGGACGACTGCCATGGCCGTCGTCCGCCCCCGGATCGACGTCGCCGTCGTCCAGACGCGCGACCACCAGCGACTCATCCGCTCACCCGCCCGCGGCGTCGAGCCGGTAGCCGGCGCCGCGAATCGTCTCGATCGCCGCGCGTCCGAACGGGCGGTCGACCTTGTTTCTCAGGTGGCCGATGTAGACCTCCACGATGTTCGGGTCGCCCTCGAAGTCGTAGTCCCACACGTGGGCCAGGATCTCGGTCTTGGAGACCACCTCACCCGCCCGCCGCATCAGGAACTCGAGCAGCCCCATCTCTCGCGAGGTGAGGTCCAGGTCTGCTTCGCCGCGCCAGGCACGATGGCCAGCCGGATCCAGGTGAAGATCTCCGGCTTCGAGCACCACCGGCCGCTCCGGCGCTCCACGGCGCAGCAGCGCCCGGAGCCGGGCGACCAGCACGGCGTGCGCGAATGGCTTGGTCAGGTAGTCGTCGGCACCGCTGTCGAGGGCACGGACCTCGTCCGAGGCGCCGTCCCGCGCGGTGAGCATCAGGATCGGCGTCCAGATGCGAGCCTCTCGCAGCTGCTCACAGATCTCGAAGCCGTTGACTTCGGGCAGCATCAGGTCGAGCACGATGGCGTCGTACGGCTCCTCGCGGGCCAGCCACAGGCCATCGGTGCCGTTGAGCGCCACGTCGACGGCGAAGCCATCGGCCTCCAGCCCGTTGCGCAGGCCGGCCGCCAGTCGCTTTTCGTCCTCGACCACGAGCACACGCACGCGGTCATCTTGCCGCACGTTCCTGAAGATCACCTGAATCAGCGCTGATGCGGATTGCCGTCACGGATCGTCCGGAATCGGCGCTAGCATCGGTGCATGGCACGTGAGACCGGCACCCTCGAGACGAACGGCGCACGCATCTACTACGAGGCGGAGGGCTCGGGCGAACCCGTCGTGATGATCCACGCCGGCGTCGCGAACCTGCGCATGTGGGATGACCAGGTCGCCGCCCTTCGCGACGCCTACCGCGTGATTCGCTACGACACCCGCGGCTTCGGGCGCACGGAGACCGATGCGGTCGAGTTCTCGAACCGAGCCGACATCGCGGCGCTGCTGGATCACCTTGGCGAGAAGTCCGCACACGTGGTCGGCTTCTCGCGGGCCGGCTCGATCGCGCTCGACTTCGCCATCGAGTATCCCGACCGCGTGCGTTCGCTCGTCGTCGGGGCCGGCGGGATCAGTGGATACGAATCGCCCGACGAGGCGCCGGCGGAGACCTTCGAGGCGGCCGAGAAGCTGTGGGAGGCGAAGGACTGGGCGGCACTCTCCGAGTGGGAGACGGCGTACTGGGCCGATGGACCCGGCCAGCCGGCCGACCGCGTCCCCGAGGTACGCGCGAAGGTCCACGACTGGGTCCTGACGAACTACCTGGCCGAGAAGGAGGAGGGCAAGCCGCAGGTGCTCGATCCGCCCGCGGCGGGTCGCCTCGGCGAGCTGAAGGCGCCGCTGCTGGTGATCATCGGCACCCTCGACGATCCCGGCACGCAGGA
Source organism: uncultured Chloroflexia bacterium (assembly GCA_963759405.1). Lineage (GTDB taxonomy): Bacteria > Chloroflexota > Limnocylindria > QHBO01 > QHBO01 > JACDBZ01. Next base: position 151,707 of record CAVWZA010000017.1, on the reverse strand, counting down.
GTCGATGCGTCACCTGGCGAAGACGGTTCCGCACGCACGGCTCGAGGTCTTCGAGGGCGTCGCCCACATGCTCAACCTCGAGCAGCCGGAGCGCTTCAACGCCTTGCTGCGCGAGTTCCTCGCCGAGGAGCGAGCCCGGTAGCATCTGTCGGGGTGAACGAGCTCGACACGATCCTCGAGGCGGCGGCCGGCTGCCAATCAAGCGGCGAGCGCTTCGCGCTGGCCACGGTTGTGAGCGTTCGCGGCTCGTCGTACCGCCGCCCGGGCGCGCGATTGCTGGTCCCCGAGCACGGGACGCCCGTCGGGCTGATCAGCGGCGGATGCCTGGAGGAGGAGGCTGCGCGGCTCGCGCGCGAGGCGCTGCGGCTCGACGCACCGGTGCTGGTCACCGTCGACCACTCGGCGGAGGGAGACGAGCTGTGGGGCCTGGGGCTCGGCTGCCGGGGCGTGATCGAGCTGCTTGCCGAGCCGCCTGAGCTTGCGGCTGAGACGCTGGACGCCCTGCGCGCCGCTCGCGAGGGACGCGCGACCTACCTGCTCACCGGGCTCGACGGGGAGCGACGGGTGCTGACGGAGCAGGAGGCCGATGCGCTCGGCGAGCGGGCGGCCATGGCCGTTGCCCACGGCCGTCCGACCGTCATCGGCGAGGCGGTGCTCGACCCGATCCTGCCGCCGCTCCACCTGGTGGTGTGTGGCGCCGGCCCGGATGCCGATCCGCTGGTCGCCGCCGGGCTGCGGCTCGGCTGGCGCGTCAGCGTGGTCGACGCACGCCGATCGTTGCTGCGAGCGGATCGCTTCCCCGGGGCCGTGCTCCACGACGCCGAGCCGGCCAAGGCGGCCGACGCCGTCGGGGCGGGCGAGTGGACGGCGGTCGTGCTGATGAGCCACGACTACCTGCGCGATGCCGCGTATCTCGGCGGCTTCATCGGACGAGGCGTGCGCTACCTCGGCGTGCTCGGGCCGCGCGACCGGACGGATCGGCTGCTGGCCGAGCTGGATGTCGCTCCCACCGATGCGGACCTGGCCGCGCTGCACGCGCCGGCCGGCCTGGACCTCGGTGCCGACGGCGCCGAGGAGGTTGCCACCGCCATCGTTGCCGAGATCCTCGCCACGCTGCGTGGTCGAACGGGCGTCCCGCTCAGAGACCGGCCGGGCCCCATTCACGGCTAGCCGCCGATGAAGCTCATCTCCACCTTCGGCAGCTCGATCGTGTCGAGCGTGCGGAGCTCGGAGTAGCGGTCGTCGCGTCCGGTCCAGATGACGCGGAGCGCCTCCGCCAGCTCGGCTTCGGTTGCGCCCGACCGGATCGGCTCGCGCAGGTCGTGGCCGGACGTGGCGAAGAGGCAGGTGAAGAGCTGCCCGTCCGCCGACAGGCGGGCCCGGGTGCAGTCGCCGCAGAACGGCTGCGTGACGCTGCTGATGACGCCGATCTCGCCGGCGCCGTCGCGGTACCGATAGCGCTGCGCGACCTCGCCCCGGTAGCCGGAGTCGACCGGCTCGAGCGGCCAGCGCGCGTCGATCGCGGCCACCACCTCGGCGGCGGGGACCACGTCGTCGAGGCGCCATCCGTTGGTGTGCCCGACGTCCATGTACTCGATGAAGCGGACCGTCGTCGGGGTGCCGCGGAAGTGCTCGGCCAGGTCGCCGATGGCGTGCTCGTTGAGCCCGCGCCTGATCACCACGTTGATCTTGATCGGTCCGAGTCCGGCCGCCTCCGCCGCGGCAATTCCATCAAGAACGCTCGAGACGGGGAAGGCGACGTCGTTCATTGCCTGGAAGGTCGGGTCGTCGAGCGCGTCGAGGCTGACGGTGACCCGGTCCAGGCCGGCATCGGCGAGCAGGTGCGCGCGATCCGCCAGCAGCGACGCGTTCGTCGTCAGCGTCAGGTCGTCGATTCCGTCGATCCGGGCGAGCATGGCGACCAGCGTCTCGAGATTGCGACGCACGAGCGGCTCGCCGCCGGTCAGGCGCACCTTGCGCACGCCCAGCGCGACCGCCGCGCGGACCACGCGTTCGATCTCCTCGAAGTCGAGGATCTCGGCGCGCGGCAGGAAGGCGTGGTCGCGGCCGAAGACCTCCTTCGGCATGCAGTACACGCACCGGAAGTTGCAGCGGTCGGTGACGCTGATACGCAGGTCGCGCATCGGCCGGCCGAGGGTGTCGAGGACGGTCAGGGGGTTGGGCATCGGGCGCCCATGGTGGCAGCCACGGTGGAGGCTGCCAAGTCAGCCGACCAGCTGGCTGGCGCCGATGGCGACGCCGAGCACCACGGCGATGCCGCCACCGGCGAGCAGCGCCAACCGAGAGGCGGCCGCTTCGCAGCGGGGGAGGCTGGCGCCGCCGAGCCCGAGCCCGAGCCCGAGCGCACCGCCAAGGATGAAGAGACCGGCGATAACCGTCGCGGGATTCACGAGGCTCGTCAGGCGTCCTTCGTCGACCCCATCGTCCGACATGGTGAACGCGAATCGCTGGCGCGAGATCTCCGTGCCGCTGGTGGCCGCCAGGATCCGCACGCTCGTGTCCCATTGGCTGCCGGCCGGCAGCACGATCGCATCGGCCGTCCAGTCGATCGTCCCGTCCTCGGTCGCGTGCTCCATCCCCGCGGCGCCGTGGCTCATCCCCGGCATCGACTCCAGCACGAGTGGCACCCGCGTGGTCGACCCGGAGTCCAGATCGTCGAGGCCGAGCTCGAGCGTCGATGACGTGGCGAGGGCGTCGGTCGTGGTGACCACGATCCGGTTGAGTCCCGGGCGCCCGGGAATGACCTCCATGCTCATGCCGGGCGCCACCTCGCCGAATGCGTCCGGGATGGGCTGGATGCCGACACCGGTCGGCTGATCCACCGGAGGCGTGATGGCCAGGGCGGCCGTCAGCACGAGGACCCCGGTGGCGAGCAGGACCTCGACGGTGATCCGGTTGCGGAAGCCGCCCAGCCAGCCCATCAGACGGCCGCCGTCCAGGTAATTGAGCCCTCCGAGCGAAAACGCCGCGAGCGCCGTGCCGGTCTTGAGAAGGAGCGTGCGTCCGTACGCCGTCCCGGTGTCGAGCAGCACGCCGGTCTCCACGTACGACTGGTACACACCGGTCAGCGAGACAAGGCCGATGGCGGCCAGCGCCAGCGCCGAGAAGCGAGGGACCAGCGAACGCATGCTTGGAACGGGGCCATCGATCAGCAGTGCCGGCCGGGTGGCCAGCACCAGCAGGCACACGATGCCGCCGATCCAGACCGCTGCACCCGCGACGTGCACGACCTGGCCGATGGTCGGCACCGGCGTCGCCAGTGCGGACGCGTGCCCGGCGGACACGAGCAGGACGATACCGGCGAGCCCGGTCACGGCAGCGACCGCCGTGGCCAACCTCGCGGGCAGGAGGAGCAGGGCGACCCCGCCGATGACCGCGACGGCGGCCCGCGCCAGCTGGAGCAGTCCGTTCCGGCCCGAGAGGAGGTAGTCGGGCACCGAGCCCGCCTCCAGGCCGGCGGCGCCGGCCACCACGACCGTGGCCGCGGCCGAAACGAAGAGGAGGGTCGCGAGCGCCTGGACGGCGGCGCGCGGCATCGGTCCACCACGGATCACGACGCGGTGGAAGACCGCAACCCCGAGTGCCAGCAGGATGCCGAGATAGGTGAGCCAGCGGCCGATGACGCTCAGCGGGTCCGTGTCGGAATGGACCATGCCGCCGGGTCCACCGGCCAGATTGCCGGGCACGTCGCCGACGCCGAAGTAGAAGAACCCCTGGGCGGCATGGCCATCGGCCGCCGACAGCGAGCGCCACGTGACGAGATAGATGCCGCCGTCCTCGAGTGGCGCTCCGGTCACGACCAGGGCATAGGGATCATCCGGGTCGACGGTGCCCGCGCGGGCGAGCAGCACGTTGCCGTTGAGATCCGCGATGTCGGCCGAGCTGAGCTCGGCCTCGAGCGGCTCGCTGAAGACGAGGCGGATCTCCTCGGGCGGCTCCGGCACGACGGTCCCCGAGCCCGGTGAGCTGGCCACCAGCTGTGCGTGGGCGAGCACCCGCCCGCCCGCCGCGCCCGGCAGGGCCGGGGCGACGAGCAGTGCGAGGAGGGCGATGGCACCTGCCAGGCGCAACGCCCGGAGTGGACGCATCAGGGCCGGCGGCGCGCCAGCGTGAGTCCCAGGGCGACGAGGCCGGCAACCAATCCGGCGCCGCCCACGATGAGCGCGAGCGTGGCGGTGCCAGCCGCCGCGGCGCCATCCTGCGCGTCACGGGCCGTATCGCCGGCGGCCGGCAGCGTCACCGGGAACTGGCCACCGGTCACGTCCTGCACCTCGCTGAATCCGTCCGGGCTGGACGTGAACGACTCGTCGATGGCGGTGCCGTCGATGTCGCCGAAGATGCGGAACGTGTACGGCCCGGCCGCGGTCGGGAAGAAGACCGACTCGTACCAGCCCGGCTCGCCGAAGCGGGGCTCGAGCGGAAGGTCGCGCGTCTCCTCGCCGAAGGTGACCGTTGCCTGGAGCGTCGCTTCGAGACCCTCGACCGGCTGCTCGGCCTGGCTGACGCTCAACTCGAGCCCGCTCTTCTGGCCGGTGTACACCGGCTCGTCGATGAAGCCGACCTCGATGCTGTACTCGCCGACCTCCCGCTCCTCGTGGGCGAGAGCGACGCCGACGCTGACGAACATCGTCAGCACGGCGCAGAGGACGGCGATCCGTCCAACGCGTCTGAACATTGGTTGTTTCTCCTCGTGCTCGGGCGCTCGGCGCCCGAATCCGTTCGTTTCAGTACCCGGAAGCGAACGCGCGAGGAGGAGCACGGCCGGCGATCGCATTCGCCATCGGTGAGCGGCGCGGCAGGACGAGCTGGCTGCGTGGGCCGGCCAGGGGGCGACCCCGGCGGGGTCGATGCAGCGCGGCCGAGATGATGGCAAGCAGCGCGCCTTCGGTCCGCCGCACGGCGGCGGCCACGAAGCCAGCGAGGGCGGTGACGAGGCCGATGACCGGAAGCGCGAGCGGATACTCCGGGCCCAGCAGTGCCCCCAGCCCGATGGCGTGGCCGTGGCTGATGATGTGCTCGACGTTCTCCTGGAGCACGAAGCCGAGAGCCACGACGGCAAAGAGCCGCAGCCAGACGGCGGCGAAGCGTGTGCCGATCGGCGTTGGAGCGCCGCGCGGCGCGCGAAGCAGAGCAACACGGCGCCGAAGCGAGCGCAGGCGGAGGACGGCCGCCGCGCCGACGGCCAGGCCGACGAGCGCCAGGATCAGGCTCGCTGCGCCCCAGTAGTCGTGGCCCGCGTCGCGAAGCGCGCGCGACAGCGCATCACCGGGACCGACCTGGACCAGGAAGACCGCGTCGTGGCTCAGGAAGAGCGCCACGCCGGCCATCGCCCAGAAGGCCACTCGTGGCGGGATGCGCGCGAGCGTCGCTGCGATCCTCATGTCAGGTCATACGGTAGCCGACACGGGAGGGAGACTCGCCTACGCGGACTCCCCGTGAGCGTGGGGGTGCTCGACCATGCGCATCCGGAGCGGGGGGAGCGGTCGCGGATCGGGGTCGGGCTCGTACTCGTCGGTCTCGTCGGCGACCGCGTAGGTCCAGCGCGGCCCGTCGGCCGCGATCGCGCGCAGCGCATCGGCGAAGGTGTCGACGTCGGCCTTCGTGGAGCCCAGGCCGAGGCTCATGCGTGCCGCGCCCGGAAGCCGCTCGTGATGGCCGGCGCGCGTCTCGACAAGCAGCCGATCGGCCTCGGCGTCGCTCACCCGGAGCAGCCGCATCATGAGCGGGTGGGCGCAGAAGCACCCGTGACGGATGCCGATGCCGTGCTCGGCCGAGAGGACCGCCGCGAGCAGGTCGTACGGGACGCCGCGCAGGTTGAAGGTGAGCAGCCCGACGCGTGGGTGCTCGGCCGGCCAGACCCGGTAGTGCTCGAAGGCCTCGATGCCGGCGAGGCGCTCGCGGGCGTAGTCGAGGAGCGTCGACTCCTCGGCGGCGATCCTGGCCATGCCGGCGGTCGTCAGCGTGTCGCAGGCGACGCCGAGGGCGACCGCACCGATCACGTTCGGCGAGCCAGCCTCCTGGCGGTCGGGCAGCTCGGCCCACAGGGTCTCCTCGACGGTCACGAGCTTGACCGCGCCGCCGCCGCGCAGGAACGGGATCGCCGGTGCTGAGCCAGTCGCGCTCGCCGATCAGCGCGCCGGCTCCGTACGGCGCGTAGAGCTTGTGGCCGGAGAGCGCGAGGTAGTCGATGCCGTCGCGCTGCATGTCGATCGGCGCGTGTGGCGCCAGCTGTGCCGCGTCGACCAGCAGCCGCGCACCGTACTGGTGGGCGACCCGCGCGATCTCGGCGACCGGCCAGATCTCGCCGGTGACGTTCGAGGCGCCGGTCGCGGCGACGAGATGCGGGTCCTCGCAATGCGGGAGGTCGCGCAGCGTCGTTTCGAGCTGCTCCAGCATCTCGGCAGGCGTCTCGGGGACGGGCAGATAGCGCACGCCGATCCGCTTCCATGGCAGCAGGTTGGCGTGGTGCTCGCCGGCGAAGGCGACCACGTGGGTGCCCTCGGGGAGGGTGCCCGCAAGGAGGTTGATCGAGTCGGTGGTGTTGCGGGTGATGATCACCGCGTCGTCGTCGCGCGCGTTGACGAAGCGCCGAATCGATTCGCGCGCGCCCTCGTAGGCGGCAGTCGACGCCCGCGACTTGAACCCGGCGCCGCGATGGACGCTCGAGTACCAGCCGAGCAGCTCCTCGACGGCATCGTGGACGGCCTGCAGCGCGGGCGCCGACGCCGCGTAGTCGAGGTTGACGTAGCGCCGCGTGCCGCCGGTCACCAGCGGCACCTCGGTGTCAGCACCGACCAGGCGCACGAGCTCGCTGCCGTGGACAGATGGCTCTCGGGTGGCCGTCATCCGCGCCATCCTACGCCCGCCGGTCAGGGCAGGAACACCAGCTTCGCGGCTGCAAGCACCAGTACGAATGCGAGCACCCGACGCAGGTTCAGGATGCTGAACCGGGAAGCGCCCAGCCATGAGCCGATGAGCCCGCCGGCGACCACCGCGGCAACCCAGAATGGAAGCGCGGAAGGAAGGGACACGCCACCGGTCGCGAGCCCGGCGAGCCCGGCGATCGAGTTGACCAGAATGAAGGCCCCCGACAGCCCTGCCGCGTCACGAGTCCCGGTCCATGCCGCGAGGACCAGCAGTGGAGTCAGGAAGATGCCACCGCCCGTCCCGGTCAGCCCGGCGAGGAGGCCGATGGCAGCGCCCGCCAACACACCGGGCAAGAAGGGGACGCCGGGGCGTACCTCGTCATCGGTCGCGACGGTGGCGGTCGCCAGCCGCCACGCGCCGACGAGCAGCACGACGGCCACCAGCGGCCGATAGACCTCGTCGGGGAGGTCGACGCTGCCACCCAGGAAGGCCATCGGGACCGAACCCACCGCCAGGGGCACCAGGCTGCGCCACGGCAGGTGGCCGGCTCGGGCAAATCGCACGATGACGATGGTCGCGACGAAGAGATTGAGCACGAGGGCCGTGGGGCGCATAGTCGCCGCCGGCACGCCGACCAGCGCCATCGCGGCCAGGTACGCCGATGCCCCGGCATGCCCGACACTCGAATACAGGAGCGCCGCACCGAAGAAAAGCACCGCAAGGAGGAGCGCATCAGGCGTCATCGGCGCCATTTTCCCGATTCGGATCGGCTCAGGGGATCGACGAGAGCGCCTCGACCGCGACGCTGAGGTCGAACGCCTGGACCACGATCAGCGTGTCCCCTCGCCGATCGAGGTAGAAGGTGCCGAGGCGCGATCTCGTGCTGGGGGAGTCGACGACCGTGATCGGCGCGCCCATCGATCGTCTCGCCGGCGATCGCCACGTCATCGGCCTCAGGCGGATAGGCAACCAGGCTCCAGCCCTCGGCGAGCTCGTCGGCCGTCTTCCCGGGCAGCCGGATCGCGTACATCTGGAGGAACCGCGCCCCGTGGTCGCTGGCGAATGCCGTTTCCAGGTCGTCGGGGACCACGCCGAACCTCGACGCCAGCCGAGCCAGGATGTCCTCGCCGACGGCAAAGGTGTGGAGCTCCACGCCATCGAGCTCACGCGGCAGCACTGCTTCGAGGGGCGCGATCTCGTCCGGTGGAGGGTTCGGCTGACGGCACGCTCTCAGCGGATGACGCGGCCACGCTCGGGATCGGCGATGGCGACGGGATCGAGGAGCTTCGACCGGGAGGTTCGGCGCACCCAGTCAGCGCCAACGTCAGCGTCAGGGCTCCGATGATGCGACGCACGATCGTCAGTACGGTCGCGGTGTCGCTCCAGGCTCAGCCCGCGACGGCGGCCGGATCATCGCGGCGCAGGAGGATGCCCAGGTAGGCCTTCCAGGGGCCGACCTCGGCGTCGTGAGATCCGGCCATCCCGGCGAAGATCTGCGAGACGTGATCGAGATCGTGGACCGCCCAGGTGGCGAGCAGCTCGCGAAGGGTCACCTCGCCGAGCGATGGATGGAGGCCGCGCCGGTCGAGGTCCTCCTCCGTGACGAGCTCTCCGAGGCGCGCCAGGTTCTCGGACCGCAGCCGCGCGAAGTGCTCGACGAGCTCGTCCAGGCTGGCATCGGCATCCCGCTCGGAATGGGCGAATCGGTCGAACTTCTCGAATGGCAGCGCCGTGCCGTGTTCCAGGATGCGCTGCGTTCGCTCGATCCAGTCGGTCAGCTCGCCGGTGATGAGGTGCCCCACCACGTCGTGCGGGCGCCAGCCGTCCTCCGGGACGTCGGTCGTGTCGGTCCAGGACTCGGGCAGGCCGCTCAGCAGCGCCCGCAGCAGATCGGGCGTTCGTCGCAGCAGGTTCGGTCGCCTCGCCGATGAAGTCGCTCACGGGCTGATCGTAGCCCCGCGGCGCAATCGGCCAGCGCTAGGTCCCGAGCGCGCGGTCCGCGTCGATGAATGCCGTGCCGAGCACGCGGGCGACGGTCGGGAAGGCGTGAATCGTGTCGGCCAGCACGGCGAGGGGGATGTCCGCCCTGATGGCGAGGACGCACTCATGGATCGCCTCGCTCACCGCGGGTCCGGCCATGAAGGCGCCGACCAGCTGGCGCGCAGATCGGTCGACCACGATCGTGCAGTGACCGTCGGCCTCCGCGGTGTACCCCTTGGCCGACGTCCCGATCTCGGTGGTGAACTCGACCGCGTCGATGCCGCGCTCCTTCGCCTGCTCCAGCAGCAGGCCGACCGAGGCCGTCTCGGGATCGGTGTAGGTCGCGCGCGGGATCGCGTCGAACGCGGGGAGATAGTCGTCGCCAAGAGCGATGCGCACGACCGCCTCGCCGCTGTAGTGCCCGAGGTGGGTGTGCAGCTCCGGCCCGCCGACGTCGCCGATGGCATACACGTTCTCGGCGATCCGGAGTCGCTCGTCGGGCGAGAGCTTCCCGTCCTTCGGTGTCACCCCGATCGTCTCGAGCCCGAGCCCGTCGAGTGGCAGGTCTCGACCGATCGCGAGCAGGATCTCGTGGCCCTCGACCGGATCGCCGTCCTCCAGCTCGATCACGTGGGCGCCGTCGCGACCCTCGCCGGCACGCACGCGCGTCGCCCGCGAGTCGAGGCGGAGGGTCACGCCGTCGCGCTCGAGCGACGCGCCGAGGAACTCCGACGAGCGTCGATGATCCCGGTCGTTCACCCGGTCACGCGGATGGATCAGCGTGACGGGAACGTCGTAGCGCGCGTAGACCTGCGCCAGCTCGACGCCGGTTGGGCCGGCGCCGAGAATCGCCAGCGAACGCGGCAGCTCGCGGGTTGACGTGCCCTGCACGTTGGTCCATGGGTGCGCCTCGGCGAGGCCGGGGAGGTCCGGCACACGGCTCACCGATCCGACGGCGAGGATGACGGCACCGGCCTCCAGCTCGCGGTCGTCGACGCGAACGCGGCCGGGCCCGGCGAGCGTGGCCGAGCCGCGGATGACGGTGGCACCGGCACCCTCGAGCGACTTCGTGTGGCCCGAGTCGTCCGGCTCATCGGTGTCGGTGCGATTGATCATGTAGTCGCGGAAGTCCGAGGCCTTTCGCCACGGATAGTCGCCTCCGCCGTGATGCACGGCCGCGGCGTGCAGGAGCGCCTTCGAGGGCATGCACGCCCAGAATGGGCACGATCCGCCGAACAGCGCACGGTCGATGACGGCGACGCTGGCTCCCCTCGAGCGGGCGTAGTGGGTCGCGGCCTCGCCGGCGGCGCCCGCGCCGATGACGACCAGGTCAAAGCGTTCCATGGCGCCGATGATAAGCGAGGGCTGGCACGCAGCCTGCGTCAAGGTCGGGCAGCAATCACCGCAGTGGGGAGCATCTCCAAATGACTGTCCAGACGAGCCATCACTATCGGTCGAGCAGCGGCATCCAGTCGCCGATCGACGACCAGCTGTACGACCTGCTCCAGGCGCTCACCAGCAAGTGCGAGGCGATCGAGGCGTACGCCAAGTACGAGCAGGACGCCGACGGGGACTCGAAGCAGCTCTTCCAGGAGCTAGCGCGCGACGACACGGCGCACGCCGAGCGGCTGGTCGAGGCGCTGCGCACACGCCTTAATCGCTGAGGTCGATCTCACTCCCCGAGATCCAGATCCGGGACGGCCGGACCGATCCGAGGCGCAGGGCGAAGGCACCCTCGTGCTCCGCGTCCCACGCCACGAGATCGGCGGCCGCTCCGGGTCGGAGCGTCCCGATGTCGTCGCGTCGCAGGGCGGAAGCCCCGCCCGACGTGGATGCGGTGAGCGCTTCGGTGACGGTCATCCCGAGCAGCGTGGCGCCCAGGCCGACGACGAGCGGCATCGCGCCGAAGTCACCGAAGGTGCCCGCGTTGGCGTCGCTGGCGAGGGCAACGGTTGCACCAGCGTCGATGAGCGCCCGGGCGGGTGGCAGGTGGTCGCGGAGCACGACCGCGGGCGCCGGCAGCAGCGTGGCGACCGTGTCGGACGCGGCAAGGGCGCCCACGCCGTCCGCATCCAGCTGCTCCAGGTGGTCGACCGATGCGGCGCCGAGGCGCGCGCCGAGCTCCGCAGCACCGGTTCGCTGCAGCTGGTCCGCGTGAAGCCGCACGGCCGAGCCCCGCGGCTGACGCGGCCCGGCCGATGCGCTCGGCCGCCTCGAGGTCGAAGAAGCCCCTGTCGACGAAGACGTCCACGAACTCCGCCAGGCGTTCGTGCGCCACGGCGGGGATCATGACCTCGGCCACCTCGTCGGCGTAAGCGGCCATCGAGGCCGCCTCCGGCGGCACCGCGTGAGCGCCGAGGAAGGTGCGCACCACCCGGATCGGCAGCCGATCCGCCACGCGCCCGATGATCCGCAGGTGACGGAGCTCCTCGTCGAGCGAGAGTCCATAGCCCGACTTGCACTCGACGGTCGTCGTCCCGGCAGCCAGGGCGGCGCGTAGCCGCATCTCGACCAGGCGCTCGAGCGTGGCATCGTCCGCCTGCCGCGTGGCGCGCACGGTCCGCAGGATGCCGCCATCGGTGTAGGGCGCTCCGGCCAGCCGCGCTGCCGCCTCATCGGATCGGTCGCCGGCGTAGACCGGATGGGTGTGGCTGTCGACGAGGCCGGGCGTGACCAGCGCCGCACCGAGGTCGATGCGCTCGCCGTCCGGTGCATCCGACGGCGACCCGATCCAGGCGATCCGGCCGTCCCGCACCAGCAGCGCCCATGGGGAGAGCCCGGCCGGGGCCAGCCGACCGCTGCCGGTGAGGAGCATGTGGCTAGAACGCGCGGCGCAGCATGCGGGGAGCGTAGCCTACACTCGCGGCCATGGCGGCAAAGCCTGCGATCCTGGCAGTCGACGACGACGTTCCGGTCCTCCGGGCGGTCGAGCGTGACCTGCTCGCCCGCTACGGTTCCGACTACCGCATCCTTGCGGCCGGATCGGGCTCCGAGGCCCTCGAGCTCGTCCGGGAGCTGACCCGGCGCGGCGACCCGATCGCGCTCTTCGTGGTCGACCAGCGCATGCCGACCATGACCGGGATCGAGCTCCTCGCCGAGGCGTTGCCGCTCCAGCCGGACGCGAAGCGGGTCCTTCTGACGGCGTATGCCGACACCGATATCGCCATCCGCGCGATCAACGAGATCCGGCTCGATCAGTACCTGCTCAAGCCGTGGGATCCACCGGAGGAGCGGCTCTACCCGGTCCTCGACGACCTCCTTGCGGACTGGGTCGCCAACTTCCGTCCACCCTTCGAGGGACTGCGCCTTCTGGCGGGGCGATGGGCGCCGCGCGGGCACGAGATCCGGGACTTCCTGACGCGCAACCAGGTCCCCTACACCTGGCTCGACCCGGACGAGGACGATGGGCGCCGCCTGGGCGAGTCGCTCGACGGCCCCGTCGATCCCTCTGAGCCGGCGGTGCTGCTGCCCGACGGGCGCGTGCTGCGCAATCCGACGGTTCGTGAGCTGGCCGAGGCCGTCGGCCTCTCGACGCACGCCGCGCTTCCGTTCTACGACCTCGTCATCGTTGGGGCAGGGCCGGCCGGGCTGGCCGCCGCGGTGTACGGGTCGAGCGAGGGACTCAAGACGCTCATGATCGAGCGCGAGGCGCCGGGTGGCCAGGCCGGCACGACGAGCCGGATCGAGAACTATCTCGGCTTCCCCTCCGGCCTGACCGGCGCCGACCTCGCGCGTCGCGCCCTTGCCCAGGCCCGCCGCTTCGGGACCGAGATCGTCTCGTCACAGGAGGCGGCGACCATCCGCCGCGAGGATCCGTATCGAACGGTCGTACTCGACGACGGCACCGAGCTGTCGTGCCAGGCGGTCGTGATCGCCACCGGGGTGAGCTACCGCCAGCTGGACGTGCCGGGAGCGAAGGAGCTTGCCGGGGCGGGCGTCTACTACGGCGCGGCGACGACCGAGGCGGTGCTCTATCGGGATGTCGAGGTGGGCGTCATCGGCGGTGGCAACTCGGCCGGCCAGGCGGCGGTCCACCTGTCGCGATACGCGACGCGGGTGCACCTGCTCGTGCGGGGCGCCGGTCTCGAGGCGACCATGAGCGCCTACCTGATCGAGCAGATCGGTGAGCTGGAGAACGTTGAGCTGCACACGCACTGCTCGGTGCGGGAGCTGCGCGGTGGCGATCACCTCGAAGGAGCCACCTTCGACGCTCCTGATGGAGACCTCGATCTTCCTCTCAGCGCCGTGTTCGTATTCATCGGGCAGCAGCCACGGACCGCGTGGCTGGAGGGCGTGACGGCCTGCGACAGCCGCGGCTTCATCCTGACCGGGACCGACGTCGAGGAGGGCCATGGGTGGAACCTCGACCGCGAGCCGCGTCTCCTCGAGTCCAGCCTGCCCGGGGTGTTCGCGGCGGGCGACGTGCGTCATCGGTCGATCAAGCGCATCGCCAGCGCGGTCGGGGAGGGCGCCATGGCGGTTCAGCTCGTCCACGAATACATGGCGGAGCTGTGACGCACCAGCACCTGCCGGCACGGGACGTCGCGGAACGCCTGCGCCTCACGCCTCTCTTCGAGGGCCTCGACGACGATCGGCTGGCGCGGCTGATCGAGCGCGGCGAGATCGTTGACCTGGCGCCAGGCGATCGGCTCATCGGCGAGGGAGAGGAGGCCGATGCGCTCTTCGTCATCCTGGATGGCGAGTTCGAGGTCACCAAGCGGTCCGGGAGGGCCGAGATTCCGCTGGCTCGCGTCGGCCCGGGCGCGCTGCAGGGAGAGATCGCGGCGCTCGAGGGAGGCCGCCGCCTCGCGTCCGTCCGCGCGGTGACCGATGGCGAGGCCCTTCGCATCCCCGTCGACGCGATGCGTGAGCTGCTGAACGCTGGGCCGGATGTGGCGCTCTCCGTCATCCGGACGGCGGTCGGCCGCCTTCGATCGATGGAGGCGACGCTTCGCGAGCGAGAGAAGCTCGCCGCACTCGGCACGCTCGTCGCCGGCGTGGCTCACGAGCTCAACAATCCGGCCGCCGCTGCTGCACGGTCCGCGCGCGCACTTCGTGATGCGATGGCCGTCCTCGATGCCCTGCCCCGACCCGCGTCGCCGCTGCCGCCGCATCCGACCGATGGCGCACCTCCGCGCTCCGCGCTCGAGCGAGCCGACCTGGTCGACGAGATCTCCCGCCTGACCGATGGACCCGAGGCCGCCACGGCGCTCGTGGACGCCGGCTGGAGACCGGAGCAGCTGCGCGACCAGCCGCCGGAGGTCGCCAGGTGGCTGGCGGCGCAGGCAGCCGTGAATCAGCTGCTCGACGAGCTCGGGATGTCGGTCGAGCGGATCAGCGAGATCGTGACCGCCGTGAAGGGCTACGCGTACCTGGACCAGGCGCCGCGCCAGCGGGTCGACGTGCGCATCGGCCTGGAGCAGACGCTGGTCATCCTGCGCCACCGGCTGAACGAGAACCGGATCACGGTCGTGAAGGAGCTCGCGGACGACCTGCCGGAGATCGAGGTGTATGGCTCGGAGCTCAACCAGGTCTGGACGAATCTCGTCGACAACGCCGCCGACGCCATGCAGGACGGCGGCACCCTGACCCTGCGCGCCCAGCGCGACCCGGACGGTGACGGGGTGGACGTTTCCGTCTGCGACACCGGTTCAGGCATCCCACCGGAGATCCGGGCGCGGCTCTTCGAGCCCTTCTACACCACCAAACCGCCGGGCAAGGGCACGGGCCTCGGCCTTCATATCTCGCACAACGTGGTCGCGCGTCACGGTGGACGGATCGAGGTCGCCTCGGGTGCGGATGGCACCTGCTTCAACGTCGTCCTGCCGGTCGACGCCCCCTGAGCGCTAGCCCGCGCCGAGCCGAGGGCGTCGAGCCCGTGGGGAGCGGATCCGGACGGTCGCCAACAGCAGCCCGGCAAGGATGAAGGCAACCCCCAGCAGCTGGAGGGAAGACGGCGCCTCCCCCAGGATCCACACGCCAAGGAAGACGGATGCCACCGGCTGGATCGTGAGCACGACCGAGGTGATCGCGGCCGGGAGTCGCGGCAGGCTGATGCTGATCAGGAGCCATCCGACGACGTGCACGCCGAGCGCCAGGATCAGGAGCCAGAAGTGCGCGGGCCAGGTCGGCACCAGCTCGATCTCGCCGAGTGGAATGCCCACCAGCAGCGAGACCACCGCGGCCGAGAGGGTCGCGTCGAAGAGCGGCCCAGCCGGACGGCGGACGTCGGCGTTGGCTCCGCGCTGGATGAGGATGAACCCGCCGTACGCGATGCCGGTGGCGAGCCCGAAGATCACGCCGAGGAGCGGATCCTCACCGTAGGCGCCGGCCCCGACGACCCCCGAGATGAGCACGACTCCTGTCAGCACGATCGGCACCGAGACCGCCACGCGCCACGACGGCCGCTCTCTTGAGGAAGATCCAGGCGGCGATCGGAACGACCACGACCTGGGTGTTGCCGAGCACCGTGGCCAGGCCGGCGCCGACCAGGCCGATGGCGTGGTGCCAGAGGATCAGGTCGGCGGCGAAGAAGGCACCGGCGATCCAGGCCAGGCGCGAAGAGCCCGATGTCCGTGGTCCGTACCGCCGGCGCTCGTACGAGGCAAGGAGCGCCAGCGGCGGGAGCGCGTAGGCGCAGCGGAAGAAGGCGGCGGTCGATGGCGGGACGTCGGCCAGCCGAACGAGCACGGCAGAGCCGGCGATCACCAGGGCGCCGAGGACCGCCGTCAGAACCGGCCGTTCGGCAAGGAAGCGGAAGGCGCGCGCGCACCGGCGCAGCCTAGCGGAGGGGGTTGGGTCTTGTGCCGGACGCCATCGGCATCGCACACTCAGCACCGAATGCCCGAGCTGCTGACCGGTACCGTCACGTTCCTGTTCACCGACATCGAGGGGTCGACCAGGCTGCTCCAGTCGCAGGGCGAGGGATGGCCGTCGATCCTGGCTCGACACCAGGAGCTGCTGCGGACGGCCTTCGAAGCCGAGGGTGGCGTCGAGGTGGGGACCGAGGGGGACTCCTTCTTCGTCACCTTCCCAACGGCGCCGGCGGCGGTCGCTGCGGCCATTGCCGCGCAGCGCGCGCTCGCCCGCGAGCCGTGGCCGGACGACGTCCAGGTCCGGGTCCGGATGGGCATGCACACCGGCGATGCCAGCTTCGGCACCGAGGGGTACGTCGGACTCCATGTTCACCGCGCCAGCCGCATCGCCAGCGTCGGGCACGGCGGCCAGGTGCTCCTCTCCGACACGACGCGCTCGCTGGTCAGGGAAGCGCTCCCCGAGGGCGCTGAGCTCCGAGATCTCGGTGTCCATCGGCTCAAGGATCTCGAGCTGCCGGAGCGGCTGTGGCAGCTGGTTGTCGAGGATCTCGAGAGCGACTTCGCGCCGATCGGGTCGCTCGACGCGGTGCCGAACAACCTGCCGAGCCGGCTGACGACCTTCCTCGGACGGGCGCGAGAGATCGGCGAGATCACGGCACTGCTGGCCGACAACCGGCTCCTGACGCTCACCGGGCCCGGCGGCACGGGAAAGACGCGCCTCAGCCTCGAGGTGGCGGGCCGCTCCCTGGGCACCTTCCCGCAGGGCGTCTTCTTCGTCGAGCTTGCGCCCATCACCGAGCCGGAGCTCGTGCCGGCCACCATCGGCCAGGCGCTCGGCCTTCCCGAGCGTGGCGGGCGGAGCTCGATCGATCGGCTGATCGACCACATCGGCGAGCGGCGCATGCTGCTCGTCCTCGACAACTTCGAGCAGGTGACCGACGCGGCGCCATCGATCAACGCCCTCCTGGCTGCCTGCCCGAACCTCGTCGTCCTGGCGAGCAGCCGCAGCATCCTCCACGTCTCCGGCGAGCAGGAATATCCGGTTCCCCCGCTCGGCCTCCCCGATCCCGCCCACCTGCCGCCACTCACGCAGCTCTCGCAGTTCGAGGCAGTAGCGCTCTTCATCGAGCGAGCGCGCTCCGTGAAGCCCGATTTCGACGTCACGAATGACAACGCACCGGCCGTGGCCGAGATCTGCGTGCGCCTCGATGGGCTGCCGCTGGCCATCGAGCTGGCGGCGGCGCGCATCCGGATCTTCACGCCCGAAGTCGATGCTGAGCAGGCTCGAGAACCGGCTGGGACTGCTCGCCGGCGGCGCCCGCGACCTGCCCGAACGGCAGCAGACGCTGCGCGGCGCGATCGCCTGGAGCCACGACATGCTCGACGAGCCGGAGCGGGCGCTGTTCGCGGGCCTGTCGGTGTTCGTCGGCGGCGGCGGGCTGGAGGCCATCGAGCGAGGTCTGCGGCAGCGAGGTCGCCGGCGACGTGCTCGATGCGCTCGGATCGCTGGTGGAGAAGAGCCTCGTCCGGCAGTCGGAGGGGATCGGCGGCGAGCCTCGCTTCGGAATGCTCGGGACGATTCGCGAGTTCGCGCTGGAGCAGAGCACCGCTCGCGGTGGCCGGGAGGACCTGCGCAGGCGACACGCCGAGCTGTTCGCCACGCTGGCCGAGGGCTGGGCCGGCGAGGTGATGGCGGCCGACAAGGGCGCGACGCTGGACCGAATCGAGCAGGATCACGACAACCTGCGTGCCGCCGTCGCGTGGGCAATCGAGACCGGCGCGGCAGACGTGGCCCTGCGGCTGGGATCGGCGCTGTGGCGGTTCTGGCAGATGCGCGGATACCTGCAGGAGGGGCTCGAGCGACTCGAGCAGACGCTGGCGCTGCCGCAGAGCCACGACCATCCCGCAGCAGCGGGCCGATGCGCTCGAGCGCCACGGCCGGCGTCGCCTACTGGCTGGGCGACGGAGATCACGCTCGCGACCTCTACGAGCAGGAGATCGAGGCGCGCCGCGCCTTGAACGACCGGCGCGGGCTGGCCGAGGCGCTGTACGGCATCTCGTTCACGTGGTCGATCCGTGGCCTGCTCGAGGACGACAACGCCGATCGCGCCCGGGCGTATGTCAACGAGGCCCGCGACATCTTCCGGGAGATCGGAGACGATGCCGGTGTCGGGCGCTGTGAATGGGCTCTGTCGAACGTGGCCTGGGGCACCGGACGCCTGGAGGAGTCCGTGCGACACGCCAGAGAGGCGCTTGCCGCCCTCGAGGCAGTCGACGACCGCTTCATGGTCGGCTGGGTGGAATACACCCTCGGGCTCGCCGCGCTCAGCGAGGATGCCGTCGAACCGCGGGACCCCCGAACACCTTGTCGAGGCGCGCCGCGGGCTGCTGCGGGCGCTCGAGATCTTTGCCGAGGCGCAGGACGTCAGCGGCTACACCCTCGTCCTCGACGCGGTGGCCCTGCTGGCCCTCCGCAATGGCGATCGTGACCGCGCGGCGCGGCTGTCGGCGGCGGTCGCCAAGCTGGAACGCACCAGCGGGACGGGCCTCAACCAGTGGAACCGCGACGTGCTCGGGTTCTTCCCCGGTGAGCTCAAGGCCGATCCGGCCCTGGCTGACGCCTGGGCGGCCGGCGAGGCCATGACGGCCGACCAGGCCGTGGCCTACGCCCTCGGGAACGGCGACTAGGCGGGCGCCGCCAGGTCGCGCCTGGGGAAGACGATGATCGCGTAGATCACCGGCACGATCGCGGCCACGAACACGATCACCAGGTCGAGCAGGACCGCCTCACCGCCCAGGATGGCTCCGGGGTTGAAGTGGTGGAAGAGCGAGTAGTCCTGCGTCCAGGCCGCATCGGCCCACAGGGACCCGAGGATCTCGAAGAAGTAGTTGATCACGAGGTAGGCCAGCGACAGGCCGATGGCCGGGCCGGGCCGGTCGAACGTGATCGATGCAGCCAGCCCGAAGGTCGTGAACGCCGCCCACAGCCCGAAGCCATTGAGGAGGACGAGCGGCAGCTGGCCGAGGTCGAGCTCATCGGTCAGTCCCTGGATCGCCGACCCGGCGACCATGCCACCGATGATGGCGCCGATGACGAGGAGCACCGCCACCAACATCGCAACCAGGATGCTCACGTACAGCGTCAGCCGCGAGATCGGTCGGGCGAGCAGTACCTCGAGTGTGCCGCGCGCCCGTTCGCCGGCAACGGCCGTCGCGGTCGAGCCGATGGCGAAGATCGCGACCATCGCGATCGCCAGCGGGTGCTGCGTGCCCAGCGTGATCGCGCCGGGCAGCGTGAAGAGCGAGCCGGACCCGAAGTTCAGGAGCTCGGGCGGGAAGGCGCCGGAGTTGGCGAGGTCGCGGATCATGTCGCTGAATGCGCCGTAGAAGACCGGGATGAGCATTCCCCAGCCGAAGCCGGCCAGCACCACGATGACGAGGCGCACTCGCTGCCAGCGCAGGGTCTGGAGGAAGAGCCTGCCGTTCACGCCGGCGTCTCCTCGGACGCGTAGTACTCGAGGAAGGCCTCCTCCAGGCTTGCCGGCTCGATCGTGAGGTCCTCGAGGTTGGGCGACGCGATGGCACGCACGAAGCCCGCGACCTCGCCCGAGAGCATGCCGATCACGCGGTTGCCGTCGACCTGGACATCCTCCAGGCCGGGCAGCGCGCTCAGGTCGGGCGCCTCCCCGGCCCAGCGGATGGTCACGCGCCTGCGCCGCCGAGCGAGGAGGTCGCTCACCGTGTGGAGGGCCATCAACCGGCCGGCGCGAATGATCGCCACCCGGTCGCAGAGCCGCTCGACCTCCGAGAGGACGTGCGAGCTGAAGAAGACGGTCCGTCCCTCGCGTCGGAGGTCGTCGAGGATGCGGTAGAAGGCGTGCTGCATGAGCGGATCGAGCCCCTCGGTCGGCTCGTCGAGGATCGCCAGCTCCGGATCGTGCTGGAGCGCCTGCACGACGCCGATCTTCTGCCGCATCCCGCGGGAGTAGTCGCGCACCTTTCGCTTGAGGACCGATGCCGGCAGCTCGAGCCGCTCGCACAGCTCCGCGCGTCGATGCGGCTCGCGTCCCTGGAGGTCGACGAGATAGTCGAGCACCTCCTCGCCGCTGAGCGAGTCGTACAGGGCGATGCCTCCCGGCAGGTACCCGGTCAGGCGCCGGATCTCGACCGACTCGGTCACGACGTCCATGCCCAGGACGCTGGCGCTGCCGCTGGTCGGGTGGAGGTAGCCGAGGAGCGTGCGAATCATCGTCGACTTGCCGGCACCGTTCGGGCCGAGGAATCCGAAGATCTCGCCCTGCCGAACCTCGAGAGAAAGGTCGGTCAGCGCGTCGACCGTCCCGTAGTGCTTCGTCAGCGCCCGGGTGCTGATGGCTGCGGTCGACGGCGTGCCCTCCATCGAGGTGATCGTACTGCGCGCTACGATCCGCCGATGCACGTCATCGTCATCGGCGCGGGCGTCTTCGGGACGTGGACCGCGCGCTGGCTCCGCCGCCGGGGCGCGTCGGTCACCCTGGTCGACCAGTACGGGGCCGGCAACTCGCTCTCCAGCTCCGGTGACGAGTCGCGGGCGACGCGCTCCAGCCACGGGTCCGACGACCATTACCCGGCGTGGCAGCGCCGATCGCTCGAGCAGTGGCTGCAGCTCGATCCGCGCCTGTTCGTCCGGACGGGGGTCCTCTGGCTGGCGCGAAGTGACGACGGGTTCGAGGCTCGATCGGCCGAGACGCTCGAGCGCCACGCCATCCCGACCGAGCGACTGACGACCGACGCGATGACCGAACGCTGGCCGCAGCTGGCGACCGCGGGCCTTGCCTGGGGACTGCTCGAGCCCGAGGGCGGCGTCCTGCTGGCGCGACGTGGCGTCGACGCCGCTGCGCGCGCCTTCGTCGAGGAGGGCGGCCTGGTCCGCATCGGCCTGGCGAGGGTCGACGGTACCGATGTCCACATCGGCGACGAGCGTCTCGCGGCCGATGCCTTCGTCTTCGCCGCGGGCCCCTGGCTGCCCAAGCTGCTTGGGCCACTGCCGGCGCTCGAGCTGAGCGTGCCACAGCAGGAGGTCATCTACTTCGCGACGCCGCCGGGGGACACGCGCTTCGACGCGGCGAACCTGCCCACCTGGGTGGAGTACGACGCCGCGTTCTATGGCCTGCCGTCGATCGAGGGCCGGGGCTTCAAGGTCGCGCCGGATTGGCCCGGGCCGCTCGTGGACCCCGACCGCCACGAGCGCCGCGTCTCCGACGAGCGGGTGGAGGCTTCCCGAGCCTACCTGCGCGACCGCTTCCCGGCGCTTGCCGGCCAGCCCGTGGCCGAGGGTCGCGTGTGCCAGTACGAGCTGACGCCCGATACGCACTTCATCATCGACCGCCACCCGACGATGCCGGCGGCCTGGATCGTCGGAGGCGGGTCGGGGCACGGCTTCAAGCATGGCCCGGCGGTCGGGGAGTACGTCTCCGCGCTCGTGATGGGGGATGCAACCGCCGCGAACGAGCTGGCGCCGCCCGACGAGCGGTTCGCGCTTCGTCCCCGCGAGGCGGTGCCCGGCATGCGCACCTCCGGCGCGGCGCCCGCCAGATCCTGACGCGTCAGGCAGGCTCGTTCAGCGCGTCGGCGAAGAGGTCGTAGGTCTCCTCGCTGAACAGGACGAAGCGCGCCAGCTCGACCTGCGTCGGGCCACCCAGGTGCTCCACCACGGTGCGGATCGCCAATCGCGCTCCGTCCGGTGGCGGATAGCCATAGATGCCCATGCTGATCGCCGGAAACGCGATGGTCCGCGCGCCGAGCTCATCCGCCAACCGCAGGCTGGACCGATACGCGCCGGCCAGCAGCTCCGGCTCACCCTCGCCGCCGCCGCGCCAGATCGGACCGACCGCGTGGAGCACCCAGCGGGCCGGCAGGTCGTGCGCATCGGTCGCGACCGCGGTGCCGGTCGGTGTGCCGTCCGGGTATCGCCGCCGCAGCTCGTCGAGGAGGCCAGGTCCCGCCGCGCGGTGGATGGCGCCGTCCACGCCACCGCCGCCCCGCAGCCGCTCGTTCGCCGCATTCGCGATGGCGTCGACCCGCTCCGCGGTGATGTCGCCGCGCGACAGCTCGAGGCGCCGGCCGCCGACGATGATGAAGTCCGTCGCCGATGCCATGGTCAACGCGAAACGCGGGTGGCGCGCCAGACGTTTCGAAAGCCCACGCGCTGGCCGTAGAGGAGCACCCCCGCGCTGTAGATCCGTGACGCGAGCCAGAGCGCGGCCGCGAGCGCCAGCGCCAGGAGCGCCAATGCCAGCAGCACCTCGGCCATGCTCACCGAGGTGAGCAGCATCCTGGCCGGCATCAGGTATGGGCTGAAGAAGGGGACCAGCGACAGGACGCTGACCCACGCCGCATCGGGGTCGTTGAGGCCCGTGAACGCTGCGAAGTAGCCGGCGATCGCGAGGAAGATCAGCGGCCCGACCGCCTGCTGGACGTCCTCGATGCGGCTCACCATCGATCCGGCTGCCGCGTAGAGCGTCGCGTACAGCAGGAAGCCGAGCAGGAAGAAGGCGCTGAACGCCAGCAGGACTGCGGGATGCAGGTCGGGGAGCGAGATCGGCGCCTGCCCGCCGACGCCGAGGGCATCCGCGACCGGTCCGTTGGCGACGAAAGCCGATGATGGCGGCTGCGACGATCGCGGCGTACTGCGTCAGTCCCGCCGCCCCGGTGCCGAGCACCTTGCCGATCAGCAGCTGGCGGGGAGTGGCGGCGGTGATCAGCAGCTCCATGACGCGGTTCGACTTCTCCTCGGCAACGCTCTGCGCCACCCAGTTGCCGTAGGTGAGGATGGCCATGAAGGTGAGGATCACGACGGCGTAGGCGAGGATGAAGGCACCGCCGAAATCATCCGGGTCGGCGGCATCGTCAGGGTCGACCGGCTCGGCGGTGAACTCGGGCGGCTCGAAGATCTCGCGCGGTCTCCTGCTGGTCGATTCCCGCCCGGGCGAGACGGTCGGCGATGGTGAACTGCTGGGCAAACGCCGTGACGACCTGCCGGGTCTGGTTCGTGGGGCTCGCGCTGCCGAGGTACACGTAGGCGAGCTCGCCGTCGTCGTCGCGGGTGATCGTCAGCAGCGCATCGAGCTCGCCGTCGCGAACCGCCTGCGCAGCCGCGGCCGGATCCTCGGCACGCGTCACGCGTGGGCGATCCGCGTTCTCGGCGTCGGGATCACTCCCGCTCGCGCCGATGAGCGCCAGCTGCAGCTGGAGCACCGGGTCGGCCGCCAGGTCTTCGGCCTGGACATCGACCGCGACCTGCGGCGGCTCCGCGACGCCGACCGCCGACAGGATGGTCGGCACCATCGTCACCGCCGCGATGGTGACCGCCAGCAGCGCAGTGGTGATGGCGAACGCGCGCCCCCGCACGCGCACCAGGTACTCGCGACGCGCGACATGGAGGGCATTGGGGAAGAGGCCGCTCACGCCGCACCCTCCCGGCTCGAGCTGGCCAGGTGCTCCTCCGATTCGTCGACGGCACGGCGACCGACGTACTCCACGAAGATCTCCTCGAGGCTCGGCTCGGCGATCTCGAAGCGCGTGACCCGCTCACCCTGGGCGAGGGCGGCCTCGAGGATCGTGGCCGGATCGCGGTCGGCGGGGACGTGGAGCTCCACGTAATCCTCCCGCTGGGTCGTCAGCTCGACGCCGGGCACGCTTGTCAGCCATGCGGCCCCGTGGCCGTCGCCCGCCGTCGCGAGCCGGACCACTCGACGGCCCATCGCACGCTTCACGTCGCGAACGGCGCCGCTGACCACCACCCGCCCGAGGTCGACGATGGCGATCGACTCGCACAGCTCCTCGACGGTCTCCATCTGGTGGGTGCTGAAGATGAGCGTCTTGCCGCGGTCGCGCATCTCCAGGAACGCCTCTTTGAGCAACCGCACGTTGACCGGGTCGAGCCCCGAGAAGGGCTCGTCCATGATCAGCACTTCCGGGTCGTGCAGGATCGCCGCGATGAACTGGATCTTCTGCTGGTTGCCCTTGGAGAGCTCCTCGAGCTTGCGCGTTCCGTAGTCCGGGATCCGGAACCGCTCCAGCCAGTCGTCGATCTCGGCGCGCGCCGTGGCTTCGGGCACCCCGTAGAGCGCCGCGAAGAAGCGCAGCTGCTCGCCGACGACCATCTTCGGATACAGCCCTCGCTCTTCGGGCAGGTAGCCCCACGTGCGACGTGGCAACGACGTGTTCTCGGCGCCCAGCCAGGTCACGCGGCCGGAATCGGCGCGCAGGATGTCGAGCACGATCCGCATGCTCGTCGTCTTTCCTGCACCGTTCGCGCCGAGCAGACCGAAGATGCGTCCCGGCTCGACGCTGAACGAGATGCCGTCGAGGGCGACGACATCGCCGAAGCGCTTGGTGATGGAGTCGACGACGAGCGACATGGGTTGGCAAGCCTAGCGGACGAGGCCACCCGACCGCGCAGCGCCACCGGGCACGGTGCCTGCTACACTCCGAAATCCGAACCGCCCCGCGCCCTGATGGAGCTGCGGCGGTTCGCGGTGTGAATGCCCTTTCGGAAGAGACCAGACCCTGATGAAGATCGCTGTCCCACGCGAGACTGCCGACGGTGAGACTCGCGTCGCCCTCACGCCGCTCATCGCCGGCCAGCTCGTCGGTGACGGTGTCGAGGTCCTCGTCCAGGCCGGTGCCGGCGAGGCGTCATCGAACACCGACGAGGCTTACCGCGAGGCGGGCGCCACCATCGTCCCCGACGCCCCGGCGCTCTACGGCCAGGCGGACGCGGTCCTGCGGGTCGGCCGCCCCTCCGACGAGGAGGTGGAGATGCTTCGTGAGGGCTCCATCCTGATCGGCACCCTTGGCACCCTCGCCAAGCCGGAGCTGGCGCAGAAGCTGGCGAAGCAGGGCGTGACCGCCATCAGCATGGACGCCATCCCGCGCATCACCCGCGCGCAGTCGATGGACACGCTCAGCTCGCAGGCCACGGTCGGCGGCTACAAGGCGGTCCTCATCGCGGCCGAGCGCCTGCCGAAGTTCATGCCGCTGCTGACGACGGCCGCCGGCACCGTGCGGCCTGCGCGAGGCATCGTGATGGGCGCGGGCGTCGCAGGACTGATGGCGATCGGCACCGCGCGCCGCCTCGGAGCGGTGGTGGAAGCAACCGACGTCAGACCGGTCGTCAAGGAGCAGGTCCAGAGCCTGGGCGGCACCTTCATCGAGGTCGAGATGACCGACGAGGAGAAGGCGAAGGCGGAGACGGCCGGCGGATACGCGACGGAGATGAGCGACGACTACAAGCGCCGCCAGGCGGAGCTGATCGCGGAACGGGTCAAGGAGGCCGACTTCATCATCACCACGGCCCTGATCCCCGGCCGCCCCGCGCCGCGGCTCGTGACCGACGAGATGGTCAAGAGCATGAAGCCGGGCAGCGTGATCGTCGACATGGCCGCCGAGATGGGCGGCAACGTGGAGGGCACCGAGCCGGGCAAGGAGGTCGTTCGCCACGGCGTGCGGATCATCGGCCTCACCAACCTGCCGGCCACCATGCCGGGCAGCGCGACGCAGATGTACGCCAAGAACCTGCAGACCCTGATCAAGCACCTGCTCAAGGACGGCGCGTTCAACGTCGACTTCGACGACGAGATCACCCGTGGCGCCACCATCACCCACGGCGGCAAGGTCGTCCACGAGGCGACCGCCAAGGCTCTCGGCATCGAGATCGCACCGCCCAAGCCCGCACCAGCCACGACCGATGCGCCCGCCGACGCGGGCGAGAAGAAGGACGCGTAGCCCGATGGAGCTCACTGCCTTCGAGCTGATCGCGGCGCTCTACATCCTCGTGCTCGCCGCCTTCGTCGGCTACGAGGTCGTCTCGAAGGTGCCGACCATGCTCCACACCCCGCTCATGAGCGGAGCCAACGCCGTCCACGGCGTGATCGTGGTGGGTGCCATGCTGGTCGCCGCCACCGCCGACGGCCCGATCGGGATCATCCTCGCCCTGATCGCGGTCATCCTCGGCACCATCAACGTCGTCGGCGGCTTCGTGGTCACCGACCGCATGCTGGAGATGTTCAAGAAGCGCCCCGGAGAGCGGCGCTAGATGGACACGCTCCAGATCCTGACCTACCTCGTCTGGCTCGTCGCCAGCATCACCTTCATCCTGGCCCTCAAGTTCCTCGCCTCCCCGGCGACGGCGCGGCGCGGCAACCAGCTGGGCGCCGCCGGGATGGCGCTCGTGATCGCGTGGACCTTCTTCACGACCGAGGGCATGCTCGCCAACTGGTGGATCATCGCCGTCGGCGGCGCCATCGGCGCGGTGGCCGGTTGGCTCGGTGCGAAGCGGGTGCCGATGACCGCCATGCCGCAGATGGTCGCCATCTTCAACGGGGCCGGCGGTGGTGCCGCCGCGCTCGTGGCGGTGGTGGAGTTCCTGCGCGACTCCGAGGCCAACCCCGGTGAGCTGCTGCCGCTGGCCTTCGTCATCGCAACGCTGCTCGGCGCGATCATCGGCTCGGTGAGCCTGACCGGCTCGATGGTTGCCTTCGGCAAGCTCCAGGGGATCATCGCCTCCCGGCCGGTGAAGTACCCCGGCTCGCAGATCGTCACCGCATTGCTCTTCATCGCGGTCGTCGCGATCGGCGTCTACGTGGCCGTCGTCTCGGCCAGCGTCCCGCTCTTCCTGCTGTTCGTGGTCCTGTCGCTGGTGCTCGGCGTCCAGCTGGTGATGCCGATCGGCGGCGCGGACATGCCGGTCGTCGTGTCGCTGCTGAACTCGTACACCGGCATCGCGGTCGCCGCGACCGGCTTCGTGCTCGGCAACTTCGCGCTCCTGATCGCCGGAACGCTGGTCGGCGCATCGGGCGCCATCCTCACCCAGCTCATGTGCAAGGCCATGAACCGCTCGATCTTCAACGTCCTGTTCGCCGGGTTCGGTACCGGCGGTGGCGCCGTAGCCGCCGGCGAGGAGGGCGAGGAGCAGCTGCGCGAGATCAGCGCGGAGGATGCGGCGGTGCTGATGGCCTATGGCAAGCGCGTCATCATCGTGCCGGGATACGGCATGGCGGTGGCACAGGCGCAGGGCCCGGTCCGCGAGCTGATGGACCTGCTCGTCGCCAAGGGCGTCGACGTCCAGTTCGCCATCCATCCCGTCGCCGGTCGCATGCCGGGGCACATGAACGTGCTGCTGGCGGAGGCGAACGTGCCCTACGACCGGCTCAAGGAGATGGACGAGATCAACGATGACTTCGCCGATACGGACGTCGCGCTGATCATCGGCGCCAACGACGTCGTCAACCCGTCGGCCCGCGAGGAGGGCTCGCCGATCTCCGGCATGCCGATCCTCAACGTCGACCAGGCGCAGAACATCATCGTGCTCAAGCGCGGCCGTGGCGCCGGCTTCGCCGGCATCCCCAACCCGCTGTTCAGCAACGAGAAGACGACGATGCTGTTCGGCGACGCGAAGCCATCGGTCGAGGCACTGGTTGCCGGAGTCAAGCAGGCCTGAGCCGCTACCGCGGCGAGACGCTCCCCTCCATCGGCATGATGTCGGCTCCCGGCGCCGGTGCGATCTCGGCCCCAGCGACCGCTTGGTCGGCCTGGACGACCGACGGGACATCCGGGAGCGGCCCAGGCGTCGTCCCGTCGCGCAGGTCGTCTCGCTGCAGCCCCGCCGCGACCAGCATCCCGATGCTCAGGACGATGGCCATGGCGATGACGACGCCCCCGAGGAGCCGTCGCGGAGCCACGGTCCGGGGTGGGCTCGGGAGGGGGAACGCGTTCATGCGCCGATGCTGCGCGCCGACCGAGGCGCCGCCGATCCCGTACCCGACCGTCGCCGCGTCAAACGCCCGACGCCATCTGCCCTCGTCTAGGATCGAGGAATGAGTAGCTTCCGCGACCTGCACCGAAGTGGCGTGTTCGTGATGCCGAATGCCTGGGACGTCGGCTCCGCCCGACTCCTTGCGTCCATGGGGTTCCCGGCGATCGCGACCACCAGCTCGGGGCATGCCGCCGCGCTCGGACGGACCGACCAGCACGTCACCCGCGACGAGCTGCTGGTCCACGTCGAGGCACTTGCGGCCGCGGTCGAGATCCCCGATCAGCGTCGACGCCGAGCGCTGCTTTGCCGATGACCCTGCCGGGGTGGCGGAGACCGTCCGGCTCGTCGCAGAGGCGGGAGCGGCTGGGTGCTCGATCGAGGACTACGATCCGCGGTCCGGCTCGATCGACCCGATCGAGGTCGCGGTCGAACGCGTGAGGGCAGCCGCCGAGGCGGCAAGTAAGCACGGCATGGTGCTCACCGCGCGTGCCGAGAATCACCTCTACGATCTCGGCGACCTCGACGACACCATCACCCGGCTTCGGGCGTATCGCGACGCCGGCGCCGACGTGCTGTACGCGCCGGGGCTGGTGACGGCCGACGAGATCAAGCGCGTGGTCGACGAGATCGGGGCACCGATCAACGTTCTGGCCATGCGGCGGACTCCTCCCGTTCCGGTACTGGCCGGCCTCGGCGTCCGACGCGTCTCGACCGGTGGCGGGCTGGCTCGAGCCGCCTACGGTGCGCTGGTCGCGGCGGCCCGAGAGCTTCAGGACACCGGCACGTCCACCTACCTGGATGCCGCGATCGCCGGATCGGACCTGGACGCGGCCCTGGAGCGATGACGGACCGGTGGCGAGGAAAATGCTTATCTCTCGCGTGGAATCTGAATGGCCGGCAGATGCTTGGCGCATAGAGCCGGTCGCCAACACGACGAGGTGAAAGCATGGCTGAACTATCCGACACGCTCAACGAACTCCTCGAGGGACGCGCCGGCCGGATCGGCAACCAAATCGGCGCGGACGAGGAGCAGACGCGTACCGCAATGCGGACCGCAGTCCCTGCGCTTCTGGCCGCATTGAGCCAGGAGGCCAAGCCCGGAACCGGGCTCCAGGAGGCGATCGAGCGCGACCATGATGGGTCGATCCTCGACCAGCTCGACGACTACCTGGGCGGCTCCGCTCAGCTGAGCCCGCGCACGACGAACGGCGCCGGCATCCTCGAGCACACGCTCGGCGCGCGGCAGCAGGATCTCGAGCGCTCGCTTAGCGCAAAGAGCGGCCTGGACATCGGGAGCATTGGCAAGCTGCTGATCACCCTCGCGCCGATCCTGATGGGCATGCTCGGCAAGCAGGGACGCTCGTCGAGTGGTGGCGGAATCGACATCGGCAGCCTTGGCGGCCTGTTGAACCGCGAGCAGGACGACGCTCGGACCAAGAGCCCCGACATCGGAGACCTCCTCGACAGCTTCGCGCGGCGATGACCCTGCCGGATCGGTCCTTCGCCTAGGATCGGTCCCGTGACGGACCGATGGGTGTGCCTCGACGTCGGCGAGACCCTGATCGACGAGACGCGGATCTGGTCGCTGTGGGCCGATGAGCTCGGCGTGCCGCGGCTCACCTTCCTGGCCGCGCTCGGTGCCGTCATCGCCCGCGGTGGCGAGCATCGGGACGTGTTTCCGATCTTCGGCGCCGACGACTGGCGGCAGCGTCTGCCCGCGGTCGAGCGGGCCTACGGCGGATTCACCGATGCCGACCTGTACCCCGATGCCCACCGCGCCTTCGCAGGACTGGCGCAGCGCGGCTACCGGCTCGCGATCGTGGCCAACCAGCCCGAGGTCCGGGCAGAGCAGCTGCGTGCGCTGGGGTTCGATGTCGAGGTGATGGCGATGAGCGACGGGATGGGCGTGTGGAAGCCGGATTCCGCATTCTTCGATCATGCCCTCGAGCTCATGGGCAGCCCGGAACCGGCGGCGGTCGCCTACGTGGGTGACCGCGTCGACAACGACGTCCTGCCGTCGATCGCCGCGGGGATGCGCGCCGTATGGCTGCGTCGCGGGCCGTGGGGCGTGATCCAGCGCCTCCCGGAGAGCGCCCGGCCGGCGCTCGTTGTCGACTCCCTCGACGAGCTGGTGGAGCGCATCGGCGAAGCCTGGTGAGGCTGGCGCCCGAGGTTACGGGACGCGTCATGCGGGCATCGCCATCGCAGGGTAGGGTGATTCGGCCATAAGGCCGATGACGCCCGGGCTCGCCCCGGCGACGATGGCCGCATCCACGTCACCTATTGAGGAAACCGATGCGCCTGCTGCGCGAGCTCTCGCGCCGGAAGCTGCGGACGACCCTGACGATCCTGGGCATCACGATCGGGATCTGGGCACTTGTCGTCTTCAGCTCGATGGCAAACAAGATCAATGCCCTCGTCGAGGGCGGAAGCCAGTACTACGCCGACAAGATCCTCGTCACCGACGGCTCCTCGTTCGGCACGGCACCGATGAGCCTCGAGTCGGCGGACACGATTCGCGATCTCGACGGCGTGGCCGCCGTCGACCCGCAGATCCAGCTGCTCTTCGACGAGGAAGCGGGCGTTTCGTTCGGCATCCCGGAGCTGATCATCGGCGCCATCCCCGGTGCCGACGAGGGCCACGAGCAGTTCCAGCTCGAGCTGGCGACCGGCCGGATGCTCACGCCGGAGGATGACGGCGACCTCGTCGTGCTCGGCTCGACGCATCGCAACGTCACACGACGTCACGTCAGGCGACACGATCGAGATCCGCGGCCGCGACTTCGAGGTCGTCGGCACGCTCCAGCCGACGCTGACGGCGCCCGACACCACCGCCCTCGTCCCGCTCAGCGCAGCGCAGGAGATGTTCATCGAGACGCTGCCCCCGCTGATCACCGACTCGGTCGAGCCCGACGAGCTCGTCAACCAGATCGTCGTGTATCCGGACGAGGGCGTCGACGTCGACGCGCTTGCGACCGACATCGAGGGCGCCGTCGCCAACAGCGCGACCCTGACCGGCGCCGAGTTCGACGAGCAGGTCGGTGCGTCGACGGCCATCTTCAACGCGATCATCGTCGGGGTGGCCATCATCAGCCTGGTGGTCGGTGGCCTGTCGGTCATCAACACCATGGCGATGAGCGTCGCCGAGCGCACCAGGGAGATCGGCATCAAGCGCGCCATCGGCGGCTCGCGCGGCCGGATCATCCGAGCGCTGGTGGCTGAAGCGGGGCTCATCGGTCTCATCGGCGGGCTCATCGGCCTTGGCCTTGGTGCCCTGGTGGTCGTGCTGGCCAACGAGGCCGGACGTACCAGCGGCACCGTCCTCTTCGACCTGACCCCCGAGACAGCGATCTTCGCCGTCGGCTTCTCCACCATCCTCGGCATGCTCGCCGGGATCATTCCCGCCTGGAGCGCAGCCCGGCTCGACCCGGTCACCGCGCTGCGCTACGAGTAGGAGCGAACGACATGGCACTTCTTGAAGGCCGCAATCTGCGGAAGACCTATCGCCTGGGACGGCGCAACATCGTCGAGGCGCTTCGCGGTGTCGACATCAGCATCGAGGCCGGCGAGATGGTCGCGATCATGGGACCCTCGGGTTCCGGCAAGAGCACCCTCATGCACCTGCTCGGCCTGCTCCATTCGGCGGATCGCGACAACGGGCCGGCGCCGGAGGTCCTCATCGACGGCAGGTCGGTGGCGAACCTCTCCGACCGGGAGCGCACGCAGATGCGGGCCAAGACGATGGGCTTCGTGTTCCAGTCGTTCAACCTGGTACCGACGCTCACCGCCATCGAAAACGTGGCACTCGCCAAGGAATACGCCGGGGCCTCCCGAGGGCAGGCCACCGCGGCGGCCCGCGAGGCGCTTGGTTGGGTGGGACTTGCCGAGCGTGCCGACCATCGGCCGATGGAGCTGTCGGGCGGGGAGCAGCAGCGCGTCGCCATTGCCCGCAGCCTCGTGAACGGACCGGCCATCGTGCTGGCCGACGAGCCGACCGGCAACCTGGACTCAGGCCACGCGCACGAGGTGCTCGAGCTCCTGCGCCGCTTCAACCGCGAGCGTGGGCAGACCGTCGTGCTCGTCACGCACGACGCCGAAGTCGGCGGGTTCTGCGACCGGATCGTCCGGATGCGGGACGGGCTGGTGGTCGAGGACGAGGCGGAAGCCGCCGCCTGACCGCGGTCCGTTCCGGCATCAGGCGCGGCGGCGCGTCTCCAGGATCGCGGCGACCTCGCGGTCGCTGACGCCGAAGCGGCGGAGCGCGTGGCGGATCATCTCGTTGCCGAGCTCCCGATCGGCGACGACCACGCGCGCGGCTCCGAGCCGCCGCAGGTCGACCTCTTCCGCATCGGAGTGGGCGCGCGCGACGATCTCGATCCTCGGGTTGCGGTCGTGCGCGTAGACGACCGCCTGGCGTGACGCGAGCGCATCCGGCACGCAGACGACCAGGGCGTGGGCCTCCGCAACACCGGCCTGGTCGAGCACCGTCGGCGCCCCGGCCTCGCCGTAGATCACGTGTGCACCCGCCGCGCGCGCGTCGCGCGTGACGCCGTAGTCGCTGTCGATGGCAACCCAGCCGAAGCCGCGCGAGTCGAGGACCCGCGCAACCGACCGGCCGACCCGGCCGTAGCCGAGGATGACGGCGTGCCGTCGCAGTCCGATCGGTGGCTCGTCGTCGGGCAGCGCGGGGCGCGGCATGGCGGCATCCAGGCGGGGACCGATCCAGCGCGCCGCGGCCAGCAACGGCTCCGCGGTGAGGATGGAGATGACGACGGCGCCCATGGCCAGCGAGAACGTCTCGGGGGCGACCGCGCCCAGCGCCAGGCCGGCGGAGGCGAGGACGAAGCTGAACTCGCCGCTCTGGCCGATCAGGGCACCCGCCCGCAGCGCGTTCGAGGGCGACTGGCCGTCCAGCACCGCCAGGCCGGCGATCGGCAGCGCCTTGCCGAAGGTGATGATCAGGAGCAGCGCCAGCACCACCGGCCAGGCGGCGAGGATGGCCGCCGGCTGCAGCAGGATCCCGATCGAGACGAAGAAGAAGGTGCTGAACAGCTCGCGCAACGGCACGATCTCACCCAGCACACTGGCGGTCAGGTCGGAATCGGCAAGCGCAAGGCCGGCGACGAAGGCGCCGAGCGCCACGCTCACCCCGAGCGCGCTGGCCGCGAAGGCGGTGCCGATGGAGATGACGGCGACGGCGATGACGAACAGCTCGCGCGAGCGCAGGCCGGCGATGAACCCAAGCAACCGAGGGAGCACCCGCGAGCCGCCGAACAGGACCAGGGCGACGAATCCGAGCGCCACGACAATGGCGCCGACAAACCCCAACCAGGACTCGTCGGCCTGGCCACCGAGCGCCGAGAGGCCGACGACCAGCACCACCGTCAGGAGGTCCTGGACGATCGAGACGCCGAGCGCCGTCCGTCCGTAGGCGGTCGTGTGCAGCGCCGCTTCGCCAGCCACCTTCACGAGCACCACGGTCGAGGCCACTGAGACGGCACCGCCGATGAACAGCGCCGACAGCAGCTCCCAGCCCAGGGCAAGGCCGGTCGCTGTGCCGATGGCCATCGTCAGGGCAACCTGGACCGGGACGCCGGCGAGGATGCGTCCGCCGACGGAGCGAAGCTCACCGAGGCTGAACTGGAGACCGATGCTGAACATCAGGAGCGCGACGCCCACGTCGGCGAGCGCCAGCACCTCCTCGCGATCGGCGACGAAGCCCGGCGTGAATGGACCGACCGCCATGCCGGCGGCGATGTAGCCGAGCATCGGCGGCAGCCTGAGCCGATGCGCAAGCGCGCCGAGCACCAGCGCCGCCACCAGGGCGACGAGCAGTGTGAACCCCAGGCCGGTCATCTCATGGACCGGCAGTCGGCGGCGCGGAGCGTCGTCGGCGGCATGGCCCGATCATACCGGCCGATCAGCGAACGGCCCCTCCCCGACGGATCGGAGAGGGGCCGCGTGGCGCGGTGAGCGGGTCGGTCTATTCGCCTCCCGGCGTGACCTCCACGCTCGGCCTTCTCGAAGTCATCGCCGGTCGTGTCACCGTCGATGCCTGCGAGGGCCGCCTCCGCGAGGTCCGTTCGGAACGCACCGTCCGACGGCTCCTGCGGTCAGGATCTCGAACTCGAGGCTGATCTCGACCGTTTGCTGCCAGAGTGTCCTGGATCCAGGACGCCGATCCCGTCGGGTGACGGCCAGATCAGCGCATTGATCTCGTTCATCATCCAGTGCTGGTGCCCCTCAGCCACAGGATCGTGCCCTGGTCGAGGACGATACTCGACGCATTCGTCCGGGTTGTCGCGGCAGTGCATCCATCCCTCGAACGATGCACGCAGGAAGCAGACGGCGACGTCCTCGTTGGCGTGCCATCCGTTCGCGGCCAGCCACGACTCACGGGCCATGATGTGGTCCTGGAGCATCGCCGTGCCGACGTCGTTGAAGTCGATGATGTTGAGGTCGTCGAGCGTGTACAGCTCGCCGGTCTCGGGATTCTCGGTCTCGAGCAGCTGGGCGCAGCTCGTTGTAGATCATCGCCTCGGCGGCATCGATCTCGCGCGTTGAGCAGCAGCTCCTCATGTCGAAGTCCTGCGTCGACGCCGCTCGTAGTCCGTCGTCCGGCGTCGAGGCCCGCCTGGCGCGCGGCGGCGATGACCTCGAACTCGTTGCCGAAGGCCCAGGCGCCGACCTTCTTGCCGGCCCAATCCTCCGGCGTCCGTGATGCCGCTGTCCTTCCAGTGACCTCGAGCGTGCCGGAGCGCTGGAAGACCTGCGCGATGTTGCACCAGGTCCGCTCCCTCCTCACGGGCGACGAGCACCTTCGGCACCCATGCCTCGCCGAACTCTGGGCCGTCCGGCGCCGCAACCACCTGCTGCGGAACGATCGTCGCCGCCGCCGTCGCAGGAAGGTGACGTCAAGTCCCGCATCCTCGTAGTAGCCCAGATCCTTGGCCGCGAAGTAGCCGGCGAACTGCGCCTGCGGCGACCCACTGCAGCTGGAAGCTCGACCGATCGTGGCCTCGCGCCTCGGCGAGAGTCGTCGACCGACGATCCGGGCGGCGGCTCGCCCGCCCGGTCGCTGCGAGCTGCCGGATGGTGACTTCTGTGCCTGGCAGTGCCGCCAGCAGCAGCGCGCCACAGGTCGCCGCGACCAGACGAGATGCGCCAGGATCGCTTCATCTCACTCCTCCGTGCCTGCTCGATGCCGTAAGCCGCGTTCGGCAGATTCTAGGTCTCGGTCACCTCCGTGACTGTCATGACCGCATCAGCCCGGCTGGTCGCCGCGGACCGATGCATGCCACGGCATGACGACTCGCTCGATGGCCGACGATGACCAGATAGAAGCCGATCCCCATCGCCGAGACGATCATGATCGCAGCCCAGGCGACGTCGAACCGCAGGAACGCCGCGCTTCTCGACCATGACGCGCCCGAGCACCACGTTGGGCCCGCCGAAGTACTCGCCCACGATGGCGCCGATGAGGCTGAGCGTCGCGCCGACCTTGAGGCGGTGAAGAAGAACGGGAGCGCGGCCGGCACCCGCACCTTCCGGAACACCGCGATCTCGACTCGGCGGCGTAGGAGCGCATCAGCTCGAGCGCGGACGGCTCGGCCTGGTCAGGCCGCGCACGGAGTTGATCATGACCGGAAAGAAGACGAGCGACGGCGACGATCATCATCTTGCGAGAGCGGGCTGGTGACCCCGAACCAGTTGTTCATGATCGGCGCGAAGGCGATGATCGGGATCGCGTTGGCCGCGACGGCGAACGGCATGAGCGCGCCACGCGAGCGAGGCCAAGCGCGCGACGCGCGAACGGCGACGATGAGGCCGGCGGTCACGCCGATGACGAACCCGCCGAGCGGCCTCGATCAGCGTGACCTGCGCGGCCGAGGATCTGGTCAGGCGGTGGTCCACTTCTCGATGAGCGCGGCCGCAGATGGCCGACGGCGGCGGCAGCAGGAACCGCTCGATGTTGCGAGCTCACGGACGACGACCTCCCACACGACGATCACGCCCACGAAGAGCAGCGACTGCCGGGAGGTAGCGTCGCCGCAGCCGAGCGCGCCTCACCCGCGCTCGCCTTCGGCCGCCGGCTCGGCCGACTCGAGCGTCGCGTCGCCGCGCGCCTCGCCGGCACGAAGCGCCTCGCGCACCTCGGTGATGAGCTCGAAGTAACGTCGGCTCTCGCGCGTCGCCTCGTTCCGCGGGCGCGGAGATCGACGTCGACGATGTGCGTGATGCGGCCGGGTCGTGCGCTCATGACGACGACGCGGCTCGACAGGAAGACCGCCTCCGGGATCGAGTGGGTCACGAACACCACCGTCGTTCCCGGTGCGCTCCCAGATGCGCAGCAGCTCGTCGTTCATCCGCTCGCGTGTCATCTCGTCGAGCGCGCCGAACGGCTCGTCCATCAGCAGCAGCTTCGGCTCGAACGCGAGGGCGCGCGCGATGGCGGCACGCTGCTGCATCCCGCCCGACAGCTGCTACGGATGATGGCGCGCGAAGTCGCGCGAGCTCGACGAGCTCGAGCATCTCCGTCGAGCGCGCTGGCGCTCGGCCGCGATCAATGCCCGATGACCTCGAGCGGCAGCTGGACGTTCTCCTCGATCGTGCGCCAGTCGAACAGGACCGGCGCCTGGAAGACCATCCCGTAGTCGCGGTCGAGCCGCGCCTGCGCGGCGGGCTTGCCGTTGACCTGCACGCTGCCCGGCGGACGGCGCGGTCAGGTCGCCGATGAGCCGCAGCAGGGTGCTCTTGCCGCAGCCGGATGGACCGATCAGGCGACGAACTCGCCGCGGCCGATGTCGCAGGTCGATGCCGCTCCAGCGCGACCGTCGTAGCGACCCGACACGTCGAACGTCTTGTCGACGCCGCTGCAGCGCGACGACCGGCGCGGAACCGACTCGGCTCATCCCGCGACGCCGCCTGCCGACCTGCGCAGGACGAGCAGCTCGGCGAGGCGCACGATCGCGAAGAAGACGATCCCCAGCGCCGCGCGAGGCGAGCACGGTGGCCCAGAGCTTCTCGGGACCGGTGATGTACTGCTGGTTGAATTAGATGATGGCGCGGCCGAGGCCCCCGCGGATCCCGGTCGGCTCCTCGCCGACGATCGCGCCGACGATGCTTGCGGTGGCGGCGATCTTGAGGGCGGTGAACAGGTACGGCATCGCCGCCGGCAACCGCACCTTCCAGAGCACGCGCCACGCGTGCCGCCGCGTAGGAGCGCATCAGCTCGAGCGCGCGTGGATCGGGCGAGCGCAGCCCGCGGATGCCGGCGATCGTGACCGGGAAGAAGGTGAGGTACGGGCGATGATGCACCACGCTCGTCCAGTCCTCGGCCGACCCAGAGCACGATCATCGGCGCCAGTGCCACGATCGGCATCGTCTGGCTGGCGATGACGTACGGCACCAGCGCGCGCTCGAGCAGGCGGCTGTGGACGAAGACAATTGCCAGGACGATGCCGAAGACGGCGCCGAGCACGAAGCCGATGGCCGCCTCGCGCCAGGTGAAGAGCGCCGCGTCGATCAGCACGGCGCCGAGCGAGTGCGGCCGTCCCGGGTCGCCGGCTGGAAGAAGGCCGCCGAGACCTCCCAGATTGGGGCAGGTTCGAGTCGTTCAGCTGCGCGATCCGAGAGCGGTCCAGCGGCGGGTCCAGATCGCTCGCCCATCGCCACGCCACGGCACGCCGCCGATGCCTTGGCCAGCTCCCAGACGACCGAGACACGACCACAGCACGAACGCGACGAAGAGCGACCCGACCGACGAGCGTCGACGCGCCAGCCGCGTCGGCCAGCGGGCCCGCGACGGTCATCGTTCGCCGGCGGCTCAGACGACCGCGGCATCGGTGATCTCGAGGGCTCGATCGATGATCTCGAAGCCCTCCGCCATCTCCTCCTCGCTGATCGTCAGCGGCGGGTTCGTGAAGAACGTGTTCCAGCGCACGAAGGTGTACAGCCCGTCCTCGCGGAAGCGCTTCCCGAGCGCGACCATCTCGTCGCGAGGTGCCGTTGAAGGGCGCCATCGGCTCCATGGTCTCGCGGTTGCGGACGAGCTCGACGATCCCGAACAGGCCGATGCTGCGCACCGCCCCGACGCTCGGGTGCCTTCGCCGCCAGCTGCTCGTGGTGCACCTTCAGACGCTCGCCCATGCGCGCGGCACGCTCGATGAGCTTCTCCTCCTCGTAGACCTCGATCGTGGCCAGCGCGGTGGCGCAGGCCAGCGGGTGCGAGTTGTAGGTGAGGCCGCCGTAGAAGACGTTGTTCTCGAAGTGCTCGGCGTACTTGCGCCGCATGCCGAGCGCGCCGAGCTGCACGTAGGCGCTGGTCAGGCCCTTGGCCATCGTGATCAGGTCGGGGACCACGTTCCAGTGGTCGATCGCGAACCACTTGCCGGTGCGCCCGAAGCCGGCCATCACCTCGTCGGCGATCATGCAGGATCCCGTAGCGGTCGCAGATCTCGCGGACGCCCTGGATGTAGCCGTCGGGCGGGACGAGGATGCCGTTCGTGCCGGTCACCGTCTCGAGGATGAAGGCGGCGATCGTGTTCGGGCCCTCGAGCTGGATCGACCTCCTCGAGGTTGGCGAGCGCCTCGTCGGCCGAGTCCCAGCCGCGCTGGATGCCGTGGTACGGGTCCATGACGCGCACGACGCCGGGGATGCCGGGCTCGGCCGCCCAGCGCCGCGGGTCGCCGGTCAGGCTGATCGCCCCTGCGGTGCCGCCGTGGTACGACGCGGTAGCGGGCGAGGATCTTGTGCCGTCCGGTGACGAACCGGGCCAGCTTGATGGCGTTCTCGTTGGCCTCGGCGCCGCCGTTGGTGAAGAAGAAGGTGTCGATGTCGCCGGGCGTGATCTCGGCCAGCTTCGCGCCGAGGCGCGCGCGCGGCTCGGTGGCCATGAACGGGTTGGCGTAGGCGAGCGTCTCGGCCTGGCGCTTGATCGCCTCGATCACCTTCGGATGGCCGTGGCCGATGTTCGTGCACATCAGCTGGCTGTTGAAGTCGAGGAAGCGCTTGCCCTCGGGCGTCCAGAAGTAGCACGCCCTTGGCGCCGGCCACCGGGATCGGGTCGACCTTCGACTGCGCCGACCACTCGAAGAGGGTGTGGCGCTTGGTGAGGGCGACGATCTCGTCGCCGGTCATGCTGCCGCGCTCGGTCTCGATCGCCATCGGTTCTCCGTCTCGATGCTCACCGGAAGCTCCGATTACACCACACGCCGCAATTTGAATCGCGGGCGTAGACTCGACCCACCATGGCAACGCTGACAGCCTCCGGTCATCGCACCGCGTACGGCGAGGACGCGGAGGCCATCGTGCGCGCGCTCCTCGGCCTGACCGCCGGCGCCGGCGCCTTCGCCGCCGCAGCTGCCGCCTCGACCGGTCAGCTCCCGCTCATCGGCCTCCCGACGCTGGCGCTGCTCGGATTCCTGCTGGCGCGCGCGCCGATCTCCTGGCCCGCCTCGGCTGCGGCGAGCGTCTGGCTGCTGCTCCTGCCGGCCGCGTCGAGCGAAGGGATCCTCGTGCCGCTGACCATGCTCGTAGTGTGCATCGCGCTCGCCATCGGACCCGATCGCTTGCTCTCCTGGGTCGCGCGTGACGCCGCTCCCGGCTCCGAGCCTCGCGTGGAGGATCGGGGATGGATCGAGGAGGACGAGCTAACCGTCGGCTGAAGCCGGCCTCAGGAGCTCGCGGCGCAGCGCAGGATCGCATCCACCGACCGGTCGGCATCGGCCTCGGTGGTCGACCAGTTGCTGACGCTGATGCGCATCGCGGCCATTCCCTGCCACGTCGTTCCGCCCAGCCAGGCCGTGCCGTCGTCCTGTACGCAGGCGATGACCCGGCGGGTGCGATCGTCGTCGCCGAAGCGCACGAGGACCTGGTTCAGGACGACGTCGTTGAGGACCTCGACGTCCGCCGCGTCGCTGAGCCGGTCGGCGATCCGTCGCGCCAGCGCGCAGCAGCGGTCGACCAGCGCCTCGACTCCCTCGCTGCCGAGCGAGCGGATCGCGGCGTAGAGCGGGAATCCGCGCGCCCTGCGTGAGCTGTCCAGCACCCACTCCCACGACTCGCGCTGCTCGCTGCGCATGAGGTAGGCGGCAGTCGCCGACATCGCCGCGCGGTGTGCCTCCTGGTCGCGGACGGCGACGAATCCGCAGTCGTAGCCGACGTTCAGCCACTTGTGCGCGTCCGTGGACCAGGAGTCCGCCCGTTCCACGCCTCGCACCAGGTGTCGCAGCTCCCTCGAGGCGGCGGCCCACAGGCCGAATGCCCCGTCGACATGGAGCCACGAGTTCGGGTGGGCGGCCAGCGCGTCCGCGATCTCGTCGACCGGGTCGAAGGCGCCGGTGTTCACGTTGCCGGCCTGCGTGGCCACGATCACCGGCCCATCGACTTGCCCGATGACGGCGCGCGCCTCGTCCGCGATCATCCGCCCCTGGTCGTCCGTCGCGATGCGCGTGACCCGGTCGCGGCCGAGCCCAAGGTATTGCAGGGCGGTGAGGGCCGTGGCATGTGCCTCCGCGCCGATGAGGACGGTGATCGGCGGCGCGCCGTACAGTCCATCGGCCTCGACGTCCCATCCGGCGCGCTCGAGGACGGCATGACGTGCCGCAGCGAGGCCCACCGTGTTCCCGAGGCCCGCGCCCGTCGGGAGGCCGAAGCTCGCGTCCCGCGGGAGCCCGAGCAGCTCGAGCATCCATCGCCCGGCGACCTCCTCGGCCGCCGCCGCGGCAGGGGAGAGCGCGTGCAGCGCGGCGTTCTGGCCCCACGCGGTGGTGAGCCAGTCGGCCGCCGCCGATGCCGGCAGGGCACCGCCGACCACGAAGCCGAAGTAGCGCGGACCCGCCGACGCGACCAGGCCGGGATCGACCGCCGCCGCCAGCTCCTCCACCACGGTCGTCGCGTCCATGCCGCGTTCGGGCAGCGGGCCGCCGAGCCGGGCGGCGATCGTTGCGGCGTCCGCCGCTGACCCGACGTGGCGCTCCGGGAGGCCCGCGATGAATTCCAGGCCGATCTCGGCGGCGCGCCTCATCGCGGCGTCTCGCTCGTCCATTGCCGCATCCTACAGCCCGGCGATCAGGCCTCCGTCGACGGCGACCAGCTGCCCGGTCACGTACGACGCTCGCTCCGACGCGAGGAACGCGACGAGGGCTCCCAGCTCCTCCGGGCGCCCGTAGCGCCCCGCCGGAATGGTGGCGATGTGCGCCGCCCGCACGGCGTCCTCGCTGGTGCCCTCGCGCTCGGCGCGCCCGGAGTCGAGCTCGTGGATGCGCGGCGTCGACAGGCGTCCGGGCAGGACGCCGTTGAGCGTCACGCCCTCGGCGGCGATCGAGCGAGCCGTGGTCTTGAGCCAGGCGGCGAGCACCGAGCGGCCGGCGTTCGAATAGACCAGGTCGCCGATCGGCTGGCGAACGCCGCTGGACAGGATCGAGACGACGCGTCCCCACCCGCGTTCGCGCATTCCGGGCAGGAGGCGCGTGGTGAGCTCGATCGGCGTCGTTGCCAGCAGCTGGATGGTGCGCTGCCAGCCGGCCGCATCGGTGGCCGTGGGATCCACGGTCGGCGGCCCGCCCGCATTGGTGACCACGATGTCGATCGTGCCGAACGCCTCCGCGGCCGCCGCGACGATCGCCGCCGCGTCGGCCGTCGACGCATCGGCCGCCACGTGCGCGACGTCAACGCCGTGCGCCGCTCGGATCTCCTCGGCGGCTGCCGCCAGGCGGCCCTCGTCGCGCGACCAGATGAGCAGGCGGCAGCCCTCGGCGGCGAGCGCTTCGGCCGAGGCCCGACCCAGCCCGGAGGTCGCGCCACCCACGATCGCGGTCCGCCCGCGGAGTCCCAGGTCCATCGGTCTACTCGTGCTGGAGCTCGAGCGGCCGCAGCTCGCCCAGCCCTTCGGCGACGACGACCGCGTCGTCGCCGGCCTGGAGGCGGAAGTCCGCCGGCGGATTGACGAGCGAGCGACCGTCCCGCGTCACGGCCAGCAGGGTCGCGTGGTGCTCGCCGCGCAGCCGCGTGGACAGCTCGTCGATCGAGAGCCCCACGTAGGCGTCGGGAAGCATCACCCGATACAGCTCCGACCCGTCTCCCCCGGACACGATGTCGGTGACCAGCTCGGTGAGGCCGGGATAGAGTGCCGAGCGCGCCAGGAGCCGGGAAGCCAGGCGCGAGGTCACCAGGATCTCGTCGGCTTCGGCCCGGCGAAAGTGGTCGACGTGCGTCGGATTGTTCGCCTCCACCACGGTCCGAACCTGCGGTGCGATCGACTCGATGGCCATCACGGCCAGGATGGAGCGCATGTCGGCCTCGTTCGAGCGATCGGAGGGAAAGACGATGGCCGACGCCGCCTCGCGGATCCCCGTGCGCTCGAGGTCCTCGGCGCTGGTGATGTCGCCGCGGACGAAGTAGACGCCGTCGCCGGCCGGGTTGCGCTCGGCGTCGTGCAGCACGACCACCTTGGTGGTGAACTCGTCCCCCTTGAGCTCCTGGATGAGGTCGCGGGCGGTGGTGTTCCAGCCGCAGACGACGATGTGGTCGCGGTAGCCCGCGGCTCCCATTCCCTGGCCCTCCTTGAGCAGGATATCGATGAAGAATCCGACGACCGCACCGGTCATTGCGGCAACGATGGCGACCCCGAAGAAGGCGAGCACCCACCCGATCAGGAAGCCGCCCGGGGAACTGACGTAGCTCGCATCGCCGGAGCCGATGACGGTGGTGATGGCCCAATAGAACGAGCTGCCGAAGCCGGCGAAGCTGCGCTTCTCAGTCTCGAGCAGCGTGATCACGATCGCGGCGACGACCACGAAGCCGACGACTGCGCTCAGCAGCGTGATGAAGAAGTGGCGGTCCATCTCGCCGCCGATGCGCCGGGCGTGGAAGCCGATGCGCCGCAGGAACGGTGCGGCGAAGATCGCCTGCAGAGGTCTCGTGATCACCGTTGCCTCCGTGCCCAGCGCACTCCGGCGCTCGGGACGCGCTCGGCGCTCCGCATTCTAAGCCAGCGGGGCGCTCAGCTGACCTTCGACCAGCGGCTCGTCGACGATGGCCGGCGAGCCGCTCGGCGATCGCCCACCAGTCGTAGTCGGCGGTGACGCTGCTGGCGGGGACGCTGACGCATCGGTCCTGGGGCAGGTAGATCGGCAGGATGCGGTCGAGGATGGCCTCGATCTCGTCGCGGAACGCGTCGTTGGTGGACCGCACCCCATCGGCAAGCAGGCCGATGTCGGGGAGCAGGCGCACCGAAAGGTCGTATGACGCAGACCAGCGGCGAATGAGCGGCTCGATTCCGAACGGGTCCTCGCCGCCGGTGACGCGCAGGTAATACGCGAAGTTGTCGACGACCGACCGATCGGTGACGAGCACCTCGGCGCGCCTGGCCAGCTCGAGCTCCTGCTGGACCTGCGTCACCAGCACCCAGAGCTGCGCCTCCGGGGTGGCACCCTCGTTCAGGCCGAGCGGATTGAAGCGGACGACCTCGCGACCGACCTCCACGCTGCGACCGGCGCGCCCGATGGTGGAGGCGAAGGCGTGGACGGCATTCGACTTGCGCACCGAGTGTGAGCCGATGAAGGCGATCTTGGCGGGTCGTGCCCAGGGCATGGCGGAAGCCTACAGGCAGGCGCCGGTGTCGACGGCCGTCGCCGAACCGATGGCCGGGCCGAGCAGCTCGAGCGCCTGGTCGGAACCGATCGCGTAGCCGACGTCGGGCGCGGCGCGCGACGCGCCGAAGACCACCCCACCGACCACGCCCGGCGCGATCACGAGCGGTCCGCCGCTGTTGCCGCGCCGGATCTGGGCGGTCATCTCGACGACGCTCCGCTCGTTGAGCCCGTCCCCGTAGATGTTCGGGCCGCCCGCTCGAAACGCAGCCGTCACTCCGGCCGGCGTGGTCGTCAGAACGCCGCCGCCGGGATAGCCGAGCGCGACCCCGGTTGTGCCGCGCGTCGGCGCCGTCTCGCTCAGCTGCAGCGCCGGTGCGCGCGCATCGGGGACGCTGAGGAGGGCGAGGTCGGTGTCGGGATCGAAGGCGACCACGACCGCGTGATGGACCGCGCCACCGATCGTGACGGTCGTCTCGTCGCCGCCGGCGACGACGTGCGCGTTGGTGACGACGTCGGTCGGCGAGACGAAGAAGCCGCTCCCGACCACCTGGCCCTCGCCGCAGCCCGTGCTCGCGATGCGCGCGGTGCTGGCGATCGCGGACTCGGCCAGCGCACGGGTCTCCGCGTCCGCGGGCAGGTCGACCGGCGGTGCCGGTGCGGGCTCGAAGCCAGCGAAGAGGGGAGGCAGCCCGGTCGTGTCGAGCAATGCGATGAGCTGGCCGGCCACGATGGTCGGCGGCGGCAGCCGCTCTCCGGCGATGCGCAGCGCCACCGACTCTCGCGCGGCCGACGCCAGGCTGGGAGCCATCCCGGCCGCGAGCATGCCGCCGATGAGCCAGACCAGGAGAGCGACGTGTGCCACGCCGACGACCGCACCGCCCACCGCGTCGAGCGGTCGCAGGCCGCTCTTCCAGAGGCTGTGGCTCATCGTCGTCCCGCCCGCGGCACCGACTGCCTCGCCGACGATCACGAACGCGCCGAGGCCGACCATGGTCGCGATCGCCCGCATCGGCTGCTCGATGACCGCCAGCTGGTCGCTGAACACCGTCGCCAGCAGCAGCGCCAGGCCGAACCCGAT
This sequence comes from uncultured Chloroflexia bacterium, assembly GCA_963759405.1. GTDB lineage: Bacteria > Chloroflexota > Limnocylindria > QHBO01 > QHBO01 > JACDBZ01. The sequence continues at coordinate 107,552 of CAVWZA010000017.1, read as the reverse complement.
GGCGGCGCCGACGAGGCCGAGCACCGGCCCGAGGAAGCCGGCGCGCGCGCCGGAGATCAGGCCGATCACGAGCAGCGCGAGGACGCCCGCATCGATGAGGTTCATGGGCCGCCCAGCCTAGCGGCTAGGCGGAAATCGGGCGTCGGACCATCATCGGCTCCGGTGTAGAGTATCGGCTTCCATCCAGACTTCAATGCGAGCCGATTCGGTTCTGCGGAGGGTGAACATGGCGCGAATCGTCCGGGCGGCGCTGGTCCAGGCGGAGTGGACCGGCGACAAGGAGTCGATGATCGAGAAGCACGAGAAGTACGCCCGCGAGGCGGCCGCCGACGGCGCCAAGGTCATGTGCTTCCAGGAGCTCTTCTACGGCCCCTACTTCTGCCAGGTCCAGGACCCGCAGTACTTCTCGTACACCGAGCACATCCCCGATGGCCCGACCACCCAGCGCATGCAGGCGCTGGCGAAGGAGACCGGGATGGTCCTCATCGTGCCGATGTACGAGGAGGACGAGCACGCCCAGGGCATCTACTACAACACCGCGGCGGTCATCGACGCCGACGGCACGTACCTCGGCAAGTACCGCAAGACCCACATCCCGCAGGTCAAGGGCTTCTGGGAGAAGTTCTACTTCCGCCCCGGCAACCTCGGTTACCCGGTCTTCGACACCGCCGTCGGCAAGGTCGGCGTCTACATCTGCTACGACCGCCACTTCCCCGAGGGCGCGCGGGCCCTTGGCCTCAACGGCGCCGAGATCGTCTTCATCCCGTCGGCCACGTCACGCGGCCTGTCCGAATACCTGTGGCGCATCGAGCAGGTGTCGCACGCCGTCGCCAATGGCTACTTCGTGGGCACCATCAACCGTGTCGGCATCGAGCCGCTGGGCGAGAACGACTTCTACGGCCAGTCCTACTTCGCCGATCCGCGCGGCCAATTCGTCGGCGACGTCGGCGACGCCCACGACGAGGAGCTGCTGGTTCGCGACCTCGACCTCGAGAAGGTGACCGAGGTGCGGCAGCTCTGGCAGTTCTACCGCGACCGGCGGCCGGACGCCTACGAAGACCTCGTCCGGCCGTAGCGGGTGCCGGCTTGGCCGACGGCGCTGCCAGATTCACATGTCCTGTGCGTTATGGGGCCAATCAGCGCGGGAAATGTCGCAATTCACGTCAGGTGTGCAGGAGCGGCCCCAACTGACCGTTCGCGGCGCATGAGTCCGAATAACGCACGCCTCGTGTGAACTTGGACCGTTCGACGCCAAGCAAGCTTCGCGGACCTAGCAGAGGCCAAGGATGAAGTTCGGGATCACGATCAAACCGGATCACCGGTACGAGCGATCGGTAGATCTGGCGAAGCGGGCCGAGGGTAACGGCTTCGAATACGCCTGGATGTTCGACTCGCACGTCCTGTGGCGGGATCCGTATCCGCTGCTGACGTTGATCGGCGCGGCGACCGAGCGCCTGCGCCTCGGCACGTGCGTCACGAACCCGGCGACCCGCGACATCACGGTGACGGCGAGCGCGCTGGCGACGCTGAACGAGATCACAGGCGGACGGATGGACCTCGGCATTGGCCGCGGCGACAGCGCTCGGCGGGTGATGGGCAAGAAGCCGACGACGGTGGCCTACATGGAGGAGTGCTGCCGGATCGTGCGCGCTCTCACCGCCGGGGAGAAGATCACCGTCGACGACACCGAGCTGCAGTTCACGTGGGCAAGCCAGGGTCCGGTACCGATCTGGGTCGCCGGCTATGGACCGATGGCGCTGGCCGCCGCCGGACGCGTGGCGGATGGGATCATCCTCCAGCTCGCCGACCCGGACGTCATCCGCTGGTGCATGGGCTTCGTCCGCGCCGCCGCCGAGGAGGCCGGTCGCGATCCCGACAGCATCGAGGTCATGGCCGCGGCCGCCGCCTACATCTCCGACGATGTGGCCGAGGCCCGCGAGCGCGTGCGCTGGTTCCCCGCCCTGGTCAGCAACCACGTGGTCGACCTCATCAACAAGTACGACAAGGCCGATCTCCCCGAGTCGCTGTGGCACTACGTCGAGAACCGCGAGGGCTACGACTACCTGCACCACGCCGAGGTGGGCAGTGACAACGCCCGCTTCGTGAGCGACGAGATCGTCGACCGCTTCGCGATCGTCGGTTCGGCGGCCGCGCACCGCGAGCGTCTCGCCGAGCTGGCCGACGCGGGCGTGACGCAGTTCAACGTCTACCTCATGAACGGCGACGAGGAAGCGCAGCTCGACCGCTACGGCGCAGAGCTCACGCGCTGAGTTCCTTCTAGCCGAGCTTCTCGGCCAGCGCGACGATGATCCCCGCCGGTCCCCGCACGTAGCAGAGCCGGTAGCTTTCCTCGTACTGGGCGACCTCGCCGACGAGCTCACCGCCGTGTGCCCGCAGGCGGGCAACAAGCGCGTCGACGTCGTCAACCGTGAACATGACGCTGCGCAGACCGAGCGTGTTCGGAGGGGCAGGGTGTGGCTCACCGCTGATCACCGCCGGGGTCCTGAACTTCGTCAGCTCGAGGCGCCCGTGCCCGTCCGGGGTGCGCATCATGGTGATGTCGGCGCGGACGCCGTCGAGACCATTGAGGCGGTCCACCGCCGTGCCTTCGACGGTCGCCTCGCCTTCCTGCTCCAGGCCGAGCTCGACGAAGAACGAAATGGCAGCCGCCAGGTCGTCGACGACGACGCTGACGTGGTCCATGCGCTGGATCGTCATGCCATCGAGGATAGCGGCGGAGCGGGCTCCTTCGCGATCGGCGTGCAACGTTGAGGCATCGGTCCTAGGCTGACGGCATGAAGATCGCGTTCATCGCCGGATTCGGCCCGATCATTCGAGAAGCCGATTCGGCGCATGCCTTCTGGCACCAGGGCCTCGGCATCGAGCTGGAGGAGGCGGCGCCCGGTTACTTCACGAACGACAGCCTCGACGGCGTCAAGGCGTTCGCGCTGTGGCCACTCTCCCAGGCCGCTGAGTCGACCTTCGGGAGCGAGAGCTGGCCGGACGACGTCCCGACCCCACAGGCCTGGCTCGAGCTCGACCTCGAATCCGCCGAGGCGGTCGGTCCAGCGGTCGAGGAGCTGCGCGCGGCGGGCCACCGCGTTCTCCGCGACGCGCACGAGGAGCCATGGGGCCAGACGACGGGGCGGGTCCTCAGCCCCGAGGGGCTGCTCGTCGGGATCACCTTCACGCCGTGGATGCACGACCACGACCATGAGCATGACCACGACCACGACCACGACCACGACCACGACCACGACCACGAGGACCACGACGCGGAGTGAGCGTCGACGAGCTGACGTTCGGAGCGCAGGTCACGGCGTACCTCCGAGCCTCGGTGACCCTCGCGCGGGACACGGCGCGGGTCGGCCCGTTCCTCGCCAGCTTCTCGAGCTCCGACTCGAACCGGTTCGCGAACTACGCCATCCCTGATGACGGCGCGACCCCCAGCCCCTCACACGTCGCCGCACTGACCGACGCCTACCGAAGCAGAGACCGGTTGCCGCGTCTCGAGTACGTTCCCGCCGTGGCGCCCGACGTCGAGCCGGTGTTGGCGGCGGCGGGATGGCAGGTCGAGGGCCGGCTACCACTCATGCTGTTGGACCCGGCGACAGACCTCGACGGCACCGTGCCGGTGGGAGTAGAGCTCGTCGCGCCAATCACCGATGCGGAGCTCCTGGCGACCGCCACCGCCCAGAACGAGGCGTACGGGGAGGGACCGCCAGGACCTGCCGGCGGGGACGGCCTGCGCCGCACGATCAATAACGGGGGTCGCGTCGTCCTCGCGCGTCTGGCCGATGGAGGCGAGGCAATCGGCGGCGGTCTCTTTCCGTCACCCCGGGACGGCGTCACCGAGATCGCGGCGATCGGCGTGCGCGAGCCGTTCCGGCGGCGAGGGATCGCGACCGCCGTGGTGCGTTGGCTGGCGCGAGAAGCCCAGGCGGCTGGAGCCGGGACCGTCTTCCTGATGGCCGAGTCCGAGGTCGAGGAGCGGATCTACGCCCGCATCGGCTTCGAGACCGTGGGCGAGATGCTCCACATCTCGAACCCCGCCTGACGCGTCACCCCTTGGCTGCGCGCATCTCCGCCTTCATGGCGCGCTTCGTCGCCTGGTAGGAGGCGAGCGCCGCGGCCGAGTCGACGTCACCGAGGGTCGGATGCGACGGCAGCTCCTCCTCCCAGCCCGCCGGGTGGATGCCGAGGCGCTTCGTCAGCACGGCGAACAGCGAGGCGACCTTCATCTGGCCGAAGCCGGGCAGGGCGGCGATGCGCCTCTTGAGGTCTCGCGCGTCGGACGCATCGGTCCATAGGCGGGCGGCATCACCGTCGTAGGTTTCGGAGATGTAGGTGGCCAGCTCGCGTACCCGCTTGGCCATGGCGCCGGGGAAGCGGTGGATCGCCGGCGGACCCTTGGAGGCGGCTTCCAGCCGTTCCGGGTCGATCGACGCGAGCTGCGCCGGCGTCGATGGTCCCGAGGCGATCGAGCAGGACCTTCGGCCCGGAGAACGCCTTCTGCACGGGCACCTGCTGGTCGAGCGCGAAGCCGATGAGGAGCGCCATCGGCTCGCTCACGAGCAGCCGATCGGCTTCGTCGTCGCCGGTCTAGTGGAGTCGGTCCGCCGTCATGCGCCCGATACTACCGCTCGTCTCCGGTATGCGTCCTCGCGCAGCTCGCGGTCTCTCACCGCACGCTTCGGATCTCCTCCAGTGTGTCGGTGATGATCTCCACGATGGCCTCCGGGTCTTCCACGTAGGTCACGTGGCCAGTTGCTACGAACACCTGCCGACCGTGAGGTGACAGCTCCGCCCACTGGGCCTGCAGGACGGCCTCATCCCGCAGGATCTCCTCGCAGGGCCAGGCGGGTGGACAGTCCGAGGAAAGCGTTGCCGTGACGGCCGTGATCGGCACGTCTGGAATACGGTCCATCTTCGTGGCCATCGGGCCGATGCTGGTCGGTATGTCCACGTGCTCGCGGTTCTGCGGGTTATCCCACTTCTCGGCAGCGACGATGGCAGCCCATTCCTCCGGCGGCAGGTTGGCATGGGTCGCGTCCATCCCCGGATCGGTCGACGGGTAAGCCGCATCGAGGAGCACCATTCCGGCCACGTCCTCCGGATGATCGGCGGCGTAGCCAGCGACGATGATCCCGCCCCACGACGATCCGATGAGAAGGTACGGTCCGGGTACCTCCGCTGTGGCCAGCAGGGCTGCCAGATCGTCGGCCGAGTCCTGGGCATAGCGCGGGCCGGGTGCGGGGTCGCTCTGCGCCATGTTGGCGCGGTCATAGGCGCAGGTACGGGTGAGCTGCTGCAGCTGATCGAAGAACGGACGACCGTCAGCGGGCCCCCAGGTGTCCGAGTCGTCCTGGCCGCCGGCCTCAAGGATGATGGTCGGCGATCCTTCCCCAGCACACCGCAGGAACAGATCCCGGCCATCGCCCAGCGAGAACATTCCGGCAAGCGGTGCCGAACGCGCCCGCGCGGATTGCTGTGGAGCCTGTGGGGTGGTCGTCTGCGGCGCGTCCTCGGTCGACGTTGTCGCGCCGCACGCCGTTACGACGACTGTCAGAGCGACGAGGATGCTTGGGCGGTTTCTCATACCCCTCCCCGACACAGGCAAGACATGCGGATTATCGGCGGCAACGTCTCACCTAATTGAACGTCACATTCGACACGTCGAGGCTGTCCAGGATCGGCTGAACCGCAGCTTCGATGCGCGCCAGCTCCACGAACGGATCGGTCTCCGTCGAGGGAGCCTCGATAGTGCCCAGGACCGCGACCAGCAGCAGGTGTGGGCTGCTATCCGGCCCGATTGAAGCGAGATACAGGCGGGTGGCGTGGGCCGAGGCAATCCACCAGCCGCCGGCGCCCCAATGCACCGGATCTGTGATGAGCCCGAAACACACGGCGGCACCCGGCGGGTAGTCTGGGCAGGCCGGGTCCGTGTTCAGCGCGCCAGGCGCCGTCGCGAACGTGAAGGTGGTGGCATCGATGCCATGCCCAATGGTGACCGACTCAGGCTCCGTTACGGTCAGGTTGGGGTTCGCGGTAAACCAGTCGGTCAAAGCCTCAGGCGTCGAGGGCACGTCGACAAGCGGTTTCCCTTCGGGATCGACCGGGATCATGTCGCGCCAGAAGAACAGCCCGCCCAGGCCGTAGTTGCTGTTGAGCAGATTGAACTCACCCGCGTCCTGCTCAGTGCTGGACCAGCCGCCAGGTATTGTCATGGCCAGCCCCGGCAGGAAGGCCCACCGCCCAAAGGTCGCGTACGTGCCGCCCGCGAACTGGCACGGGCTGTCATGCGCGCAGTGGCACGGCAAGCCGGTGCTGCATTCAGTGAGGCTGGTCCCAATCGGCATCGGGCTCGCCGCGGCAGCTGGTGGAGAGCCCGAGCTGGAACCTGCGGTACCAGCACAGGCGGACACGACCAGGGCGATTCCAAGGATGACGACGAAGGTTGGGCGGATTGTCATGCCCATAACAGGCATGAGCGCGGCGTGAGGTTTATCGGCTCAGTAGTACGCGGGGTCGAACCTGATGCTGTCAATGACCGGCTGGCTGATCTCGACGAGCGCGTCGAAGTCGCCGGCGATGGCATCGATCGAGATCACCAGGTTCCCCCCGCCGGGCATGTCGAGGAGGTACAGGCGCAACCGCTCCGTGCCTCCGACGAACCAGGTGAGGTCCCCCGAGCCGGCACCGGCAAAGAGCGGGACGATCGGCAAGTCAGATGGATACACGCCGCCCGGATCGTTGCCACATTGGGTCGTGTAGGTGCCCGAGGCGCTGAGGTCGATGAGGACTCCCGTGAGTCCACCTACCGTCACTGGCTCGGGCGTTGTGGCCGTCAGGTTCGGGTTCGCCATGATCCATTCCGCGATCTCCGCCGACTCGTTGCCAATGGCCTCGTCGATTCGCGGATTGCATGTGGCCGTTAACACGCCCACGTCACGAAAGAAGAAGATCGCATCGGTCTCCGGGCCTGCCGGATGGAGGGTAAACGTGCCGGGGCGGTCTTCCGGGTTGTCCCAGGCGACCGGCGAATCGAGCGGGATGATGTAGTCGATCGGCGGAACGAAGAGTCCGGACCGATTTACCCCTGGTTCGAGCGGACCAGCGCAAGTCGGAAGGGCCGGGTCGCTGCAGAGGTTGGCCGACGGCGAGCTTGTTTCGGCTGTGCCGAAGCGATTCACCAGCGATGACGCCCCCAAGCCGATCACGGCGATGCCGAGTCCTGCCACGGCGGCGTAGGACAAGATCGTGCCGGCCTGGCGGACGCGAGGCTGCGGTCGACCCGATGTTGCGCGCTGAAAGGCGCGTTCGACGTCGGGGTCGATCTCATCGGCGATCTGCCGCAGCCCTGTCGCGGAGACGATCGTCAAGCGGCATCGTCGCCCTCGCTCTCCGGCTGGCCGAGCAGAGTTGCCAGCCTCCGGCGCGCCTTGAAGACGTGCACTTTGGCGGTCGCGTGTGAGCAGTTCAGGATCTGCGCCACCTCGGCCAGCGGCCGGTCCTCGTAATAGTGCAGGGCGACCGCCGCGCGCTGCTGCGGCGGCAGGCGGCGGAGGGCCGCCGCCAGGTCGAGGTCCGCGCCCGGCGGCTGTGCCGGAGGCTCGAGCCGTCCGAGCAGCGTCCCGAGCAGGCGGTGCCGGCTCGCCGCCCGGACCGCCAGCCGGATCGCCACGCGGCGCACCCACGCGTCCGGGCGGTCGTAGGCCGAGATCTTCGTCCAGTTGCGGAACAGCTGGGTGAACGCGTCCTGGGCGACGTCCTCCGCGGCATCTCGATCGTGGAGCACCAGGTAGGCGGTGCGGGTCACGGCGGAAAACTCCGCGCGAAAGAACGCGGCGTAGTCGATGGCCGCCTCGGCGTGCGTTTCGGTGCGCTCACCCACGGTCGCCGCAGTCTGGGCAAGCCTCTGGACGATGACAAGGGACATGTGACAAGAAACATGCACGGGCCGCGACGATGGTTTACTGCCTTGACAGGCATGGAACCTGTCCCCCGTTTACCGTCCTCGCGGACTCGTCGGCATTACCATCGTCGCAACGGGGCGCGCGCGGAGTCTGGCGTCCGGTCGCCCGGTGAGCGCTTCAGGAGGAATCGATGCGCACGCTGATCAAGGGCGGAACGATCGTCAACGCCGACGCCACGACGGCGGCCGACGTGCTGGTGGACGGGGAGCGCATCGCGCTCATCGGCGCCGACCTCGAGATCGCAGCCGACCGGACCGTGGACGCCACCGGCAAGTGGGTCATTCCGGGCGCGATCGACGTGCACACCCACATGGAGCTGCCCTTCGGCGGCACGTTCGCCAAGGACACCTTCGAGACCGGGACGCGCGCGGCAGCCTTCGGGGGCACCACCACCATCATCGACTTCGCCGTGCAGTCGAAGGGCTCCAGCCTGCGTGAGGGGCTCGATGCCTGGCACGCAAAGGCCGAGGGCAAGGCCTGCGTCGACTACGGCTTCCACATGATCATGTCCGACGTCACCGATGACAGCCTGGCCGAGATGGACCAGCTCGTCGACGAGGGCGTCACCGACTTCAAGCTCTTCACCGCCTATCCGGGCGTCTTCTTCTCCGATGACGGCGCCATCTTCCGCGCCATGCAGCAGACCGCCAGGAACGGCGGCCTGATCCTGATGCACGCCGAGAACGGGCTCGCCATCGACGTCGTCGCGGGCCAGAACGTCGAGGCCGGCAACACCGATCCGTACTACCACGGCGTCTCCCGCTCGCCGGTCATGGAGGGCGAGGCGACGAACCGCGTCATCCGGCTGGCGCAGGTGGCCGGCGTGCCCGTCTACATCGTCCACCTGAGCGCGATCGATGCGCTCGACGAGGTGCGTCGGGCCCGCGACGAGGGGCTGCCGGCCTACGCCGAGACCTGCCCGCAGTACCTGTTCCTCACCCTCGAGGACATGGGCAATGGCTTCGAGGGCGCCAAGTACGTCTGCTCCCCGCCGCTGCGCACCGCCGAGCACGCCGGCGAGCTGTGGAAGGGCCTCGCCAAGGACGACCTGCAGGTCGTCTCGACCGATCACTGTCCCTTCGACTTCGACGGCCAGAAGGACCTCGGCAAGGGCGACTTCCGCAAGGTGCCGAACGGCCTGCCGGGCGTCGAGGATCGCGTGAACCTGCTCCACTCGGGCGGCGTCGCCGACGGCTACCTGACCGCGAACCGATGGGTCGAGGTGATCAGCACGGCGCCGGCGCGCATGTTCGGGCTCGAGGGCCGCAAGGGCGTCGTCGCCGTCGGAGCCGATGCGGACCTCGTCATCTACGACCCGAACGCGAAGCACACCATCAGCGCGAAGACGCACCACATGAACGTCGACTACTCCTGCTACGAGGGCCGCGAGGTGGTCGGGCGTTCCGAGATCGTCCTGTCGCGCGGCAAGGTCATCGTCGACGGCGACGAGTGGCTCGGTGCGGCCGGAGACGGCCGCTTCCTGAAGCGCGCGCCCACCGGTGAGCTGCTCGCCCGGACCTGACGCCGAAAGGGGGAAGGTGGCTATTTCCGCGCTGGCCGCTATCCTGCTCGGGCTGCATCATCCATAGGAGATCACTCTTGACGCGCATTTCGATCCTGCTCATCGCGCTGCTGGCGCTCGTCGCCTCGGCGTGTTCGAGCGACCAGGGCGACTCATCGGCGTCGCCGACGGCCACCGCAGGAGTCAACCCCCGAGCCTGCCGAGTCCGAGCCTGCCGAGTCCGAGGCTGCCGAAGAGACCGTTGGGGCCTTCCCATCGTTCGACACGAACGGCGACCCTGAGCTCGCCGCCCGCTTCCCCGATACGGTCGGGGGTAGTCCCCTCCAGGTCCAGAGCTTCCGCGGCGACGTGTTCATGGCCGGCGGCGGCTCCGATCCCTCGTTCACAGCGTTCCTCGACTCGGTCGGCGCCGAGCTCGACGATGTCTCGGTCGCCTTCGGCGGCTTGATGGCAGCCGAGAACCCGCTGAGCGTTGGCGCGTTCCGCATCCTCGGCGCATACGAGGACGACCTCGAGCGCGAGTTCATCGCCGCCAGCGAGGAGAGCGGCGACGTGACGGGGCTCGAACAGACCTCCGTCGGCGGCAAGGACGTCTGGTCGGCGGCCGACCCCACCGGCACCGGCATGTCGGTCTTCATCTACACCAAGGACGACACGCTCTACTTCCTGACCGGCAATGAGGAGCAGGTGGCCGAGATCCTCGCCGCCCTGCCGTAGTGCGTTCTGGCGCGGCCGTCTTCCTCAACGAGGGGGCTGGCAGCGCCCGGACCGACCACGTCCGGCGCGCGGTGGACCTCGCCCGCCGCGCGCTCGACGCCGATCTCCACGTCATCGCCAGCCGCGACGTCGAGGAGATCACCGCCTGGCTGACCGAGCGGATCGACGATTACGGGACGGCGGTGATCGCCGGTGGCGACGGATCGCTCAGCGTCGCGTACAACGTGGCAGCCGGCCGCGAGGGACTCACCCTCGGCTACGTGCCCGCCGGCTTCGGCAACGCCACGCGCCACCTGCTGCGCCTTCCATCCACGGCGGAGGACATCGTCGATGTCCTCGTGCGCGCGGACGCTCGCCCGGTCGATCTCATCGAGGTCGGCGGGCGCCTGGCGCTCTTCGCCGGCGCCGGCTGGGACGCGCTGGTGACGGGACGCTACGCCGAAGCCGGTGCGCGCCGGCTCCCGGGCTGGGCCTCCGCGGTGGCGCGCTCCATCCCTGACCTGTGGCGACGGCCGCAGGTCGAGGTGCGCGCCGACGACTGGCTCGTCCACCGTGGGCCGATGGAGCTGCTCGTCATCGGGACCACCCCCTTCTTTGGCCGGGGCCTGAAGGTCAATCCCGGCGCCCGTCCGGACGCGGGCGTGATGGCGCTGCGGGTCTACTCCGGCCCCGCACCCCAAATGGCCGTCGAGGCCGCCCGCTGGGCGCTGAAGGTCAGGCCGAAGGCCGGCCGGATCGACGCGCGCCGCGTCGAGGTCCGCTCGATCGATGGCTCGCGCGCTCCCGGTCCAGGCCGACGGCGACGTGGTGGGCGCCCAGCCCACATGGACCTTCGAGATCCGCCCCGAAGCGATCAGGCTCATCGGTCGCTGGAGCTGAACCCGCGCACGAGGTTGAGGGCCGCGAACGCCGCGCGCCGCAGCCGCTGCGGACCGGATCCGTGGATTCGGAGCTCGGTTGCCGGCATCGCCACGCCGCCGCTGAGGGCGACTCGGACCCGGCTCCGGCCATTGGCGTCCTGCGGCAGCAGTGAGACCTGGAGGACCGCATCGGCCATCGGTGGGCCAGTGGGCGTCCCCATGTCGAGCACCCCGCCGATGTAGCGAGCGGCCCCGTCGCGGGCCGGAGCCCCGCTCAGGATCGAGAGCAGCGCGCCCTCGGTGTCCGACTCCCAGCTGGCCACGGTCCCGAGGCCCAATGCTCCCAACCGTGCCAGCGCGATGCTGGCGAGGTCGTCGTCATCGGTCCCGTACGCGTCGTCGCCGAGCGCCTCCAGGGCGGCCGCCACGCACGCGTCGAGGGCCGAAGCGTCGCCGCCGGTCGAGAAGCGCGCGTGCACGCCGTCATCCCGGGCATAGATCCCCGCATCGACGCCCGGGGGCGGTGCGCTGAGCAGCGGTCCCAGCCGCTCCGCCATGGCCGACTCGCCGATGCCGAAGGCCTTGACCGAGCGCACGGTGAGCGGAGGCAGCCCGAACCGGGCCGCCAGCCGCGGCCGCACCTGCTCGCTCCACATGAGGCGCATCTCGGAGGGCACGCCCGGCATGAGCGCCACGATCGCGCCGTCGCGTTCGACCCACCAGCCCGGCGCGGAGCCGATCGGATTGGGAAGCGTCTCGGCCGACGGCACCAGCATCGCCTGCCGCCGATTGGCGGCAGGCATCGGCCCGAAGGCGCGGAATCGCTCCTCCAGCGCAGCGAGCAGCGCCGGGTCCTCGACCGGCTCCTCGCCCAGCGCATCGGCGAGCCCTTCGCGGGTCAGGTCGTCATGCGTCGGACCCAGGCCGCCGGTCGCCAGCACGACCGACGAGCGAGCCAGTCCATCGGCGAATGCGTCGCGCAGGACGGTCCGGTCGTCGGGCAGCATGCGGACGGTTCGAAGCGGCAGGCCGAGGGTCGCCAGCTCCTGGCCGAGGAAGGCCGCGTTCGTGTCCACGGTCTCGCCGAGGAGGAGCTCGGCGCCAACGGAGAGCAGCTCGACGGTGGTCATTCCGCGCGAGTGTAGACTGCAAAACAGAGCACAACCGCCTGCCGGTGCCGGTCGCGCGCATCGGTCCGGCAGCCTGAAGGAGACCATCGTTGACCGACCCCGATCTGACCGTTGGCGCCGTCCTGACCGATGATCTGCGCGACTGGCTGATGGCAGAGCTGCGCTATCCGGTGATCGCCGTGATCGCCGAGGACGGCTCGCCGAGCCAGTCCGTGATGTGGTTCGACCTCGACCCCGAGGATCCGAACGTGATCGTGATGAACACCAAGCGAGGACGGGCGAAGGACCGATGGCTTCGCCGCGACCCGCGGATCAGCCTCTGCTTCGAAGAGGGGCTGCGCTGGGCCGCGTTCAAGGGACAGGTCACCCTCGACGACGACCCGGAGCGCGCCATGGAACACATCCGCTCCCTCGCGCGCCGCTACGGCGGCGATCCCGACCGCTACGCGGGCCAGCAACGGGTCATCCTGCGCTTCCGCCCGGACAAGGTGATCCGACATGACTGAGCCGGCGGTGGCGCGATGGCGATGATCACGTCAATCAACCCCGCCACGGAAGAGGTGCTCGCCGAGTTCGAGCCGTGGTCGGACGACACCGTCGATCACGCCGTCGACCAGGTGGTTGCCGCGCAGCGCACCTGGCGGAAGATGAGCATCGAGCAGCGGGCGGTCCCGATGCGGCGCGCGGCCGAGCTGCTGCGGCAGCGATCCGAGCGCTACGGCGCCCTCATCACCTCCGAGATGGGCAAGCCGATCGTCGAGGCCGAGGCGGAGGTCAACAAGTGCGCCACCGCCTGCGACCACTACGCCGACCACGCGGCCGAGTACCTTGCCGACGCGCCGGTCGCCACGGAGTCGCTCGAGAGCTACGTCGCCTACGAGCCGCTCGGCACGATCCTGGCGATCATGCCGTGGAACTTCCCGTTCTGGCAGGTCTTCCGCGCCGGGGCCCCCACGCTGATGGCCGGCAACGGGATCGTGCTGAAGCACGCGTCGAACGTCCCGCAGTCGGCGCTGGCCTGCGAGGAGGTGCTGCGCGACGCCGGCTTCCCCGACGGCCTGCTTCGCACGGTGCTGATCTCCGGCGCGGACACGGAGCGGCTGATCGACGACGAGCGCATCGCGGCGGTGACGCTGACCGGCTCCTCCGAGGTCGGTGCGCGGATCGCCTCGCTGGCCGCGGCGCGCATCAAGAAGCAGGTGCTGGAGCTCGGCGGGTCGGACCCGTTCATCGTCCTCGCCGATGCCGACCTCGAGTACGCGGCGCGTACCGCGGCGCGAGCGCGGAACCAGAACAACGGCCAGAGCTGCATCGCCGCCAAGCGCTTCATCGTCGAGGAGCCGGTCGCCGACGAGTTCGGCGCGCGCTTCGTCGACGCGGTTCGCGCCCTGCGCGTCGGCGACCCCGCGTCCCGGGACACGAACGTCGGCCCGCTGGCACGCGGGGACCTGCGCGACACCCTCGAGCGCCAGGTGAACGAATCGCGCGGGATGGGCGCCCAGCCGCTCGTCGGCGGCGAGCCCATCGCCGGGCGGGGCTACTACTACGCGCCGACCGTGCTGGACGGCGTCACGGACGCCATGCCCGCCTTCCGCGAGGAGACGTTCGGTCCCGTCGCGGCGCTGGTCAGGGCCCGCGACGTCGACCATGCCATCGAGCTCGCCAACGACACCGAGTACGGGCTGGGCGCCGCCGTCTGGACGCGCGACCTCACCGCCGCCAAGGCGATCGCGCGGCGCATCGAGGCAGGCTCGGTGTTCGTCAACGGCCTGGTCGCCTCGGATCCGCGCATGCCGTTGGGCGGCGTGAAGCGCAGCGGCTATGGCCGCGAGCTGGGCCGCCACGGGATCTGGGAGTTCACCAACATCCAGACCGTGCGCATCGGTCCGGCGGAGGCTCCGACGGCCTAAGCACCTACCATTGGCGCATGACGAACGAAGCGATCAAATTCGGCGCCAACTCATGGAACCAGTACAGCGACTGGGCCTCGTTGCGAGAGTCCGGCATCCGGGCCGACCGGCTCGGCTTCGACTCGATCTGGACCTGGGACCACCTCTATCCCATCGTCGGTTCCCACGAGGGACCGATGTTCGAGGGGTGGCTGACCCTGGCCGCCTGGGCCGAGCGCACCGAGCGCGCCACCATCGGGCTCATGGTCGGTGCCAACACGTTCCGCAACCCGGCGCTCGTCGCCAAGATGGCGACCACCCTCGACCACATCAGCGGCGGCCGGGCTGTGCTGGGTATCGGCGGGGCCTGGTTCGAGACCGAGCACAACGCGTTCGGGATCGAGTTCGGCGGCTCGCCGGGCGAGCGCCTCCGCTGGCTGGATGAGGCAGTCCGCATCATGCGAGGCATGCTCCACGGCGAGCGTCCGTCCGGCGAGCAGTACTACAAGGTTGACGAGGTCCGGAACGACCCACCTCCGCTCCAGAAGCGCCTCCCGATCCTGGTGGGCGGCGGGGGCGCGAAGAGGACGCTGCGGACCGTTGCGCGCTACGCCGACGCCTGCAACGTCGGCGGCGGCTTCGAGAGCGTCAAGCGCAAGGACGAGATCCTGCGCCGGCATTGCGAGGAAATCGGCCGCGACGAGTCGGAGATCGAGCGAACCGTCGGCGCCGGCACCTGCATCATCCGCGACGATCCCGCCGAAGCGCGGCGGGTCTTCGAGGCGATGTTCGAGCACAACGGCAAGGCGGAGCCGTGGGAGGACCAGCCGGTCGGGACGGTCGACCAGATCGTCGAGCGCCTGCGGCCGTACCTCGGGATCGGGTTCCGCCACTTCATCTTCGGCTTCCCATCACCCTACGACGCGGAGTCGCAGGAGCGGCTCATCAACGAGGTCAAGCCCGCCCTCGCTGCCTCATGAAGGTCACGCTCCTCGCCGGTGGCACGGGAGGCACGAAGCTCGCACACGGGTTCGCCCTCCTGGGCGATCGCGTCGAGCTGACCGTCATCGCCAACGTCGGCGACGACGTGGAGCTCCACGGGCTGCACATCAGCCCCGACA
Organism: uncultured Chloroflexia bacterium; assembly: GCA_963759405.1. Lineage (GTDB taxonomy): Bacteria > Chloroflexota > Limnocylindria > QHBO01 > QHBO01 > JACDBZ01. The sequence continues at coordinate 92,337 of CAVWZA010000017.1, read as the reverse complement.
TCGACGCGTTGCTCTACACGCTCGGCGGCCTGATCGACGCCGAGCGAGGCTGGGGGGTACGTGGCGACACCTTCACGGCCCACGCCATGCTCGCGCGCTACGGAGCGCCGGCCTGGTTCACCCTCGGCGATGCCGACCTGGCGACGCACGTGGAACGCACGCGACGCCTCCGCGACGGAGAACGCCTGACCGATGCGGTCGCCGCCATGGCAACGGCACTCGCCATCAGCGCCCGCATCCTGCCCGCCACCGACGATCGCTACCGGACGCGCCTCGAGACCGACGAGGGGCCGCTCGACTTCCAGGACTACTTCGTGCGTCGCCGGCAGGAGCCGACGGTGCAGGGCGTCATCCTCGATGGCGTCGAGGCGGCCCGGCCGACGAGCGAGGTGCTCGACGCCATCGCCGCCGCGGAGCTGATCGTGATCGGACCCTCCAACCCGATCGTCAGCATCGGTCCCATCCTTGAGCTGGCGGGCGTGCGAGAGGCATTGGTCGCGGCGGGCGCTCCGAAGGTGGCCGTGAGTCCGATCATCGGCGGCCGCGCCCTCAAGGGCCCGGCCGACCGGATGCTCACGTCGCTTGGGCCACGAATCGAGCGCACTCGGCGTCGCGCGGCTCTATGCCGGCCTGGTCGACCGTTTCGTGGTCGACACGGCCGACGCGGAGCTTGCCCCGGCGATCGAGCAGCTGGGGATGGCCGTCGACGTTCTGCCCACGATCATGGGCACCGACGATGACCGCGCGACGCTCGCCGCCGGTCTGTTGACACTCGTCGAAGGGTCCTGATTGGGCCTGTCCCCACGATCGCGATATGCTCCACCGGTGACAACGACGCGGATCATCGTCCCGCATCGCGGGCTCGAGGCGGCCAAGACGCGCCTCGCCCCGAGCCTCTCCCCGGAGGAGCGCGTCATGCTCGCCAGCCAGCTGCTGCAGCGCGTGCTGAAGGTCACCCGCGAAGTGAGCGACGACGTGGTCGTCATCTCTCCGTCGCGCGCCCTCGCCGAGATCGTCGAACCCTCCGGCGCCCGGCTGCTCGTGCAGCGCGGGATGGGTCTCAACGAGGGCCTCGAGCAGGCCCGGTTCGATGCGCTCGTCGATGACGTCGGCACGCTCATCGTGCTGCACGGCGACCTTCCCAACCTGCAGGCCAGCGACGTCGAGGTGCTCGCCTCGGCCCTGCCGGACGGCGACGCGCCGGCGGTGGCCATCGCCCCGGATCGGGCGGGCACCGGCACCAACGGGCTCGTGCTGCGACCGCCGGGCGTGATCAGGTTCCGGTTCGGCACGGGCAGCTTTGCCGCGCACCTCGACGAGGTCGCTCGAGCCGGCGTGCCGCTGGTGGCGGTCAACCGCGCCGGCCTCGCCTTCGATCTCGACACGCCCGACGATCTCGCGCGCTGGCTCAAGCTCGGCGACGCGGCGTGACGTCTCGCATCGAGCTCATCGGTCTCGACGGCATCCCCGAGGTCACGCCGGGCGCCGACCTCGCGACGCTCATCGCGGACGCAGCCGCTGCCTCCGACGTCAGCCTTGCCGATGCCGACGTGCTGGTGGTGACCCAGAAGGTCGTCTCCAAGGCGGAGGGCAGGCTGGTCGAGCTCGCATCGGTCGAGCCATCCGACTTCGCACGGACATGGGCCTCGCAATGGGGCAAGGATCCGCGCCAGGTTGAGCTCGTCCTCCGGGAGTCGGCGTCCATCGTCCGCATGGGACCGGGCGGCCTGATCATCAGCCGCACCCGTCACGGGTTCGTGTGCGCCAATGCGGGCGTCGACGTCAGCAATGTGGGGGGTGGCGACGTGGCGTCCCTGCTGCCGGAGGACCCCGATGCCTCGGCGCGCCGCATCCGCGAGGGGTTGCGGACGCGCACCGGAGCCTCGCCTGCGATCGTCATCAGCGACTCGTTCGGCCGTCCGTGGCGCAACGGCATCGTCAACGTGGCGGTCGGCTCGGCCGGAATCGAGGCGCTCCTCGACCTGCGCGGCACGCCGGACACCTCCGGGCGGGAGATGCAGGCGACCGTGATCGCGGTCGCGGATCAGCTGGCATCGGCGGCCGACCTGGCCGGCGGGAAGGTCGAGCAGCGGCCGGTGGTCGTGATCCGCGGACTCGCCTGGCGGCCGTCGGAGGAGGGAGCGTCCGTGCTCGTGATGGAGGCGGAGCGGGACCTCTTCCCTTGAGTCGGGCATGAACGATCAGCTGATCCTTGGCCGATACCGGCTCATCGAGCGCCTCGCTCTCGGCGGGAGCGCCGAGGTCTGGCGCGCGCATGACGAACAGCTCGATCGGCCGGTCGCGGTCAAGCGGCTGCACCCGCACCTCCTGCCCGACGAGTCGTCACGCAAGCGGCTGGCGGCGGAGGCACGCGCGGCGGCCAGCCTGTCGCATCCGGTGATCGTGGACATCTACGACGTCGATGCGACCGGCGAAGCGCCGGCGCTGGTCATGGAGCTCGTGGATGGCGAGTCGCTCAGCGCCCGCATCGCCCGATCCGGTCCGCTCGAGCCACGCGAGGCGGCGAGCATGGCGGCCGACATCGCCGAGGCGCTCTTCCACGCGCACCAGCGCGGCGTGGTCCATCGCGACGTCAAGCCGGGAAACGTGCTGCTCGCGTCGGACGGCCGCACCAAATTGGTCGACTTCGGCATCGCGCACAGCCTGGCCGAGTCTGCCGAGCGCCTGACGATGACCGGCACCGTCGTCGGAACGATGAGCGCGATGGCACCGGAGCAGCTGCTCGGCGGGCCGATCACCCCGCGCACCGACCTGTACGGGATCGGCGTCGTGCTGTACGAGGCACTGACCGGACGGCCGCCCTACCCCGGAGGATCGCCCGTCGCCCTGGCGGAAGCGCAGCGCGCCGGACCACCGCCGCTCGATGGCATCGATCCCACCCTCGCCGGGATCGTCGCCGCGTGCCTGGCAGTCGAGCCCGAGAACCGGCCGCTGCACGCGGGTGCGCTGGCGGTCGCGTTGCGCTCGTGGCTGGCGGGCGACGCGGTGCCGGCGATTGCCATGGCACCAACCGGGACGCATCTCGGTGGCCGTCGACGCCGATGCCGTCACGACGGTGGCTGCCGCGCCGGTTGCGGCGCCGATCGCCCGCACGGATGCTGCGGCAGGTCCACCCAGGGCTCGCTCTCGTCGCCTCCTGCTGCTCGGGGTTGCCGCCCTGCTCGGCACCGCCGTGATCGCGGTGGCGCTGGCATCCATGACGAACCCGGGACTGGCGGATGAGTCACCGTCGGCAACACCGGTCAGCTCCCCCAGCGAGGCGTCCACGCCCGTCCCGACCGAAGTCGCCCTGCCTCGCTGGGCGCAGAAGCTGGCCGACGACTACGCGGAGGAGTGCGGCAGCGAGCTCGATCCGGCCCAGATCGCCGGCATGAACAAGAAGGAGGCAGAGGCGGCCATCGAGCCGCTGATCGAGGCCTGCAAGGAGGGCGACTAGTTGGGTTGGAGGAAGAGCGCGACGATCTCGCCGCCCTCCACGCGGAAGTTTGCCTCGACCTGCATCGGCGGCACGCCGGGACGCATGACGGTCACATCGGCGATGTAGCTGGCGCCCATGTTGCGGCTCTCGTTGGTGAACATCCGGAACCCGTTGCCGGCGCGGATGAACCAGCCGCCGACCTTGTCGCGGCCGCGCAGGTTGGTGCGCTCATCTGAGCCGGGCACGCTGATGCCCAGCACGGCGTTCTCGGCGAAGAGCTCGACCGCCTTCTCGCGCAGGTCGTCGTTGATCAGCTCGAAGAAGAGGTCGACGGTTTCGGTGGCACCCATACGCCGGCCAGTCTAGCGCCGATCCCCTCTAGACTGGCTCGATGGAGCGCTTGCGCATCGGCCTCATCGGCTGGGGGACGGTCGGCTCCGCGCTGGGCGAGCTCGTCCGGGCCGGCCCGCTTCCGCTCACCCTCGAGTCGGTCGCGGTGCGTAACCGGCAGCGGCCGGACCTGCCCAAGGGCATCGAGGTCGGCGCGCCGGAGGCTGCGCTGGAGGCCGACATCGTCGTCGAGCTGGCCGGTGGGCTGGAGGGCCCGCTGACCTGGGCACGCCTGGCGCTCGACCGCGGCAAGCCGTACGTGACCGCCAACAAGGCGCTCCTCGCCGCTCACGGCGGTGAGCTTGCCGAGCTGGCCGACCGGCGGGTGGCGGCGCTCCTCGCCAGCGCCAGCGTCGGGGGCGGGACGCCGATGATCGAGACGGTCACCCATCTCGCCGCGACCGGCGCCATCGAGCGGATCCGCGGGATCGTGAACGCCACGACGACCTACATCCTGTCGGCCATGGGCGACGGCCGCAGCTATGACGATGCACTCCGCGAGGCGCAGAAGGCCGGCTTCGCCGAGGCCGATCCGAGCTTCGACGTGGAGGGCCGCGACGCCGCGCAGAAGCTCGCCATCCTCGCCTCGGTCGCGTGGGGGAAGTGGCGGTCGGAGGCAGAGGTCGACACCACCGGCATCGTCGGGCTCAGCGTCACCGCCGGCGAGACCGTCCGGCTGGTGGCCGAAGCGACGAAGGACGCCATGTCCGTCAAGCCGATCCCGCTCGACCCAAGCGACCCGCTGGCACGTGCCGCGGGCATCGAGAACATCCTCGAGATCACCGTCGCGGATGCCGGCACCTTCCGCGTGTCGGGTCCCGGAGCCGGTGGACGGGTGACCGCCGGCGCCGTGTACGCCGACCTCGGCCGTCTGGTGGCCGGCGAGCGGCCCGTCCTGTTCGGCTCCCGGTAGGGTTCAGCCCGGCTTGAAGGCGTTCGCCGTGAATCGCGCGCCGGCCGGGTCGGCGATGACCGTGCCCCGCACCGGTGGCATGTCGAACGGCTCGACCAGGACGGTGCCACCGTGCTCGCGAGCGGTCGAGGCGACGCTCATCGGGGTCTGCGACCGCGAACGTGACGTTCCAGTGCGGCCCCTCATCATCGGCGAGGGGCATGATCCAGGCGATGCATTCGGTGAAGCCGGGCGGCGCGCCGAAGTCCGCGTGGCGCTGGCGGATGCCCGGATCGAACTGCTCGAGGAAGTCCGCGTAGCCCGGCAGGCGAACCATCGTGCCGTGCATGGCGCCCATGTCGACCTCGTCGACCTCCCAGCCGAAGACCTCGCCGTAGAACCGAGTGGCACCGGCGACGTCGGCGGTCTTGAGCTCGCTGAAATTCCACGTGCCGGGTGCGTTCACCGAATCGGCTCCGGCGATGTGGCGTGGCTCCCAGAGGCCGAAGCCGGCGCCCGTCGGATCGGCGCACCACGCCGTCCGGCTGAGATCGAACAGGTCGAAGGGCTCGACCAGGACCGTTCCACCCGCATCGCGCACCCGGGCGGCGGCCGCGTCGGCGTCATCGACGGCGACGTGCGTGTTCCAGGCTGGCGCCGCCGTGACGCCCGGTGGTGGCGAGGTGACCGCCGCGACCTGCCGGCCATCCAGTGAGGCAACGAGGTAGCGCCGGCCGTCCTCCGCCGAGCCGCGCTCGGTGAACTCCCAGCCGAAGAGGGCGGCGTAGAACGCCGCGGTCGCATCGGGGTCGGGCTGGGCGGTGTCGATCCATGCGGGCACGCCCGCCGGAAATCCCTCGCGCTCTCGCATCGGCAAAGCATGCCGCAATACTCGTGCCGCCGCGGACGTGTATGGTCCCCGCATGAACGGATGGCCGACCGTCGGCGTGGCCGGCGCACGAGGCGTGGTGGGTGGGGTCTTCTGCTCCATCCTGGCCGATGCCGGCCTGCCGGCCGAGTGCCTGCGCGCCTTCGGTCACGAGGAGGGCAACTCGGTCGACTACCGCGGAGCTGCCGTCCCGGTGCACGTTCTCGACGACGCCAACGCCGCGGAGCTGGATGTCCTCTTCCTCGCCGTGGACGGCCCGCAGAGCCGCGAGATCATGGCCGGGCCTGGCGCATCGGTCCCGCTGGTGGTCGACAACTCGAGCGCCTTCCGCCTGGCCGACGACGTCCCGCTGGTCGTGCCCGAGGCCAATGCCCACGCCGCGCGCGAGCGACACGGCAACCTGATCGCCAACCCGAACTGCACGACCGCCGCCGTCGTGGTGGCGCTGGCGCCGATCCGCGACCTGGCCGGCCTCGAGTCCGTCGACCTCGCCTCCTACCAGGCGGTGAGCGGCGCCGGCCGCAAGGGCGTCGACGCCTTCGAGGCCGAGCGGGGGACCGATCACCGCGACCGCGCGGAGGGCTCGCCGTTCCACGGCCGCATCGCCGACTCGGTCGTCCCGCAGATCGACGTGCTCGACGACGCCGGCTGGACGGGCGAGGAGAAGAAGATCCACGCCGAGATCCGCAAGATCCTCGAGATGCCGGAGCTGGACGTGGCGGCGACCACGGTCCGGGTGGCGGTTCATACCGGCCACTCGGCGGCGCTCCACCTCCGAACGGTGCGCGACACGTCCGTCGAGGAGCTGGAGTCGGCATTGCGCGCCGCGCCGGGCCTCGAGTACCGGCCGGCCGACGGATCCGAGCGCCATCCGATGCCGCTCGACGTCGAGGGCCGCGACCCGGTGCTCGTGGGACGGCTGCGCGCCATCCCCGGACGCGAGCGCGGCTTCGCGCTGTGGGTGAGCAGCGACAACCTGCGCAAGGGCGCGGCGCTCAACGCGATCCAGTGCGCGGTCGCCGCCGATCCCGAGCGCTTCGGCCGGCTCCTGCCACCCCCGAGGTAGCCGACGCGCCGCAACGTCAGGCCGATCGCTGATACGCCCGGAAGGCGCGGGTCGAAAGGACCACGCAGACGAGGGCAACGACCGTCAGCCCGCCGATGCGGGGCAGGATCAGGGACCAGTCCGGGGTCGCCAGGAGCGCCTCACGGCCGGCCTCGATCGCCCAGTTGACCGGGTTGAAGTGCGCCACGGTCTGAATCCATTCCGGCGCCAGCGCCAGGGGGATGAACGCGGCTGACAGGAAGGTCAGCGGCAGCGTCAGCATCGTGTTGAGGCCGATGACCGACTCCCGCTGCCGGAGCAGCAGTGCCGACGCATTCGAGATGGAGCCGAACGTCGCGGCGATCAGCATGCCGCACAGGACGAGCACGGCGTAGCCGCCGATGCCACCCGCGAACTCGGCACCCATGACCCACGCCAGACCGCCGATGATCGTTGCCTGGATGATGAGGCTCAGCGCCTCGTACGAGATTCGCCCGACGATCATCGAGGACCGATGAACCGGACTCGCCAGGAAGCGATCGACGAGCCCTCGATCCATGTCCTCGATGATCCCCATGCCGGACCAGCCGCTGCTCATCAGGGCCGTCATGATCACGACGCCCGGGACCAGGTAGTCGAGATACGAGCCGCCGCCTGTGAAGCCGGGGATCTCGGTGACACTGCGGAACAGCGCGCCGAACAGGAGCAGCCAGATGATCGGCTGCACGAGCGTGATGGCGACGAACCACGGCTGTCGCAGGAGGACCCGCGTGTGGCGCTGGGTCATGTAGGCCGAATGTGCGATGGCGGTCATGCGAAGGACTCCTCGATCGGCCGGAATGCCCGGCCCGTGTGGCGGAGATAGACGTCGTCCAGCGACGGACGGGAGACGGTGACGGAGGCGACGCCGATGCCGGCGCCATCGAGCGCCGACAGGACCGCCGGTACCGCGGATGCGCCACGGTCGGCGCGAGCGCGCAACGAGCGACCGTCGACGAGCGACTCGCTCAACCCGGGCACCAGTGCCAGTGCGGTGACGGCGCGCTCGTGCGTGCCCCCATCGGTGAGCTCGACGAAGATGGCGTCTCCCCGCAGCTCGGCCTTCAGCTCGTCCGGCGAGCCGGCAGCGACGACGCGCCCCTGGTCCACGATGGCGAGCCGGCTGGCGAGCCGATCGGCCTCCTCCAGGTAGTGGGTGGTGAGCAGGATGGTGAGACCGTCCTCCCGCGTGAGGCGGCCGATCTCGGCCCACAGCTCGGCACGGGCCTCCGGGTCGAGTCCGGTGGTCGGCTCGTCGAGGAAGAGCACCCGCGGGCGGTGGATGAGGCCCATCGCCACGTCGAGCTTGCGCTGCATGCCGCCGGAGTAGGTGCGCGCCAGCCGGTCGGCCGCGCTCCGCAGGCCGAAGCGATCGAGCAGCTCGTCGATCCGGTGCCGCAGCTCCGAACCGCGGATGCCGCGGATCCGGCCCTCGAGCCGAAGGTTCTCGCGCCCGGTGGCGTCCCGGTCCACGGCGATGCGCTGTCCGACGCTGCCGATGGCGAGGCGTACGCGCTCGGGGTCGCGGGTGACATCGATGCCCGCGACGCGGGCGGTGCCTGCGTCCGGCCGGCTGAGGGTGGTGAGGATCTTGACCGTGGTCGACTTGCCGGCTCCATTCGGCCCCAGCAGGCCGAAGATGGTCCCTGCCTCGACCGAGAACGCCAGCCCGTCGAGTGCCGTCACCCCGCCGGGATAGCGCTTCACGAGGCCGATCGCCTCGATCGAGTTGCTATCATGCACTTGCATGTTGACCTCCTGATTAGTTTAGATGCTAAGATATCGGCATGATGAACGAAGACCGATGACCCTGTCAACTCCCTCCGACGCACTGCGCCGGTTCATCGCCCAGGCGATCGCTGCCCACGAAGCGGTCGCCGCGCGGCTGGGCCTCAACGCGACCGATCTGCGGAGCCTGGACCTCATCGGGTCGGAGCCGGAGATGACGCCGAGCCGCCTGGCCGAGCTGACCGGGCTGACGACGGGGGCGGTGACCGGCATCCTCGACCGCCTCGAGCGGGCCGGATTCGTGCGACGCGAGGCCGATCCGGCCGATCGCCGCCGGACGCTCGTCCGCCTCGATCAGGAGCGGATGGCGGAGATGACCGCCCTCTACCAGCCGCTCATCGAACGAGCCGTGGAGGCGAGCCGCGACTGGGGGCCTGAGCTCCGCGACAACCTGGGGCACTACCTCGACGCCCTGGCCGACACGCTCGCGTCAGAAGCGATGCGCCTGCGCGTCGCGACCCACGGCGGGATGCTCGAGGATGCCTACCTGGCGCCCCTCGGCGAGGTGGCACGCGCGAGGCTGGTGCTCGCCACCGGAGCGCCGCGCGTGAACCTCGGTCGATCGGCGCTGGGCCAGCAGGTGCGGATGGTCGCGGAGACCGCGGCGACCCGGCTGACCCTGCGAGCCGCGAAGCCCGGCGGCGAGCTCATTCGCGCGGCCTTCAAAGGCCCGCCGCCCGACGTGCGCACCGCCGACGGCACCGTGACGATGCGGTACCGGCGCCGGCTGATCGATACCCGCGGCCGCGAGATCGAGGCAGCCCTCCACCCGGGCCCGGCCTGGTGGGTGGAGATCGAGGGTGGCATCACCGATCTGGATGCCGACCTGCGCGGGCTGGCATTTCTCGGCCTCGAGGTCCGGGGCGGCGCAAACCATTTCCAGCTGCGGCTGCCTCGTCCGAGCGGCACCGTGCGCATCGCGCTCGACGGCGGGTCGAGCGAAGGGCGGATCGTCCGTCCCGCGGGCGTGCCCGTCGCGCTCACGGCCCGTGGCGGCGTCTCCAGGCTGCGATTCGACGACCAGAAACATGAGTCATCGGGCGCCGACCTGCGCATCAGCTCGCCCGCGTACGCCAAGGCGCCGGACCGATACGAGCTCGATCTTGCCGGAGGCATCTCCCGTCTGACGATCGAGGAGTCATGAACGCCGCGCTGGACGCTGCGGTGCGTGCTCACGCGGCGGCGATGCCCGAGGGCGCGCGTCCGCCTCCTCGAGCCGTTGATCTCGGTCGACGCGAAGGACGGCTGGCTGCGAGATGCGCTGATGGCGTACCTGCGCTACTTCGTGCGCATCTTCGAGGACGATGAGCCTCGCGAGGCAGCCGAGTCGGCGCTCGCAGGCGAGCTGTGCGCCGTCGTGGGTACGGCGCCGACCGGCGATGACGACGCCGACGTCACCGCTTCGGAGGCTGGGCTGGCGAAAGGCTTCCTGGACCGAGGCTATCGGTTCCTTGGAGGCCGCACCCCGCCGTACCTCGGCGCCTACATCTGGTCCCGGACCGACGACCGTCTGTTCAGCGTCACGCTGCCGAAGGGGATCGAGCAGGAGGTGACCGTCCACTTCATGCACGACTTCCTCATCCGCGGCTGGCTCCACTGGCGAACGTTCGGGGAGCAGGGTGCGGGCGGCTGGTACAAGCAGGACGACCCCGACTGGCCGGACGGGCTGTACGCGGTCGCCGATCGCTATCCCGATCCGGACACGAACCGAGCATTCCAGGTCTCGCTGCTCGGTCACGAGGCGCAGCACGTGGCCGACCATCGGGCCCACCCGAACCTCTCATCGGCCGAGCTCGAATACCGCGCCAAGCTCGTGGAGCTCATCGGCTTCGACAGCGTGGATGATCGGCTGCGATTCTTCGTTGCCGATGCGGCCGATGACCCCGAGCAGCCCCATCCGTTCGCGGCCCACCTCATCGTCAACCGGCTGGCCAAGCGGATCTTCGACCGGCCGCCCGAGGACGCGGATTGGGACGCCGTCCCGTACCCGGAGATCCGCGGCCACGCGGAGGCGCTGCTCGATGAGGACACGGCCCGCCTGACGGCATCGGGCTAAACTGGAGCTTCCCCGGGCCGCAGAGAGGTTGATGCATGCCTTCATTCGCCGCCCTGACCGACGAGTTTCTCGACACGGAGTTCGCCGAGTCGCCCGTCCGCGCAAGCGGCCTTGGGCTGACCGAGTACGACGACCGGCTCGACGACCTCTCGGAAGCCGCATTCGACCGGCGTCGGGCCGCCGACGCCAGATGGCTCGAGCGCTTCCGCGGCCGTCTCGGATGCCGAACTCGGCTTCGACGAGCGGATCGACCGCGACCTGGTCGTCAGCACCCTGCGCGGCCGTCAGATCGTCGAGGACTTCGAGGTCTGGCGCCGGCAGCCCGACACCTACCTCAACCCCGGCATGAGCGGCATCTTCGGCCTCTTCCTGCACCGGTTGCGGCCGATCGAGGCGCTGGTGGATTCGGCGGTCGCGCGCATGCGCCTGATCCCGAGCAATCTCACCGATGGCATGCGCAACCTGCGGCCGGACATGGTGCCGTCGATCTTCCTGGATCGCGCGGCCAACCAGGCGCGCGCCGGAGCGCGCTATCTCCGCGAGATCCTGCCGGACCAGGTGGAGGACGGCGCCATGCGCGCCAGGCTCGCCGAGGCGGGCGAGGCGGACCGGCGCCGCCTATGACGGCTACGTCGCCTTCCTCGAGGAGATGCGACCCAACGCGTCCGGCGACTGGCGCCTCGGGGAGGAGCGCTACACGGCGCTCCTGCGCGAGAAGGAGCTGCTCGGATTCGGCGCACGCGAGCTGCGCGACCGCGGCCAGGCCGCCTACGACGAGCTCGCGACAGAGCTGACCCGATGCGCCCGCGAGCTGCGCGGCACGGACGACTGGAAAGCGGTCCTCGACGAGCTCAACGAGGATCATCCGCGGACGCCGGAGGAGATGCGCGTCGGCTACGAGGAGTGGACCGAGCGCGCCCGCGTCTACCTGCGCGAGCACGGCGCTGGTCTCATTCCCCGAAGGCGAGGAGTGCGCGGTCGTCGCCATCGCCGCACTTCCAGCGCCCGGTGCTGGCGGTTGCGTCGTACATGCAGCCACCGGCGTTCAGCGACCGGATGAAGGGCCACTTCTTCGTCCCATTCCCGCCGGACGGCGCGTCTGAGGACGAGATCCAGAAGCGGCTCGCCTCGAACTCCTATCCGGGGATCCCGACCACGGCGGTCCACGAGGCATATCCGGGCCATCACTGGCACCTGATCATGTCGAAGGGGAACCCGTCGCGGCTGCGCCAGGTGTTCCGCACGCCGTACTTCAGCGAGGGCTGGGCGCTCTATGCGGAGCGAATGATGCGCGAGCAGGGCTTCTTCACCGACCTGCGACACGAGATGAACCAGTACGAGGCCACGATCTTCCGTGCTGCGCGCATCGTGGTCGACACGAGCCTGCACCTTGGTGAGATGAGCTGGGAGGAAGCCGTTTCCTTCATGACCGCGAACACCGCGCTGACGGAGCCGACCGCGAAGGCCGAGGTCACTCGCTACTGCGCATGGCCCACGCAGGCGAGCTCCTATCTCACCGGCTGCCTCGAGATCCTCCGCCTCCGGGACGCCTTCTTCGCCGCGCGCGGCTCGTCCGACACCGATGCGCTGCGCGCATTCCATGACGGCATCACGTCCTCGGGCGGCCTGCCGATTGCTCTCGCCGAGCGGGCGGTGCTGGCCTTGGCCTGAGGTCGGGCGGCGATTGCGGCCGGGTGTAAGGTGGCCTCCCGGCTCGCACGGCCGCAGCGGAGGAGTGCGTCATGGTTCCGGCGGCGCGCCTGGCCGAGATCGGCGAACGACTCGATCGAGCACGCCGTCGCGCCGGTGTCCTCAGCGAGATCCGCGAGGCCATCTTCGGAGCGCAGGACGGCCTTGTCAGCACGCTCGCCGTCGTGAGCACGGTCAGCGGAGCAACGAACGACCGCTTTGCCGTGCTCGTCGCCGGCATCGCGACCGGGCTCGCAGGGATTTTCAGCATGGCGGCCGGCGAGTTCCTGTCCAGCAAGAGCCAGCGCGAGGTTGCCATTGCCCAGATCGCCCTCGAGCGTGACAGGGTTGCCCTCCGCCGTGGGGACGTCGAAGAGGAACTTGCCTACATGCTCGAGGAGGAAGGGCTGCCCGATGATGAGGCGGCGAGTGTGGCGGCGGTCATCGGGCGCCACCCTGAGATCCTCCTGAACACGACCGTCGAGAAGGCGTACGGCATGGCGCTCGACGAGGGGTCTGGCTCGCCTCTGCAGGGGTCCCTGATCATGGGTGCCGCATTTGGCCTTGGGACGCTCGCGCCGATCCTGCCGTACGTCCTCCTGCCAGTCGACGTCGCGATCTACGCGTCGGTTCTCGCCACCGCCGAGCGTGCTGTTCGGGATCGGAGTTGCGAAGGCACGCTGGACCGGGGGCAATCCGGTTCTTTCCGGACTGGAGATCCTTCTCGTCGGCGCCTTCGCCGGGATCGCGGGCTATCTGTTCGGCGACATCCTGCCCACCCTCGTGGGAACCCGGCCGGGAGGCTGAGACGACCGATGCACTATGCGATGACCGTCGAGATCGATCGGCCGATCGAGGAGGTCTGGGCGTGGATGGGCGACCCCTTCAACACGCCGCGGCTGCGCGGAATGACGCTCGGCGCCCGCCAGACATCGAAGGGGCCGATCGGGGTCGGCTCGACCTACGAGTTGCGTGCCATGGTGCTCGGCTTCGAAACGGTGATCGTCGGCGAGGTCACCGAATGGGATCCGCCACGCGCCTCGACCGCCACGGCCTCCGGTCGTCCGGTGAAGTCGTTCAGGCTGCGTGAGACGTTCGAACCGACCCCCACCGGCACCCGGGTCGTCCGCGATATCGAATTCGAGCTGCCGCTGCCACTCCGCCTTCTCTGGCCGATCATCGGCCCGCTGGTCGTGCGCCGTTGGCGGACGGCAACCGACAACATCAAGCGATTGATCGAAGAGTCACCGCCGCAGTCGGCGGCGCCAGCGCATGCCGCCTCGAGCGGCATCGAAACACACCTGACGATGATGTTCACGGACATCGTCGGGTCCACGTCGCTCATCACTGTCATCGGCGATCCTGCCTGGCGTGACCTGCGCCGCTGGCATGACGCCACGCTTCGGACTCACTTCGAACGCCACGCGGGCCGCGAGGTGGACCATGCCGGGGACGGATTTCCTGGTTGCCTTCGAGGACGCGGGCTGCGCGATTGCCTGTGCCGATCGAGATCCAGCGATGCACTCAGTCGAGCACCGTCGAGCTCAGTGGATTTGCACCGTCCGTGCGCATCGGGCTTCACTCCGGGGAAGGTCCATCGCGATGGATCGGCGTTTGCGGGCGCCGCGCTCCATGTGGCCTCGCGCGTGGCCGCCATCGGCGGGCGCCGGTCAGATTCTCGCCACGGCTCGCCGACGTTCAGGAGGCCGAGGTCGCGACCGCCAGCTCTACCGTCGAGATGAACCTCCGAGGCGTCGAAGGCATCCGGTATCGGTCGTCGATCGATTCCGTGCTGAACCCTCCGACGCTTCGTCAGCGCCCGTTGAGGCGATCGGTGATCTCGAAGAAGTCGTAGAAGTGGTAGAGGTCCTCGTGCGCCCAGCTGCGGTCGGGGAGCAGGGGGAGATCGGTCCCGAAGCGGGCGTTGAAGATGAGGCGGAAGGTGTTGACCGGCGTGATGGTGTCGTGGAAGCCGGCGGCCTCGAGGTCGACGTCAGGCACCCGCATGGCGTACAGGATCCCGAACTTCTCCTCGAGCTCCTCATCGCTCGCCTGCCGCCACTCGAACCCCCACTCGTCGGCGCGATAGCGGGCCGGGAACGGGCCCTCGTCGCCCTGGAGCATGATCACCGCGTCCGGGCCCGATGCGGCCAGGATCTCGTCCACCAGCTGAAGCATTCGCGTGTTCGCGTAGCTGAGCTGGCGCCGGTAGCTCTCGGGCTGACCCAGCCGCTCGACCTGCTCGTGGCCGGTGAACGAGCCGTCGGCGTTGAAGACGTACGGATCGTGCGGAAGGAGCAGATGCCCGAAGACGTACTTCGGGCCGGCTAGGGCCGGGATCTCGTCCAGGCGGTCGAGCTCGTAGACGGTGTGCTCACGCAGCACGCGCCAGTCCCACGGGTCGGTGGGCGCTGCCTCAGGCTCGTTGAACGCACGGAGCAGGGTGGTCTGGGCCAGGACCGTCGAGAACTCGTCCTGGCCCTTGTACCGGAAGGTTCGGTCGGCGTCGACGTTGGTTGCGGTTGGCGTCCACCAGTTCGAGACGTGGATGTACTGGTAACCCAGCTCCTTCAGCGCGGTCGGCACCACCAGGTGGTCGCGCAGGACCCGATGGATCGGCTCGCGATCCTTGCCCTCGGTGGCCTGCGCCTTCAGCGCATCGGCGTCCAGGAAGTCCATGTTCAGCGAGCTGGCGAGCGAGAGCGGCGTCTTGATGTAGTTGGCGTGGGCGTGGCGCGCGACGTTGAAGCCGCGCGCCTCGAGGGCCGTGAGGAACGGCTCGTTGTCGAAGTCGTAGGTGTCCGCCAGCGCCGGTCGGGCCGGCGTAGCGGTCGAGGATGATGTAGTAGACGTCGGGCAGGTCCTCCGGGTCCGAGGGCGCCAGCTCGAGCTCGGTGAGGTCGTGGCGCGGCGGGTCGACCGCGCCGAATGCCACCATCGCGCCGGCAACGCTCCATGCATTGAGGAGCAGGGCGACGGCGGCGATCAGGTTGAGCGCGCGGGAGGCGGTTGGCGCCCAGCCGGCCGAACGCCAGGCGACGAACAGGCCGATGCCGACCAGCAGCGCCCAGGCACCGATGAGCGGCCACTGGTTGTCCAGGAACTGCGACGCCGCATTCCACGCGTGGCCGTAGCCGAAGAATCCCGCCACCAGGACGGTGGTCAGCAATGCGGCCCGATGCCAGTCCTGCAGTGCGAGGGTGAACAGCGCCAGCACGACCGCAGCACCGCCCACGGCAATGGCGAGTGGCCCCCACAGTGGGTCGAGCGTCACCTGGTCCGCCGCGTTGGTGGCGAACAGGAAGACCACCGGATACGCGGCGAGCAGCAGGGGATGGATCGGCAACGCGGCCAGCTTCACGCGGCTCATGGCATTTCGGGCGCGAACTCGACACCCGCGAGGCCCGAGGCGGGGAGATGGCACTCGCTCTCAGGTCGGGTTAACATCTCTCTAACACTAACTGAGGCGCTAGGTCCATGCTATTTCTGGCTTATATCGATCCGGGATCGGGAACGCTGCTCATCCAGGTGCTGATTGCCGGCGCCGTGGCTGTGCCGTTCTTCTTCCGCCGCGTGTTCACCGAGGGATGGCGCCGGGTTCGTGGCGCGCCGGCCGAGACGCCGAAGTCGCCGACCGCACCCGAGGACGAGTAGCCCCTTCAGCGCGTCGCCGAATACGCTCGCTCGAGCAGCTCGGCAGCCCAGGCCTGATCAACGTCGAGCACGAAGTTCTCGGCGCGGCCGGGCGCAATGTACCCACCCTGGATCTCCCGCAGCGTCGCCGTGCTCGGCACATGTCGACGCAGCATCTCACCGGTGCCGGCGATGGCGAAGAGCTCGGTTAGCTCCTGCGCCGCCGCCTCGGCCGACCCTGAGCCCATCGCCTCGACAATGAGTCGCGATCGGTCGGGCCGTTCCCGGTCCACGGAGCGCAGCAGCTCCGGCAGGGTCAGGCTGCAGGCAATCCCGTGCGGCAGCCCTCGCTCCGCGGTGAGCGGATACGAGATGGAGTGCGCGAGCGCCGTTCGCGTGGAGCTGATCGCCAGGCCGGCGAGCAACGCGGCCGACATCAATGCCTCTCGGGCCGCGGCGTCGTCCGGTGCCTCGAGGACGCGTGGCAGCGCGCGCGGGATGAGGTGGATCGCCCGCATGGCCAGCGCGTCCGAGACCGGATTTGCCGCCCGATTCCAGATGGCCTCCATCGCATGCGACAGTGCGTCGAACGCGGTCGGCACCGTTGTCGTCTCGCGGGACGCTATGCGTCAGCGTTGGGTCGAGCAGGGCTGCCTCGGGGTAGAGCGAGGGGTGCGAGATCGAGCGCTTCGTGGCGCTCTCGTCGTCCCAGATGGTGGCCCACATCGTGACTTCGCTGCCGGTCCCGGCCGTGGTCGGAATGGCGATGATCGCTGGCGGGACAAACGGTTCCGGGAAGGGGAGCCCGTCTCGCAGGTGGCCGGCGAGCCAACCCGATCCCGGCGGCTGCGCCCGCTGCGCGGCCAGTGCCTTGGCCGTATCGATGACGCTCCCGCCACCCAGCGCGACCAACAGCTCGGCCTCCACTCCCTCCAGTGCCTCGAACGCCTTCGTGCACGATGCGATGGTGGGATTCGGAAGCACGTCAGTGAACGTGGCCGCGATCCTGGTACCCAGGGCGGCCTCTATGGGACCGAGCCCGCCACGGCCCGCCATTCCAGTCGAGGTGATGAGGATGCAGGTGCGCGTGCCGACCGCGCGTGGCAGGCCCGCCAGCGCATTGGCGCCGAATTCGACCCGGACCGGATTGCTGAAGGATTGCACCGGGGGTCCGCTCAACTGGCGAGCCAGGCCATGAACTGGTCCTTGACCTCCGCGGGCGCCAGGGCCGGCCGGCCGAGATCGGCCAGGGCGCTGATGGCCACCTTGACGTGGATCATCGACGGTCCGTCGGCCGCGACGGCTGCGGCGACGGCCGCCTCGAGCGCCTCGGGGGTGTCCACTCGCCAGATGTTGCGGTAGCCGCAGCCTGCCGCGATGGTGGCGAAGTCGATCCCACCCGATACCGTCGCCTGCCCTCCGGTCGATTCGTGCGCCTCGTTGTCGATGATCACGTGGAGCAGGTTGCGCGGTCCCGAAGCACCGATCGTGGCCAGCGTGCCCATCTTCATCAGTGCGGCGCCGTCACCGTCCAGCACGACGACCCTCCGACGACCTTCCGATCCAAGGTGGACCCCCAGCGCCACGCCGGACGCGCAGCCCATCGATCCGACGACGTAGAGCTGGTTGGGACGATGCCCGAGCGTGTACAGCTCGCGGCCGATCTTGCCGGTCGTGCCGAGCAATGCCGCGTTCTCCCCGACGACGTCGCGCACGATCCGGATGGCGTCGATTCGCGGCATGCGCTCGTCGGCGGCGCGGACGAACGTGCCGTTCGGCGTGACGGGCTCCGGCATCGATCGGTGCTGTCGGTCGCGGAGCGGATAGGCGTCCACCGAGCCCTTCTCCATCACGAATGCGAACGGCCGGCCGCTGTCGGCCATGGCGGCCTCCGCCCGGTCGAGAGCGGATGCCACCGCATCGGGCTCGGTCGGAAATGGCTCCCACGGAATGCGCATCGTGGTCAGCAGGTCGCCCGTGATCTGGCCCATCAGCTCGTGCTGAGGCTCGTCGGCGACGCCCGCCGCTCCGCGGTGGGTCGTGATGAACAGGGTCGGGATGCGGAACGTGTAGTTGAGCGACGTGAGCGGGTTCACGGCATTGCCGAGCCCCGAGTTCTGGCAGATCACGACCGTCTTTCGGCCGGCCAGGTAGGCGCCGGCCGCGATGCCGAGCGCCTCGCCCTCGCTTGCCGCGCCGACGTAATCGAGGTCGGGGCTCTGGATGACGTAGTTGATGAAGGGCGTCAGGAACGAGCACGGCACTCCGGACCAGAAGGAATAGCCGCGCTCGAGCGCCGGCTGGACGAACTGCTCGGCCTGGATCACGAGGTGATCGTCCGACGCCCCTTCGGGTCGAACCACTGTTTGGTCTCGCCAACCACGCGGGCCAGGTTGTCGCCCGTGGCCAGGATGCGCGACAGCTCCATCTGTCCGTCGCCGGTGATCCGACCGCCGATGCGCAGCACCAGCACCTTCCCGCCGCTGCCGCTGTACGCGTGCTCGACGCTCGGCTTGACATAGGCGGAGTCGCTCGGCTCGAGCGTCTCGTGGTGGAGCTCACCGTTCAGCCGCCACCGGAGCGTGACTGGCTTCGACCCGACGTTGTAGAGGTACTGGTGCAGGCCGGCGCGCAGGTCGGGATCGGGCTCGCCGTCGCTGAGCACGTTGACCTCCAGCCCCTTCGAGAAGGGCATGCTCCGGACTGGCGTCAGCTCCACGATCTCATAGCGCGGTTCGTCCTCGGGATAGGACCACCGCTCCGCATCGGCGTACGCCTGCACCAGCACCGGGTCGGCGAGGACCTCGGGAACGATGAGGTCCCGCACGCTCACGCGGAGGGCGGCCGCCAGCCGATCGAGGTCGTCACCCGCGGGCTGCTCGGAACCATCCGCCAGGCGGTCGATCCGGAGCGGATCGATGCCGGCGCGCTTGGCCAGCTCGGCCCTCGTCATGCTCAGTCCGTCGCGGTGGAAGTCGAGCAGCGATCCGAAGGACCGTTTCGGATCGGCGAAGTCGAGGGCAAGGCCGGCGGCAAGCTCCGCGCCGAGCGCCGAGACCTCCTGGCGGGTCTCACCGCCCAGCTTGTCGCCGTAGGTCAGCGCGAGGATGATGCCGAGCTCGCCATCGTCGTTCCGGCGCGAGGCGAACGAGTGCGGCACGAACGGCGAGATATACATCGAGTCGCCGGTCTCCATCACCGCGACCTGCTTCGTGCCATCGGTGCCGCGGTAGTAGAAGTTCACCGGTCCCACGAAGTACGTGAACTGGTGCAGGAAGTGGCCGTTGTTCCACTGGATGGCCGGGTTGTCCGCGTCGTTGTCGTCGACCACGCACAGCTCCTTGATCCACTCCGGTCGGAACTGGGAGAGGGAGCTCATGGCCGTGTCGCGGTACTCGTAGTAGTCGTTGCCGGCGCGGCTCATGACCCGGCTGCTGCGCTCGGAGTCGGCGGCGCGGTGGATCCGAACCCCGGTCGGTGCGTCGTCGTTCAGCAGGTAGAAGTCACGCGGGCTGACCGGCCAGGTCGCGGTCGCCTTCTCGACGAGCGCCGGCGGCAGCGCCGCGGTGCCCCCGATGATCCCCTCGATCTCCGGCAGCGACACGCCGAGCTCAGCCGCTGCGTCTTCGGGGCGCCGCTTCAGGTCGTTCAGAATCGCACGGAAGTTTTCGCCTGAGCGAACGTCGGATCTCACTTCGCCTCCAGCATTGCGGAAGTCCTCGATGGTATCGATCTCGCGCCAGCCGCCCTCGATCATGACCGGGAGCACCTCGTGGCCACGGTCGACCAGCTCCTGCAGCAGATCGGTCAGGTAGGCGGTCTCGAAGCGCTGCGAGGCCTGGAACGGGCGGCCGGCGTGGCTGCTCGCCACGTCGGCGAAGGTGGCCCGCAGGAGCTCCGCACCCTTGCGCGAGAGCCGCAGCAGGCCGATGAACTCGCCGTCCGCCTCCTCGGCGCTGAGGTGCTTGCCGATCTTCCGGATCCGTCCATCCTCGATCACCACCTTCTCCGCCTGCTCGGTCGGGTGGTCGACGCGGCCGACGTAGACCCGCTCCCAGTCGGAGTCGCACACCGCCAGGATGTCCCCCTCGCGCGGCGAGCAGGCGATCGACGATCGCGGGCTCGTAGACGATGTCCGAGTAGGTGACGATGACGTCGTCGTCGAGATCCTCCTTTGCGTACATGAGCGACAGGAGGACGTTGTTGTTGGGGTAGTCGTCGTTGTGCCGCGTCCGCACGCCGGGCTTCTGGAGCATCTCGGCGTGGTAGCCGGTCACGATGGTGATCTCCTCGATTCCAGCCGCCCGGAAGGTGTCGAGCTGCCGGTCGATGAGGGACCGCCCGTCGAGCTCCAGCGTGCACTTGGGGCGGTCGCGCGTCAGGTGCTGGAGCCGGCTGCCTCGGCCGGCCGCAAGGATGATCGCCTTCACGCCCGCGTCACCGATACTGCCCGCCACCGCCGAAGTTCGAGGCCGCGACGACGTCGTGCATGTCGTCGACATCGAGCCAGTGGCCCCGGATGTAGACGACCTCGACCGCTTTCCCATTCGCGATCAGCAGGTCGAAGACATCCGCCATGCGCATGGAACGGAGGCGCTCCGGGTCCGCAACGGACTCGCCGAGCTCGCGCAGCTGGGAGACGCCCGCCCCGGTCATCTTGAGCAGGCCGATCCACTCGCCGTGGGCCTCCTCTTCGGGGATCTCGGTGCTCATCTTCACCAGCCACGATCGCTGGTCGAACTCGCTCCAGCGAAACGGGCGATCGCAGGTGACGAGATCGCGATAGCCGTTCTTCTTCGGCCCGGGCTGCCCCTGCGGGTCGACAGCGATGCAGAAGTCGGCGTCCGACTCGAACAGGTGCATCGGAATGAACTTCTGGAAGAGCACGTCGCCGTAGGCCATCAGCACGGGGCCGGCGATCCCCTCGAGGCCCTTGAAGAGCGAGAACGCCTCCTGCGTGGTCTCGTGCTCGTCGTTGTCCACGTACTTGAGATCGGGAACCTGAAGGGCTTCCTTGCGATAGCCCCGAACGACCGTGATGTCCTTGATGCCGATGCTGTGCAGCGTGTCGACCGTGCGCTCGAGGAGCGGCTTGCCGGCGATCTCGACCATGGCCTTTGGGCGGTCCTCGGTGAGCACGCCGAGCTCCTTGCCCCGGCCGGCCGCCAGGATCAGGGCCTGCGGCGTCTCCTGTTTTGCCGGCAGGTAGCGCTTCTCCGCCTCCTCCAGCTCGCTCGCGCCCTGGATTCGGAACACCTCCCTGACCGTCACGATGCGATCCTCGACGTTGAGCAGGCTCTCCTCCTCGCGGAGCTGCTGCGCCGTCTGCTGCATGGCAGTCAGGGCGCTGCGCATGCTGTGATTGGCCCAGATGACGACGCTCACGCCCGCATCCCGGAACGCCTGGGTGGGGGTGCTGTAGTACGTGGTCGGCACGATCACGACCGGGCCGCGGTCTCCCCATTCGGCCATGAAGGCGAGGATCTCGTCCGGCTTGGAGAGCTTGCTGTGGATGAGGATGGCGTCCGCGCCGGCGCGCCGGTACGCCTCGGCCCGCTTCAGGGCCTCGCCCAGGCCCCAGCCTGCGATGAGTGCCTCCACGCGAGCCACGATGCTGAAGTTGTCGTCGCGCTGGGCGTCCTTGCCCGCCTTGATCTTCCCGCGAGAACTCGTCCATGTCCGCCAGCGGCTGGTTGTCGCCGATGAAGCTGTTCGTCTTCGGGAAGAGCTTGTCCTCGATGCAGACGCCCGCGATGTCGCGTGTCTCCAGCTTCTGCACGAGCCGGCGCATGTTGTTGAAGTTGCCGTAGCCGGTGTCCCCGTCGAGCAGGAGCGGAATCGTGGTCGCGTCGCCCACGAACTCGAGCAGGTCGAGGACCTGCGTCCAGCTCATCTCGTTGTTGTCCCGCACGCCCATCGAGGCCGAGATCGACAGGCCGCTGCCCCACAGCCCTTCGAATCCGGCCTCCTCGGCCACCTTCGCGCTCATGCCGTTATGGGCTTCCATCAGGAATCCCATGCTGTCGCGGGTCAGGAGCTCCCTGAGCGCCCTGGTCTTGGTCGAGGTCATCTGGCCGTCCCCGTGGGTGGGTCTTCGCGCGCCCGGTCGGCGAGGCGCGCCACGTGGGCCGCGCCGACGCTCGCGCTGCGCCCGACATTGTAGACAGCGCGCTCCCGCGCCTCCCGGAGCCGCTCTCGATAAGCATCTGGGTCGGCGCACAGCTCGTCCACCAACGGAAGTCCTGCCTGGAGGTCCTGCGGGTCGACGATCGCGCCGATCTCGGCCCGGATCGACTCCTCGAGCGTGACCAACCCGATCCGGTCGTGCTCGGGGTTGTTGATCTTCTGGGGCATGTCGATGAACAGGACCGGGCGCTCGAGGCCGAACGCGTACTCCAGCGCGGCTCCGGACCAGTCGCCGATCA
Source organism: uncultured Chloroflexia bacterium (assembly GCA_963759405.1). Lineage (GTDB taxonomy): Bacteria > Chloroflexota > Limnocylindria > QHBO01 > QHBO01 > JACDBZ01. The sequence continues at coordinate 70,052 of CAVWZA010000017.1, read as the reverse complement.
TCAGCTCAGACTCATGGAGGGACGCCTGCTCCCGCATATCGGTCTCGACCCTCAGACCACCGTCGCCGAATCGTTTGGCCATCTCCCCGGCCAGCTTCGGGAATCGACGGACCGTCATCGGGTGCAGGCGCAGGACCACGGAGTGGCCAGCCTCAAGGAGGAGGCCGATCAGCTCGGCGCCCACCGGGGATTCGATGAACGAGCACTCTCCCCAGGAGGGCGCCAGCAGCAGCTTCCTGCCCGGGCCCGCCGCCACCGGAGGCGGTGGCCGCTCGGCCGCCGTCTGCAGGATGGTGTCGAGACGGCCATACCCGTGCTCCACCAGCTCCTTGGGTGCGAGCCCGTACACCTCTTCCGTTCGCCGGATCTCCGCGACATGGTGGGGACCGACGCACAGGATGGTGTCGTAGGCGTCGAAGGCTCCCTTGCGATAGACCAGGTGGGTGCTGACCATCGCGTGGAAGACGTACACGTAGTGCACCGGATGGACCGATCGCTTGAGGTGGAAGGTTTCGAGATCGGGAAGGGTCATGACCACCACGTCGGCGTCGACCAGCTTGAAGAACGTGGTTCGCACCGTGCCGGACCCGACGAAGAACGCCCGTAACCGGTCGTTCTGGCGTCGAGAGCACGGGGTCATCCTCGTCGGAGGTCACGTACGAGATCGTGCGGCCCGCCGACGTCAGCTCGTCCACGATCGGTCCCAGGTGTGCCCAGTCCGCCCGGCTCTCGGCGTAGAAGACGATCTGCCGCTCGTCGCGCGGGGTGCGGTTGAAGCGACGAAGGGATGACGACGCGCGGAACATGCTGCCGATGCCGCCCATCAGGAGCGCGCTCGGAGGATTCGACGGATGAGCTTCATGAATCTGGCTGTCCGGTGCGATGGCATGGTGGGCACCGTCGTGTGGAGCCGATGACCCGGGAGGGTTGAGCATACCCTCGATCGGATGGCACCATCATCGAGGTCATGAACCGACAACGCATCAGCTGGCTGACGGACATGGACGGCGTGATCGTGCAGGAGGACCACCTCGTGCCCGGCGCCGATCGGTTCGTGGCACGCCTCGCCGAGACCGGACACCCGTTCCTGATCCTGACCAACAACTCGATGTATACGACGCGCGACCTCGCGGCCCGCCTGAACCGGCTCGGGATGTCCGTCGAGCCGGGCTGCTTCTGGACCTCGGCGCTCGCCACGGCAACGTTCCTGGCCGACCAGCGGCCGGGCGGCACCGCCTTCGCCATCGGCGAGGCCGGGCTGACAACGGCCCTCCACGAGGCCGGCTACACGCTGACCGAGACCGACCCGGACTACGTTGTGCTCGGGGAGACGCGCACCTACAGCTTCGAGCGCATCGCGCGGGCGATCCAGCTCATCAGCCGCGGGGCTCGCTTCATCGCCACCAACCCGGACCCGACCGGGCCGAGCCCGGACGGGCCGCTGCCGGCAACCGGGTCGGTGGCCGCACTGATCTCGTCCGCGACCGGCGTGCAGCCCTACTACATCGGCAAGCCGAATCCGCTCATGATCCGATCAGCACTGCGCCAGATCGACGCCCATTCCGAGTCGACCGTGATGATCGGAGACCGCATGGACACCGACATCGTCACCGGCCTGGAGGCCGGCCTCGAGACGATCCTGGTCCTGTCGGGCATCACCACCGCAGACGAGGCGCAGCGCTTCAGCTACCTGCCGACCCGCATCGTTGACTCGGTGGCGGACCTCATCGACGAGATCGAGCCGATCGAGGCCTGAGGGGCTCGACAACCGGCGTACCATCGACGTGCGCCCGGAGCGGCGTCACGATCCAGCAGTCGCATCGGCGAGGTTGGGCCGGACCACGTAGGCGGAGACGTCGGATCACGTAGGTTTGGCCGAGACGATCGACAGCGGGCTTTAGCGAAGTCACTCCGGGCGTTTCGCTGCGCGCCTCGGCCGCCAATCCTGACAATTCCTGTCCGATCATCCTCCAGAATGAGCCGATGACTCCCGACCTGGAGATCAAACCGCTCACTCCGCAGCGGCTGCCCGACCTGGCGAGCCTGTTCGAGCAGGGAGGCGACCCGAAGTGGTGCTGGTGCGCGTCCTTCCGCGTCCGGGGCATGGACTTCACCAAGGCCAGGCCGGCCGACAACCGCGCGGTCCTCGAGAAGGCGGCCAGGACCGATGCGCGCAAGGGTCGCGCTCCGGGTCTGATCGCCTACCGGGACGGCGAGGCGATCGGCTGGGTGAGCCTGGCGCCACGGGAGGACTTCGAGCGCCTCGAGCGCTCCACGGTGCTGGCTCGCGTCGACGAGAAGCCGGTCTGGTCGATCGTCTGCTTCGTGGTGGGTCGCCGGGCGCGTGGCCAGGGCGTGGCCAACGCTCTGCTTGCCGCCGCGATCGAGTACGCGCGCGATCACGGCGCGACCCTGCTCGAGGCGTACCCGGCCGACGTGGCGGGCGAAGGTCGCATTCCGTCGGCGAACGCCTACATGGGCACGCTCTCGATGTTCGAACGCGCCGGGTTCACGGAGGTCGCGCGTCGGCAGGCGAACAGCTCCGTCCGCCCACGCCCCATCGTGCGCCGCGCCATCCGCCCTCGACGATCGGGCTAGGCGGCGAGGAACCGCGCGTACAGGGCGGGGAGGTGCCGCTCGGGATCGGCGTAGAAGTCGTCGGGTGACATCGGCAGCACGAATGGCCGCTCCGGCCGGCGCACGAGGGGTGCGGATGCGGCGAAGTCGCGAACGACCTCGCCCATCGGCTTGAGCGATCCATCGGCGCGGTAGAGGCCGAAGAAGCGCTCGTGCTTCTGGAGGTCGCACGGCGGTCGGTCCCAGAGGGCCTCGGCATAGTCGCCGAAGCACCAGGCGAAGGCGCCGATGCAGCCGAGCCGATGCAGTCGCTCGAGCACTGCCGCGTAGTAGGTCGCCCCGTCCGCCTCCGAGGCGAAGTACGCCTGGCGCGTCCCGCCGTCCCACAGCGGCAGCTCCTCCCAGTGGCTCGGGCCATCCGGGAGCTGCGTGTTCACGCCGAACTCCTCGAAGAGGATCGGTCGCCCGGCGAGGGCGGCCGTCAGCGCCGCGGTGAACGGGACGAGGTCCGGGTCGAGCGGCTCGCGCGCCAGCGAGTCGTAGATCGAGTAGCCGTGCATGACCGAGATGTCGGTCTCCGCGGCGGCGTGGTCGATCCGCAGCCCGACGTCCGCGTGCACCGATGCCCCGTGCAGGCCGATGAGGACCGGGTGGTCGGGATCCACGTCCCGGATGGTGGCGACCATCTCCGCCATCCAGGCACGTCCGGCATCGGCGTTCGGTGGCCGCGCAAACAGGTCGGGCTCGTTGCCGAGGCTCCAGGCCCAGACGGCCGGGTGATCGCGCAGGGCTGTGCAGACCGTCCGGAGCTGGAGCCGTTCCGCGTCGAGGACGAACGGCTCGACGTACGGGTTGTGGATGTCATGGCGCGCTGCCTTCGGTCGCCCGAGGCTGACGACCTGGCGATCGCCCGGGCGGAGCGGATGCGACTCATCCAGCAGCCAGTCCGGCGCCCAGTTTGGGCCGCTCATGTGGCCGGTGAAGAAGGTCGGCTCGATCTTCAGCCCCGTCTCGGCCGCGATATCGGCCACCGTTCGCAGGTCGCGGAGCGCGGTTGCGTCCACCGTGTCGGGCCGCGGCTGAAAGCTCTCCCAGAGCAGGAAGATCCGAACGTGGCCGAGGCCGAGCGCACGGATCATCGCGAACTCCTCGCGCACCTCTCCGGGGTCGAAGTCGGCCCACCAGGACATCGCCTTCGCCCGCGGCCAATAGTTGACACCGAGCAGGAACGGCTCGCCGCCGCCGTCGCTCACGCGATCCATCGCAGCACCGCCTCGGCGAAGAGGCTGTTCGCCCAGCCGAACCACGGTCGGCTGAAGCGCGCGGGATCGTCGACGTCGAACGATTCGTGCATGAGTCCCGTCCCGGCCGTGGTCGACGCCAGCGAGCTCAGCAGTCGTTCGGCCTCGCCGGGATCCGTCGCGGTCAGTGCCTGCATCGAGATGCCGATCGGCCAGGCCTGCCGGGGCGGCGTGTGCGGGCTGCCGACCCCGGTCGCGGCACGGCCCTCGAAGAAGTACGGGTTCTCGCCGCTCAGCACGAAGGCGCGCGTCGCGAGGTACGCCGGATCATCGGCCGCCAGGAATCCCAGGTAGGGGATCGAGAGCAGGCTCGGGACGTTGGCGTCGTCCATGAGGAGATGATTGCCGAGCCCGTCGGTCTCGTACGCGTAGATGCGTCCGAACCGCGGATGCTGCACCACCGCGTGCTTCTCGATGCCCGCCCGGATCTCGTCGCGCAGCGCGAGCGCGTCCTGCGCGAGGGCCCCGTCATCGAAGTGATCGCGGGCGAACGCCGCAAGGTCGGGCAGGATCGACGCGGCGAACATGTTTGACGGCACGTGGAAGTGGTACGTGCACACGTCGTCGCTCGGCCGGAATCCGACCCACACCATGCCCGTGTCGCCGACGGGCGTGCCGCGGCCGCCATCGGCGAGGTTGTCGTGCGGATAGACATGCTCGGTCCGCCAGAACCGATACGCCGAGCGTTCGCCATGCCGCTGCTCGGTGCGCATCGTGTCGACGATCGCGCGCAGCATCCGATGAACTCCGTCGTCGAAGACCGATGCGTCCCGCGTCGCCTCCCACCAGTCGCGGAGGAGGAGCACCGGGTAGCAGAGGGAGTCGAGCTCCCACTTCCGTTCCCACGTCCACGGCGTCATCGCCGTCTGGTCGGATTGGTGCCCGTTCCCGTTGGGCGCGGCATTGAAGGCGTTCGCGTAGGGGTCGAGGTTCACGTACCGCGCGGTGCGCCGGATCAGGCCCTTCACCATGGCGTGGATCGCCTCGTCCTCGGCCGCCAGGGGAACGTACGGCCGGACCTGGGCCGCCGAGTCCCGAAGCCACATGGCGGGAATGTCGCCGGTCGCCACGAAGGTCGTCCCGTCCGGCTCGAGCGTGATGCTGGTATCGAGCGAGTTGCGGAAGCAGCCCTCGAAGATCTCGGCGATGTGCGGGTGCGAATCGGAAAGCGTCGCCCGCACCCGGGCCACCACGGCGTCGATGGCCGGCGACTCGAGCCGTGGCATCAGCCCGCGTCGACGACCTCGATCCGGATGCGCTTGTTGATCCGACCCTTCGACTCGTAGCCCGTCACCTTGACCCGGCCGATCTCCGAGGTCCGCGCCACGTGGGTGCCACCATCGGCCTGGAGGTCGAGCCCCACGATCTCGATGGTCCGCACCTCGGTGATGCCTTCCGGCAGCAGGTTGATCTTGGTGCGGATCAGGTCGGGAATGGCGAATGCCTCCTCCCTGGGCAGGTTGGAGACCCGGATCTCACGGTCGGCGTCGATCTCCTCGTTGACCCGCTTCTCGATCTCGTCGACCAGGTCGCCGGACATCGTCTCGAACTCGAAGTCCATCCGTCCCGACAGCGGCTCCATGTTGCCGCCGGTGACCGATGCGCGATGGTCGCGCCACACGACGCCGCACAGGACGTGCAACGCGGAGTGCGTTCGCATCAGCTGATGGCGTCGCTCCCAGTCGACCTCGGCGGTGACCTTGGTGTCGACCGCCGGAAGCTCGGAGCCGGCCTCGATGGTGTGCCAGATGTCGTCGTCGCGCTTCTTCGCGCCGATGACCTTCCAGGAGCCGCCCGAGTCGCCGATCAGCACGCCGGTATCGGCTGGTTGGCCGCCGCCGCCCGGGTAGAAGACCGTCCGCTCCAGGAGGACCGCGTTCGCCTCATCGTCGACCTCGACCACCGAGGCTTCGATCAGGCGCGCGTAGGCATCGGCGTAGCAGATGTTCTCGCTCACACCGCAAGGCTAGCGGGTACGTCGAATGTCGCATGACACGATCCCGCCGCGGGCCGACCCTAGGCGCGCTGCCCAAGATTGAACCGTAGGGCGCGCTTCGGGCGCTCATACGGTATAGATGCGGGTACCCCGAGATACCCGCGCGCCCAATACGGAGGTGACGCGTGCTCCACGCATCGTCCAGGTCCCCTCACTCACACAGGATTGGCCGGCGCGCCGCTCCCGCGGTGCTGCTGAGTTTCTCTCTCCTCATCGCCGCTCCGGTGACTGCGGCACCCCACCCCCATCCGGACGCCGACGCGTCGGTCATCCCGACCTGGAACGAGATGGCGGTGACGACAGTCAACGGCGGCGTGGCGAGCCCGACGAACTTCAACTAAGGTTCAGGCCTCTTGGCGCTCGGGTGCTGCAGAGGCACGGCCGGTCTGTGCCAGGGCCGCGGTGCGGCTGCCAACGTCGAGCTTGAGGTAGATGTGCTCGAGGTGCTTCTTGACCGTGCCCGGCGAGATCCACAGCTTCTCGGCGATGCTCGCGTTCGAGGCGCCGGCAGCGACGAGGTCGAGCACCTCGTTCTCACGAGGGGAGAGCATGCCGTCGGCGAACGTGCCCGGGCGCAGCGAGCGAAGCTCGGCGATGATCGCCGCCAGGGAGCGGTGGGATTCGTATCCCACCAGAGGGGCCCGCAGGGCATCGAGCATCAGGCACTCGCGTACCGAGAAGTTACGACCGCTGCGGGCCAGGTTGAGCTGCCACTCGGTTCCCGATTCGCCAGGCGTGCGCATCTGGATGGCATGCGGCCTGATCGGGTAGCCGAGCAGCTCGAATGCCTCGGTCCGGCTGAATGCGCGCATGTCGACGACATCCGTGGCGCGTCGGGCGGAGAAGTGCTGGTCGCCCGTGCGGGCGGCGTAGAGACAGAACGGATGCTCCGCCTCGATGACCTCCCAGTCGTGATCGGTCCAGGCGTTCCCCTCAGGCGTTGCCGGATAGTTCACGGCACGCAGCGGCGGTTCGTGCGTCCCCGTGGTGGGAGTAGTCGCCAACCTCGTAGCCGATCATCCGCGAGATCTGCTCGAGGATCCATGCGTCGGCTCGTCGGGATCGGCCGCGGCGCTGCCGACCTCGGCTGCGAACGCGAGGGCGGCCTCCATGTCGTCTCGGGATAGGCGCGCCATGTGGTCGCGAAAGATACGCCGTTGTGCGTATCGACACAAGGGAGCCGGCGCCGGATCGTGGCCTGACGGCACCGGGGTTTCCAGGTGCGGATTCGAAGGAGGCTACCGATGCAACGCAAACGGTCCCTGGCAGCTGGAACAGTCGCGGCGGGCGCCCTACTGGCCGCCGTGGTCACCATCACCCTCGCGTCGATGCCGTCAGGCGTGACGCCCACCCTGCTGGCGCGCGGAACGTACGACAGCTTCAAGGTCGCGTCCATCGAACGGGCCGGCGATGTTCAAGGCCGAGGCGAAGGCACCGATCGACGTCGTCGTGCGACGGCACGACTACGCGATCGGCGGCTCGACGGGATGGCACGCCCACCCCTACCCGGTCTTCATCACCGTCATCTCGGGCGAGGTCACCTTCTACGAGCGTGATGACCCGACCTGCTCGCCGGTCGTCGTCACGGCCGGTCACGGGTACGTCGACTCCGGGCACGGGCACATCGGGCGGAATGAGAGCGGTCAGCCAGCAGTCGATATCAGCGTGATCATGGCGCCGGTCGGCCAACCGTTCCGAATTGAGCTCGACGCTCCTGGCCCGTACTGCGACTTCTAGTTGCTCTGCCCCGCGGCTGATCCTGCGCATCCGTACGTCGAATGTCGCATGACACGATCCTGCCGCGGGCCGACCCTAGGCGCGTTGCCCAAGATTGAACCGTAGGGCGCCTTCGGGCGCTCATACGGTATAGATGCGGGTACCCCGAGATACCCGCGCGCCCAATACGGAGGTGACGCGTGCTCCACGCATCGTCCAGGTCCCCTCACTCACACAGGTTGGCCGGCGCGCCGCTCCCGCGGTGCTGCTGAGCTTCTCTCTCCTCATCGCCGCTCCGGTGGCTGCGGCGCCCCACCCGCCATCCGGAGGCCAACGCCTCGGTCATCGCGACCTGGAACGAGATGGCGGTGACGACGGTCAACGGCGGCGTCGGCGAGCCCGACGAACTTCAACTACTACGCGTTCGTGCACCTCGCCATGTACAACGCCGTCGTGCCATCACCGGCGAGTACGAGCTGTACAAGTGGGACGGCGTAGCGCCGAAGGTTGCGTCGCCCGAGGCCGCCGCAGCGGCCGCGGCGCATCGGATTCTCACCAACTACTTCCCCGGCTACGAACACCGCGAACCTCGATGCACAGCTCGCCGCCTCCCTCGCGAACGTCCGAAACCCAGTGGCCAGGGACGAATGGCCATGCGTTCGGGGTCGAAGCAGCCAACCACATCATCGCCCTCCGGATGGGCGACGGCCGGGGTGCGACCGTGACCGTTCCGACGAAGGGGACGAGCCCGGGCAGTGGCGACCGACGCCGCCGGGTTTCCTCGCACGTTCACGACGGCGTGGCTCGGCGGCGTCACCCCGATCGCCCTGAACTCGGCCACCCAGTTCGACCCCGGTCCGCCTCCGGCCCTCAACTCCGACGCCCAGTACCTCGCTGACCTCGCGGAGGTCCAGGCCATCGGGGAGCTGAACAGCCGCTCGCACGCACCTTCCAGTCGGAGACCGCAAGGTTCTTCTCCGATGCGGGCATCCAACCGATGCAACGGGCGCTGCAGGAGTTCGCCTGCGGCGCGGGCTGGACATCGACGACAGCGCCCGGTTGTTCGCCGCGGTGGATACGGCCATCGCCGATGGAGCCGTCACCGTCTGGAATGCGAAGCTCCAGGAACTGTTCTGGCGGCCGGTCACGGCGATTCGCGGAGGCGCGGCACCCGACACGCGTGACAACTGGACGTCGTTCATCACCACCCCGCCATATCCTGACTGGCCGAGCGGCCTGACGTCTGTCGTGGGTGCGACGGGCATGGTGTTGGAACGCCTCTACGGTTCGGTCGACCTGAACATCACCTCCTGGCCGTCGGCGCGGGGCCGCAACCACGGCACTACGCGGACACGGCGACGTTCAACGCGGACGCCATCAACGCCCGCGTGTGGTCGGGAATCCACTTCCGGTCCGCCGACATTGCCGGAAGCACGATCGGCACGAACGTGGCGAACTACGTGGTCGACAACTACTTCCAGCCCGGCCGACTGACCGGCTCATCTGCCAAGCCCAGGCCCGGCGCACCGCAAGGCGCGCCGGGCCTCTCTCTTTGGCCGCCGAGCGCTACCAGGTGTCCTCGTGGACGACCTCGCCGAGCGGTCGGCGGCCGCCGGCCCGGTTGGGCGCGGTGAAGACCGAGGGGTCCGCCGGATAACCGAAGGAGAGCAGGAAGTCGCAGCGCTGGTCGTTGGGAAGGCCAAGGAGCCGCGAAGCGAGCTCGAGGTCGTAGACCGTGGCCGGCACGCTCCCGATCCCAAGCTCCCACGCCGCGAGCACCATGTTCTGCGCCGCGCGGCCGAGGTCCCACAGATAGGTGCGCAGCTGGTGCTCGTTCGTCGCGTCCGGCCGGACGAGGGCAATCGCTGTGGGCGCACGAGCCAGATGGTCGGCGTAGGGGCCCACCCTCGCGAGCTGCCGCAGCTCTTCGCGGTCCCGCACAACGATGAACGCCCAGTCCTGACGGTTCTTCGAGCTCGCTGTGCGGCGCCCGGCATTGAGGATCCGATCCACGTGATCGGGATCGATCGGTCGTTCTGAGAAGTCGCGAACGACGCGGATCGAATTGATCGCCTGCCACATTTCCATCGGTCGCTAGAGCCTACGCCTTGCCGGCCTGGTGAAGATTGAGTCCTGCCCTCGACCAGTGCGCCCATACCGTGTGAAGGGCCGGCCCGAGTTGATCCCGGCCCGAACGGAAGAGGCATGGATACCGATCTCGTGACACGCGCACAGCACGGCGACGAAGAGGCCTTCGCGAGCCTCGCCGTCGCCGTGGGCGACCGGCTCCATGCGGTGGCGCACAGGATCCTGCGCGACATCGAACTCGCCGAGGACGCGACGCAGCAGGCGCTGCTCGCCATCTGGCGTGACCTCCCCCAGCTCCGCGATCCGGCGCGCTTCGACGCCTGGTCGTATCGGCTCCTCGTGCGCGCCTGCTACGCCGAGGGTCGCCGAGGCCACAACTGGACGCCGAACATGCGACTGCTTCCCTCCGATGAGCCGATGCAGGCGGATGGCTCGAGCGCGGTCGTCGATCGCGACCAGCTCGAGCGCGGCTTCCGGAGGCTTTCCATCGATCACCGCGCGGTGGTGGTGCTGCACCACTACCTCGACATGCCGCTCGATCGGGTTGCCGACACGCTCGGCATCCCGACCGGGACGGTCAGATCTCGACTTCATCATGCGATGCGCGGGCTGCGCGCGGCGCTCGACGCCGACGCTCGCCCACCGGCACGGGAGGTGGCTCAGTGAGCGCCGATCGCGACGCCGACCGCATCGTCCGGTCGTGGCTCGAGGAAGGCGTCACGACGCTCCCGGACCGAGTCCTGGACGCCGTGCTCGACCAAGTCCCCGCGACCCCACAGCGCCGTTTCACCTGGTGGCCGGCGCGGAGGCTCCATCACATGAACAGCATCGTCAAGTTCGGCGTTGGCCGCCGCCGTCGTGGCCGCGGCCGCCGTCCTCGGCTTCAACTACCTCGTCTATCAGAACGTCGGGGGCCCGCGCATCGGCGATCCGTCGCCAACGCCGTCGCCACGCCAGCTGCCCTCCCGGCCGAAGGCATCGTGCCCGCAGGCACCTACGTCGTGACGCCGTTTACAGGCGAAGGACGCGGCATCTGCGTGGGCAGGCCGGCTGCATCGAAGACCCGCAGATGACTCCATCAGCATCACTCTCAGCGTGCCGGATGGCTGGTCGATGTCGGAGCTGGGAGGAATCTGGATCAGTGAGAATGCCCCGCCCGACGGAGCAATGCTCATCTTCCGGCGTGGTGGCTGGCTGTTCGACGATCCCTGCCGCACCTTCGACTCGCGCCTTCCATCCAGGTCGGCCCGTCCGTCGACGACTTTGCCAACGCGCTGGCGGACCACCCGCTGCTCGACGTGACGACTCCAGTCGCCGTCGACTCTTGGCGGATATTCCGGGACGTACGTCGACGTTCAGGCACCGTCGAGCATCGATGCAATGCACGACAGGCAGTACCGCCTCTGGGAACCGAACATCTACGCGCAGGGGCCCGATCAGCGATGGCATCTGTGGATCCTCGACGTTGACGGCGTCCGCGTCGTGGTCGAGACCATGGACTACCCGACGCACGTCGGAGCAGCACCAGGCCGAGCTCCAGGCGATGGTGAGCTCGATCCAGATCGAACCGTAACCCTGTCGCCTATCTGAACTGACGCCGGCGTGGCCGATGGCTTCGCCGGCGTCGCCGTGCCCGGCGCGAAGATTGAAGTTCTCATCGGCCCACCCCGCCCATACCGTATGAAGCATCGGTCTGAACCGATGCCATCAGTGCGGAAGAGGCATGGATACCGATCTCGTGATCAGAGCTCAGCGAGGTGACAAGGAGGCGTACGCCCTCCTTGCGACCGAGATCGCCGATCGGCACCTTGCCGTGGCGCGCAGGATCCTGCGCGACCTCGACCTCGCCGAGGATGCGACGCAGCAGGCGCTGCTGAGCATCTGGCGGGACCTTCCGCAGCTCCGCGACCCGGCCCGCTTTGAGGCCTGGTCGTACCGGCTCCTCGTGCGCGCCTGCTACGCCGAGGGACGAAAGGAACGTCGCTGGGCGCCCAACCTCCACCTGCTTCCCCGACGAGGCGAGCGCGGCGGATGGGTTCAACTCCGTCGTCGACCGCGATCAGCTCGAGAGCGGATTCCGACGGCTCTCCATCGATCATCGCGCGGTGGTGGTGCTGCATCACTACCTCGACCTGCCGCTCGAGCGGGTTGCCGAGCTGCTCGGCATCCCGATCGGGACGGCCCACTCACGTCTTCATTACGCGATGCGCGGGCTGCGCGCGGCGCTCGACGCCGACGCACGGTCCACGACGCAGGAGGCTGCCCAATGAGCACCGATCGCGACACCACGCGCATCGTCCGGTCGTGGCTGAGGACCGATGAGCACGAGTCCGCGGACCGAGTCCTCGACGCCGTGCTCGACCGACTCGACACGACACCACAGCGCCGCTCCACCTGGTGGCCGGCGCGGAGGTTCCCTGAAATGAGCAACACAGCAAAGCTCGCCCTGGGAGGAGTGGCGGTGGTCGTCATTGCCCTCCTGGGAATCGGCTTCCTGCTACCGGGTGGGCCGAGGATCGGAGGGCCCGGTCCGACGGCCTCACCGACACCCACGGCCAGTCCAATCTCGCTCGACCGGGGCCAACGATAGGGTGCTTGACGCGGGCACCTATGTCTCGACTCCGTTCCCGGCCGATCCGATGCGCTTCACCCTCACGTTCCCCGCCGGGTGGCGCGCCTTCACTGAAGGCACCTTCATTCCGGCCGGCGAAGGGTCAACTGAGGCGCCCGATGGCATGGCCATTGGGATCGGTGGCCAAATCGACAGTCTCTACAGCGACCCGTGCAACGCGAGCGGCGCCGGCGACGTGGAGGTGGGAACGACGGTCGACGAACTCGTGGGCGCGTTTGCCGAGCAGACGGCCTACGAGGTGAGCGCGCCCACCGACGTCACGCTTGGCCGGCTATTCGGGCACTCGCGTCGACCTCACGCTGCCATCTGACCTCGACACCTCAACGTGCGGCTACGAGTACTTCTTTCCCTGGGAGGGTAGTGCGTACTCGCAGGGCCCCGGCAACCTCTGGCATTTGTGGATCCTCGATGTGGACGGCTCGCGGGTCGTGGTCTCGACCCACGACTTCGAGGGCACGCCAGCCGAGGATCGCGCCGAGATGCAGGCAATCCTCGACTCGCTTCGCATCGAACCCTGAGGACTGCGACCTCGATCCGAGCGGCGGCGGTCGTTCTCAGACCGCCGCCGCCGCGAGCTTCAGCCCGCCGTCGACGCCTCGGGCCGCGTTTGAACGCTGGGCCACGCTGCCCGCTCATACTCACCGATTGGCCGCACCCGCGGTCAGCGCACACAAATCGGGTGAGGCATGGAGCGCGAGCTCGTCGAGCGGGCGATGCACGGCGACGAAGAGGCGTTCGACACGCTTGTCGGACGCATCGGCGACTCCCTGCACTCCGTGGCGCGCAGGATCCTGCGCGACACGACACTCGCCCAGGACGCCACACAGCAGGCATTGCTTGATGCCTGGCGGAGCCTGCCGCAGCTGAGGGATCCCGATCGGTTCGAGGCCTGGACCCATCGGCTCCTCGTGAACGCCTGCTACGCCGAAGCGCGCCGCGAACGACGTCATGGCGGCAACCTCCGGCTGCTGCCTCACGACGGCGGAAGCGCTCCGGACTCGTCCTCCCGCATCGCCACCCAGGACCAGCTCGACCGCGGCTTTCGCCGCCTCAGCGTCGAGCATCGCACGGTTGTCGTGCTGGTCCACTACCTGGGCCTGAGCCCGACCGAGGCCGCCGAACGGATGGGGACGCCCGCCGGCACGGCTCGCTCTCGGCTGCATTACGCACTTCAACAGCTGCGATCGGCTCTCGAAGCCGATGCGCGACCAGAAACCTCGCGAGGCACGGCATGACACGCGACGACGACTTCATCGGTCAGCTCGAGGGCTACCTCGACGAGTACGAGGGCAGCACGCCGTTGCCCGACGAGGTCCGCGATGCCATCCGCGCCCAGCTTCCTTCGACTCAACAGCGCCCGGCCTGGTGGCCGGCGCGGAGGTTCCCCGAGATGAACAGCTTTGCGAAGTTCGGCCTCGCGGCCGCCGCTGTGGTCGATCGCAGCCCTCCTGGGCTTCAACTACCTCGTCGCCCCGAACATCGGCGGTCCGGGACTTGACGATCCGAGCCCGACGCCGACCCCACGTCACCACAGGCCTTGACGGTGTCGGCCGGTGAGCTAGAGGCGGGGACCTACCGGAATTCACCGTGTCTGGGCACGGCTGGACGTCACGACTCACCGTCCCTGACGGCTGGGCGGCCAGTCGGTGGGATTCGGCAGACAATGGCGATGGCACCGCCGTGGTGGTGTGGCCCAGCGACGAAGAGGTTGGCACACGTCTACGCCGATCCCTGCCAGTGGCAGGACGGCTCGTCGACGCCACCCGTCGGGCCCACCGTCGACGACCTCGCGACCGCGCTCGCCAACCAGCCCCAGCGAGGTGAAGCCGTTCCGACCGACGTGACGATCGATGGCTACTCCGGGAAGACGATCGAACTGAGCGTCCCCGACGACATCGACTTCGCCGACTGCGACGGTGGCGAGTTCCGGAGCTGGGAGGGACGCACCCACCAGGAGCCGGGTCAGATCGACCGGCTCTACATCCTCGACGTGGATGGCCAACGCGTGTTGATCGATACGCACTTCATCCCTGGGACATCCGAAGCGGATCTCGCCGAGCAACAGGCGATCCTGGATTCGATTCAGTTCGACACTCACTGACCGGCCCACATCCGTCCCGAGCGTCGGCCGTCGGAGCAATCCGGCGGCCGGCCCTTCGGCGGCCGGTCCGCGCATGGCACCATGCGCCGATGAGCTTCGCCGAGGCGCAGGACGCCTTCTTCGCCGACTACTTCCGCCTCTACCCGATCCACGCCACCGAGGCGGGCAACCACGAGCACGACCACCGATGGCCGGACCTGACCGATGCCGGCGCCGCCGAGCGCATCGCCTGGCTGTCCGAGTCTCGTGAGCGGCTCGCCGGCGCCGATGCATCGGGCCGCGACGAGGAGATCGACCAGCGGGTGCTGCTGACCCAGATCGACGCGCTGCGCTTTGACGAGGAGCTGGATGAGCCGTCCTGGAGCGCGATCACCTACAGCTACCTGCTCGGCGCCGGCCTGTTCGGCCTGCTGAGCCGCGAGTTCGCACCGCTGCCGGATCGGCTCGCCAGCACGGCCGGACGGATGGAAGGTATCCCCGGCGTGCTGGAGGCCGCACGCGACAACCTGACCTCGGGGCGCAGTCGCGCACCGAGCGCCTTCCACGTCGAGAAGGCGATCAAGACGATGCCGGGCGTCGCCGACCTGTGCCGGACTGCCGTCGAGCTGGCGAGCGACGGCGACGATGCGCTGCGGGCGCGGGTCGCCGCGGCCGCTGACCTCGCAGGTGCGGCGGTCGACTCCTTCACGGCCTGGCTGAAGGACGAGCTGCTGCCCACCGCCGACGGCGACTTCCGACTCGGTCGTGACCTCTACGAGCGCAAGTTCCAGCACGCGCTGAAGGCGACGGTCACTCCGGCCCAGCTCGAGGCACGCGCGGCGACGGCCTACGACGAGGTGCGCGCCGAGATGCTCAAGCTGGCGCGGGAGCTCTGGCCGGCATGGATCGGCGACGAGCCGATGCCCGACGATGGCGATGCCCTGACCCGACGCGTCCTCGACGCCATCGCCGTCGACCACCCGAAGCCCGATGAGCTGCTCGACTTCTGTCGTGCCGAGAACGAACGGATCGAGGCGTTCATCCGCGAGCGCGACCTCATCGGTCTGGCGGATGATCCGCTCCAGATCATCTGGACGCCGCCCTTCCTGCGTGCCTTCGGCGGCGCGATGCTCATCCCGCCAGGCCCGCTCGATCGCGGGCTGGACAGCTACTTCGCCATCACCCCGCCGCCCGACGAATGGACCGATGAGCAGGTCGAGTCCTTCCTGCGCGAGTACAACGCACGACAGCTGCGGCTGTTGACCATCCACGAAGCCGTGCCCGGCCACTACCTCCAGCTGGCCTGGTCGAACCGATGCGACTCCCTCGCTCGCGCCGTGTTCGGCTCAGGGGTGTTCGCGGAGGGATGGGCCGTGTACGTGACCCAGGTCATGGTGGACGCCGGGTACGGCGCCGATGACCCTGCCCTGCGCCTCAACCATTGGAAGTACTTCCTGCGCGCCATCACGAACACGCTCATGGACATCCGGATCCACACCGGCGACATGTCGGAGGAAGAGGCCATGAGCATGATGGTCGACGGCGGCTTCCAGGAGCGCTCAGAGGCCACCGAGAAGTGGAGCCGCGCCCGCCTGTCGAGCACGCAGCTGTGCGAGTACTACCTCGGCAGCGTGGAGATGACCGAGCTCGAGCGCGAGGCCCGTCGCCGCGCGGGCGACGGCTTTGTCTGGCGACCCTTCCTCGAGTCCGTGATCAGCCACGGAACGCCGCCGATGCCGGTCATCCGCGACATCCTGTACGGCGGCTAGGGTCCCTACGGGCGCTTGACGCCGACCAGCTCGAGCAGGGACGGTCCACCGGGCGGCCGGGCGGCAAGCATGCCGCCGAGATCGACCTCGGTGCGGTTGACCTCCAGTGCGACCGTCACGTTCTGCTTGGGCAGGTAGAGCAGGATCGTGGTGTAGGTGTTGAGCATCCCGGTATGGCCGAAGCCGGTCGCCCCGGGCACGGCGATCTTCTGCGCGCCGAGCCCGTAGTCGTCGCGGTTCAGCGTGATCATCGCCTCGTCCGAGGCGTCGGTGAGGACCGCGCCGTCAAACAGGGCGTCACCCCAGGTGGCCAGGTCGGCCGCCGAGGCGGACATGGCGCCCGACGCCCAGAAGATGGTCGCCCATGCCGGTGCCACGGGCCCTCCGTCATCGGGCGCCCCGGTGAGCATCCGGGTGTGTTCGAGTCCGAGCGGCCCCAGGAAGCGAGCCTGGAGCTCGTCCGACAGGGACAGGCCGGTGACCCGTTCGATGGCCAGGCCGAGCAGGAGGTAGTTCGTGTTCGCATAGGCGTACCCCTCGCCCGGCTGATACCACGGCGCGTGGATTGTCTTGAGCACCTCGGCGGTCGTCCAGGCGTGCTCGGGGTGAGTCTCGAGTCCCTTCTTCGTGGTGTCGTTGAACACGTCGGCGAGCCCGCTGGTGTGGTTGAGCAGCTGGCGGATCGTGATCTTGTCGCTGATGGCGGACATGTCCGGCAGGTAGTCGCGGAGCGCGGCGTCGAGGTCGAGCCGGCCCTCCTCCGCGAGCTGCAGGACGGTCGCGGCAACGAATGTCTTGGTCACGCTGCCGATGAGCAGCGACTCGTCGACCGCCAGGTCGGTGACCCCGTCCCGCTGGCGACCGACGGAGCCGGTCCAGACGAGCTGCCCATCGCGCACGGCGGCGAAGGTGACGCCGTATGCGCCGCCGGCTTCCCGGGCGGCCGCGAGCGCCGCCTCGAACGGCGCCGAGTCGACCTGGGGCGCTGCCGGGGCGGGGACCGGCTCGGCGGTCGGCGAGAGCACGTCGACCAGCTGAACGCGGGGTGGCGGCGCATCCGGCCGATCGATCGGCACCGGGAGTCCCGCCGGCTCGACGGCGCTCAGCGGCGCCAGCGTCAGCTCGGGGGAGAGAAGGACGAGGAGCGAGAGCAGGAATCCGGCGATCGGCGCACGCAGCGGCGGGAGGGTGCGGCGGCGCCGCTCCCCCCGCTCATGGATCGCTCGGGCCTGTCGAATGCGTGGCTTCGTGCCGCGCATCATCGCCCATCCGGCCGCCTTTGCTCAACCCGCATTCGTACTTCGCTGCATTTGCCGATCGGCTCGTTTTTTGTTAGCATAGCTAACGAATGACCATTCCCCGGCTCTTTCCGCGTGATTCACGCCGCCCCGATCGGGCGGCGTCGCCGTCGCGCCCGGGGACCTTCGCGCGTGGATTCAGCGCCATGCGGCACCGCAACTACCGGATCTACTGGTTCGGACAGATCGGGAGCCTGGTCGGCGCCTGGATGCAGTCGGTGGCGCTGCCATGGCTGGTCCTCGAGCTGGGCGGCTCGCCGCTGCAGCTCGGGATGGTCCTGGCGCTCATGTTCGCGCCCTCGATGTTCCTCGCTCCGATCGGCGGCGTCCTCGCCGACCGGGTCGACAAGCGGCGCGTGCTCATGATCGTGAATGCCGTCGCGATGCTCCAGGCGACCCTCCTCTTCGGCCTCGCCGCCACCGGACACGTCGAGATCTGGCACGTGTACCTGCTCGCGCTCCTCGCCGGCTTCGTGAACGCGGTCGAGATGCCCGTGCGCCAGGCGTTCGCCGCGGAGCTCGTGCCTTCCGACGACCTCGTGAACGCGATCGCGCTCAACTCGACCAGCTTCAACCTGTCGCGCGTCATCGGTCCCGCCATCGCGGGCGTGACGATCGCCGCGTTTGGAGTGGCGATCAACTTCGGGATCAACGCCGTGAGCTACCTGTTCGTGCTCATCGCGCTCTGGATGCTGGACAGCGGCTCGATGCGTCACATCGCGCGTCCCGACCGGTTCCCCTCGATCCGCGCGAGCCTGGCGGAGGGCGTTCGCTACGCGATCGCGACGCCGACCGTGCTCTGGCCGCTGGTGCTGCTGGGTGGCATGGCAACCTTCGCGATGAACTTCCAGACGCTCCTCCCGCTCTTCACTCGCGACGTGCTCAATCTCGACTCCGGCGGCTACGGCGCCCTCTTCGCGGCAATGGGCGCCGGCTCCCTCGTCGGATCGCTGATCCTGGCCTTCGCGACCAGCCAGCGACCGATGCTCGCCCTGATCCTGGGCGGCGGCGCCGTCTTCCTGGTCCTCGAGCTCGCGCTGGGCTTCGTCCGCAGCCCGCTGGCCGCAGTCCCGCTCGTGGCCGGCATCGGTCTTGCCTCGATGCTGATGGTGAACACGATCAACGTCACGATCCAGAACAGCGTGCCGGACGCCCTGCGGGGCCGGGTGATGGCGCTCTACGTGACCGTCTTCGCCGGCACCGCCCCGTTGGGCGGCCTGCTGGCCGGAGCGCTCGCCCAGGGCTTTGGCGCCGCGTTCGCCTTCAGCATGGGCGCCATCCTGGCGGTCTCGGTGCTGGCGCTGGTGGCCTGGCAGCTCCGCACGGTCCGCATGCCGCGCAGCGACTTCGCGACCCGAGCTGCAGCTGAGCGCCCTCGCGAGATCGTCAGCCGGGCCGCCTGACGCGCTGCCGGGTTGTTAGCATGAGCAACCTCTCGGAGAACTGAACGCTTGGCCGACCAGCCCCGACCCATGCCGCTGCGCTCCGCCCTCGACGGTCTGAAGCGCGGGTTCGCGGCGCTCTCGATCCGGAACTATCGCCTGTACTGGTGGGGCCAGGTCGTCAGCCTGATCGGCACCTGGATGCAGCAGGTGAGCCTGCCGTGGCTCGTCCTGGCCCTGGGTGGGACTCCGATCCAGCTCGGATTCGTCGCGGTCCTGCAGTTCGGCCCGGCGCTGTTCCTCGCGCCGTTCGGCGGCGTGGTGGCGGACCGGATCGACAAGCGCCACGCCCTGATCGCGACACAGGCCGCCTCGAGCCTGCAGGCGTTCGTCATCTTCCTGATGGTGGCCACCGGCGTGGTCGAGATCTGGATGGTGATGGTGATGGCGCTCGTGATGGGCGTCGTCAACGCGATCGACATGCCGATGCGTCAGGCGCTCGCGTCCGACCTGGTCCCGCGTCACCTCCTCCACAACGCCATCGCACTGAACTCGATGGCCTTCAACGGCGCCCGCGTCGTTGGTCCGGCGCTGGCCGGCGTGATCATTGCCGCGGGCACGGGACTGACCGGGTCGGCGCTCACCGGGGTGGCCATCAACCTCGGCATCAACACCGTGACCTATGCGGGGGTGCTCATCGGCCTCGTGCGCATGAATCCACGCGAGATCAGGCGCATGGAGCGACCCGAGCGGCACCCGCCGGTGCTCGAGAGCCTTCGCGAGGGGTTCTGGTACGCGGTGCGCACACCGCTGGTGCTGTGGTGCCTCGTCCTGCTCGGCGGTATCGCCGCCTTCGGCTTCAACTTCCAGATCCTGCTGCCACTCTTCGCCACCGGCGTCCTGCACCTGGACGCGGACGGTTACGGCGCGCTCTTCGCCGTGATGGGGATCGGCTCGCTGGCCGGCTCGTTGACGCTGGCCATCATGCGTCGCCGGCGCGCCATCCCGCTCATGCTCGTCGGCGGCGTGGTCTTCTCGTTCCTGCTGGTCGCCATCGCCGCGTCGCGCAGCGTCTGGGTGGCGGCGCCGCTCATCCTGGCCGCCGGCTTCTCCAGCATGCTGATGATCAACACGATCAACGCGACCGTGCAGGCCAACGTCACCGATGCCCTGCGCGGACGGGTGATGAGCTTCTACGTCACCGTCTTCGCCGGCTCGGCGCCGCTGGGTGGACTCTTCGCCGGCTTCGTGGCGGAGCAGTGGGGCACGCCGGCGGCATTCGTCGCCGGCGCCGTCCTGTCGCTGGCGACGGTCGCCATCGTTGCCCTCGGCCTGCGCTGGGCGGGCCGCCGCGGGTCGCTCGGGGTGACCATGCTCGACACCTCGTCCGAACGGCCCGGAGAACTGCGTCGCGCCCCCGAGGCACGAGCGTCAGCGGCGCGCTGAGTGCTGCGGCAGCAGGACCTGGAGCTCTTCGAGCGCCGCGGCCACGCCGGCCCGCCGCTCCTCGGGAATCGGCTCCAGGAGCTCGTGGGCTGCCTGGAGCAGGTCCTGGCGCATCGCGCGCGCCTGGCGACGGCCAACCGGCGTCAACGCCAGCAGGACGGCGCGCTTGTCCTTCGGATCGGTTCGCCGCTGGACCAGGCCGGTTTCGGCGAGGGTGCCCGCCAGCCGCGTGACGACGGGGGCCGTGACCATCAGCCGCCGCGCAACCTCCGCCTGCGGCTGCGGTCCGAGGGTGTCGATCATGCGCAGCACGTTGTACTGCTGATAGGTGAGATCGCCCCAGGTCCGGTGCCGCCGTGCGTGCGCCACCAGGTGGCGCATCACCGGCCCGACGGTCCCGATCAGGCTCGCCTCGAGGCTGGGCGGCTCGGGCGGCGGCGGATCGTGAATAGGCGTCTTCGCCGGCGCGGCGCGGGTCTTGGGGGCCATGGTCATGGATCGTAGCAGCACGATGCGGCCGCGACTGACCCTCGTCCTGCTGGCCCTTGCCCACGCGGCGATCCACGCGCAATCCGCGCTCATGCCGCTCGTCTACCCGATCGTGATCGTCGAGTACGGGCTCAACGAACGCGACATCGGCACCTTCATCGCCATCACCACCGCGGTCGGCGGCGCGATGCAGCTCTCGTACGGCTTCCTGACGCGCTATGTCGCGCGACCGGCTCTCCTCGCGGGCGGCCAGATCCTGTTCGGGACCAGCCTGCTCGTGAGCGGCCTGTCGCACTCGATCACCCAGCTTCTCGCCGCCATCAGCGTGGCGCGCATCGGTGCCAGCCCGCAGCATCCGGTCGGCAATGCGCTCCTCTCGGACCTCTACCCGACCGAGCGGCGGGGGTTTGCGATCAGCGCCCACATCAGCGGCGGCAACGTCGGGACCATCCTGGTTCCGTTCGTCGGCGGCGCCCTGCTGCTGGCCGTGGGATGGCAGACGACGCTGGCGCTGTTCGGGATCCCGCCGCTCGTCATCGGCCTGCTGCTGGCCCTCCTCGTGCGCGAGGACCATGGCCTACCGGGAGCGTGCCCGAGCATCCGGGTCGTTCCTCGGGCAGCTGCGCGAGGTGGTCGGCCGGCGTGACCTGCGGCTCATCCTCGGTGCGTCGCTGGTGGCCGCCGGGGGCCGCGGGCTCGACATCGTGGCGCCGTTCATGGTGCTCTACCTGTCGGGCCCGCTCGGCCTCGACCAGGGCACCGTTCGCGTGCTGTACGCACTGCTCCTGGTCGGCGCCGTGGTGGGCCCGATCCTGGCCGGTACCCTCTCAGACCGGTTCGGCCGCCGCCGCACGCTCGTTACCTACTACCTCGCCTCGGCGATCGGGATCGTTGCCTTCATGGCCGCCGGCGCGAACCTGCTGCTGCTGGTGCCACTGCTGCTCCCGTTCGGCACGGCCGTGTTCAGCGAGTCGCCCGTCCTCCAGGCCTACCTCGCCGACCGCGCCACCGGGCCGTTGCGCGACATGGCCTTCGCCGTCTACTTCACCTTTGCCTTCGGGATCGGCGCCTTCTGGGCGTTCATCATCGGCTTCGTGGCCAACGCGTTCGGCTACCCCGCCGCCTTCTCGATCATGGCCGCCTCCTACGTGGCTGCCGCCGTCCTGCTCGTTGCCGTCCGTGAGCGGGCGATGCCGCGGGCGTGACGCGATCAGCAGACCGGGACGCCGTCGCAGATCTCGTCGATGCGGGCGTCGAGATCGTCGATCCGGGCGAGGACGTCCTCGATGCGATCGAGGAGCTCGGCGTTGGTGACCGCTCCGCCGGCCGGTGAGGTCGGGTCGCCGCCGGCAGGCACGTCGGAGCTGAAGGCGACGACCCACTCCTGGATGTCGTTCTCCAGCTCGGCCAGGCGCATCGAGAGCTCGCTGATCGGGACGCCACGCTCGAGGCCGTCGACCTGCGCCTTCAAGGCGACGACCTCCTCGCGCGCTGTGTTGAGGTCGGATCGCAGGCCAACCGTCTGGAGCAGCACGAGCGCAAGCACGACGGCAGTCGCCAGGCCGATGACCACGAGAACGGGGCCGGTGGATGATCGCATGCGGGTGCTCCCAGCAAGCGGCGCGCCTCAGCCGAGCCACGCCCCAAGCAGGACTGCGACGCCGGCGATGGCGAAGAGTGCGGACGAGCCGATGCGGACCATCCGCGCCGACAGGCGGTGCCCGACCTGCCGTCCCACCGCAACCGCCACCAGGTTGGCGGCCACCTCTCCGGCCGTCGACCCGATCCAGGTCGGCAGCGCACCATTGGTCGCCGCCAGCGCAACGGTGGCGAGCATCGTCTTGTCTCCCAGCTCGCTCAGGATGAAGGTGCTGGCGACGGTCAGGACAAGCGCGAACCCCGCCAGGCGTCGCGTGCCCGCCGCCCCAGTCGCCTCGGCCTCTTCTTCGTCGTCATCGCCGCGCAGGGTCCATGCGGCAACGGCAAGGAACGCGATCCCCGATACGACGGCCACCGCGGTGGCGGGAAGCGCTGCGCCGACGACGGCCCCGATCGCAACGCTGACGCCCTGGATGACCGAGGCGGCAAGGATCACCCCGAGGATCACCGGCCGGGCCGCGTAGCGGGTGGCGAAGGCGAGCACCAGGAGCTGGCTCTTGTCGCCGAACTCGGCGACGAAGATGGCGCCGAACGCGACCGCGGCGTCACCAAGGAAGGTCAGCATCGGACGCGCCGATGCTAGCAAACGGGCCGATGGCGCCTCGCGCCACCGGCCCATGTCATGCGGATCGTCAGCGAGCGAGCTCGCGCCGTCGGTCAGGCGCCATCTCCCTGGTCGTCCGCCCGGGCTCGGGCTGCGTGTCGCGCCCCCCGACCTCGTCCCAGATGCGGACGTCCTTCGTCTCGCGAATCGCGAGTCCACCGACGACGACGCTCATGAGCGCGATCGCGATCGGATACCAGAGCCCGGCAAACATCGAGCCGCCGGGGGTGATGCTTCCGAGCCACGCCAGCGCGCCGCCGGCAGCCGCGGCCGCGACGATGGCGGTGGCGATGAAGGGCAGCCACCCGCCGAACTCGCCGTTGCCGAGGTGATACGGCAGTGAGAGCGACGTGTAGCGGATCCTCGCCGGGAAGAACTCGACCAGGAACGCGGCGATCGGCCCGTACACCATCGTGACGAGCACGATCATGAGGAACACCATCGCCGTGAGCCCGAGGATGTTCGGATCCTGGGCGATCGCGACGGCCGGCGTCGCGGGATCGGTTTCGGGCCGTGGATTCGCGAAGCCGTGCATCGCGTTGAAGATCGGGAAGTAGGCGATCGCCGCAAGCAGGCAGCCACCGAGGATGATCAGCTTGCGTCCGATCCGGTCCGACAGCCAACCGAAGAAGATGAAGAACGGCGTCGCCAGCGCGATCGCGATGAGCATCACCGTGTAGGCATCCACGAAGCCGACCCCCAGCGGCCCCGTCATGAACGCCAGCGCGTAGAACTGGCCCGTGTACCAGACCACCGCCTGGCCCGGCCGTCATCCCGAACAGGGCGAGGAGGATGAGCTTCCAGTTCCGCCGATTTCCGAGGCTGTCCTTCAGCGGTGAGTCCGATGTCTTTCCCTGCTCCTTGGCCTTGGTGTAGAGCGGCGTCTCCTGCAGCGCAGCCGGATGTACAGGGCGCCGATCACGAGCACCGCGGAGAGGAGGAACGGCACGCGCCAGCCCCACTCGGCGAAGGCGGCGTCGCCCAGCGTGACACGGAAGAAGAGGATCACGGCGAGGGCAAGGAAGAGCCCGATCGTCGCCGTCGTCTGGATCCAGGATGTGAACAGGCCGCGCTTGTTGTCCGGTGCGTGCTCGGCGACATAGATCGCCGCCCCGCCGTACTCCCCGCCCAGGGCGAGCCCCTGCAGCATCCGCAGCGTGACCAGGATGATCGGCGCCAGGATGCCGATCTGCGGCGTACCCGGGCAGCAGGCCGACCAGGACCGTCGCGCCTCCCATGATCGAGACGGTGAGCAGGAAGGCATACCTTGCGGCCCGTCTTGTCGCCGATACGCCCGAACACGATGGCGCCGAACGGTCGGACGGCGAAGCCGGCCCCGAACGTCGCCAGTGCGCTCAGGAGCTGGGCGGTCGGGTCGCCGGGAAAGAAGATCGGAGCCAGGAAGACCGCCAGGACGGCATAGAGATAGAAGTCGTACCACTCGATCACCGTGCCGATTGCCGAGGCGCCGATGACGAACGGGATCTTGTAGTCGTATGCGCGAGTGTCGGACGCTGTCTGTGAGCTGGTTGTCACGATCCACTCCTCCCAAGAATGGGCACACAGGGTGAACGTCGATGCTCGGCTCGACTAGGTGCAAGTCCCGGCTACCTCACGGCGACGGCCCGTCCCTCTTCTGATTCGCGAATGCGGCTGGAGAGCCCCAGATCGAGCCCTGCAAGTTGGCTGCCGCGTTGGCCCCAAGCGACCTTCCGCGGGAGCACGTGCAGGTCGACCGGGGCGGGCTAGAATCGGCGGATGTCGATCGAAGGACGCTACGCCCGCCAGGCCATCGAGAACCTCCTGCGCGAGGACCGCACCTTCGAGCCCTCGCCCGAGTTTCGCGCCGCGGCGCTGCTGAATGACGCGTCGATCTACGAGCGCACCGCCTCGGAGGAGGGCTTCCGGGCCTTCTGGACGGAAGAGGGCAACAGGCTCGACTGGATCGAGCCGTGGAGTGACCTCTACACGTGGGAGGCGCCGTACGCGAAGTGGTTCATCGGCGGCACGCTCAACGTCAGCGCCAACTGCCTCGATCGCCACGTTGCCGCCGGCCTGGGCGACCGCGTGGCGTACCACTGGGAAGGTGAGCCCGGCGACACGCGCACCATCACCTACCAGGAGCTGCTCGAAGAGGTCTGCCGCTTCACGAACGCCCTTCGCGGCCTCGGTGTGAAGAAGGGGGACCGGGTGGCGATCTACATGCCGATGATCCCCGAGCTCCCCGTCGCCATGCTGGCATGCACCCGCATCGGCGCGCCGCACTCGGTCGTCTTCGGTGGGTTCAGCGCCGATGCCCTGGCCGATCGCATCGACGATGCGTCGTGCACGGTCGTCATCACCGCCGACGGCGGCTACCGCAAGGGTGCGACGGTGCCCCTCAAGAAGAGCGCGGACGACGCGATCGGCCGGACCTCATCGGTCCAGCACTGCGTGGTCGTCAAGCGCACCGGCGACTCAGTCGACTGGGACGAGAGCCGGGATCACTGGTACCACGACCTCATCGCCGACCAGCCGACGACCGCGGATCCGGAGCCGATGGACTCCGAGGACCTCCTCTACCTGCTCTACACCTCCGGCACCACGGCCAAGCCGAAGGGGATCATGCACACCACCGGCGGATACCTCGCCGGCGTGGCCGCGACGCATCGGTACATCTTCGACCTCAAGCCCGAGTCCGACGTGTACTGGTGCATGGCCGACATCGGCTGGGTGACCGGCCACTCGTACATCGTGTACGGACCGCTCGCGAATGCTGCGACCGGGATCATCTACGAGGGAGCCATCGACTTCCCGGACAAGGACCGATGGGCCCGGATCGCGGCGAAGTACCACGCCACCATCCTCTACACCGCTCCGACTGCCATCCGCGCCCTCATGAAGTACGGCGCCGATGCGTTCGCCGATGACGACCTCTCGTCGCTGCGCCTGCTCGGCAGCGTCGGCGAGCCGATCAACCCGGAGGCATGGGCGTGGTACTGGAAGGAGATCGGCGGCGGCCGCTGCCCGGTGGTCGACACGTGGTGGCAGACCGAAACCGGCATGATCATGATCACGCCGCTGCCCGGGATCACGACCCTCAAACCGGGGAGCGCGACCTTCCCGTTCCCCGGCGTCACGGCCGACGTCGTGGATGAGGCGGGCAATTCCGCGCCGCTGGGTGGTGGTGGCTACCTGGTCCTGGAGCGGCCCTGGCCGGCGATGCTGCGCGGCATCTACGGCGATCCCGAGCGCTACGAGCAGACCTACTGGTCGAGGTACCCCGGGCGCTACTTCCCCGGCGACGGCTGCAAGCGCGACGAGGAGGGCTACTACTGGCTGCTCGGCCGCGTTGACGACGTGATGAACGTCTCCGGCCATCGCATCAGCACCACCGAGATCGAGTCGGCCCTCGTCTCGCACCCATCGGTGGCCGAGGCGGCGGTGGTCGGCCGCACCGACCCGGTCACGGGCCAGGCGATCTTCAGCTACGTCATCCTGCGTTCCGGGCACGAGCCCTCGGAGGAGCTCGGCGTCGAGATCCGCGAGCACGTGGCGGACATGATCGGCAAGTTCGCGCGGCCCAAGCAGATCCTGTTCACGCCGGACCTGCCGAAGACGCGATCGGGCAAGATCATGCGCCGCCTGCTGCGCGACATCGCCGAGCAGCGCGACCTGGGCGACGTGACGACGCTGGCCGATGCCAACGTCGTCAGCACGATCCGCGAGGAGTCCGGCAAGGGCGAGGACTGACTCGCCCCGGCGTCTATTCGCAGACCTCGCCGTATGCCCTGGTACGCGTAGGCGTCCTGCTGTTCCTCGTAGGCGTCGACGTTGACCGCAACGACGATCGGGTCTCCCAGCGGCAGGTTGTCGGGATTGGCCGTGTGCGCACGTGAGCTTGATCCACGCCGTCTCGCCGCCCGCCGCCGGGCTGCAGCCGGATGTTGTCGTCGTTGTACTCGGACACGATGCTGCACTGCGTGATGTCCGCCGACCGATACGACCTCGGCGCCGCCCGCATCCTCGGTGACGTTCAGGTGAACGCAGCCGGTCGCGTCGGGATTGGCCATCATGCGTGACGACGGTTCGGAGGTTGGACGACTTCCGATTGTCGGGCGGTCCGCCCGCCAGGACCGTCGGGTGCACGATGGCCGGGTCCTTCACCTGCGCCTCGACCCCGACGCTCTGGCCCGCCGCCGGGCGAAGCCGGAAGAAGCTCCCGTCCGCCACCGCGTGGCCGCAGGCATTGACGCCCAGCTGGGCGCTGACCACGGGCACGCCGTCCGACCCGACCTGGGCCGAGAAGCACGCCTCGCCACCCACGCCGCGGATCAGCTCCATCGCGGCCAGCGACTCGTCGCTGAAGGCGGCCGCGGGCAGGGCCAGCTCGCCGATGGCGATTGGGTCGTGCGGCGTCGGCACGCCGTTCACGACGTCGAACACCGCGCGCCCGACCTCGCCGCAGCGGATCAGGGTCGGATCCTCGACGAGCGTCGTCAGGAATGGCTCGGCCACCCAGCCGCTGGTGACCCAGCCGACCGCACCGCCGAGTGACGCGACGCGGTACCAGTTCAGGTCGTCCACGACCGTCGGGCCCTCGGCCACCTGGACCACCGAGCCCTTGACCAGGATGTAGTTCGAGGCCGCGTCGGTGCCCGCCGCGCTCCGCACGGTGAGCTCATCGACCGCAACGGTGGCCCATGCCCCGACCGGGACCTCCTGGGGCGGGCCCGCCGGCGTCGGCTCGGGGGTGGGCGCTGGGGTGGCTGTCGGCGCTGCGGTCGCGGTGGGCTCGATCGATGAATCTGCCGTCGCTGATGGTGTGGCGGACGGAGACGTCGCGCCGACCAGGGCGTCGTTCGGCCGCAGGAGCGTGGTGACGACGAAGCCGCCGATCACCAGCAGCAGCAAGGCTCCGCCGAAGGCGATTCCCATCACGAGGCGTCGGCTCGGGCCCGGATTGCTCGGGTGGCAGCGCACGGGCCGGCCGGAGGCTCGCCGGTTGATCGGCCCAGAAGTCCTGCGCCGGCTTCGGTGGCGGCGCCGGCTCCTGCTCGGGTGACGGACGTTCGGCCGCTTGGCTCGGTCGGACCACTCTCGTCCATCGGTTCCGGCGTCTTGAAGATCGATGGTCGCTGGGACGGATCACGTGGATCCATGGCGGGCTCCTCTGGTTGCTCGGTGCGCCTTTGACGTGGCTGAGGGGCAGGATGTCGCAGCCCCTCTGCGGCGTGACTACGGTCGACGGCGCGACCCGACGGCTTTGAAGCCGGGTGTAGAGTGAGTTCGCCTTCCGACCGAGCCGACCAATGGAGGGAATCCGTGGCCTCGCGCGCATGCTCAGTCGCGCTCCTCATCGCCATCCTGCTGACCGGTCTCACGCCGATGGCGGCCGCCGCGGCGACGCCACTTCCGCTGCCGGACTCGATGGTTGCGGTCGGCGACTCGATCACGCAGGCGGCGAGCTCGGCCGGCAGCCTCGGGTCCGATGCGCCGCAGAACTCGTGGTCCACGGGAACGAGCACGTCGGTCAACAGCCACTACCTGCGGCTGCTGGCGCTGGGCGCGCCGATCAGCGGCAAGGGCTACAACCGCTCAGTGAGCGGCGCGAAGATGGCGGGCCTCGTCTCGCAGATGCAGGGCGCCGCGACCCTTCAGCCGGACTACCTCACGGTGCTGATGGGCGGCAACGACCTTTGCACCGACACGGTCGCCCAGATGACAACCGTGGCGGACTTCGGCACCCAGTTCCAGGCCGCCATGGCCACGTTGTCCACGGCCTCGCCCGGCACGAACGTGCTCGTCGTGAGCATCCCGGACGTGTACAAGCTGTGGAATCTCTTCAAGAACAACTTCTTCGCGCGGTTCATCTGGGCCGCCGCCGGCATCTGCCAATCGCTGCTCGCCAACCCGGGCTCGACGCAGGCGGCCGACGTCCAGCGTCGGGCGGCGGTCCGGCAGCGGAACATCGACTTCAACGCTCAGCTCGCGGCGGTCTGCGCGCAGTTCGATCGGTGCCGCTTCGATGCCAACGCCGCATTCAATACCGCTTCACCACCGGCGACGTCTCCGGCGATTACTTCCATCCATCGGTCCAGGGCCAGGCAAAGCTGGCGGCGGTCAGCTGGGCAGCCGGATACACCTGGACCGCCGACTCCACCGCCGCCGCCGGTGAACCAGCCGCCGGTCGCCGACTTCTCGGTCGCCTGCGTCAATCTCGCCTGCACCTTCACCGACGGCTCGACCGATGACGGCGGAGTCGTCAGCCGAAGCTGGACCTTCGGCGACGGTGCGTCCTCGAGCGCGCAGAACCCGTCCCACTCGTATGCCGTCGCCGGCACGTACAGGTGACGTTGATCGTCACGGACGGTGGCGGCCTGCAGGACGATGCGACGAAGCCGACCACCGTCACCGCGGCAGTGCCGGCCACGATGACCGTGGAGTCGCTGACCGGTCAGGCGCTCGCAGCGCCCGGAACACGTGGACCGCGACCGTGACGATCCTGGTGGCCGGTACGAACGGCCGCGGGGTATCGGGCGCCACGGTCAACGGGACATGGACGGTCGGAGCCGCCGACGCGTGCGTGACCGGCAGCGGACGGGCGATGCTCGGTCACGAGCGATCAACCTGAACGGGAAGAAGGTCGGAAGCGTGACGTTCAATGTCGCCGGCGTGACGCATGCCACGCTGACCTACCAGCCGAGCGTCACGAGCCTGCTCGTCCTGCGTCCGTAGCACGGCCCGCCGCTAGAATCGGCGGATGGCGCAGCAGGGCATTGTCAACGGCGAGCCGACCGAGGCCGCCGCCGAGTACCTGATGACGATCCGCTACATGCACGGCGAGGGGCAGCCGGTCATCGCCGCACGCCTGGCCGAGCGGCTCGGTCACAGTGCCGCCACCGTCAGCGAGATGATCACCCGGCTCGGGCGCGAGGGCCTGGTGAGCGTCGAGCCCGAGACGCGCCAGCTCAACCTGACGGAAGCCGGGCGGACCGCGGCGGAGCGAACCTTTCGACGCCATGCCCTGTCGGAGTGGCTGCTGACCGAGGTGATCGGGCTCGGCTGGGCCGAGGCGGACGAGGAGGCGCACCACCTCCAGCACGCGATGAGCGACCGGGTGACGGACCGGATCGACGATCTGCTGGGTCGCCCACCGACCTGCCCGCACGGCAACCCGATCCCCCGCGACGGCCAGACCCCCGAGCGGCCGGCCGGTCTGCGGCTGTCCGAGGCCACGACCGGCTCGGACGTGACGATCCTGCGCGTCACGGAGGAGGCGGAGGAGGACGCGCGGCTGCTCACCTTCCTCCAGGAGAATGGGGTGCGGCCAGGACACGTGTTCCAGGTCGTCGACGTGGCGGCGCACATCGGCACGATGACGCTCCGACGGGTCGCCGGCGGCGCGGACGACGGCCACGAGGTCACCGTCGGCCTGGTCGCCGCGGCAAAGCTGCGGATGCTCGAGGGACGTGCCGATCAGTCGCTCTTCCATCGCGTCCCCGAGCGGGCGCGGCTCGCGGCAACCCGCTGAATCCTGTCTGCTAGGATCGGCTCACTATGGTTCGAGATCGGAGCAGGCGCACCATCATCGCCACCGTGGCCCTCGTCCTCTGGATGGGGTACATGGCGATCGGCCTCGGCTTCATCGACTCGCTGGCACCCACCGTCGGTGGCGAGGGACCCGAGGGCACGGCCGCATTCATCGGCCTGGTATGGGGTGTCGTCGCCGTCGGCCTGATTCAGTGGGCCGCCTCCGACTGACTGTACTCGGGGGAGCGTGCGGCGAACGCTTGCGTTAGCCTTGGGGCAATGTCCCTCTCTGCACGTTGGCTGCCGCTGGCCATGCTCGGGACCGTGCTGGTGCCCAGCGGCATCGTCGCGGTGACCCTTCGCCATCACGCAGCCGTGAGCCGCCCGGTCCGCGGAGTCCGCCTGTGAGCGGCTCGTGGGATCGGCCGCCGTCCGGCGACGCGGACGACAGCTGGCCGAGCGAGGATGTGCGCGAACCCTCGGCCGACCGACCGGAGACCGATCGGTGGTCCACCGATGATCCCTGGAGCCAGTCCACTTCGGACGCATCGTCCGGATGGGGGGCGTGGCCGCCGTCCGCCTCGCCTGCCGAGGAGGCGCTTCCCGATGACGCCGCGCTGCCGGTAAACGACCCGTGGGCGGAGTCATGGGGCGACGATGCCTCAGACCCGATTGCTGACCCCGGCCGCGGTTTCGCGCCGCCGGAAGCCGCGCCACCGGAAGGCGCATCACCGGAAGCCGGGCCGGCGACCGGCTTCGACGATCAGCCGGGCGCATGGACCCCCTACGAGCCGCGCGCCCCGGAGCCGTGGATGCCGTCGGACGACCCCTGGGCCGCCGATGCGGCCATCAATCAGGCTCCGGTGTGGTCCCCTCCGGAACCGGCTCCCGTGGCCCCCCTCCCGCCGCCGCTCATTGTCGACGAGCCCGAGCCCGAACCCGAACCCGAGCCGCGAGCCCGAACCCGAGCCCGAACCGGAGCCCGAACCCGAGCCCGAGCCCGAACCGGAGCCCGAGCCCGAACCAGAGCCCGAACCCGAGCCCGAGCCCGAGCCCGAGCCCGAGCCCGAGCCCGAGCCCGAACCGGAGCCCGAGCCCGAACCCGTCGTAGCCACCTGGGCGTTGCAGCCCGAGCCCGAGCCCGAGCCCGAGCCCGAGCATGAAGCCGCGCCAGTCGTTGCCGCTTGGGCGGCCCTGCACGCCGAACCAGAGCCCGAACAACAGCGCGAAGCGGAAGCCGAGCCTGAGCCTGAGCCCGAGCCCGAGGCCGAGCATGAAGCCGCGCCCGTCGTTGCCGCTTGGGCGGCCCTGCACGCCGTACCCGAGCTTGCACCGGAGCCTGCATCGGAGCCCGAACCAGAGCTCGAAGCGGAACCCGAGCCCGAGGCCGAACCTGAAGCCGAGCCCGCGGCTGCCGTGGACTGGGCCGCCGAGCCGGACGGCGAGTCGACCTTCGAGCCGCAGCCGACCTGGCCGGAGCAGAGCGATTCCACACAGGTTCTTCCGACCTCGTGGGTCGCGCCGGAGCCGACTGTCCCCGAGCCTGGCGCGGAGCTCGACCCGGTCGTCGGGCGCATCAGGATCTCGCTCGCCCAGCAGGAGCAGGCGGAAGGTGAAGCCGAAGAGCAGCCGACGACGGCCGAGCAGGCCGTTCCGTGGCTCATCGGTGTGATCCTGCTGCTCGCCGGCATGGTCATCGTGCTGCTGGCGCTCATCTTCGCCGGGGATGCCTCGCTCCAGGCTGCCGCCGTGCCGTCCGGGAGCGGCCTCGCCAGCCCGATCGCGGCCGCCGCCTCCGGCAGCGTCGAGCCCGTGCCGTCCCCGACGGCGGCACCAAGCGCGAGCGCGGCGGCGAGCGCCGAGCCGACGCCGGGCGCGGCGGCGGTCCCGGAGTACGGAGCGCTCGAGATGGTCTACCAGGGCCGGAGCGCGGCGCTGGCGCCCATCTACCTGCTGCGTCGCGACTTCACGAAGGCCGAGGACACGCAGGTCGATCCTCGCCCAGGACTCGAGCCTTGACGTCCGGCGCTTCACCTGGTCGCGCGACGGGACCGTCGGTGCGGGCCTGCTGGCCGATGTCCTCGTGTCGATCGAGCCGGGCAAGGAGAAGCGGCGTCTGGCAGATGGCATCAGCACCATCACGTTCGGTGACGATGCCTCGACCGTCTACGCCGTGCGCGTCACGGAGGACGGTGCCAACGACGTGGCGACCGTGCTGGCCATCGACTTCCTGAGCGGGGACACGACCGAGCTTGCGGCGCCCACCTATGCCCGGCCCGACGTCGAGGCAGAGGAGGCGCTGGCGGAGGCGCAGTTCAGCGACGAGGGAGGCCCGGTTCGCCTCTACTGGGTCGAGGGCGGGACGCTGCGCTTCTGGGCGCTCGGCGCCGGCACCTGGGAGATCGATCCCTCGGACGGCGCGATGACCGAGCTCGAGGCCGACGCGCGGCCGACCCTCTGGTCGCCGGACGCCGATCGCTACATCACGACCGCGTTCGAGGACGGCTCGAGCACGATCACGCTGCTCGACCAGCGCGACGAGGAGATCGTCACCCACACCGTCGAGGGCCGCGTGAGCCACCTTCGCTGGTCTCCGGACGGTGAGCGAGTCGTCTTCACCGTCGGGCGCTCGGCATCGGGAGGTGGCGTGCTCCAGGACCTCTTCCTGTGGGACCTCAACGAGGCAGATCCGATGCAGCTGACGGCGACCGGCGCCGCGTTCGGCGCCGAGTGGCTCGGCACGCAGGCGCTCTGGAGAGACTGATGGCCGCCGACATCGTGAACCCGATCGGCGTCGAGCTGGACGAGACCGCTCGGCGCATGCGGATCCGCTGGGACGACGGGCACCTCGGCGAATGGTCGTGGCTCGCGCTGCGGCGCGCGTGCCCGTGCGCCCTGTGCGCCGGCGAGGGCAACCTGCCGGGCGTCGTCACCCTCGAGACCTTCTTCGACGAGCAGCAGACGCACATGAACGAGCTGCGCTGGATCGGTCGTTACGCGCTGGCGCCCGATCTGGGCCGACGGCCATGACACCGGCCTCTTCACCTACACCAAGCTGCGGCAGTCCTGCGAGTGCGCGGAGCATGCCGCAGCCGTCTGACCGATGACGCTCACCCGCTTCGAGGACGGCTTCACGCTGGCGCTCGGCGGAGGCGGCGCTCGTGGCTGGGCGCACGTCGGCGTTGCGCGGGCGCTGGAAGAGCGCGGCCTGCGGCCGAGCCGCATCGTCGGCACGAGCATGGGAGCCATCATCGGCGCCGCCCTTGCGGCCGGACGGACGCCGGACGCCATCGAGGCGGGCGCGCTGCGCGCGCCGCTGGATCGGCTCAGGTCGCGGCGAGGTCGGTTCGCGCTCTACGACCCCCGGCCGATGCTGGAGCACCTGGCAGATGAGCTCGGCGACCCCCGCATCGAGGAGCTGCCGGTGCCGCTCGGCGTCACCGCCTTCGACCTGGTTGCCGGTGCGCCGCGCCTGATCACGCACGGTCGCTTGATCGACGCGCTCGAGATCAGCATCGCGGTGCCGTTCTTCTTCCCGCCCCGGCGCGATCCCGATGGCGTGTGGTGCGACGCCGGGCCCTGGGAGGGTGTCCCGGTCTCGCCGGCGCGGGATTGGGATCCGACGCTGCCGGTCATCGGCGTCCTCGCCGACATCCCGAAGCCGGCATTCCTGGCCAGCTCCGCCGGTGCGGTCTTCCTGCGCACCGTCTCGGCCCGCCTGGGCGTCGGCAGCCTGGAGGACCGGCTCACCGCCCGCCGTTACCTCGCACTGCTCACCG
The DNA here is from genome assembly GCA_963759405.1 of uncultured Chloroflexia bacterium. Classification (GTDB taxonomy): domain Bacteria; phylum Chloroflexota; class Limnocylindria; order QHBO01; family QHBO01; genus JACDBZ01. The sequence goes on along the minus strand of CAVWZA010000017.1, from coordinate 35,724 downwards.
CGCGCTGGGCGGATCCGGTCGTCCGCCTGGCTCCGGACCTGCTGATCGCGCCGAGGCTCGGGCGATTGAACGCCCTCCAGTTCGACCGCATTTCGGACGCGATCGCCATCGGTGAGCGCGACGCGCGGCTCGCACTCGCTACCATCGGAGCTCCGACCAGCAGCGAGGCGGTTCATGCAGGCTGAGGCAACCGGCGGCGTTCTCTTCGTCCATGCCCATCCCGACGACGAGTCGATGGGCACCGGCGGCACGATCGCGCGCCTGGTGGCCGAGGGCATCCGCGTCGACCTCGTCACCTGCACCGATGGGGCGGAGGGCGAGATCCACGATCCGACGCTCGACCCCGACGAGGCGCGTCCGCGGCTCGCCCAGATCCGTGCCGACGAGCTCGCCTGCTCCGTGGACGCACTGGGCTCGGGCGCCATCCACCACCACATGCTCGGATATCGCGATTCCGGGATGATCGGGACCGATGCCAACGCCCACCCCGAGTCGTTCTGGCAGTCCGACCTCGACGAGGCCACCCGGCGGCTGACCGAGATCGTTCGCGCTGCGCGGCCGTCGGTGATCGTCAGCTACGACGAGAACGGCAACTACGGGCACCCCGACCACATCAACGCCGCGCGCATCGCGCGCCAGGCGTACCAGGCATCCCGCGGCGAGGCGTGGCAGGTCGCACGCTTCTACGAGATCGCCTTCAGCCGCGAACACTGGACCGAGCTGATGTCGACCATGAAGGAGCGCGGGATCGCGCTTCCGTGGAACCGCGACGAGGAGGCGGCCGAGGAGAGCAGCGACGACACCGAGTTCGGCCGGTCGGACGCCGAGGTCACCACGCGCGTCGACGTCTCGGGGCACCTCGACGCCAAGCGCCGAAGCATGGACTGCCACAAGACGCAGCGCCAGGATCTCGGCTGGCTGCTCGACCTGCCGGACGACCTCGCCGACCGGGCGATCGACACCGAGTACTACGTCCTTCGCTGGCTCGACGGCGAGGATGTGCCCTCGACCCTCCGCGAGACGTGGCTCCTCGGCGAGTAGCAGTTGCTCGCTGGGGTACGTATCGGCCACTCAGTGGCCATATTTGCTCGCTGGTGTACGCATCGGCCAAGGAAGCAGGCCTGGTTGGCTGTTTCGTGCACCCCGGTGTACGTATCGGCCAATCAGTGGCTGATACGTGCCTGAGCGGGTAAGTCGCCGGCATTGGCGCCCGACCGCGTACCATCGCGGCATGGCGAATCGCACGATCAACCTCACCGACGACGTCATCGACTATGTCCACCGCTACGGCGTGCGCGAGCATCCCGTGCTGGCGAAGCTGCGCGAGCGCACGGCGCCGATGGAGATGGCGACCATGCAGATCGGGCCCGACCAGGGCGCCTTCATGGCGCTGCTCGTGAAGCTGATCGGCGCCAAGCGCATCCTCGAGATCGGGACCTTCACCGGCTACAGCTCGACGGCGATGGCGCTGGCCCTGCCGGCCGACGGACGCATCACGTGTCTCGACGTCAGCCGAGAATGGACCGATATCGCCCGCCAGGCCTGGGCCGATGCCGGCGTCGCGGACAAGGCCGAGCTGCGGCTCGCGCCGGCAGCCGAGACCCTGGCCACGTTGGACGACGACAGCTTCGATCTCGCCTTCATCGATGCCGACAAGCCGGGATACGACGCCTACTACGAGGGCTGCCTCCGAGTCGTGCGTCCGGGCGGCCTGATCCTGCTCGACAACGTCCTGTGGAGCGGCCGCGTCGCGGATCCCGCGGAGGACGACGAGAACACGCGGATCATTCGAGCGCTCAACGAGAAGATCGCCGCCGATGAGCGCGTCGATCACGTCCTGCTGCCGTTGGCCGACGGCCTCACGATGGCCCGCCGGCGCGCCTGATCGGTTGACAGCCGTGCTCTAATGGTTGGGAACCGCCGATTGATCGGCAATTCCGAATCATTGTGAGCGCCGCCACGTGGAAGATCACCTGAACATCACGCGCCCCGATCAGCTCCAGGCGTTGGGCGACCCGACCCGCTGGCGCATCCTGGGCCGCCTGAGCGAGAGCGCGGCCACCGTCCAGGAGCTGGCTCGCGCCCTCGGAATCGCCAAGGGCACCGCCGCCCACCACGTCCGCGTCCTCCAGTCTGCCGGTCTCATCCGCGTCGCGGAGACGAAGCGGATCCGCGGCGTCGTCGAGAAGCGGTACGCGCGCGTTGCACGGCAGTTCCGCCTTGACGAGGGCGACCGGGAGCACCTCGCGAAGGCAGCCGGCAACGTGGACCTTGCGAACCTGCCGCTCCGACAGGCGCTGGCGGAGGCCCGACCTGCCAGCGGCGGCTACCCCGATGACCCGTCGATGTCCTTCGTGGTACGTGCCCGGATGCCGGTGGCGCGGGCTCGGCGGTTCGCGAAGCTCGTCGAGGCGCTCGCGGAAGAGTTCGCCGATGGCGCGCCGGACGAGGGAGAGACGTTCGGGTTCGCCGCCGCCGTCTACGTGCCCGACTGGGCCAGCAACGCGCGCGAGCGCAGCTAGTGTCGCTCGAGACCTCGACTCCTCCAGATCCGTCGCGGGCGGAGCTTGAGACCGCCGTAACGCCCAGGCGACCGAGCCTGTGGCGCCAGGGCGACTTCATGAAGCTGTGGACCGCCCAGACGATCAGCCAGTTCGGCGACGAGATCACCGGCATCGCGCTGCCGTTCCTGGCGATCACCATCCTCGGCGCCAACGCATTCGAGATGGGAATCCTCGGGGTCGTCCGCTTCCTGCCGTGGATCCTGTTCACCCTCCCGGCCGGCGTATGGGTCGACCGCATTCGGCGCCGCCCGATCCTGATCGGTGCCGATGTGGCGCGCGCCGTCCTGCTCGCGACCATCCCGATCGGGTTCCTCGGCGGATGGCTGACGATCTGGCAGGTCTACGTGGTGTCGTTCCTGGCGGGGACGTTGGAGGTCTTCTTCGACATCGCCTACCAGTCCTATCTGCCGAGCATCGTCGAGCGCGACGAGCTGGTCGAGGGCAACTCGAAGCTCGAGCTCTCCCGCGCCGCGTCGTCGGTCATAGGCCCGACCGTGGCCGGGTTCCTGATCCAGGCGGTCCGGGCACCGATCGCGATCTTCTTCGATGCGCTGAGCTACCTCGGCGGCGTGCTGTTCATCGCGCTCATTCGGCGAGGCGAGCCAGCGCCGCCGCCGCACGATCCGGCCGAGGGCAAGCGCCCGAGCATGTGGCAGGAGGCCCGAGCCGGGCTCGGCTACGTGGCGAGCAGCCCATACCTGCGCAACATCGCCGCCTGCACGGGCACGCTCAACCTGTTCGGCAACATCGGCGGCGTCCTGCTCCTGCTCTACGTCGTCGAAGAGCTGGGACTCAGCGCCGGGACGATCGGCCTGATCCTCGCCATCGGCAACATCGGCGTGCTGCTCGGGGCGCTGACCGGCGGCCGCCTCGCCAAGGCATTCGGCATCGGGCCGACCATCGTCGCCACCGCCGCGCTGTCGGGCGTGGCGTTGGTCTTCATCCCGCTCGCACCGCGCGACGATCCGTTCTGGTTCCTCGTCATCGGCGGCATCATCGGCGGCTTCACGGCGGTCGCGTACAACGTGAACCAGGTCGGCCTGCGACAGGCGATCACGCCCGACCGCATGATGGGGCGCATGAACGCGACGATGCGGCTCATCGTGTGGGGCACCATTCCGATCGGCGCCCTCATCGGTGGATTCCTCGGCGGCATCATCGGGCTGCAGGCGACGCTCTGGGTGTCGGCCATCGGTTCGTTCCTCGGGTTCCTCCCGGTCCTCTTCTCGCCGGTGCGGACGCTGCGCGAGATCCCGGCGCAGGCCGAATGACCCTGCAGGCGCCGATGCGCTGCTCGGCGCTGGCGGAGGAGCTGGGCGAGCCGATGATCGGCAGCGTCGACCGTCGGGTGCGCTGGATCCTGGTCGAGGACCGCAGCGCCTGGGGCAGCGATGCCGTCAAGGACGTGCTCGGCGAGGAGTTCGCGCGCGACGCGAAGGCGCGCGGAGCTGCGGCCCCTCCTCATCCGGCGACGCGAGGGCGATCCCGAGGCCGATACGGTGCGCCGCGCCATCCTGGTCGATACCGGGAGCGGCGAGATGGCGGTGCGTGCCATCGGCGATCCGTCCGAGCTCCAGCTGAACGCGCTCGTCGATGACCCCGTCGCCGAGTTCGGGGCGACCATGACCGACCCGATCTTCCTGGTCTGCACGAACGGAAAGCGCGACGCCTGCTGCGCGCTCCGCGGGCGCGTCCTGGCGACCGCCCTGGCACCGGACCATGCCGAGCAAACGTGGGAGTGCACCCACCTCGGGGGCCATCGGTTCGCCGGCAACCTCGTCTGCCTGCCCGACGGCATCGTCTATGGCCGCGTCACCCCGAACGATGGTCCCCGGCTGGCGGATGCCTATCTCGCGGGCCGCCTCGATCCGGAGCTGCTGCGCGGCCGTTCGGCCTGGCCGGCGCCGGCGCAGGTGGCCGAGCGGGAGCTGCGCCTCCGTCTGGGCTTCGACGGGGTCGCCGACGTGACGCTTGTCAGCGTGGAAGCCGATGGGGATCGCGCGACCGTCGCCCTCGCCGCGGGTGGCACCACGCACACGCTCGAGCTGGTGGCCGAGCGGCTGGCACCGCCGCGCCCCACCAGCTGCCGGGCGGACGAGGTGGAAGAGCCGATGCACTGGCGCGTTCGTCAGACAGCGCGTTTGACCCGCCCCACGGGTCTACGAGCGAAGGAGCCGGACCTCTGTGCCGTTTCACCCGCACTACGGGTCAAATCGAGGCGGAGCCCTCGATCTTCAGCCGTTCCTTCCACCGTAGACCCGCCCCACGGGTCATTCGCGGCCGGGTGCTTCGCCCTCAGGCGCGTCGAGCTCCTGGAAGAGGGTGATGTGCAGGCCCGCCGGCGCGTCCAGCCGCGCGTTGAGCGAGCGCCACGGGGTCTCGGTCGGTTCAGCGACCAGCGTGGCACCGGCGGCAACCAGCTCGTCGGTCGCCGCGGCACTGTCGGCCACCTCGAACGCGACGCGCATCCTCGGGGCAACCTGGCGCCCCACCTCGACCTCGTCGATCATCCGCTTCTGTGCGGGGTTGGCGATCTCGAGCGTCGCGCGACCGGCCTGGAGGATCGCGACCCGCGCGCCTCCGTCGCCTTCGAACGCGGCCTCCTCGGGCAGCCCGAGGGCGTCGCGATAGAAGCGGACGGCGTCGTCGTAGTCATCCGCCTCGACGACGAGGCGCATCTGGATGACGGGTCGTCGGTTGGTCGGTTCGGGGCTGCTCATGCGGCGACAATAGGCCGATGAACCCGCACGCGCTGCTGGTCGAGGCGGCCGAGCGCTGGGGGACGCCGCTCTACGTCACCGATCTCGACGCCGCCTCGTCTGCCGCTCATGCCTGGCGAGACGCGCTCCCCGGAGCGCTGGTCGCCTACGCCGTCAAGGCCAACCCCGATCCGGCGCTGCTGCGTCGCCTGGCGATCGACGGCTTCGGGTTCGAGGTCGTCGGGCCGGTCGAGCTGGCGCTCGCCCTGCGCGCCGGCGGCACGCCCGAACGGATCGTGGTCAACGGCGTGGGACAGACCGATGGCGACCTCGCCGCGGCGCTGGCAACGGGCGCCCTCGTCAACGCCGAGTCGCTCGGCGCGCTCGCGGCGCTGATCGCGGCAGGGGGTCCCGGTCGGATCGGCCTGCGGATCAATCCCGGCCTCGACGCCGACACGCATCCGCACCTGGCCACCGGCAGCGCGGACGCCAAGTTCGGGATCGCGCTGGACGAGCTGCCGGCGGCGCTCGCGAGCCTCCGATCGGCCGGCATCCGGCCGTGGTCCATCGGCGCGCACATCGGCTCGGCCATCGCCGATCCGGAGCCGTTCGGGCGCCTCGCCGAGCTCCTGCACCGGCTTGCCGACGAGGCCGGGGCCGAGCGCATCGACCTCGGAGGCGGCTTCGCAGGATCCCCCGCGGAGTGGGCGGCGACGATCCGGCCGCATCTGCCCGATCCGGCGCGCCTGATCGTCGAGCCGGGACGCAGCATCGTGCGCGATGCGGGCTGGCTGCTCACCCGGGTCGTCCGTGTCCAGGCGCGCGGCCACCTGATCGCCGATGCCGGCATGACCGAGCTGCTGCGCCCGATGCTCTACGGCGCCCGCCATCCCGTGACGGTCCTCACGCCAGGCGGCCCGCTGCCGTCAGACGTTCGCGGCTGGACGCTCTCCGGTCCCGTCTGCGAGGCGGGGGACGTGCTGGCGAGAGATCTCGCGGACGCGTCCGGCGAGGGTGCGCTGCTGGCGATCGGCGAGGCGGGGGCCTACGGAGCCGCCATGGCGTCGAACTACAACGGGCGGCTGCGTCCGGCGCAGGCCGTGATCGAGGGCGGCGAGTTGCGGCTCAGCCGGCGTCGCGAGACGCTCGAGGATCACCTCGCGCGCGACGCGGGCGGCTAGCTTGGGCTGGCGGCGGAGGGCACCCGCCGCGCGGCCAATCAATGCAACCAGCATGCGCGCGTATAGCACTGCCCGATACGGCCGAGGGTCGCTGGTCCGGCTACGTCATTTGGCCCGGACCATCGGGCCACTGGTGCAGCGCCGCACCACCCCACACGATGCAATGCGCATGCGCATCGTCACTCCGCTCGTCCTGTTGCTCCTCGTCGGCTGCTCGTCCGCCGGCGGCGTCGCCACGCCGCCACCGACGCCCATTCCCACGAGTGCGACGACGATCCCCACGCCGTCCGCGTCCGATCGGCCCCTGCCCGAGCTCGTTCCTGCCGACGGCACGGCATGGTTCGGCATGAACCTCGACTGGGCGAACGACTCGGTCGCCGACGTATCCGCGCGCCTGGGCGCCACGCCATCGGTCTGGGTCCAGTTCGTTGTGTTCCCGCTCGACGACGCTGGCCGCGGAAACCTGGACGCATTCATCGACCAGGTGGCGGCCGTCGACGGGATCGGCCTGATCACCCTCGAGCCAAGGGACGGCCTCGACTCCGTGACGGAAGCGGACGCCGAAGAGCTCGCGCGCCTGCTCGACGGCTACTGGCGGGCCAGCGGCACGCCCAGCATCGTGCGATTCGCGCACGAGATGAACGGGAGCTGGTACCCGTGGGGCCAGCAGCCGGAGGCCTACATCGACGCCTTCCGGACCGTGGCGACGGCTGTCCATGCGCTTGCGCCCGCATCGGCCATGGCCTGGGCGCCGAACGAGGGATCCGGCTATCCATTCAGCGGCGGCACGTTCACCTCGGATGACCCGAGCCTCGACACGAATGGCGATGGCGAGATCACCAACACCGACGATCCCTACGCGCCGTACTGGCCCGGCGACGATGCGGTGGACTGGGTCGGCATGAGCGTCTACCACTGGGGGATCGAGTACCCGTGGGGCGAGAACGAGCTCCCGACGCCTGAAGAGTTCCGATCGCTGCTCACCGGCGCGGTCAGCGGGGCACACGAGGGCCAGGTCCCGATCCCGGATTTCTATGCCGCCTATGCCGAGGGGCACGACAAGCCGATGGGCGTCTTCGAGACGGCTGCGCTCTTCAATCCCGCGGCCGATGGACCCGACGAGGGCGACCTGAAGGAAGCCTGGTGGCAGCAGGTGACGGCGCCGGCCATCCACGACGAGTTCCCGCGCATCGCGATGCTCAACTGGTTCGAGTGGCGCAAGGACGAGCCCGAGGTCGGCGGTATCGTCGACTGGCGGCTCACCAGCGATCCCGAGCTCGCGCGGGCGCTCATCGCCGAGGCGGCGGACGGCTGGCTGCGCTTCGGCGGCCTGAGCGGGGAGTAGCCACCACCCGACCGGTCGCCTGCCGGGCGTGCTAGGGTCCGACGCGATGGGCGAGCGACTCCTCAGCTGCCTCGTCGCCGCGGTGCTGTGCGGTTGCACCTCGCTGGCGTCACCGACCGCCGATCCCGCGCCGGCTTCTCTCCAAGAGACGCCGTCCGCCACGCCCAGCCCATCGCCGGCGAGCGTCGGCGCCGTCGGCATCCGAGGAGCCCGCCAGCCCGACCGCGTCGGCGGCTCCCTCCGTCGATGCCGAGGGCCTCGAGATCCTGGAGCTCGAGGTGACCGGATGTCCGGGTGGCGTGGCCCTCGACTGGTCACCCACCAGCCGCCCCGAGTTCCATCACTACACCGCGCTGCGCAGCCTGGAGCCGGATGTCGCGACGGCATATCCGCCGATTGCCCCGGCGGTCGACTGGGGGCGCTCGTACGGGACGGACCGCTTCGTGACGTCGGCCGTCGATGCCTCGCTCATCCCGAGCGAAGCGAGCTTCTACTACCGCGTCATGGCGTACGACGTCGGGAACCGGCCGGTGGCGGCATCGGTGGAGCGCCAATCGCGTCCCACCGAAGTCGTCGACCTGGGTCCGTTGACGGTCGAGGCAGGTGACGATGGCAGGTCGCGCATCGCCTGGACCGCCGTTCGCGAGGACTGGACGCCTGCTTCAGCGCCTACCGGGTGCTGATCGGTCCCGAGGGCTCAGCGCCGTCGTCGACGCTGACCGTCGTCTCGAGCCAGGACCTGACCGAGATCCAGACCGCGGGACTGCACGCGGGGGAGACCTACGCCGTCCGCGTCGATGCCGTACGCACCACCACGCTCGGCGGCTTCGTGGTCGCCCGCAGCTGAGACGGCGACCTACACGCCCCCCTGAGCGGCGGTCGAATCGCGGACGACGAGCGTGGGCTCCAGCAGCACCGGGCCGGTCGCGTTGTCGACCGGCTGCCCGGCCAGGAGGTCGACGAGGTGCTCGACCGCCCACCGACCGAGCGCGTCGGTCGGCTGACGGACGGTGGTGAGCGGCGGATCGGTCCAGGCTGCCAGCTCGATGTCATCGAAGCCGATCACGGAGATCGCTTCCGGCACGCCGATGCCCGCCCGGCGCAGGGCACGCAGTGCGCCGATGGCGGTGAGGTCGTTGTAGGCAACGATCCCGGTGATCTCGGAGCCGATGAGCGCCTCTGTGGCGCTGGCTCCTCCGGCCACGCCGCCGTCCCCGATGGCGATCAGCGGCTCTCCGAGCCGGGCCGCTCGCAACGCGTCCCGCACGCCCTGCCGGCGCTGGCCCGAGGCGGCCTGGTCGGCGGGCGCACCGATATGTCCGATGCGCCGATGGCCGAGGGCGATGAGGTGCTCGGTCGCCAGCCGCGCACCGCGTCGATGGGCCGTGGTCACGGTCGGGAGCCGTGAGCCGGCGACCGTGTCGTTGACGAGCACCACCGGCACCGCCGTGCGATGCAGCCGCTCCGCGTGCCGGCGGGTCATGAGTGACGACGCGATCACGATGCCATCGACCCGGCGCTCGACCAGCAGATCGAGGTGCTCGAGCTCGCGAGCCGCGTCGTCGCCGCCGTTGGCGAGCACGATCCCGTAGCCGCGCGCGTGGGCGGCCGCCTCGACCGCCCGCACGATCTGCGGGTAGAACGGGTTGGTGATGTCGGTCACCAGCAGGCCCAGCGTCGTCGTCTCGCGCCGCTTCAGCGCACGCGCGATTCCTGATGGGCGATAGTCCAGCTCGCGCGCGGCCGCCAGCACGCGCTCGCGGGTCTCCGGCCGCGCCGGCACGCTCCCCGACAGGACGCGGCTGACCGTCGCGGTCGACACTCCCGAGCGGGCCGCGACGTCGTCGATGGTCGCTGCCATCGTCTCAGCCGGTCGGCGGTGGCGGGGTCGTCGTGGCGGTCGGCAGCGGCGCCGCTATCGGTTGCTCGAGCTCATGCTCGATCTCCGCGAGCTCTGCGCCACCGCCCATGTGCTCGAGCAGCTGCGCCGGGGTCATGTCCGCCTTGTCAAAGGTGCCCGTGCCCGTACCGCGGTCGAGGATGGTGAACCGATCGCCGACCGGAAAGGCGTGATTGATGTTGTGCGTGATCAGGATGACGCCGATGCCCTGGTCCCGTGCCTTGGCGATGAATCGGAGCACCACGGCGGCCTCCTTCACGCCGAGCGCCGAGGTGGGCTCGTCCAGGATGACGACCTTCGCGCCGAAGTGGATGGCCCGCGCGATGGCCACCGACTGGCGTTCGCCGCCGGACAGCGTTCCGACCGGCTGGGAGGTGTCTCGGAGGTCGATGCCCATTCCCTTCAGTGCGGTGCGGGTGACGCGATCGGCCAGCTTGATGTCGAGCGTCTTGAGCGGACCAAATCCCGTGACCGGCTCGGCCCCGAGGAAGAAGTTCCGGCTGATGCTCAGCAGCGGGATCATCGCCAGGTCCTGGTAGACGGTCGCAATCCCGCGCTGGAGGGCGTCCCGTGGAGAGCCGAACTCGACCGGCTCGCCGTCGATCAGGATCTCGCCACTATCGGGCGGGAAGACGCCCGAGAGCGTCTTGATGAGGGTCGACTTGCCGGCCCCGTTGTCGCCGAGCAGGCAGAGCACCTCGCCTGCCCTCACGGACAGCGAGATGTCGTGAATCGCGACGACGCTGCCGAAGTACTTCGTCAGGCCGCGTGCCTCGATGAGTGGTGCGTCACTGGTCGTCGTGGCGGTCATCGATCGCTCCTCTCAGTGCCGCGTCATGGTCGCGCGCTGGCGGATGTAGTTGTTGACGATGACGGCGGCCAGCAGGAGCACGCCAAGGAAGGCGAGGTACCAGTCGCCGGGGATCCCGGCGAAGACGATGCCCTGCTTCGTGATGCCGAGGGTCAATGCCCCGAAGACAGGGCCGATGGCGCTCCCGTAGCCGCCCGTCAGCAGCGTGCCGCCGATGACGGAGGTGATGATCGCCTCGAACTCCTTGTCGTTCCCGCGCAGCACGTCGCCGCTGCCGACGGTGAGCACCTGGATGACCGCAAGCAGCGCGGCCGATGCCGCGGTGGCCATGAACAGGATGATCTTGACCCGGCTGACGGGCACGCCCACGTTTCGCGCCGCGACCGCCGAGCCGCCCGCGCCGAAGATCCAATTGCCAAACGACGTGCGCAGCAGGACGAAGGTCGCCACCAGCGCCAGGCCGATCCACCACAGGATGGACACGGGGAACGGGCCGATATCGGCGGTGAAGATGCCCGAGATCGGGTCGGCGGCGATGGCGTCCGCAAGCCCACCGACCTGGGTTCGGCCGGTGAGGGCACGCGTGATGCCGATGGTCAGGCCGCGCAGGATGAAGAGCGTCGCCAGGGTGACGATGAAGGACGGCAGCCGTGTCCGAACGACGAGGTAGCCGTTCAGGAAGCCCACGACGAGCGCGAACGCGAACGCGAGGATCACAGCCAGCCAGACCGGCAGGCCCACCTGGCTGATGCCGATGGAGACGACCATGCCCGCGGCCCCGATCACCGATCCCACCGACAGGTCGAACTCGCCGGCGATCATGAGCAGCGCGACCGCCGACGCGACGATGCCAACCTGGGCGGCCACCTCGAGATAGGTTGCCGTTCCGTTGAGCGACAGGAATCCGCTTCCGCCCGCCCAGACGGCGAACACGACCCAGACCAGGACGGCACCGATGATCGCGCCGATCTCCGGGCGAGCGAGCAGGACGGAGACGAGTCCAATGTCGCGAACGCGTTCGTCCGCGCCCGCTTCAGCGGTGGCCATGCTTGGTCAACCTCCTCGTTGGAGCACCGGGGCCGCCGCGCGGCCCCGGTGCCGGTCAGCTCAGCGGATTCCCTGAGCGCTAAGGTCGATGACCTGGGCCGCCGTCTCCTGGGTCACGAACCCTGGACCGGTGCGGACCACGTCGCCGCCACCGAGCAGCAGGCCGTACTGCACGAACTGGGTCATGATGCTCACGCCCATGTAGCCCTGCAGGTACTGCTGCTGGTCGATCGCGAACAGCATCCGGCCCTCATCGATCGCGGTGAGCACCTCCGGCGAGAGGTCGAAGGTGGCCAGCTGGACCGCGTCATTGCCCTCGAGGGCCAGCAACGCGGGAGCGGCGCCGGTCGGGCCCAGCGTCAGGACGCCGTCAATCGTGGGATCGGCCGAGAGCGCGGCCTCGATGGCCGCCTGCGAGCCGGTCGGATCCGACAGGTCAACCGGAACCACCTCGGATGGGATGCCGCCGAGGCCCTCCGCGAAGCCATCGCAGCGCAGGTCGAGGGCACCGTTGCCGACCTCCTGGTTCACGCAGATCGTGTTCGTCACGCCTGCTTCGGCCATCCGCTCGCCGGCGCCGACGCCCGCCTCGAACTCGGTCTGCCCGACATGGGTGAGGAGCCCCAGCTCCTTGAACACGTCACTGCCCGAGTTGATGCTCAGGACCGGGATGCCCGCCGCAATGGCAGCTTCGATCGGCGCGCGCAGCGCGTCGGCGTCGGGGATCGAGACGATGATCCCGTCCGGCTCGGCCGCGACGGCCGTGTCGATCAGCTGGGCCATCGCGACCACATCGAGGTCGTCGGAGGTTGGTGCGCGGTAGTTGGCCGTGATGCCGAGGTCGGCGGCGGCCGCCTCAACCCCGTTGGCGACCACCGACCAGAACGGGTCGGACGCCTGACCGTGAACCACTACCTCGATCGTAATGTCGCTGCGATCGCCGCCTCCGCCGCCACCGCTGGGCGCGGCGCTCTCGCTCGTCGCCTGGTTACCGCACGCGGCGAGCACCAACGCGAATCCCGCCAGTCCGGCGGCCATCTTCGTGATGCGCATGTGTTGACTCCTCCGATTCTGTGTTGCCGTTTGGAATATCACCGCGCCGGCGGCGCCGATGACCCGCCCCAGGGACCAGTTTGTCGTCACGTCACCTCCGAGATCAATACCGGTCGGTGCTCGTGCAACGATCGCGTCGCGGCGACCGCCACACGCACCGCCTCGAGCCCATCACGCGCCGTGCAGGCGCTCTCTTCCTCTCCGCGCGCCACTCGCAGGAATGCCCGCAGCTCACTCTCGTATGCATCGTGGAATCGGTCGACGAATGTCGACCACGCGGGGCCGGCCGGCGGCGGCACGCTCGGCTCGACCGAGCGCATCGGCGTCTGCGGCCCGAGTCCGACGGAAATGCTGTCGCCGGACCCGAACAGCTCGGTGCGGATGTCGTAGCCGAGCGGATCGTGCCGGGTCGCGCTCAGGATGGCCCGCGTGCCGCCCGACAGCCGCATCGTCGCGACCGCGGTGTCGACGTCGTCGTACTTCGCGTACACCGGGAAGCCGAGGACGCCGCCATCGGCGTAGACCTCCTCGAACTCCTGCCCGGTCAGCCACCGCGCGACGTCGAAGTCATGCACGCTGAAGTCGTTGAAGATCCCGCCGGAGAGCGGGATGTAGGCCTCGTGCGGTGGCGCCGGGTCGTGACCGGCCAGGCGCAGCACGTAGAGCGTGCCGAGGCTGCCATCCGTGACGAGCCGCCGCGCCTCGCCATACGCCGCGTCGAAGCGGCGCTGGAAGCCCAGCTGGAACCTGATGCCGGAGGCCTCGATCTCGTCGACCAGCTGCTTCGTCTCCTCAAGGCCGGTGGCCAGCGGCTTCTCGCAGAAGACCGGGATGCCCCGCGCGATGCCGGCGCGGATCAGCTCGGGATGGGCCGTGCTGCTTGCCGCGATCACGAGCGCTTCGGCACCTTCGACTGCCTCGCCGATCTCCTGCTGCCTGGGCACCGACTGCGTCCGCAACGCTCTGCGCCCGCGCGACATCCACATCGGCCACGGTGAGCTCGCCGGGCTCGAGCAGGCTCGCGAGGATCTCCGCGTGCATCGCCCCGATCCGCCCGGCACCGAGCTGTGCAACTCGCATCAGGCCACCTGCGTTCTCGCCAGGCCGGCGACTTCGTCCAGGCTGACCCGCCGTCGCTCGACGTGCGAGATCGTCGCGGCGACCGCGATCCGCATCGCCTCGAGGCCGTCGCGCGCGCTGCTCGACGGCGGGCGCACGCCGCGGCAGCAGGCAAGGAAGGCGGCGAGCTCCGCGCGGTAGGCCGCCTCGAACCGATCGAGGTAGCCGTGCCACGGGTCGGTCGGCGCGGCCCAATCGACGTGGATCGCGGGGGTGCGCGGCGAGAGGCCGCCGGTCACCGCCGCTCGCTCGGTGAGCAGCTCGATCCGCATGTCGTAGCCGGACGGATGCAGCCAGGCCGCATCGAGCACGGCGAGCGTGCCGCCCGAGAGCCGCATGCTGACGATGGCCTTCTCGATCTCGCGCGGATCCTCCGAGCCGGCTGCCATCCCGCTTCCCAGCCTCCACCGAGACCTCGGTCACCTCCTGGCGGCTCAGCCAGCGGACGAGGTCGAAGTCGTGGATCGACGAGTCCCGGAAGCTCGGGGACGACCTCCGGCGGCGGGCCGGAGAAGGCGGAGCGCGGCGGGCTGACCGGATCGTGAGCGGTCAGCTGAATCGTATGGATCTGCCCCTCGGCGGCGTCGCGGGCCGCGATGAAGCCGGCGTCGTGGCGTCGCTGGAAGCCGATCTCGAAGTGCGAGCCCTCCTCCTCGATGCGACGCGTCAGCTCGATCGTGGTGGCCAGCGAATCGGTCAGCGGCTTTTCGCACAGGACGTGGCGGCCGGCGTCGAGCGCGGCCTCGACCTCGGCCCGATGAAACTCCGGCGGCGTGGCGATGATGACCGCGTCCGCGGACTGGACGGCCTCCTCGAAGGTCACCGCCCGGCCGCGAGATCGCCCGGCCACGTCCTCGGCGCGGGCCACATCGGCGTCGACCACGTAGAGTCCGTCGACGTCGTCCATGGCGCCGAGCACGTCGGCATGGAAGCCTCCCATGACGCCGGTTCCGATGACGGCGACCTTCATCGTTCCAGCTCGCGAAGGGCGTATCGCAGCACGCGCAGGCCGACCGCCGCGGCCTCCGCGGGTCGCAGCCAGGACGAGTCCTGCTCGACCATCAGCCAGCCGTCGAAGTCGACGGCCTCGAGCGTCGCCAGCACCCCGTGCAGATCCAGCACGCCGTTGCCGAGCTCGGTGAAGATCCGCTCCCGGACCGCGGCGCCGAAGCCATCGAGCTCGCGGGACCGCAGCCGCGCCAGCACGGCCGGGTCCACGTCCTTGAGGTGGACGTGGGTGACCAGCGATCCGTAGTGCCTGATGGCGCGCACCGGCTCGCCGCCGCCGACCAGGTAATGGCCGACGTCCAGGCAGAGCCCGGCTCCGGTGTCGGGCAGCCGCGATGCGAGCGCCTCGACCTCGTCCGGCGCCTCGACCCAGGTTGCGGTGTGCGGATGGAACGCGACGCGCACGCCTTCGGGAGCGGCGGCCGCCAGCTCGCCGAGCAGCTGCGCAAGTCCCTCGAACGCCGCGGCCTTCCATTGCGGCGCGCCGTCCGCCACGCGGCCGCTCCACGCATCACGCTCGCCGCCGCCGTCGAGCGCAACCACCAGCACCTCGCCGCCGGCGGCAACCAGCCGCGCGAGGTCGCGATGCGCCACCTCGTGCGCGTCGTCCTCGAGCCCATCCGGACCCGCCGTCAGCGGGGAGTACAGCTCCGCGAAACGGAGGCCTCGCCCGGCCAGCGCCTCCCGCAGCTCGGCCCCCTCCGGGAAGCCGCGACCGTGCTGCTGGCCGTCGAATCCGAGGCGAGCGATCTCGTCGAGCACGGTCGCGGCCGCGGTCTCCGGCGCAAGGTCGAACAGGTCGGCGTTGTTCCACACGATCGGCACGGTGCCGATCGGCGAGTCGCGGATGCTCACCGGTGCTGCTCCTCCGCCCGCCCGGCGAGCTGCTCGTCGTAGACCGGGCGACCCTCGGGCACCGGCACGTCCCACCAGCCGGTCTTGTCGGGTCCGGCCACCGCCAGGTCGCGGTCGACGCGGACGTGCACCAGCGACGGGCCGCCCGACGCGAGCGCGCGCTCGACCGCCGGCCGCACGTCGGCCGGCGCATCGGCGTATTCGGCGTGGATCCCGAAGGCCCTGGCAATGGCGGCGAAGTCCGGCGAGTACGGCCTGCCGTCGCGGATGAAGTCGGTGATGGCGGTGCGGCCGAAGTGGGTCTGCTGCCCGCCCTTGATGCTGATCCAGCCCGAGTTGTCGAGCACGACCGTGCAGACCGGCGTGCCGGCCAGGGCGGCCGCCTGGACCTCCTGCATCGACTGCAGGAAGTCGCCGTCGCCGCACACCGCCAGCACCTGCGCGTCGGGTCGCGCCAGCTGTGCGCCGATGGCGGCCGGGAGCGTGAATCCCATGGTCGAGAAGCCGCCGGACGTGATGTGGGTGCGCGGCTGCCGGGTCACCCAGCGCTGCTTGACCATGCCCTGCGGCAGGCCGGCGCCGGTCACCACGATCGCGTCCTCGCGCGTGGCGGCCTGCACCTCGCGCACGGCGCGGGCCATCGTCATCGGCGACGCGTCGGAGCCTGACTTGACCTCGACCTGCTCCTGCCAGGCGTGGCGCAGCCGGTCGATCTCGTCGCCGTAGCCGGTCGCGGCCTTGCCCGAGCCGAGGGCGGCCAGCAGGTCGGCCAGTCCGGCCCGCGCGTCGCCCAGCAGCGGGACGGCCACCGGGTAGTTCTTGCCGATCTCGCGAGGGTCGATCTCGAGCTGGATCAGCTGCGTCGGTGGGATGGCGAAGGTCACTCCCTTGCGCCACGAGGAGGCGCGACCAGTCCACGAACCGGCAGCCGACGCTCAGGATCACGTCCGCCGACGAGGCCAGCGCGTTGCCGATCGTCGAGCCGGTGTCGCCGATCGTCTGGCCGGCCAGCGGATGCGTCTCGTCGATCGCCCCCTTGCCGTTCCAGGTGGTGACGACCGGTGCGCCCAGCCGCTCGGCCAGCGCGCGCAATTCGGCCGTCGCCTCCGCGCCGATCACCCCGCCGCCGGCCACGATCACGGGTCGCCTGGCGCCGGCCAGCAGGGCCGCCGCCCGCTCGACCTCGGTCGCGTCGGGACGCGGCCGGCCGCGCGCCTCGCGCGCATCGGGCTCGGGAACGACGACCTCGGCTGCCTCGGCCTGGATGTCCATCGGCACGTCCATCAGGACCGGGCCCGGGCGCCCGCTCGTCATCGCGTTCCAGGCGCGGTGCAGGACGAACGGCAGCTCGTCGACGCGGCTCGGCTGCCACCACTCCTTGACCACCGGCTCGAAGATGCGCGGGTTGTCGGCGTGATGACGCCGCTCCAGCTCCTGCAGCACCCCGTGGCCGCGCATGTAGGTGTGCGTCGAGCCGGTGAAGAGCGCGACCGCCGTCGAGTCGACGTACGCGGTCGCCATCCCGATCACGGTGTTCGTCGCCCCGGGACCGATCGAGGTGAACGCCAGCATCGGCGTCCCGGAGGCCCGGTAGTAGCCATCGGCGAGGTGGACCGCCGACTGCTCGTGCATCACCTGCACGGTGCGGATCTCGGGCCGATCGAGGAGCGCATCGGTCAGGGTCCAGACGCCGTGGCCGGGGATGCCGGCAGCGTGCGTGACGCCCGCGCGCACCAGGAATTCGGCGATGATCTGCGCCCCGCTGAGGCGTTGCACGGCTGTGCCCAGTTGCGTCAATCCGCTACCATGCAAACGATTACATCGCGGCACTCTAGCACCCCGTCTCCCGCCGATGTCAACCCTCAAGGACCGATGCAGACGCTGACCGCCAGCCCGCTCGCGCGAACCGTGTCCGAGACGCCGACCGACGTCTGGAACGACAGCTGCGCCGTCGACGAGCTCGAGTACGCCGTCGGCTTCGGCGCCGTCGGCGCGACCGCCAATCCGACGATCGTGGTCGACGTCTGGAAGAAGGATCCCGATCGGCTGGGCGTCGCGCGTGCGCGAGCTCGCCAGCGAGCATTCCGACCTGTCCGAGCGCGAGCTGGCGTGGGCGATCGTGGCCGAGATGAGCGTGCGCGCCGCGCCGCTCCTGATGCCGGCCTTCGAGGCCTCCGGCGGGCGGGCCGGCAGGCTATCGGTCCAGACCGATCCGACCCTGTTCCGCGACGCGCCCGCCATGGTCACCCAGGCATTCGGCTTCGATGGGCTGGCCCCGAACATCGTCGTCAAGTTCCCGGCCACCGCGGCCGGGATCGCGGCAATGGAGGAGGCCTCCTACCGCGGCATCAGCGTCAACGCCACGGTGTCGTTCAGCGTGTCGCAGGCGCTGGCGGCGGCCGAGGCGGTGCAGCGGGGGATCGAGCGGCGCGAGGCGGACGGGCACGACACCTCGCAGATGGGCCCGGTGATCACGATCATGATGGGACGCATCGAGGACTGGCTCCGGGTCGTGCTGGATCGCGACGGCCTGGTCGTCGACCCGGCAGCGCTCCCGTGGTCCGGCGTCGCCGTCTTCAAGCGTGCCTACGCCGAGTGGCAGTCGCGCGGCTTCCGGGCCCGGCTGCTGGGCGCGGCCATCCGGCACCAGCTGCACTGGTCGGAGCTCATCGGCGGCGACGTGATCATCACCATGCCGTCGTCGTGGCAGAAGCGCTTCAACGCCTCGTCGATCGAGGTCCGCCCGCGGATCGACGACCCGGTGCCCTACGTCGACGAGCTGGCGCGGCACTTCCCGGACTTCCTGGCCGCGTACCAGCCGGACGGCCTGGCGGTCGCCGAGTTCGACACCTGGGCCCCGACCGTTCGGACCCTGCGCGCGTTCATCGGCTCCTACCACGAGCTCCTGCACCTGGTCACCGAGGCGCTGCTGCCCAACCCGGACAAGTGATCGACGCGCAGCTTCGTCTGCCGCCGGGCGAGGCGGTGACCCCGTTGCTGGCCGGCTGGCGCTACCTGGGGTTCTCGGTGCACACGTTCACCGCGCCGACCGTCATCGGCCGCAAGGATCACGAGACCGCGATCGTGGTGCTGGCCGGGGGCGGCGCTCGCGTCGACGACCTGGAGCTGCCGGGTCGCGCATCGGTCTGGGATGGGCTGCCGTCGGCCGCCTACCTGCCGCCGGGGGTCACGGCGTCGCTGCGTCCGCTGGGCGAGTCGTTGACGGTGGCGGTCGCCGATGCCCCGGCGTCGGGTCGCGCCACGGCGGCGGGACCGGTTCGCATCGGTCCGGAGGACGTGAAGGTCGAGATCCGCGGCGCCGGCAACGCCACGCGCCAGATCAACCACATCATCACCCCCGAGTTTCCGGCCGATCGGCTCGAGGTCGTGGAGGTCTTCACTCCCTCGGGCAACTGGAGCTCGTGGCCGCCGCACAAGCACGACACCGACGACATGCCGAACGAGGCGATCCTCGAGGAGGTCTACTCGTATCGCTTCCGGCGACCGGAGGCGTGGGGGGTGCAGCGGCTGTATCGGGGAGACGGCTCGCGCGATCTGCTGTGGGCCGTCCGCGATGGCGAGACCGTCATCGTCACCGACGGCTACCACCCGTTCGTGGCCACCCACGGCGACGACGCCTACTACCTCAACGCGCTGGCCGGCGACGTCCGCACCATGGCCTGCTCGTTCGATCCGGCGCTTGACCACGTGCGCTCGGCTTGGGCCTCCATGGAGCCGGACCCGAGGGTGCCGCTCGTCCGCTAGCTGCGGCTCGGGTTTGTGCTCACACGTGCACGTAACGGCCACTCAGTGGCTGATTCGTACCTCGGGGAGCAACAACCAGCCAACCTGGCGCCTTCTGCGTCGCTGTTGCGTACACCAGCGCGCAAATTCGGCCACTGATTGGCCGATACGTACCCCGGCGAGCAACCCCGCCTAGTGGCGGATCTTCCACCCGGCGCGACGAACGGCCAACCAGCCGGCCCGCCGCCTGGCGACGGCTCGCGTCGCGAGCAGATTCGGGCGATGACCGACCGATGACGTCCGGCGGGAGGACACCCCGGGGACGCCATCGACGGTCGAGTGGTACAGACGGTCGTTGATCTCCTCGCCCGCCCTCAGCATCTCGAGGGTCCGTTGCAGTGCCATGACGTCAGCATTCCCCCCAGACCGGCGTTGGTCATCCAGCGGACGGCCGCCGCCGCATGCGCAGTTCGACGTAGTACGCGACACCCGGCCGTCAGGGCACGACTGGACGGGTGCCGCGGTCGAGGATTCAGGCCGGCGAGCCGACCCTGTCCTCTAATTTCATCGAGGGTCTCCTCGGCCCGCCGCCTTGATGAAGCGCGAGGCCGCCATGCCGAGCAGGAATGCCCCGCCCAGGAAGATGAGCGGCTGTTTGCGAGCGGCATCCTCGACGTTGCCGATGACCTGCCGAGCATCGGTTTCGCGCAGGTACCGTGCAACCTTGTCGGCTTGATCGGCCGCCGTCAGTGCCGCCCCGGCGAGCTGCGGCTGGTCGGCCTCCATGTCGGTCGAGAGGCGTCGGACGGCCCGAGCGACTTTGTCGATGCCCTCGGCGGCCAGCTCCCGGCCATGGTCGGCCTGCTGGATGCCCGCGTCGGCGGCTCGCTCGGCAAGGTGGCCGGCGCTCGCCGGCGCCTGCAGCCCCGCCTCCACCAGTGGATCCGTCTCGGCTGTCTCGGTGTCGAAGCTGGAGCCGGTGGTCGGCTCCTCCACGGACGTCGTTGAGTCGTATCCGGTCATTCGGGTTCCCCCGTGCGGTGTTTCCTGGAGCGCATCCAAATGCACCGGGCGTGCCACATGGCTCAGCCGCTCGGCGACCGATGGCCCGCTCGCTCTGGCAGGGTTCGACCCTTGCCACCGCCACGTAGAGTTCCCCCATGGCCGAGGCACCCGAGCCCGCTGCCGTGGCTGCCGCGGTCGAGCGTCGCATCGTCAGCGTCCTGTTTGCCGACCTCGTCGGCTTCACGACGCTGTCCGAGGAGCTCGACGCGGAGGACGTGGCGACCGTCCAGGACGCCTACTTCGCCGCGACGCGCGAGACGATCGAGCGCTACGGCGGCGTGGTCGAGAAGTTCATCGGCGACGCCGCGATGGCCGTCTTCGGCACGCCGCGCGCCCGCGACGACGACGCCGAGCGGGCGGTGCGGGCCGGGCTGGCGCTGATCGGCGCACTCGAGCAGCTCGAGGCGCGGCTCGGGATGCAGCCGCAGACCCTGCAGCTGCGGGTCGGCGTCAACACCGGCGAGGTCGTCCATGCCACGTCCGGCCCGGACGAGGGCCGCGTGACCGGCGACACCGTCAACACCGCCGCCCGGCTCCAGACCGCCGCGCGCCCGGGAACGGTGCTGATCGGCGAGCTGACGGCCCTGACCGTGGCCGAGACGATCGAGACGGAGCCGATCGGGACCGTCGAGCTGAAGGGCAAGGCCGAGCCGGTCCGGGTCTGGGAGGCGACCGGCGCCCGCTCGCAGCCGTCGCGCGAGGAGGCGCTCGGGGCGCTGAAGGCGCCGATGCTCGGCCGCGACGCCGAGCTCGGCCGGCTGCACGACGCCATCGAGGCCGTCTCCACGCGACCGCCGCGCGGACCGGATCGTGATCGTCGCCCCGCCGGGCGTCGGCAAGAGCCGGCTGCTGGCCGAGCTCGCCGCCACGACGAGCGCCACGGTGCTGCGAGCGCGCGTCCGCCCGCAGGCGACCGCGCCGTACGAGACGGTCGCCCAGCTGCTCGCCGCGGCGGACACCACCGGCCTCGGCCGAGGCACTGGCGAACGCCGGGGTGCCGGACGCTCGGGCATCGGTCATTCGCGAGGAGGTCGCGCGGCTCGTCGAGCCGGCGAGCGATGCCGCCGGGGGCGGGGGCGACCTCGCCGCCGAGCGCGACGCCCGCTTCGACGCCTGGGTGAGCGCGCTCGACGCGCTGAGCCGGGGCGCATCGGTCTGGCTGATCGAGGACGTGCACTGGGCCGGCGGCGACCTCCTCGCCTTCCTGGACCACGCGGGTCGCGCGCCGAGCCGCCACGGCCGGCTGGTGGTCGCGACGGCGCGTCCGAGCCTGCTCGAGACGGCGCCCGCGTGGTGCGAGGGTCAGCGCATCGACCTCGCGCCGCTGCCGCCGACCGAGGCCAGCGCGCTCGTGCGCGCGCTGCTCGGCTCCGCGCTGCCCGACCAGCTGGTGGCCGCCGTGGTGGAGCGGTCGGACGGCACGCCGCTCTTCATCGAGGAGCTGCTGCGGACATGGGCCAGCGTCGGGACGCTCGTGCTGCGCCGATGGCGCCTGGCACCTCGCCGTCCAGCCGGAATCGGTCGCGCTGCCGCCCACCGTGCAGGCCATCTACGCGGCGCAGCTGGACGACCTGCCGCCGGACGCCCGGCAGGTTGCCCGTCGCGGGGCGGTCGCCGGCCGGCGCGTGCCGCTCGCCGCGTTTCCGTCGCTCGAGCTCGACGGACGCCGAGGCAGGGCTGGACGCCCTGCACCGGCGCGCGTTCGTGGCCGGCCCGTTCGACGACCCGATCACCGGCGAGGGCTACGCCTACCGCCACGCGCTGCTGCGCGACGCCGGCTACGCCTCGCTTGCCCGTGCCGAACGCGCCCGCCTCCACGTCGCCATGGCGCGCTGGCTGGCGGAGACGGCGGGTGACCGGGCCGACATCGTCGCCGAGGCCGTGGCCGAGCACAACGCCAGCGCGCTCGAGAGCCTTCCCGCCACTCGCCGGCGGCGACCTCCCCGACCGCGCCACGCTGATGCGCGAGGCCGCCGCCTGGTACGAGCGTGCCGCCGAGGCCGCCCTGCGCCTGGCCGCCCATCGAGGCCGCGCAGCGCCTGTTCGCCGCTCCATCGAGCTGACCGATGCGGGCAGCCCGCTCGACCTCGCCCGCCGCCGCCTTCGCCTCGGCGAGATCCTGGCCGCCAGCGCGGACCTGGACGCCGGCATCGGCGAGATGGAGGCCGCGCTGGAGGGCTTTGCGCGGAGATGCCGCCGGAACGGCCGGTGCCGCCTACGCCCTGGCGCTGGCCTACATGCAGCAGATCCGCTTCCCGGAGGCCGAGGCAGCTGGCGGCCGCCACGCTCGCGAGCCTGCACGGCGAGCCGGCGCCGACCCTCGCCCGCCTCCGGGCCCTGCATGCGTGGGCCGTCGGCGCCCAGGGCCGATCCGACGGCGTCCGTGCCGAGACGGACGTTGCCCTGGCCGATGCGCAGGCGGCCGGCGATCCGCTGCTCGAGCTCGATGTCCTCCAGCACGTCAATGCCGCCCGCGACGAGATCGGTGAGGCCGGGCGAGACCGACTGGGCGCTGCTGGAGGAGAAGGCGCTCGCCGTCGGCCGCTGGCACCAGGTCGTGGTGGCGGGCCGCATCCGGGCGATCCTTCAGTCGGATACCGACCTCGCGTTCGCCATTGCCGCGACTGGAGGCGACTGCCGAGCTCGCATCGGCGCATGGGCTGACCGAGCAGGGCGGCTGGGTGAACTACTCGCGGACCGAGGTGCTGTGGGTGATGGGTCGCTGGGACGATGCGCTCGAGGTCGGGCGCGAGGTGATCGAGCTCGGCGAGCGGTACGCCTACCAGCGCCTCGCGTTCCGCACCTGGGTCATCGTTCTGCCGATCGCCGCCGCCCGCGGCGACGCGTGCGCTTGCCGATCATTGGGAACGATGGTGGACGGCGACGGCCGACCACTTCCCGTCCACGCCGTCGCCGTACGCGCGCGTGATGCACGCGGCGATCGCCGTCTGGGTGGCCCAGGCAACCGGCCGGCCGGTCGCTCCGCCCGCCGACGACCTCACGGATGCCTTCATCGCGATGAGCAACCCGCACTTCCTCGGTGCCGCCGAGACGCTCGTCCGCGCCTGGCTCGATGCCGGCCGCACCGACCCCGCCACGATTGCCGCGAAGCGCTCGGCCGAGTTCGCCGCCGAGTCGGACGCCACGCCGCTGATGCGGGCGTCGGCGGCGCTGCTGGACGCGTGGACCACCGGCTCGGCCGAGTCCGCCCGCACGGCTGCCACGCTGGCGCGCGACTTCGGGGCGCCGTGGTGGGAGCTGCGCGCCCTTCGGGTCCTGGACGATCCGCGGGCCGCCGAGCTCGAGCGCGCCCTCGGCATCGGCTGATCTGCGACTTGCGCGCACAGGGACATATCAGCCACTGATTGGCCGATCCGTACCTGAGCGGGCAACGAACAGCCAACGCAGGCCCGATCTGCATGGCTGTTTCGTACCCCAGCGCGCAAATTCGGCCACTGAGTGGCCGATACGTACACCAGCGAGCAAGCCGCGCCAGGTTGCGCCGATCGGCTACGCTCCGCGGTGCGACCAACGGAGGACCGGCATGATCTGCGCGAGCTGCGGCGTCGAGAACCGCGGCGGCAGCAAGTTCTGCGACAACTGCGGCAGCCCGCTCGCGGCCACCTGCCCGCATTGCGGCGCGCCGAACCGGAACGACGCGCGATTCTGCGCCACCTGCGGCCAGACGCTGGGCACCTCCGAGGCGCGCAGCAGCGGAACAGACCCCAACCACTCCGGCCTCGGCCGAGCGGCGCCTGGTCACCGTCCTCTTCACCGACCTCGTCGGCTTCACGAGCCTCGCCGAGGACCGTGATCCCGAGGCCGTCCGCGAGCTGCTGAGCAAATACTTCGAGACCGCCACCGAGATCGTCAAGCTGCACGGCGGGACGGTCGAGAAGTTCATCGGCGACGCGGTCATGGCCGTCTGGGGCACCCCGACCGCCCACGAGGACGACGCCGAGCGGGCCGTCCGCGCCGCCCTCGAGCTGGTCGACGCGGTCGGCACCCTGCACCCGAACCTCCAGGCTCGCGCGGGGCTCCTGACGGGACAGGCGGCGGTCACGCTGGGCGCCACCAACCAGGGCATGGTGGCCGGCGACCTCGTCAACACCGCGGCCCGCCTGCAGGGCGTGGCGGACCCGGGCACCGTGCTGGTTGGCGAGGCCACCCGACGCGCGGCGGAGTCGGCGATCGTCTTCGAGCCGATCGGCGACCACTCGCTCAAGGGCAAGACCAGCCCCGTCCCGGCGTGGCAGGCGCTCCGCGTCGTCGCGCAGCGCGGCGGCCACGGACGCACCGACACCCTCGAGGCACCGTTCGTCGGCCGCGACGAGGAGCTGCGGCAGCTGAAGGAGCAGCTCCACGCCGTCGGCCGCGATCGGCGGGCGCGGCTCGTCTCGATCACCGGCCCGGGCGGCATCGGCAAGAGCCGGCTGGTCTGGGAGCTCGAGAAGTACATCGACGGCGTCTCGGAGGCCATCTACTGGCATCGCGGCCGCTCGCCGTCGTACGGCGAGGGGATCACGTTCTGGGCGCTCGGCGAGATGGTCCGCCGCCGCGCCCAGCTGACCGAGGACGACGACGAGGCCACCACCCGCGAGCGCATCGCGGTCACGCTGGACGAGTACGTCGAGGACGCGGACGAGCGCGAGCGCATCGGTCCCGCCCTGCTGAGCCTGCTGGGGGTGGAGGAGGCTCCCGCCGGCGGACGTGACGCGCTCTTCCCGGCCTGGCGGCTCTTCTTCGAGCGAATCGCGGAGCTCGGCACGACCGTGCTCGTGTTCGAGGACCTCCAGTGGGCCGATACGGGCCTGCTCGACTTCATCGATCACCTGCTCGACTGGTCGAAGGGCCTGCCGATCATGGTCGTCAGCCTGGCCCGACCGGAGCTGTTCGACCGGCGGCCGGACTGGGGAGCCAACCGGCGCAACCTGACCGCCCTGGCGCTGGAGCCATTGACCGATGACGCCATGCGCGAGCTCCTGAACGGCCTGGTTCCGGGGCTGCCGGAGGAGGCGCTGGCCGCCATCATCGGTCGTGCCGAGGGCGTGCCGCTCTACGCCGTCGAGACGGTGCGCGGGCTGCTTGCCGACGGCCGCATCCAGCGCAACGGCGACCTGTACGAGCCGATCGGCGACCTGACGAACATCACCGTGCCGGACTCGCTCCGCTCGCTCATCGCCTCGCGGCTGGACGCGCTGGAGCCCGCCGACCGGACGCTGCTCCAGGACGCATCCGTCCTCGGCCAGGTCTTCTCCGCCGATGCGCTGGCCGCGATCACCGGCGCGACCGATGACCTGGAGCCGCGGCTGCGCGCCCTGGTTCGCCGTGAGCTGCTCGAGATCGAGGCCGACCCGCGCTCGCCGGAGCGCGGACAGTATCGGTTCGTCCAGTCGCTGATCCAGGAGGTGGCCTACGGCACGCTCGCGCGCCGCGACCGCCGCTCGCGGCACCTGGCCGTGGCACGCCACTACGAGGGCATCGGCGACGACGAGATGGCGGGCGCGCTGGCCAGCCACTACCTCGCGGCTCGCGAGGCCTCCGACGAGGGCGCCGAGGCCGATGCCGTCTCCGCCCAGGCGCGCCTGGCGCTGACCGGCGCGGCCGATCGGGCGGCAGCGCTCGGGGCTACGACCAGGCCGTCAGCTACCTCGAGCAGGCACTTGCGATCACCTCCGACCCCGCATGACCGCGCGCCGCTGCTGGACCGCGCGGCACGCTCGCCACCGCCGCGGCGCGACCGGATGCCCAGCGCTACGCAGAGGCGGCGGTGCCGACCTATCGAGAGCTCGGAGACCGGCCGGCGCGGTCGGGGCATCCGTCCGCTTCGGGCAGGATACTCATCGAAGGTGGCGAGGTGCCGCGGGCGACCGAGGTGCTCGAGGCAGCGCTCACGGAGGCCGAGGAGGTCGGCGATGAGCCGTCCTGGCGGAGACGCTTGCGCATCTTGCGCGAGCCCACATGCGGTCAGGGCGACCCGATGCGGCCGTCGAGATGGCGGATCGCTCCCTGGCGATCGCCGAACGGCTCAACCTCGAGCCGTCGTCGCCGAGGCGTTCATCAACAAGTCGGCGGCCTCGACATCCTCGGCCGGCGCCGCGAGAGCACCGTCCTCGCCCGCGCCGCCCTCGAGCTCGCCCAGAAGCTCGGCCTCGGGTCGTTCGAGATGCGCGTGCGGAACAACCTCGCCTCGTCGCTCTTCGACGACGAGCCGGCCGAAGCCACGCGGATGCTTGCTGAGGCCCTCGAGCTCGCGAAGCAGATCGGTGACCGCGCGCATGTTCTTCTGGCTGGCGGGCACCCTCGCAGGCGCACTCTACGAAGAGGGCCGGGACTGGGACGCCCACGAGGTCCTCATGCGGGAGGCGTTCGAGTCCGCCACCCTGCGCGGCGACCGGGCTCGGCTGCTCACCCTTGGAACGCTGTACGCGACCGCGCGCGGCGAGGATCTCGACGAACGGCCGCAGCGGATTCGTGACGTCGTCGGCGAGACCACGGATCCGGACGAGCTCTTCATGATCGTCATGGTGCCGAGGGCGTCAGCGCGCTCCTCATGGGCCAATGGGAGGCCGCCTACGCAAATGGTCTCAAGGCAGCCGAGCTCCTGTCCCAGAACCCCGAGGTCGGGCTCGAGCTCGCCATGCGTTCGGCGATCTGGGCCGGCAACCTCGAGCGAGCGCGCGAGGTTGCAGGCCCGCGTGGCGGCGCTGGCCGCGACGGGACCGTTGACCGAGGCCCTGCGGCTGCAGGCCGAGGCGGCGCGTGGCGGCACTCGAGGGGCGACGCGACGACGCCGCGGCCGGCTATGTGCCGCCATCGCACGCCTCCGCGAGCTCGAGCAGATGTTCACGGCCGCGGTCGTGTCGGTCGACGCCGCGGTCCTGCTTCCCGAGGAGCCCCAGATCCGGGCGTTCGCCATCGAAGCGCGGCCCATTGCTCGAGGAGCTTCGCGCCAAGCCCTACCTCGAGAAGCTCGACGAGGCGCTGGCATCGGTCCCTGCGCCGGCCACCGATCGCTCGGAGTCCCGCGCCGAGTCGCCAACCGCCTGAGGCTCCAGGACCACCACCGGGATGACCCGGCTGGTCCGCTTCTCGTACTCCGCGTAGGCATCGTCGACTTCCACGAACCGATCCCACAGCTCCGCTCGCTCCTCCCCGGTCGCCTCGCGCGCCCGGACGCGGGTGCTGCGTCGGCCGATCTGGACCGTCGCCATCGGCTCCGCCTGCAGGTTCAGCCACCAGTTCGGATGCCGATCCTCGCCGGCGAACGACGCGATCACCGCCCAGCCATCGCCATGCTCGAGCGACTGGAGCGCCACCCGCCGCGGCTCGCCGCTGCTCCGCCCGCGGGTGGTCAGCAGCAGGATCTCGAACCCGTTGACCCTCGTGCCGATGCGGCCGCCGCTCAGCCGATACAGCCATCGATGCACGAACCACCAGAACCTCAGGGCCGGGGAGAGTCGAACCGCTGCCATCGGCTGATGATTACCTGCTGGTGCAACTAACGGCCACTCATTGGCCGATTCGTGCCGCTGCGGGTACAGAACGGCCAAGCAGCGCCGTCCTGGTTGGCTGTTCCGTGCCCCAGCGAGCAAATTCAGCCACTCATTGGCCGATACGTGCACCTGACCGCAAGTCCGCTCAAGAGAATCGCGGGAAGTCCAACCGAGCCGCTTGCCGGTGTCGGGTACGCTGCGCTTCGAGATCCAGCCGGAGGCAAACGGATGCTCTGCGCGGCGTGCGGGACCGAGAACCGCACCGCGAATCGGTTCTGCGACAACTGCGGCGGCCCGCTCGCCGCCAGCTGCCCGTCATGCGGCGAGCCGAACCGGCCCGACGCGCGATTCTGCGCGACGCTGCGGCCACGTCCTGGGCGGCCGACGGCGAAGCGCCGGCCGATGCCGGCCCGCAGCCACTCCGGCGACCGCCGAGCGGCGCCTGGTCACGTCCTGTTCGCCGACCTCGTCGGCTTCACGACGCTCGCCGAGGACCGCGACCCCGAGGCCGTCCGCGAGCTCCTGTGCCGCTACTTCGACACCGCGACCGAGATCGTCAAGCTGCACGGCGGCACGGTCGAGAAGTTCATCGGCGACGCGGTCATGGCGGTCTGGGGCACGCCCGTCGCCCACGAGGACGACGCCGAGCGCGCCGTCCGCGCCGCGCTCGAGCTGGTCGACGCGGTCGGCGCCCTGCATCCCGGACCTCCAGGCGCGCGCCGGGGTCCTGACCGGCGAGGCGGCGGTCACGCTCGGCGCCACGAACCAGGGCATGGTCGCCGGCGACCTGGTCAACACCGCGGCCCGCCTGCA
Source organism: uncultured Chloroflexia bacterium (assembly GCA_963759405.1). Lineage (GTDB taxonomy): Bacteria > Chloroflexota > Limnocylindria > QHBO01 > QHBO01 > JACDBZ01. The sequence goes on along the minus strand of CAVWZA010000017.1, from coordinate 7,024 downwards.
GGGCGTGGCCGAGCCGGGCACCGTGCTCGTCGGCGAGGCGACGCATGCGCGCGGCGGAGCGCGCGATCGTGTTCGAGCCGATCGGCGACCACTCGCTCAAGGGCAAGACCAGCCCCGGTCCCGGCTGGCAGGCGCTTCGCGTGGTCGCGCAGCGCGGCGGCCAGGGCCGCGACCGATGCCCTCGAGGCGCCGTTCGTCGGCCGCGACGAGGAGCTGCGCCAGCTCAAGGAGCTGCTCCACGCCGTCGGCCGCGAGCAGCGCGTGCGGCTCGTCTCGATCACCGGCCCGGGCGGATCGGCAAGAGCCGGCTGGTCTGGGAGCTCGAGAAGTACGTCGACGGCGTCTCGGACGCCGATCTACTGGCACCGCGGCCGCTCGCCGTCGTACGGCGAGGGCGATCACGTTCTGGGCGCTGGGCGAGATGGTGCGCCGGCGCGCGCAGCTGACCGAGGACGACGACGAGGCGACGACCCGCGAGCGCATCGCGGCCACGCTCGACGAGTACGTGCGAGGACGCGAGCGAACGCGAGCGCATCGGTCCGGCGCTGCTGACGCCTGCTCGGGGTCGAGGAGGCGCCGGCCGGCGGCGTGACGCGCTCTTCCCGGCCTGGCGGCTCTTCTTCGAGCGCATCGCCGAGCGCGGCACGACCGTGCTCGTGTTCGAGGACCTCCAATGGGCCGATACGGGCCTGCTCGACTTCATCGACCACCTGCTCGACTGGTCGAAGCGGCCTGCCGATCATGGTCGTCACCCTGGCCCGCCCGAGCTGTTCGACCGGCGGCCGGACTGGGGCGCCAGCCGGCGCAACCTGACCGCCCTGGCGCTCGAGCCGCTGACCGATGAGGCCGATGCGCGAGCTCCTGAACGGCCTCGTGCCCGGGCCTGCCGGAGGAGGCGCTGGCCGCCATCGTCGGTCGCGCCGAGGGCATGCCGCTCTACGCCGTCGAGACGGTGCGCGGGCTCCTCGCCGACGGCGATCCAGCGCAACGGCGACATCTACGAGCCGATCGGCGACCTGTCGAACATCACCGTGCCGGACTCGCTGCGCTCGCTCATCGCCTCGCGGCTGGATGCGCTCGAGCCGCGGACCGGACGCTGCTCCAGGACGCCTCGGTCCTCGGCCAGGTCTTCTCGCGCCGATGCGCTGGCCGCGATCACCGGCGTCGACGCGACGGACCTCGAGCCGCGGCTGCGCGCCCTGGTCCGGCGCGAGCTGCTCGACATCGAGGCGACCCGCGCTCGCCGGAGCGCGGGCAGTATCAAGTTCGTCCAGTCGCTCATCCGCGAGGTCGCCTACGGCACGCTCGCGCGGCGCGACCGCCGCTCGCGGCACCTGGCCGTGGCGCGCCACTACGAGGGCATCGGCGACGACGAGCTGGCGGGCGCGCTGGCCAGCCACTACCTTGCGGCGCGCGAGGCCTCCGACGAGGGCGCCGAGGCCGATGCCGTCTGCGGCGCAGGCTCGCCTCGCGCTGACCGGCGCGGCCGACCGGGCGGCAGCCCTGGGCGGCTACGACCAGGCGGTCGCCTACCTCGACCAGGCGCTCGCCGATCACCACCGATCCGGCCGAGCGCGCGCCGCTGCTGGATCGCGCGGCACGTTGGCATCGGTCGGCCGCGCGCCCGGACGCGGATCGACTACGCGGAGGCGGCCGTTGCCGCCTATCGCGAGCTGGGCGACGGGGTCGGCGGCGCGCGGCCACCGCCCGGCTCGGCAAGACTGCTCCTCGAAAGCGGCGAGGTGCAGCGGGCGACGGAGGTGCTCGAGGCCGCGGTACCGCGAGGCGGAGGCGATCGGCGACGAGCCGGTCCTGGCCGCAGACGCTCGCGAACCTCTCCCGCGCCTACATGCGCGTCGGAGCAGACGGCTCAATCGGTGGATGCCGCGGACCGCGCCCTGACGATCGCCGAAGCGGCTGAACCTCGATGCGTGATCGCGCGAGGCCTTCGTCAACAAGGGATCGGCGCTCAACATCATCGGGCCGGCCGCGCGAGGCAATCGCGCTCCAGGCAGCCGCCCTCGACATGGCGAAGGCCTTGGGCGATCGCAACTTCGAGATGCGGGTGCGGAACAACCTCGCCTCCGCCATCAGCGACGACGATCCGGCAGGCGCCACGCGGATGCTGTCTGGAGGCCCTGGAGCTCGCCAGGCAGATCGGCGATCGCGGCCATGTTCAACTGGCTGGCCGGCACCGCGGCGGTCGGCGCTGTTCGACGAGGGCGCGAGATTGGGACGCCCATGCGGCGGTGACGCAGGAAGCACTCGACAGGCGCGACCCTGCGTACCGATCGCGTCCGGCTGCGATCGCTGCTCGGCCTGCACGAGGCAGCACGGGGCGAGAGCGCCTGGACGCGATCGAGCCGGAGCTCCGGGACGCTGGTCGGCGACAGCACCGACCCGGAAGACCTCTTCGGCCTCCACATGGTGAGCGCGAGCACGGCCATCTCGCGCGGCGACCTGATGCCGGAGACCGCGTATGCCAACGGCTCACGGCAAGCCGAGCTCCAGACGCCAGAGTCCCGAGGTTGCGCTCGCGCTGCCCTGCGAGCGGCGATCTGGTGCACGCAACCCGGAGCGCGTCCGCGAGATCGCAGCCGCGGTCAGCCGACTGCCCATGACACGGCGCCTTCGCGGCAGGCGTGGCGGCTGCACGCTGCGGCTGCGGCTCGCAGCGCTCGAAGGGCGCACCGCCGAAGCCATCGCCGGCTTCCGGACGCGCGTGCCGCGCTTCGTCGCGCTCGAGCAGTACTTCGAGGCCGCGATCTGGGTCCTCGACGCCGCGATCCTCCTCCCCGGCGAGCCCGAGGTCCGAGCGTGGGCCGCTGACGCTCGCCCACTGCTCGAGGAGCTTCGCGCAAAGCCCTACCTCGAGAAGCTCGACGAGGCGCTCGCCTCCGTGCCGGCGCCCGAGAGCTCCGTGCCACCGCGTCACGGCCGAGACGCGCACCGTCTGAGGCGCGGAGTACGCTCCACGCAGCTCATGAACGTTCCGCAGATCGGGATCTTCGCGCAGGGCACCATCGCCCACGAGTTCGTTGAGCTCGACCTGCGGCCCGACGTCGACCTGGCCACAGCCACCGCGGCCCTCAGCCGCCTCCGCGCACCGGCCGTCTCGGCCGGCGGCGTGAACCTGGTGATCGGGTTCGGCGCGGAGCTATGGCGCTCGATTGCCCCGGAGCACGCGCCGCCCGACCTGGCGCCCTTCGAGCCGATCGGCCGGCCCGGCGGCCACCATGCGCCGGCCACCCAGCACGACTTCTGGATGTGGATCAGCAGCAGCTCCCGTGACGTCGTGTTCGAGCACGCGCGTGCCGCCGTCAAGGAGCTGGACGGCGTCGCGACGGTCGCGACCGACCAGGACTGCTTCGTCCACCGCGACAGCCGCGACCTGCTCGGCTTCATCGACGGCACCGCCAACCCGATGACCCACGAGGCGCCCGCCGCAGTCCTCATCCCCGACGACCAGCCCGGCGCCGGCGGCAGCCACGTCCTGGTCATGCGCTGGGTGCACGACCTGGCCGCCTTCGAGGCGCTCCCCGTCGAGGAGCAGCAGCGCGTCTTCGGCCGCACCAAGCTCACCAGCAAGGAGCTCGAGGGCGACGCGAAGCCGCCGACCGCCCACATCGCCCGCGTCGAGATCGCCGATGACTCCGGCGAGGAGCTCCCGGTCTACCGCCGCAGCGTCCCGTACGGCACGCTCGCCGAGCACGGGCTCCAGTTCGTCGCCTTCTCCGCCGATCGCGCGCGCATCGACCGCATGCTTGCCCGCATGTTCGGCCTCGACCCCGACGGCCTCCACGACCGCCTCACCGATTTCTCACGCCCCGTCACCGGCGCCTTCTACTTCGCGCCGCCTTTGAGCCTGCTCGTGGAGCTCGCGGACCGATGGGGTGCCATCGAAGTGGGGCAGCCGCCACCCGGCGCCGCCGAGCGATGACTGTGACCTAGGTCAGGCCAAGCTCCATCAAGGTGAGGGGCTCGTCACCGGCGATCCCGGACGGGGTGGATCCGGTCACGATCCCGCCCATCGCAAGGTAGAAGCCCAGCGCGTACTGATCGGTCGACCAGACGAGCCGATCAGCTCCCAGCGTCCGCGCCGCCTCGACGGCGCGCTCGAAGAGTCGCCGTCCGAGCCCGCGACCGATCCACGCCGGCTCGAGGTGAAGCTCCTCGATCTCGGCATCGGCACCTGACAAGCTGACGCGAAGGAAGCCGACGATCCGCGCGCCGTCTGTCCAGGACCCATGCCTCGTCGCGCTCGATGTCCTCCCCGGAGAGGCTCATGAGGCTCCGCGCCTCGTCGAGATAGGCGGGCGGTCTGTCCCAGTGCGCCATCGAGCGGACGATGAGCTCGCGGACCGCGTTGGCCTCCGACGGGCGGGCGCGTCGGAACGTCAACTCACGGTCCATCTGAGCGACGGGACTGGACGAAGCCGAGCTCGTTGCCGTCGGGGTCGCGGATCGTGAACTTGCGCGTTCCGTACTCCGTGTCCATCAGCGGTTCGAGGACATCGGCATCGTCGCGCAGTCGTTCCCACCAGCCATCGACGTCGTCGACTTCGAAATTCAATCGAGCCCCCATGGCAGGAGCTGGTTCGTACTGACCGATCGCGAATTGCGCCGGACCGAGCGTGAAGTGCGCATACGTTGGGACGTCCGGCGGCCAGTGCCCCTCCGCCGGCACGCCGAGGAGCCGCTCATACCACGCGATCGCGGCGTCGAGGTCCCGAACGTTGACGCGAACGTGCGTGAGGCGCGGAACATCCATAGCGACACGGTAGGGCACTCCGCCCATCGCGACGAGCGGTCGATCGTCGCGAATCAGTTCTCCGGGATTGGCTGCCAGACGGGCTCCAGCGGGATGCCCTGCGCATACCGCACCTCGGATCCGTCGGCCCGCAGCAGGACGACACCGGACTCGGCGGCGTTGTCCTCCACGTCCACCTCGAGCGCGATCCACTCACCATCGGGGGACCAGGCGGGCGGCGCGAAGCCGGAGTAGCAGCAGTCGGACTCGTAGATCTGCGTCGGCTCGCCCCCATCGATCGCCACGGTCCACAGTGTGAGCTTCGACGCATTGGGCGCGCCGTCGTTGGATACCGCCAGGTACGCGACCGACGACGAGTCCGACGACCAGGTCGGGTATGAGGAGTTCCCCCGCCCGGCCCGGTTGCGACGATGCGAGACTCGGTCCCATCGGCCCGGACGACCACGATCCCGGTCCCGGACACATCGATCGCTTGGTCGAGGGCGGTTCGATCATGACCGCGGAGATCGAGGCCCAGGCCACCGGTCTGCGTGTAAGCGATCCAGGCTCCGTCCGGCGACCAGGCCAGGTCGGCTGCCTCGACGATCCCGTACAGCAGGGTCGGGCTGCCTACGGTGCCGTCCTCCACGCCGCTGACGTCGACGAGGTATACCCCGGACTGTCCCCCGAGCAGCGGCAGGGCGATTTGGCTGCCATCCGGCGAGAACACCGGGCCGCCGCGGCCCGGAGGTGCCGCGAGAAACCAGGCTCGCTGGACGCGTCTCGCCTCGAGTCGACCCGACCACGCCAGCGACCCGGTCACGCGAGCGACGCGACGCCGTCGACGTACCCGGTGAGGTATGCGATCAGCGAGCCGTCCGGCGAGATGTCGATTCCCTTGCACCAGTCACCCGGGCATTGGTCCAGCTGCCGCGCCTCGCCGGTCGCCGCGTCGTAGACCCAGGCGTTGCGCCGCGTACTCACCTCCGGGTCCATCGGCCGCCTGCACGAGGTAGGCGAGGCGGCTGCCGTCCGAGCGACCACGCCGGCCGTGTCCAGTGGTCATCTGCGGAACGATCGTGGCAGCCAGCCGACGCCGCGACGAGATCGCGGGCCTCGAGGGAGGTCGGATCGAGGGACACGACCCGGCCACATCCGGCATAGGCCACGATCATCCCGTTGTCGTACGTCACGATCTTGGGGGCCGGCAATTCGCGATTGAGCCAGCCGCCAACCACGATCGCGCCGGCGAGGGCAGCGAGCAGCAGGGCGATGGCGATCAGCGCCAACCCAGGGTTGAACGTCCGCCGCGGAGCGACCTCGACCTGTGCGGCACGCTCGACCGCCTCGTGCCACAGGTCTGGTGCGGAAACTCGATCGAGTCGACGGAATCGGCCGTGAAGCTCATCCATGACGGTCACCCAACAGCAGCTTGAGGCGCTTCCGACCGCGGCTCAGGTTCGCGCGCACGGAGAGCTGGGACATGCCGGTCCGGCGCGAGATTTCGCGGACCGGGGCATCGGCGTAGTAGTGGAGGACGACGGCCGCCCGCTGGCCGTCGGGCAGCTGGGCGAGCGCGGCGAGCAGCTCGGTGTCGACTTCCGGATCGAGGTACGAGCCGTCCGGGACGAGGTACACGCTGCGGGATCGGAGCTTCAGCTCGCCGGACGCGATGCGAAACCCCGACTTCCAGACCCAGGCGCGCGGATCGCGAATGGCGGAACCGCGCCGGATGGCCTGGGCAAACGACTCGGCGACGGCGTCGCTGGCGATCTCGGCATCGGCGGAGAAGGCGAACAGCGCACGCCACATCTTGTCCGCCTCCTGGCGGTAGAGCGCCTCGATCGTGACGGCCGGCTTGGCCGCGACTGCAGCCGATTGCATCTGCCCCTACAGGGACGGATCTGGCCAAAAAGGTGACAGATCGCGGACCGCGGGTCGAGGGGAATCTTCGGTGTCACCTTTTGGCCGATGCGGGCTCCTGTACAGGCAAACGACAACCCTGGCCCGAAGGAGCCCACCCCAATGATTCGCACCGCCCCCCGCACCGATGTCACGCGTCCAGGCTTCGTCCTGGCGCTCATCCTCGTGGCAGGCATGACCGTCGGTTTCGTCGCCGGCCAGGTCGTGCCCGACGTCTTCGGCTCGCTGTTCGGCGCGTCGCCCACGGTCACGACCGACGCTCCGGCGCTCACCCAGAACGCCGACTACGGCATTCGGCACCTCGGCCCTCACGGGATCCGTGAGCCAACCCGATGACTACGGCATCCGCCA
>CAVWZA010000016.1:0-432298 GCA_963759405.1 uncultured Chloroflexia bacterium | reverse complement strand
GGCGGGCCCGACCGGATTCGAACCGGCGATCTCCAGCGTGACAGGCTGGCATGTTTGGCCACTACACCACGGGCCCGCGGAAGCGACGGTGGCGGAGCATAGCATAGCCCGCCGGGGCCATTCAGGAGGCCGAGCCGGACCCAAGCTCGCGCGCCAGGCGCACCGCCACGAGCGCGTAACCGATCGCCGCGACAGGTGGCCGCCGCGGCGCCCGCGAGGAGCGGCAACGCGTTGGCCGGCGAGCGCAACGCGCTGGAGATGGCCGCCGCCGCGAGCCCGACGAAGGCGGCCGCCAGGACCCCTGCCAGCAGGGCGCCCGCGCTGGCCGCCCAGCGCCGCCCTTCGCGCAGGCCCGCGACGACGAACAGGTGCACCGTGCCGGTCGCGACGAAGGTCAACGCCAGGGCGGTCAAGGCGCCGCCGACGGCATCGGCGTCGATGGCCAGCGGTGGCAGCATTGTGAGGAGCCGCTCGACGCCGACCGCGGCGAGGGCGAACGTGAAGGCACCCGCAAGCAGGAAGGCGACGGCGCCGATGACGAGGATGGTGCGCGCCACGCGCGATCGCGCCGCGGTCAGCGACGCGGGCGAAGCAGGAGGATCGCGGCGACGCCAAAGACGACGGTTGCGACCGTGAGCGCGATGGCGAGCACGACGGCCGGGGGCGGGTTCGCCATCACCAGCAACGCACCGGCGGCGGCGAGCGCCGCGGCGACCCCGGACACGATCCCGGTCAGCAGCCGGGAGCGCCGGGCGTCCGCGAAGACGGCGAGGCCTCCGGCGGTGAGAGCCCCACCGAGAACCAGGATCGCCACGCCGAGCAGCGCCGGTGCAAGGCTGAGCGTGCCGACGTTCGGCGGCGGATCGCCGCCGTATCGGGAGCCGATGGTCAGCGCCTGGGCGATGATCCCGATGCCCGGTGATCACAAGGGCGACGCCGCCCACGACCACTCCGACCGTCGCGGCGGCCGTCGCCTCACTGAGGTGGGCGGGCGCGAGGGTGTGGTGTCCACGTCCGCGGGCTCCGGCGGCGGACGCGGCGCGGGTTGGTCGTCGGCTGGTCATCGGCGACGGATTGTACGCGGTACGCCGGATACCGTGTATCCCGGCCCTATACTCCGGCCGGGATGCCCTACGAGCTGCCGCCCGATCCGAGCACGGAGCAACGCACCCGTGTCACACGGTGGGCGAGCTTCGCATTCGCCGCACTGCTCGTCGCCCTCGTCGCCTACCTCGGCGTACGTCGGCTACGAGGGTTCACGCCAGCTGACGGATCCCCCCGATCCCACGACCGACTGCCGCACGCCGGCCACCATGGGCTGGGCGTACGAGGCGATCAACTACGACATCACCACCGATGCCGAGCTTGCGACGGAGGCCGATCCAGAGGATTGCTCCCGCCAGGGCGCCCTCGCCGGAGATGCCGTCACCGTGGGCTCCGTTGAGCTGGCGGGCTGGTACGTGCCCGCGGCAAACGGGATCGGCCCCACGGGACCGACGGTGGTCATGGCCCATGGCTGGAGGAGCAACAAGAGCAACATGCTCGACCGCGCCGCCATCCTGCACGACAGCTACAACCTGCTCCTCTTCGACTTCCGCAATCACGGCCAGAGCTCGGATGCCGAGACGACGCAGGGAGTACGCGAGGCGCACGACCTGCGCGCGATGGTCGACTGGCTGGAGGAAGCGAAGGGGCCGGAGCAGATAGCCCTCTTCGGCGTCTCGATGGGCGGAGCGTCGGCGCTGGCCGAGGCAGACCGGGACGAGCGAGTCGACGCGGTCATCGCCGAGTCGACGCACGCCGCGCTGGCCGATGCGGCCCAGGCCCGGCTCGATGCCAGCGGCTATCCGCTGTCGCTGCCCGGAAGCTGGGCGATCCTGCTCGGCACACTGATCCGCACCGGCGAGGACGTCTCGGCGGTCGACCCGGTCCAGACCGTCGAGCGCCTGGATGACCGCCCGCTCCTGCTGATCCACGCGGGGAGTGACGAGACGATCGGCACCGATGACGCCGAGTCCATGCTGGCTGCAGCCGAGGCGGCGGGCTCGCCGACGGAGCTGGAGGTCTGCCCGGGCGCCGCGCACGCCGAGTCGCTCGACACCTGCCCGGAGGACTATCCCGGCTGGGTGCTAGGCTTCCTCGAGCGCGTCCTGGCACCGGCCAGCTGAGGCGCCAGCGACCCGCTCACGACCGATGCCGCCGGCGGCGGCATGCACCCTGAGGTACGGATCCATGACCCAGACCCCATCCGATGTCGACGCGCGCTTCGACCGCACCATCGACCGCTGGTTTCGCGACCAGCTCACGTTGCATCCGGAGTACGCGACGTTCTTCGGCATCCACGACCACGATGGCGACCTCGCGTCGGGAGGTCGCGACGCCGTCGACGAAGAGGTGGCCTTCTACCGCCGCACGATCGACGAGCTGTCCGCCTTCGATCCCGGGGAGCTGAGCGCCGAGCGCGCCCTCGACCGTGACCTGGCGATCCACCAGGCGCGACTCGGGCTGTACTGGCAGACCGAGTACCGGCCGTGGGCCGGCTCGTCCGGCGGCGCCGCGCACATCGGCGAGGCCCTCTTCCCGCTCTTCACGCGGGACTTCGCGCCGCTCGCTGATCGGCTCGACAGCATCGCCAGCCGTCTCGACGCCGCTCCCCGGTTCCTGGCCGAGACGCGCGAGCGCGTCACCGAGCCGGTGCAAGCTCTGGACCGAGATCGACCTCGAGTCGACCGAGCACCTGCCGTCCTTCCTCGACACGATCCTGGCCGCCGCCCGGACGGAGGCGGGAGATGATGCGATCGCCGACCGGCTCTCGGCATCGGTCGATGTCGCCAAGGCCGCCCTGGCAGAGCACGGCGACTGGCTGCGAAGCGACGTGCTCCCCCGCGCGACGGCGGACTGGAAGGCCGGTCCCGAGCGCTTCGAGGAGATGGTTCGACTCCGCGAGCTCGAGGCGAACGGCGACGAGATCCTGGCCGTCGGCGAGGAGCTGCTCGTCTCCGAGAAGGCGGCGCGCGATGCGCTCGCCTCGGAGATCGATCCGACGGCGTCGCTTTCAGGGGTCGCCGACATCGTCAAGGACGATCACGCCGCCAGCTTCGTCGAGTCGCTGGCCGAGTACCGCGACGCGATGGATCGTGCACGCGCCTTCGTGGTCGAGCACGGCATCGCGACGCCGCCCGAGGAAGATCACCTCAACGTCATCGAGACGCCGACGTTCATCCGCCATCTCATCCCATTCGCTGCCTACTACGAGCCGGCGAAGTTCGACCCGCGCCCGGTCGGGACCTACATCGTCACGCCACCCTCGTCGCCGCAGATGATGCGGGAGCACAACCGTGCGTCGATCAACAACACGTCCGTCCACGAGGCATACCCCGGTCACCACCTGCAGCTGAGCGCGGCGATCACCAATCCGAGCCTGGTGCGCCTGTTCTCCGGCGCGCCCGAGTTCAGCGAGGGATGGGCCTTCTACTGCGAGCGGATGATGAAGGAGCGAGGGTTCGACGACACGCCGAAGGGCTGGTACATCGTGCACACCGATGCCATCTGGCGCTCGACTCGCATCATCCTCGACGTCCAGCTCCATCGCGGCATCATCGGCTTCGACGACGCCGTCGAGCGCCTGGTCGCCGAGACCGGCTTCGAGCGTCCCGCCGCGCTCGCCGAAGTCAAGCGATACACGTCGACGCCGACCTACCAGCTCAGCTACCTGTTCGGACGGCACATGATCGAGAAGCTCAAGTCGGAGGTCCAGGCGCGCGAGGGGACCGGCTTCGACATTCGGCGATTCCACGACACGCTGATCTACGGCGGGACGATGCCGGTCAGCTACGCCCGTCGCCTGTTCGAGGGCAACGGCCGGTGATCGGCCTGCGCCGGGTCCTTGTCGGGCTCGCCTGCGCATTCGCGCTGGCCGCCTGCGGGAGCGATCCGACGCCAACCCCAGCCCCGCCGTGTCCGACCGAGCCGCCGACATCGGTCTCTGCCCAGGCCACGCTCGAGGGCGCCGAGCTTGCCACCATGAAGGTTGGCGGGGCGGTGGAGGGCGAGATCGTGATGGAGCTGTACGGCGACCAGGCGCCGATCGCGACTGCCAACTTCGTCGCCCTGGCCCGCTGCGGCTTCTACGACGGCATCACCTTCCATCGGGTCATCAGCGGCTTCGTCATCCAGGCCGGCGACCCGCAGACGAAGCAGAATCGCGGGGACTTCGCAGGGCTCGGAACGGGCGGACCTGGCTACGAGTTCGAGATCGAGCCACCGGCGGATGGGCTCCGATACGACCCGTACGTCGTGGCCATGGCCAACAATGGGCAGACCAACAGCAGCCAGTTCTTCATCACCTTGTCAGACCTCGACGACGCCCTGCGCTCGGTTGGTGTTTACACGATCTTCGGCAACGTCATCGATGGCACGGACGTCGTCGACTCCATCGCCGCGGTCCCGGTCAACGACCCGCAGCTGGGGCTTCCGCTCACCCCCGTGATCATCGAGTCGATCACCATCTCGGCCGCCGCTGAGCCCTCGCCATCGGCCGGCGAATAGGTTCAGCCACTTTACTTTGTAAAGGAAACTAAACCTCCGAAACCCTTGTCTAAAGAGAACAGGCGGTCTATCCTAATCGTGCTGTTCGCACAGCGATTCACTACTGATCGCAAGGCCATGGGTAGGTTAGGGTTAGGGTAGTGCGGGAAACCGTGCGTGAAAGATGCCCTTGTGATTAGCGAATCCGGCAGCAATGAAGGCCCCCGCTTCGGCGGGGGCCTTCGACTATCCAGAAGGTCTCAGGCCGTCCGCCGTCTGGGCTATCATTCCCGTCCGCGGCGCGATTGTGCGCCTGTAGCTCAGTGGATAGAGCGTCGGCCTCCGGAGCCGAAGGTCGCAGGTTCGAATCCTGTCGGGCGCGCCACAACAGCCTCTGGCCAGCAGACCTCGAGCGGAAGGAGCCAGCCGTGCTCAGGCAGGTCGCGGATGGTGTGCTGCTCCACGAGAGCGAGTTCATCCAGAGCAACGCTGTTGTCGTGCAGGGCCGGGCTGGCGTGCTGCTCATCGACCCCGGGGTGACCGGCGACGAAATCGCCGGCATCGCGAACGACCTTGGCGAGTTGGGCCAGCCCGTTGTGGCAGGCTTCTCGACGCATCCGCATTGGGATCACGTGCTCTGGCACGCCAAGCTCGGCGAAGCGCCTCGTCACGGCACAGCCCGCTGCGCGGCCACCATTCGAGCCTTTCTGTCGAACGCGGATTGGAAGGACGACATCGCCGAGGAGCTACCGCCGGAAATCGAGGTACCGCTGGATCTGCTGGGCCTCATTACCGGCTTGCCGGCCGAGGCGGCGCGGATTCCTTGGGACGGTCCGCAAGTCCGGATTCTCGAGCATCAGGCCCATGCTCTCGGCCATGCGGCGCTGTTGATCGCGGAACGCGGGGTTCTCGTCGCCGGCGACATGCTCTCTGATGTCCTGATTCCGATGCTCGACCTGAGCGCCGCCGACCCGGTCGAGGACTACCTCGCCGCGCTGCGGCTGCTCGAGGGCGTGGCGGGCGACGTCGATGTCCTGGTCCCTGGTCACGGGTCCATCGGTGGAGCTGATCAGGTACAGGCCCGGATTGACCAGGATCGGGCGTACGTTCACGCATTGCGCGACGCCGATGTTCTCAGCGACCCGAGGATCGGTCCATCGGCCAAGCCCGGCTGGGAATGGGTGAGAGACGTGCACGCGGGGCAACTCCAGGGTCTCGCCCAAAGAAGCGAGCGCGACGCGACGCCCGGCTGACAGTCCCTTACCAACCGCCCCGATAGGCCTCGAGCCGATCGGCCAGCTCCCGAGGTCGACTCAACGCGGGGCAGTGGCCGCTGTCGATTTCATCGGGCGCGATCCCGAGGCGGTCCCGCACCACCCTCCCCAACCATGCGGCCGGGAAGAGACGGTCGTTCCGACAGAGCAGAAATCGTGTGGGCACGTCCGGCCAGGCTCGGAGCGGCCAGGGTTCCTTGCCCGGAGTGCCCGATTGGGTGCGTCCGCGGGCCATCGCCTGGGCGGCGAGGTCTGGGGAGACATCGTGGTAGAAGACCGCGAGCGGGCCGGAGTCGTCCTGCTGTTCCTGCTTCCACCCCGTGTTGGCGAACATTTCCTCCGCCGTCTCGCCGGGCACGGGCACCATCCCCGCAACGAGCACGAGCAGCCTCGCTGGCAGTCGGTCGCAGACGATCGGCGCGACATACCCGCCAAATGATTGGGCCACGACGATGAGATTGCGCCGCTCGCCGATCGCGTCGATGACCACGTCGGCGTAGTCCGTCAGCCCGGCTGAGTCATCCTCGACCGGAAGATCCGGTGCCACCGTGTCATGGCCACGCTCCCGCAGCTCCGCCTCGAGCAGGTGCCAGTACCAGCCGACGTCGCCTGCGCCGTGGATCAACACGTAGGTGCCGACGGAGGTCACACCGCCTCGAGGCGTGCCACCTCATCGAGCAGCTCGCGGGCGATGACATCCACGTCGCGGGTGCCATCGAGCCGGATGAACGGCAGGTCGGCGCGAGTCCACGCGTCGATGACGGGCGCGACGCGCTCTTCGTAGTCGTGGACGCGGCGGTCGAAGATGGCCGCGTCGCCGTCGTCCGCGCGTCGTTGGAGCGCCGCTCCGCAGCGGACGCAGACCGTTGCCGGAGCCTGATCCGTCCAGCCGCACTCCGGGCAGACCATGCGATCGACGATGCGCGACCGGCAGACGGCCTCGGGCGTGTCGACGAGGACCCCGATCCCGTGGTCGATGGGCGCGGCGAGCCAGGCATCGAGCTGCGCCAGGTCACGCGGGAAGCCGTCGAGAATCACCCCGGTCGTGCCTTCCGGCAGGCCCTGGATGAACTCGCGAACGATCCGGACCGCAAGCTCGTCGGAGCCATACCCGCCGGCCGCCATCGTCGCCCGCAGGGCCTGCTGCTCGGGGGAGGGCCCCTCGGCCCACTCGCGCATCGCTTGGCCGGTCGATAATGCCAGGTAGCCGGACTCGACCAGGCGCTGGCCGACCGTTCCCTTCCCGGAGGCGGGTCGTCCGAACAGGATCAGCGTCGCCATCGTTGAACTCCCGTGATCTTGGTTGATGACTGAGCCGCGCGTCGCGGCGGCCTAGGTGGCGAAACGCTCGACGAGCACCCCGTGGCGGAGCCCGAAGTCGCTGACGGTCAGGGACGCCTGGCCGAGCTTGTCCATCACCGTCCGGACGATGCACGCCCCGGCCAGGATCACTTCGGCACGTGCGGGCTGCAGGCCCACGATCGTCCGGCGCGCGTCGGCATCGAGGGACCGGAAGCGCTCGATCTCGCGGTCGACCGTCTCGCGGTCGAGGACCGTGCCCCGGATGATCGCCGGGTCGTAGACGGCCATCTCGTGCTTCACCGCCGCGAGATTCGTCACCGCCCCGCCCATGGCCACGAGCGCATCGGGCGTCGGGCGGCCATCGAGGCTTGCGAAGTCCGCGGCCATCGCCGACAGGACCTCGCCCAGGACATCGGCGCTGATGGCGCGGTCGAGCCCGAACCGTTCGGTGTAGGCAACGGCCCCGAGCGGCAGGCTGTAGCGCTCGTCGACGCGGCCGTCCTGGCCGAAGGTGAACTGCGTGCTGCCGCCGCCGGTGTCGAAGACGACCACGTTGCCGGCATCGGTCGGGAGCCCGATCGAGACCGCCGCATACGCGAGCCGAGCCTCGTCCTCGCCGCTGACCTCTTCGACGGTGACGCCCGTCCGCTCTCGGATCGTCGTCAGCACCTCGTCGCGGTCGCTCGCGGCCCGCAGCCAGGCCGTCCCGACCGCCGCGATCGCGACCGCCCCCTCGCGCTTCGCCTCGTCGGCCATCCCGGCGATGACCTCGATCGTCCGCTCGAGGGCCGCCGGCGCGACCGTGCCACCGCTGCCGAGCCCCTCGCCGATCCGCGTGAGCTCCGCCCGGTCCGCAACGGGTCGCCAGCTGCCGTCATCCAGGCGCTCGCCGAGGTGGAACTTCACCGAGTTCGTCCCGACATCGATCACCGCGTAGCGTGGCGGCCGGCCGGCCAGCAGCGCCGCGAGACCGACCGGGTAGCTCGTGTTGACGTACCCCCCGAGACCGACATCGCGGACGGCGGCGACCACGGCCACCGGATCCTCGGCTTCGATCGCGATCGTGCGGACCGGCTGTCCGTCCGCGGTGACGTCGGACACTTCCGCCGTGCAGCCACCCGGCGCGTAGCGGACCCGCCGCTTGTGGACCGCCACCGCGCGGACCGGGCCATCGGGCCGAGCGACTTCGGCGAGGAAGCCATCGAGGCTCGACGCCGCGTCATCGGACGGGGTGGACGGCAGGCGAAGCGCCCGGGTCACGATCGCCAGGTCTGCCGGCGCCAACGGGAAGGCGACCTTCGCCACCGGCTCCCAGCGCTCGAGCCCAGCCGGGGACACCTCACGGAGCGTCTTCACGTCCATCAGGTCGAACCGGATCTTCACGACGTCGGTCGTCGGTTGCCCGTCGTCGACGAGCAGGTAGACCTCATCCGTCTCCTGCACGGCGCCGGGGGTCATCGCCCCGAACGCGGCCTCCGCGGCCCCGAAGGTCTGCCCGAATGTCCGGAACTCCCAGCGCGGGATGATCTCGCTCATGCGACGCCGCGGCGGCGACGATGGGCGGGTTGAGCATCGAAGAAGCTCCCTCCATCGGTGAAGGTGACTGACGGCCGAAGTCCGTGAATGTCGGCCTGTCAATGGCCGCACGTGAACGCGCCCTGTCATCCAACCCGGATGATAGGCCCCGACCGGCCTATCCGGCGACCGTGCAAGCGTACCCAATGGCATCATCGGTCCATGCAGGAGATCGGCACCGATGCGGGGTTGCGACGGCGAGACCGGCTGGCGCGCGAGAGCGAGGAGGCGGAGCGCCTGAGCCCATCGGCCACGCGCTCGGCAGCCAGCCGCGGGCGGGTGCGACCCGAGGAGCCGGACGAGTTCAGGACCGCGTTCGAGCGCGACCGGGATCGGATCATCCATTCGAAGGCGTTCCGCCGGCTGAAGCACAAGACCCAGGTCTTCCTCAACCCGGAGGGCGACCACTTCGTCACGCGCCTGACCCACACCATGCAGGTCACCCAGGTGGCGCGCTCCCTGGCGGCCGCGCTCAGCCTGAACGAGCCGCTGGCGGAGGCGATCGCCCTCGGCCACGACGTCGGCCATTCACCCTTCGGCCACACCGGCGAGGACGCCCTCTCGCCGTACTTCGCGCCCGATGCCTGGCATCACGCCGCGCAGAGCGTCCGCATCTTCGAGGTGCTGGAGGACACCAACCTGACCTGGGAGGTGCGCGACGGGATCCGCGCGCATTCCTGGAAGATCGACCCGCCACCGGCCACGCCGGAGGCCTTCTGCGTCCGGTTCGCCGATCGGATCGCCTACCTCGCGCACGATGCGCTCGACGCCCTGCGCGCCGGCACCCTGCGTCCCGATGCCTTTCCGCCGACCGTGCTCGAGCGGTTCGGTGAGCCGGGCCGGGAGTGGATCAGCTCGATGATCAACGCCGTCATCGACGAATCGCTGCGCACCGGTGCCGTCCGCATGGACGACGCGACGCTGGGCGTGATGAACCAGCTGCGCGACTTCATGTTCGAGCACGTGTACGAGTCGGTCGAGCAGAGCCGCCAGCAGCG
The DNA here is from genome assembly GCA_963759405.1 of uncultured Chloroflexia bacterium. Taxonomy (GTDB): domain Bacteria; phylum Chloroflexota; class Limnocylindria; order QHBO01; family QHBO01; genus JACDBZ01. The sequence goes on along the minus strand of CAVWZA010000016.1, from coordinate 422,622 downwards.
TCGCGCCGTCGCGATCATCCGCGACCTGATGGACTGGCACCTCGAGCACCCCGACGAGATCCCGGCCAGCTACCGCCAGGTCGAGGCCACGCTCGTCGTCCAGGCCGCCGACTACATCGCGGGCATGACGGACCGCTTCGCGCTGGCCACCCACGACCGCCTCTTCCGCCCGGTGCTCAACTCCTAGCGAAAGACGCGGAGCGCCCCCGGCCGGACCTCGAAGGTGACCGGCGTGACACCGATACTGACCCCGTCGGCGTGGGCGAGCAGCGCGCGCCGCGTTCCTTCGATGGTGACGCGCCTGGCCCGGTATTGCCGGATGCGAGGCTCCCGCCGCGGCTGGCGTCGCGCGACGGCCAGGAAGTGGCCGACCACCTCCAGCCGGCTCATCCCTTCGAAGACGGCCACGTCGAAGAGCCCATCCGTCGGGTCGGCTCCGACGGAGACCGCGAACCCGGCGCCGTGGTACGGGCCGTTGCTGACGGTGACGGCCGGGCTCCCGGTCCGATAGGTGGCGTCGTCGAGCGTGACGCGCATCGGCGTCCTGCGCAGCCGCATGCCGCGCACCACCGCGCGCAAGGCACGCCGCCAGCCGCGGCGCTCGACAACCTCCACTGCCAGGAAGCCGACGGCGTCAACGCCGACACCGGCCGCCTCGAAGAATGGACGGCCCTCATCGCCGACCACCCAGCCGGCGTCCATCTGGCCGGTCCGGCCGGCACCGATGACGTCAAGCGCAGCGTCCAGCGTGACCGGGACCCCAAAGCCGCGCGCCATGTTGTTGAAGCTGCCCATGGCCAGGATGCCGAGGGCCGCGTCGGGATGGTGGATCAACGAGGTCGCCACGCCGGAGACCGTTCCGTCCCCGCCGGCCACCACGACGTCGCCGCCATCGTCGGCGGCGGTGCGGGCGAGCGTTCCCGCATCGTCATCCTCCGCCAGGACGTGCAGCCGGACCTCGATCCCCCGCTCGCGGAGCGACGCCGCGAGCGCATCCGGCTGCAGCCGTTCCGGATCATCGTCAAGCCCCGGACCGGAGCCGGGCTTGCCCCCGGCAACCGGGTTCACCAGGAGCAGGACCGGCCGTCGCGTCATTCCGCGCCCCGCTGATACGCCTGGAACGTTCCGTCCCCGCACTCGAGCACGATGCGCTGCGGCAGCAGCTCGCCGCTCGAGGCGGGAGCGAAGCCCGGTTCCACGTAGACCTCCCACCGCGCCAGCCCGAACGACGTGCTGCCGGCGGGCTCGAGCGGCCCCGCGACACCTTCCAGCGCCGGTTCGGCAGTTGCCGCTCCGACCGGCTCATAGTTCGCCGGCTGGTATGGCAACAGGTTCGGACACTCGGCCGGTGCCCCGGCGCGCAGGATGCCGAAGATGCCGACCGCGACGAAGACCACGACGGCCAGCGTCCCGCAGCCGATGGCGCGGCCGTTCACGATCGCACGATCCCGAACCGGTCGAACTCGCCGCTCACCGGACCGCGACGCGCGTCGACTGACTCCACCCGCGCCCCCGAGGGCCCCTCGTTCAGCAGGCGTTCAAGCTCGGCTATCGAGGATGCCGGCCCCTCCGCGACCACCTCGACCGACCGCTCATCGTCGCCGTTCATCACCCAGCCGACGAGGCCCAGCCCTTCGGCGTGCCGCCGGACCCACCATCGGAAACCGACTCCCTGTACGCGGCCCGACACCCGGGCCGTCAACCGCTCCTCGCTCACCGATCCCGCGGCTGCGGCAGCAGCGGCCAGGCGAGCATCGCGGCCTCGAGCGCGAGCTTTGGCGATGCGGCCTCGCGCAGCCCGCCGTCGATTCGCTCGAGCAGCGCGGCCATCCGGACCAGCTTCGCCGGGCCGATGCGTTCGGCCAGCGACTCCAGCTCCGGCGCCAGCTCGCGGCTCGGCGCCAGCTCGGCGCGCCCAACCGCCGCGACGATGAGGTCGCGCGTCAGGGACAGCCAGACCTCGACCAGCATGGCGGCAGCCCCGCGCTGCGCCGAAGCCGGCGTCCGGGCCTGCGCTTCGTCACCGGCCTCTTCCACGACAGGCGGATTGAGACGCACCGTCTCGTCCAGGAGATCGCGGACGGATCCGAAGCGGTCGGCGCGCCCGCGCTCCAGCAGGGAGAGCAGCTCCGTCTGCACCCGCCGCCCGCCACCGCAGCAGCGGCGTGTCGTCGGCGAAGGAGAGCGCCCTTCCGGTCAGGCCACCCGAGATGCGGGCGAGGACGTCGGCCTGATCGGCCGGCAGCCGACGGATGTCCATCAGGTACGTGGCCAGCTCCTCGCGAGGGACCGGCGCCAATCCGGATCGGCTGGCAGCGCGATCGAATCGTGGGAAGCAGGGCGCCCGGTTCATCGGCCACCAGGATGAAGACATGGCGGTCCGTCGGCTCCTCGAGCGCCTTGAGGAGTGCGTTCTGGATCTGCTCATTGGCGCGGTCGGCGTGCTCGACCAGGACGACCCGCCGCGCTGCGGCGATCGGCGCACCGGCCGCATCCAGCAGCCAGCGCCGCGCGACCGCGACGATGCTCTCACCGGAGGCACGCTGCTCGCGCCAGGCATCCGGTGAGCCGATCACGAGGTCCGGGTGCGACCGTGACCGTGCCGCTCGGCACCCCCGGCACGCGTTGCACGGTCGTCGATCGGTGTCCGGCATCATCGCAAAAGTGGAGCGCCAGCAGATCGTCGATGAAGGCGCCCTTGCCCGAGCCGGCGGGGCCGTGAACGAGCAGCGTGCGACCGGCGCGGCCATGCTCGACCGCCTGCTGGGCCATGCGTCGCGCGACGGCCTGCCCGAGGCTCAGAAAGCCCGGCGGCGGCGAGGTCTCGATCACCGGTCGAGTATAGGTTCGGCGCTCCGGCGCATCAGCAGCGAGCATGGCCGAATCGCGAGGCCAGTGGCATACTTCGTGCACCCAACTGCGGCCGTACACATGGAGGTAAACCATGCCGACTGGCCCGGCACCAACGGCCGACGAGATCGCCGAAACGATCCGATCACTCATTGACCGCGTCTCGGACGCGAAGCTCAGCCACGAGATGGCACGGCGCGGCCAGGAGGTGGTGGAAGTCGTCGCCGAGACCGGCGCCGGTGTCGGCGACCGTGCGTCCGAAGCCTGGCGCGACACCCGACCCCTCCGGCGTCAGGCAGCCAAGCGCGCCGCCCAGGCGAGCCGCGACGCCGCGCGCTGGTCCAACCGGACGTGGCGCTCGTCGCTGCGCCCGATGCTGAAGGACATCTGGAAGCGACGAACGGTTGCGATCGCCGCGGCAGGCGCCGCGGTCCCGGCCGCCCAGGAGCTGGTCGACTCGACAGCCGTTCGATTGGGGCTGCGCGAAGAGGAGGAGCATCGCCATTGGGGCGCCTTCTTCCTCGGCCTGCTCATCGGCGTGGCGGCGGGCGCGATTGCCGCCCTTCTCACGGCACCGAAGCGCGGCGAGGAAATGCGCCGTGAGCTCGCCGAGAGGGCGGACGAGGTTCGCAACGAGATCGCCGCGCGCGCCAAGGACGCGGAGTGGGTGCCGATCTTCCAGGGCGACCAGCCCACGAACGGCCACGGGACTGAGGCATTCGGGGACCCATCCGGCAGCGTGCAGGAGGCGGCCGCATCGGGTGGCTCAGCCGGAGAAGAGGCCGCCAGCGAGACGGCCGAGGCGATCAACGAGGCGTACGACACGGTCGACCGCGAGACGCAGTCGTAGCCTGAGGTACGTGAAGAGGGCCGGCCCGTGCGGGCCGGCCCTCTCTCTATGCCTGTGGCGGGTCAGTTCAGCCGGCAGTGCTGCGCGGCTTGCGGGCCGTCCTGAATCGACCCCAGATGCCCTGGGGTTCCCCGTCGCCCGCCTGGGCGACATTCGCACCATCGGCCGTGGCGGTTCCTTCGCCCGTGCTGCTGCGCGAGGAGCGGCGGCGGGCCGGCTTGGGAGCCTCATCCGTGGTCCCCTCGGCCGCCGGCGTTGCTTCGCCGCTGGTGCCGGTCGCGGTCGAGGTCGACTTGCGGCGGGCGGGCTTGGGTGCATCGTCCGTGGCGACGTCCTCGGCCGCCGGCGTTGCCTTCCCGCGGGTCGAGGTCGAGGTCGACTTGCGGCGAGCGGGCTTGGGTGCCTCGTCCGTGGCGACGTCCCCGGCCGCGGGCGTTGCTTTCCCGCGGGCGCGGGTCGAGGTCGAGCGGCGGCGGGTGGGCTTGGGAGCCTCATCCGTGGCGGCCACCGGCGTCTCGAGGCCGACATTGTCGTCGGCGCTCAACCCGAGCTCGGCAAGGGTGGCGGCATCGGCGTCCTCGAAGGTGTACTCGCGCTCGGCGCCGCTGCCGTCCAGCTGGCTGAGGTCGTCGAACTCCTCCCAGCCGATCTCCTCGGCACCCGACTCGATGGCCGGTGCCGTCTCGTCATCTCGTCGCGTGCGGCCGCGGCCGCGACCACCGCGGCGACGGCGGCGACGGCGCGCCTCCGGATCGGCGTCGGCTGCCCCCTCTACGGAAGCTGCGACGGGCACGGCCCGATCCTCGGCCGTTGGGACAGCCGGCGAGGCGGCAGCCGGACGGCTTCTCGTGCTCGTGCGGCTCGTGCTCGTGCGGCCGCGCCGACCTGCCTCGGTCCCGCCACCACCCTTGAGGGCGGCGAGGGCGGCGGCCGCAACGGTCGGCGATGCCTCGCGGAAACCGAACTCTGGTGTGACTTCCTTGGCCGGCATCTCGGGCGCGCTCATTCCGGTCTCCCGGATGACGCGTCCCTCCTTCCGGCTGATGGAGGCGACCTTCATGATGTCCATGAACTCGTCGGCAACGGCGATGAGGTCCGACGACGTGTTCGGCTTGAAGCTGATCACCTCGCAGCGGACACCCTTGTCCTGGAGTGCCTTGATGGCCGGCGCGAAGTCTCCATCGCCGGACACGATCACGGCGATGTCCATTCGATCGGCCAGGCGGAACAGGTCCACCACCAGCTCGATGTCGAGGTTCGCCTTCATTCGGCCATCGCCGAACTTGCGGATGTCCTTGACGACCGGCTTGTAGCCGTTCTTGCCAAGGAAGTCGATGAACTTCCGCTGGTTCTCGTTCTCCGGGTCGAGCCCGGTATATGCGTAGGCGCGAATCAGGTCGCGCCCCTTGGTGGCGTGCTTGAGGAGGGCGACGTAGTCGACGTCGACATCCTGGCCTCGAGCCGCGTAGTACATGTTGGCGACGTCAACAAACATCGCAACGTTCTTGCTCACGATTGAGCTCTTCTCCTGTTGTGTCTGATATGGCCGGCGCGGGTGGTTGGCGGCTCAGCCGATCGTTCGACCGAGCGTTCGACCGCGGCTCGCGAACCCCAGCCGCTTCCAGAGCGGCGGTTCTGCGGACGCCAGCGGTTCGGAAACCTCCACGCGCGTGCAGCCCTTATTTCTTGCCGAGGTGGCGAGGTGCTCGACGATTGCGTCGGCGACCTTCCGCCGTTCGGCGGCGTCCAGCGTCGGTGCCTGCGTGATTCCCAGCTCGTCGACGATGCCGACGAAGGGACCTGACCGTACCGATGGCCTGATGGCGAGGACTCCCACGCCCACCACTCGTCGCTCGAGCTCGGCGACGACGACCGTCGCGGAGGGAACGAAGAGCAGGTTGCGCAGGTAGTCGACGTCCTGGCGCGGGTCTCCCTCTCCACCCTCGCGCGCAAGAATGCGTGCGGCGGCGTCGAGATCAGTGAGACGGGCGCTGCGGACGTGTACCTCCACGTAGGCCTCATCGGGAAGCGGTTCGCAGACAAGCGATCTGCGGGACGACCCGGTCGAGGATAGCACGAACCGCCGCTGAACCCCCGAACGAGCGGGGCAGTACCCTTCGATGTAGTGCGCAAACTATTGCGTCACTCGATCAGGCGCCGGTATGATGCCGCGCACCTTTGTTACGCCGGGCCCGCCTGCGCGCGGATCTCACCCGAGCACACCAGTGGAGGAAGTTAACCGGATGCAGAAGTACATGCGATGGAGCGGACTGCTCGTCGTGCTGATGCTCGTCCTCGCCGCCTGCAGCGCTGATAGCGGCGGCAGCAGCGAGCCCAGCGCGGAAGGAAGCACGCCCGCCAGCAGCGGCGGCACAGGCGGTACCGCCGACTGCGACGCAGACGAGTTTGGATGCGTCGAGATCGCCGAGGGCGATCCGATCACCATCGGCACCGAGCTCGTGATCACCGGCGCGAACGAGTCGCTCGGACTCGACAGCCAGTACGGCGCCGAAGTTGCTCGGACCATGCGCCCCGAGATTGCCGGCCACGAGGTCGAATTCAACCACCAGGATGACGGCTGTTCGGCCGAGGGCGGCACCGCGGCTGCTCGCGCGCTCGTCTCCGAGGAGAACATCGCCGCCGTCATCGGCACCAGCTGCTCGAGTGCCGGCATCCCGTCGGCCGAGATCCTGAGCGCCGAGGGCGTCATGCTGGTCTCGCCGTCCAACACCGCTCCGTCGCTGACCGCGGAGGAGACCCATCAGCCGTTCTATGCGCGCACCGCGCATAACGACTCGATCCAGGGCCTCGCCATGGCGACCTTCGTCTGCGAGGTTCTCGGCCTCACCACCGCGGCAACCATCGACGACGGCTCGCCGTACGCCGATCAGCTCGCCGCGGTCTTTGCCGAGTCCTTCCCGATCGAGTGCGACGGGACGATCACGGCCGAGGAGGCAATCACCGTCGGCGACACCGACTTCTCCGGCGTGCTGGGGAACATCGCTGCCGACTCGCCCGAGTTCCTCTACTTCCCGATCTTCGTGGCCGAGGGTGCACTGATCACCCAGCAGGCGCGTGAGACGGCGGGGCTCGAGGACACCATCCTGGCCGGTGCCGACGGCATCCTGACGCCCGACTGGCTCAGCGCCGCTGGCGACGCCGCCGAGGGCGTCGTGCTCTCAGGCCCGGACCTCGCGTTCTCCGGTGACTTCTACGCCGACGAGTTCCTGCCGGCGTACACCGACGTGTCCGGCGAGGACGCTCCGATCAGCGTCTTCCACGCTCACGCGTTCGACGCGTACAACATGCTCGCCGATGCGATCGAAGCGGTCGCGTTCGAGGATGGTGGGACGACCTACATCCCGCGAACCGCGTTGAAGGATGCCTTCTTCGCGACCTCGGGCTACGAGGGCGTCACCGGTACGCTGACCTGCGATGAGAACGGCGACTGCGCCGACGCGAAGATCAGCGTCAGCGAGGTCCAGGACGGCGAATTCGTCCGCATCTGGCCGGAGGAGTAGCCGCTACCCTTCGAATCGGACCCTGAAGGTGCGGGTGAGTCGGACTCCGGCTCACCCGCATCGCTTACGGAGACAGCACCCAACGAGGAAGCTGCGATGCCAGCCCGCCGAGCCCGGCTCAACCTCGTCAACATCTTCCTGTGGGTCTTTGGGGGAGCCATCCTGGCGCTCGCCGCCTGGGGCGCCTACCTGACCCTCTCCGAGGGGCGCATCTCGCCGGAGGCGTGGCAGAGCCTGATCGTGGCTGGCGTCGCACTCGGCAGCGTCTACGCCCTCATCGCGCTCGGCTACACGCTCGTGTACGGCATCCTCTTCATGATCAACTTCGCGCACGGCGAAGTCTTCATGTGGGGCGCGTTCACCGCCTTCTTCGCGGCCACCGCGTTGAACGACGGGGGCATGATCGACGCCAGCCCGGTCCTCGCCTTCTTCCTCACGCTCCTGACCAGCATGCTCGTCAGCATGCTGGTGGCCATCCTGCTCGAACGCATCGCCTACCGGCCGCTGCGAGGGGCACCGCGCCTCGTCCCGCTGATCACGGCCATCGGCGCGTCGCTCGTCCTGCAGTACACCGCCCGCGGGTTCTACGGCTCGGGCGTGCGCGCCTATCCGGCATTCGGTCTCTTCGGTGGGACGGTCGAAATCGGGCCGATCCGGATCGACACCGTCGAGGTCGTGGTGATCGGGGCGGCGCTCTTCCTGATGTTCGCGCTCTACTTCTTCATCAACCGCACGCGCACCGGTCGCGCGATGCGCGCCGTGAGCGAGGACAAGGACGTCGCGGCCATGATGGGCATCAACGTCGATCGCATCATCGTGACGACCTTCGCCATCGGCGGCCTGCTGGCCGGAGCGGCCGGCATCCTCTACACGCTTCTCTTCAACCAGGTCCACTTCTACATGGGCTTCCTGCCCGGCATCAAGGCCTTCACGGCGGCCGTGCTCGGCGGCATCGGCAACATCATCGGCGCGGCGCTCGGCGGCCTCCTGCTCGGCGTCCTGGAGCAGGTCGGGCCGAACCTGCTGCTGACCGGGTACGGGATCCCATCGCCCAACCAGCTCCAGGACGTGATCGCCTTCACCGTGCTCGTGCTCGTCCTCATCTTCCGTCCATCGGGCCTGCTCGGCCGCAAGGAGAACGCGTGATGGATCCGCTCATGCGGCGCGCGCTCTTCACCGGACTGCTCGGCGGCCTCGGCGGAATCCACGTCGGGCTGGTCGGCATGATCGAGTCGTTCCAGTCACGGGACACCATCGCCGGGGTGATCACGCTCGGCTCGATGCTCCCGGTCCTGATCCTGCTCCTTGTCGGCTGGCGCGCCGCATCGCCGATGCGCTCGGCTGAGCTGACCCCGACCGGCGTCCGCGCCCTCACCCTGGGGGCTGTAGCCAGTGCGACCGGCGGTCTCATCCTCGCCGCCTTCGCCATCTTCATCACCGTCGTCGACGTGCGCTGGATCCTGGTCAACGCCACGCCCGCGCTGGTGGAGACCCTCCAGTTCGGGCAGGGACCGCTCGTCGGATCGCTGCTCCTCATCGTGGGCGGCGCCGTCCTCGGGCTCGCCGGCGCGTCGCTCTACGTGCTGCCGTCGCCGATTGCGCGCTCGATCGCGATCGCGTTCGTGGTCACCCTCGCTGCGTCGCTGCTCGAGCCGTTCCTCGGTCCCGTGCTTCGGAACCTTGGCCTCGACGCGCTGGAGGACTTCTTCTTCGCCAGCGGCGGCCTGACCCCGATCGGCGCCGTCATCATCTTCGGCCTCACCGCGGCCGCCTCGTACGCATGGGCCATCCGTGGCCCGCGCGCGCTCGAGCGCGTGGCGGCCATGCCGGCAGACCGCCGCCGGAACGCCAAGCTGGTCTGGTATGGCGTCCTCTTCCTGCTCCTGCTGGCCCTTCCCCAGCTGGTCGGGCAGCGACTCTCCGAAGTGGTTGGCACCGTCGGCCTCTACGTCCTGCTCGGCCTGGGCCTCAACATCGTGGTTGGCTTCGCTGGCCTCCTCGACCTTGGCTACGTGGCCTTCTACGCGGTCGGCGCGTACACCACCGCCGTGCTGACGTCGCCCGCATCGCCGGCCTTCAGCCCGGAGCTTTCGTTCTGGGGCGCGTTGCCGTTCGTGATCATCGCGGCCGCCATGATCGGCCTCATGGTCGGCGCGCCGGTCCTGCGCCTCCGCGGCGACTACCTCGCCATCGTCACGCTCGGCTTCGGCGAGATCGCCCGCACCATCTTCCTGTCGGCCTGGGCACAGCCCGTGACCGGCGGCGCGCAGGGGATCCTCTCCATCCCTCCGCCGCTCCCCTTCGAGCGTGACCCGCAGTCGATCTACTACCCGATCCTGCTCTTCTGCGTCATCGCGGCCCTCGCCGCGACGAGCCTCGCCGCGTCACGCGTCGGGCGCGCCTGGAATGCGATGCGCGAAGACGAATCGGTGGCGGAGGCGACGGGCGTCAACACGACGGTGTACAAGCTCCTCGCGTTCATGCTCGGCGCGGCCTTCGGCTGCCTGTCCGGGGCCCTGTTCGCGGCCAAGATCGGCGTCGTCTTCCCGCAGAGCTTCGACATCCTGGTCAGCATCAACGCGCTGGCGCTGATCATCCTGGGCGGCATGGGCAACATCGCCGGCGTCGTGGTCGGCGCCATCGTGCTGGTCGGCCTGCCCGAGCTGCTGCGCGAGTTCGCCGAGTATCGGCTCCTGATCTACGGCGCCGTCCTGGTCGCCATGATGCTGCTGCGTCCGGAAGGGCTGCTGCCCAGCCGCCAGCGCCAGGCGGAGCTGCACGAGCGGGAGAGTGACGAGGATCAGTACGCGGACGAGGCGGGAGAGGAGACGGGCAGACCGGTGGTGACGATATGACCCAGGCCGCGACGCCCATCGACACGACCGCCGACTCCGGCCCGCTCCTGCAAGCCGAGAAGGTCACCATGCGGTTCGGCGGGCTGATCGCCAACCGCGACGTCGACTTCACCATCCCGCGCGGATCGATCGTCTCGCTCATCGGCCCCAATGGCGCGGGCAAGACCACCTTCTTCAACCAGCTGACCGGCATGCTGACCCCCACCTCCGGGGACATCGTGTTCGACGGAGACTCGCTGGTCGGCCGCTCGCCGCACGAGATCGTGGAGCTCGGCATCGGCCGAACGTTCCAGAACATCCGGCTGTTCGGCGCCATGACGGTGCTCGCCAACGTGATGGTCGGGCGCCATACGCGCATGAAGGCGAGCTGGTGGGCGTCGCTGCTCAAGCTGCCGTCGGTGCGCGTCGAAGAGGAGGCGACGCGGCAACGGGCGAGGGAGCTGCTGCGGATGGTCGGCCTGAAACGCCACTACGAGGAGGACTGGGCCAGGAACCTGCCGTACGGGGACCAGCGCCGCCTCGAGCTGGCCCGTGCGCTCGCCAGCGACCCCAAGCTGCTCCTCCTCGACGAGCCGACGGCCGGCATGAACCCCGGCGAGACGCAGCAGATGACCGGCCTCATCAAGCGGCTCCGCGACGAGCTGGACCTGACCGTCCTGCTCATCGAGCACGACATGAAGGTGGTGATGGGGATCAGCGAGCGGATCACCGTGCTCGACTACGGCGAGAAGCTTGCCGAGGGCACCCCGGAAGAGATCCGCGCCAATCCGGCGGTCATCGAGGCCTACCTCGGCAAGCAGGCGACCAGCGCATGACCGTGACCGATCCGACCGCGTCCGCCCCGCTCGACACGACCGATGACGAAGCGGGCGCCCGCCATGGCGGCGAGGTGCTGCTGGAGCTCGACGACCTCCACGTCTACTACGGCAACATCGAGGCGCTCAAGGGGGTTTCGCTGACCGTCAACCGCGGCGAGATCGTGACCCTCATCGGCTCGAACGGCGCCGGCAAGAGCACGACGCTGCGGGCGATCAGTGGCACGCACAAGCCGCGCACCGGCACCGTGAAGCTGGCGGGAAACGAGATCCAGCACCTGCCGGCGCACGAGATCGTGACCTTCGGCATCGCCCACTCGCCCGAGGGGCGCAAGGTGTTCAGCCGCATGACGGTCTACGAGAACCTCCAGATGGGGGCCTTCAGCCGTCGCGGCCAGAAGATCGACGACGACGTCACGCGCGTCTACGACCTCTTCCCACGGCTCCGCGAGCGACGCTCGCAGAAGGCGGGAACCATGTCGGGCGGCGAGCAGCAGATGCTGGCGATGGGCCGGGCCCTGATGGCGGGGCCAACCATCCTGCTCCTGGACGAGCCGTCGATGGGCCTCTCGCCGATCCTGACCGAGCAGATCTTCAAGATCATCGCGGAGATCAACGGCCAGGGAACGACGGTCCTGCTCGTCGAGCAGAACGCGTTGATGGCCCTGAACGCCGCCCACCGCGGCTATGTCATCCAGACCGGCAAGATCATCCTGGCCGACACCGCGGCCAACCTCGCCGCCAACGAGCAGGTCCGCCAGGCGTACCTCGGCGAGATCTGAGCCGGTGGCGGACGAGCCCAGGCCGCCGCGCCGCTCCCCGGGCGACTATCGGCCCGACCTGCGCCCGATGCTGATCCTCGGCGCGCTGCTGGTTGCCGTGGTCGTCGCGTGGCTCATCCTCTCGCCGCTGATCCTGCCGCCCGCCTGATCGCGGTCAGTAGCGGCGCGGGCGGCCGAAGCCGGTTCCCGCGCCGTACAGCACCAGCGCGACGCCCACCGCGGCGAGCGCCAGGCCCGGCGACTGCTGCGGCAGCGGAATGAAGCCCACCGACCACAGCTCCCAGCCCCGGTAGAGGAGCGCCGCGCCGCCCACCAGGCCGAGGATGAGGTAGGCCGCCGGAGCGTCCAGGACGAAGCCCCACCGCCCGCGCATGTAGCCGATGTCGAGCAGCACGAGCGCTGCGATCGCGGCGCCGAAGATGACGATGCCGGGTCCCTCGAGCCCAATCCCCTCCTGCGCAGGCACCAGCACACCGGCGACCGTGTCACCACCGGCACGCCACCACGGCAGGAAGCCGGAGCCGATCATGGCCAGGCTGCCGAGCAGGATGAGGATCCGGAAGCGACCGCCACCCCCGTCCATGAGCCGCTACCCCTCGGGTGGCGCGCCGCCGTAGACGGACGGCTTGAGCACACCGATGTATGGCAGGTTGCGGTAGCGCTCCTCGTAGTCGAGCCCGTAGCCGATGACGAACCGGTCCGGGATCGTGAACCCGCGGTAGTCGATCGAGATCTCGGCCAGGCGGCGCGCCGGCTTGTCGAGCAGGCAGCAGATCTTGATCGACGCGGGCTTCCGCTCGGCGAGGTAGCGCAGCAGGTAGTTCAGGGTGAGGCCGGTGTCGATGATGTCCTCGACGACGATCACGTCGCGGCCCTCGATCGGCTTCGAGAGATCCTTCAGGATGCGGACCGATCCGGATGTCTCGGTCCCGGCGTAGCTCGAGACCTCCATGAGGTCGATGCTCGACGGCAGGTCCATGGCACGCATGAGGTCGGCGAGGAAGACGAGCGAGCCCTTGAGGACGCTGACCAGCACCGGGTCGCGGCCGGCGTAGTCCGCGGAGAGCTGTGCGCCAAGCTCCGCGACCCGGCCACCGATCGCATCGGCGTCGATCAGGATCTCCTCCACATCGGCGTGGAGGCTCATCGTGCCCCGTTGCCGGCGCCGGTCAGGGAGTTCGCGCCGTTCGCGGCGGCGACATCGGTCAGGAATTCGAGCCGGCCGTACTTGAGCATCAGCGCCCGGAAGTCACGGGCGTAGAAGAGCTTCACGCGTACCTCGGGGTAGAGCTGCCGCATCCAGCGCAGCTTGCGGTTCTTCTTGCGAACCAGCGACTGCTTCAGCGTGGTCAGCTCGATGTAGCAATCGATTTCCGGCAGGTAGAAATCGGGCGCGAACGACTCGATGACCACGCCGTCGGCGTTCCAGGAGATGGGGAAGACGTCGGGTTCGTATCGCCACGGGACACCGTAGTAGTCGAAGATCCTCGCCAGCTCCGCCTCGCTGTCGTGTGCGAAACGGGGTGGCGAGGTCGAGATCATGTGAGCCGCCACCTGACCTCGATCGTAGCCTGCTGCGGGGGACCGGACGCCATCGGTTCCGAGTATATCCGCGCGGGTTATCCACAGTTCGGGCCTATCCGCGAGAACGGTGGATAACAACGGTTGTGATCCACAGCCGGCGGCTGGTAGGGTGGAGATCCTGCTTCTGCGGATGACCGAGTACGGTAACCGCGGGTGATTCGGGGCCGATGCGAGAGCCGGCCGCGACGCCGATCATCCGATGGAAAGACCGAAAAGCCATCCGGAGGAGCATCTTCGTGTCCGACGCCGTCACGGCTCGCCGCGCGCTCGAAGACCTGCTCGAGACCGATGCGCCCGCCATTCGGGCGACGCTCCCACCCGGCTTCCCCGATGCCGTGGAACGCTACGTCGAGCTCCTCCTCGCCGCCAACGCACGGGTCAACCTGACGCGCATCGTTGACGCCCGCCGAGGTGGCGCGCCTCCACCTCCTCGACGCGCTGAGCGCGCTGCCCCTGCTCGACGCGCTGGCCCCGCGGCGGGCGCTCGACCTTGGCTCCGGCGGTGGCGTCCCCGGCATCGTGCTCGCCCTCGCCCGTCCAGATATCTCGTGGACGCTCGTCGACTCGGTCGGCAGGAAGGCCGATGCGATGCGCGGCTTCGTCGACGCATTGGGACTGCGCAACGTGGCCGTGATCGCCGAGCGAGCGGAGGTCCTCGGCCGGGATGCGGCGTACCGCCAGCAGTTCGACCTGGTCGCCGCCCGTGCCTGCGCACCACTGCCCGTCCTGGTGGAGTACGCGCTTCCGCTGATCCGGATCGGCGGTGCGCTGGTCGCCTGGAAGGGAGCCGTGCCGCCCGACGAGCTGACCGCCGGTCGGGCCGCGGCGATCCAGCTGGGAGGCGGCGACCCCGAGGTCGTGGCGACGGGCGTCGAGGCGCTCGGAGACCACCGGTTCGTGGTGATTCGCAAGGTCGGCGCGACGCCGGATCGATATCCGCGCCGGCCCGGCCAGCCCGCGAAGCGTCCGCTCGGCTGAATCGGCCGGCGCCGCGAGCGTCGGTATACTCCCCCTTCGCATGCGTATCGCTGTCCTCTCGGACGTTCACGCCAACCTGCCCGCCCTGGAGGCGGTCCGTGCGGACCTCACCGACGTCGACCAGGTCTGGGTGCTCGGCGACATCGTCGGCTACGGCCCGCAGCCGAATGAGGTCATCGCCGTCCTCCAGGAGATGGGCGCGCGGAGCGTGATGGGCAATCACGACGGCGCCGCGATCGGGATCGTCGACCCCGCGTACTTCAACCCGGATGCCCGTGCCGCCATCGAGTGGACGGCCGGCGCGCTCGGTGACAACGCCCGCTCATACCTGGCGACGCTGCCGGAGGTCCGGCGCGACGGCGAGCTGACCGCCGTGCACGGCTCACCACGTGACCCGATCTGGGAGTACGTCGCCAGCCGTTCGATCGCGGAGGCGAACTTCGACTCCTTCGAGACGCGGCTCTGCCTCTTCGGCCATACCCACCTCCCGATCGCCTACCGCCTGGTCGACGGCTCGGTCGAGGCGGTCCCCGGCCTTCCGGACGATGTCGTGGACGTCGGCACCGATCGCGCGCTGCTCAATCCGGGCAGCGTCGGCCAGCCGAGAGACGGCCTCCCCGATGCGGCCTACGCGATCCTCGAGCTGGACGACGCAGCGGGCGGGGGCAGCATGTCCTTCCATCGCGTCGGCTACGACATCGACAGCACCCAACGCCTGATGCAGGAGGCCGGCCTCCCTGCTCGTCTCGTGGAGCGCCTGCGCTACGGGCGCTGACCGCCTCGGCGCGCGAGAGGCTTCACGCCGCCAATGAGCGCCGTAGGATAGCGAGCCATGGACTTCTTCCGGCGCGGCGACAAGCGCGCGACCACGTTCGAGCACGCAAGGATCCTGGTCCCCGTGCTGGGCGACGAGGCGGTTGACGGGCCTGCGCTCAAGGTGGCCGCCCTGTTGCTCGGTGGGCGCGAGGGGGTCGAGGCCTCCCTGCTGCACGTGATCGAGGTTCCCTTCGATCGCACGCTCGACACGGAGGACGAGGCGGCGGTGGCGCGGGCGGACGAGATCGTGTCCGGCGCCAAGGCGGCCCTGACCGCCCACGGCATCCCGACGCGTCCGCTCACCGTCCAGGCGCGCGCCGCCGGCCCGGCGATCGTGGACGACGCGAACGAGATTGGCGTCGACCTCATCGTGATGGGGCTTCGCTACAAGAAGCGTTTCGGGGGACAATGGGACGCGGGACGCACCGTCCCCTACGTCATGCGCAACTCGACCGCAGCCGTCTGGTGTCTGCGCGCCGAGACGAAGGAGCTGGCACAGACACCATGAGGGTCATCATCGTCGGCTGCGGCCGGGTCGGGGCACGAGTCGCCGCCGAGCTCGACAGCCGAGGCGAGCACGTCACGGTCATCGATCACAACCCCCGCGCCTTCAGCCGGCTGCCGCCGACCTTCAAGGGCGAGACCGCGCGCGGCAACGGGACCGATGAGGACGTCGTCCGCTCCGCCGGTGGCGAGCAGGCCGACATCGTCATGGCGCTCACCGAGGGCGACAACCGCAACGCCCTCGCCGCGCAGCTCGCCAAGCACACATTCGGCGTTCCGCGGGTCATCGCCAAGATCAACGACCCGCTGCGTGGCGAGGCGTATCGGGCCGTCGGCGTGGAGACGATCTGCCGAACGATCATCCTGGGCGACGCGCTGGTGGTCGCGGCGCTCGAGGGCGCCGAGGCGACGAACGGGTTCGTCGAGCCCGCCACGGCCGAGCCCCGCCGCAGCGCCCCGCCCTCCGGCTCGGCCGCGGACAAGGAGGTCCAGGCGGCGATGGACGCTGCCGAGGACGTGACCGCTGACGCGAACATCGTGCAGCCCGGCGACGGGCGCGACGGAGGCTTTTGAGCATGTACGTCGTGGTCATCGGCGGAGGCAACGTCGGCTACTACCTGACCAAGGAGCTGCTCGCCGCCGGTCACGAGGTGGTCGTGATCGAGGAGGAGCAGGCCCGCGCCCGCCAGATCGCCGACGAGCTCGGCAGCATCGTGGTCGCGAATGACGGCTGCGAGGGCCGCTACCAGGCCGAGGCCGGGATGGCGCGCGCCGATGTGATGGCGGCCGTGACCGGGGACGATGCGGTGAACCTGGCCGCCTGCCAGATCGCCAAGATGCGCTTCAACGTGCCGCGCTCCATCGCGCGCATCAACGACCCGAAGAACGAGAAGCTGTTCCGCCAGCTGGCCATCGACGAGGTCGTCAGCCCGACGCGCTCGATCCTTGGCGTCATCGAGCACGAGATCCCGATCCACGACCTGCTCCACCTCGCCGAGCTCGAGGGCGGCGGCGTGCAGATCGTCGAGGCCCAGCTGGATTCGGACTCGCCGGTGATCGGTCGTGAGCTGCGCGAGCTGAACCTGCCGGAGGGCAGCACCATCGCGGTCCTGATCCGCGACGAGCGCGCCCATGCCCCGCGACCGGACACGAAGCTCCGCAGCGGCGACAAGCTGCTCGCCGTGACCTCGCCCGACAGCGAGTCAGAGCTGCGAAGCCTGCTCATCGGCGAGTGACGGCGCCCGATCCCGGGCGCGTCCTGCGGTCGGCCCTCCTGGCCTGGGGCCTCGGGCACCTGGCGATCGGCCGGCGCCGCACCGGGCTCGTGCTGTTGGCCGCGGAGATCCTGTCGGTCCTTCTCCTCGCCTGGCTGACGATCGGCCTCGCCGATACCAGCGCGTACCTCGTCCCGTTCGTCGCCGGCGTCGCGTTCATCGTGACCTGGACCTGGCAGGCGGTCGATGCCTATCGGTCCGCCCAGGCTCTCCAGGCCGCTCGCCCGCCCACTCCCCAGCGCTCGCCCGCCGCCGGCATCGGCTGGCTGAGCGTCCCCCTGCTGCTGTGGGGAACCGGCTTCTGGCTGATCGGCGCGCATACCGCCACGCCCGCATCGGTGCTCGATCGGTTCGTGACCGAGTGGAGCGCGGACGATCTCGGCCCCGACTGGCCGCCGGACGTGCGCGCGGAGGCCTCCGTCGCCGCAGCCAGCCTCGGCAACGGTCCCGACCGGTTCAACGGCGTGCGCATCCAGATCCTCAGCGAGGTGGACGGACGCGCCACCGCCGTCGCCGAGGCGACCCACTACGAGCGGCGCGCGTCACGCTTCCTGTGGATCTTCCCGGGCAGCGAGCTGGTCCCCGTGGCCGACGAACAGGTGCTCACGTTCGAGCTGGAGGCCGTGCCCGTCGAGCTGCCCGGCGGTGGCGACGTGGGAGCCGTGCAGTGGGAGCTGGTCGCCGCGAACGCAGATTCCTGACGCCGATCGCTCTCGCCGAAATCGGTCCGCGCTGTCACAACCCTTGACAACACCATTGTCAGGGTTTATGTTCCCGGTACGCACCCACCAAGTGACGGATGCGTCGAATTGACCATCTATTTCAAGCGTGGAGAGGCACGAGAGCATTTCTGGCATGAACCGTCCGCGGAGCGCGACAGCGTCAGCGACCGGCATCCCGCGCCGAGACGCTCTCACCCGCCCCCGCTACATCATCAGCATCGCCGCCGAGCTGGCGAGCTGCCATCCGCGCACGCTGCGCATCTACGAGGAGGAGGGACTCCTCCAGCCACAGCGGCGTAACAACCTCCGTCTCTACAGTGAGGCGGACATCCAGCGCGTTCGTATCATTCGTTTCCTGACGCGCCGACAGCGAGTGAACCTCGCCGGCGTTCGGGTCATCCTCCAGCTCGAGGCCATGGGCAAGATCCGGGTCTACGATCTGTTCGATGCTGACGATGTCGATCGATTCGCCGAAGACCACGACGAGCAACAGCTCGTCGAAACGTCGGCCGAAGGAGCAGAACCCAGTGGCAAGTGACGAGACCCAGAACATTCCCGAGGCCGCCGCGGACGAGGAGAACGGAGCCAGCCTGGAGCGCGTCCAGGTGCTGCCGCTCGTCGCCCTGCGCGACACGGTCATCTTCCCCGAGATGATCGTGCCGCTGCAGGTCGGCCGCGACCGCAGCGTCAAGGCGCTCGACCGCGCCGTGCGCACCTCGCAGCCGGTGGCGCTCGTCACCCAGCGCTCGAGTGACCAGGAAGAGATCAACGGAGTCGACGAGCTCTACCCCGTCGGCACCCTGGCGAAGATCGCCCAGGTGATCCGCCTCCAGGACGGGACCATCCGCGCGATCGTCCAGGGCCAGCGACGCATCCGGCTGCTCGACCTGCTCCAGACCGAGCCGTATCTCGAGGCGCGCGTCGAGGTCCTCGACGACGTGACCGAGAAGACGCTCGAGGTCGAGGCGTTGATGGCCTCGATCCATGCCCAGATCGAGCAGTACGTGAACAGCGGTGCGGCCGTGCCGCCGGAGGTGGCCGTCGCCGCCCGCAACATCAGCGACGGCGGCCTGCTGGCCGACATGACGGCCTACAGCCCGGACATGACGACCGAGCAGCGCCAGGAGCTGCTCGAGACGGTCGACGTGGCCGATCGGCTGCGCCTTGCCAGCCAGTTCCTCGCCAAGCAGATCGAGGTGCTCGAGCTCAAGGGCAGGATCCAGAGCGAGGTCAAGTCCGAGATGGACAAGACCCAGCGCGAGTACATCCTGCGCGAGCAGATGAAGGCCATCCAGAAGGAGCTCGGCGAGGACGATCCCGCCGTGGCCGAGGCGAGCGAGCTGCGCGAGAAGGTCGAGCAGTCCGCGATGCCCGACGACGTCAAGGAGCGCGCCCTCAAGGAGGTCGACCGCCTCGGCCGCATCCCGAGCGCCTCGCCGGAGCAGGGCGTCATCCGCACCTACGTCGACTGGCTCGTCAGCCTGCCGTGGGGCATCGACACCGATGACAACCTCGACCTCGAGGACGCCGAGAAGATCCTCAACGAGGATCACTGGGGCCTCGAGAAGCCGAAGGAGCGGATCGTCGAGTACATGGCGGTGCGCAAGCTGGCGGAGAAGATCCGCAGCCCCATCCTGCTCTTCGTCGGACCGCCCGGCGTCGGCAAGACGAGCCTCGGCAAGAGCATCGCGCGAGCGATGGGCCGCAAGTTCGTGCGGATGAGCCTCGGCGGCATCCACGACGAGGCGGAGATCCGTGGCCATCGGCGCACCTACATCGGCGCGCTGCCGGGCCGGGTCATCCAGAACATCAAGACGGCGGGCTCGGCGAACCCGGTCTTCATGCTCGACGAGATCGACAAGGTCGGCATGGACTTCCGCGGCGACCCATCGAGCGCGCTGCTCGAGGTGCTCGACCCTGAGCAGAACAACACCTTCCAGGACAACTACCTCGAGGTGCCGTTCGACCTGAGCAAGGTGCTCTTCATCGCCACCGCCAACATGCTCGACACCATCCCCGCCGCGCTGCGCGACCGGATGGAGGTCATCCAGCTGCCCGGCTACACCCAGCTCGAGCGCGTCCGGATTGCGGAGCGCTTCCTGGTCCCGAAGCAGCTCGAGAACCACGGCCTCACCGCCGACAACCTCGTCTTCGAGGAAGCCGCGCTGGTCCGCCTGATCCAGGCGTTCACCCGCGAGGCAGGCGTTCGTAACCTCGAGCGCGAGATCGCCAACGTGGCGCGCAAGGTCGCCCGCCGCGTGGCGAGCGATCCGAAGACCAAGGTCATCGTCAAGGCAGAGGATCTCGAGGAGTACCTCGGGCCGGGACGGTTCGAGTACGGTGAGCTCGAGGCCGAGGACCAGATCGGCATGGTGACCGGGCTCGTCGTCAGCGACGCCGGTGGAGACATCGTGCAGGTCGAGGCGACGCGCATGGACGGCAAGGACGACTTCCTGCTGACCGGCCAGCTCGGCGACGTGATGAAGGAGTCGGCCCGCGCCGGGATGAGCTACATCCGGGCGCGCCAGAAGGAGCTCGGAATCGATCCGGGCGTCTTCGAGAAGTCGACCGTCCACATCCACGTGCCGGCGGGCGCGACGCCAAAGGACGGTCCGAGCGCCGGCGTCACGATGGCGACGGCGATGGCCAGCCTGCTCACGAGCAAGCCGGTCCGCCGCGACCTGGCCATGACGGGCGAGATCACGCTGCGCGGCCGGGTCCTGCCCATCGGCGGCCTGAAGTCGAAGCTGCTCGCCGCGCATCTCGCCGGCGTCAAGACGGTCCTCATCCCGAAGCGCAACGAGAAGGATCTCGTCGACGTGCCGGACGAGGTGCGTCAGCAGCTCCGGATCGTGCCGGTCGAGAACATGGACCAGGTGCTGGCCGAGGCGCTCATCGAGGCGCCACGGTCGGCCGCCCGGATCAAGGCGGAGCGCGACGAGCGCCAGCAGCGCGTCACGCGCCGGCCGCGACGGGCGCGCAAGCCTGCGACGGAGGCGCCGATCGCCGCGACCGGCGACACCGCCGGCCGACCAGCCCCCGGCGGGCCAGCCGGCCTGATCGGTCCGGATGGACTACAAGGACTATTACGCGATCCTCGGCGTTCCCAAATCGGCCACCCAGGCCGAGATCAAGAAGGCCTATCGCAAGCTTGCCCGCGAGCTCCATCCGGATACGAACAAGGACCCTGACGCCGAGAAGCGCTTCAAGGAGGCGAACGAGGCACAGGCCGTCCTGACCGACCCGGAGAAGCGCAAGCAGTACGACGAGCTGGGCGAGAACTGGCAGGCCTACCAGCAGGCCGGCTACGGATCGGGCGGGGCCACCGATTGGGGCGGCTTCGGCGGCGCGCCCGGTGGAACCCGCTGGTCGTATCGCACGACATCGGCGGAGGACCTCGGCGGATTCAGCGACTTCTTCCGCCAGTTCTTCGGCGGCGCGGGCGGAGCCCAGAGCGCGTACGGCGGCGGCAGCACGGGCGCCTTCGAGTACGTCGACCTCTCGGACCTGGCCGGTGGACGCACCCGCGCCCGAGCGATCCCCTCGGCGCAGGCGACCGCGGAGGTCACGCTCGCCGAGGTGGCCACCGGGGCCGAGCGAATGGTGAACGTCAACGGCAAGCGGCTGCACGTCAAGATCCCCGCGGGCGTGACCGACGGCTCGAAGGTCAAGCTGAGCGGGGCCGTCGACGGGGGCGACCTGGTCATCAACGTGCGCGTCAAGCCCGACCCGCGTTTCGAGCGGCAAGGAGCGGACCTGCGCACCGAGCTCCCGCTCACCTTGGCAGAGGCGCTCCTCGGGGCGGAGGTTCCTGTGCCCACGCCCACCGGCAGCGTGAAGCTCCGCATCCGGCCCAACACCCAGAACGGCCAGGAGATTCGCGTCAAGGGGCGTGGCCTGCCGAAGCGAGGCTCAGCTCAGAAGGGAGACCTGATCGTGACCACGCGCGTGGTGCTGCCCAGGCTCGACGAAGACGCCCGCAAGCAGCTGGAGCCGGTTCTCTCCTCCATCCCCCAGCCCGATCCAAGACAGAAGTTGAGCTAGACCGATGCGAACCGATCGATTCACCCAGCGCGCGACGGAGGCCATCGTCAGCGCACAGCAGCTGGCCGAGTCCGAGGGCCACGCCCAGCTCGAGGTCGCGCACCTGCTCCTGGTCCTCGCCGAGCAGCCCGACGGCGTGGTGCCGGCCGTGCTCAACCGCATCGGCGTGCAGCCGTCATCGGTGGCCGACGCCCTGCGGCAGGAGCTGGCCAAGCTGCCGAAGGTGTCGGGCGACACCCAGCTGCAGCTGTCGAGCGAGGCCCGTCGTGTCCTGACCGATGCCCACGCCGTCGCAGAGCGGATGAAGGACGAGTACGTCTCGACCGAGCACCTGCTGCTCGCCGCGCTCGAAGCCGGCGGCTCGACGGCGGCGCGAATCATGCAGCAGGCCGGCGTGACCCCGGCAACCGTCCTGGAAGCGCTCACCGAGATCAGGGGCAGCCATCGCGTGACGAACGAGAACCCCGAAGCCACCTACGAGGCGCTCGAGAAGTACGGGCGCGACCTGACCGAGGCGTCCCGCAAGGGCGCTCTTGATCCGGTCATCGGCCGCGACGAGGAGATTCGCCGCGTCATCCAGGTGCTCAGCCGGCGGACCAAGAACAACCCGGTCCTGATCGGCGAGCCCGGCGTCGGCAAGACTGCCATCGTCGAAGGGCTCGCCCAGCGCATCGTGCGCGGCGACGTGCCCGAGGGGCTGCGCGACAAGCGGGTCGTGGGCTCGACCTGGGCGCCCTGATCGCCGGCGCAAAGTATCGCGGCGAGTTCGAGGAGCGGCTCAAGGCGGTGCTCAAGGAGGTCACCGACTCCGACGGACAGATCATCCTGTTCATCGACGAGCTGCACACGGTGGTCGGCGCGGGTGCCAGCGAAGGCTCCATGGACGCCAGCAACCTCCTGAAGCCGATGCTGGCGCGCGGTGAGCTGCACTGCATCGGGGCAACGACGCTCAACGAGTACCGCAAGTACATCGAAAAGGATGCCGCCCTCGAGCGGCGCTTCCAGCCGGTGACGGTCGATCAGCCCAGCGTCGAGGACACGATCAGCATCCTGCGCGGGCTGCGCGAGCGCTACGAGGTCCATCACGGCGTCCGCATCACGGATTCGGCGCTGGTGGCGGCCGCCGTCCTCTCGAACCGATACATCTCCGAGCGCTTCCTGCCCGACAAGGCCATCGACCTCGTCGACGAGGCCGCCTCCCGCCTGCGGATGGAAATGGACTCCATGCCGGCCGAGCTCGACGAGATCGAGCGGCGGCGGATGCAGCTCGAGATCGAGCGTGAGGCGCTGCGCAAGGAGAAGGACGACGCGTCGAAGGCGAGGCTCGAAGCACTGGAACGAGAGCTGGCCGACCTCCGTGAGCGCGGCGACGCGATGAAGTCGCAGTGGGATCGCGAGAAGGAGATCGTGCAGTCCATCCGCGCGACCCGCGAGGAGCAGGAGCGCCTCCAGCCTGAGATCGAGGCCGCGGAGCGCGCCGCCGACTACGCGCGCGCGGCTGAGCTGAAATACGGCAGGGCGACCGAGCTCGAGAAGCGCCTCGCCGAGCTGGAGGAGCAGCTGCGTGAGCTGAAGTCGACCGGCACGGTCCTGCTCAAGGAGGAAGTCGACGCCGACGACATTGCCGAGGTGGTCGCCCGATGGACCGGGATCCCGGTCACCCGCCTGATGGAGGGCGAGACGGAAAAGCTGCTTCACATGGAGGAGCGACTGCATGCCCGCCTGATCGGCCAGGACGAGGCGGTCACCGCCGTGTCCGACGCGATCCGTCGCGCCCGCGCAGGGCTCAAGGACCCGAAGCGGCCGATCGGCTCGTTCATCTTCCTCGGCCCCACCGGCGTCGGGAAGACGGAGCTCGCGCGCGCGCTCGCCGAGTTCCTCTTCGACGACGAGGGGGCGCTGGTGCGGATCGACATGAGCGAGTACATGGAGAAGTTCTCGACCTCGCGTCTGGTGGGCGCCCCGCCCGGCTACGTCGGCTACGAGGAGGGCGGCCAGCTGACCGAAGCCGTCCGCCGCCGGCCGTACCAGGTCGTCCTGTTCGACGAGATCGAGAAGGCGCACCCCGACGTCTTCAACGTCCTCCTCCAGCTCCTCGACGACGGCCGCCTGACCGACTCGCAGGGCCGGACGGTGGACTTCAAGAACACCGTGATCATCATGACCAGCAACATCGGATCGACCACGCTCATCGAGGCCGGCGAGGCCGGGCCCGATGCGTTCGAGGGCGCGGCGGAAGCGGTTCGGCGCCAGCTGCGGGACCATTTCCGGCCCGAGTTCCTGAACCGCGTCGACGAGATCATCGTCTTCCGGCCGCTCGACGAGTCGCAGCTGCGCGAGATCGTCGGCCTGCTGGTGAAGAACGTCGAGCGGCGGGTCGCGGAGGCTGGGCTCTCCCTCGAGGTCACCGATGCCGCGCTCACGCTGCTCGCGCGCGAGGGCTACGACCCCGTCTACGGGGCGCGGCCGCTGCGTCGCGCGATCCAGCGCCAGCTCGAGAACCCGCTCGCGCGCCGGATTCTCGCCGGTGAGTTCAGCCCCGGCGAGACGGTGAGGATCGACGTGGGCCCGGACGGCGGCCTGACGTTCAACGGGTCGGCCGAGCCGGCGCAGGCTCCACGACCGATCCCCGTTGGCGGTTCGAGCTCGACCGTCCAGTAGGCCCGGGTGCGCGGAACGGTCCGCGTTTGAGAGGTTGGGGACGAGCCGCTAGCCTTAGGGGTCCACGCGACCCAGGGGTTAGATCCCTCTCAGCACCCGGAGAAGGAGAGTTTCGTCACGTGATTCCCACCATCCGCCATCGGCGGCCGCTTGCCGCCGTGGCCTCGGTCCTCCTGCTCATCGCCGTCGTCGCGCCTGCCGCGATCGCGAAGGACCCGAAGACCACCGATATCCAGATCCTCGCGCTCAATGACTTCCACGGCCAGCTCGAGGTCGTCGACCCGGTCGTGAGCTCGGCGGGCCGCATCGGATCCCTGCAGGGATCCCGGCCGAATCAGACCTGCATCCCGGGCGGGACGCCGAACTGCATCCCCGCCGGCGGCGGCGAATACCTGGCGACGCACGTGCGCGACCTGCGCGCGGAGAACCCGTCGGGGACCGTCTTCGTGACGGCCGGCGACAACATCGGCGCGACGCCGCTCCTGTCGGCCCTCTTCCATGACGAGCCGACCATCGAGGCGCTCGACCTGATGGGGCTCGACTTCGCGAGCGTCGGCAACCACGAGTTCGACGAGGGCATCGACGAGCTTCTGCGCATGCAGAACGGCGGTTGCCATCCTGTCGACGGCTGCGGCGACGGTGACGGCTTCAAGGGCGCCGACTTCCAGTACCTCGCCGCGAACGTGACGTACAAAGCGGGCCAGCCGAATGCCGGCGAGCCGATCTTCCCGCCGTACGCGATCAAGAAGTTCGCGGGCGGCGCTGAGGTCGCGTTCATCGGCATGACCCTCGAGGGCACGCCACTCATCGTCTCGCCAGACGGCATCCAGACCGTCGACTTCCTCGACGAGACGGAGACGGTCAACGCGCTCGTCGACGAGCTGAAGGACCAGGGCATCGAGGCAATCGTCGTCCTGCTCCACGAGGGCGGCAGCGTCCCGGCGTCCGGCAACGGCGCGGGCAACGTCGGCGCGATCAACAGCTGCGTCGATGCGACCGGCCCGATCGTCGACATGGTCCCGAACTTCGATGACGAGATCGACATCGTCATCACCGGTCACACGAACTGGGCGGTCAACTGCCTCATCGACGGCAAGGTCGTGACCGGCGCCGCCGCGCAGGGCCGCCTCGTCACCGACATCGACGCCCAGATCGACCGCACGACCGGCGACTTCGTGCCGGGCTCCATCGTGGCGAACAACGAGATCGTCACGCAGGACGTCCCGAAGGCGAAGGACATCACGCGGCTCATCGCGAAGTACAACGTCTTCGCCGGGCCGATCGCCGCGGTCATCGTGGGCAACGTCACGGCTGCGATGGACAGGGCCGAGGTAACGCCGGGCGGTGAATCGACGCTGGGCCGGCTCATCGCCGACGCTCAGCTCGCCTCGTCGCAAGCGGCAGGCGACGAAGGCGTCGTGGCCTTCATGAACCCCGGTGGCATCCGGGGGAACCTGGACGCTGGCGACGTCACCCACGGCGAGGCGTTCGGCGTGCAGCCGTTCAGCAACATCGTCACGACGATGACGCTGACCGGAGCGCAGATCGAGACGATGCTCGAGCAGCAGTTCACGATCAACACGGGCTCGCAGGCCGGCAACCTGCGCGCCGCAGAACGACGATCCTGCTGCCGTCGACCGGTTTCACGTACACGTGGGACCCGGCCGGCCCGGCCGGTGATCGCGTCGATCCGGACACGATGATGCTCAACGACGAGCCCATCGATCCCGCCGGAACGTACCGGGTCGTCGTGAACAACTTCCTCGCCACCGGCGGGGACGACTTCCCGATCCTCAACTCGGGCACGGAGCGGGTGACCGGGGACGACGATCTCGTCGCCCTCGAGGCCTACCTCGCCGACCACAACCCGTACACGCCGGTCGACCTGTCGGTCGACTTCCAGATCACGCGCGCGGCGGCGCCCTAACGGGCACCCTCGTCAGCGTCCCGAGAGGCCGGCCCGCAAGGGCCGGCCTCTTTCACGCGGCGACTAGACCAGTGCGAGCCGGTCGAGCGGGAAGGGCGGCATCGCCAGCGGCTTCACCGCCAGCCGGACGAGGAGCAGCGGCGAGTCATCGGCCGCCGATCGGTTGGCGTGGAGCACGCCGCAGCCGGTGCAGCGGTGGATGAGCACCCACTCGCCCTTGCCGCGGACGGTGATGGCGATCGGTTCCATGCCTGAGCCGCATTCGTCGAGCATGGCGCGGTCACCCGGCCGGTCGTCGACGTGACGCGACCAGAGGCAGCTCGGGCAGTGGTTGCGGTGCTGTGTGCCCGGGGCGTCGGACAGCACGTCGAGCCGGCAGTTGACGCAACGGAAGGAGCTCGGTTCTGCGCGCGGCCGATGCCGCACGCGGCGTGGATCACGGTGCTGGCGCAAGGGTGGATCTCCTGGGTCGAACGGTTGAGAGGGACGCATCGGTGTGCGCGTCGCGTTCGGCCTCAGGTGTGACGAAGGCCGCCCCGGCGGGCGGCCCATCTGGCGAGCGGCGGTTGAAAACCAGCTGCTGCTAGCCGACGAGCTCCATCCGGAGACGCGACGCGCGAAGAACCGTCCCTGCGGTCTCTGACATCTCGTCCTCCTGGTGGCTGCGGTCGGCGCGCTCATGCGCGCCATCGGTGTCGGACTCTACGCGCCGATCGGTCGTTCGCGTCAACACGAGAATGTCTACCGGCTTGCCGGCCCGGCGTCTCCGTGGTTTGCTCGCTCGGGTACGTATCGGCCAATCAGTGGCTGAATTTGCTCGCTGGTGCACGCGTCAGCCAGGCAGGGCGCGGCTCGTTGGCTGTTTGTTGCTAGCCGGGGTACGTATCGGCCAATCAGTGGCCGTTAGTTGCTCGCCCAGGTACGTCGGTGGCAGTATGGCAATCCGGGCGAGGGTCACACGGCTGCACGGCCGGGCGATGACGCCTCATCGCGGGCAACGATGCCGCGACGACGAGCGCGCCGACGGCATCGCCCCAATGGACATCGAGGAGAGCGCTGAGCGCGAGCGCCGCCATGCCGATGGCCGCGAGCACCGCCGCGACGGCCGTCAGGATGCTATCGGCACGCAGTGCGCGGCTCCCGAGCGCCTGCGCCACGCGGTACTTGGCAATGGCGAGCGGCGGCAGAGTGACGAGGCCAACGCCAAGCAGAATCGTTCGCGCCAGGCTCGCCGACGGATAGGAGCCGGTCATGAGCGCACCCACCGCGCTGATCGCGAGGTACGCGGCGAGCAGGAGCAGGACTCCTCCGATGATGGTCTCCGCGATCTGCTCGATCCGATCCGCACGATGCGGCTCCCGCACCTCCGTTCGAAAGCGCCAGACGAGCACCACGGACGCGACAGAGTCGATCACCGCATCGGCCCCGAAGCCGAGGAGCGAGAGGCTCCCGGTCGTGATGGCAACCGCGACTGCCGCCGTTCCCACCACCGCGCTGAGGCCGATGCTCAGAATCGACAGCAGGATGGCTCGCCTGAGCAGCTGGTCGCGATCCATGCCGGCGAGATTAGTCAAGCGTCGATGGCCGAAGGTCGCCCGACCCCACGGCTCGGACCCACGACGGCATACTGTCTGCACGGTCATGGCACGCTGCCCGCCTCGTCCAGAACCGGAGAGACATGGCACAGCAGCAGAGCGCCCGAACATCCCGAGACGCCTACGAGGTCCTGCAGGTCCGACCCGACGCCAGCCAGGTCGTGATCCGAGCCGCGTTCCGAGCGCTGGCGGCGCAGCACCATCCCGACTCCGATGGAGCGGCAGGCTCAAATCGGCGCATGGCGGAGCTGAACGACGCGTATGCCCAGCTCCGTAGTGCCGACCGCCGCGCCGTGTATGACCGCCTGCACGCACCGGCGCCACCAACCCAAAAGGAACGGGCACAGCCGCAGCACAAGCCGGCTGGCGCCCGACGGGAAGGCGGGAAGAAAGGCGTGCTCGACTTCGGCCGCTACGTCGGCTGGAGCGTCGCCGATCTCGCTCGCGAGGATCCGGACTACCTTCGGTGGCTGAGCCGGCACAGCTCCGGCATCCGCTATCGACGCGAGATCGCCGAGCTGCTCGACGTCCCTGCGAACACCAAGCACGATGCACCCAAGACGAAGCGCAGATGAGCTCGGCGCCCACCGCTGAGCAGTTGGCAGCCCGATGGACGGCAAGCCTGAGATGACAGACCGGTGATGAACAGGCTTCGCCGATACGTGCGATACCTCCAGCGCCGGTGGATCTCGGATTCGGCCGAGCGCGCCGGGCATGAGACCGTCGTTCGCGAGCGCCTCGCACGACGCCCGCCGGAGGCCGATGCGCGGCGATGCCCAGGGACGAGGCCGCGGACCTCGGCGCTTCATCGGCGCAGGATCAGGCAGACGAGCCCCGGCCCTAGCGGTGCTTTCGGCGGCGTCCTGCCGGCGTCGGCTTGGAACGCTCACGCTCGGTGCGGCGCGGCGGCGGGACGTATCGGCGGCGTCGGATCTCGTCGTTGGCGGCCGCGATCCGCGGCGGGAAGCGGATGAAGACCGCGTGCGCCGCGAGCCCCATCCCGACAAGCACGATGACCAGCTGCAGGACGAGCGGCACGCCGATGACGACCAGCAGCGGGATGACTCCCCAGGTCACGATGATCGGCCAGAAGATCCACTCGTGCAGGGCCAGCAGCTCCGGATAGCGCCGGTAGCGGCGCTGCGCCAGGTTGTAGACCATGATCGCGCCGAGGGCGATCACGATGCCGGCAACCCACATCAGGGTGAAGAGGTCGGGGAAGTTCGCCGGCGTGAAGGGATCGGTCAACAGGTTCATCGGCCGCGGAGTCTATCACGCCCTATAATCGGCATCCCCGAAGCACTCCGCCCACACCACGAGGACGTCGATTGCGCGCCCTGCTCTCCGTCAGCGATCGTGAAGGCATCGTCGAGCTCGCCAAAGGCCTGACCGATGCCGGCGCCGAGCTCTTTGCCACCGATGGCACCCGCACCCACCTCACCGAAGCCGGCATCGAGGGCATTCGGCCCGTCTCCGAGCTGACCGAGACGAACGAGATCCTGGGCGGCCGCGTCAAGACGCTCCATCCCAAGATCTTCGCCGCCCTCCTGGCGCGGCGCGACCAGCCCGATCACCTCGCCCAGCTGGCCGAGCAGGGCATCGAGCTGATCGACATCGTCGTCGTCAACCTCTATCCCTTCGCGCAGACGGTGCGGCAGCCGAACACGACCCTGGACCAGGCGCTCGAGCAGATCGACATCGGCGGCGTGGCGCTCCTGCGTGCCGCGGCCAAGAACTTCCCGGGCGTCGCGACGGTCAGCTCGCCGACGCAGTACGCATCGGTCCTGCGCGACGTGAAGACGCTCGGCAGCGTCAGCGCCGAGACCCGCCAGAAGCTGGCCGGCGAGGCGTTCGCCACCACCGCCGCCTACGACGCGCAGATCGCGAGCTACCTGAACGTGTCCACCGGCACCGTCTTCCCGAGCCGGCTGACCATGGTCGTCGAGAAGAAGGCCGACCTGCGCTACGGCGAGAACCCGCATCAGCTCGGCGCCTTCTACACCGATTCGGCCCACGCCGGCGGCAGCATCAGCAGCGCGCACCAGATCGCCGGCAAGGACCTCTCCTTCAACAACCTGCTCGACCTGGATGCCGCGTGGGCCATCGCATCGGACTTCAAGACGCCGGCGGTGACGATCGTCAAGCACGGCAACCCGTGCGGGCTGGCCAGCGTGGTCGACCTTGCGGAGGCGTTCCGGCTGGCCCTCGAGGGCGACAGCGTCAGCGCCTACGGCGGGGTGATCGGCGCCAACCGGGCGATCGACGAGGCGGCGGCGCGCGCCATCCGCCCGGGCTTCTTCGAGGCGATCGTGGCGCCGGGCTACACGCCGGAGGCGCTCGAGATCCTGCGCACGAAGCGCGGCTTCGAGATCGTCGAGATCCCGCCGGCGGAGACCGAGGCCGACGAGCTGGGGATCGGCAAGTTCGACTTCAAGCGCATCGGCGGCGGCGTCCTGGTCCAGACCTTCGACAACCTGGAGGAGGACCGCGACAAGCTCCAGCCGGTCACCCAGCGGCGCCCAACCCTGGACGAGCTGACCGACCTGCTCTTCGCGTGGCGCGCCGTGCGGCACGTGAAGTCGAACGCGGTGGTGCTTGCCAAGAAGCACGCCATGGTCGGGATGGGCGCCGGGCAGCCGTCGCGCGTGGTCAGCGTCGAGGTCGCGCTGCGCAAGGCCGGCGAGCGGGCGCCGCTCTCCGTCATGGCCAGCGACGCCTACTTCCCCTTCCCCGACGGGATCCAGATCGCGGCCCAGGCGGGGGTGACGGCCATCATCCAGCCCGGCGGCAGCATCCGCGACGAGATGGCCATCGAGGTCGCCGATCGCCACCACATGGCCATGGTCTTCACCGGCCGCCGCCACTTCAAGCACTGAGGCGCCGATGGACAAGATCGTCATCGCCGATGCCATCCGCGCCACCGAGGCGGGCGCCATCGCCGCCGCGCGGCTCATGGGCCGCGGCGACCGGGACGGGGCGGACCAGGCGGCCGTCACCGCCATGCGCAAGGCGATGGACGACTCCGACATCAGCGGCACGATCGTCATCGGCGAGGGAGAGCGCGACGAGGCGCCGATGCTCTACATCGGCGAGCAGGTCGGCAACCCGGATGCCGCCACGCTCATCGACATCGCGGTCGACCCGCTGGAGGGCACGAACCTGGTGGCCACCGGGTCCGCCAACGCGACGGCCGTGCTGGCCGCCGCGGAGCCGGGCGGCCTCATGCACGCGCCGGACACGTATCTCGAGAAGCTGATCGTCGGGCCGATGGTCGCCGGCCACGTGAACATCAACGACCCGGTGTCGCAGACGCTGGGGACCATCGCCGAGCGCCTGAGCCGCAACGTGTGGGACCTGACGATCGTGATCCTGGATCGTCCGCGGCACGAGAAGCTGATCGCGGACGTTCGCGCGGCCGGCGCGCGGATCAAGCTCATCAGCGACGGAGACCTGACGGCCGCGATCAGCGTCGCCGTCTCCGGCACCGGCGTGCACGCGGTGATGGGGACCGGCGGCGCGCCGGAGGGCGTGCTCTCGGCCGCCGCCCTCAAGTGCCTGGGCGGCGAGATCCAGGCCAAGTTCCGCTGGCGCAGCGACGAGGAGCGGGAGCGCGCGCGAACGATGGGCGTGGACGTCGACGACACGGAGCGGGTCTACTCCACCAACGACCTGGCATCGGGCAACAACGTCGTCTTCACCGCCACCGGCGTGACCGATGGCGAGCTGCTGCGCGGCGTCCGCTTCTTCGGCGGCGGCGCGCGCACCCACTCGCTGATGATGAGCTACGCCGGCGGGCTGGTCCGCTTCATCGACACCGTCCACATGTGGGACCCGGGCAACCCGCCGAAGGTTCGCCTCTAGGTCCTGCGATGCGAACCATCCGAGTCGGTGGAACCATCAGGCGCCCGGTGGAGGACGTGTTCGCGGTGCTGAGCGATCCGGAGAACGCGCCGCAAGTGGTCGCCCAATGCGATGGAGGAGGAGCTCACTTCGCCGCGACCGGTGCAGGTCGGCTCGACGAGGCGCGCGGTGGTCAGGACGCTCGGAAAAGGCACGGCTGAGAACCACGCCGTTTGCACGGCATTCGAGCTGAACCGCCGCATCGCGTGGCGCAGCACGTCAGCGCCCGTGCCGTTTGAGGTGACGGTCGACTTCACGTCGATCGACGGCGCCACCCGAGTCGACTCAGTCTGGACCTGGGTGCCGAAGGGTCTGCTTCGCCCCATCGCTCCGCTCCTCGACCTGATGTTCAAACGAGCGATGCAGCAGGACGTCGATGGCCTGCGGCGCATGATGGAAGCGCAGGTAGCTCTAGCTTACCGCAGGGGCACGCCCGCCGCACGGCGTCACCGTCGCGACGCGTTGCGACCTCAGCTGGCGCCCGTGTATGTCGAGGGCGTCGGCCGAGCATCGGCGCTCTATGACTCCAGATGCCATAGGGACCGGTAGTAGCCGATGCGAGCCTCGTCCGGCGCGATCCCGTAGGCGTCGAAGAACTCCGGCTGGTGCCCTTCTCCGAAGTTCCAGTCGAGGCTCATCGACGCAACGGCCAGATCGGCCCATCGGTCACCGATGGCAAGGTCACCGAAGTCGACGTTCCCCGTCCACACGCCGTCCTTCGAGATCTGCGTGTTCGGGGCGCACGCGTCGCCGTGGACGACGACTGGCCCGTCGATGGGCGGTCGCGTCCCAAGCGAGGGCGGCTGCCGCCCAACCCAAACCTGCCCGGTCCATTCGGCCGGAAAGTCGTCGATTGGAATGGCGTGGATTGCTCGCAGCCCGGCCGCGATCGCCCGGATCGCCTCGCTTCGGCGGGCGCGCCACTCGTCGCCCACCGCCGGGCCGCCCGGCACACCCTCAGTGAGCAACCACTGCGCGTCGCCGTCCGTGCCGTAGTCGACGACGCGAGGGGCGGGGTGCCTTGCGGAAATCCACTCAAGGCGCACGCGCTCGCGCTCGAGGTCGATGCCGGTCGACCGCGGATTCCACTTCAGATACCGGTCGCCGATGCGGAAGGTGAGACCGTCCAACTCGTTCCGCCAGACGAGCTCGGGCTCGCCGCCATCGGCGAGGGAACGCGCGATGTTCGGGACCTCCAGACCCTCCATGGTGTGCAGGCGTGCCAGGTCAGCGAACGTCGGATCTGGCATCACCCGGCCGTGATCAGGACCGTGTTGCCATCCGGATCGTCGACCATGCACATGTACGCGTCGAAGTCGGTCAGGAACGGAGCGCGGCGCCCGTGGTGACCGACCCTCGTCAGCTCCGCGAACAGGGCATCGACCGCCTGGTTGCCCTCGACGAAGAACTCGAGCATGACCCGCGATGAACCGCGCGGCGCCTCGCGCTCGCGGTCGTACTTCTCGAACGTGGTGGTCCAGATGATCGTGCGCCCGTCGCCGATGTCGAGGCCGATGTCGGTCTTCGCATCGGCATCGGCCGGAAACTCCATGCCGAGCCGGCGGTAGAAGGCCAGCGACCGCGGCAGATCCTCGATCAAGAGCACGATCATCGTGAAGCGTGGCTTCGCCATGCTGCAAGCCTCCCTGTGGATGCGCTGTGGATCGCTCGCAATCGGAGGTCCGATTTGGTGGACAAAGGGGATGGTGCCACGTCCCGACTGGGCCCTACAGTGGTTGTGGCGCCAACGGAGGTGCCGCTCGATCCGTCACCGGAATTGACACCGGAGAAAGCACTCGACTCGGCACTCGACCAACTACTCGACCTGCGGCCGGTAACGTCCCAGGCACGGGGGTAGGCGCGGGACCAAGCGCGGGACTTTCCACCGGACCATTCACCGGAACGGGCGCGGGAGTTCCTCCGTAGGCGCTGTTTCGTTGCCCGCAGTGGGTGGCGGACGAATAGGGGCGACCGGCGCAGACCCTCGGGACAGAGGCGGCGTTGGCCGCCCCGTTTGGTCGCGAGTCAGGTCTAGCCCGAACCGCTCGGGATGCGACCGGGCAGCATCCAGTAGATGGCGAGCCCGAAGAAGATCGCCATGCTGATGAACGGGTTGATGAGCGCGATCAGCGTGCCGGCCAGGTACGCCAGCGGGCCGGTCAGGAAACCGAGGCTGACGCGCAAGCCCCCTTCGCCGGCGACTGCCGGCGACCAGCCCGCGACGCTAGGCGTATGCCCACAGGACGTTGAACATCAGCGCGATCACGACGCTCACCGTGCCGTAGATCAGCACGGCCGTGGTCCGTCCCTCGGGATCCAGGATGTGCTGGGCGACCAGGGCGGTCGGGTACGGGACGAAGGCGACCGGCAGCAGGAACAGGACGTTCAGGAACAGGAACGTCGGCGTCGTGCGGCGGATGATGGTGAACATCTGGTGGTGGCTGACCCACATCACGCCGATGGTCAGGAAGCTGATGACGTAGGCGGCGAATGACGGCCACTGGGCCAGGATCGCGGCGCCGAGATCCTCCCCGCCCTCGGGGACGTGGATCTCGAGGACGAGCAGCGTGATGGCGATGGCGAAGACGCCATCGGCGAACGTCTCGAGCCGGCTCGTCTCCTTCGCGGCCTCGGTCGAGCTCGAGCCGGCCGTCAGCTGAGCCCTCCCGGTGTCCTCGGATCGGCCCAGTCGGGTCCGCCGACGCGAAGGACCTCCTGGTCGGCGACGGTGGCCAGCAGGTCGACGACCGAGACCTCCACGCGCAGGTCGGAGCAGTTGCGCCAGGGAAGCAGGCCCGGATCCAGCTCCGCGACCGGCTCGAGCGCGAAGCGGCGCTCATGGAAGCGCGGGTGCGGAACGATCAGGCTGTGCTCGGGATCGGTGACGCATCGGCCGTCGAAGCAGAGGATGTCGAGGTCGATGACCCGGGGGCCCCATCGGCGAGTCTCGGGGTCCCGGCCGAGCGCCAGCTCCAGGCGCTTCAGCTCGGCGAGCAGGTCGAGCGGTGAGAGATCGGTCTCCAGCTCCAGCGCCGCATTCAGGAATCGGGGCTGATCGACCAAATCGCGCGGTGCGCTGTCGTAGAGGGAGGAGACGCGTGCGACCAGCCCGATGCCGCGAAGCTCCGCCACGGCCGCGCGAAATGCAACGGCCGGCTCCCCGAGATTTCCACCGAGACCGATGAAGGCGCGCACGTGATTCGCACTCTATCCCATTCGCGGTAATCGGCTGATAATCGGCCGGCACTAGAGTCGTGTCTGACTGAAGTGCTCGCCGCGGGGGGCGCGACGACCGCATCGGTGTGTCTGCGCCCAGGAGCCCTGTGTATTGTCGGACATCAAGGACGCCTACCCGCTCATCCTCAACAAGGTCGCGTCGCCCCACTACGCGACGCCGACGTTGCGGCGCGCCCGACTGATCGACTGGCTCAACGAGGCATCCGGTTGCCGCGCCGCCGTCATCGCAGCCGATGCGGGCTACGGCAAGACGACGCTCCTGTGGCAATGGGAGCGCGAGGTCGACTTCCCCTGCTACTGGTACAAGCTCGATCGAAACGATCGGGATTGGACCTTCCACATCAGCTATCTGATCGAGGCGATCGGAAAGCGTCACGCCGGCTTCGGCCGCCGCGCCATCTCGATGCTCCAGCAGCTCGGCGGACCCGGCTCGTCACGCCCGGGCGTGGCGGCCTATCTGCTGGCCGAGATGCACGAGCGGCTGACGGAACCCTGCACCTTCATCATCGACGACTGGCAGTACGTCAACGCCGTGACCGAGGTGCGCGGACTCTGGAACCAGATCCTGCGCGACGCGCCGCCGACCTGCCGCTTCGTGTTCGCGTCGCGTGTCAAGCCTCGCCTGCAGTTCGCGCGATTCAAGACGCACTCGGGCTACGCAGAGCTCCGGACCGATGCCCTCCGCTTCAGTGAGTCGGAGATCGAGGAGCTCTTTCGCGACATCTACAACGATCCACTGAATCCCACGGACGTCGCCGAGCTCGAGCGGCGCACCGAAGGCTGGGCCGCTTCGCTTCAGCTCGTGGAGGTCTCGCTGCGCGAGCGCCCGTCGCCGGAGGAGCGCAGCGAATTCATCCAGTCGATCACGGCCACGACCGATAGCGACCTCTTCGACTTCCTGGCAGAGGAGGTCCTCGACCAACAGCCGGAGGAGACTCGAAACTTCCTCCTGACGACCTCGATCCTCCAGCAGATCACGCCTGAGGTCGCCGAGCGGCTCGCCGGCGTCCACGACGGCCGGCGAGAGCTCACCGAGCTCGAGCATCGCGGCCTGTTCACGAACCGCCTGGATGACGAGCGCTACCGATACCACAACCTGTTCCGAGACTTTCTCGAGCGACGGCTCATCGCGGACCGATCCGAGGCCGAGGTGGTAGGGCTCCACATTCACGCCGCGTCGTACTTCGAGACGACGGAGCAGTGGCCGGAGGCGATCCACCACTACCTCCGCGCCGGCCTTCAACGCCAGGCCGCTCGATTGATCGCCAAATACGGCGAGGACATCGTCTCGTCAGGTCGGCTCGGTCTCGTGGACGAATGGCTTCAGCAACTGCCAGACGAAATGATCAAACAGAACGCGCGCTTGAGCCTTCTCCATGGAGAAGCCTGTGGCATCCGCGGCGAGTGGCAACGGGCGCTCGAGGCGCTCAGTCGAGCGCGCGAGTACTTCTCCCGCAAGGGCGATCGACGCCTCGAGGCCCTTGCCTGCCTGAAGCTCAGCACGGTGTACTCGAACTACGGCGACACGGAGCGCGCAGCCCAGGCTGCGGAGGCCGGCGTCGCCATCGTCCCACCCGACGCGGTGAGCACTCGACTCAGACTCGAAGGAAACGTCGCGATCACGCGGCACGTGGCTGCACGGGCCCTCTGCAGGCCGTCGTTCCGAGAATGCGAACGAATCGCCGTGGAGTCGACGGCGCGTGGGTTCGAGCACTTCGCGGCGATCGGCCATCACAACGCCGGCGAGATGCAGCTTCGAATGGGCGCAACTGACAAGGCCATCGTCAATCTGGAGCAGGCCGCACGCTTTTGGGCGAGACTCCTACCAATCCCGTTCGCCTCACAACGAAGAACTCACGATCGCGCTCTGCTCGTTGGCGGGTCAAAGGGAACGCGCGGCGGTCGTTGCGACAGACGCGATCCGCCGCACCGCTCCATGGCCGAGGCCCACGGCACACGCCCTCCACGCATGGGCGACGCGTCTTAGCCTCGGAGGGCCGACTCGGCGAAACCACCGACGTCCTCCGACGAAGCGACTTCGCGTCCTGCCGTCTTGGGCGCGTGCTCATGCCCCGCTTATTCGCGCGGCTCATCGAGTGCCTGTACCTGGACGGTCAGCCAGTCCGCGATGTCTTGGAAGCCGGCATTGGCGATGGAGTCGGGGCGCACCAGTAGACCTCCGCTACTCCGCCGAAATCGCGCCTGCGCGGTCGATCGCCGATCGCACGCCGGCAGGCTGCAACGGCGGGTGCCAGGCGCGCCTCGGAGAGTTGGCCGATGCCGAGTCCGCGGGTGCGAGCTGGTTGCCGCAGTCGGGCGCGTCAAGATCGGCGCGCTCGCTCTGGAACATCGAGCGATTCGAGCCAAGCGCGATGCGTGGATTGCCCTGTCACAGGCTCTGTCAGATGGATTCCTTGAAGGGATAAGGTGGTGGGTGCGCCGGTACGCTGCACCACGCCCAGCTCGCGCTTGATCTCCCGATCAGGAGCGGACACTCTCGCCGAACTTCTCGCATGGGATCCCGAAGGATGGCGTCCCGACGTACTGCGTCTGATTCCGACTCACGGACGGTCCAACCCGAGCAATTCTCCTGAAGGCGGTCACTCAACATGCCAACTCGCGAGACCGTGATCGCAATGGAGAGGATCCCTGGGCCGCGATGTCGCAGAGGCGAGACGACAGCTCCAGCAGATGTACGCCTCTCGGGTCTATCTGCGCACGTTTGGCGGGATCAGCTTGCGGCGCGGTGGATGGGATGGACCGCGCGTCAGCATTGAGAAGCGGCGTGTCCGAGCCCTGCTGGCCGTCCTCGGCGCACATGCTCATACGACGCTTACCCGCGACATGGCCGATCGACATCTTGTGGCCAGAGGCAGACGGTGACTCGGCTGTCAACAACCTCAACCAGACGGTTTTTCAATTGCGGCGCTATCTCGACCCGGCCTATCGGCAAGGCGAAAGCCCTGAATACGTCGTCAGTTCCGCGGAACAAGTGACCTTGTCGCCCGGCCTCGTTCATACAGATCTCCAAGAGATTCAGACGCCAGTGCGACCGCTTGCGCATGGCACATGGAAGCAGCGTCAGGACGCAGCCACGAAGGCGATCGCATTGGTGCGCGGAGAATTCTTGGCCGACCTTCGATATGAGACCTGGGCATCTCGGCTTCAGGTCACGGTTCACAACGAAGTGCGATCTCGGCTGCTTCCCATCGCCACTCAAGCCCACATGTCCTTTGACGTCCAGATTGCAATGGATGCAGCAGCCGCACTTGTCGCGCTCGAT
This sequence comes from uncultured Chloroflexia bacterium, assembly GCA_963759405.1. Lineage (GTDB taxonomy): Bacteria > Chloroflexota > Limnocylindria > QHBO01 > QHBO01 > JACDBZ01. The sequence goes on along the minus strand of CAVWZA010000016.1, from coordinate 384,424 downwards.
CCCTTCGACGAGGCGGCGACGCTCGCGCTCGCTGAGTGTCTGTCTCGCTCGGGACGACGGCGCGCCGCGCGAGACCTGCTCGTCACGTATGCCGATCAGCTCCGCGCCGAATTTGATGAGGATCCGTCCCAGCCGGTCCTTGAAAGCGACTGATCAGCTTCGAAGGCTAGGTCAAATCTGATTGGACTCGGTTCGAGTCAAACTATGTCTGGCGCTTGACTTTCTGGCACACGTTACCCATATGGTACCCCCGTGGCCTGGTACCTAGGTACTAGTCGCAACTTCGTGGGAAGCATTGATCCGTTGGCTGAACTTGGGCACTTGGGCCAACGGGGAGCAGCTAGTGCAACCGACCGTTCCGTCACGGAGTGTGTCGGTTGTCTATGGACCCATATCGGAAGAGGGCACCTTCTGATGTCTACACAAGTCGTCAAGGGCTGGTAGAGCCAGCCTTGATATGAGGAACAGCATGCGAGCGACCGTTCAACGAACAGTCGCGCTGCTGACCACTCTCGGAACGATCATCACTCTGGCTTTGGCCGGAGGGGCGGGCTTCCGAGGCTGGTAACTGGCGCGTGCTAGACTCCGCTGCTCACCGAGAGGTGAGGTCATGGTCCGATCGTAAAGCGCCTTGTCCTCGCAACCCTAGCCGCCGCAATTCTCGCAATTGCGGCGGCTATTCTGCTATTCCCGGTGCGTCCAGAACTGGGCGGAGTACCTGGTCTCATCTTTTGGACCGTCGTCGCGCTCTTTGCGAGCGTGATGCCTGTGAGGTTGCCGCGAGGGACAGTCGTGTACGGTTCGGCGTTGCGCCGGTGCTAGCCGCGACCATCTCTGGGTGGACCGCTTGCGGGGGCGATCGTCGGGGCGATCGGAACGACTGACACGCGGGAAGTCGAGGCGAGAGGTTCCGTGGTACGGAACCCTGTTCAACCACTCCTCGGTGGTCATCTCGGCGGTCGCAGCCGGGATGGCCTTCGACGTTTCCACGACATCTGCTCGGCGGTGAGGCTTCTGCGGCGCCTAGCGTTGTCTCCTTCGTCGGTGCGCTCATCGCGGGCATCGCCTTTTACGCTGGTCAACTGGACGCTCGCACTAGCCGCGGTTAGCGCCAGGACCGGCTCATCCGTGCGGACAGTGTTCGCTCAGGACCTGGGCGGCGTCGCCATCAGCCTGATGGGCTTGGTCCCGCTGTCGTGGCTGATGGCCCAGGTCTTCCAGATGCCGAACGGCGTTGGGTGGTGGGCCACCGCACTGTTTGCCGTCCCGCTGCTGACGACCCGCGTCGCCTACGCACGGTACGTCGAGACGAGGGAGCTGTTCGAGCAGACGATCGAGGCGCTCTCGAAGGCGGTCGACGCCCGGGACAACTACACCCGGAACCACTCGAGCCGGGTGAGCCACATCGCCGAGGCCATGGCTCGGGTGATGCGCCTGCCGGAGTCGGAGATCGAGATCCTGACCTGGGCGGGGCTGCTCCACGACATCGGCAAGATCGGCATCCGCGACAACATCCTGCTCAAGGAAGGGCCGCTCGACAAGAGCGAGCGGATCCTGATGAACCAGCATCCGACCATCGGCGCGGAGATCGTTGCGCCGGCCTCCCAGCTGAGCCGGGAAGCGCCGCTGATCAAGGCGCATCACGAATGGTTCAACGGGTCCGGCTACCCGGACGGCATGGAGGCGCTCGACATCCCGCTGGGCTCCCGCATCCTCACCATCGCCGATGCCTACGAGGCGATGACCAGCTCCCGCCCGTATCGGAAGATCCCGCTGACCCACGAGCAGGCCGTCGACCAGCTCGAGAAGTTCACCGGCATCCAGTTCGATCCGGAGATCGTGCCGGTCCTCATCGGCCTGGATCGGGCCATCCTCGACCGGCCACCGGATCGGCCGGACGAGCTGCCGACCATGCTCCGCATCCCCCACCCGGCCGACGTTGAGCGCCGGGACCGCCGCGCCGGCGACAAGCCGGAAAGCTCGACATCGGAGCCGACCGCGAGGCCCGCCCTGGCCTCGGACGATGTTTCTTAGCGCGATCCTCCTTGCGCTGATCGTCGGCGCGCTCGCGGGGGGCTCGTTCCCGCGGCTGGGCGAGCTGAAGCTGCGCTGGAGCTGGCTGCTGGCGGCGGCGTTGGGACTGCGGCTGCTGGTGCTGGTGAGCGAGGAGACCGGCTTCGCCGACGCACTCCCCGCCGGGTGGTTCTACGTCGGCGCGTACCTGCTCGTCTTCGTGTGGCTGTGCGGCAACTGGCGGGTGCCCGGGCTCCAGATCGCATCGGTGGGCATCGGCGCCAACATGGTGGCCGTCCTCATCAACGGCGGGCAGATGCCCATCTGGTCGGCCGCCTTCTTCTCGGCCGGCTTCACCGAAGCTGGACATCGTCAACGACCCGTTCCACTTCCTGCTTCGGACCGATACGGTCGCAGGCTTCGTCGCCGCCGGCGGGCTGTTCGGCGACGTCGTCCCGATCCCGATCCCGTACATCCGCGACGTGGTGAGCATCGGCGACGTGCTGCTGGCGCTCGGGATCTTCTGGGCGATCGTGTACTCGATGACCCGGGCCGGCGCTCCGTCGCGCGGCGCCGTGGCCCTGGGCCAGTCCCCGATCCGCCAATCCACGGCGGGGACCTTCCAGGCCGGTGTCGCCTATGGCGGTGCCTCCTCGATTCCCGCCGATGCCGAAGCGGCGCTGCCGGCCGGCGAGTGGGCCCCGCGGGCGCAGTCGCCGTACCTGCGCCTGGTCCGCAACCGCAACTTCTCGCTGCTGTGGACCGGCCAGCTCATCTCGATGCTCGGGGATCGGATCCACGTCATCGCGCTGGGGGCGCTGGTGGCCGGCCGCGGGACGGCGCTCGAGGTCGGGCTGACCTTCGCGGCGACCGCGGTGCCCAGCGTGGTGCTCGGCCCGCTGGCCGGTGTGCTCGTGGACCGATGGGACCGACGCATCACGATGATCGCCTGCGACGTGGTGCGAGCCGGGCTGGTGCTCACGGTTCCGTTCGCCTTCGAGATCCATATCGGCCTGGTCTATCTGGCCGCGTTCCTCATCGCGACGGTGACGCTCCTCTTCCGCCCCGCGAAGACGGCCGTCGTGCCGGCCATGGTGGACGAGCAGGACCTGGTGGCGGCCAACTCGGCGATGTCGGTGCCGGAGACGGCGGCGGACCTGATCGGCTTCCCGGTGGCTGGCCTGATCGTCACCGCCCTGAGCTCGGTCATCGGCGCGGCGTTCGTGCTGGATGCCGGCACCTACGTCGTCTCGGCGGTGCTCATCTGGGCGATGCTCCTGCCGCGTCAGCTGGCGCCGCCGAGCGAGGGGCTCTCGCTGCGGAACGTGTGGCGGGAGATGCGCGAGGGCTTCTCCTTCCTGTGGGCCGAGCCCGTGCTGCTCTCGAACACGCTGCTCTCGACCATGGCCCAGGTGGCGGTCGGCGCCGAGATCGTGGTCAGCCTCCTCTACGCCCGGGACGTCGTGGACCGTGGGCCCGTGAGCTTCGAGCAGATGTACGCGCTGCTCCTGACCGCCATCGCGGTCGGCAGCGTGATTGCCGGGATCGCCGTCGGCTACATCGGCGATCGGCTACCGAAGGGGCCGCTGGTGATCGCCGGCTTCATCGGGATGGGGCTCTCCCTGGTGGCTGCCGGACTGACGACCGATCCGCTGCTGGCCATCGTCGCCTTCTTCTTCACCGGCGCGACCAACATGCTGTTCATCATCCCGACGGTGACCCTCTTCCAGCAGCGGACCCCGCAGCGGCTGATGGGCCGCGTGGTCTCCAGCCGCCAGGCGCTCGTGTTCGGTTCGATCGCGGCGTCGATGGCCCTCTCCGGCTGGCTGGCCGGGATCATCGGACCGGCCGAGGTCCTCATCCTGAGCGGCGGCATCTGCGCCGCGGCGGGCGTCATCGGCATTGCCGTGCCACCCATGCGCAACGCCCGTTGAACGGGCGATCTGCTACCCTTCGCGCGCCGTGGGACTGATCTTCGACCTCGCGGTCGCGGCGCTCGCGCTGCTGGTCATCGGCTCGCTGGCTCTCCTCGCCTGGACCCTCGGCTTCAGCGCCGCGCGAGAGGCCCGACGCGCGCGACGGCGGGTAGCAGACCTGCGCCGCGACGTGGTGGAGGCGGAGTCTCGTCTCCGGTCCAGCGCCGCGGAGGCCAGCGCGACCCTCGCCCAGCTGGCGACGCGCATCACATCACCGAAACCTGGAGACGGACCCGACGCATGACGAGCCAGACACCGCGCCCCGAACCCGGCCGCAACGAGCCCGGCTACCGAGGCGCGCTGCCGACGCGGGAGGATCGCCTGGCGCGCACCTGGATCCTCACCGTCATCGCCATCTTCGTCCTCATCTTCGTCCTCGCCGCGCTCGGCATCCCGTCGCGCCTCATCCCGGAACCGACGATCATTCCGCTGCCGTCCACGCCGGCGTCCATCTCGGTCGAGCCGTCGGCATCAGGATCGGCCTCGGCATCTCCGTCGGCATCGGCATCGGCATCGGCGTCTGAGTCCGCCTCTCCGAGTGCATCGCCCAGCGGCGAGTAGAGATTCCGGCGGTCGAGCCATTGACGTACCTGGGTGCGCAACTAACAGCCACTGATTGGCCGATACGTACCCCAGGCAGCAACAAACAGCCAACAAGCAGCCCCCTGGTTGGCTGACATGTGCACCGGTGGGCAATTTCAGCAACTCAGTGGCCGATACGTACCTCAGCGAGCAAACCGCCTCCCAGGAAACGGCCCCTGTTGTACGGAATGCGGACAGGTGCCATACTCCGCGAGCGCAATTTCACTCCCGGGCCATGGGCAATCCACGTGTTGGGCGGAGGTCAGGATTGGCCGATTCGAAGCGGTCCGTGCTCGTCGTCGATGACGAACCCGATATCCGCACCCTGCTCAAGGACCTCCTGAGCGAAGAGGGCTACGCGGTCAAGCTCGGCAAGAGCGGCGCGGAGGCGATCGAGCAGGTCGCCAAGGACCTGCCCGACCTCGTGATGATGGATGTCAAGCTCCCCGACCAGGACGGGATCGGCGTACTCCGCCAGCTCAAGCGCGAGCACCCGGAGCTCGAGGTCATCGTGATGACCGCCTTCGGCGGGTCCTCGACCGCCATCAAGGCGATGGAGCACGGCGCCTACGACTACGTCACCAAGCCGTTCGACATCGACGACCTGCTCGCCACCCTCAAGCGCGTCTTCGAGCACGCCGACATGTCCTCGGAGGTGAGCGCCCTGCGGCTGGAGCTCGGCAAGCGCGAGGCCGAGCGCGAGCGCATCGTGGGCAGCAGCAAGCCGATGCTCGAGGTCTTCAAGCTCATCGGCAAGGTGGCTCCCGTCGGACGCGACCGTCCTCATCACCGGCGAGTCCGGCACCGGCAAGGAGCTGATCGCCGAGGCGCTGCATCGGGCAAGCAAGCGCAACCCGCACCCGTTGATCAAGGTCAGCTGCGCGGCGCTGCCGGAGACGCTGCTGGAGACCGAGCTGTTCGGCCACGAGAAGGGCTCGTTCACCGGCGCCATGACGATGCGCAAGGGACGCTTCGAGACCGCCAACAAGGGCACCATCTTCCTCGACGAGATCGGCGAGATGACGCCGGGCACCCAGACCAAGCTGCTGCGCATCCTCCAGGAACGCGAGTTCGAGCGCATCGGCTCCAACGTGCCGATCAAGATCGACATCCGGGTGATCACGGCGACGAACCGCAACCTGGCGGAGCAGGTCGACATTGGCAAGTTCCGCGAGGACCTCTACTACCGGCTGAACGTGATCCACATCCACATGCCGCCGCTGCGCGATCGCAAGGAAGACATCCCGCTCCTGGTGGAGCACTTCCTGGTGAAGTACCGCCACTCGCCCGGCGCGATTCCCACCACCATCAGCGAAGAGGCGATCCAGAAGCTGGTTGCCTACGACTGGCCCGGCAACGTGCGTGAGCTCGAGAACGCGATCGAGCGCGCCGTCGTGCTGTCGCGCGGCAACCCGATCACCAACGAGCACCTCCCGTTCGGGAGTGGCAGCGAGAAGCTCGATCAGGTACGCCCGGCAGCGCGCCGATCGCCATCCGAGGACGACTCGGACGAGCGCAACGGCGACGGACCGCATGCCGATGGCGACGATGGGCTGGCGAATGGCGGTGCCTTCAAGGAACGCGTCGCGGCCCTGGAAAAGCAGCTGATCAAGGAAGCCCTCGATCGCGCCGGCGGCAATCGAACCAAGGCGGCCGATGAGCTCGGGATCTATCGGCGCCTCCTCTACGCCAAGATCAAGGAATACGGCCTGGGCGAGTGAGCGAGCCGATGGCGCGGACCGCGACGTTCACCGCCACGGCTGAGGCGCGGCCGCGGGGCGGGATCGCGATCAGGCTTCCGGTCGATCCCGCGACGATCTGGGGAGAGCGAGAGCGCTATTACGTCTCGGGCACGATCGAGCGCTATCCGATGCGCGGCGTGGTCGCGAGCAGGGACGGGGAGCCATATCTCGAGCTCGGTCCAGCCTGGTGTCGCGACCCTCGCGTCGGGCCCGGCGCGTCCCTCCGCGTCAACCTCACTCCGGAAGGACCGCAGATCTGGACCCTGGCGAGCGACTTCGCCGAGGCCCTGACCGCCGAGCCGAACGCCCGGCGCTTCTTCGAGTCGCTGGCGACGTTCTATCGGAAGGCCTGGGTGAGATGGGTCGAGGGCGCGAAGCGCCCGGAGGCTCGCGCCCGGCGGATCGCCGAGACGGTTGCGGCCCTCGCGGCGGGGCAGCGCGAGCGATAGGCCGCGCAGCGTCGATCATGAATGATTCCGTGACGCACGCGAACGCCTGCCCTGGTGCGCGCGTGCCCGATGAATCGGGCCGCTCTGCGCATATGCAATGGCTCGCGTGCCGGGATGACTCACTAATCGGCGGGTAACTGGGCGATAACGGCCGTTGGTGATACTCGGTCGATGAAACGACGGCGCGCCGGCGAGCGGGCACGCGATCAAGCCCAGGCACTCGGAAGGGACGTGCGCCTTGCCAGAGTGGCGGCCGGTCTCAGCACAGGCGGCGCCGCGCGACGGGCTGGCGTTTCGCGGTCGACATTGGAACGCGTCGAGATGGGGTCTGCCGCGGCAACGCTGGCAACCCTCTGCTCGTTGAGCGATGCGGTCGGTCTCGACCTCGTCATCCGCGCCTATCCGGGCCGAGGTACATCCCTCCGCGATCGAGGCCAGCTGCTGATCGCCGAGCACCTCGCCAGGACAGCGCATCGCGCTTGGAAAGTCCGCCTCGAGGTCACCGCGGGCGAGCATGGACAGGCGATTGACGAGGTGTTCTGGGGTCCCGACGAGATTCTCGCGATCGAGATTGTTCGTCACATTGGTGACTATCAGGGCCAGTACCGATCGGTGTCGCTCGAAGCGGCGATTGGCTCGCGCGGCAGCATCGACGACCAGTCCGCCTCGTGCTGGCGATTGAGGATCTTCGCTCGAACCGGAGTGCGCTGGCCCCTCACATCGGCTTGGTCCGGTCCCTTCTGCCTGCCGGCTCACGCCAGATCATGCAGGCGATCCGCGCTGGTCGACCGCTCGGTTCTGACGGCCTGCTATGGGTCCGTCGCAACGACCGTTGCCGATCCATGAGGCACTCCGGCGCAGAACGTTCCCCTCACGCGGCCGCTTGACGCGTCAATGGTGCACTGATGCGCACGACCGGCCGGAAGTGTGCATGGCTGCAACGCAGATCGGCGGCCGGAGTCAGCCAAAGCGCCCGGTGGTATCCTTCTTGCCCTCTCTGAGATCAACGAAATCCACACACGAAGGGACGCTATCGCCCATGTTCAGCCGCGTGCGAGTCGCGATCAGGTTCTTCTTCGTCGGGCTGGCCGTCGGCGTGCTCCTCGCCCCCCGAAAGGGTGAAGAGACGCGCCGCCTGGTGCGGGAGAAGGCCGAAGGAATCCTCAATGACGTGCTCGATGCCGCCAGCCTCGGCACGGTCGACACCAGTGCCCGCGCGACGGATGACGTCGAGGCCGATGCTGACGCGCCGACGGGCGCCACCCGCAGCACCAATGGGGGCCGATCGCGCACCAAGGCAGCCAGCACCAGCGCACCGGCCGGCTGACCTGATCTGACCGATGCGCTGGCCGCGCCTCCCGCGGCCGGCGCGCAGCTCGGGCGACGATCCCGCCCTCGATCGGGCGCGGATGGTGGCAGAGCAGCTCGAGGCTCGCGGCATCCGCGATCCCGAGCTCCTGCGCGCGTTCGCGACCGTCGAGCGCCACAGGTTCGTCGATGGCGATGAGCCGTACGGCGATCACGCGCTTCCCGTGGGATCGGGGCAGACGATCTCCCAGCCGTATGTCGTCGCCATGATGACGGCGGCCGCTCGTCCCTCACAGGGGTGGCGCGGGGCGAACGTCCTGGAGGTCGGAACCGGGTCGGGCTACCAGGCCGCGGTGCTGGCCGAGCTCGGCGCCGACGTGACGACGATCGAGCGCCACGAGGCCCTGGCGACGACCGCACGACAGGGTCTGCAGGAGGCCGGGTACGGCGATCGGGTGAAGGTCGTGGTGGGCGACGGGACGCAGGGCTGGGCCGAGAGCGCGCCGTATCGGTCGATCCTGGTGACGGCCGGCGGTCCATCGGTGCCCGGGCCACTGCTTGAGCAGCTCGATCGGTCCGGCGGCCGGCTGGTGATGCCGGTCGGCAACCGCGAGCACCAGTTCCTGACGCTCGTGGTGCGGGATGGAGATACGTTGCGCACCCGGGAGCTCGAGCCGGTCGTCTTCGTGCCGCTGATCGGCAAGCACGGCCATCCCGTGGAGTAGCCTTGGCACAGGGCGTGCACCTCAGGTCCCGAACGCTCACCTCCATATAGGAGAACGCGAACATGACTTATGACGACCGTCGCACAGATCCGGTCGAGCCGGTCGAGCCGGTCGAGCCGGTCGAGCCGGTCGCTCCGGTCGCTAGCCGGTCGCTCCGGTCGCTCCGGTCGACTCCGGTCGACAACGAGACCCGCGTCGTCGAGCAGCCGACGTATGTCCAGCCCGAGCAACCGGTCGCCCAACCGTATCCGGTACCGGCCGCGGCCCCGGTGAACGTCAACGCGCCGACCTCCCGCGGCTACGCGGAGCCGGCCGGGCCCGGCCCGCTCTACTACGTGCGCCGCGTGCTGTCGCTGCTGTTCGGCATCCTCGCCACGCTGCTCGGGTTGCGAATCGTGCTTCTGCTCCTGGTCGCCAACCAGCAGAACTCCATCGTCGACTTCGTCTACGACGTGACCGAGCCGTTCGTGGCGCCCTTCCGCGGGATGTTCGCCATGGACACGGTCACGCCGGGCGGCGGCAGCGTGTTCGACATCGCGGCGATGGTCGCGCTCATCGGCTGGCTGCTGATCTATCTGCTGCTGATGGCGATCCTTCGGCTCGTCGACCGCGACCGGGTGAGGTCCAGCTAGCGGAGAGCCGCGCTCAGATCGGGGGAACCTCCAGGGCTCCCCGCTGGGAGGGCCGCCGCGCCGCCGACCGGCTCGGGTCGCCGTACCGCCTCCAGCGACCCCGGCCCGGGCGAGCTCCTCGTCGTAGACGACCTCGATCCGCTTCACCTGGGCGTCGATGCTGAACCGCTCGGCAACCGTGCGGTAGCCCGCCTCGCCGATCCGTTCGCGGCGGGCGGCGTCGGTCAGCAACGAGCCGATCGCGTTCGCCAGCGCGGCGGGATCGGCCGGAGGAACGAGCAGGCCGTCGACCCCGTCGGTGATGATCTCGGGAACGCCACCGACGGCAGAGGCGACCACGGGACGGCGCCGTGCCATGGCTTCCAGGATCGAGATTCCCTGCGCCTCGCGGAGCGATGGCAGGACGGCAACCGTGAGGTCGGCCGTGAGGGCCGAGACGTCGTCGCGCCGCCCGGTGAACACGACTCGCTCGGAGACGGCCCGTCCCAGGGACGCCGCCTGGGCGCGCAGCGCATCGGCTTCCGAGCCCTCGCCGACGATCGCGAGCCAGGCGTCGGGTGCGGTCTCCAGGATCATCGGCATCGCCGCGATCAGGAACCGATGGCCCTTCTCCGGCTCGAGGCGCGCGACCACGCCGATCAGCGGCGCCTGCCGCGGAATGCCGAACTCGTCGCGCATCCGGCAGGCCGGCACGGGCGTCGCGAACCGCTCGAGATCGACGCCGTTCGGGATGACCGCGAAGCGGGCGTCTCCGCGTCCCTCGCCACGCACCTTGTGCTCGATGCTCGTCGACGGAACGATCAGCCGATCCATCCGCGGCGTCAGAGACGCCAGCAATGCGATGTCCTCGGGCGAGCGGACGCGCGAGGAGTGCACGGTGGCCATGATCACCGGCGTGCCGGCGGCGATGGCCGCGCGAGTCCCGATCACCTCGGCGCGGAACATGTGAGCGTGGACGAGGTCGATCTCGTTGTGGCGCAGCCAGCCGGCAAGCTCTCGCACGGCCAGCGCGTCGTCGCTCTCGTCCAGGACATCCACGGAGAGGCCGAGCCCCCTGAGGCGTTGGACAGCGGAGCCGGCCGAGAGAGACAGGGCGCGCACGTCGTATCGGCTGCGGTCGAGGCGCAGCAGGAGACCGGTGTAGCTCTCCTGGGCGCCGCCGTTGCCGCCGGTCGCCAGCAGCTGGAGGATCCGCGGCCGGGGATGGCTTCGGGACCGATGGATCCGCCGATGGCGGGTGTACGCCGCGCCGGCGATGGCGCCCTCGTGGTCGGGCACGCCCGCCCGCAGCGGTCGACGTGAGTTCACCCGCTCGATGCTAGGGAGGGGCGCTCTGTTCGTCAAAGCGGCGGGTCGGCGGGCGAGTCCTCAGGGGCTCTTGATGGACACGATATTGGACGCCGTGCTCTCTCCGGCCCCGTTGATTGCCGTGACGATGTAGGCGTACCACGTCTTCGGCGCGAGGGCGGTGTCGGTGTACGTCAGCGCGGAGGCCGGTACGGAGAACGTCCTGGACCCGCCGGACCCGTCCGTCCGGTAGATCTTATAGGTCACCACTGCGGAGCCTCCGGCAGATGACGGAGCGACCCAGGTGAGCTTGAAGCCTTCGGTCACCCTCGCGACCTTCAACGTGCGAGGCGGCGAAGGCGTTGTCGCCGGCGTGGCGCTCACCTCGTTCGACCGGGCGCCGGCTCCCGCGGTATTGACGGCGGCGACCTGGAACCAGTACGTCGTGCCGTTGGTGAGGCCCGTGTTCCGGTACGTCAGGACGTTCCCGACGGTCGCCACCCGGACGGCCGATCCGGATGACGTCCCGCGATAGATCTCGTAGTTGGTGACGGCAGCGCCGCCATTCGCGGCCGGTGCCGTCCAGTTCAAGGTGACCGATCCGTTTCCGCGGGATGCCGTCAGCGGATGGGGCCGACGGCGGCACGACTGGCGGCGGCTCAGGAACGGTGGCGTTGGCCGAGTTCGAGCGAACGCCCGGGCCCGCGGCGTTGACGAGCGGCAACCTCGTAGTACCAGGTGTCGCCGGGCGCCACGCCGGTATCGGAGTAGCCGGTCACCAGCCCGACGCTGGCATACGACGCCAGGTCACCCTCCGACAGCCCGCGGTAGATCTCGTAACCCGTGAGTTGCGCGCCGCCGTCGTCGGCGGGCACGGTCCAGCTGAGCTCAATCGAAGATTCGGTCGCGCCAGCGGTCAGGGTTGGGGCCGATGGCGGTTCAGGATCGGGCGGAGGCGTGGCCGGAACCGTGGCACTCACCTCGTTCGAGGGCGGGCCGCTGCCCTCGGAGTTCGTCGCAACGACCCGGTAATGCCAGGTCTCGCCCGTGGCGACGGCAGTGTCGGAATAGTCCAGCTCGGCCGCTCCCACGGCGACGAGCGATGTCCAGTCGATGTCCGCGTCACCGCGCCGGAAGAGCTCGTATCCGGTGATCGCAGCCCCACCATCGTCGGACGGCTCGGTCCAGGACAGGTCGATGGAGGTGGTCGTCGCGACCGCCGTCAGGGTCGGGCTCGATGGCGGCTCCGGATTCGTCGCTGCAGCCGCCGCCTGGGCGGCACGCAGGGCGTGGCCCATCGGCTCCGGGATGCCATCCGGATCGTCGCGCCAGGTGCCCTGTCCGGCGCAGCCGGCTGAGCCGTCAGCGTCAGCCGCCTGGCCATTCGGGCACTCGCCGGAGCTGAGCAGGATCGCGCGAGCCGCGTCCGGCGTCAGGCCAGGTGCCGCGGCGGCCATGAGCGCTGCGATTCCCGCCACGTGCGGCGTCGCCATGCTCGTCCCGGACGACGTCTTCCATCCACCGCCGGCCCAGCTCGAATAGATGTTCACGCCCGGCGCGATCACGTCGACCGACGGGCCACGATTGCTGAAGAACGCGAAGGTGTCGTCGCATTCCTGGGCGAACAGGTCCGTGACGAACCCGCAACCGGCCAGGCCCCCGCGAACGCCGTCGAAGTCGGCGAGGGCCGAGACGCTGATGACCTCGGGATAGGCTGCCGGCACGAAGTTTCCGGCGTCGGTCGACGAGTTGCCGGCGCCCGCCACGAGGATGATGCCGGCATCATCGGCACGGCAGATCGCGCCGTGCAGAGCGTCCGACGCGCAATCGCCCCACGCCCGCTGCTCCCCCCAGCTCATGTTCGCCACGTCGATGTCGTTCGCCGGGTCCGCGTCGAGGTTGAGGCCGATGATGTGGTCCAGCGCGCACAGCGCGGCCGCCTCCGAGGACGTGCCGGCATCGGTGAACATCTTCACCGCGACCAGGCGCGCCTGCGGTGCGATGCCCGCAACGCCGACACCGTTGATCGGCGCGGCCGCCGTCCCGGATACGTGCGTTCCGTGCCCGTGGCCGTCGTTCGGGGCGGCGCCGGCGGTCATGCAGTTCTTCCCGAGCGCTCCGTCGATGGACGCCGCGAGCTCGGGGTGATCGAGGTCGATGCCGGTGTCGAGGATCGCGATCCGCGCGCCGTTGCCGCGGAAGCCGGCCTGGTAGGCGCCGACGGTGCCGCCGAGTCCGTACGCCGACACCCGCTTGATGCCGAACGGCAACGTCTCCGCCAGGGAGAGCGGAATGTCGGCCTGTACCGAAACGACCTGTGGACGGTGCTCCAGCGCAGCCGCCGCCTTGGCGGAGCCATGGAACTGGAAGCCGTGCAGGGCATTGGTGTACACGTGCCCGATGCGTCCCCCGGCGGCTCGTGCAAGCCCGGGCGCGTCGACAGACGGATTGGCTCCGTCGGCGAGCGTGACGATCCATGAGTCCCGCGCCGGGGCGTCGCCTGGGGCCTCGGTGGCGGCAGCGGGGGTGATGACGGATGACGAGCAGCAGGGCGGCGGCGAAGAGGACGACGACTGGATGACGGCTCGGGCGCATACGACCTCCAGCCGGCAGGTGGCTCCATTGCGGGCCGTCCCCTCGGGCGGTCGGCTACCGCGGCCTGGCCGCCTGCCGTGCAAGCGCATTCTCGTTGCTCGCCGGCGGTTTGGGAAGAGGGACCTCGGGCGTACGAAAGCCCGCGCGCGGACGCGCTTCGTGGCTGGTCTCAGTGGCAGTCAGCGCTCCCGACATCGGGCACGGCGCCGTCGACCGTCAGGAAGCGCCAGTCGTAGGAATCGGCGTGGAACGTGAGCTCGAGCACGCCGAAGGTGCCGGGGATGATCAGCTCGCTGTTGGGAGCGATCCGGACCGGCGGGTAGAGCTCCTTGCCGCCGGTGCCGACGGTGAACTGACGCATTCCACGCTCGTCCGCCGAGCCTTCCGGGTCCTGCGGAGCGAACCGCTCGTAGAGGTGGTCGTGGCCGCCCAGGATCACGTCGGCGTCCGCCTCGTACAGCGCGTCCCAGAGTGGCGCGACGTCCACGGCGTCCCCGTGCGGGCCGGACGTGAAGCGCGGACGGTGCCAGTACGCGAGCGTGCAGGTCGCGTCGGAGGCGGCGAGGTCGGCGAGCAGCCACTCGTGCTGGGGCGTGCCCGGTCCGCAGCCGACCACCTCGCAGTTCGAGTCGAGCACGATGGCGTGCCAGGCGCCGATGTCGTACGAGTACCAGCCGACGTCGGGCGGACCGGCGAGATCGCCGAAGTACGCGTGGTAGGCCGCCCCGCCATCTGCCTCTGTGTCGTGGTTGCCGAGCGCCGGCCGGGTTCGATCCAACCACGCGCCCCAGACCGGGTCGTAGCACTCGGCATATGTCTCGTCGCTGCCGGACGGGTACACGGCGTCACCGAGCATGGCGATGGTGACGTCAGCCTCCATGTCGGCGATAAGGGCAGCCGTCGCCGAGTCACCGGACTCCTCGCAGGACGCGATGTCGCCCGCGGCGACCAGCTTGACGGCGGGCTCGGTCGTCGATGGTGGCGTTGATGGCGTTACGGATGGGGTCGCGGTGACGGACGCCTCGGGGGACGGCGGGACACGCGAGGGTGACGCTTCACGGCTGCCGCACGCGGCCAGCACCAGGAGAGCGATCGTGAGGGCAGCTCGCGTCATGGACGCCATCTTCCCGCATCGGCGGATGGGGCGAGGCGGCGCGGACTAGGACAGAAGGAGGATCACCGCCGTGTTCGAGCCAAAGCCGAGCAACCCCAGGCTCGTGGCGGCTGCGCCGCCCCAGACCAGCAGGCGCGGGAATCGGGTGGCGGTGGCCACGAGCAGCCCGATGGTCGCGAGCAGGACGGTGCCCTTGGTGAGCAGCACGGCCTCGAGGCCACCGGCGCCAAACAGCCCGGCAGCGATTCCGTTGCTCTCCAGGCCGATCCCGTACCGCGACACCCCCAGCGTGAACGTGGCTGCATCTGCGAGCTGCGTGACCACCAGGGCCAGGAGGATCAACCGGGTCGCCGCCATGGCGTGCGGTCTTGCATGAACCGCGCCATCGGTCAGGGTCCGGGATGGCCCATCAGAACCATGCGTACTCGGAGGGATCGATCGGATACTGTCGTCTCCGTCAACGGCCATCACCGAGGTACGCCCAAAATGCCCACCGCCGTCATCGTCATCTTCCTGCTCTTCTTCGCCGTGCTCGCATTCGCCTGGTTCTACCTGCAGCGCGCAAAGACCCGCGACGTCGTCGCGACGGACACGGCCAGCAGCTCGACCGTCGCGCCGGCCGACACCGCACCCGAGGCTCCGGCCCAGCCGGTCGATCCCGCTCCCTAGTCCACGCCAGAGCCGGTCGCGCTTGACACACCGGCGCATCCTCGCGGCATGAAGGCGCTGCTCATGGTGCTCCTGGCGCTCGTCGTGGTCGGCGGCGGCCTGAAGATGGCCGGCATGCGCCTCCCGATCATCGACTATCCGATCGGGCCGATCGGCGTGAATGGGGGCGATCCGGCTATGCCGGACATCCAGGTCGAAGCTCCGGGGTTCGACGAGTTCGACGCGCCCTAGCCGCGACCACTCCCGATGCGCTCCACGAGCCGATCGGCGAGCGCGATCGAGTAGTTCTGCCCACGATCGTGCGGATAGACCTGGAACATGTTCGCCATCCAGAAGTTCGGGATCGGGGTGTCGAGCGGCGGAATGTGATCCCGGTAGTCCGTGGTCACGATCGGCTGGGCGAACGGTGCGGCAAACGACCACGCCTCGTCCACCCAGGATCGCTCGAAGCCGTGGTTGATGCGGACCAGGTGCGGCAGGAACTCGTCCAGCACCTCATCCTTCGTGGCGGTCATGAGCGGATCGTCCATCGGCCGGTAGTTGCCCAGGTAGATCAGATGACGACCGCCATAGTCGGCAGCGGGCATGTAGTTCGTGTGCTCGACCAGCGCCATGAAGGGAAAGCCCGGATCGTTGACGTTGAGCCAATAGACCGATGTCAGCGGTCGATCGAGCGCCAGGACCAGGCAATGCGCGCCGTACGCGCGGCCCCAGTCATGCCGCGCGCGCCACTCCGCGGGCAGCTCGGGTACCAGTCGAGCGGTGAGCCGTGGCGCGAACGTCGAGATGACGCGGTCGAACGCCTCGCTTCCCTCATTCGTCTCGACGAGGAACCCACCGTCCTGGGTGCCGACGGAGGTCACCGACGCGCCGAATCGCGTCTCGCCGCCGGCGCTTCGCACTTCCTCGGCCATCCGGTCGTAGAGCTGCTGGAAGCCACCGCGCAGGTAGCCGAGGGACTGGGTGCGGTCGTGGACGCGCGCCCAGAACCAGGGCATCGCGATCTCGGGTGCCGCGTCGCCGAACTTGCCGCGCAGCAGCGGCTCCCAGACCGTCGTGTAGGCGGCGGGACCCATCCAGCGCCGTGTCCAGTCCGCGGCGGTTCCACCCTCCAGCAGCCGAGGGTTCGGCATCGCCTTGAGGACGGCCAGCGCGGCACCCATGCGGAGCCGATCGATCATGGGCAGCGGCGAGAACCGCAGCAGAGAGGCCGGCGAGTCGAGCTGGTGGAACTGGCCATCACGCAGGGTCGCGGTGATCGGCTGCTTCCATTCCAGCCGGTCGCCCAGGCCGAGCTCCTGGATCATGGCGATGGCCCGCGTGTCCGACTTGAACAGGTGGTGGTAGAACTTCTCCAGCCAGACCCCCTCGGTCGGCTGGAACCCGGCCGCCAGGCCGCCCGGAAGCGCCTCACGCTCGATGACGGTGACCCGGTCCCCGGCTCGTCCGAGGCGAATGGCGGTCGTCAGTCCCAGGGCACCGGCGCCGAGGATCGCCGTCGTGCGCTGTTGGCGGGCAGTCATCTCGCGCCAGCGTACGCGATGGTTGGGGGAGGTCGCTGTAGTACGGTTGCACGCGTGTCCGCCGCCGGTATGAGCCATTGCTGAGAACGCGGCGGAGCCGGCTCATGCTGCTCGCTCTCCTCATCGCCCTCGGGCTCGCCGCCATCGCCTATGGGCTGACCCGACCGCAGGGGGAGGCCGCGAACGTCACGCCGATGGACATCGAATGGGCGGATGGCTTCGCCTACGCCACGGTGGGTGAGGGCCAGATCCTGCGCCTCACCGTCGATGGCGACCGCGTCGAGTCCGAGGTGCTGGCGACCGGCCTCGAGTTCCCGCGCGGCCTGGCGCTCGACGGCGACGTCCTGTATGTCGCCGAGCTCGGCGAGCTGCCATGCGAGGACCCCGTCCCGCGCTGCAAGGGCGAGAACGTTGGTCCGACGGTCGCCGATGGCGAGCGCCAGCTGCTGGCGAACAACTCGGGTCGAATCCTCGCCTATCCCGTTGTCGCCGACGGGCTTGGCGAACCGGCCGTCCTGGTCGACGAGCTCCACTTCACGAACACCGATCACGGCCTCAACGACCTCGACCTGGGCCCGGACGGGATGCTCTACCTGTCCGTCGGCAACCTGGACCGGCTCGCCTGGGACGACGGCGGCGACCCGCCGACCGGCCCCGAGACCGATCTGCTGGGGTCCGTCCTGCGCATCGACCCGGCCACCTCGGAGGTCGAGGCCTTCGCGACCGGCTTCCGCAATGTCTTCGGGTTGGACTTCGACGCGGATGGGCGCCTGTGGGGCGTCGACAACGACGGGCGAGGTCGCGGGGGCATCTGGCGCTCCGAGGAGCTGCTGCAGATCGAGGAGGGTCTCGACTACGGATTCCCCGACGACGGCACCGTGGGTCCCTACACCCGCCGAACGGGATTCGCCAAGTGGATCCTGCCGACCGGCGCCGGCTCGAGCGGGCTCTACGTCCATGACGAGATCATCATCAGTGGAGCCTGTGGTCGCGTCACGCGGGTCAACCTCGCCGGGAACGGCGGAGACGCCGCCGAAAACGAGGTTCCCCGCCCGGGATGCATGACGGCCATCGAGCCGCTCCCGGATGGACGGCTCCTACTCGGAACGGTCCTCGGCGGCGATCCGTTCGTGATCACCACAGAAGCTGACCTCTTCGACCATTGAGCTGCGGCCATCAGCCGGGCTGGCGTCCTCTTCCGACGCCTTGGCCCTGGAGTCGGGAGGGACGAACGCCATGAGCAGGTACTGAGCCAGCAGTGACGGTGAAACCACCACCCCTGCCTGGCCGGGAAATCCTCGCCAGGTCAGGATGACGGCGGCGGGAAGCCCGACGATCAGCCAGAGCATGCCGAGGTCCGCGGCAGGATGGATGTTGAACACGGCGCCCGTGTTCTCCGCGCCACGAGCCAGAACGTAGGAGATCCACTCCGCACCCTGCCCGACGATCAACAGGAGGACGAGGTTCACGGCGGTCAGGATGACGAAGCCGCGCCGAAGCTCAGGCCGTTTCCATGCGAGATACAGCGCCAGCGGTATCTGCACGGGCCGCGGAATGATTAGCGTCAGCCACCAATAAATATATGCGCCAGCTCCCGAGCCCCGCATCGCAACGATCCCGGCGACTGCAACAAACGTGACCGTGTTGCCCGATACGACATCCACCCAGAACGGCCATGAGAGGCCGAACAGCAGTGCGAGCCACCATGGCCTGATGAGCAATACCGCGAGCAGATGGAATACCGTCCACGCGGCAAGGCCGAGGCTGATGAATGGCCCGAGCGTGAGGAGCGCGACCGGGGAATACCGCCACTGCGACCACGGTACATAGAGCGGATCGCCGGCGATGAACCGCTCGAGCGCCGCAGCGTACTGCTGGTAGTCTGGTGCGACCCCCACCTGCGACGAACCAGCGAGGATCCAGATCCCCAGGAAGTTGAGGGGAGCGAGCGCGGCGAGGATGACGACGGGCAAGATGGACCGCCACTCGAACCGTCGGACGGATCGTGCGGTTCCTCCCGTATCCATTCACGCAGTTTGCCGCGTGCCTCGCCGACTGATGAGCGAGCGATCCGCGCACAGCCTCCGGGCGAGCAGGTCGACGAGATGCCGCATCGGTCGCGTACGATCGAGTGACTGTGATCCGTGCGCACGAATCCGACGGGGAGCCGCAGCCGCGGGTCGCTCATTGAGGAAAGGACTCGCCTCCAGCTTCGTGATGCCTCGTGCATCCGGCTCCGAACCGCGCGCCAGACGATTGTTACCCCGCGCTCATCGAGACGATACTAGAAGATGACAGCCAGCTCAACACCGTTGTCGATGATCCGGGTGTCCTCGTGGCAGCGTGGCGAGGATGGCAGCGGCGTATCCGCGTCTTCGAACGCGAGGACCAGTGACGATGCGCCTCATGCGGATCGTCATTCACGACTATGGCGGCTACCCCTTCACCACGCAGCTCGCACGATCGCTGGCGGGCCGTGGGCACGAGGTCCTGTATCTCCATGGCGGTGGGCTGCGACCCGCGCGCGGGCAGGTGATCGCAAGGGACGTCGACCCGCCGACGTTGACCGCGGAGCGAGTGGCCATTTCCGAGCCGCTGCGCAGCCGGGCAGGTCTGCGCCGGCTGCTTCAGGAACGCCGATACGGCAGGGCACTGGCCCATCGAATCGTTCAGCACCGCCCCGACGTCGTGCTGTCGGTGCCCAGCTCGCTCGATGCCCAGGCCGCCGCGCAGCATGCGGCGCACGCGAATGGCGCCGCATTTCGTCTTCTGGCTCCAGGACATCTACAGCCAGGCGATCGAGCGCCTGCTCGGCCGGGGCATTCCCCTGGGCGGACGGCTCATCGCCAGCCGGTTCGCGAGGCTCGAGCGTTTGACTGCTCCGCAGGTCCGAGGCCGTGGTCTCCATCAGTGACGACTTCCTGCCCATCCTGCGCGGTTGGAATGTCCCCGACTCCCGCGTGGTCGTGATTCCGAACTGGGCTCCCCTTGATGAGGTCGAGCCAGCGGCGAAGGACAACCCCTGGTCGCGGGAACAGGGCCTGGCGCAGGCTGCGGTCCTGCTCTATGCGGGAACACTCGGGCGAAAGCACGATCCCGCGCTCCTTGATGTCATTGGCGGATGCGCTCCCGGACGCACGGATCGTCGTGGTGTCTGAGGGTGCAGGAACCGACCGGCTGCGAGCGCGACTGGCTGACCGGAAGAACCTGATCCTTCTGCCGCTCCAGCCGGCCGAGCGGCTGGGCGAAGTCCTGGCGACCGGGGACGTCCTGGTTGCAATCCTTGACGAGGACGCGAACGTGTTCAGCGTCCCATCGAAAGTCCTGACCTATCTGACAGCCGGCCGCGCGATCCTGGCGGCGATCCCACCGGTGAACCTGGCCGCGCGCACGATCGCGGATGCCGGCGCGGGGCTCGTGGTGGCACCATCGGACGCAATGGCATTCGTCGCCGCAGCCAGGGAGCTCTTGGCCGATAGCGACCTGCGACTGGCAGCAGGAGCGGCCGGGCGCGCGTACGCCGAGACGAGCGTTCGAGATCGGTCCCATCACCGACCGATTCGAGTCGGTCCTGGAGTCGGCAGTCCATCAGGCCCATTCCGGCGGCGTCCGCAAGGCCGATACTGCGGAGGCGCAATGACCACGAAGAAGGCCCTCATCACCGGCATCACCGGCCAGGACGGCTCGTACCTGGCCGAGCTGCTGCTGGAGAAGGGCTACGAGGTGCACGGTCTCATCCGCCGCTCGAGCCAGTTCAACACGCAGCGGATCGATCACCTGTACGTGGATCCACACGAGTCCGACACCCGCCTGTTCCTGCACTACGCCGATCTGACCGACTCGTCGTCGCTGATCGGCCATCTCCATCGGGTCAAGCCGGACGAGGTCTACAACCTCGGCGCCCAGAGCCACGTCAAGGTCAGCTTCGAGATGCCCGAGTTCACGGCCGAGACGGCGGGCATGGGCACGCTGCGGCTGCTGGAGGCCGTGCGCACCGCCGACTGGCCGATCCGCTTCTACCAGGCAGGCACATCGGAGATGTACGGGCAGGTCGCTCGAGACGCCGCAGACCGAGACGACGCCGTTCAACCCGCGCAGCCCGTACGCGATCGCGAAGGTCTTCGCCCACTTATGACGATCGACTACCGCGAGGCGTACGGCATCCACGCCAGCAACGGGATCCTGTTCAACCACGAGTCGCCGCGCCGCGGCGGGACGTTCGTGACGCGCAAGGTCACGCGCGGCGATCGCCGCGATCCTGGCGGGCAACGCAGGAGCACCTCTACCTCGGCAACCTCGATGCCAAGCGCGACTGGGGCTTCGCCAAGGAATACGTCGAGGCCATGTGGCTGATGCTTCAGCAGGACGAGCCCGACGACTACGTCATCGCGACCGGCGAGATGCACACCGTGCGCGAGTTCTGCGAGGTCGCCTTCGGGCTCGTCGGGCCTCGACTGGGAGCGCTATGTCCGCAGTCGACGAGCGCTACTTCCGGCCGACCGAAGTCGATGAGCTGTGCGGCGACGCGTCGAAGGCCGCCGAGCGCTGGGCTGGGATCCGCAGACGACGTTCCATGAGCTCGTCCGCCTCATGCTCGAGCACGACCTGCCGAGCTGGTCTTACGAGAGGCGGGCGTCAATCCTGAGGTCGCGCTTGGTGCGGCGACCGAACCCGTGCGCGCAGCCGGGCGGCGCAACGTAACGGTCATCCACATGACGCTACATTCCTCGAGTCTGCCGCCAGTCGACCCGAGGTCGGCGCTCACGACCGTGCATTGGCCCGTTTCAGCGCAGGCGTCGCCGCAGCATGGCCGGTGGGCTGGCCGGTCAACGGCTTCATCCGAGACTCGGCAGGTAACTCGGCTCGACCGAGTGGGCTAAACATCGATCATCTATCGGCCCTGGCAGTCGAAGCCTCCGGATCTCCACCTGGGACTTGCGTCGAGTTGGCGTTCCGTTTCCGGCGAGCGGCGTCGAGGCGACTCCTTGCCGAGCGAATCTCTTCGAGCACCTGACCCTCGATCAGGGCTTGATCTGTGACGCGCATGTCGTCGACGAGTCCTTACGCACCACTGGCGTCTTCCGGCTCGGGCGCTGATCCGATCATGGAGCGCTCCGTCGCGCTGGACATATCTCGGGCACGATGACCTGATCGACCTCGATCCCGGCCAGGCCGCCCGACTCGGGCGGCCGAGGCCCGGAGAGGTGTTCTTCCGATTCATGCGGCATCGCATGATGTATGAGCTTCGAGACGTCTGGTGTCTGCCCTCGGGAAGGCCGGGTTCGACGAGGTGGAGCGCTCGCCGAGTACGGTCCGCCAGCTCCTTGATCTCAACCCGGCCCGCGACACCGAGCGCCCGGAGACGCGAGACGCTGTACGTCCGAGGCGATGACGCGGCCTATCGGCGGTCGGCCGACGCAAGTGAGCCGACGCATGGACCGAACGACGCGTCATGGTCACCGGGGGCGGCGGGTTTCTCGGCCAACATGTGGTCGCTCGACTCGTGGCCGGCAGTGTCGACGGATTGTCTTCGTCCCGCGCACCGCCGACTACGACCTGCGGACGCGCGAGGGCATCGACGCGGCGCTGGCCGACGGGCGCCCTGATGTGGTCATCCACCTCGCCGCGGTCGTCGGCGGCATCGGCGCCAACCGCGAGAACCCGGGCCGGTTCTTCTACGACAACGCGATCATGGGCATCCAGCTCATGGAGCAGGCGCGACTGGCCGGCGTCGAGAAGTTCGTCACCATCGGCACGGTCTGCGCCTACCCGAAGTTCACGCCCGGTGCCCTTCCGGGAGGACGACCTCTGGAACGGCTACCCCGAGGAGACGAACGCGCCTTACGGGCTGGCCAAGAAGATGCTGCTCGTTCAGGGCCAGGCCTACCGCGCAGCAGTACGGGTTCAACGCCATCTACCTCATCCCGGTGAACCTCTACGGCCCGGGCGACAACTTCGACCCGGCGAGCTCGCATGTCATCCCGGCGCTGATCAAGAAGTGCGTTGATGCGCGCGACGCGGGCGCCATCACATCGAGGTCTGGGGGACCGGCACTGCGTCGCGCGAGTTTCTCTACGTCGACGACGCGGCGGAAGGCATCGTCCTGGCGGCACGAGCTGTACGACGGCGCCGACCCGGTCAATCTGGGGTCGGCGCAGAGATCACCATCCGCGAGCTCGTCCGAGATGATCGCCCACCTGACTGGGTTCGATGGAGCGATCCGCTGGGATCCAACGAAGCCGGACGGCCAGCCGCGCCGGGCCATGGACACGTCGAGGGCGAAGGAGCGTTCGGCTTCGTGGCGAAGACATCGTTCGAAGACGGTCTGCGTCGGACGATCGATTGGTATGAGGGTCAGCGTTCGGGTATGAGCGGATTCCGAGACTTAGGATGCCCGCCGATGCCAAACCGGTGATCCCTGAGGACCACTCGTTCGGTGGGCCGCCCGCCTGGTCAATGAACGCCATCCAAATTGACTATCGCCGTAGCGTCCTGCTGAAATTCGAGACCGGAACCTATCGCCTCGAGTCTGTCCAGCAATGCCTATGCGGAAGCGACGACTCGGGTCATGATCGCAACGCAAGATCGGTTCGGAATGCCAGTGGGATTCGTTGCATGCAGTGTCTGCGGATTGGTCCGCACGACACCGCGGCTGCATGGCGATGATCTCCCCGCCTTCTATCGCGACGATTACCACGGGCTTCACATGGGGATCCCCGACCCCTATCTCATCCGTATCGCTATTCCGGAAGGGACAGGGTTCGGAGATATTTGAGGCCGTCAAGGACCATCTGTCGACCGTCGTTCGACTGGCGGAAATCGGATGCGGGACCGGTCAGGTGATGCGGGAGTTCCAGGCCGCCGCCACGGCTGGTGGCGTCGCCGTCGAGGCCGTCGGCTGCGACTTCGCCCCGGCATATGCGCCGGCAGGCCGGTCGGCCGGCAGCTCGATCCTGGTGGGCGCGCCAGAGGTACTCGCCGAACATGGCCCATTCGATCTCGTGATCATGAGTCACGTCCTGGAGCACTTCGCCCACCCGCCCCGAGACCTTGCGATCATCGCTCGGCTCGCTGGTCGCTTCCGACGGTCTCGCGTCCGTGGAGGTTCCTGGTATTCGGACCATCCACCTCAAGCCAGAGTACGACTACGACCTCCTGAAGTACCTGACGTTCGCGCACACATACCACTTCTCGCTCGAGACCCTCACGGAGGTAATGGCACGCGCCGGATTCGAACGCACCGTCGGCGATGAAGTCGTGCGCGCCCTCTTTCGGTCCGGCGGCCTTCGTCGTGACGCTTCAACCCCCGGCGTCGCCGACCTGCTTCAGTACCTCGAGTGGCTGCGCCGATCGAAACTCATGCGCTTGAAGCGCCTGGTCAGAAGGGGTAGGCGTGCCATTCTGGACGTGCTCCGGCATGCCCTGGGGAGCCGCGGTTACGCAGCGGCTCGACGACTTGGACGACGGGCCGGAACGAGAAGGTGAGGCCTGCACGCCAGTCCGTAGGAACGAGTGCGTCGGCTTTGTCTGCCAGGCACACTCGCAACAGCAGGTTATACGTGGGGCAGCTACCTACGCGATTGGCTCTGTCTTGCAGCGGGCGGTGCCGATCCTGCTACTCCCCATCTTCACCCGCATTCTTTCGCCTGAGGAATTCGGCCAAATTGGCATCCTGACGACCGTTTCCGCTGCCATCGGCGTTCTCGTCAGCTTTGGCCTCGAAACCGCCATCTTTAGGGACGTCCGTCGCCCAGAAAGCCACGCTGGGGACGCTCAGCGGTTCCTGAACACGGTGGGCGGATTTGCACTTCTGGCGCCGACCGGCCTTACCCTTGCGTTCTGCTTCCTTGGGGCCCCAGCCTTTGCCAGGCTGGCCGCGTATCCCGGTGGATGCCGGTCGGGGGGCGACTCTTGGGGCCGCGGCGATGGCAGCAGCCACCATCCTGCCGATGGCGAGCCTACGCGCTCAAGAACGACTAACAGACTACCTACAGCTAACCGCCATCCTGGTCGCGGTAACGCCGGCGCTCACCGTCCTCCTGGTCGTCGTTCTGGACCAGGGCGTCACGGGCTGGATGCTCGCGTACGCCCTGAGCACACTCGCCCTGCTCGTCCGGGGACTCGCAATACTGAACCACCCATCGTAGGTCGACCTCGAGCGGAACGACCTAGCAGCAGCGCTCACCTTCGGCATCCCACTTATCCCGCACGCCCTCGCGCATCGGGGCCTGTCAGTGTCCGACCGAGCAATCCTCGCGTCGAACGTGCCGACGACCGATGTCGGCGCATACTACCTCGCCTACCTAGCCTGCCTGCCAGTCACCCTCGCAGCAATCGCGCGCTCACAAGCCACCCAACCGCTCCTGGCGGAGTCGGACCAGTCGACCGAAGCCAGCCCGTATCTTCGGCGCGTGACCGCCGCCCAACATGTCGTCGTTGATGGCGCTGCAGTGGCTGCCGGACTCATAGGACCACCCGCAATAGTCCTACTGCTCCAGGACGACTACGCCGGTGCCACTCAGCTCATACCATGGCTAGCCGCTGGCACTTGCCTCTACGGGCTCTACCTCATGCCAACGAACGCCATCGCACTCGTAGCAGGAAAGACGCGTCACCTCTGGCTAATCACGGTCTTGGCCGCAGGACTGAATATCGGCCTCAACCTGATTCTCGTACCCCGGATCGGGACGGCCGCCGCCGCGATCAACACGACGATCGGATACGGATTGCTACTCATTGGAGTCTTCCTGTACATGCGCCGCGTGTGCGAACCTCCAATACCTCATGATTGGAAACGCATTGGCATGGGCGCTCTCGTGATGGGCGTTCCGTCGGTCATCGCAGCGGCTGTGATTCCGCCGAACTCCGGCGTCGGCCTCGCCGTCAGGACCGCAGTGATCATGGTCGCCACAGTCGCGCTCCTCATCGGTCCTTTCAGGAGTGAAGCGCGATCCGCGTGGCGGGCAATTCCACCTGTGAAGGCCAACGGGCGGTCATGACTCGGCCCACGACGTCCGTTGTCATCCGCTGCTTCAACGAGGAACAGCACATTGGGCGGCTACTGAGTGGCCTGGCCCGCCAGTCGGTGCGTCCCAACCACAAAATGACACAACTTCGTGTTGACTGGGGATCGACCGACAGCACAATTGAAATCGCGTCGCAGTTTCCAGTCGAGGTCCACATCGTATCGAGCCAGAGGCTTTTTCCTTTGGCCGTTCGCTGAACCTTGGGTGTGCGGCGGCGACCGGGCGACCTCCGCGTGTTCGCCAGCGCCCACGTGTACCCGGTCTACGACACCTGGCTCGAGCGCGCTGACCGCGCCGTTCGCCGATTCCGTGCTCGCACTCGCCTATGGGCGACAGGTGGGCGGCGACGAATCGGCGTTCTCCGAACGTCGAGTCTTCGCGCGTGGTTTCCTCCGTCGTCGGCTGCCCGCCAGGATCACCCGTTCTGCAACAACGCGAATGCGTCCCATCCGGCGCTCGGTCTGGGAGTCGCAGCCATACGACGATACCTTACCGGTCTGGAGGACGTCGATTGGGCCAAGCGGGCGATGGCGGGCGGGATTCGCCATCTCGTACGTCGCGGACAGCTTCTGTTGTCCACGTCGCACGACCAGACTGGGAGCGAGCTGGCGAACCGGTATCGCCGCGAGGCCATCGCCCACGCGACGGATCTCCCCGATCAGCGGATGAGCGCATTCGACCCCTCGGGCTTGCCCTCGCCAACATCGCGAGCGACTTCGTGCATGCTGCGCGAGACCGCACACCAGCCGGCAACTTCGCCTCGATCCCATGTTCCGCGGGCCGCACAGTTCTGGGGTACATATCGCGGATTCGCCAACGCGGCCAGGAGTCGGCGGTGCTTCGTCGCCACTTCTACTATCCACATGGATGGCGACGCCCTCAGGAGGACAGCGTGGCGCGATCCGGACAGTTATCGACTACGACGAATCCCAAGTCCCCGCGACGCCGATGTCCGATCTGATTGACATCTCGATCCGCCTGCGCACGGACGCGGCGATCTGGCCGCGAAGCGGATCGGCCTGCCTTCTTCTCCGCCTTGCGAGAGCGGGAGGCCGCCCCCCGCGGCGAAATTCTCGAGGCCGTCGAGTGAGTCCACGGATTTCGCAGCCATCGTTCCGATGCGCCATAACTAGCGAGCGAGTGCCCGGCAAGAACTACCGCCCACTCGCGGGCCGACCCCTGTTCCATCACATCGTCGACACGCTCCTTGCATGCCCGAGCATCAGCGAGACGTGGTGATCGACACGGACAGCGAGCTGATCCGGGTGGATGCTGCGCGACCTATTCCCTATCGGTCGAGGTCCTCGAGCGGCCGGAGAAGTTCCGAGCCGGCACGGTGCCGATGAACGACGTGCTCTTGAATGACGTCCGCCGGGTCGACGCCCGACCTGTATCTCCAGACGCACGGCACCAATCCGCTCCTCCACGCGGCATCGGCCACCGCGGGCTCGTTGCATCCCTCGAGACGGATGAGGATCACGACTCCCTGTTCAGCGTCACGCGGCAGCAGACTCGACTCTGGAGTGCCGACGGCCGGCCGCTGAACCATGATCCCCAGCATCCTGATCCGGACCCAGGACCTCGCGCCGATGTACGAGGAGAACTCCTGCCTCTACCTGTTCACCCGCGAGGTGCTGGTCGAGGGCGCGGCACCCGTAGCGGGGCGCGCCGATGCTCTTCGAATTCCCGCGGGACGAAGCCTGGGACATCGACGACGAGTTCGACTTCCGCGCGCAGAAGCGCTCTTCGAGCTGCGCGCAACGTCCTCTGTGACAACGTGGCGAGTGCTCATCACCGCCCCCCACCTCGTTCGGACCCCGTTGAGGTCCACCGAAACAGCTTGACCCAGCGCGGGATCGACATTCTTTTGCCCGCGGTCGACCAGCCGATTGACGGAGGAAGCGTTGATCGCCCTCCTGGCCGACGTCGACGGCATCATCGTCGGTGATGAGCCGCTTCACCCAACGAAGTGCTCGAGTCCACGAATAGGCTGCGAATCATTGCCAAGTGGGGAATTGGGATCGATAACATCGATCTGGAGGCTGCTTCGCGGTTGGGGATTCAGGTCACGAATACGCCGGGCATGTTTGGGGACGAGGTGCAGATTTCGTGATCGGTTATCTCGTCTTGCTCGCGCGACATCTGCGCGAAGTCGATCGGGACGTCGCATGCCCGGCTGCCCCAAGCGATGGTGTATCGCTCGCTGGGCGGACGCTCGGAGTCATCGGGCTCGGCGGCATCGGGCGGAGGTTAGCGCGAGGGCCGCGCGCATCGGCATGCGGGTGGTCGGCTCCGACGTCGATGATGGCGAACGGTCGCCGGCCGGCGACTCAGTGTCGAGATTTCGACGTTGGACTCCGTCTTCCCGCTCTCGACGCCGTGTCACTGAATTGCCCACTGACGCCCGAGAACCACCACCTGGTCGAACGGCGCGAGCGCGATCGCGAGATGAAGCCGGCGCCTGGATCATCAACACAGCGCGCGGCGGGCTTATCGATGAGCTGCCCTGGTCTCAGCGTCGCGGACGGTCAAATTGGGGCCGCCGCGCTGGATGTGTTCGAGGTCGAGCCCTTGCCAGACGAGAGTCCGCTTCGAAACCACCGTCGGGTCATCCTGGGGTCGCACAACAGCTCGAATACCGTCGAGGCTGAGCATCGCACGAGTGAGCGGGCGATCGACAATCTCGCTGCTCGGGCTGGAGGGAGGTGAGGGCGATGACTCGGACGGTGGCCATTACCGGTGTAGGGAGGCGGGATCGGAAGCGCGACGGCGGCTGCCTTCCGCACGAACGGCTGGAGCGTGGTAGGAATGGATGTGCGCGAAGGTCGGCGACGACATCGCGCTTGACGATTATCTCCAGGTCGACGTGGGCCGAGGCGAATGTCGACGAACAGCTCGGCCGCTTCTTCGCATCCCTCCCGAGCTTGGAGGCTCTCGTGAATAACGCCGCCATCGGGAGATCCACGATGGCACTGGAGACGACGCGAATCGTGGGACGAGATGATGGCTGCGAATGTGCGCGGCGCCTTTCTCGCGATGAAGGCGGCGTATCCGTTTTGGAAGCAAGCGGCGGCGCGGTCATCAACATTGCGTCGGTCCACGCCGTTGCGACTTCGCCTTTCGCGGCCGCGTATGCCGCAAGCAAGGGGGCGATGGTGGCGTTGACGCGAGCGACCGCCATCGAGTGGGCGCCTCGCGTTCGGGTGAACGCCGTGCTGCCGGGTGCCATCGATACGCCATGCTCAGGACGGGCATCAGTCGTCGGTCTCCTGACGGTAACGTCGAGGATGCCCTTGGCACATTGGCACGCCGCACTCCGTTAGGGCGTGTGGGGCGGCCGGACGAAGTTGCACAGTCCGTGCTCTTCCTGGCCGATGCTGAACGATCGTCCTTCATCACCGGTCAGACGCTGATCGTCGACGGAGGCGCGCTCGCGAGGCTGAGCACCGAATGACTGAGCTCGAACGCGCGGGCCTCGAGGCGCTCAAGCGGACCGTCGGTGACCACGTGCGGCACGTCTGTCGTACGCGTACCGAGATCGCATCCAGCCGGCCGATCGAGGCATTCACCTATGGGCTCGCGAGAGGGCCGGCGGTCGCGTCGACGTCTCGATGAGTTGCGGATCAATACCGAGGTAAGCGGTGCTTCATCATCGGAAACGGGCCGAGCCTGGCCAAGATGGATCTCTCGAAGCTGCGAGACGAGTACACCTTTGGTCTGAATCGCGGCTATCTACTTTTCGACCGCATCGGCCGCCCCACGACGTTTCTCGTGGCGGTCAATCGATACGTGGTAGAGCATTCGGCGCGCGACCTGCTCGCCGCCCCAAGGACGACCTTCATGAGCTGGAGATCGCGTCGATGAGGTGCCGAGCCGGCACGATGCGATCTTTGTTCGTCGATCCCGACTGTTCACGTTCTCCCGAACGTTGCCAGAAGGGGCATGGGAGGGCGGCACGGTCACCTACGTTGCGATGCAGCTCGCCTTCCACTTCGGCTTTCAGGAAGCCATCCTCATCGGTGTCGACCACTCGTTTGGTTCCACGGGACCAGCGAACAAGCTTGTTACGTCGACGGCGACCTGATCCGAACCACTTCGACCCCAACGATTTCGGACCCCGCGTGAAGTGGCAACTTCCAGACCTCGAGACGTCAGAGATTGCCTACCGCCTCGCACATGATGAATTCGAGGCGCACGGCCGAACGATCGTCGACGCGACGGTGGATGGGAAGCTCAACGTGTTTCCCGAAGGCAGACTACGCAGTCACGGCGACGGAGATCCTGAGGAAAGGAGTTCTCGGTGCGGTTCATCAACGCAGCGCCAACTGCCCGGCGACTCAACGTCCGTGTCTGGTGAATACCGCCGGCACTGTCCGCGCGAGGCATCCCAAAGTCCGTCCAAATCGACCATTGATTGATGTATCGAAGGTCGAGCTCAGCCCGCTCGTCGAAGTCCGGATCTAAGCGGGCTTGCACCTGCCACAGGCCAGTCAGTCCCGGCCGCACCGACAACCGCCGCCGATGCCAGATGTCGTACACGGCCACCTCGTTAGGCAGCGCAGGTCGCGAACCGACGAGGCTCATATCGCCGATGAGAACATTCCACAGCTGCGGAAGCTCATCCAGGCTCGTGCGCCGGAGGGACACGCCCAGACGCGTGACCCGTGGGTCGTCGTGGATCTTGAACGCTGGGCCCGTAATCTCATTGCGGTGAGCCAGCTCGGCCAATCGAAGCTCCGCGTCGGTTTTGATGGCGCGTAACTTCAGGACGGTCACGGCTGTCATGCTCGTCTATCGAGTTGATGGAAGAGGATCGGTGAACCCTCTGCAGCAAGAGCATGGCTCCAACCACCAGGAGCAGCGGACTCAACGCGGCGAGGCCAACGGCACTACCCACGACGTCGATCACACGTTTGATCGCGCGCTCCACCTCGCGTTGCCCGCCGTGAACGATTGATTGGACAAGGAAGCCATCGAAATCTTCCTGCAGAGCGCCGCTGAGGATGCCCTCCTCGGGTTCACGTGGCACGTGGACCGTCTTGCCCTCCTCCGCCGCCATCGCGACGATCGGGTCGAGATAGTGCGCGGCCGTTGGCGGGAGGCATACGGCAACTTCGTTGACGACGCGTTCACGGAAGACCGTGTCGAGCATGTCGATCGTTCCGAGGATTGGTCGCGTTAGGCCGGCGGGTTTTGTCTGTTCGGCTCCCGGGACCGATACGTGCCCCACCACACGCATTCCCAGCGCGGCGTGCGCCTCGACCCGGTCGGCGAAGTCCTGCGCAAAGGAGCCGGTGCCGGCAACGACCATGTAGTTGGTGTCGCGGCCATGCTTGTGTCTGGCTTCGAACCATCGTCGGAGGAGCAACCGCCCCGCCAGAGCCACGCTCGGCTGGACGACGAACAGGAGGCCGAGGAAGAGCCGGCTCACGTCATCCTGGTGGAAGAGAAACAGTAGTGAGAGCGTGATCGCCAGGACGACGATGGTGCCCCTCAGGATGTCGCGCGCCTCGGCAAGCAGTCCCCAGCGGACGCGAAGCCGATATAGACCGAGGGCCCAAAAGACACTTACCCACGTGACCGCGAACAGTCCCGCCGCGGCCCCAACATCGATGCCGACGGACCACTGGACGCTCGGATCGGCCTCGAAGCGGGCGAGCGTGACGAGCAGGAATACGAGCGCCGCCGCACCCGCGTCCGCCAGCATGAAGATGATTCGCAGGGTCATCAGATGGCGCCGGGTCATCTACTCACCCCGACCCGAATTGCCAGATCGCACCTTCCATCAATACCCTGCGAGTAGTTCGTTGCACACGGTACATTCGGCGAAGCCGTTCGGTACAGAGCCGCGGGCGAACTCGACGCTCGCGATCCCTACACTGCGCGGGTGACGGGAACCGAGGTGTCCGAGCGGCGGCGACAGTCTCGGCAGGGCAGCTGTCCAGGTCGGCTCACCTGACCGTGGGCGTGATCGCCGCGTTCTCCTACCTCGTCATGATCGGAGGGACTGGCGCCCCGGGGCGGTCCATCCCGCATCTCCAGGTCGTCAATGGGATCATCGCGGGGGGGGCTGATCTTCGCGTTCATCCTTAGCCTTCAGGTCGCCGATGAAGTCGATTGGCTCTGCATCCTTGCACTTCTGCTCTTCGCTGTCGCAGGTGTGTTGTCGTCATTTCCACGCCAGGCTTTGGATGCGACGCTTGGGAGCCCTGACTTACGTGGCCGCTCTGTTCGTCGCCCGCGGTCTGCTTTAATCGACAATCGCAACCGCGACGTGTTCGCGCGCGTTCTCCGAAGTTCTCTCGCTGGTCGTCACTTTGGTGATCGCCGTCAGCTGGTTCGGAATTGTGATCAAGTGGTGGTCCCTGATTGGACGGATCCTCGAGCCCACCACTGGGCTTCGAGCTTCCCGCGGGAGTCTGGGGGCACCGGGGATGACGCTGCCCTGCTGGTCGCCATGCTCCTATCCGAGCTGGTGGCTGGGACGTCCGCTCCAATCGCGCGGCGTTGGGCGGCCGCCGCGCTCGGGCTCGTGGTTGATATCGATCATTCTCCTCGACGGGTCTCGGATGCTGTGGCTTGCGCTCGGAATGGCCAGCGCCGGGTGGCCGGCCCGACCGTGGCTCCACCACTGGCCGCGACGCGCACGCACAAACTGGCTGATCACTTGGCGGTGGACTGACCGCTGCACTCCTGCTGGTGGTCACCGGCGCTGCGGCTCCGCTCGCCGACCGCGCATTGAGCCTCGCCTCGCTGGAGTATCGAGCTGCAATGTGGGGGCCGCTCGCAGGCGCCTGGCTCGAGCACCCGATCGGGGGTTGGGGACCGGGATCGTTCCCGTGGGCCCTCCAGACGACCGGGTACTTCGATGCGAACGCCTGGGCGCCGCGGCATCCCGACAGCAAGCCTATTCCAGCTCCTCCCAGAGGCGGGAGTTCTGGGCTTATTGGCCGTAAGCCTGCCTCGCCGTCGGGATCGTCCCCGCGGTCTGGCGTGGGACGATCTACGGCAGCACAGTGGGCGTCTGCTCGCATTCGCTGCGGCAGGCATCGGCGCGAACCCGACGGACTTCGCCTTTCCTCGTTGTCGTCGCTATCGCATGGACGCGCGTTTGCGGCGCCGCGCGAGCCTAGCGCAACGCGCGAAGGTAGCCAGATCCCAAGGTGGCCGCGGTACGCGGCGCTCGCCATGCTTGCGGTGATCGGTGTGGGATACGCCTCCACGATGGTCGCCTCCTTTGCGTACGCGAGTGCCGCTTCATCAGTTCGGAGGTACGACCCGCGCTCCGCCGAGGCCGCCTTGAACACAGCGGTTGGGTTCGATCCGGGCATGGCCCTGTATGCGCGTCAGCGCGGGACGAATCGTCTCTTGCTCGGAGAACTCTCGGCGGCAACCCAGGGACCTGGAGCGTGCTGTTCGACTGAATCCAAGCGACGACCTTGCATGGCGAACTCTTGCCCTTGCCCGTTCCGAAGCAGGTGACGTCGACACGGCGATCGCCGCGGCCGCACAAGCGGTGGTCACGCAACGGTCGGATCCCTCCAACCTGCTCCTCGCATCCCACCTTGCGCTCGAAGACGGCCGAGATCGTGACGCGCTGGACCTTCTGAGCCAGCTCGTTCAAGCGTGGCCGGAGATTGTTGCGGCGCCCGGTTGGGAGGTGTTCGTCACCGCGGGCAGTCTTGAACCGACGGATGTCGTGCGAGCGGCCGCTGAGCGGCAGCAGGCCGGCGGCACGTCCCCGCGAATGGACGCCATCCTCCTGGCAGTCGTCACCGGCGCGCCGCTCGACGAGGATATCTCGGGATTGAGCCGAGCGCGGCTTGCCTCGCTGACGTGCAATCCGGCAGCAGCGGAGATGCTCTCCTCCGCGTCGGAGGCCGCGCGGCGAGGCGCCAGCTATTGGGAGGTCGCCATCCGAGCATCGGCGATTCGTGGCACGCCCGACGACTCGGCGATCGACATTTATGAACTCCTCACGGGTGGGGCTATCCATCCGGACTGCAATCGGTGACACCCTCAACCCGCTGCACCAGTCCGACTATCCGGTCCGTTTCGGGATCGACCTCTGGGGATATCGGAGGGTCCCCATCGCGTGGCCCCGTGGCGAGATCCAACTTCCCGACCCGACCGCCGGCGCATACACGATGGCTGCTGGACCCCGATCTCGGCTGGCCGAGCTGCTGGGGTCGCCGCATGCAGTTGATCGTCCGGACGTCCGGTAACCGGGGGGGCCATCGCCGCCGCGCCTCACCCGCGCAGGCTGCTCCGCCTAGTGAACAGGCTTACCGTTAACGCGAGGGGCAGTGCTCATGAAGTGGGTTGCGGGCGGCTTCCGGAGCTCGGAGGCGACAGCAGCGCCCAATTGGCGTGATGTCGCCTGCGTGCCGCTCGCCGATTACTACGTCCTCCTGTCCAGGTTGCTATCTGGAACTCATCGAATTGCTCGGGCCAGTGCGAGACGGCGTCTATGCGAGGGCGGAGGATTGACTGCGGCCGCCGCATCCACTCGGTGGCAAGGCCGGTGGCGAGCTATCGCGACCGGGCTCACGGTCGCCGGCCTGGCGTACATCGCGATGGTGTGGCTGGAATCGCACCCTACGCGCCGCCGGTGCCCGACTACGGCCCGATGTTCGACGCACGTGGGTACTGGTCCGCGTGGGATGGAGGACGGTACCACATCCCGTGGGGCGAGTACGAGGCCTACGTCTATTCGCCGGTGTTTGCCCAGGTCCTCTGGCCCTTCACCCTCTTACCATGGCCAGTCTTTGCCGGACTCTGGACGGCAGCCGCCATCGGCTGTCTGTTCTGGATGCGGGTGCCGTGGATGATCGCCTTCCCCGGTGTTGCCGACGACATCCTGCGGGGCAACATCCACGTGTTCCTTGCCGCCATGGTCGTGCTCGGGCTGCGACACAGCCCGGCCTGGTCGTTCGGAATCTTCACGAAGGTCACACCCGGTATCGGCTTGCTGTGGTTCGCCGTACGTCGCGAGTGGCGGCCCCTGGCCATTGGCCTCGGCGTGCCCATGGCGATCTTCGCGGTCTCGTTCGCCTTCTCATCCGTCGCTCTGGATCGAGTGGTTCGAGCTTCTCGCTGCGAACGCCGGAGAGACGGCCCGGATCCAGGTCATCCCGCTGCCGCTGTCGGTGCGCCTGCCAATCGCGATTGCCATCGTCGGCGTCGGCGCGTTGACGCGGCGGCCATGGTTAGTGCCGATCGGCGTGATGCTTAGGCTGCCGAACGTGTGGACCAGCTCGACCGCCCTGCTCGCAGCCGTGCCGGCCCTGTGGCGGTGGCGGCCCGACTCGACGGAAGGCTGACCGATGGTCAAGTCCGGCGCACGAATGCCGAGCTTCGTCTCCGCTGACGCCCTGGTGCGACTTGCGCCGGTCCTGTTCGCCATGGGCTTCGTACTACCGTATTCGCCGATTCCGGCAGCGCCCTCGAAGCGCTCCCACGACCCCTGGCCATCGCAGGCATCGGGGCGTTTGTTCTCGAGGCGCTGGCAGCCTTGGCGCTGCGCAGCTGGAATCGCGGAGCGATGGTTGCTTTGGTGCTCGTCATCTTCCTGGTCAACCCACTATTCGGCATGACGACCGCATTGATCGTCGGCGCCATCGCTCTCGTCGCTAGTTGGCGAGGCTTCTCTGCCGCCCCCTTCGCTCGCGGTCTGGCGACCGTTGTTGCCATCCTCTTCGCGATCGCCGCCGGACGAGCCGTCCTCAGTCCCGGATTCCAGGTTGGGGATTTCTGGCGCGACGGTCCGAGGGTACGGGCCCATCGGCGCCGAACCGACCGTCCCGACATCTTCCTGCTGATGCTGGACGGATACCCCCGTTCGGATACGCTCGCGTCGTGGGGGTACGACAACTCGTGGTTCACCGACGGCCTCCGGGAGCGGGGCTTCGACGTCGCACCGAGGAGCCACACCAATTACCCGATGACGGCCCTCGTGCTCCCGACGACATTCCACATGCGCCATGCTGCCGAGATCGAGGAGCTGGAAGACGTCCCCGAGCAAGTCCTCGCGCAGCGCCGCGCACTCCGGACGTCGCTGGAGGACCCGCCAGCGCTGAAGCGCTTGGGCGAGCTGGGCTATGTCACCGTCTCCGCAGGGCGCCCCGCGGATTACATCACCCTGAACGCGAATCGATACCCGGATGAGGGCTGGCTGAACGAGTTCGAGCACCAGGTGCTTGCCGCACGACGCTGAGTGCCGTCACTGTCCCGCTGATCCTCGACGCCAGGCGCGGCGAGGTGCTCGCAACCCTGGAGGCGGCCGACAGTCGCCGCCGACCCGGCGGCAACGTTCATGTTCGCGCACGTCGTGAATCCGCACCTGCCGTTCCTCTTCGACCGAGACGGCGAGCAGCCGGCGATCGAGTGCCAGGCGTGTACGTTTGCGACGCATAGCGATCACTCGGGATTTCACGCGCGGAGTTCCTGGTGGCCTACGCTGATCAGGTCCACTTTCTCAACGGCCGGGTGCTCGACACGATCGACAGCATCCTTGCCAAGTCGCCCGACGCCGCGGTCGTCGTGTTCTCGGACCACGGGTCGAGGGCCAGCCGCGAGCCCGACGCCGATTGGTTCGCCACCTTCTTTGCGTCGCGAACTCCCGGCCACGCGGACCTATTCCCGGATGACGCCCGCCCCATCGAGATCTTCCCCGGCTGTTCCGTGCATACTTCGGCGACGATGTGCCGATTCCCGCGACGAGGATTTCGTCGCTCCCGAAGGCGTGCAGATGCCGCTCCACATCGTCCCGGTGAACCGCTGACCACTGCGGGGAGACGCGCTGTCGCGTTGCGACGGCTCTGGCGAGGTGCCATCGCTCTGTCTCCGGCGTTCATGGCATGCGCTTTTGTGCTCTCGAGCTTCGTCGTCAACGCGGTGCCGATCTGGCTGCTGGCGCGTCCGTTGGGTATTTCGATCGCGGTCGCCATCGCGATCCAACTGGTGGCCATCGCACTGCTGGGGTGGGTGCGCGGATCGTTCTGGGCGTTCGTCGTCGTGAGCGCGCTGGCCGGCATGTTCGTGCTTGCCGGCGCGAGCATGCTCGCCCTGACGGTCTTCGGTGTCGTTCGGTCAGCGCCAGGGCGCGAGTACCGGCTCGCCGCGACTCTCGGCCTTCGCGGTATCGCTGCTGCTCTCATCCGCCCTGGTTGCCCGAGGAGTCGCGAACGGGGCGTTCGACTGGGCGGCGCCCGAGTCGAGCCTCGAGCTCGAGTTCGAGCAGCCCGGCCCGAGCATCCATCTGCTGGTCCTGGATGCGTATCCGCGACAGGACACGCTCGCACTGCTCGGGTTCGACAACGCGCCCTTCCTGCAGGCAATGCAGGACCGCGGCTTCGACGTCTACGAGGACAGTCATTCGAACTACGACCGAACGGCGTTCACGCTGCTGACGATGCTGTCGATGCGTCACCTCACGGAGATCGGAGATCTCTGGGCCGATGTACCGGATGATGTGATCGAGCAGACTCGTGTTGTCAGCCGAGCACTTCAGGACCCGCCCTTGTTCGACGCCCTCGAGCGCGGGGGCTACACCACCCGTGTGCTGCAGGGACCGATCGTCGACGTGCCGCTCGGCGGCGCCGACCTGGATGACACCGTCCATACCGCCAACAATTTCGAACTCGATCTGCCGCAGCGCTCAGTGATCTCCGGCGTTCTCGAGTACTTCGGCTTCGCTCGTGGGCAACAGCGCGCACAGGTCACCGAGACCTTGGCGGAGTTTGCCTCGCTCGAGCCCGGCCCCACCTTCACGCTCGCCCACGTGCTCTCGCCGCATGCCCCTTACGTCTTCGGGCCCGGGGGAACCGTTCCGGACCCTCCACCCTGCTATCCAGCCAGCTGCTCGATCTTCGAGAGCAACGTCGGCAAGCTTGGCTGGAGTGAGGCCGAGAACTGGGCGCGGTTCACCGACCAGGTTGACCAGCTCAACGGCCTCCTGCTCAGCACGGTGGACGAGTTGGTCGCCAGAGATCCAAACGCGGTCATCGTTCTGTTCTCCGATCATGGGCCGCGGATTCCCGGGAACGTCGAGGCCCGCTTCGACAACCTCCTTGTGGCCCGCACACCGGGCTTCCCCCGTTTACTGGGGAGCTCGCCCACCAACATCAACATCCTCCCACGGGTGTTTGACGCCTATCTCGGAACGAGCATCGGCGACCTCCCGGATGCGCTGTACACCGCCGGAGAGGAGCCGTGGCTTGCCGTCGAACGCCTTCGGCGCTGACGGAGCAGACGACAACCGCCGCATGGTCCAACCCGAATCGCCATTAGTCCGGTGACAATTCGAGGTCGGGATGGCACACTGCGCGCCATGATTCTTCTCTATATCGATCCCGGTGCCGGGACCATGGTGATCCAGGCTCTCCTGGCCGCCGCCCTGGCAATCCCATTCTTCTTCCGAACCCACGTGAGCAAGCTCGTCCATCGACTGCGTGGCCAGCGCGAGGAGCTTACCGACGAGGAGTCCGGTCCTCGCGACTGACCTCGGAGCCGGCATGACGGCACCCACAACAACAGAGCGCGCCGGACAGCTGGCCTGGCATCCCTTCCTGCTCGCCACCACCGTCGTCGTCACCCTGTGGCTCGACGCTGCCGTCAGCCCGTATGCGGTGGTGCGATCGCTGGTGGTGGCGATCACCCTGGCGGCGTCGATCACCCTGATCGCCGGGCTGCTCCTCCGATCGATGCAGCTCGGTGGGTTGGTCGCCTCAGGCGTCATCGGCCTGCTGTGGAGCCGGCAGCTCATCGACGTCCTGGCCGCGGCCCAGGCCCGGATGGGCTCGCTGGCGATCGCCTGGTACGCGGTGATCGCCATCGCCGGCATCCTCGTGGTCCGGCTGCTGTGGCGAAGGGCGCCGCGGTTGAATCGACGCAGCCTCACGACGTTCCTGAACCGGGGTGCGGCGCTCCTGCTGGTTTCCGCGCTCCTGCTCGGGTTCATGCGCGGCAGCATGGCGGCGGTCCTCGAGGACCTTGACCAAGGAATCCCGTTGTCCGATTGGGCGGGATCCGGAACGGCCGATCAGCGGAGCGGCCCGGACATCTACCTGATTCTTCTGGATGGATATCCGCGGGAGGATGTCCTCGAGTATGCATTCGACATTGACAACAGTGGGTTCGTCGAGGATCTGGAAGAGCGCGGGTTCCACGTGGCCGAGGAGTCCCACTCCGACTACATCTGGACGCACGTCAGCGTGCCGTCGGTGCTCAACCTCGACTACGTCGAGGGGGTTCCGATGATCGCGCAGGTCATCGACGGGGAGCTCCCGCAGCAACCGTCCCTCCGCCGCGTAGTCGCTGACAACGTGGCGTTCGAACTGGCTCGCGAACGGGGTTACGATCCCATTGGCGTCGCGTCAGGCTTCGAGCACGTCGCGCCTCGGCGCGCCGATGTCTACGTCGACGGTGGGCAGCTGAACGAATTCGAGATCAGCCTCCTTAGCTCCACGTACGCGGGCGACATCGTCGCAGCACTGGCGCCGGATTTTGCGTCCGCCCAGCAGCGTGACCGGATCCTGTTCAACCTGGACGCTCTATCGCAGATCGCGTCCACGCCCGACCGACCACCCGCCTTCGTCTTTGCCCACGTCCCGGCGCCCCATCAGCCGGTCGTCTTCGGCGAGGGCGGCAGTCCAGTCGAGGTCCCGATCTCCCAGACCTTCTACGCCGACTCGCCGATGGAGCGTGGCGAGTCACCGGACGAGTTCATCGAGCGGTACCGCGCCCAGCTGCCCTACCTGAATGATCGGATCCTGGCCGCCATCGACGAGGTGATCGCGAACTCGGACGAGCCTCCGGTGATCGTCCTGTTTGCCGATCATGGCTCGGCCTCGGCGGTGGACTGGAACACCGCCGACCCCAACGAGGTCGATCCGGCGCGTCTCCTCGAACGGACCGGAACACTGGTGGCAGCCCGAACGCCTGATATGGAAGGCTTCTTGCCGGAGGACATCTCCCCCGCCGATCTGCTTCGCCTGGTCTTCGACGAATACTGGGGAACCGACTACGGCCGAGCGACTCCGCCAGCGGGTGGGGGTCAAGTACCGCCGGTTGACGCATCTGTCCTGGATCCGGAAGATTGAGCGTGCGCTGACGCCGAGGGCGATCCAATCGAGTCGTCCGTCCTCGAAGTGGTCTGACTCGCGAGAGCCTTTGCGGCCCAGGCGCAGGCCATGCTAGAAGCTGGCCACGCGGTCCACGGCATGGCAGACTGCGGTCCGATCATTTGGGGGTGAGCTGTGCCCATCTTTCTCAGGGTTGGCCACTGGCCGTGGCCCGGTGTCGTGTTGGGTGCCGCAGCACCCGTCACGGTCGCTGGATTTGTTCTCATAGGATTCGTCGCCAACGACGTACCGATCATGTGGCTCTGGCGGCCACTGGCGGTCGGTCTCGTGGCGATTGTCCTTCTCGAGCTGATCCTATGGGGATTGCTGGGCCGCGTCCGAGGCAGCGTGTGGGCCTTCGTCGCGGCGACCGCCGTGATGGGCATGGTGGTCGTAGCAGGAGCGACCCTCTTCACCCTTACTCTGTTCGGAGCGGTTCGATCTCGCCCGAATCGTGAGTACGAGCTGGTCGGAGCGCTGGCGACCCTCTTCGGCGTTCTTTTTCTTGGTTGTCCCCACGACTTTGGGGATCCAGCGCGGGGCGTTCGACTGGGCGCCCACCCGTCATGCCTCGATCGACCTTGGCACTCGGGAACCCGGTCCCAATATCCATGTGCTGGTGCTCGACGGTTATCCCAGGGCCGATGTGCTCGCCAGCGCCGGGATGGACAACGCGGAGTTCCTGACGTCGATGCAGGATCGCGGGTTTGACGTCTATGACGACAGCCTCTCGAACTACGATCTCACCCCGTTTTCACTGCTGTCGATGCTCTCTCTGCAGCACGTCGAGAGCATCGAGTCCCTGCGCCTGGACGAACCTCTAGCGACCGTGGCGGAGCAGCAGCGCGTCCTGACCCGAGCGCTCCTCGATCTAACGTGCTTCCACCTTCTCACCGTATCTCAACGCGGACGTGGCGGGGCTTCCGGACGCGCTCTATCGGCACGGTGACGGCGACGCCTGGCTGAGCGTGCAGCGGATCGCAGGCGAGGAGCGCGGTTCGAGCGACGCCGGGTCAACGCTCGGCCGCGAGCTCGGCAGCCAGGTCCACGAGTAGTCCCTCGATCTCCGTCACGCGCGTGCCGCGCGCGGCAAAGAGAATTCGGCGCGCCTCGGTAGACGCCTCGGACCGGTACCGGGTCCCGTGGTCGGAGAACGCCACGATGATCGCTGATGGGTCTTCGGCCACGATGCCTCGAATGGTGGTGAGGAGCTGCTCATTGAGCCCGGCGACCTGCGGACCAACACGCGTGGCGTAATCGTCCACGGACATCCCGAGGCCGAATCCCGCGTAGAAGGAGCACGTGTTCGCCAACCAGCAGTCAATCGGGCGGTCGACCTCGCCGGACGCATCCCACAGGAACGGGGGATGGGGGGCCATCAGATGCGCGAACGTCAGGTGCTGGCCATCCATGGGGCTTGCCCACAGACGCAGTGACTCGGCGATGCGATCGCGAGCCTGCTCCAGGAGCCAGCCGCCCAACAGGGAACGAATCGGCGTCTGCTGCAGGAGTGCCGCCTCGAACTCCGTCATCTGGCCCGGATCCCATCGATCATCCCATCCTGCCCAGTCGACATCGCCGACGGGTGGTGGCACGTAGGCGAGCCGATAGCCGAGATCGCGGAGGGCATCCATCGCGTCGGTGTTCACAAGGAACTCGCGTCGCACGTCGCGAGGCTCAGCCCGAGGCTCCGGGCCGAACTCGCCATCCACGAAGAAGGGCCGAAGTTCGTCGAGCGAGGCGAACTGCATCGATCCGAGGGACAGCTCGGTGTGGGCAAAGGTCGACATCGCCTGTCGGTTGACCATGAAGCCGAGCTCCTCGAGCTCCTCGAGGAACGGTTCGTTGTCGTAATCGAAGTCCGTCGCAAGCGTGTCCTGGCGCGGGTAGCCGTCGAGGAGAAGCAGGTACACGTTCGGGCGCTGGGCCTCTGTCCGCGCGGGTGCGGAGCTCGTCGTCGGGAACGAAGACGTCGGCCGGCGTGACGGTGCCGGTGCCGATGGCCCGAGCTACACCGAGGGCCAGGAAGAGGGCGACCGGCAGCAGCAACGCCTGCGCCGGGATCGCCTCGTGCCGATGCATCACGATGCGACGAAATGCGAGGAAGAGCCCCACCAGCAGGGCGATGAGCAGTCCCACCCGCCACTCATAGGCGATGAGCAGCAACAGGCACGCGCCTGCGGCGGCGACCATGGGGCGCCGCATGGTCATGAGGAGGACGGTGGTGACCACGACGGTGGCGGCGAGGACGAGGACTCCCGGCCGCAGCATCACGCTCCAATGGCTGTGAGACGGTGCATACGCATTGACGATCAGACCGGTCGCTAGGAGCAGTGGAGCCAGGTACGCCTGCCCCCGGCTCATCGCTGCGCAGACGGGCAGTCGCGCAGGTAGACGACCTCGTTCTCGTCGCGAAATGCCTCGCACCAGCCGGCCACCTCGGCGGGTCCACGGGTGATCGCCTCCTGCGGCGGGAACAGCAGAGCGTCAACCTGCCAGCGGTCGACGATCTCTTCCCAACCGGGCTCGGCAGTGCGCACCCGGTCGTAATCCTCGAGGATCGCGTCGTCGTACATGTCGTTCCGGCCGTCGACCATGACCCGTGCGCCCAGGTCGTACATCGTGCCGATCACGTAGCCGCCCCATCCGTACCACGCCGGATTCGGCCGTCGGGCACCTGCTCCGTGAGCACCTCGACGCCGTGGACCGGCAGCTCTCGCTCGTTGCTGTCCCGAATGGCGGCATCGAGGTCCTGCGGCACGAAGATGATGATGCCGGCGATCGCCACTACCAATGCGAGGACGCTCTCCAGGAATCGTCGCTGCATCGCGATCCGTGGTGAGTGGGAGCGCGAGATGCCCCGCGCCATTTCGTCAGGGCGTTGTCGATTCCAATCGCCAGCGCGGGTGCTCCCACGATGGCAGCGATCGGTCCGTTGCGTAGGGAGATCAACGTCGCGGCGATGGTGACGAAGGCCAGGATGCTCATCCACCACGGCACACGCCACCGACCGAAGAGAGCCATCGCCGACAGATAGATCAGGAGCGGGATGTGGGCCGGGTCATGGAAGTCCGGGGACTGCCACTCGGTGATGTGTGCCATGCCCCAGTCCCCAGAGTCCACGTACCTCAACGGATAGAGGAGCAGTCCAGGGCCCTCCGGCGTGAACATGGTCCCGAGCATCGCAAGCGGCAGCATCGCAAGCGCCCAAACCTTAGCGCCGCTCATCGGCGTCATGCCGAGCAGGCTCATGACGGCATAGGCGGCCAGGATCCCGAGCCCCACCACCCACAGCCCGTGCAGGTTCGCCCACACGACGAAGAACGGCACCAGCGTGAGCGCCCAGCGAGCCCGCTCCGGCCGGAGGTGGATCAGTCCGGCGATGAGCAGCGAGAACATGATCCACGACACAGCCTGCGGACGGATCGTGGCGTACGGGATGACGAGCAGCGCTGCAAGGGACGTCGCGATCACGACTGCCGCGGTGCGGAGTCCGTAGCGGTGCAACGCGAAGACCAGGATCGTCATGGCGATGCCGGGGATAAGTGCGTAGACGAAGACCGCTCCGTTGTATCCAAGCCCATCGACGGCGCGGAAGAGAGCAGCTCACCGAGCCACTCGTGGAGCGTCCAGGGCATGCCGCCCCAGGTGAAGGAAAACGGGTCGGTGCGCGGAAACTGGCCCTCGGCGATGAGCCGGCCGGTGACAATATGCCACCAGTAGTCGGTATCCCACGGCCCCTTGGCCAGGAAGGCGGCGAACAGCAGGGTGCCAAGGACCAGGGCATGGAGAACCAACGGATGGGGCAGCCAGCGCGGAAGCCGCGCCGAGTCGCTCGGCATGGTCGCCAGTCTAGGGACCGCGTTCGCGGCGTGAAGGAACCGATCCTCCTATTCCATCGGCGCCGCTCGAACGTACGGTAGGCCGATGCAACTGGCCGAGACCATGCCCCGGCTCCATCACCGTTACCGGCATCTGTGGCCGGCGGTGTACTGGCTGATCACAGCCATCGGCGCAGTGTGGGCATTCGGCATTGTGTACGGCGTGATTCCGTACGGCCTTTGCGGAAACACCGGAACAGTTCCCTGCGACGCATACAGCTACTGGGCAGCCGACGCCACCCCGTATACGTGGGAAACGAACCTCGATACCGCTATTCACCCGCATTCCTGTTTGTCATCGGACCGCTCCAGGCCCTTCCGTTCGATTGGTTCCTCGGAATCTGGACGGCCGCCCATATCGCCGCCCTGATCTGGCTGCGCGCCGGCTGGTTCCTCATCGTTCCCGGTCTGAACGAGGACGTCCTCCGGGGCAACATCAGTACGTTCATCGCGCTGTTCGCGGTGCTGGCGATCCGGCACTCGGCCGCCTGGTGGGTGCCGGTGCTGTTCACGAAGATCACGCCGGCGGTCGGCCTGGTATGGCACGCGGTCCGGCGTGAGTGGCGGTCGCTCGGGGTAGCGACGGGTATCAGCGCCGCGATTCTCACCATCGGGTGGATCTCGAATCCGAGCTATGGGCAGCTTGGTTCGATACGTTGGCCAACGCCGGCCAGACCTACGAGGTCGGCCATCCGCTCGGGCCGCCGCTGCTTCGCGTCATTCTGGGTTCGGCGATCGCGGCAGCAGGAGCGCTGACCAGCCAGGCGTGGCTGGTTCCGATCGCCATGCTGGTCGCGGTTCCTGGGCTTTGGTGGTTCAACTGGGGGCTGCTCGCGGCATTCCGCTCCTCATTCGTTGGACGCCCGAGGCGCCGACCGAGCGGTGACCCGCCCGGTGCTCCTCACGAACCGATCGCTGATTCTGCTGACGGCCGCGGCGTTCCTGCTCGCTGATGCCGTCATCGTCCTCGTCCTCGGGCCCGCCGACTTCGCCTTCGACTTCACCTGCTGCTACCAGCAGGCTGCGGGACGTCTCCTGGAGGATCCGTCGACCCCTACCAGTGGTCGGACACGTATACCTTCCGCTACACGCCTCTCGGCGCTTTCTTATTCGTACCGCTCGTGCCGCTCTCTGAGGATGCCGCGGCATGGGCATGGCTCGGTCTCAAGCTGGTCGTGCTGGTCGTCACCGCCGTTTCGTTCGCGAGGCCATGGACGGGCGATCGGCGCATCCTGGCTGCTCTCGCAGTAGTGGCGTTTCCGCCGGTGGTCCATGACCTCGTCATCGG
Source organism: uncultured Chloroflexia bacterium (assembly GCA_963759405.1). Taxonomy (GTDB): domain Bacteria; phylum Chloroflexota; class Limnocylindria; order QHBO01; family QHBO01; genus JACDBZ01. Next base: position 339,491 of record CAVWZA010000016.1, on the reverse strand, counting down.
CAACGTCAGCACGGTCACGCTGCTCGTTCTGTTGGCGGTCGCCCGCTGGGAAGGGCTTCGGGCAGGCGCGTTGCTCGGCCTCGTGATCCTTCTGATGCCAAAGCCGCATCTCCTGCCGATACTGGTGTATCTCGCCTTCGCGAGGAGGCGTGAGTTCGGCGGCGCGATGATCACGATCCTGGCCCGCGTCATCCTGGGACTGGCGATGTTCGGGACGGAGCCGTGGCTTGCCTTCGTGGAAACGCTCCGAGAGCCACTGGAGCGGACGTTCACGGCGAACATCGGATTCTCAGGTTTGCTGGGACCTGTCGGGGTCGTGATCGGTCTGGGCCTGGTGGCCGCGATCCTCCGTGGCGGCGGTGATGGTCGGCGGGAGTCCGCGGCTACGGCCTCAGCATCGTGGCCGGCATCGTCGCAGGTCCCTACACGTTCATCCACTACTTGGCCGGGACGATCGTGGCTGCCGAGCCAACCCCCATGCGTACGCGACCGCGCTGGCTCGCACCGTTTCCATGGCTCCTGGTCGTATTTCCCCTCATTCCGATCTGGCTGGTTGGGCTTGCCGGGGTGATTCGATCCGCGCCTCCCCCCGAGGAGGCAGTGGTGCTGCCAGCAAGGCGAGGTTGACGAGCAGTACCCGCGGGAGTGCGACGAGCTGCAACAGGGTTGCAAGCATCCAGCCGTATCGGCCCCTCGCGAAGACCAGAAAGCCGCGATGCCGACCGCAGCGGTCCCGACGATCCAGGGCACGAACCCGATGGCCCGCAATGACATCCCGGGGATCGTCTCGGTCGCGGTCGGGTCGCTCAAGTAGAAGTCGCATCATCTCCGGCAGCCACGGCAGCTGGACCACGATCAGGACCGCCATTGCAGCGGCATACCAACCGAGCAGACGCCACTCCCGCCTCGGCCGACGTACCAGACGATCGCCAGCGCGGGGTGGATCTTGAGCATCGTTGCGAGCGCCAGCCCGACGGCCCCCCCGAGCCTGCGTGAAGGGCACCACGACCAGCAAGGCAACCACGATCGCCTGCACGTTGCCGTTTAACAGCTGCTGACCCCACGCACCCACCAGTAAGGCTGCCGGTAGCAAGCCGGCAGGTCCAGAGACCCGGTACGCCACCCAGATCGGAATCACGGTCGCGATGGCCATCAGGGTGAACCACAGCGGCGGCCAGCCGAGTACGGGGATGACCATGGCCAGCAGGGGCGGGTACCGATACCGGTAATCCTCCGGAACGTCCGCGTTGCTGGCGTATGGGTCGCCGGTCGTCCAGAGCGCCTCACCCCCGCGCTGGTACGTGGCCAGATCGGCGCCGGCTGAGGTGGTGTCGGCGAGGTACCACGCACCCAGGAGTCCGAGCAGCAGGTAGAAGGTGGTGAGGAGGACCCACCGCGCGTTCATCGGCGCAACCGTAGCAGTCGCGCTCAGGGTTGGAGCGGTACATTCGGGCGGGCCGCGACACAGAGGACGGCCGGTAGACTGCATCGCCATGTCGATCCCGAACGCGCGACCTGCCTCGCCCTAGGCGCAGCTCGCACTCCTGGCCGAGCACTCGCAGTCGCTCGGGCTTCCGTGGCCACCGTTCACCGACCCCGCGTACTACTCGCTCGTCGCGCAGCGCCTCGCCCGAGGGACACGGATTCTCAGCGCCCCGGTCCTGTACAGCTTCATCGAGGTCGGCAGCCGCCTACCGGACCCGGCGGTCCTGCCGGTACCCGAGCAACGCGCATTGGATGCCGCTCACGTCCGTCGTGGCCGCGGCCTCGATGGCGATCCTCGGTCCATCCTACGTTGCCGGCACCGTTCCGCTGGTAGTGCTTTCCCCCCCCCTGCTGCCGCTGTTGACCTACCTGGTGGCTGATGAGCTATGGGGCATCGCGGGTCGTCCCTCCTGGGCGAGCGGCGTTCTCGCCATCTTCGCCGGGCCTCTGCTCATCATGTATCCCACCACGGACAACTCCGCGGTCTTCGGCGCGTGCGGGGCCGCGTCGCTGTACTGCTCGATGCGCTGCCGTGCGCGCCCGTCGCCCTGCGCCGTGGCTGGTGGCGGCCGGCGCGTTCGCGGGGTTGGCGACGCTTGCGCGAATCGACGGTGTCCTGCTAACCCTTGGCAGTTGCGACTGCCTGGTTCGTGCGTCGAGGATGGTCGCCATGGCGTCCATCGGCGTCCGGCGCAGCCTCGATCGCCGCGGGCCGCGGCTTCAGCCGCCGCATTTCTGCTGGTGCTCGCCCCCTGGATTGGCCGGAACATGATGCGACTTTCGGGAGCCCGCTCCCTATCCACCCGCGGACATACCGCTCTGGATCACGTCGTACAACGAGCAGTTCTCGATCGGCCACGAGGTGAGCATCGCGACCTACCTAGATTGGGGGCTCGTGAATATCGTGGGCTCGAAGCTCGCGTCGTGGTGGGAGATCACCGGACGCACCGCGGTGTTGCTGGGCGGGACGTTCTTCGTGTTCTTCCTCGCCGGCGTCTGGCTGTTCCGGCGGCGCGCAGAGCTGGCGCCATTTCTCGTGTACTTCGCGGCGATGTTCGTGGCCATGGGAGCGATCTTCACGTTCCACGCGCCGAAGGGTGCCTTCTATCACTCCTCGCCGGCGTGGCTGCCCTGGGCCATTGCGGTTTCGGTTGCCGCGCGTCCCGCCGGCTGCCACGGCTGCCGGGAGGTGGTGGCGTTTCCTGCGTCGACCGTCCACCCACCGGTTTCTCATCTGGGCAGGCGTGGCGGGTGCCGTCGTGCTGTCGGTGGTGGGCTCCGCGATCCTCTATCGCCAATGGGACCGATCTCGGGTCCGCCACGAGCAGGTGGCGGACTTCCTCCGGGGGAACGCGCTACCTGGCGATGTGATCATGGCAAGCGACCCCGCCAGCATTTATCCGCTCACGGGGAACCCTGGGGTTGCCGCACCGTTCGATCCGTATCGGATTACCCAGCAGGTCGTGGACGCATATGACGTCGTCTGGGTTGTCGTCCTGCGGCCGGAGCGAGCCCGACGCGGTTGATCCGCTCGGTCTGTGGGACGGAGCTGCGGCAGTCGACAGCGAGGGCCAACACCCGGCGTTTCTGCCCGCCGAGCCGGCATTCGAGGGCAACGACGTCCGCATCTTCCGTGTCATCGATGGCTGAACGCTTCGGCGGGGTGGGGGGGAAGGGGGGGGGGGGGGGGGGGGGGAGGGGAGAGGGAGGGGAGGGGGGGGGGGGGGGAGGGGGGGGGGGGGAGAGGGGGGGGGAGGGGGGGGGGGGGAGAGGGGGAGGGGGGGAGGGGGGGGGGGGGGGGAGGGGGAGAGGTGTGGGAGGAGGGGAGGGTGGAGGGAGGGGAGAGGGGGTGGGGGGGGACGGGGATCGAGGTTGGCTCCGATGGCTTCGAGGAGCAACTTGCGACGCACGCCGCCCTCCTCGATTGCGCCGGGGAAACCGTGGAGTGCTATGAGAGGATCGATCCAACGAGTGTGATCTTCGCGCCCAAGGGTCAACTCGCTGGGCCGTTCTCTCCGACCGACTGCTGCCCGGCGCTGCGGGAGACCCTGAACGATGGTGGGTACGAGGTGATCTACGACGGTCCGGAGCGACGATCGCGCAGCCGTCGGGACCCGGCCGGCCCCCAGATCGTGTCCAGCGCCGTGGAGCAGTCGCGCAGCAGAAGCACTTCCCGAGCATCGCGGAGCACCTCACACCAGCCGGCCTCCTGGGCAGACCGTTGACCAGCGGAGTGATTGGCGGCAGCAGGATGGCGTCGACGCCGTACCGCTGAACCAGCCGCTCCCAGCCCGGATCGGCGCCGATGATGCGGACGTAGTCCGCGAGGACGTCGGCACCGTACTTGTGCATCCGTCCGTCAACGAAGGCCCGACCGCCCGTAGGCGACAGCTCGCTGATGACGTAGCCGCCCCAGCCATAGTCCGCGAGGACGCGCGCGTCCGGAACAAGCTCTTGGAGGCGTGCGACACCGGCAACCGGAACGCGCCGTTCGTCGACGTCGACGGGTCCGCGCAGGACAGCGGCGGCTACAAGGATAACGGCCACGGCGGCGGATGCGGAGAACTCCAGCCAACGACGCCTGCCGGCATCCGCATCCTCGGCGACTGCCCTGGCAGCGACGCCGGACAGCAGGAGGGCGGGCATCGCCAGCAGGACGCCGATGCCGATCGCCCGCACCGCAAAGAGACCCGCAGCGAGTCCCGACGAGGGCCAGGACCTGGGTCCAGCCAGGTGCGCGGTGAATGCCGGCGAGAAGCGTGACGCCCACGAAGACGAAGAACGGGATGAACTGGACGGAGTGGAAGTTCGGGGACTGCCATTCCGCGATGGCCGATGTGCCGAAATCCGTCGCATCGAGGAAGCCGACGGCATACGTCAGGCCTGCCGGGCCTTGCGGTGTAAGGGTCGTCGCGAGCACCGAGAGGAACGCTACGAGCGCGACCCGACCAGTATGCGCACTGAGAGGAGTTCGCCCGACAAGCGTAAAGAGCAGGTAGCAGCCGACCGCTCCCAGGCCCGCGATGAAGTAGCCGTGCGCGTTCGCCCAGATGGCGAACAGAACCGGCAGGATCCAAAGTCGACGCAGGTGAGCAGATTTCGCGGTCATCAGGATGGCTAGTACCGCGCCTGCGAATGCGAACGACAACACCTGGGGGCGTGCGGTGATCTGGGGAACGATCGCCGCAGCGGCCAGCACCAGCACTGCCAAGCTGCGCAGGTCGGATGCTCCGAGCTGTCGCGCCGATGCGGCGATGAGCAGCGGGACCGACCGCGGCGACGATGCCGAAGGCTGCCAGCATCACCGCGCCTCCGGCGATGGGAGCGAGTCCGGCAATCAGGACCTCGCCCAGCCACTGATCGGGAATCCACGGATCACCTGCCCAGGTGAACGAGAAGGGATCGACCGAGGGGATCGATCCGGTCTCGAGGATGCGACGGCCCGTCGCCAGATGCCAGAAGTAGTCCGGGTCAAAGTGACCGCGGATGATTGCGACGCTGGCCATTACGCCGGCGAACAGCAGAAACAGGGTCACCGGCAGCGGAGGGCTCCATTTCCGCGGCCGGTTGATCAGCGCAGCAATCGGCACCGACCCTCGGTACATCCTCGGCATCCTACGGTGTCGCCGGAGCCGATGCATCTGCTCCCGCCGTGCGCGAATGAGGGGGTAGTACTTCCGGCGCCCAAAGTACTGTTGCCCGTATGCACAGGACGCCGGACAGCATGGTCGCCTCGTCCGGTACTGGTCCGGACCCCGTACTCAAGTGAGACCATGCCAACCGACCCCGCCCACGGGACCGCCAGCGAGCGGTTCGACCGCATCGGCGCCGAAGCGACGGAGAGCCTCCGTGGCGACTCGCGCCGCATGCACGAGCTGGCCGAGCAGTTCCGCGAGCAGTACCGGCGCGACCTCGAGGAGTGGATGCAGCTCCGCGCGCGGCTCGACCGCCGCGGCGGCTCCCTCCGCCCGGTCGGGACCGATGCGCTGCGGGCCGAGTACGAGGCCCGCGGCCGAGACCTGGCCGCACTGCAGGCCCGGCTGAAGCGGCTCGACGTTGTCGCTCGCCAGCTGGACATCCTGTGGACCTACCTCGACACGACGGATGAGGCGGGCGACGAGCCCGGCCCGATGGCCGACGACTCGCCGGCCGCCATGAGCCTGCGGATCGTGCAGGCCCAGGAGGGCGAGCGACAGCGCATGGCCGAGGACATCCACGACGGGCCGGCGCAGGTGCTCACCAACGCCATCTTCCAGGTCGAGTACCTGGACCGCATCCTCGGCGACACCGATCGCCCTGCCCACGCCGAGGTCGCCTTCCTTCGCGACATGCTGCGCAACGGCCTCGACGAGGTCCGCACCTTCATCACCGACCTTCGGCCGCCGCTGGCCGACGTCGGGATGGCGACGGCCCTTGCCGAGCGGGCGCAGCTGCTCGAGGAACGGCACGGAATCGTCGTCGAGGTGTCGGTCGACGGCATCGACGACCGCCTGACGCCGACGCAGCGCGCGTCGGTCCTGCGCATCGTGCAGGAGGCGCTCCAGAACGTGCGCAAGCACGCGGCGGCCAGCAAGGTCGTCATCGGTCTCGAGGGAGACGCCCTCGTCATCGAGGACAACGGTCGAGGGTTCGACCTGATGCGCCTCGCATCGGGGAAGAGCCGCAACTTCGGACTGCAATTCATGCGGGAGCGCGCCGAGCTGTTCGGCGGTCAGCTTCAGATCGAGTCACGACAGGGTGAGGGCACCCGCATCCTGCTCCGACTGCCGGTGCAGGCGTCATGACGAACACCAAGAGGAGAAACCCAGTGGAAGCCGAGATCAAGGACGCGGAGATCAAGGACGAGCGACGCAGAGGCGGCGACCGCCGCGCCGGGAATACCAGGGTCGTGATCGTTGACGGTCATACGCTGTTCCGTCGCGGCGTCCGCAACATCCTCGAGCTGGAGAACGACATCGACGTCGTCGGCGAGGCCGGCACGGGCCGCGAGGCCCTGGCCACCATCCAGGAGCTGACGCCCGACGTGGTCCTCATGGACCTGGGCCTGCCGGCCCCCAACGGGATCGAGACGACCCAGCGCGTGAAGCGCGAGCTTCCGCACACCGGGGTCATCGTCCTCGCGTCGAACGACGACGAGGACCAGCTGTTCGATGCCATCAAGGCCGGCGCCGCCGCGTACGTCCTGAAGGACATCGACCCGACCGACCTCATCGCCATCATCCGGCGCGTGCGCTCCGGCGAGTACCTCATCAACGACAAGGTCTTCGCCAAGCCGGCGGTCGCCTCTCGGGTCCTCAAGGAGTTCCGCGAGCTGGCCGTCTACGGGTCGGAGGCGCAGCCGATCTTCGCGCCGCTCTCCCCGCGAGAGGTCGAGATCCTCGACAACATCGCGCAGGGAATGACGAACAAGCAGGTGGCCTACGCGCTGGGCATCAGCGAGCAGACCGTCAAGAACCACATGAGCTCCATCCTTCGGAAGCTCTCGGTCAACGACCGCACCCAGGCCGTCGTCTACGCGATGCGCCAGGGCTGGATCAAGATCCCGGAGGACTGAGGCGCGACGGAAGTCCCGACCGCGTTGGTACGGGAGTTCCATTTGTCGCCGGGCGAGCGCACGCCGTAGGGTGCGCATCACGTCGTCGACGGGTATCCGGGGCGGCCTTCATCTCAGGGATCGGCGGGTCGCGCCGGTCCCCCGGTCTCCTCCTCCGGTGCCAGGGAGCCGCTCCGCAAGGGGCGGCTCCCTCGTTCTGCCCGTCAACGAGGGATTGACAGGAGCGGCGGCTCTGGCGCAAGGTACCCCTCGCTGCTGAGGGGCGGCAGGACCATTCGGCCATGTTCATTGCCGGGTGCGGCCCTTACGCTTCCGGCGCAAATCTTCTTCGGAAAGGAGGTCCCAAGCACATGATCAAGAACTTCATCAGCACTCTTCTGGCTCGTTTCCAGAGCGAGGACGAGGAAGGTCAGACCCTCGTTGAGTACGGTCTGCTTCTCGCCCTCATCGCGATCATCGTGATCGTCGCCCTGCTCTTCCTCGGCCCGATCGTCTGCGAGCATCTTCAGAACGTCGGCAGACCAGCTCACCTAAGTTCGACCTCGTCGACAGCGGAAGCGCCCTCGGGTATCGCCGCGGGGCGCTTTCTCTTTGCCCGTCGATCACGGGCACCCGGAGTACCACCGGCACAGGTACTAGCCCACAAGTCCAGTCGTTGCGACTTGCCGCGCGTGCGTAGACTGTTGACCGCAGTCACAACGCTGCGCTACCTCGAGTCCCTCATTCCTTACTCATCCACCCGCGCTCAAAGGGGTACGTTTTCGTGAAGCGATCGAATCGCCTCGTCATCCTCGTCGGCGTGCTGCTCGCCGTCCTCGCCTTCGTGGCCATCGTCATTCTGCTCAACAATCAGCCAGAGGGGGACGATGGTGACTCCGGAGGCGGTCACGGAGACGGTTCTCGTCGCCACGGAAGACATCGCCATCGGCGACCCGGTCACCCCGGACCTCGTCGAGGAGCAGCAGATCGACCCCGAGGCCGTGCAGGGCACGCCCCTGCGGAGCGCGACGGCCGTCTCGGGCCAGCCGGCGCTGTTCCCGATCCCCGCCGGCTCGCAGGTGACCGGCGAGGCGATCGGCCTCGGCGACGGTACCTCGCGATCAACATCGCCTGCCAGCTCGAGCCGGGTGAGAAGGCGATCACCTTCCAGGTCGATCGCGTCACCGGCGTCGACTTCCTCGTCAAGCCCGGCGACTACATCGACATCGTCCTGATCGCCAGCCAGGTCGACGTCCTCCAGGAGACGGCAGACTCTGCCGCCAACCCGGATCACGGAAGCGCCGCCCCGGTTCGAGGCCGTCACCGGCCTCGAGGACCAGCGAACGGTCAAGGCGATCCTGCAGGACAAGCGCGTCCTCTACGTCAGCAGCGACGCGCGCCATGCAGCCGGAGCCGTCGGATACCGAACGGCGACGGCGTCGTCGACGAGCGACGACAGCCGGCACAGGCGCAGTCGATCGACAGCGTGATCATCGTCTTCGCCGGGCACCGACCAGGACGCCGAGGTCATCAAGTTCGCGCAGCGCGACCTGGCCGAGGTCGGACTCGCTCACCGCCGTCGTCCGCCACGCGGACGATGACGCCGTCGAGGAGACGCTCGGCATCACGCTTCGACCAGCTGGTCGCTGAGTACGGCGTGCGCATCCCCGACATCGTCGAGCAGCTAAACGAGGAGGCGACGCCGTAGGAGGCTCACGCCTCCCACGGTCCGCCTGGAGATCCCAGCAATGATCAAGGTCCTCATCGTCGACGACATCCCGGAGACGCGCGACCACCTGTCGCGCCTCCTGGGGCTGGAGCGCGAGATCGACGTGGCTGGCACGGCCAGCTCCGGCGAGGAAGCGATCCAGGTCGCGATGGACATGCGTCCCGACGTCATCGTCATGGACATCAACATGCCGGGCATGGATGGCATCGCCGCCGCGGAGATCATCTCCCAGCGGCTGCCGCACAGCCCGATCATCATGATGAGCGTCCATGGCGAGGCGGAGCACCTCAAGCGATCCATGCTCGCCGGTGCGCGTGAGTTCCTGGTCAAGCCGTTCAGCGGCGACGAGTTCGCCACCTCCATCAAGCGCGTCCACGAGCGTGAGCTCGCGCGACGCGAGCAGATGCAGACGGACGGCCGCACCGGCGACCCCGGTCGCCGGCGACGGGAGCGCAGAGGACCACCAGGTCATCGCCGTGTTCTCGCCGAAGGGCGGCTCGGGAAAGACGACCCTGGCCGTCAACCTGGCGCTCGCGCTCAAGCGCGAGACGAACCAGCGCGTGGCCCTGGTCGACGCAAACCTCCAGTTCGGCGACGTCGGGGTCCTGCTCAACCTGAACCCGAAGAATCGCTCCGTCCTGGATGCGGTCGGGGGCGGCGAGCCGGATCGCGACATCGTCGAATCGGTCCTGGTCGATCACTCGACCGGGATTCGGGTCCTGCTGGCGCCGCCGGCACCGGAGGGCGCGGACCTCGTCACCGCCGCCGTACCTGCGCAAGATGATCTCCTTCCTGCGCGATACCCACGATTGGGTCGTCGTCGACCTGCCATCCGGCCTGAATGACCACACCCTCGGCGTCCTCGACGCGGCCGACCAGATCCTGGTCGTCGCCGCGCTCGAGATCACGACCATCAAGAACGTTCGGCTGTTCCTCGAGGTCGCCGACCAGCTCGACTACGAACGGTCGAAGATGCGCCTCGTCATCAACCGCTCCGATGCCGCGCAGGGCATCCGCATCAGCGATGTCGAAGCTTCCATCCGCCGCACCATCGACGGCACGATCGTCTCCGACGGCCGGCTGGCCGTGCTCGCAGTGAATCGCGGCGTGCCGTTCGTCGTATCACATCCAGAGTCGCCTCTCTCGCGCGACGTCATCCAGCTCGCCCGGACGCTCGCCGGCGAGGGAGCTGCCACCACCGACAAGACCGATAAGGCCGCCAAGCGCGGACTCTTCGCACGCCGCTGAGCTGATTGGAAGGAACCCAGCACATGTCACTGCTGAAGCGCATCGAGCGGGCCCGCCCCGCTGCAGAGGGGGAAGTGCAGACGCCCGCCGTGTCTCCGCCCGCTCCACCCGCGGGTGGAGCGCAGCCGCCGGCTGAGACTCCAGGCGCCCCGCCGGCCCCACCGCCGGCCGCCGCACCGTCGCGATTCGCCGGCGCGATGCCGGCACGCGAGTCGTTCCGGGAGGCGAAGTTCCGCGTCCAGAACCGGCTCGTCAACGAGCTGGACCCGAAGCTCGACCTCTCGAACCAGGTCGAGGTCCGCCGCCAGATCGAGGAGCTCTTCGGCAAGATCGCCGATGAGGAGGGCCTCGCCCTCACCCGCGCCGAGCGCGTCCGCATGCTCGAGCAGATCACGGACGAGATCCTGGGCCTCGGCCCGCTCGAGCCGCTCCTGCGCGACGAGACCCTCACCGAGGTGATGGTCAACGGTCCCCAGCAGGTCTACATCGAGCGCGACGGCAAGCTGGAGCTCACGAACGTGACCTTCCAGAACGACGAGCACGTGATGCGGATCATCCAGCGCATCATCGCGCCGATCGGTCGTCGCGTGGACGAGTCGAGCCCGATGGTCGACGCCCGCCTGGCCGATGGCTCGCGCGTGAACGCCATCATCCCGCCGCTCTCGCTCATCGGCCCGGTCATCACCATTCGAAAGTTCGCCGCCACGCCGTTCACCGTGGACGACCTGATCCGATTCGGCACCTCGACGCCGGAGATGTTCGAGTTCCTCGAGGCCTGCGTGAAGGCCCGCCTCAACATCTTCGTGTCGGGCGGCACCGGCTCCGGCAAGACGACGATGCTCAACATCCTGTCGTCGTTCATCCCCGATGACGAGCGCATCGTCACCGTCGAGGACGCCGCCGAGCTGCAGCTCCGACAGGAGCACGTCATCACCCTCGAGTCGCGGCCCTCGAACATCGAGGGCAAGGGCGCCATCCCGATCCGCGAGCTGGTGCGCAACTCGCTGCGCATGCGCCCCGACCGCATCGTGGTCGGGGAGTGCCGCTCCGGCGAGGCGCTCGACATGCTCCAGGCAATGAACACCGGCCACGACGGCTCGATGTCGACCGGCCACGCAAACACCCCGCGCGACATGCTCAGCCGGCTCGAGACGATGGTGCTCATGGCCGGCATGGACCTGCCGCTGCGGGCCATCCGCGAGCAGATCAGCTCGGCCGTGGACCTCATCGTCCACCAGAACCGGCTCAAGGACGGCACGCGTAAGATCACCCACATCACCGAGGTCCAGGGCATGGAGGGTGACGTGATCGTGATGCAGGACATCTTCGTCTTCGAGCAGACCGGCATGAACGAAGGCAAGATCGAGGGCCGACTGAAGCCAACCGGCATCCGACCGCACTTCGTCGAACGCTTCGAGGTCGCGGGCATCCACCTGCCGCCGAACATCTTCGGATCCCCGTTCTGATGCTCCCGATCGTCATCGCGGGGCTTGCCGCGCTCGCCGTCGTCGTCATCGCCATCGGCATCTCGATGAGCGCATCCGGCGGCTCGGTCGCGTCGCGCCTCGAGCGCTACGCGTCTGCGGGAGGCGGCGCGGACGCCGACGACGGGCCGCGCGAATCCGCGGTCGTCGCGGGGATGTCACGGGCGCTCGAACGCCAGGGCCTCGGCGCAACGCCTGGCGGTCGACCTGGCGCGCGCAGACCTGAAGATGCGTCCGGCCGAGTTCCTGATCCTGTGGGCCGTCACGCCGATCGTCTTCGTGGCGCTCGCGCTCGTGCTCGGCTTCGTCGTTCCCGGGCTTCCAGAACCCCGTCGCGCTGGTCGGCGCCGCGCTGCTCGGGCTCTACGCGCCGCGCTTCTACCTGAAGCGCCGCCAGGGCAAGCGCATCAAGGCCTTCGCTGACCAGCTTCCCGACACGATCACCCTGCTGGCCAACTCCCTCCGCGCCGGATCCTCGTTCCTCCAGGGCATCGAGCTCGTGACCCGCGAGGCGCGACCGCCGATCAGCGAGGAGTTCGATCGAGTCGTCCGCGACATGCAGCTGGGACTCGCGATGCAGCCGGCACTGAACAACCTCGTGCGGCGCGTCGACTCCGAGGACCTCGAGCTGATGGTCACCGCCATCCAGATCCAGAGCCAGGTCGGTGGCAACCTCGCCACGGTCCTCGACTCGATCGCCTTCACGATCCGCGAGCGGGTCCGGATCCACCGCGAGATCCAGACGCTGACCGCCATGCAGCGCTACAGCGGGTACGTGATCACCCTGCTGCCGGTCGGCCTGGCCGGCCTCCTGTTCCTCATCAGCCCCTCGCTACATGAGCAAGATGTTCGAGAAGCCGCCGGAGATGCATGGGTCTTCCGGTGGGCGTCGTCTTCTTCATCGTCGGACTGATCAGCATGGGCATCGGCTACCTGCTTCATCCGGCGCATCGTCGATATCAAGGTGTAACGCATGGCTCCCGAGATCATCATCGCCATCCTCGCCGCCGCCGCCGTCCTGCTCGTCACCTACGGCATCGCGGCGCGCCCATCGGAGGACGCCGTCCAGGCGCGCCTCTCGCAGCTCGTCGTTGCGCCAAAGACCATCGAGGAGATGGAGCTCCAGCAACCCTTCTACGAGCGCGTCATGCGCCCGATGATCCAGCGCCTCGCCCGCGCCGGTCGTCGCCAGGAAGGCGGCATGATCCAGCGCATCGACGCCAAGCTCGAGAGGGCCGGCTACCCGGGCGGCCTGCGCGGAGCCGACTGGGTCGGCGTGAAGCTGCTGTCGCTCATCGTCTTCGCCATCCTGTTCTTCCTGCTCGTCGGCCTGCTGGTCCTGGGCTCGCCGGTCGTCGGCCTGCTCCTTGCGGTCGTGGGCGCGGGCTTCGGCTACATGGCGCCCGAGTTCTGGCTCGGACGCAAGATGCGCGCTCGCTCGTGGGCCATGATCCTTCAGCTGCCCGACGCGCTCGACCTGCTCACCATCTCGGTCGAGGCCGGGCTCGGGTTCGACGCCGCGCTCGCGAAGGTCGTCGAGAAGATGGAGGGCCCGCTGGTCGACGAGTTCCGCCAGGCGCTCGCCGAGGTCCGCATGGGCCGGACGCGACGCGAGGCGCTGCGCGACGTGGCCACCCGGGCTGACGCCCAGCCGGTGAGCAACTTCATCGGCGCCATCGTCCAGGCCGAACAGCTCGGCGTGCCGATCGCGAAGGTCCTTCAGATCCAGTCGAACCAGCTCCGCATCGAGCGGCGGCAGCGAGCCGAGGAAGCGGCGGCGAAGGCACCGGTGAAGATGCTCTTCCCGATGGTCGGCTGCATCTTCCCGACGATCTTCATCGTCATCCTCGGGCCCGCCGTCGTGACGGTCATGGGCGGCGGACTGTCGGGCTCGTAGCCGCATGCTCCCGCCGGTTCGACCGGCCATCCTCCTGGTCGACGACGACCTGACCCTTCTCTCGGTCCTCTCGCGACGCGTCGCTCGCGCCGGGTACGACGTCCGGACCGCCGCATCGGGACCGGCGGCGCTCAAGCAGCTCGAGGGCTCGTGGCCGGCGCTCCTGGTGATCGACCTGATGATGCCGGGCATGGACGGATTCGAGCTCGCGCGGCGCGTGAAGCAGCTCGCCGACCTGCCGATCATCGTCCTCTCGGCGGTCGATGCCTCCGAGGCCAAGGTCAGCGCGCTCGAGCTGTACGCGGAGGACTACGTCACCAAGCCGTTCGACCCCGATGAGCTGGTCGCTCGCATCCAGCGCGTCCTGCGTCGGGCATCGGTCGGCAGCCCGCAGATCTCACTCGCCGGCGGCGACGTCGAGGTCGACCTCGCGTCGCGGCGCCTCACGACGCCGGCCGGCAACCACCAGCTGACGCCGACCGAGGCGCGGCTGCTCCAGGTGCTTGCCTCGGCCGTCGACCGGGTCGTGCCGACCGACGAGCTGCTCGACCGCGTCTGGACGGATGCCGACGGCGCCGACCCGTCCTACCTGTGGGTGACGGTTCGACGCCTGCGCCGAAAGCTCGAGGCCGACCCGGACCATCCGCGATACCTCTCACCGAGCGCGGCATCGGCTACCGGCTCGTCTCCGGCTCGGCCATCGCACCCGCGAGCCTGACCCGAGGTGCCCAGCACGGGCCTCTGGCTTCGCGTCTTCGTGGCGCTGCTGCTCGCCGTCCTGCCGCCGCTCCTCCTGCTGGTCGGCGCGCTCCTGCTGGCGGAATCGGTCCTCAGCGAGCATTGACCCGGACCTCGTCGCCATCCTGGTCGTCGTCGGCTCGATCGCGTGGGCGGCCCTCCTCGGCGATCGTCTACACCCGCGGCCTCGGCGAGGACTTCCGCTCGCTGCTGGCCCTCGCCCGAGCGGGGCGATCCGGGGACCGATCTCGAGATCGGCGACGCCTATCGGCAGATGGCCAGCTCGCTCGACGAGCGCAACCGGCAGGTGGCCACCCTCGCCAGGCAGGCGAGCCTGGTGCCGATCGACGACACGCCGCGACGCGTCGTGGCGGCCGTCGTCTCGGCGGTGCGCTCGGTGATGCGAGATCCGACACGTGGCGCTGCGCGGTGCTGGCCTCCGAGAGCGAGGACACTCCTCCCGCCCGGGGTCTACCACGCCGCCGACGAGGACGCGCGACGCCGAGTCCGATCGGCGAGCTCGAGCGGTGGGCATCGCGTCTCGACGCGGCGGAAGTGCCGGCCGGCCGGGTCGAGGGGCCGTGGGGAGCCTTCGCCGTCATCGACGTCGCCGTCAGCGACCGGATGCGCGCCATCCTCTACGCGCCGTGGGAGGGCCGCGTGGACCCGACGCCGGCGGAGGTCGATCTGCTGACCCTGGTCGGGCAGCACGCCGGCACCGCGCTCGAGCACTCGCTCCTCTACGCCCAGCGTGCGGAGCCAGGCCGATGAGCTCAACCGGCTGGCCGCCGTCCAGGCGGACTTCCTGCGTGGCGTCACGCACGACCTCCAGACGCCGCTGACCAGCATCGGCGCGCTGGCCACCGAGCTGCGTGCGGACGAGAGCGTCCCCGACCGGGCGCGGGACGACCTCGAGTCGATCACGCACCAGGCCGAGCGCCTGCGCCGCATGGTCAGCCAGCTGCTGGTCGCATCGCGCATCGAGGCCGGGGTCTTCACGCCCGCAGCAGGAGGTCTTCGCCGTTCCGCCGCTGGTCGAGCGCACCTGGGCCGCGCTTCGCGCCGACCGCCCGTTCGAGCTGGTGGTCGAGGGCGCCGCGCACCTGGCCGTCGCGGATCCGGATCGGCTGGAGCAGGTGCTCTGGGCGCTCCTCGACAACGCGGTGAAGTACAGCCCGGCGGGTTCGCCGATCGCCGTCCGCATCGCGCCGGATCGGCAACCAGCTCGCGATCACCGTCCGCGACCAGCGGGATCGGCATGGATGAGGCGACGCGCGAGCCAGGCCTTCGAGCAGTTCTATCGATCCGGACCAGGCGCGCAGGCTGGCGCCCGACGGCAGCGGCGTGGGACTCTACGCGGCGCGCGGCCTCATGGAGGCGATGGGCGGCTCGATCGCCATCGAGAGCGAGCTCGGGACGTGGCACCGCCATCACCCTGCGGATTCCCGCCGAGCCCAGCGCAGTCGGGCGAGTAGTACGAAGGTACGGGTGCGGTCCCACGCCGCAGTGCGCCACCCTGCAAGGTGATCTGCAAGGTCGCCCCCATAGACTCCGCCCATAACTCGCAACTTGACTGCCCGAGCATGAACCTCCGATCGCTCTTCAAGCGACCCGCGCGCCGCGGCCAGGCATTGGTCGAGACGGCCATTCTCCTGCCGGTGCTGCTCATGCTCCTGCTGCTTGCCATCGATCTTGGCCGCGTCTTCTTCGTCACCATTGACCTTCGAAACGCCGCCCATGAGGTGACGATGTACGGCGGAACGCAGCCGGACGCCCTGTGTTCGGACGTGATGCCCGTCGTTGACCGCCAGATGGGACGAGCCGCACCGGACAATGCGATTTGCGGCCCGCTCGGAACGAACATCGACAATGTCTACATCACGCAGGCGGCATGTGAAGGCGGCTGCGCGCCATGGTTGCCGCGCCTACGACGCCAACTGCACAGCTTCGCTACGCGGTTCGCCTCGAATATCGATTCCAGCCGGTCATGCCCCTCGTGGGCCTTCTTCACCGGAAATGGGATTGGTGGCAGTGTTCCGATTGCGGTCGAGAACCGCAGTCCCGTCCTGGTGGGTTACAAGGGTGGGTAAGTTGAGCCGATCCGAGAAGGGCCAGAGCCTCGTCGAGTTCGCCCTGGTCATTCCGATTGTCGTGCTGATCATGGTTGGCCTGTTCGACCTCGGCCACGTTGTGTTCCAGAACAACACGTTGAGCGATGGCGCCAGGCAGGGCGCGCGTATCGCATCTGTCAACCCGCGTGCTGCCAACTATTGCTCTGATGTCGACGAGGCAGTGCGTTCCGCCACCCGTGGATTGGAATTCGACACCTACACCGTGACCTATCAGACGGTCAACTCGACGGGCGCCGTCTCGGGAACCTACGTGATCTGCTCGGATGGAGCGACGACGGGCGCACTGCTTCCGGCTACGGCTCGACCCGGCGATCGCGTGGTGGTGGCGCTGGGGGCATCCGTCCCGCTGGCCACGCCCCTCATCTCGCGTGCCACCGGCAGGCCGGGATTCGATCTGACCGCCGAATCAACCATGCAAGTCACCTTCGTTCCAGGAACATCAGGACCATGAGGACCCCAGCCATGTACAGAACCCGCTCCGAGCGCGGCCAGATGGTGGTCATCGTCGGGCTCGCGCTGACGATTCTCGTCAGCATGGTCGGCGTCGTCATTGACGGCGGTATGGCGCTCAGCAACCGTCGCCAGGTCCAGAATGCGGCCGATGCCGCGTCGCTTGCCGGCACCCGTGTATTGGGCCTTGACGTGCGATGGCGCGCCACCGGAAGTCCCAACCCTCCAGGTGCGCCGTTTGGTGCCAACGCGGATGATGCGGTCTGCGACGCCATCAACGCAGCACTTGGATATGACGAGAACAACTCGCAGCAGATCGACACGATCGATTGCTATACCGGCTCGCCGGACGCTGAGTATGTTGGTCTCGACGCCAGTAACAACATCATTCCGGTTGGCATCGTCGGCCAGGGGATTCCGCTCAACGCGCAGGGGGTGCGTGTGCACGCGACGGGCCACTCCGACACGCTCCTCATGAAGGTCGTCGGGATCGACACCCTCGACATCGCGGGAGAGGCGAGCGCCCTCGCAGGTCCCGGCGGAGCCGCCCAGTCGGCAAGCTCATGCCGTTCGTCGTGCAGAATCCGCTGCAGCCATTCTCTCCCGGAACGCCATACGAGGTCCGATCTGAGAGCGAGGGCGAATGCGGAACCGCCGCCGTGGATGACGCGCTGCACCTTGCGATGGAGGGCACCGACTCCATCGTGCTGGCGATGGCCAGGGAGTCGGAGTTGAGTCGACCCGTTCTTCTCGCGCCTACTCCAACCAAGCCCTTGACCCCCACGGCGAACCCGCCATCTCAGACGTTCCTCGCCTCCGTGCAGGTCGTCCTGACCTCCCCGACAAGCGGCGCAAAGATCCACTACACGATGGATGGCTCGACTCCAACCGGTTCGAGCCCTGAGTTCAAGAGCAACGAGGTGCTCACGTTCACGGAAACGACGACGCTCAAGGCCGTCGCCATCAAGAACGGCGAAATCAGCGACGTCGGTGCCTTCACCTACACGAAGGCGGAGCCTCCGCCAGCTGATGTGACCGCTACGCCGCCGAGTGGCACGACGTTCGCGACCACGCAGTTGGTGACCCTCAGCACCGCAACGTCCGGTGCGCTCATCCACTACACAACGGACGGGACCACCCCGACGTGCCTCCTCTCCAACCTACAGCGCGCCGTTCACGCTGAGCGCGTCGACCGTGGTTCAGGCCGTGGCCATCAAGAACCTGAGCAGCAGCGCGGTCTCGCAGTTCACCTACACGAAGGCCGGTGATACGGTCCCACCTACCGCCAGCCCGCCCAGCGGAACGGAGTTCGTCTCAGGTCTGACGGTCACGCTCTCCACGACCACGAGTGGCGCGACCATCCACTACACCCTTGATGGGACCGATCCCACGAGCTCCTCGCCCACCTACTCGTCAGGGATCGTGCTCACCGCGACCAAGACGATCAAGGCGTTCGCAACGCTCGCCGGCTCAGACAGCGGAATCGTGAGCTTCACCTACACCTTGAACGGGCCGACGTGCCCGGACACCACGGCCGGCAACTTCGGATGGGTCGACTTCTCGGGTGGAGCCGGCGGCAACAACGAGCTCAAGGACTGGGTCGATGACCCATCGACGGCTCCTGGAGGCTGGTACTACCGGAACTGCACTGGGCCGGCCGACGTCAACTGCCGCGACCAGCACAACGTGGACGACACCGCCGACGACCATTGGCTCCTGGAAGGGACCAGTGGCCATCGCCAGATCACGATGGAGATCGCCTGCAAGTACGTCGGCGAGGAGATCTACGTGCCGATCTGGGACTCGTTCTCCACGTTCAACAAGAAGCCCAACGGCGCGAACGCGGTATTCCATCTCATCGGGTTCGGCGTGTTCAAGCTCGAAGGGATCATCGATATGAAGAGCAACGGTGATCCGTCCGGCAAGGGCTGCGGCGTCCAGGATATCGACGGCGTGTCGCACCCGAACGAGAAGGGATTCATCGGCACCTACGTCGACAGCTTCATCGGCAGCCAGGTGGCCCGATGCATCATCGACCCGGTGACGAACAATCCCTGCACGAACCTGAACGCGAACACGGCCTTCACGATCAACCTCGCCGAGTAAGGCACGTCCGCTTCAGCGGCGGCGAGGAGGCGTCTCGGTCCGGGGGGCGGACCGAGACGCTTTCCCTTTGCCCGGCCTGCAATGATGCGACGGTGAGCGCCAGCCCCAGGTTCGTCCGGATCGAGAACGTCACCCGCGGCACCTCCGTCGCCGAGCGGGTGCGCGTGGCGAGCTCAGCGCTGGATCGGACGGTCGGCCTGCTCCGCACGCCGGAGGTCAAGCCTGGCGAGGGACTGTGGATCGAGCGATCGCCGTCGATCCACATGTTCTTCATGCCGTACGCGATCGACGCGGTGTTCGTCGACAAGGCCGGGCGGGTGACGAAGGTCGTGCCGCGAACCTGCAAGCCGTGGCGGATGGTCCTGTGGGCGCGCGGCGCGCGCGATTGCCTCGAGCTGCGCGCCGGGGCGGCCGCCGAGAGCGGCACGCAGGCCGGCGATGAGCTCCGGCTGATCGAGATCGAGACGGCCTAGACCTCGCGCGCCACGGCGAACCCGTACACCGCCTGGCATCCGCCGGCACGCAGGACGGATGCGCACGCCTCCAGCGTTGCGGTGGTGGTGATGATGTCGTCGACCAGGATCGCGGTCTGCGGCGCCGCGGCACCCGGCCGCATGACGAACGCGCCGCGCAGGTTCTGGAGCCGGGCCGCCCGGTTGAGCCGATGCTGCTTGGTGGTCGGCCGAGCACGAAGCAGCGGATCCGAGACCGGGAGCTCCAGTCCCCGTCCGAGCTGACGGGCGAGGAGCTCGGCCTGGTTGTAGCCGCGCGCTCGACGGCGCTCGACGTGCACCGGCACCGGCACCAGGGTCGCCGGGCCCGTCAGCGCCAGCAGCCCGCGAAGCGCGGGCTCGGCCGCGCGAGCAAGGATCGGGGCCATTCGGGACGCGCCGGCGTACTTCAGTGCGGCGAGCGCGCGGCGCATCGGCCCGTCGTAGGCGAATGCCGCCAGCGCCAGCGAGAGCGACTCGCCGATCACCACTGCGGCATCGGGCGCCAGGAAGCGATCTGCGGGCCGCGATGGGCGCTGGAGGCCATCCAGGCACGCTGGACACAGCAGGGCGCCTGAGCGCCCACAGGCGGCGCAGGCGGGTGGCATGAGCAGGTCGAGGAGCGCCACCATCGCCGGATCGTCCACATTCGCGCGTATCGGCCGCTTACCGCGCGCTTACCGACGACGACGCTTCGGGACCTCGGTCCGCGGCGCGGGTGCTAGCCTAGGAAGCGACCCGAGATGCGCAGCGGAGGCTCCGGATCGTGAAGACGAACCTGACGGCCCGCAACCTGGAGCTGACCGATCGGCTCCGCAGCGAGATCGAGCGCAAGCTCCAACGGCTCGACCGCATGCTGCATCCTGACGCGGAAGCGAGCGTCGAGCTGATCGCGAACGCATCGCACGCCACGGAGAGCGCGTATGTCGCAGAGGTGACGCTGATCAGCAACGGGCACGTGCTGCGCTCGACGTCCGCCGGCGCGACGCCCATCGCCGCGTTCGACGTCGTCCTCGACAAGCTCGAGCGCCAGGTCGTCCGCAGCAAGGAGCGGCCGCGCAGCGTCCGCGAGCGCCACAGCGACGAGGTCGACTCGGTCGTCAACCGGGAGGCGCTGGGCACGCTCGAAGCGGATCGTGCGGGCGAGGACGCCGATGGCCGGCCAGTGGTGGTGAAGATCAAGCGCTTCGACATGCAGCCGATGTTCGAGGAGGACGCCATCAGCCAGATGGAGGAGCTGGGACACGCATTCTTCGTCTTCCTCAACGCCGAGAGCGACCAGGTCGCCGTGCTCTACCGGCGCCGGGACGGCTCGTACGGGCTCATCGAACCCGTCATCGGCAACGGGAGATCGCGCTGAGGCGCACGCGGCCGGTCAGAGGATGGCCGGCAGGATCAACAGCGCCGCCACGATCGCGATCAGCGACACGAAGAACACGAGCAGCCCGACGCTCAGGAGGTCGGTGCCCGCGTCCGGCGATTCCTCGGTCATGGCCCGCACCCTAGCACGGCCCGAGCCGCGGCGGCGCCTGACGTGGCCGGCCGAGGCGCCTGCGGTCGGGCTCCATCTCGGTGTGGGGAATGGGCTGCTGCGAGCGGCGCGTCGGTCGAGGCAGATCGGCGCACGGGCACTCCAGATCTTCAGTGACAACCCGACCGCCTGGCGTCGCCGGCCCGAGCCGCCGCCCGAGGCGGACGAGTTCATCGCGTACTGCGCGCGCGAGGGCATCGGGACGATCTCGATCCACGCCTCCTACCTGATCAACCTCGCGGGCTCCGCCGAGCCGTTCGCCAGCCAGTCGCGCGCCGGCCTGACCTACGAGCTGCAGCGCGCTCCTGCCTACGGTGCGACGCTCGTCAACACGCACATCGGCTCCCACCGCGGCGTCGGGACCGATGCCGGGCTTCGGCGGATCGCCGACAGCGTGCGTGCCGCCCTGGAGGAGTCGCCGCCATCGGTCCGGCTGGTGCTCGAGAACTCGTCCGGTGGCGGAGACCAGCTGGGCTCGCGGATCGAGGAGCTGGCGGCCATCCTGGATGCGGTCGGGCCGGCGGCCGGCGGCGACCGGCTCGCATTCTGCCTGGACACCGCCCACCTGTGGGGTGCGGGCTACGACATCGCGACGGTCGAGGGATCGACGGCCGTGGTGGATCGGTTCGATGCGCTGGTCGGCCTTGCCCGGCTGCCGCTCGTCCATCTGAACGACACGCGGTCGTTGCTCGGGTCACGGACGGATCGGCACGAGCACGTGGGCGCGGGACAGATCGGTGCGTTGGGGCTCGGCGCATTTCTGCGAGACCCGCGCCTCGCCGGCACCGCGTTCATCATGGAGACGCCGGGCGCGGACGAAGGGTGGGACGCGGTCAACCTGCGACGCGCGTTCCTGCTGTGGAGCGGCGCCGAGAGCCTGCCGACATTGCCGCCGAAGGCATTTCGCACGAACCGGCGGTCGACGCGAATGGGTCGGAGACCGGGCTAACCGCCGTTGGTGTAGCCGTTGGGTCCGTTGTGCGAGCCGTTCGTATCGCCACGATTGCGACGGGATCGAAGGGCGATGTACGCCTGCATGAGCTCGCGGACGTCGCCTTCGGTGAGCGAATCGTCGCCGCGCAGCGCGTACTCGACGCGGGTCGTCGGGAGCACGGCGCGGGAGTTCACCGATGCGAAGTAGGCGGGGCCATCGGCCTCGTCGTGGATCTCGCGCAAGCCGCGCGCGAGCTTGGTGGCCGTGCCGAGCGACGGCATCCGGTCACCCTTGATCAGCCGGGAGATCGTGGAGTGGTCCACACCCGACTGGAGCGCCAGCTGTCGCTGGCTCATCTTCTTTTCCTTCAGCTGGCCACGCAGCCAGGCGTTGAAGGTTCGCGGCGTCTGCAGCGTCATCTGCGACCTTCGTGCGCTGTACGCCATCGGTGCAGGAAGCGCCGACGGTGCGTACGAGCAACCGCAGCATCCCAGTGGGCGCCACTCGCCTCAATAGGAGGAAGGTACCGAGCCTGCGAGCGTCAGCCGGGCGTGGGCTCGGGCCTGGCCCCATGCGCACGCCGGACCTTGCGGCTGGACGCGTAGAGGATGCCGCCGAGGATGATCACGGTCCCGATCGTCACCCCCCGGTCGACCAGGGCGACCGCCGCCGCAGGCTCACGCGTCACCCCGTAGATGGCGAGGACGCCGATGATGCCCGCCTCGACGAAGCCGAACCCGGCCGGGGTCAGCGGAATCGCCGTCAGCAGGGCGGCCGCCAGCGCGACGAACACGGATGCGCTGATTCCCAGCCCGACCTCGGGCAGGTCGAGCGCCCGGATGACGAAGTACAGCCGGGCACCCTCGAGCAACCAGATCGCCACCGTCAGGAACAGCACGACGGGGATGCTTCGAGCGGTGAGGACGCCGGTGGTGCCTTCCTGGAATCGCCCCCAGATCTCGCCGATGCGGGTCGGCAGCCAGCGACCGATCTGGGCGCCGAAGAAGCGCAGACCAACGAGGAGCAGGATCAAGCCGATGGCGATCACGAAGCCGATGATGAAGAGCGCATCGATCTCGGGGCGCTGAGCGTCCCCGGAACGACCAGAAGCCGGCGGTCAGCGCCAGCACGGCGATGACGATGAGGTCCGCGACCCGCTCGATGAACACGGTGCCCAACGTCCGCGAGATGGACGCTCCGTAATTCGCGCGGAGCAGGAAGGCCCGATAGAGGTCGCCCAGCTTGGCGGGAACCAGGCAGTTGATGAACCACGACAGGAACAGGATCTCGGTGGCGTCTCGGAGGCCGATCGACATCCCGCTGCGCGCCAGGATGTACTGCCAGCGAAGGCCCCGCAGTGGAAACGTCGCGTAGTACATGGCGAAGGCGAGGACCAGGAATCCAAGGTCCGCCTGGCCGACGAGCTGCGCGACTTCGCCCCAGTCGAAGTTGTCGCCGAAGATGATGCGAGCCAGGAAGTAGATGAGCACCAGGCCGAAGAGCAGCGAGGCCATGGTGCGCACGTTGAACAGCCGGCGGCGGATCGAGACCTGGTCGAGGCTGATCTCCTCGCGATCGTCGCTGGGCGCCGTCGTCATCGATCGCCGGCCTTGCCGTCGTCGCCCGGCTCGGGCTCCTTGTCGGGAAGCTCCGCTCCCGTCGGCCGCTGAACGGGCTCCTGGCGGACCTGTTCGGGCTTCTCGGGCCCGAGGATGGGACCGGTCGCGGCCGACTTGCCGCGCCATGCGTCGAACATGTTCTTCCAGACCGCCCAGCGCGTGGTCGCGTGGATGAACACCGTCGAACGGCTCGCGTGCCACTCGTTTTCGGGCAGCAGCGCCTTCAGCTCCTCGGCCGTCTCGAACGGGGGCAGCGCGTTGAAGGCCATCGCGACCTCGAAGCCGGAGTGAGAGTCGGACGCGGCGATGCCCGGGATGCCGTATCGGGCCGCGAACTCGGCGGCCTCCTGGTTGTGACGCTGGAGCGTCACCCGGCAGTTGAAGACCTCGACCATGTCGATCTTGCCGATCTCGGCGAGGTTGCGCAGCGGGCCCTCCCTGATGTGCGAGCCGCGGAACGGATCGAACGGGTGCGGGATGCTCACCAGCCCGCCCTGCCGGTGGATCTCGTCCGCCGTCTCGTTGGCGCTGAGGCCGCGAGGGATCGTCTTCGTCAAGGAAGACGCCCACGACCTCGCCGTCGGCCGTGCTCACCTCCTCGCCGAGGATGACGGTCAGCTTGTCGGTCAGGCCGAGCTCGGCGACCTTGTCGCGCACGGCGACGGCGCCCTCGACGTTGTTGTGGTTCGTGACGCAGACGTGCGTGAGCCCGCGCTCGATCGCCTTCTCGATGAACTTCTGCTCGGACAGGATCGAGTCGCGGCTGAAGCGGGTATGGATGTGGAAGTCGGCGAAGACCCGCTTCGTCGGCTGCTTCCCGGTCGCCTCCCGCTCCTTGCCCAGCGCCGCGCGCAGCTCGCTCGCCGAGGTGGCGACCGTCACGTTGGCCGCCTCACCGTTGCTGGACCAGGCTCTTGCGGTACAGGTCGAACTGCTCGAGCGCCATGCCGGTCCCGACCGCCACGGAGTTGAGCGCGTTCTCGGCGACGTGGCACGGGATGCCGGTCACCTGGGTCAGCAGCTTGTCGAGGTTTCGCAGCAGCGCTCCACCGCCGGTCATGACCATTCCCTTGTCGATGATGTCGCTGGACAGCTCGGGTGGGGTCTGCTCAAGCACATTTCGGACCGCGGTGATGATCGCCTGGAGCGGCTGCTCGATGGCCTCGGTGATCTCGGTGCTGGTGATCGGGATGGTGCGTGGCAGGCCCGCGATCATGTCGCGGCCCTTGACCTCCATGCGCAGCGGCTCCTCCATCGGCAGGGCGGACCCGATCTGGATCTTGACGTCCTCCGCGGTTCGGTCGCCGATCATCAGGTTGTACTTGCGGCGGATGTAGTTCGCGATGCTCTCGTCGAAGCGGTTGCCGCCGACGCGCAGGGAATCGCTGACGACGATCCCGCCCAGGGCGATGACGGCGATCTCGCTGGT
The DNA here is from genome assembly GCA_963759405.1 of uncultured Chloroflexia bacterium. Classification (GTDB taxonomy): domain Bacteria; phylum Chloroflexota; class Limnocylindria; order QHBO01; family QHBO01; genus JACDBZ01. The sequence goes on along the minus strand of CAVWZA010000016.1, from coordinate 314,685 downwards.
TCCTCCGCCGATGTCGATGATCAGGTTGCCGGAGGGCCCGGAGATCGGAACGTTGGCGCCGATGGCGGCCGCGAGCGGCTCCTCGATCAGGTAGGCGTCCTTCGCACCCGCCTTCAGCGCAGCGTCCCTGACGGCGCGCTTCTCGACCGACGTCACGCCGGACGGGACGCTGATCATCACGTCGGGCTTGAAGAGGCGGACGCGCGCGACCTTGTTGATGACGTAGCGCAGCATCGCCTCGGTGATCAGGTAGTCGGCGATGACGCCGTCGCGCATCGGTCGGATGGCGCGGACGTTGCCCGGCGTGCGACCGATCATCTCGCGGGCCTCCTCGCCGACCGCCACGAGGCGGTTGTCATCCTCGCTGATCGCCACCACGCTCGGCTCGTTGAGCACGACGCCCTTGCCCTTGACGTAGACCAGGATGTTGGCTGTGCCGAGGTCGATGCCGATCTTCATGCGTGCGCTATCGGTCCACTACGAGCTTTGTGGGGCGCCCGAAGTATACCGACGAGTGCGGCCGGGCTTCGGTGAGCCGATGGTCCTGAGCCTTCGTTGCAGCAATGGTCGTGCATGCCCGAAGGCGACACGATCTTTCGCACCGCGGCGGTGCTTCGGGCCGCGCTGGTGGGTCGGCGGATCACGGCGGCGCGCGCGCAGCCTCAGCCGGGATTGCGGCAGCGTTCCGGACCTGTCGCGGCTGGTCGGTGCCACGGTCGCGAGCGTCGAGGCGCGCGGGAAGCACCTCCTCATCGGCTTCGACGCGGGCCTGACGCTGCGCACCCACCTCCGCATGAAGGGCTCCTGGCATCGGTACCGCCCGGACGAGCCCTGGCGCCGCTCGCCGCGGAGCGCCAGCGTCATCCTCGAGACGGCCGAATCGGTGGCGGTCGCCTTCGACACGCCGGTCGCCGAGCTGCTGACCGACGCCGGACTGCTGCGATCACGGGCGCTGACGACGCTCGGGCCCGACCTGCTCTCCCGCTCCTTCGACGCCGATGAGGCGCTGCGCCGGCTTCGCGAGCGCGATGGCGAGGCGCTCGGCAACGCGCTGCTCGATCAGCGTGCCGTGGCGGGGATCGGGAACGTGTACAAGAGCGAGGTCGCGTTCCTCGAGGGGCTGGACCCGTGGGCGCCCGTGGCGGCGTTCGATGACGGGGACCTGCTGAACGCCCTTCGCACTGCCCGACGCCTGCTCCAGGCAAACACTCGCGGCGGCGCCCGCGTCACCACCGGCAGCCCGGTCCAGGGCCAGGGCCTGTGGGTCTACGGGCGGGTCGGCCGCCCGTGCCGTCGCTGCGGGACGCCGGTCAAGGCCGGACGCCAGGGTGAGCTGGCGCGCCTGACCTACTGGTGCCCGCGCTGCCAGCCGGCGCGACCGATGCGCTGACCGCGCGCCGATCAGGCCTCGATGCGGTTGATCCGGGCGCCGAGCGCCACGAGCTTCGCCTCGATCTGCTCGTACCCTCGGTCGACGTGCTCGATCCCCGAGATGACGCTGGTGCCGGTGGCCGTCAGCGCGGCGAGGATGAGGGTCGCGCCGGCGCGCAGGTCGGCGATGCCCACCTCGGCGCCCTGGAGCTGTGTCGGGCCGGTGATGCGGGCGTGGCGTTCGTCGAGCAGCTCGATGTCGGCGCCCATCCGGACCAGCTCGCGGAGATGGTCGAGCCGGTCCTCGAAGATCGTCTCGTGGATGCTCGAGACGCCATCGGCCTGCGTCATGCAGGACGGACAGCGGCGCCTGGAAGTCGGTCGCGAAGCCCGGATAGGGGTCGGTCCGGACGTCGACCGCTCGCAGCGTCTGCCCATCGGCGGCGCGGATGGTGATGCTGGCGTTCGCCGGCATCGGTCTCGTAGGCGACCCCCATCCGCTCGCAGACCTCGAGGAATGCGCCGAGGTGCGCCGGATCCACGCCGCGCAACGTGACCTCGCCGCGAGTGATGGCGGCGGCGATTGCGAACGTCTCCGCCTCGAGCCGATCGCCCAGGACCCGGTGCTCGGCGCCGCCCAGCCGGTCGACCCCCTCGACCTCGATCCGCCGCTCGGCGGTCCGTTCGATGCGCGCGCCCATCGAGCGGAGCATCGCGATCAGGTCGTCGACCTCCGGCTCGAGCGCCGCGTTGTCGATGACCGTGGTCCCGTTCGCCAGGGTCGCGGCCATCATCGCGTTCTCGGTGCCCATCACGCTCACGACCGGGAAGTCGACCCGTGCCGCGCGCAGGCCGCCCGGAGGAGCGGACGCGAAGTAGTAGCCGTTGCGGTAGACGATCGTGGCGCCCATGCGCTCCATGGCGGTCACGTGGTAGTCGACCGGCCGGCGCCCGATCCGATCGCCCCCCGGGATTCGGCAGGATCACCTTGCCGAAGCGCGCGAGCATGGGTCCGAGCAGGATGAAGCTCGCCCGCATCTTGATGGCGGCCTCGAGCGGCACGAACGGCCACTCCGCCTCGCGGGCCTGGAGCTCGAGCGCATCGCCGTTGACGCGACGGACCTCGAAGCCGATGTCGGTCAGCACCTCGCGCAGGATGGCGACGTCGCTGATCTTGGGCACGTTGCGCAGGACGCAGAGGTCCTCGGTCAGGACGGAGGCGGCCATCATCTTGAGGACCGCGTTCTTGGCGCCGGCGATGCGCACCTCGCCCGAGAGCGGCTTGCCGCCGGTGATCACGAATTTCTGCATGGAACGGTGAAGTCTACCGATCGGGTTTCGCCTGAGACGGCCGGGGACAGCCGGGCGTTTCGGCGCTCAACCGGGATAGGCCTCTTTCCACTCGTGTGCGCCGGTGTGGTGGCCGTCGCACAGGCCCAGCCGGCCGCCCATGTGGCGGGATGGCAGGTAGGGCTGCATGCCCGCCTCGAACGGCGTCGGCTCGCGGTTGCAGATCATCATCCGGCCCTCGCGCGCCCACGTGTACAGGTGGTCCGAGGAGCAGAACCGATACGGCTTGGTGAAGTTCACCGTCTCGCCGTGGGCCGGGCTGTTCGGCAGGCCGATCGGCCCCGTCTCGCGCACGATCTCGATCCTCACCGGGAGCTGCGGCATGCGCGTGCCGCACTGGTCGCAGGTCAGCATCGGTCAATCCAGGTAGTGGGCGCCGTCGTCCTCGCGGTGGTTGGCGATGAACTCCGGATCGAGGTTGGGATCCTGGCCGATCGGTGAGCCCTTGTGCGGCTTGAAGTCGACCGGGCAGATGAACGGGTAGTCGCGGCCGATCTTGCGCAGCTCCTGCATGCGCCGATGCCCGGCATCGGGCGCGCCCTGCGGCCCGCGCAGGTGCGCGCGCTCCGCTTCCTCGGGAGTCATCGGTCCTTCGTCGCCCATGGGCCGATGCTACCCCAGCCGCCTAGCCGCGGGAGCGGCGACGGACGGCGATCCGCTCCCGCATGAGGGCGGTCTGGAGCGCGGCACGCACGCGGGCGATGTCGACCGGGTCCTTGGTCTGCTCCAGCTCCGACTCGGCGCGCTTGCGCGCCTCGACGGCCTTCGCCTCGTCGATCTCGTCGGAGTGCTCGGCCAGGTCCGCCATGACGATGACCTTGTCCGGGCGCACCTCGACGAACCCGCCGCTGATGAGCATCGACTCCTCGCTCCCGCTCTTCTTGATCCGCAGCTCGCCGACGCCGAGCGAGCTGATGAGCGGCGTGTGATGCGGCAGGATGCCGAGCTGCCCGTTGCGGCCGGGCACGATGACCATGTCGACCTCGTCGTCGTAGACCATCCGCTCCGGGCTGACGATCTCGAGCTTGAGCGGCATCAGCCCATCTTCTCGGCGTTGGCGACCACGTCCTCGATCTTGCCGGCCATGAAGAAGGCCTGCTCGGGGAGCTGGTCGTACTTGCCCTCGAGGATCTCGCGGAAGCCGCGGACGGTCTCCTTGAGCTCGACGTAGGCGCCGGAGCGTCCGGTGAACTGCTCGGCCACGAAGAACGGCTGGCTCATGAAGCGCTGGAGGCGCCGGGCGCGCGAGACGGACACCTTGTCCTCCTCGGAGAGCTCGTCCATGCCGAGGATGGCGATGATGTCCTGGAGGTCCTTGTAGCGCTGCAGCGTTCGCTGCACCTCGCGCGAGACCTCGAAGTGCTCGTCGCCCACGATGCGCCGATCGAGCACGGTCGAGGTCGAGGTCAGCGGGTCGACGGCGGGGTAGATGCCCAGCTCCACGATCGATCGCTCGAGGCGGATGGTCGAGTCGAGGTGCGCGAAGGTGGTCGCCGGCGCCGGATCGGTGTAGTCGTCGGCGGGGACGAAGATCGCCTGCAGCGACGTGATCGAGCCCTTCTTGGTGGAGGTGATCCGCTCCTGGAGGTCGCCCATCTCGGTGGCCAGGGTCGGCTGGTAGCCCACCGCCGACGGCATGCGGCCGAGGAGCGCGGACACTTCCGAGCCGGCCTGCGTGAAGCGGAAGATGTTGTCGATGAAGAGGAGGATGTCGCGGCCCTCCTCGTCGCGGAAGTACTCGGCCATGGCGAGGGCGGTGAGGCCGACGCGCTGGCGCGCGCCGGGCGGCTCGTTCATCTGGCCGAAGACCATGACCGTCTTGTCGATGACGCCCGACTCGGTCATCTCGCCGAGCAGGTCGTTCCCCTCGCGGGATCGCTCGCCGACGCCGGCGAACACCGAGTACCCGCCGTGCTCCGCGGCGATGTTGCGGATCAGCTCCTGGATGATGACCGTCTTGCCGGTGCCGGCCCCGCCGAACACGCCGACCTTGCCGCCACGCCGGAAGGGTGCGATCAGGTCGATGACCTTGATGCCCGTCTCGAAGACCTGCGCCTCGGTCTCCATCTGGTCGAACGGAGGCGGGTCTCTGTGGATCGGCAGGAACTTGTCGGCCTTGACGGCACCCTTGCCGTCGATCGGGTGGCCGAGGACGTCGAACACCCGACCCAGGGTGGATTCGCCGACCGGCACGGTGATCGGGGCGCCGGTGTCGACGACGTCGAGCCCGCGCGCCAGCCCATCGGTGGTCGACATGGCGACCGCTCGCACCCAGTTGTTGCCAAGGTGCTGCTGGACCTCGACCACCAGCGTCGCATCGGCGCGCTTCTGGCCTTCCTTCTTCGGGCGCTTGATCTCGAGCGCGTTGTAGATGTCGGGCAGGTCGCCGGGCGGAAACTCGACGTCGATCACGGGCCCCGTGATCTGGATCACCTTACCGGTCGCCATCGGTCTGTCTCTCTCCTTGCCTAGCCGAGCGCTTCCGCACCGGAGGCGATCTCGATCATTTCGCGGGTGATGGTTGCCTGGCGCGTCTTGTTGTAGACGAGCGTCAGGTCGTCGATGAGCTCGTTCGCGTTCTCGGTCGAGTTGCGCATGGCGATCATGCGCGCCGACTGCTCGGACGCGTTGTTCTCGAGCACGGCTCGATAGATGCCGATCGCCACGTAATGCGGCAGGAGGCGGCTCAACACGGCCTCCGGTGACGGCTCGAACAGGTATTCGTCGTTCGTGCGCTGGGTCTCCTCGCCCATCTCGGGCCGCTCGACCGGCAGCAGCCGATCGATCTGCGGCTTCTGGGCGAGTGTCGACACGAAGGTGCTGTAGGCGATGTCGATCTCGTCGTACTTCTCGGCGAGGAAGTCATCGGTGACGAGGCGCGCGATCGGTATCACGTCGCCGAACGAGGGGCGGTCGCCGAGCTGGGGGAAGTGCGCCGCGATCGGCACGCCGGCCCGCCGGATGGCGTCGCGTCCCTTGCGGCCGACCGTGATTGCCTCGATCTCGACCGGCCCGTCGCCATTCGATCGCGACGCGCGCTCGGTGACCCAGCGCAGGACCGCGCGGGTCGCGTTCGCGTTCAGCGAGCCCGCCAGCCCGCGATCGGTCGTGATCACGATCATCGCCACCCGTCGGACGGGACGGCGCGCGAGAAGCGGATCGATGTCCTCGGTCAGGCCCTCGGCGCCCGCGACGCGTCGGAGGGTGTCCTCGAGCTCGTCGGCGTAGGGACGTGCCGCCAGGATGGAGTCCTGCGCCCGCTTCATCCGGGACGCGGCGACCATCTCCATCGCCCGGGTGATCTGGGCGATGTTCCGGACCGATCCGATCCGGCTGCGGATGTCCTTCAGGCTTGGCATCGGCTAGGACTTCTTCTCCGCGGTCCTGGACTTCTTTGCCGCCGACTTGGCCTTCTTCGTCGCCTTCGACTTGCCCTTGCCGGGCGCCTTCGCCGCGGGTGCCGCCTCAGCCGTCGCCGGGTCGGCGATGGCATCGTCGCCGGTGGCATCCTCGCCGGTCGCACCCTCGGCCGGCTCGGCCGCCGCCGAGGCGGCAGCTTCGGGAGCTCCGCCTTCGGCCTCGGGGGTTGCCTTCTCATCGGCCGTGGACGCGTCCTCGCCGTAGCCGCCCTGGCGCTTGAAGTCGGCGATCGCCTTCTCCAGCGTCGCGACCGTCTCGTCCGAGAGCACCTTCTCCTTGGCGATCGCGGGCAGGAGGTCCTCGTAGCCGGACTCCAGGTGGCGGTAGAGGCCCGACTCGAACTCGGCGATCTTGTTCGTCGGCACGTCATCGAGAAGGCCGTTGGTCGCCGCCCAGATGATGACGACCTGCTTCTCGACGGGGAGCGGCTCGTACTGCGGCTGCTTGAGGATCTCGGTCGTCTTCTCGCCGCGCGTCAGCTGGTCGCGGGTCGCCTTGTCCAGGTCCGAGCTGAACTGGGCGAACGCGGCGAGCTCGCGGTACTGCGCGAGGTCGATGCGCAGCTTGCCGGCGACCTGGCGCATTGCCTTGATCTGCGCGGCGCCGCCCACGCGGGAGACGCTGATGCCGGCGTTGACGGCCGGCCGCTGGCCCTGGTTGAAGAGGTCCGACTGCAGGAAGATCTGGCCGTCCGTGATGCTGATCACGTTCGTCGGGATGTAGGCCGACACGTCGCCGGCCTGCGTCTCGATGATCGGCAGGGCGGTCAGCGATCCGCCGCCGTTCTTCTTGTTCAGCCGCGCGGCCCGCTCGAGCAGCCGCGAGTGCGAGTAGAAGATGTCGCCGGGAAACGCCTCGCGGCCGGGTGGACGCCGCATCAGGAGCGAGACCTGGCGGTAGGCCCACGAGTGCTTGGAGAGATCGTCGTAGACGCAGAGGGCGTCGCTGCCGGCGTCCATGAACTCCTCGCCCATGGTCACGCCGGCGTAGGGGGCCAGGTACTGCAGCGGGGCGGGATCGCTGGCGCCGGCGAAGACCACGATCGTGTGCTCCATGGCGCCCGACTCCTCGAGCTGTGCCACCACCTGCGCCACCGTCGACTGCTTCTGGCCGATGGCAACGTAGATGCAGATGAGGTTCTGGCCCTTCTGGTTGATGATCGTGTCGATCGCGATGGCGGTCTTCCCGGTCTGGCGGTCGCCGATGATCAGCTCGCGCTGGCCGCGGCCGATGGGAATCATCGAGTCGATGGCCTTGATGCCGGTCTGAACCGGCGTGTCGACCGGCTGGCGCACGATGACGCCGGGGGCGATGCGCTCGATCGGGCGTGTCTTCGTCGTCTCCAGCTTGCCCTTGCCATCGAGCGGCTCGCCGAGCGGGTTCACCACCCGGCCGATCAGCGCGTCGCCGACCGGAACCTCCACGATGCGGCCGGTGGTCTTGACCTGGTCGCCCTCCTTGAGCGAGGTGTAGTCGCCCAGGATCAGGACGCCGACGGTCTCCTCCTCGAGGTTGAAGGCCATGCCCATGATCCCGTTCGGGAATTCGAGCAGCTCCTGGGCGAGCGCGCCGGAGAGGCCGTAGACCTGGGCGATGCCGTCGCCCACCTCGACGATGGTGCCGACGCCGCTGACGTCGACGCCCTCGTCGAATCCCTTGATCTCGCTGCGGATGATCGACGTGATCTCGTCGGATCGAATCGCCATTGAGTTCCTTCCTGCTTAGACGGCGGTCAGCCGGGCCCGCAGCCGTTCGAGGCGGCTGCGCACGCTTGCGTCATAGAGCTGATCGCCGATGCGGACCGAGACTCCGCCGATCAGCGATTCGTCGACCACTTCGTTCATCTCGATCCGATCGCCGGTCAGCGCATGGAGGCGCTCGGCGATCGCGGTTCGTTCGTCATCGGAGAGCGGGAGAGCCGTGCGCACCTCGGCCAGGGCGATGCCACGCTGGCGCCGAACCAGCTCCCGGAAGCGATCCACCATCGCGTCGATGGCGCCCGGGCGTCCGCGGCGGACCATGAGCAGCGCCAGGCTGAGCGGCTCGCGCGCCACCCCGCCGGCGACCTTCCGAAGCACCCGCTCCTTCTCGGCGAAGGGGATGGCCGGATGCTGGACCAGGCGACGCAGCTGCTCGTCCTGGAGCGCCTCGCGCAGGGTCAGCAGGTCGCGTTCCCACCCATCGAGCGTGCGGTCGGCGCGCCCGATCTCGAAGGCGGCGTCGGCGTAGCGACGGGCGGCGGTCTCGCGTCGTGCCATCGATCAGCTGCGCGACGTCTTGGCCGGCTTTGCCGGCTCGAACTCGCCGAGGAAGCCCTCGACGAGGCGTCGCTGGGTCGGGCCGTCCATCTCGTGGCGCACGAGCTTGCCGGCAGCCTCGAGCGCGAGCTCGGCGACCTGGCCGCGGATCTCGGCCATGGCCCGCTCCTTCTCGGCGATGATCTCCTCCCGGGCGCGCGCCGAGACCTCGCTCGGCCTCCGCGCGTGCATCGGCGAGGATCTCGTTTCGCGTGTCCTCCGCGATCTTGTTGGCGCGCGCGATCATCTCGTTCGCTTCCTTGCGCGCCTCGGCGACCGCCGCCTCGCGCTCGGCTCGCGCGAGCTCTCGATCGCGGGCTGCCGCCTCGGCATCCTCCAGCCCCTTGCTGATCTTCTGGCCGCGCTCGTCGAGGAGCGCGAAGACCCGCTTGAACAGGAATCGGTTCAGCAGGTAGAGGAGCAGCAGGAAGTTGATGATCTGGAAGGCGAGCTTCGTCAGATCGACGCCGAACGCATCGAAGAACTGCACGTCGGCCCTAGCTTGCGAAGATCAGGATCAGCGAGACGACGAGGCAATAGATGCCGATCGCCTCCGTGAGCGCCAGGCCCAGGATGTACGGCACGAAGATCGCGCCGGCGGCCTCCGGGTTGCGGCCCAGCGCCTCCATCGCCTTGCTGAAGCCGATGCCCAGGCCGATCCCCGGTCCGATGGCGCCGATCATGGCCAGGCCGGCCGCGAGATTGGAATCCACTTGTCTCTATCCTCCTGTATGACGCCTCTGTCGAGGCGGAGATTGAACCCTATGCGGGGGAAGATGCCGTTGTCGTGCTGGGTTGAGCGTCGTGATCATCGCTTGCCTCGTGCTCGTCCGCATGATCACCCTGCCCCTCCGCGATGGCCATCGTGATGTAGGTCATCGTGAGCAGTGCGAAGACGAGCGCCTGCACGGCTCCGAAGAGCAGCTCGAGGCCGAGGAAGATCGCCGGGACGAAGAAGGCGAGCGGAAGCACGAAGATCGCGGCCGTGGTCAGCGCCAGCATGGTGGCGATCAGCACCTCGCCGGCGAACACGTTGCCGAAGAGCCGCATCGAGAGGCTCACCAGGCGGCTCAGCTCGCTGATCAGGTGGATCGGGAACATGAGCGGCGCCATGTAGCGCGGCTCGCCGACCAGCTCCTTGAGGTAGCCGACCGGGCCGTGCAGCCGGACGCCCCACCAGACGAACACGACGAATGTGATGAGGGCCAGGCCAAGCGTGAAGTTGAGGTCTGCCGCCGCCGGTCGAACGAATGGCACCAGGACCTCGTGGCCTTCGACGGTCTCCTCGACGCCGACCACCCCGACGCCGGGCAGCAGGCTCAGCCAGTTCGCGACCAGGATCATCAGGAAGAGGCCGATCACCAGCGCGACGTAGCCACGCCAGCGGCTGGAGGAGCCCTCCACGATCCCGGCGACCCACTCGACGGGCAGCTCGAGCAGGCTCTGCAGCCGATGCGGGACGAGGGCCGACCGCCGGTTGATGTACCAGGCTCCGGCGAGGAGCAGGAGCGACGCCAGCACGGCGCCGACCATGCTGTTCGTGACCTCGAACCCGCCGATCGTGAACAGCGTTTCGGCGGCGATCTCGACGTGGATCACGGGTGTCCCTGCGCCATCTATCTCCTCATCGCGTCGTGGGCGGCGTCCCAGATCGTGTACATCGCCGCTGCAATGCCCAGGACCATCCCGATCAACGTGAAGATCGGGCGGGTGTGCAGCCAGCTGTCGAGCAGCAGGCCGGCGCCCAGGCCGAGAATGACCGATATTCCCAAACGGATCCCGAGGTCGAAGGCGACCCCCCAGTTGGCCTGCGGCGACGCGCCCGTGGGTTTGTCGCCCGTGCCGCGATCGTCCTCACCGTCAGGTTCCATCGCTGTGACCGCCACCCGTGTAGCCCCTGCGCACGCCGGAGCGGATCAGGAGCCAGATGCCGACGGCCGCGATCACCGTTCCAGCCGCCAGGCCGACCAGTGCGAGAAGCGGGCTGGTCCCCAGCATCCGGTCCAGGATCAGGCCGGCCACCGCGCTCCCGACGATCGGGATCACCATGATCGCGGTCACCTGGCCCAGGATCTTGACGAGCCCCATCGGCGTCAGTTGTGTCATTCGAGTTCGACTCACAGCGGTCGGACGCCGGGAGTATACCGGAGGAGGCTCCCGCCTGCCCCTGCCATGCCGGGCTGGGCGTGCACCTTGGAGTCCGATCCGCCGGCCCAAATCACGTCGCACGACGTACCGGTCGGCATACGAAAGTCCGATGGACGGCCCGCCGTTTTGGAGGAGGCTGATCGCATGCAGATCAATGCTTCGGCCGAACGGCGCATCGACGCGCCCGCGCGCCGCGTCTACGCGTACATCGCCGACTTCCGCCAGCACCATCCCAACTTCCTGCCGCCCCAGTTCAGCGACCTCGAGATCGAGTGCGGCGGGGTGGGGGCAGGGACGGTGCATCGGTTCCGGGTGACCCTCGGCGGTCGAACCACTCAATACCGCGTTCGGGTCGGGGAGCCGGACCCGGGCCACGTGCTCATCGAGTCCGATCCCGCGCGGCGGATGCTCACCACCTTCACGGTCGATCCCGAGCCCGGCGGAGGCAGCCGCGTCCGGATCGAGACCCGCTGGTATGCGTACGGGATCCGCGGCCTGGTGGAGCGCCTGGCGGCGCCCCGCATGCTCCGGCGGGTCTACCGCGACGAGCTGGCGCTCCTGGATCGCTACGCGACCGGTCTCGCGCTGGCGCCCTCGGTCAAGCTCGCGACGCAGCGCGGCTAAGCCGGAACGTCGGCGGCTGCGCGCGTCCCCGGCAGGCCCGGGACGGGGAAGCGGTCGGTGATCGAGGCAACCCGCCGGCGGATCTCCGCCTGCGCGGACTCGTCGCCGCGTGCCGCGATCCCATCCACGATCAGCCGGGCGATATCGCGCATCTCGGCCTCCCGCATGCCTCGCGACGTCACTGCCGGCGTGCCGACGCGGATGCCCGAGCCGATCATCGGCTTCTCGGGGTCGTAGGGGATCGTGTTCTTGTTCACCGTGATGCGGACCTCGCCGAGGGCCGCATCGGCCTCCTTGCCGTTCACGCCCAGCGGCCGGACGTCGACCAGCATGAGGTGGTTGTCGGTGCCGCCCGAGATGATCGAGGCGCCGGCATCGGCGAGGGAAGCGGCCAGCACGCGCGCGTTGTCGACGGTGGCCTGCTGATCCGCCCGAAACTCCGGGCTCATCGCCTCACGGAAGGCCACGGCCTTGGCGGCGATGACGTGCATCAGGGGCCCGCCCTGGATTCCGGGGAAGACGCTCTTGTCGATCGCCTTCGCGTGGACCTCGCGGCTCAGGATCATGCCGCCGCGTGGCCCGCGCAGCGTCTTGTGCGTCGTGGTGGTCACCACGTCCGAGTGCGGAATGGGCGACGGGTGAACGCCGGCAGCCACGAGGCCCGCGAAGTGGGCCATATCGGTCATCAGGAGGGCACCGACCTCGTCCGCGATCTCGCGGAAGGCCGCGAAGTCCCACACGCGCGGGTACGCGGTCGCCCCGGTCACGATCATCCTGGGTCGATGCTCGCGGGCAACTGAACGGACCTCGTCCATGTCGATCAGGTGCGTCTCACGGTCGACGTGGTACGGGACGAAGTTGTAGTACTGGCCAGAGAAGTTGACCGGCGAGCCGTGGGTCAGGTGACCGCCCTGGTCGAGGCTCAGGCCGAGGACGGTGTCGCCCGGCTGCAGGAGCGCGTGGTAGACGGCCATGTTCGCCTGCGCGCCGGCGTGCGGCTGGACGTTGACGTGCTCGGCGCCGAAGAGCTCCTTCGCCCGATCGCGCGCCAGGTTCTCGGCAACGTCGACGACCTCGCAGCCGCCGTAGTAGCGCCTGCCCGGATAGCCCTCGGCGTACTTGCCGGTCAGCACGGAGCCCATCGCCTGGAGCACCGCCAGGCTCGGGTAGTTCTCCGAGGCGATCAGCTCCAGGTGGGACCGCGTGCGCTCCTCCTCGTCGCGCACGACCTGCGCGATCTCGGGATCCTCGTCTTCCAGCGGCGCCCAGACGTCCATGCGGGCAGTGTACCGATCGCGCTCGCGCCACGACGACGCACGAGCGGATAATGCGGATCCGAGAACGGAGGATCGTTCATGGACTTGGTATCCCTGGATCGTCTTCATCCACGCGGCAACGGTGCTGCTCTTCTTCATCGCACACGGCACCTCGATGGCGGTCGGCTTCCGACTGATGCGAACGAGCGGACCCCGCTCGGCTCCGGGCGCTGCTGGACCTGTCTCCTGGTCGCCATCGGGCTCGGCCGTCGATCGCACTTCGTCGATCGGCATCCTGCGGGCATCGCCGCGGGATTCATGGGCGGCTGGTTGGGCCAGCTCTGGATCTGGATCGCCCTCGTGCTGCTGATGGTCGTGGCGGGCGCGATGACCCCGCTGGTGGCCGCGCGCCTGAACGTCGATCCGCACCGCGGCCGGCACGCGCGCGATCAACCCGTTCAGCCGAAAGCCGCCCGAGCGCCGCCGGCGGAGGACCGATCGGCGAGCTTCGCCGGCTCCTCGCCGCCTGGAACCCGATGCCGCCGGCCGTCACGGGCTTCGGCGCGCTTCCTGGTGATCCTCTGGCTGATGCTCTTCAAGCCGTTCTGACAACGCCCTCCGGGCCGATCCGCAGCTCCACGCCGTCATCGATCGAAGCAAGCTCGTCGGCGGGGAGCACGACGACCGGCACCACGACGCCGTAGAGCTCCTCCGCCACGGCGGCGCCGATGGACAGGATCAGGTCGGGCTCGCCGAGCAGGATGGCCGCCGGCGCCGTCCTCGCGCGGACGGCCTCGGCCAGGACCGATGCGGACGACGATGAGCCGCGGCCGGAGGGCATCGACCACGATCCGGCCGGTCAGGGACGCCCCGCGCTGCGGATGACGCGCGTCGATCAGCAGCCCGGTCGCCGGGTCCATGCCGCCCCACAGGCTCAGGCCCTCGTCCAGCACCAGCGCTCGACCGGTGACGTCGCTCACGCCCCGCCCCACACCGCGAGGTCGCGCATGACGCGGCCGGCGACGGCAGAGCGGATGCACTCGGCCGACGAGCCGAACACGACACCGGCGCCGATGTTGCCCGGTGCGTAGTAGGCCCACTTCCCCGAGTCGGTCATGACCGGTCCGGCCGCCTCCCGCAGGATCGGGGCGATGTAGCTGCACGTGTCGACGAGCAGCTCGACGCCGGAGTCGCGCAGGCGCCCGACGATGCCACGCTCCGTCGCCGCGGCCATCACGTCGCGGCCGGTCGAGACCAGGCACTCGACGTCGGGGTGGACGCGGCGCTCCCCGAGCATGGTCGCGTACCGCTCGAGCTCGGCGAGCGACGCGTGCGGCGTGCCCAGCGAGACGGCCGCCAGGCCGCTCCCCCGGCTCGGTCGTGAGCTCGTCACGGGCGGCGCGCAGCTCCGCGATCCGGATCAGCTCAACGCGCTCCGGCGCGCGATGCTGAAGCGCATCGTCGATCGTCGCCGCCTCCGGCGTGGAGCCGACGACGTGGAACATGGCGACCGATCCCGACGAGGCCGCGGCGGCGCCGATCGCCTTCAGGCGATCCTCGGACTGCCCGGCGGGCAGCCCGTCGATGGCCGCCACCGACGACCCCGCGCGCCGTCCGAGCACGATGCCCGAGGACCGGTGCAAGCACGTCCGCGTCGCGCAGCGTCGCCGGGACGTCGTCGGCCAGCCGCAGGACGAGCGTGGCGCGGCGCGCTTCGGTCCGGTGCAGCCCCGCGTCCGGCACGCGGCCCGTGATCGCCGCGGCGATGTCGATGAAATCGCCGTACCGGTTCGTCCGGGCGCCCAGGACGCTGTTGCAGAAGGCGATCGCGTTCGACTCTCCCCAGGCCACCTGCTCGCCGAGCGACGGGCGGGCATCGGCGATCTGGTAGGGCGCACAGGTGAAGGTCGGCCGCGCGCCGAGGGCTCGGTATCGGTCCATCAGGAGGCGTCCCCGGTCGGCGGTCCGGTGGTCGCCCCGATACAGCTCCGGGTGAAGCAGGTCGACCGCCCCGACGTTCAGCGTCGTCGGGATCCGGGTCCGGGCGCCGCCGTCGACGAGGCGGTTCGACGAAGTCGAGCGTCGCCTCGCCGTGATAGAGGCACGAGTCGACGTGCGCCCGCGTCACGTCGATCAGCCGCTCGGCACCGCTGACCTCGGCCGCTCGCACGCACGAGGCGCATGGCGAACGCGGCACCCTCGCCGTGGACGCCGTCCAGCAGCTCGCGGTCGGACGGGCTCAGCGCCAGGCTCAGCCTCGCGCCTCCTCGGCCTCGATCCGCGCGAGCTTCTCCAGCCGCTGCACGTGCCGGCCGCCCGCGAACTCGCCCTCGAGGAAGGCACGCAGGCACGCCCGGGCGATCTCCGTGCCGACGATCCGCGCCCCGAGGCTCAGCACGTTGGCGTCGTTGTGCTCACGGCCCAAGTCGAGCCGTCACCGGATCGGCCGCCTCCACGCAGCGAATGCCGCGCACCTTGTTCGCCACGATCGCTTCGCCGGTCCCGCTCCCGCCGAGCACGATCCCGCGCTCGAACTCGCCGCGCGCCACCGCCCTGGCCACCGGTGCGATGAAGTCCGGATAGTCGACCGGCTCGGTGCCGAACGCGCCGAAGTCGCGGTACTCGATGCGCAGCTCGTCGAGCAGCGTGCACAGGTCACCCTTGAGATGAAAGCCCGCGTGGTCGGAGCCGATCGCGACGCGCATGGCGGTGAGTGTACGCGGCCATAGTTGCCCACGCGAATGGCGCTCAGGCCACCTCGACGACGGTCCTCAGCTGGTCGCGGCTGATCGGACCTTCGCGAAGGAGCCGCGCCGGCGTGACGGACAGGTCGAGCACGGTCGAGGCGACGCCACCCGGCACGGCGCCACCGTCGACCACCGCGGGCAGCTCGTCCTGCTGGGTGGCGAAGGCGATCAGGACGTCGTCCGCACCGAGTGTGTCCGGCTCGCCGGAGCGATTTGCCGAGGTGGCGAGGATGGGGCCGGTGCGGCGGATGAGATCCAGCGCGACGGGATGATCGGGCGCGCGGAATGCCTGCGTCTCCCCGGTCGGCGTGGCGAGCACGAGGGTCAGCGCTCCAGGCCAGAAGCGCTCGGCAGAGCCGATGCGCACGCTCGTCCGCCTCCCATCCGGCCTCGACCGCCTGCGCGAGGTCCGCCACGAGGATCGGGATCCGTTTCTCGGCGGGGCGCTGCTTCAGGACGAGGAGGGCTTCGATACGCTCCGGGTGGGCCGCGGAGACGCCGACCCCGTAGACGGTGTCGGTCGGGAAGGCGACCATCTCGCCGTCTCGGAGCAATGCGGCGGCGCGCTCGAGCCCTTCGGGGGTCGGCGGCAGGACGTCGGTCACGCGGTCAGTCTGGCATGCCGAGACGCACGACCCGATCGAGCCCGGCCAGGTCCGGCACGACCGAGACCGACCATCCCGGAGGCGCCAGCGCCGCAATCGCATCGACCTGGCCGACGCCAATCTCCAGGAAGACCGTCGCGCCCCGCGCGGCCTGCGTCGGAAGCGCCGTCGAGCAGGCGTCGCAGCAGCGTCAGCCCGTCGGGGCCGCCATCCAGGGCGACGCGAGGCTCGTAGCCCAGCGAACCCTGTCGGGCATCGACCTCGGCACTCGCCACGTACGGCAGGTTGGCGATGACGACGTCGGGGAGGGGCAGCGAGCCGCCGGCCGGGCCGAGGAGATCCGCGCGGGCGAGCGTGACGAGGCCACCGACGCCGTGGAGCTCCAGGTTCTCGGCCGTGAGGTCGAGAGCCTCGGGCGAGACGTCGCTCGCGACGAGGGTCAGGCGCCGCAGCGCCAGTGCCGAGCGGAACCGGATGGCCAGCGCCACGGCGACGGCGCCCGACCCGGTGGCGACCTCCCACGCGACCACCCGCTCGGCGTCTCGCGTCAGCCGCTCCGCGATCTCGACCATGGCCGCCTCGGCGAGGAGCTCCGTCTCGGGCCGCGGGATCAGGGCGCGCGCATCGGTCCGGATGCGGAGTGAGCGCCACTCCTTGAATCCGCGGATGTAGGCGATCGGTTCGCCGGCGGCCCGCCGGGCGAGCGCCGCGTGCAGCTCCAGTGCCGCGTCCGCCTCGAGCTCGGCCTCGGGATGGGCCAGCACCCAGGCCCGGTCGCGCCCGGTCACGTGCGCCAGGAGGACCTCCGCGTCGAGGCGTGCCGTCGGTGAGCCGCTCGCGCGAAGCTGCTCGGTCGCCGACTTGCAGGGTGCTGCCGATGACGCCGTCAGCCGATGCCATCGGTGCCGAACTCGACCAGCCGTCGAGCCTGGTCGGCTTCGATGAGCGGCTCGACGAGTCGGTCGAGATCGCCCTCGAGCAGGCCCGGCAGGTTGTGGACGGTCACGCCGACCCGATGGTCGGTGACCCGGTC
Organism: uncultured Chloroflexia bacterium; assembly: GCA_963759405.1. Taxonomy (GTDB): domain Bacteria; phylum Chloroflexota; class Limnocylindria; order QHBO01; family QHBO01; genus JACDBZ01. The sequence goes on along the minus strand of CAVWZA010000016.1, from coordinate 297,834 downwards.
GTCGGGAACGTTGTAGGTGCGGATCTTCTCGCTCCGCTCGCCGGACCCGACCTGCGACCGCCGCTCGTCGCCACGCTCCGCCGCCAGGCGATCCTGCTCGATCTCGAGGAGGCGGGCGCGCAGCACGCTCATCGCCTTGGCTCGATTCTTGTGCTGGCTCTTCTCGTCCTGGATGGCAACCATCAGTCCGGTCGGCAGATGCGTGATGCGAACGGCCGAGTCGGTGGTGTTGACGCTCTGGCCGCCGGGACCGCTCGACCGATAGACGTCGATCCGCAGGTCCTTCTCGTCGATCTGGATCTCGACCTCGTCGGCCTCGGGCAGGATCGACACCGTCGCGGTCGAGGTGTGGATCCGCCCGGACGCCTCGGTGACCGGCACTCGCTGGACCCGGTGCACGCCGGACTCGAACTTGAGCCGCGAGTAGGCTCCGTCGCCGCGGATCTCGGCGATGATCTCCTTGAAGCCGCCGGATCCGCTCTCCGAGGTCGAGAGCACCTCCACCTTCCATCGCCGCCGCTCCGCGTAGCGGGCGTACATCCGGTACAGGTCGGCGGCGAACAGCGACGCCTCGTCGCCGCCGGCGCCGGCGCGCACCTCGACGATCACGTTGCGGTCGTCGTTCGGATCGCGCGGCACGAGCTGGACGCGCAGCGTCTGGTCGAGCTTCGCCTCGCGCGACGAGAGCCGTGCGATCTCCTCGCGCGCCATCGTGCGCATCCCCTCATCGGGGTCGTCCACCATCGTCCTCGTGCGGTCGAGCTCCTCGCGTACGGCGCGCCATTCGCGAAGTGTCGCCACGATCGGCTCGAGGCGGGAGAGCTCCCGTCCCAGGTTCGCGAGCGCGCCGGGGTCCGACGCTGCCTCGGGCGTCGACATCTGGCGGCTCACGTCCTCGTAACGGGCCTCCAGCTCGGCGAGCCGGTCGATCATGCGGTTGCGGCGGCGGCCGCCTCGCGATCGGCGGCGAGGCAGGACTCGAGGCTGGCGATGCTGACCTCGAGCATCGAACGGTCCGGAGGTCGCGTGGTCAGCGACTGGAGCCAGAGCCCGGGTGCGTAGAGCGCGCGCACGACCCGGTTGCCGTAGTGACGCGCGCCGAAGCGGACGAGCTCGTAGGCGAAGGCGGCGATGACCGGGACCAGCACGATCCGAGACAGGAAGAGGAGCGGGAGCGGCACCCCGGCTCGCGGAACGAGGCTGAAGAAGAAGATGCTGATGACGACCACGATCAGGATGAAGGTGGTGCCGCAGCGGGTGTGGGCGGTGCCGAAGGCGTCGACCTCGTCGGGGGTGAGGGGCCGATCGGCCTCGTAGGCGCTGATCGCCTTGTGCTCGGCGCCGTGATAGGCGAAGACGCGCCTGATGTCACTCATCATCCCGATCGCCGCGATGTAGGCGACGAAGATGCCAAGCCGGATCAGGCCCTCGACCGCGTTCGCCGCGAAGTCACTGCTGGTGGCGTCCTCCGCGAAGGTCGACAGGAAGAGCGGCAGCAGGAAGAAGAGACCGATGGCGAAGCCGAGGCTGAAGACCATGGTCAGCGCGATCGTGCCCTTGCCGAGCTCGACGTCCTCGCCCTCGGCCGCGATCGCCGCCGAGCGCATCAGCATGCGCGTACCGATCACGAGGGTCTCGTACAGCAGGAAGACGCCACGCAGCAACGGGATCTTGATCAGCCTGCGCTCGGCGGAGAGTGCCGCCGGAAGGGGCTCCGACATGGTCTTGATCTCGCCCGACGGCGGGCGGACGCTCATGGCGACGGTCGTGCGGCCGCGCATCATGACGCCCTCGATCAGGGCCTGCCCGCCATAGAAGAAGTCCGGCATGCGGAATTGCCGCCGGCCGGACGAGTCGGTGATGGCGCCGATCACGAGGGGACCGGCTGCGATCAGCAGCTCCGGGATGAGATAGAGGAGGTGGGGCGCAAGATGCGCCGGCCACCTGGTCGGGCGCCGACGCATCGTGTTCAGATCAGCGCAGCGAGCGCTCGAGGCGCTTCTGGAACCGCTCGACCTGGCCCGCCGTGTCGACGATGTTCTGCGTGCCGGTGAAGAACGGATGGCACTTGTTGCAGACCTCGACGCGGATCGACTCGGCGGTCGAACCGACGGTGAAGGTATTGCCACAGACGCAGTGGACCTGCGCCTCGTGGAACTGTGGATGGATCTCGGCCTTCATGGGAATCTGTGCTCCGTGCCCGCCTCAGGCGGACTGGTATTCGCCAGCTTCGATGCTGACGCGCTTCTTGCTTCGTGTCGCGTGGGTGAATCTGACGAGGCCATCGGCCGTGGCGAAGAGCGTGTAGTCACGCCCCATTCCGACGTTGGCGCCCGGGTGGAAGGTGCTGCCGCGCTGCCGGACGATGATCGTCCCGCTCAGCACGTACTGCCCGTCGCCGCGCTTGACCCCGAGTCGCTTGCCGGCGCTGTCGCGCCCGTTCCGGCTGGACGAGCCGGCCTTCTTGTGTGCCATGAATTACTCCTTGGACTCGGCCTTCTTGGCCGGGCTGCGGCGTCGCGGCGCAGGCTTCGCCGGCGCGTCGGTCGCCTCGGCCTTGGCCTTGGCCGCGGGCTTCCGCGTCCGAGCGGGCTTCTCGGTCGCGCCGGCCTTCGCCGATGCAGCCGGCTTCGGCGTCACCGGCTTGTCGGCCTTGGTTTCCGTCGTCGCCTTCGCGGGCTTCGCCGCTTCAGCCTTGTCGGCCGTCGCCGATGGAGCCTTCGCGGGCTTGTCGGCTTCAGCCTTCTCGGCCGTGGCGCGCTTGCCGCCGGCGCTGATCTCGTCGATCCGGACGCGGACCAGGTGCTGCCGATGACCCCTGGTGCGGCGGTACGTCGCCTTCTGCTTGAACTTGAAGACGATCAGCTTCGGGCCGAGCTCCTCGCCGAGCACGGTGCCGGTCACGCGTGGCGCCGTCCACGGTCGGCGTTCCGATGGTCACCGCCTCGCCGTCTCCAACGAGCAGCACGCGATCGAAGGTGAACGATGCACCGGCATCGGCCGCCAGCCGCTCGATGACGAGCTCGTTGCCGGCCTCGACGCGATACTGCTTTCCGCCGGTCGTCACGACGGCGTACATGTCTGCTCTCCTGGGTCTGTCATGAGCGTGGCCCGGCGCGATCGAATCGCGCATCGGCGCACACCAAAACGGGCCGAGTGCTCAGCCCGCGGGACGTTGAAGTCTACCGGGCGATCGGGGGAGTGTCAACGAAGAGGAGCCGCGAGCGGACCGCCTTGCGGACGCGCAGCGGCAGGTCCAGCGCCGCAACGACGTCCTCGGGCCGGCCGGCGCCGCTGGCGTCGAGCTGGAGCACGGTCCGAAGGCGCGCGGTGTGCGCCTTCTCGTCGACGTCGAGGATCTCCACGTCCTCGATGAGCGGGCGAAGGTCGCGGTCGCCGGCGTCGCTGCGCCGCTCGCTCTCGCCCCGCCGTCGCTTGCCGGTCAGCTCGTCCGTGGCCAGCAGCCTGACGACGGCGCCGCGCAGCGCATCGGACGTGAGCTGGTCATCACCGGAGACCTCCACTTCGTACTCGGCGCCGCGCAGCTGCGAGGCGGCGGACGGGAAGCCGTGCCAGACCTCCTTCGCGTCGCGCATGGCGACGCCGTCGGGAAAGTGCTCGCCCGCCGCCTGGATGCGATCGAGCGGGACGAGGTCGTCGAAGTACGCCTCGACCACCTCGCCGCGCAGCTCGAGCCCAACCGGCAGATTGGCGGCGAGCTTGATGCGCGGGCGGGGCTTGAGGGCGCGCGTGTACGAGAGTGGAAGGCTCGCCTCGCGGAAAGCGCCCTCGAGCGCGGTCACCAGGTCGGCCTGGCGCATGCGCAGCGCGGGCTCGGCGCGGCTGAAGAGGATCTGCCAGCGCTGACGCGGCGCGGCGTCTGAAGATCTGTTGGTGGTCATCGCCGCACGATCGTACCGTCGATCCTGTCCGGAGGCCAGAGGCGGCGGGTAGCATGCAGACCGATGAGTGAGCTGTCGGACTCCATTCGCCGCCACCGCCAGTCGATCTTCGCGCTGGGGATGGTCGTCCTCGTCGTCTGGCTGCTCTGGACGGTCAAGGGCGCCCTCCCGGCATTCTTCATCGGCGTGGCGCTCGCGTTCGTGCTCGACCCGATCGTCACGTTCCTTGCCCGCCAGGGCGCGCCCCGCTGGGCCGGCGTGCTCGTCGCCTACGTCGGGGTCGTGCTGGCGGTCTGGGTGGTGATCGCGTTCGCGCTGCCGCCGATCGCCCGCCAGACGACCGAGTTCATCGCGCACCTTCCCGAGCTCGGCGCATCCGTCGGCGACATCGAGCGCGCGCTCATGGAGTGGTACGCCGGCCTCCCGCTGCCCGACGAGCTTCGAGAGGCCGTCGACGTGCAGGTCGCCGCGAGCGGAGAGGCGTTCGCCGACATCCTGCGCGGCCTGCTCGCTCCGACCATCACCGCGGTGCTCCGCGCCGCGACGTTCATCCTCGGGCTCGTCGTCATCCCGGTCTGGCTCTTCTACGTGCTCAAGGACCGTGAGGGGTTCTCTCGGTCCGTTGCCGGTGCGCTGCCACCGGCGTGGCGGCCCGACGCGGAGAACCTGCTTGCCCTGCTCGGCCGCGTCGGGGGCCGCTGGGTTCGAGGCCAGCTGCTGCTCGGCGCATCGATCTTCCTGGCCACCGTCATCGGCCTGACGATCCTCACCGTCATCGGCTTCAGCGAATTCGGGCAGTTCACGCTCGTGCTGGCGCTGATCGCCGGCCTGCTCGAGTTCGTCCCGATCATCGGACCGATCATCGCCGCCGTGCCGGCCATCCTGATCGGCCTGTCGATCTCGTTCCCGGCCGCAGCGGCCGCCGCGCTCCTCTACATCGCGATCCAACAGCTCGAGAACAACCTGCTGGTGCCGAAGGTGCTGGGTGACGCGATCGAGCTCCACCCGGCGGTCATGATCGTGGCGCTCGTCGCGGGCGGGGCCCTGTTCGGGATCGGCGGGGCCATCCTTGCGGCTCCGGTCGTCGCGGCCGGACGAGACCTCTACCGATACGGGTTCCATCGCTTGGGCGGGCAGCCCCCGGTGATCGCCTTCGAGCTGGCGCTCCACGGCGTGCGCCCGGCGCCGCCGGAGGAAGAGCCGCCGCCCGAAGGGCCACCGCAGGCCGAGGCAAACCCGGCCTGACCCCGCGGCGGACAATCGCTTGCTCGCCTGGCGAGCGAGCGCTCGACAACGGCCTTGAGCGTCCGATCAGAGCGTCGGCTTGTGCGCTCGCATGCGGATCGATTGGAGGATGCCCATCCCGAACAGGAGGCTGATCATGCTCGAGCCGCCGTACGTGACGAACGGGAGCGGGATGCCGGTCACCGGCATGACCCCGATCACCATGCCGACGTTCACCAGCACCTGGAACAGGATCATGCTCGCCAGGCCGACCGCGATCATCATCCCGAACGCGTCGCGCGCCTGCCAGCCGATGAGCAGGATCCGCCAGACGAGCAGCCCGAACAGGACGAGGACGACGACCCCGCCGACGAATCCCAGGTCCTCGGCGACCACGGTGAAGATGAAGTCGGTCGACTGCACGGGGATGTAGCCGCGCTGTCCCTCGCCGCCGACGGTCAGGCCTCGGCCGATCCATCCCCCCGAGCCGACCGCGTTGAGCGCCTGGATCAGCTGGAAGCAGGCACCCTGCGGATCCGCCGTCGGATCGAGGAAGCAGAACAGCCGCTGACGCTGGTAGTCCTGGAGCATGCCGACCGCCACCGGCGCGGCCGCGATCACGCCGCCAGCGAACAGGGCCATCCACCCCAGGCTCGCGCCGCTCATGAAGAGCATGCCCACCAGGATCCCGATGAAGACGAGCGCGGTGCCGAGGTCGGGCTGCCGGAAGACGAGGAACGCCGGGATCGCCATCAGCGCGGCCGCCACCAGGATCGTCGCCAGGCGGCCGATGCGCTCGCGCCGTCCGGCGAGGTACGCGCCGAGCACCGCGATCATGAGCACCTTGCTCACCTCGCTGAACTGGAAGTCGAGGCCGCCGACGGTGACCGACATCTGCGCGCCGAACAGGTTGGTGCCGACGAGCATCGTCAGGGTCAGGAGCGCCAGCACCGACCACGTAGATCGGCGCGGCGAGCGTTCGCAGCCAGTGGTAGTCGAAGCTCGCCGCCACGAAGAAGACGGTGAGCCCGATGGCCGCCCAGATCAGCGTCTTGACCGTCTGGGTCATCCCGTCGCCGGCCGCACTGTCGTTGAACCCCGCCGAGTAGCCCATGACGACGCCGAAGCCGATGAGCAGCAGCACGTAGAGGAACAGCTGCAGGTCGAAGTGGCGCCAGTCCCGTCCCCGGAACGACTCGACGAACGTGGCGGTCGCGACACCCATCGGTCAGTTCGCCGTCACGAGGCTGAAGTCATTCGGATCGAGCCGCAGATCCTGGTCGAGGTCGTAGTACAGCTGGAGGAAGTACTTCACGACCTCGGCCGACACGTTCCCGGGGACGATCGCCGAGTAATTGAAGCTGACGATCGCCAGGTCCGCGTCCGTCTCGCCCGGCGGCGCTCGGCAGGTAGGCCACGAACCACGAGTGGAATGGAAGCGTGCCCTCGGCGGTGAGCTCGCCGAACTCGGCGGTGCCGGTCTTGCCCGACAGGGCGCCGGGAGGTTCGAGGTCGCGGATGTTGTAGGCGTGGCCGGACGTGATCACCTCCCGCGCGCCGATCCGCATCGTGCGCAGCGTCGCGGCATCGGCGGCGATCTCGTGCAGCACCTCCGGCTCGTAGGCCTTCGACCAGCTCGCCGTTGGCGTCCGTCTCGCCGCGCACGATCATGGGCCGCATGAGCGAGCCGCCGTTCGCGACCGCGGCGTACGCGTTGAGCATCTGGAGCGGCGTGACGGCGATGACGTTCTGCCCGATCCCGGCCTGCGCCACCTCACCGGTGAAGACGCCCGACCGGCCCTGCTGCCGCGCCCACTCCGTGCTGGCGATGATCCCTTCCTCCTCCGACGGCAGCCGGATGCCCGACAGCCGGCCGAACCCGAGCTCGTTGGCCCATTCGCGCGAGCGGGTCGATCCCGGTCTCGACGGCCATCTGGTAGAAGAAGGTGTCCGAGCTCTTCGCGAACGCGTCGACCATGGCGAGCGGACCGAATCCCTGCGCGATTCCAGTCGTACAGGCACTCGCCCTTCGGCGCGCCGGGGATCTGGTAGCAGCCGTACGTCGGCCAGAGCCGATCGGCGGTCGTCACGCCCTCCTCCATCGCCGCGATGCCGGTGACGAGCTTGTAGGTCGATCCGGGCGGATAGATGTCGCTGATGGCGTGGTTGCGCAGCGGCCGGTCCTCGTCGGTGAGGTAGACGCCGAAGTCATCGGCGCTGATGCCGCCGGCGAACTTGTTGTTGTCGTACGCCGGCAGGGAGACCATCGCCAGGATCTCGCCGGTCTGCGGGTTCATGACCACGGTCACGCCCTGGCTCACGTCGGCGACCTCCATGCCCCAGGTGAGCGCCTTGCGTGGCGAGCCGCTGGACGTCCGCGTCGATGGTCAGCATCAGGTTGGTGCCGGCGATCGGCTCCCGAATCGTCTCGATCACCTTGAGCTGGCGGCCCGACGCATCGCGCTCGACCAGCTGCGCACCGTACGTGCCGCGCAGCGACGTCCTCGAACGAGGCCTCGACGCCCGCCTTTCCGATGACGTCGTCGCGGCAGGTAGCCGTCGACCTCGAGGGCCGTCGAGCTCCTCCCGATCGATCGGTCCCGTGTAGCCGACCACGTGCGACAGCAGCGGCCCGCCCGGCTTCCCGGTCTCGTCCAGGTACTGCCGGATCGGCTCGACGCTGATCACGACTCCCGGAAGATCCTCGGCTTCCTCGCCGATGAGCAGCGCCGCCTCGCGGCCCACGCCGCGCTGGATCGGCACGAGGTCGAATGGCGAGCCATTGAACGCGTCGAGGCGCGCCCGCAGGGTCGCGCGATCCGCGCCGGTGAGCAGCGCAACGCGCGAGAGAACCCTCGATCGATCCGCGGCGGGGAGGTCGGCCGGCCGGACCTTGACGGTCCACGAGGGGACACTGACCGCGATCGGCCGTCCGTCGCGGTCGAAGATCAGGCCTCGTGGCGCCGGGATCGGAACCTCGACCGTCCGGTCGGCGGCTGCCCGGCCGGCGTAGACGTCGCCGTTGACCACCTGCAGCTGGAAGAGCCGACCGCCAAGGGCGACCAGGAGCAGAGTCGCAGCGATGGCCGAGAAGGCGACGAACCGGCCTCGCGACCGGTGAAGGTCGACGCGACCGTCGTTCAGGTCGGCCATCGGATCACCAGGCCGGCGCCTCCTCCGGCGCGTAGCGCTGGGCGAGCGCGCGGGCCGGATAGAGGAGGAGCGCGACGATCGCCGCATTCAACGCGGCGGCCCTCAGCAGGATGTCGAACGGAGGCGCCGCGGTTACCGCGTCGGTCACGAGCTGGGAGATGAGCAGCGAGCCGAGATCGGCCACGATCGAGCCGACGAATGCGGCCGCGACCGGATAGATCCAGACGAGGCCGCCGAAGACCCGGCTTCCGCCCGCCACCATCGCGGCGACCACGAGCATGATGCAGCGGCACTGAGCCGAGCGGCTCGCCGACCAGCAGATTGGCGGTCAGGCCCGCGACGAATGCCAACGTGATCCCGGGCAGGAACCCCGCGAGGCAGGTCACGAGCACGACGGCCACGAGCACGAGGTTGGGCTTCACCCCTCCCACGACGATGACGGGGGCGAGCCCGGCATGCACGATGCCGACGATGACGGCCAGGAGCGGGCTCAGGTAGCTGATGAGACGGTCCCCGTTGACGCAGCTGAGGGGCGTGGGTGAGGTCAAGTATACGGCGATCCAGGCCGGCCACGCCGCCTCGGTGGATGCCGTGTGGATATCTTGATCCACGTGAAACATTCGTGTGGATAACGCGCGTTCCGTGCCTCCTCGGTAAGCCGCCGGTAAGCCGCCGGGAGGGGCCAAAACTGGTAGAATGGACCTTGCACATCTGAACTCGCAGCGGAGCACTCGTGGTCCGGATCACGGCCTGCACGAACCAGAAGGGCGGCGTCGGCAAGACGACCACGGTCATCAACCTGGCGGCCTTTCTCGCGCTCTCCGGCACACGAACGCTCGTCATCGATCTCGACCCCCAGGGGAACGCCACGAGCGGCCTCGGGGTTGATCGCCGGTCGGTCGAACGCTCCTCCTACGACGCTCTCGTCGATCGCGCTCCGCTCTCGGAGCTCGTGATGGGAACGCCGGTCGAGGGCCTGGACCTCCTCCCGTCGTCTCCCTCGCTCTCCGGCGCGGAGGTCGAGCTCGTTGGCCTGGCGGGACGCGAGCGGCGATTGACGCGCAAGCCTCGCGGAGCTGAACGGCCGCTACGAACGCGTGCTGATCGACTGTCCCCCGTCGCTGGGGCTGCTGACCGTGAATGCGCTCACTGCGGCGGATGGCGTGCTGATCCCGATTCAGACCGAGTACTACGCCCTGGAGGGCCTGAGCCAGCTGGTGAACACGATTCGACGGGTCCGAGAGGGCCTGAACCCGCGCCTCGAGATCGAAGGGCGTGCTGCTGACGATGTACGACGCCCGCACCAACCTGTCCGCACAGGTCGCGTCCGAGGTGCGTCGCCACATGAATGGCAGCGTGTACGACACGATCGTGCCGCGCAGCGTCCGCCTCTCCGAGGCGCCGAGCCACGGCCTTCCGATCGCCCTCTACGATCCCGGCTCACGCGGCGCGAACGCGTACCGCGAGCTCGCCGGCGAGGTGGCCGCTCGTGGCTAGCAGTCCGTCACGCGGCCCTCGTCCGTTCGGGCTCGGCCGCGGCCTCGATGCCCTGATTCCCGGTCGGGACGACGACCGTGGCGTGCTCGAGATCGCGCTGCACCGGATCGATCGCAACCCCGACCAGCCGCGCCATGCATTCGACGACGCCCAGCTCGGCGAGCTGGCCGCCTCGATCGCGGTGCACGGCGTCCTTCAGCCGGTCATCGTCCGTGAGCTCGCGGACGGCGGCTATCAGCTCATCGCCGGTGAGCGGCGCGTGCGTGCGGCCAGGCTGGCGGGCCTCGAGACCATTCCCGCGGTCGTCCGCGATACCCCCGGCGACGAAACCTCGCTCGAGCTGGCGCTGATCGAGAATCTGCAGCGCGAGGACCTGAACGCGATCGAGACGGCCACCGCCTATCGCGAGCTGATCGACCGGTTCGGCATGACCCACGAGGCTGTCGCTCGCCAGGTGGGGAAGAGCCGCGTTGCGGTGAGCAACTCGCTGCGGCTGCTCGACCTCGCGCCGGAGACCCAGGCCGCCATCCTGGACGGCCGCATCAGCGAGGGACACGGCCGTGCCCTGTCCGCGATCACGGTGGCGGAGCTCCAGCGCGCGGTCCTGGCCGTCGTGCTCGAGCGCCAGCTCTCGGTTCGCCAGACGGAGGAGCTCGTTCGCCGCAGGCGCGCCGAGGCTCCCGTCCGTGCGGGCGCGCTCAGCCATGACCTCCAGGATCTGGAGGCGCAGCTGCGCGGCCTGCTCGCCACCAAGGTCGGCATCGCGCGCACGCGCCGCGGCGGCCGGCTCGTCATCGACTTCTATTCCGACGAGGACCTTGACCGGCTCTATTCGATCATCACCCGCGGCGCGAACGGCGAACCGTCCGCCGATGCCGCGATCCCTGTCACCCCCGACCACGAGGAACTCCCGTCAGCATGACCGTCGAGCGAGCACCGAGGACACGCAGCAAAGCGTCGTCGAGCTACACCGCCAAGGACATCGAGGTTCTCGAGGGCCTCCAGGCGGTGCGCCTGCGCCCGGGCATGTACATCGGCTCGACCGATGGCCGCGGCCTGCATCACCTCGTCTGGGAGATCGTCGACAACAGCATCGACGAGGCGATGGCCAACCAGGCGACCCGGATCGACGTGATCATCCACGCGGACGGCACGCTCGAGGTGGTCGACGACGGGCGCGGCATCCCGGTCGACCGGCATCGGACCGGGAAGAGCGCACTCGAGGTGATCATGACCGAGCTCCACGCCGGCGGTAAGTTCGGCGGGAGCGGCTACAAGGTCTCCGGCGGCCTCCACGGCGTCGGCGCGAGCGTGGTGAACGCGCTGAGCTCCGAGATGCGGGTCGAGGTCCTGCGCGACGGCAAGCGTCACCACCAGGAGTTCGTCCGAGGCGCGCCGAAGGGATCGGTCAAGCAGAGCGGCGGAGCCGCCGAGGCGAACCGCGGTCTCGATCCGGCGTGGAAGCGCAACCATGGGACGCGCACCTTCTTCCGACCGGACCCGGAGATCTTCGAGACGCTCGACTTCAGCTGGGAGACGATCACCACCCGCCTGCGCGAATCGGCCTACCTCAACAAGGGCCTCTGGATCCGCCTCACCGACGAGCGCACCGACTCGGAGAAGAACTTCTTCTTCCAGGGCGGCGTGACGAGCTTCGTCCGGCACCTGAACCGCCGCCGCGACGTCCTGAACAGCCGCCCCATCTACGTCGAGCGGATGGTCGGCTCGACGAGCGTCGAGGTGGCGCTCCAGTACAACGACGCGTTCGCCGAGAACGTGATCGCGTTTGCCAACAACATCAACACCGTCGACGGTGGCACCCACGTCGCCGGCTTCCGTTCCGCGCTCACGACGTCGCTGAACTCGTGGGCGCGCAAGTCGAGCACCCTCTCCGAGAAGGAAGCCAACCTCACCGGAGACGACGTGCGCGAGGGCCTGACCGCGGTGATCAGCGTGAAGCTGACCGATCCGCAGTTCGAGGGCCAGACGAAGGGCAAGCTGGGCAACGCCGACATCAAGGGCATCGTCCAGAACGTGGTCACCGAGGGGATCATCCAGCACCTCGAGGAGAATCCCGCCGACGGGCGCCGGATCATCGAGAAGTCCATCACCGCCGCCAGGGCGCGCGAGGCGGCCCGCAAGGCGCGCGACCTGGTCATCCGCAAGGGCGCGCTCGAGGGCATGGCGCTGCCGGGCAAGCTGGCCGACTGCCAGGAGCGGGATCCGGCACGCTCCGAGCTCTACATCGTCGAGGGCGACTCGGCAGGCGGCTCCGCGAAGCAGGGACGCGATCGGCGCTTCCAGGCCATCCTGCCCATGTTCGGCAAGATGCTGAACGTCGAGAAGGCGCGCCTCGACCGCGTGCTGAGCTCCGACAAGATCCGCCCGCTGGTCATCGCGCTCGGCGCCGGCATCGGCGAGACGTTCGACATCGCCAAGCTGCGCTACCACCGCATCTGCCTCCTCAGCGACGCCGATGTGGACGGGGCGCACATCAGCACGCTGCTGCTCACCTTCTTCTACCGGCACATGCCCGAGGTGATCGACAACGGCTACCTCTACATCTGCCAGCCGCCCCTGTATCGGGTGAGCACCGGCAAGGTGACGCGCTACGCGACGACCGAGAAGGCCCGCGACGCGGCCGTCAAGGAGCTCTCTCGCGACGGAAAGTCCAAGAACGTGACGGTGCAGCGGTTCAAGGGGCTCGGCGAGATGAACGCCGACCAGCTCTGGGAGACGACCATGAACCCCGACACCCGCACGCTGCTGCGGGTCGAAGTGGGAACCGCGGAGGCCGCGGACGAGATGTTCAGCACCCTCATGGGCGAGCATGTCGCGCCGCGGCGAGACTTCATCCGCGGTGAGGCCCGCAAGGTTCGCAACCTCGATATCTGACCTTTGACGAGAAAGGCGATCAGACCGATGCCATCACGACACGTGGCCGACCTCCGGCAGGTGGCCCAGAAGACGGGACGCACCATCGACGAGTGGTGCGAGCTGCTGGAGGCCAACGGGGTGGGCGACCGCCGCGAGGCCGTCAACATGCTGCGCGACTCGTACGCCGTCAGCCACGCCTTCGCGCTGGCCATCGCGGACAAGTGCCTGCGCAGCTCGGGCGACGACGAGTGGGGAGCTGCCGATTACGAAGCAGAGGAAGGGACGGATCGCTGGTAGTCATGGAGGGCGAGGCGCGCACCATCGGCGATAGCCGCTCGATCGTGGCCGAGGACGGCCGACGCTACGCGTTTGCGGACCACAACTGCTTCGCCTGCGGGGCGGAGAACCCGATCGGCATGCGGCTGCACATCGAGATCGGCGAGGGAACCGCCCGCGCCAGCTGGCAGGCCGGTGACGACTACGTCGGGTGGAGCGACAAGGTCCACGGCGGGATCATCGCCACGCTCCTCGACGAGGTCATGGCCTGGGCGCCCTCCAGCTACGACTCGTGGGCGGTCACGGCCGAGATGTCGGTCCGCTACCGGTCCCCGGCCAATCCCGGCGAACTGCTGACGGCGACCGGGCGCGTCGCCGAGCGACGGCGTCGCATCTACGAGGTCGTCGGCGAGGTGCGCGGTGCGGACGATCGACTCATCGCCGAGGGACGCGGTCGGTACCTGGGTGCCTCGCCGACGGAGAAGGCTGAGCTCAAGGACCGATACGGGCTGACCACCGGGACGGCCGGAGAATGAACACAATGACGACAAACGCGACAAAGGGGACCTAACTAGATGGCAATGGACAGGGTCGGCAACGTGCGGACCGTCGCGATCGAAGACGAGATGCGCACGGCGTACATCGATTACGCGATGAGCGTGATCGTCGCGCGTGCGCTGCCCGACGTTCGCGACGGGCTGAAGCCCGTCCATCGGCGAATCCTGTACACCATGCAGGAGATGGGGCTGCGTTCCACCGCCGCCTATCGGAAGTGCGCCGGCGTCGTCGGCGAGGCGATGGCCAAGTACCACCCGCATGGCGACCTCGCCCTGTACGAGACGCTGGTGCGGATGGCCCAGGACTTCAGCCTGCGCTACCCGCTCGTCGATGGGCAGGGCAACTTCGGATCGGTTGACGGAGATCCGCCGGCGGCGATGCGCTACACCGAGGCGCGGATGGCCTCCATCACCGACGAGATGCTGGCCGACATCGAGAAGGAGACCGTCGACTTCGTCGACAACTACGACGGACGCCTCCGTCAGCCGACCGTCCTCCCCTCGAAGCTGCCGAATCTCCTCGTCAACGGCTCGTCGGGCATCGCCGTCGGCATGGCGACCAACATCCCGCCGCATCACCTCAACGAGGTCTGCGAGGCCATCAACGCGCTGATCGACAACCCGGAGATGAGCGTCGACGACCTGTGCGGGATCGTCACCGGGCCCGACTTCCCGACCGGTGGCACCATCTTCCGCTACGAGGAGCAGCGCAACCCGGTCACGGGTGAGAAGGAGCGGATCGACGCGATCCGCCACCTCTACGCCACCGGCCGTGGCCGGATCATCGTCCGCGGGCAGGTGACCTTCGAAGAGGCGCCGAGCGGCATCTCCGTGGTCATCACCGAGCTGCCGTACCAGGTGAACAAGACCACCCTCATCGAGAAGATGGCCGACCTCGTCGCGTCGAAGAAGATCACCGACGTTCGCGACATTCGCGACGAAAGCGACAGGGACGGCATGCGGATCGTGGTGGAGGTCAAGCGCGACGGCTCCCCGCACACGGTCATGCAGCAGCTCTTCAAGCACACGCCGCTCCAGACCACCTTCAGCGCGAACATGCTGGCGCTTGTCGACGGCCAGCCGCAGACGCTCGGTCTCAAGAAGATGCTGGAGCACTACATCGCGTATCGCCGCGAGGTCGTGCGGCGGCGCACCGAGTTCGACCTCGCTCGGGCGCAGGAACGGGCCCACATCCTGGAAGGGCTCAAGATCGCGCTCGACAACCTCGACGAGGTGATCGCCACCATCCGGGCGGCCGCGGATGTCGACGCCGCGCGATCGGCGCTCATGAAGCGCTTCGGGCTGACCGAGCCGCAGGCAAACGCGATCCTGGAGATGCAGCTCCGCCGCCTCGCCGCGCTCGAGCGGAAGAAGATCGAGGACGAGTACAAGGCCATCATCCAGCTCATCAGCGAGCTCGAGGACCTGCTGGCCAACCCGCGCAAGATCCTGCTCGCCATCAAGGACGAGCTGACCGGCCTGGTGAAGCGGTACGGCGACGAGCGCAAGACCCGCATCGAGGCCGACGCGAACCGCGAGCTGACCGCCGAGGACCTGGTCGCCTCCGAGGACGTGGTCGTCACGCTCAGCCAGCGCGGCTACATCAAGCGCCAGCCGATCGGCACCTTCCGCTCCCAGCGTCGCGGCGGGCGCGGCAAGCTCGCCATGCTGACCCGCGAGGAGGACGCGGTCCGCCACCTTCGAGTGGCGAACACGCACGACAACATCCTCTTCTTCACGAACCGCGGACGGGTCTTCATCACGAAGGTCCACACGCTGCCCGACGCATCGCGCCAGGCCAAGGGCCTGCCGATCATCAACCTGCCCGGCGTCCAGGTGGAGCAGCGGGAGTACGTCAGCGCGATCATCAGCCTGCCGCAGTTCGAGCCGGGCCACTACCTCGTGATGGCCACCCGACGCGGAATGATCAAGAAGACCTCGCTGGAGGATTACGCCAAGATCCGCGCCAACGGGCTGATCGCGATCAACCTCATCGACGGCGACGAGCTCCAGTGGGTCGGCCTCTCCGACGGCCAGAACGACATCGTCGTGGCGACGAGGAAGGGTCAGGCGGCCCGCTTCCGGGAGTCCGAGGTCCGGCCACTCGGTCGCGGCACCCAGGGCGTCACCGCCATTCGCCTCAAGAAGGACGACGAGGTCATCGGCATGGAGGTCGTCGAGCACCTCGAGCAGCAGCTGCTCGTCGTCACCGAACAGGGCTTCGGCAAGCGGACCGAGATCGGCGACTTCCCGATCAAGCATCGGGCCACCGGTGGCGTGATCGCCAACTCGCTCAGCGCGGAGACCGGCGACGTCGCCGCCATCCGGCTGGTTGGGCAGGAGGACGAGGAGCTGATGCTCATCACGGAGCTTGGCACGATCCTGCGCACCGAGGTCGGCGGCATCAACCGCTACCGGCGCGCGTCGCGCGGCGTGACGGTCATGAAGCCGCAGGACGACGACCGGATCGTCTCGATCACGGTCTTCGTCGACAACCGGCCGCCGGAGGAGCTCCAGGAGGCGGAGTAGGAGTCGGAGGCCAGGTCGTCATCGGTGACTGAGGCTCGCCGCTCCGACGCTGGCCACGACCACCATCGCGATCGCGACCAGCTCGCGCGCACCGAGGTCCTGGCCGAGCGCCACGAAGCCGACCAGGGCGGCGACCGCCGGGTCGAGCGACATGAGCACGCCGAACACCGCTTCCGGCAGCCGGCGCAGCGCCTCTAGCTCGAGCGAATACGGCAGCACCGAGGAGAGGAGCGCCACGATGAGCGCCGAGCCGAGCAGGTCGGGCTCGACGAGGGCGCCGCCAGCCTCGATCACGCCCGCCGGGAGCACGATCAGCGCGCCGACGGCCATCGCGATCGCGAGCCCCGAGCCGCCCGGGAACGCCGCGCCGGTGCGCTTGCTCAGGTAGATGTAGGCCATCCAGCACGCGGCGGCGGCCAGCGCGAAGCCGACCCCGGCCGGGTCCACCGATCCGCCGCCCGGGTCGACGAGCACCACGATGCCGGCCGCGGCGAGCGCGATCCAGACCCCGTCGAGCGGCCGCCGCGAGCCGATCACCGCCACGAACAGCGGGCCGGCGAACTCGATCGTCACCGCGATGGCGAGCGGGATCCGGTCGATCGCCTCGTAGAACGACCAGTTCATCAGCCCGAGCGCGACGCCGAACGCCCCGGCCAGCCGCAGGTCGCCGGCCAGGCGGGGGCGCCAGATCGCCCACAGCACGATCGCCGCGAACGCCAGCCGCAGGAACGCCGCACCCGCCGGACCCAGCTCGTCGAACAGCGTCACGGCCAGCGCCGCACCGACCTGCGGCGAGAGCGCCGCGACGAGCACCAGGCCCACGGCGGCCGCGCGCTCCCGGCCCACGGGCGGCCGCGGCCCGCCGACGTCCCGGTTCATCCCGCGGAATCTACATCAGGTCATGAGTCGAACGTGATCGCCACGTCAACCGACCGGGACGAGCCGCCTCCGGTAGAATCGGCCATGCCTGACCGCCCCGCGGAGAACGACGTGTACGCCGACGAGTTCAGCATCTACGCCGGCAACGCCAATAAGCCGCTCGCCGAACGGATCACCCGCTACCTCAAGACCCAGCTCGGTGAGGTCGAGGTCTTCCAGTTCGCGAACGAGAACATCTTCGTCCGCGTGATGGAGAACGTCCGAGAGCAGGACGTCTTCCTGGTGCAGCCCACCAGCCGGCCGGTGAACCAGTCGATCATGGAGCTCCTGATCATGATCGACGCGTTCAAGCGCGCATCGGCCGGCAGGATCACGGCGGTCATTCCGCACTACAGCTACGGCCGGTCCGACAAGAAGGACCAGCCCCGCGTGCCGATCACCGCGCGCCTGATCGCCGACATGCTCACCGTTGCCGGCGCGGATCGGGTGCTCACCATGGACCTCCACCAGGGCCAGATCCAGGGGTTCTTCAGCATTCCCGGTCGACGAGCTGACGGCGGTCAACCTGATCTGCGCACATATCAAGGCCAAGCAGCTCGACGACATCGTCGTCGTCTCCGAGCTCGGGTTCGCCAAGAAGGCGCGGAACTTCGCGGAGCTGCTGTCCGCGCCACTGGCGATCGTCGAGAAGCGCCGGCTCGGCAACGAGGACCTCACCGAGGTGATGAACATCATCGGTGAGGTGGGCGGCAAGACCGCGATCATCATCGACGACGAGATCGACACCGCCGGGTCACTGATCGAGGCGGTCGGCGCCCTGCAGGCCGCGGGTGCCACGGCCATCTACAGCTGCGCGACCCACGGCGTCTTCAGTGGGTCGGCGCTCGAGCGGATCAAGGAGGCAGCGATCACCGAGATCATCGTGACCGACACGATTCCGCTGCCCGCCGATGCCGATGACCCGCGGATCACGGTCCTCAGCGTCGCCCCGCTCTTCGGAGAGGCGATCAAGCGCATCCATCGCGGCGAGAGCGTGGGCGCCCTGTTCAGCTCGGAGGTTCAGATGGTCGAGGAGATGACCTTCTGGGACGAGGACGCGGACGATGAGGACGAGCCGATCCCCGAGCCCTTTCGGGTGAGTGCCGGCGCGTGAGCGAGATCAAGCTCGGCGTCCTGCTCTGGAGCCAGGCCACCGATTGGCCGGCCTTCGAGAAGTCCGCGCGACGGGTCGATGAGCTCGGCTACGACTCGCTGTGGACCTGGGACCACCTGTACGCCATCTTCGGCGACCCGTACCAGCCGATCTTCGAGGGCTGGATGTCGCTGGCCGCGTGGGCCAAGGTCACGACGCGCGTGAAGCTCGGCCTGCTCGTGGGTGCCAACACCTTCCGGAACCCGGGCCTGGTGGCGAAGCTGGCGGCAACGCTCGACCACCTGAGCGATGGGCGTGCGGTGCTCGGCATCGGTGGCGCCTGGTTCGAGCTCGAGCACACGGCGCACGGCATCGAGTTCGGAAGCGGGTTCGGGCAGCGCCTGGACTGGTTCGACGAGGCGGTCGGCGCCATGCGTACCGTCCTCGACGGCGGCGAGGTCACCTCGGATGAGGGCGGCCGGTATCAATTCGATGCGCTCCGCCATCAGCCGCTGCCGATCCAGCCGCGCCTGCCGATCATGATCGGCGGCTCCGGCGAGAAGAAGACCCTCCGCACGGTGGCCAAGTACGCCGACATGTGGAACGCCATGGGCACCGTCGAGAAGCTCACCCACAAGGACGGCGTCCTGCGCGCCCACTGCGAGGCTGTCGGTCGCGACCAGTCGGAGATCCAGCGCACCGTCGGCTGCAAGCCGATCATCCGCGACACCGAGGCCGAGGCCCAGCGGGTCTGGGAGACGCAGATGGCCCACAACCGAACGCCGATGGCCGACGTCGCGGACGACGACACCTTCTGGGTCGGCACGCCCGACCAGATCGCCGAAAAGATGGCGGCCTGCCACGCGATCGGCTTCTCGACCTTCCTTGCCGAGATGGCCGCACCGTACGACGACGAGACGCTCGAGCGCTGGATCGGCGAGGTCAAGCCGATGGTCGAGGCCGGCTGAGGGAATTTCGGCCGAATCCGGCTATACTCGCCGCCCGATGTTCAAGTTTCTGACCCGAATGGGGGACTCCAACGAGCGCGAGGTCCGCGCCCTCCAACCGCTCATCGATCGCATCAACGCGCTCGAGCCGGAGACCCAGGCCCTCAGCGACGCGGAGCTCTCCGCCAAGACCGATCAGCTCCGCGCCCGCCTGCGCGAGCGGATCGACGACATCATGGTGCCGATCGAGCTGCGCGAGTCCGATCCTGACGAGGATGCCGCGGAGTCCGCGCTTGCCGGCGCCGACGCGGCCCGCCTGGCCGACGAGCTGAAGCAGCAGCGCGAGCGCGAGCGTGCGCGGATCAACGAGGCGCTCGAGGAGGTCCTGCCCGAGGCCTTCGCATCGGTCCGAGAGGCGATGGTGCGGGCGCTCGGCAAGCGGCACTACGACGTGCAGCTCATGGGCGGCATCGTGCTCCACCACGCGGCGATCGCCGAGATGCGGACCGGCGAGGGCAAGACCTTCGTTGCGCCGCTGGCCGCGTTCCTCAATGCCCTGGTCGGCCGCGGCTCCCACGTCGTCACGACCAACGACTACCTCGCCAAGCGCGACGCGCAATTGATCGGCGCCATCTTCCACCGGCTCGGGATGAGCGTCGGGAGCATCCAGCACGAGGGCGCCTTCGTCTACGACCCGGACTTCCCGGCCACCGACGAGCGGCTCCGCGAGCTCCGGCCGGTCACGCGCCGCGAGGCCTACGCGGCCGACGTCACCTACGGCACCAACAACGAATTCGGCTTCGACTTCCTGCGCGACAACCTGGTGGTCGACCTGGCGGCGAGGGCCCAGCGGCCCCACTTCTTCGCCGTCGTCGACGAGGTCGACAACATCCTCATCGACGAGGCGCGGACCCCGCTCATCATCAGCGGCAACGCCGAGGAGTCCGCAGACAAGTACCTCCAGTTCGCCGGCCTCGTTCCCCGGCTGAAGGCGGAAGAGGACTACGTCGTCGACGAGAAGTTCAAGCAGGTGGCGATCACCGAGGCCGGCACGGACAAGATGGAGAAGTGGCTCGGCGTCGAGAACATGTTCGCCGACGACTTCAGCCTCGCACGCCATCTCGAGCAGGCGCTCAAGGCGCAGGTCCTCTACCAGCGTGACCGCGACTACGTGATCAAGGACGGCGAGGTGATCATCGTCGACGAGTTCACGGGACGGCTGATGCCGGGGCGCCGATGGTCGGAGGGGCTGCACCAGGCGGTCGAGGCGAAGGAGGGCGTCGCCGTGCGGAATGAGCAGCGCACGCTCGCCACCGTCACCTTCCAGAACTACTTCCGGATGTACGACAAGCTGTCGGGCATGACCGGTACCGCCGAGACCGAGGCGGAGGAGTTCAGCAAGATCTACGACCTCGAGGTGGTCGTCATTCCGACCCACCGCGAGATGATCCGCGCCGACTACGCCGATCTCATCTACGCGAAGCAGAGCGGCAAGTGGAACGCGGTCATCGACGAGATCGTCGAGGAGCACGAGAAGGGCCGGCCGGTCCTGGTCGGAACGATCAGCGTCGAGGTCAGCGAAACGCTGGGCGAGATGCTGAAGCGACGCGGCGTCAAGCACAGCGTGCTGAACGCCAAGCTCCACGAGCGCGAGGCCGAGATCGTCGCGCAGGCCGGCCGCAGCGGAGCAGTGACCATCGCCACCAACATGGCGGGCCGAGGCACCGACATCCTGCTCGGCGGCAATCCCGAGGTGCTGGCCGTCGAGAACCTCCACAAGCGCGGGACCAACATCCTCGAGGCGACGCCGGAGCAATACGCCGAGGCGCTCGCCGAGGCCGAGCAGCTCTGCGCGGAGGACAAGGAGAAGGTCCTTGCCGCCGGCGGCATGCACATCCTCGGGACGGAGCGCCACGAGGCGCGCCGCATCGACAACCAGCTGCGCGGCCGCGCCGGCCGGCAGGGCGACCCGGGAAGCTCGCGGTTCTACCTGAGCCTCGAGGACGACCTGATGCGCCGCTTCGCCAACGACCGGGTCCAGGGCATCATGAAGACCCTCGGCTTCAACGATGACACGGCGCTCGAGTCGAAGATGGTCAGCCGCACCATCGAGAGCGCCCAGACGCGCGTCGAGGGCTACAACTTCGACACTCGCAAGCACGTCGTCGAGTACGACGACGTCATCAACCGGCAGCGCGAGACGATCTACCGCGAGCGCGACCGCATCCTGCGCTCGTCGAACCTCGGGCCGACGATCGAGGCGATGCTCGACGAGGAGGTCGGCTCGCTGGTGGCCGACCACACCGGCACCGAATACGCGACGGAGTGGAATCGCGACGGCCTCAAGGCCCAGCTCACGACCATGGTCCCATCGCTGACCGATGCGGACCTGCGGACGATCGACGAGGCGCGCGATGGCGGCGAGCTGGTCGTGACGCTCACCGATCTCGTGCGAGAACGGTACGAGGGCAAGCGCGCCGAGGTCGGCGAGGTGGGCATCGGCGTCCTCGAGCGCCTGGTCCTGCTGCGGGTGATCGACTCGCTCTGGGTCGAGCACCTGACGGCGGTCGACGACATGCGCCGCGGCATCGGCCTGCGGGCGTACTCGCAGCGCGACCCGCTCAACGAGTTCAAGATCGAGGCGTACCGGATGTTCGACGAGCTGAAGGCGACGATCCGGCACGACGTGACCCACACGATCTTCCGGGTGAGCGTCCAGACCCAGCCACAGCAGCAGCGGCCGGTGGCGCGCAACGTGGTCGAGGGCCGAGCCAGCATCGGCGACTCGGGCTCCGCCGGCGGGGCAGCGACGGCGACCGTGGTGGCCGGGAACGGCAACGGTGCGCCGGTCGCGCGCTCAGGACCGAAGGTCGGGCGCAACGATCCCTGCTGGTGCGGCTCAGGCAAGAAGTTCAAGAAGTGCCACGGGGCCTGATCGGTCAGGGACCGATGTGTGCGTGGGGAGGCTCGTCCGCCCGGCCTGCCGGCGGGCCGGCAGGACCGGCTGCCGAGCCCAACCTCGACCCGCATCGGCTCCTGAACGTCTGACGGGGTCGGGTTCCGCCGCCGCCCCGCGATTCGGCAACTGCACGCTGGTGCCACCCACGCCACGAGAGCCACGCGTTCCTTGGCGCGACGGCTCAGTCGGCGGGGTCGTCCTCGTTGCCGTAGCGGTGCCGGTGGCGACGCCACATGAGGACCGGGAAGAGGATCACGCACGCCGTTGCGATGATGGCGACGATGAAGAGGAACGGGTCGGGCATTGCGCACAACATCATGCACCGGCGGGACCATCGTGCGGGGTTGCGATATCTGACCGAGCCGCTACGATGGGCGGAACGATCGTCGCGAGGTCAAGCCGGGCACCCTCGCGATCCCGTCAGGTGGAGGGATTCGTGAAGCAACTGACCGCGCCACCAAGAGCCTCTGTCCCACTCCCCGTCAGTACGGCGGCTCATCTTCCACCGGTCACCCGCTTCCGAGATCCAAACCTCCCCTACGAAGACCTCATCATGTGTGAGCGCGACTGCATGCGCTGCACCTATGCCGCGACGCTCGACTGCGACGGCAACTGTGGGGTCTGCCCGCGCCAGAGCTACTGCCCCTGCGTGAACCCGGCCAAGGTGCGCGCCAAGGGCAACCGGCTGGGCGAGATGGCCGAGCTCCCGATGGTGGCGTCCATTGGACGCAATTAGGGACGAGGCCCAGCGCCTGGCTCGCCTGATCGCCGAAACCTCGGTGCGCCTTTGACCACGGCAGCAAAGAGGCCGAGCTCGCCGAGCTGACGGAACGCTCGGCCGATCCGAACCTGTGGGACGACCCCGACGCGGCGCAGGCAACCATGCGTCGCGCCGAGGAGCTGCGGTCGGAGATCGAGACCTGGCGCTCGCTCGCCGATCGCGCATCGGGACTGGCCGAGATGGCCGAGATGGCCGTCCTGGAGCCGGAGGAGGCGGCGAGCCTCAAGCCGGACCTCGAGCGCGATCTCGCCGCGCTCCAGGGCGACTGGAACCGCATGGAGCAGCTCCTGCTGCTGGGCGAGCCGTTCGACGAGCGCGGCGCGATCGTGTCGATCCACGCCGGGGCCGGTGGCACCGAGAGCCAGGACTGGGCGGAGATGCTCCTGCGCATGTACCTGCGCTGGGCGGAGCGACATCGGTTCAAGACCGAGATCCTGGAGGCGACCGAGGGCGAGGGCGCGGGGCTCAAGAGCGTGAGCTTCAGCATCGACGGGCGCTGGGTCTACGGCCGGCTGCGCAGCGAGCGCGGGGTGCATCGGCTCGTGCGGATCAGCCCGTTCGACTCGCAGAAGCGCCGGCACACCACCTTCGCGCTGGTCGAGGTCATGCCGGAGGTCCCCGAGGACGCGGCGATCGAGATCGACGAGAAGGACCTGCGGGTCGACACCTACCGGGCGAGCGGTGCCGGCGGCCAGCACGTGAACAAGACCGACAGCGCCGTGCGCCTGACGCACGAGCCGACCGGCATCGTGGTCGCCGTCCAGAGCGAGCGGAGCCAGCATCAGAACCGCGACCGCGCCATGGCGGTGCTGCGGGCCAGGCTGATCGAGCGCCAGGAGGAGGAGCGCGAGGCCGAGATGGCCCGCCTGCGGGGCGAGCACGTCGAGGCGGGCTGGGGCAACCAGATCCGCAGCTACGTCCTGCAGCCCTACACGATGGTCAAGGACCTTCGCACCGGTGTGGAGACCTCGAACCCGACGGCGGTGCTGGACGGCGACCTCGACGCCTTCATCGAGGGATACCTTCGCTCTCGGGTTGGGACGGGGGATCCAACACCTGCGGCGTAGCGCCGCCCCCGCGTCGACCTGATCCGACCGGCTCGTCCTCGTGCGCGATGTGCGACAGCTGGCCCCAGATGAGGACGAGGAACAGCGCGGAGCCGGCGAAGGCAAACCAGAACGGGGCGGTGACGCCGAATTGCTGGGCGAGGATGCCGCCCAGCACGGAGCCGACGACCAGGCCGCCGAACGTTCCGACCGTGTTCACGCTGCCGACCCTCCCCTGGAGCGCCGTTGGTACCGCCCGCTGGCGCACGGTGACCGATGTCGTGCCCCACGTGAACCCATGGGCGCCGGACACGAAGAAGATCGCCATCGCGACGGCGGGGACGGTCGTGATCGCGAGGCCCAGGTGGATCAGGGTCTCGATGATCAGCCCGACGCGCATGATGTTGCCGAGGCTCACCCGTCGGGTGATCCACCCGTAGGCCAGCGTGGCGAGGAGGCCGCCCAGCGCCGAGACGGTCGTCAGCAGGCCGAATCCGACCTCGCCCAGACCGAGCCGCTGCGTCGCGTAGAGGACCAGCACCGACCACGCCGCGCCGAACGTGATGTTGAAGATGAAGATCGTCAGCACCAGCGTCCGCACCGCCGCGTGGTGATAGACCCATCGGAATCCCTCGGCGATCTCGTGGCGGATCGCGGTCGGCCCGCTCCGGCCTCGCGGCGGTGGGCGGGAAGGCTGATCCGGCTCACGAGGAGCGCGCCCGCGGCGACCAGGATCGCCTGGCCGACGAACGGCAACGCCATGCCGATCGCGAACAGGCCGGCGCCGATCGGCGGTCCCACCAGCTGGTTGACCGTGATGAATCCGGCCTGGATTCGAGCGTTGGCGAGGGCGAGGTCCCGGCGCGGCACGAGCATCGGCAGCAGGGTCTGCGACGAGTTGTCGGCGAACACCTCCGCGGTCCCGAGCAGGAAGAGGGCGACAAGGACGACCGCGATCGAGACCGCCCCGGTCACGATCGATGGCGGCCATGGCCGCCAGGACGATGGCGCGCATCACGTCGACGATCACCACGATCAGCCGCCGATCGAGACGGTCGGACAGCGCTCCGGCGTAGAGCCCGAACAGGAGCTGCGGCAGCCACTGGAGCAGTCGCCGCCAGTGCCACCAGGAACGCATCGTCGGTCTGCGACGCGACCAGCAGCGGCCCGGCGGCGATCGAGATGCCGTCGCCGAGGTTGCTGATCCACGAGGACGCCAGCAGCCACCGAAAACCGACGCCAAGCCGCGCCGGCGCGACCGTGTCGACGAGCCGACTCACTGGCAACGGAGGCTAGCACGCGACCGCGCGGCGCCGCGCGCCGGCCGGATGGGGCGGCCCAGCGTCCCGGGTCGGCCGTCATTGGTTACCATCGGTGCTGCACCAATGACATCCCTCCTGCGCCGACGCATCCGATCCGAGCCGGCAGACGCACCCGTCATTCACATGGTCGACCTGGGAATGACCTACCCCAACGGCAAGGTGGCGCTGGCCGATGTCAACGTGGCGATCGGCCCCGGAGATTTCGTCTTCCTGGTCGGCCCGTCGGGCGCGGGCAAGAGCACCTTCATCCGGCTCCTCATCCGCGAGCAGATACCGACCGCCGGAACCATCAGCGTGGCCGGACGCGACCTGCTCCGCATGCGTCGCAGCCAGGTGCCGGCGCTGCGACGCCGGATCGGCGTCGTCTTCCAGGACTTCCGGCTCCTCCCGAACAAGACCGTCTGGGAGAACGTCGCGTTCGCGCTCGACGTGACCGGCACCGCGCGCGCCGTCGTTCGGCGGCGCGTGCCGCAGCTGCTCAACCTCGTGGGGCTCCAGGAGCACGCGCACCACCTGCCGACGCAGCTGTCGGGCGGCGAGCAGCAGCGAACGGCGATCGCGCGCGCCCTCGTGCACGATCCCGCGATCCTCATCGCCGATGAACCGACCGGCAATCTCGATCCGGTGACGAGCTGGGAGATCATCCAGCTCCTGATCCAGATCAACGAGCTCGGCACCACCGTGCTGATGGCCACCCACAACCAGGAGATCGTCAACGCCATGCGGCGCCGCGTGCTCGCCCTGGACGCCGGCCACCTCGTGCGCGACGAGTCGGCCGCGGCCTACGAGCGCGAGTACTGACCGATGCCATTCCTCCGATTCATCGGCTTCAGCATCGTCCGCGCGTGGCAGGGGTTCTGGCGCAACGCGATGATGAGCCTGGCGGCGACCGCCACCGTCATCCTGATGCTGGTGCTCCTGTCCGCGCTCTTCATCGTCATCACCGGGCTGAACTCCGGCCTCGAGTTCATCGAGAGCAAGGTGGCCGTCACGGCGCAGCTGGTCGAGAACCTCCCGGAGGCGGATCGCGAAGAGCTGATCGCCGAGGTGCAGAGCCTGCCGGGCGTGGAGTCGGTCGATTACGTGTCGCCGGCTGTCGCAATGGCGCGCCTGCGGCAGTTCTACAACGAGAGTGGACAAAAGCTCGACCTCGGCGGCTCGGACATCAAGCTCTTCGGCAGCCTCGAGATCAGCCTGACCGATCCTGAGGCGTCCGGCGATGTCGGCGCGTTCCTCTCAGCGCACGACGACGTCGATCGGGTGCTGACCAAGCAGGCTGAGTACGACACGCTGCTCGGGATCATCAACGTCATCCGCACGGTGGGACTGGTGGGGATCGGGCTGGTCGGGCTGACGGTCCTGTTCATGATCATCAACACGATCCGCATCGCGGTCTACAGCCGCGCCAACGAGATCGAGATCATGCGGCTGGTCGGCGCGTCGGACTCGTTCATTCGCTGGCCGTTCATCCTCGAGGGGATCCTGTGCGGCCTGGTCGGCGCGCTCGTGACCATCGTGCTGGTCGCGATCGTGTGGGACCCGATCCAACCGGCGATGGTCACCATCTTCCAGATGCCGACGGCGGTCAGCACGCAGTTCCTGACCACGCTCTCGGTGATCCTGCTCGGCGTCGGCCTGGGGGTCGGAGCGCTCGGATCGTGGATCAGCGTGCGGTCGTACCTGTCTGCGGCGCAGTGAGCCTGCCGCTCGACGGTATTGGAAACGTAACCCGCGCTCAATCTCGTGGCTGAGGACGCGTTGCTAGACTGCCTCCTCCGATGACCGATCCCACGCTGCCTCCCTCGACACCCGGCCCCGCCCGCCCGCGGGGCGGCACGGTGCCCTGGATCATCTCGCTGGCGCTCGCCGCCGTGCTCGGCGCGCTGCTCTTCGGTGGCGGCTACCTCGCCGGCGGTGGCGGCGGCGGCGGCACCGGTTGCGCGGCGCCCGACGAGGCCTTCGCCCCCTTGTGCGAGGCGTACGACCGGCTGCAGAACGAGTACGTGGACGACCTCGACAGCGACAAGCTGGCCGAGGGCGCCATCCGTGGCATGTTCCAGTACGGCGTCGAGGATCCCTACTCGGGGTACATGGCGCCCGAGCAATACAGCCAGGCGCTCGGCGACCTGTCCGGCTCCTTCAGCGGGATCGGCGCGGAGATGGCCATCCGCAACACGGTCGACGCCGCCGACCTCGCCGCCTGCACCGAGCTCAGCGAGACGTGCCGGCTGGTGGTCGTAGCGCCGCTGGCGGGCTCGCCGGCGGAGCAGGCGGGGCTGCAGGCGGGCGATTTCGTCCTCGCGGTGGACGGCGAGTCGGTCGATGGAACGACCATGGAGGACCAGATCTCGCAGATCCGCGGCGAGTCGGGGACCGATGTGACCCTCACCCTCGAGCGGGACGAGCAGGAGCCCTTCGACGTCACGATCACCCGTGACGAGATCACCATCCAGGAGGTCGAGACCCGGATGATCGACGGGCACATCGGCTACATCGCCCTCAACGGATTCTCGGCACCAGCTGCCGACCAGTTCCGCGACGCGCTCTCGGGGCTCCTGGACGAGGGCGCCGACCAGATCGTCTTCGACCTGCGCGACAACCCGGGTGGTTACATCGACGCGGCACAGAAGATCGCCAGCCAGTTCATCGACGACGGCCTGATCTTCACGCAGGACTCGTCCGGCGGCGACGTTCGCGAGTGGCCAAGCACCGGTGACGGCGTGGCGACCGATCCGTCGCTGCCGGTCGCGGTCCTCATCAACGGCGGGTCTGCGTCGGCGTCGGAGATCGTGGCCGCCGCGCTGCAGGAGACGGGTCGTGCCACGATCATCGGCGAGCCCTCCTTCGGCAAGAACACCGTCCAGGTGTGGGGCCGCCTGGAGAACGAGGGCGGCGTGCGGATCACGATCAGCCGCTGGTTCACACCCGATCACAACTCCGTCGCGCCCGACGGGATCCAGCCCGATATCGACGCGGCACGCACCGCCGAGACGCCGCCCGAGGACGATCCGGCGCTCGACGCGGCGATCGCCTTCCTCGCGGACCAGCCCGTCGCCGGGGAGGAGGACGCCCCGTCACCATCGGGGTCGCCGTCCGCGGGCGTGTCGCTACCGGCCGTGGTGGGCGTTGTCGGCTCGCGAGGCATCTGCTAGCATCGCCGGCAACGAAAGGAGGTGGTGTTGCTGATGGATAGTTCCACGCACGCCACCACCGAGGCAGTGGCCTAACACAGCTTCGCGTGGTGTAGCGAACGGGAGAGCCGGCCCCGGCTCACTGAGAACGGGGCCGGCTCTTTCCATGCCCGCCGTGCGGAGCACCTTGAGGCAGGACCGATGCCCGACGAAACGATCGCCGTGAACCGACGCGCCCACCACGACTACGCCATCGAGGACACGCTCGAGGCGGGCATCGTGCTGACCGGAACGGAGATCAAGAGCATCCGGGCGCACAAGGTCAACATCGCCGAGGCGTACGCGCGTGTCGAGAAGGGGGAGGCCTGGCTCATCGGTGCGCACATCGCCGAGTACGCGCAGGGCAACCGCAACAACCACGAGCCGACGCGAACCCGCAAGCTCCTCATCCACCGCGACCAGATCGCGGAGCTGACCGGGCTGCAGTCGGCGAAGGGCCTGACGATCGTGCCGCTGCGGCTCTACCTCCGCCGCGGACGCGCCAAGCTCGAGCTCGGCATCGGGCGCGGCAAGAAGCTGCACGACAAGCGCCGCTCGATCGCGGAGCGCGACATGCGCCGCGAGCTCCAGCGCGAGTCGAAGGAAGCCGGCCGCATCAAGCTCTAGAACAGGTGTTCACATGGACGCATCGTTCTGCTAGAATGCGCGTCCGATCGGTTCGTGGGGATGTCAGGTTTCGACAGGGCCCGGGAACCGAGAATCGCAGGTCGAGGTTGCTCGCAGGCCTCGTAAAAAAGCGGGCAATTGCTGTAACTGGCAACGATAGTTACGCCCTCGCTGCTTAGGCAGTGAGCATTGACGTCGTCCCCCCTCCCCGGACGGCGAAGATGTCATTAGGGGAGGTGCGGCGTCGCCGACTCCGGTGAGCGGCGTCAAAGAGCCGAGAGGCATCACCGGATAGCAAGCGAGGCACCCCGCCGGTCGGGGGTCCGCAACGCGAAACGCAAGTTGGCCGGAAATACCTGTAGGAAGTTCTCGGCGACTGTGTTCTGGACGGGGAGTTCGATTCTCCCCCATCTCCACCATTCACCACCGCGGTAGACGCCTCGCAGCCCATCGTGCGCTGCCCGTGCGAAACCTCCGCCGCAGTCCACCTCGTGTGTTACGGTCCCGCACGGACCTGCCCGTCGGGCAGTCGCTGTAGTCCGAATCTACGCAGGAGGGCGGCGAGGGATGGATCTCAGCAAGCTCAACTCGAACGAAAAGATGGCAGCCCTCGGCGCCGTGCTGGCCATCATCGGATCGCTCGTCAGCTTCGGTGCCGGGCCCTACGGCGTGCTCACCGGCCTGGCCATGCTGCTGATCATCTTCCTGCCGCAGTTCTCGCCCACCACCAACCTGCCCGGCTCCAAGGGCAGCCTGATGGTTGTCGTCGGCGGTGCGGCAGGCATCGGTGCGGTGCTGACCCTCCTGGCATGGCTTCCCTACCTTGGAATCATGGGCGGCTACTTCATCGGCGGACTGCTGGGCATCGTCGGTGGACTGCTGATGGGATGGGGTGGCTGGCAGGAGTTCCAGGCCGAAGGCGGCAAGTTCCAGCTTGGCGCTGCTCCATCGACGGGCCCGCCGCCCGCGTCGACCGACACGCCGGCGGCCGCCGCCGCTCCCCCGGAGCCGCCCCGGGATGTCGATGAAGCGCCCGCCCCCGCCGCACCGCCGGAGGCACCGACGCCACCGGCACCACCGGCACCGGCCGAGCGCGACCCCGAGGACCGGCCGACCAGCTGATCAGGGGGTCGCCAGCAGCTCGTTTACGCGGCCGCGGATGCGCGCGGCCGCGTCGACACCATCCCCGAGCGCCCGCCCAAGGCGCCCGATGGTGACGTCCGCCGCAAGTCCGTCGTCAACGGCGTCGACCGCCTCGCCCAGGAGGAGGCGGCGGCCGGGATCGTCCTCGTGCTCGGCCACGTGGCGAACGAGCGAACCGATGTCGGCGAGCGTGGCGGCCAGCTCCTCCGGCGGCTCGTCGAGGGTCTCCTCGAAGTAGGCACTGGCCAGCGCGAGGAGGTCCTCCGCATCGGCGGGCGCTCGCCGGAAGCCTCCCGCCAGTCCACCGATGACGAGCGCATAGCGGTCGTCCATGGTCGGCGCAAAGCCAACCCACGGCCCGCCTTCGCCGATGCGGCCCACGGCGCAGGCCGCGCCATCCACCGGCGCCACCTCGTTCCGGCCCCGCCGGGCGCTATTCCTTGACCTGGCTCGCGGGCAGCACGACGATCCGGCGGTTCGGCTCGACGCCGACGCTCTGCGTCCGAATGCGTGGGTTCTCGAGCAGGGCCATGTGAACCACGCGCCGCTCGATGGCGGGCATCGCCTCCAGCTGGATGATCTTGCCCGTCTGAATGACCCGCTTCGCGGCGCGGTCGGCAACGTCGCGCAGCTGCTGCTCGCGGCGGCCACGGTAGTTCTCGACGTCGATGGCGATGCGATGGTGCTGTCCCTCGCGGCGCCCGACGATCAGGTTGACGATGTGCTGCAGGCTGGCCAGCTTCTCTCCGCGGCGGCCGATCAGCGCACCGAGGTCATCGCCCCTGACGTTGAGGCGGGACGTGTCGCCGCCGCTGGCGATCTCGACCGTGCCGCTCAGCTCCATCAGCCCGAGCATCTCGGTGAGGACCGTCTTGGCGGTCTCCAGGGTCGAGCGCTCCGCCTCGGTGAGCTCCTCCACGGGCTTGCCCGAGACGAACGGGGCCGGCTCCCGGCCGGGTCGGTCGGCGCGCGGCTCGCGGGGCGGCCGGTCCGGGCGTGGCTCGCGGACGGCGTGCTCGCGGTCTCGCTCGCGGCCGTTGCGGCCGCCACCACGCCCTCGGCTGCCGCGCGTCCGGCGAGCGGCGTCGGCGCGCTCGAGCTCGGCTACCTGCTCCTCGGCGGTGGCGGCAGCCACCTCGAGGTCGACGGGCGCGGATTCCTCGGCCGGGGTCCCTGGCTCCGGAGCGGCGTGGGCCTCCGGCTCGTGCGAGGGCGCCTCCTGCGCCTCCTGCGGCGCCGCCTCGGGCTCGTGCGCGGTCGGCAGCGTCTCGACGCGGACCGACTCGGCCGCGGCCACGGCCGACTTCGGGGCAGCCAGAATGCGTGCCTCCTCGGCGCCCACGCCGAGCACGCCCCGGCTTCCCTGCGCCAGGATCTCGATGTCGAGCTCGCTCAGGTCCGCGCTGAACTCTGCCATGGCGCTGCGGATCGCTTCTTCAACGTTCTTGCCGGTGAACTCTCGAAAAGTCATCGTCTACGACCTCGTCGTTTGGCGCTCCCCTTCGGTCGGCTTCCGGGCCGCGGATTGCCGCGAGCCGGGTTCGGCGAGGGTGCGCGTGTGGTGGCGGGAGGGGCCTCTTCGGTCGACGCGGCGTCGGTATCGGTCCGCTTCGGGCGCGACGCAGGCGTGATGCCCGCCTCCGGCGAGGGCGCCCAGCCGGGCTGCCAGCCGAAGAGCGGGAAGAGGTTGCCCCATCCCATGATTAGGTACTGCTGGACCACGAGGTACGCGGTGTACACGATCCAGTACAGGATCAGGCCGCTCGGGAAGATACCGCCCCAGATGATGGTGAGCAGCGGGAAGGTGTAGGTCATCGTGCTCGTCATCGATGAGGTCGGATCGTCCGCGTTTGGCCGCGGGCTCGTCATCTTGACCTGCACGAACTGCAGGACGGCGGCGATGAGAGCCAGGAACGAGAGCGCGAACCCGATTCCGGGAAGCGTGATCGCGAAGACATGGTCGACCTGCGCAAGGTCGAGGCCCCCGAGCCACGCGACGGTGGTGTCGACGTGCGCGGTGAGCTTGATCGGGTCGATGAGCTGGCAGTTCAGCGGAAGGAACTGCGGCAGCTGAACGTACTCCGGAAGGTTGCAGGGACCCTCGAACGCGACCTGGTACGTGTTCAGCTGGCCCGCGACGGCATCGATGACGCCGGCCTGCTGCAGCGAATCGAAGGCGGCCTGCTTGTCCGTGGGAACGGTGAAGCCCTGGATGACGCCGGACGCCCGGATGAGCGCCTGGTAGAGGGCGAACAGGATCGGCAGCTGGAGGACGACCGGAAGGCAGCCCCCGAACTGGTTGACGCCGTGCTCCTTGTAGAGCGCCATCGTCTCTTCCGCGATCTTCTGGCGGTTGCCCTTGTGCTTGCGCTGCAGCTCGCGAACGAGCGGCTGCATCCGCTGCATCTCCTTCTGCGAGCGGATCTGGCGCACGAAGAGCGGCGCGAGGATGGTGCGGATGACGATCGTGAAGACGATGATCGCCAGCGCGAAATCGATTAACGGAAGCTGGTACAGGAAGATCAGCAGGTTGAAGAGCGGCAGGAAGAAGATGTCCCAGGGCGGCGTGAAGTGCTCGATCCCCAGGAATCCCGCGCCGATGATCGGGGTCAAATCGCTCTCTCTCGTCTAGCTGACCGGGTCATAGCCACCTGGGTGGAAGGGGTTGCATCGCCCGATGCGCTTGGCGCCCATCCAGCTACCGCGCAGCAGCCCGTAGCGGTCGATGGCCTGGTAGGTGTAGTTCGAGCAGGTCGGCGAATAGCGACAGCTCGGCGGCATCCACCCGCTCAGCCGCTGGTAGGCGATGATCAGTCCGAGCCCGATTCTCTTCATGTCCCGATGTCCGATCGCGCCAGCAGCGCGTCGATGGCCTCTCCCAGGTCTGCCTGGCTGGCGTCGCCTGCGGCCGGCCGCGCGATGAGGAGGAGGTCCCATCCGGGACCGATCCGTCCGATCCGTTCGCGGAGCAGGCTTCGCAGTCGACGACGTACTCGATTTCGCTGAACGGCGCCACCCAGCGTCCGGGGTGTCGACAGACCGATGCGCGTCTCGGCCCCGTCGGTCCTCATCCAGCGGAGGACCAGCGTCGCGGTCGAGCGCGCCGTTCCGTGACGGCCGATTGCCTCGAAGTCCGCGCGGCGCCGAAGCATCGGCAGCACTGGCACGGTCCGGTCCGGCTGATCGGCGGTCAGACGGTCAGTCGCTTGCGCCCCTTGGCTCGACGACGAGCGAGCACGCGGCGTCCGCCCTTCGTAGCCATCCGGGCCATGAAGCCATGCTCGCGCTTGCGCGCACGCTTCTTGGGCTGATACGTCCTCTTCGACATGGGTGCGTGCCGTTTCCTCGTTCAACGTTCACGGTTCGGGCCAGCAAACACACGAACGGCTGGCGTCCCGCCAGCCTGCGCACGAAGGGGGTTGGCCCGTCTCGTTCTGGTTCGCGATTCTACCGGCGGGCCGGTGGACGGTCAAACAAGGGACAATGGTCCTGATCCATTGCCCCGCCGATTCGGCCGCTGCTATAGTGGCGCGACCCCCGGCCCGGACCGCCCGATGTCATGTCCGTTCGGCCCGGAGGCGGACTCATCAGCCCACGCGGCGACCCCGCAGATTGGTTCGGAGCACGTCAGTTTGATGGATGCGAAGCAGGTGTGGCGCGCCGCCCTCGGTGAGCTGCAGGTCTCTCTCTCCCCGGCCAACTTCGAGACCTGGCTGAAGGACACCGAGCTCGTCGAGATCGACGACAACCGCTATCGGATCTCCGCTCCGAACGGCTTCGCCCGAGACTGGCTGGATAATCGCTACCGGCCGCTCATCAGCCAGACCCTCGCCCGAGTCGTTGGCGGTTCGGTCCAGCTCGAGTTCATCGTGGCCGATGCGTCGGGTCCGCTTCCAACGCAGGTCGACGAGGAGGCCCGGGTCCAGATGCCGCCGCTCAGCGCGGGCGGCAACGCGCTCAATCTGAACAGTCGCTACACGTTCAACAACTTCATCGTCGGAAGCGCCAACCGCCTGGCACATGCGGCCGCCCTGAGCGTCGCCGAGCGGCCCGGGCACGCGTACAACCCGCTCTTCCTGTACGGCGGCGTCGGCCTCGGCAAGACCCACCTGATGCACGCCATCGGCAACGCGGTCTCCGGCAAGTTCCCGCGCAAGCGGATCCTCTACGCGACGAGCGAGAAGTTCACGAACGACTTCATCAACTCGATCCGCGAGCAGAAGATGGAGGACTTCCGCAACCGGTATCGGCGCATCGACGTGCTGCTCATCGACGACATCCAGTTCATCGCCGAGCGCGAGCGGACCCAGGAGGAGTTCTTCCACACGTTCAACGCCATCCACGAGGCCGGCAAGCAGGTCGTCCTGTCCAGCGACCGGCCGCCGAAGGCGATCACCACGCTGGAGGAACGCCTCCGCAGCCGGTTCGAGTGGGGCCTGATCGCCGACCTGACTCCACCCGATCTCGAGACCCGGATCGCGATCCTGCGCTCGAAGGCGGAGGACCAGCTGCACCTGATCCCGTCCGAGGTGATCGACTTCATCGCGCGCAAGGTGGTGAGCAACGTCCGCGAGCTCGAGGGCGCCCTGAACCGCGTGGTCGCCTACGCGAGCATGAGCGGCATGCCGGTCAACATCGAGCTCGCCAGCGCGGTGCTCAGCAACGTCATGTACAACCCGCGCAAGCGCTCGATCACCCCGCAGCGCATCGTTCGCGCGGTGGCCGACTACTACGGCGTCAACCTCGACCAGCTTCGCAGCAGCAAGCGCGATCGGGCCATCGTCGTGCCTCGCCAGATCGCGATGTTCCTGATCCGCGAGGAGACCGATATCAGCCTCCTGCGCATCGGCGCCGAGCTTGGCGGGCGTGACCACTCGACGGTCCTGCACGCCTACGACAAGATCGCCCGCGAGCTCCAGGAGAATGACGAGATGCGGCGCGAGATCAGCGCCGTGCGGGAGATGATCTACTCCGAGTGAGGATCCGGTGCACGGCGTTTTGGGCGATTTCCGGCGCGCATGAGCGCCAAATTGCTCCCGTTCGTGGATAACTGGCCCAATCTGGTGGATATCTCGGGGTCGATGTGGACAAAGGGCACCCTCGTTACGATCGCCGGGTACCCTGCATCCACAGCATGTGCAGGGTCATCCGCCGGTCGTGCGCGGTCGGCGTCGGGATATCGACCGGCCGTGCCGCATTTATCCGCACCGGTCGTCACGCTCACCGGAGAGGGCCGAACGGGCCGTTCTCCACACCATCCACACGCCTACGGGAGACGGCGACGGATAGGTATTCTTCTCTTGAACCGATAGAGCGAACACAACCAACCGTGGATATCAGCGGATCCCCGGTCCAACAGATGAGGTCGGAATGAACATCTCGGTGATGCAGGAGAACCTGGCGCGGGGCCTCGGTACGGTGAGCCGCGCCGTGAGCAGTCGCGCGACGCTTCCCGTCCTGGCCAACGTGCTGCTCAAGACCGAGAACGCCGGGCTCAAGCTCACCGCCACCAATCTCGAGATCGGCATCAACTGCTGGGTCCCCGGCAAGGTGACCGAGGAGGGCGAGATCACCGTCCCGGCCAAGCTCCTCACCGATCTCGTCGCATCACTGCCGAACCAGCGGATCGACCTCGTGCTGTCGCCGAAGGATCGAACCCTGAAGCTCACCTGCGGGAACAACCGCTCGAGCATCAAGGGCATCGAAGCCGACGAGTTTCCGGTCGTGGCGGCCATCGGCGACACGCCGGCAACCAGCGTCGACGCGCGGGTGCTGCGCGAGGCGCTCGGCGAGGTCGTCTTCGCGGCCGCGTCCGACGAGAGCCGCCCGATCCTGACCGGCGTGCTCACCAAGCTGATCGGCGACAAGATGACCCTGGCCGCCGCGGACAACTACCGGATCGCGGTGCGCACGCTCACCCTCGACAAGCCGGTGACCCCGGAGATCACGATCGTGGTGCCGGGGCGCTCGTACGCGGAGCTGATGCGGATCCTGCCCGACACCGAGACGCCGATCGAGATCACGATCACGCCGAACAAGAGCCAGGTGCTCTTCCATGTTGAGGGCATCGACCTCGTCAGCCGGCTGATCGAGGGCCAGTTCCCGAACTACGAGCCGGTCATCCCGGCCTCGCACAGCTCACGAGCCGTGATCGACCGCGAGGCCTTCCTGGCGGGCACGCGGCGAGCGAGCATCTTCGCCCGGGACAGCGCCAACATCGTCAAGATCGAGATCGGCGGCGACGATGCCAACGGCTCGGGGGTCGCCATCACCGCTCACGCGGCCGACGTCGGCGACAACGCCGATACGGTCGACGCGGCCATCGAGGGCTCTCCGACGGCCATCGCCTTCAACGCGCGCTACCTCATCGACGTGCTCAGCAACCTGGGCGCCGACGAGGCCGCGCTCGAGCTCTCCGGCCCGCTCGCTCCGGGCGTCATCCGGGGCATCGGCAAGGACGACTACGTTCACGTCATCATGCCGGTCCGGACCGCCTCGTAGGCCGTCCGATGGCCCTGCGCGCCGCGCCGCGCGCCGCCGCCGCCACCATGGAGCTGACGCGGCTGGCACTCGAGGACTTTCGGAGCTACGCGGTAGCGGAGCTCGTGCCGGATCCGGGCCTGACCGTGGTCGCCGGCCCGAACGGCACCGGGAAGACGAACCTGCTCGAGGCCATCCACGCCACGATCGTCGGGCGCTCGCACCGCGCTGTCGTCGACGCGGAGCTGGTCCGCCACGGCGCGCCGTTCGCCCGCGTGCGCCTGGAGCTGGGCGGAGGGACCGCTGCCGGTGGCTCGACCATCGAGCTCGTGGTGCCGGGCGCCGAGCCGACTCCGGGCATCCGCAAGCGACTCACGGTCAATGGTGTGCCGCGCCGCGGCACGACCCTGTCGGAGGTGGCGCGCGTGGTGCTCTTCCGTCCGGAGGAGATGCTGCTGCTCGTCGGCTCGCCGTCGGAACGACGCAGGTTCCTGGACGGCATCGTCGCGCAGCGGGACCGGCGTGCCGCGCGGGATCTCGTCGACGTCGCCCGCGTCGTCACCCAGCGCAACGCGCTCTTGCGGGCCATCCGGGCCGAAGAGGCATCGATCGACGCGCTCGACTTCTGGGACGACCAGCTCGCCCAGCTCGGCGCGCGGATCATGCGGGCGCGCCTCGAGGCGCTGGGCGAGCTCGTCGAGCGCGTCGGTCCGCTCCACGACGCGGTCGCGTCCGAGGCCGAGGGCGCGAGCTCGGTCGGCCTGACCTATCTCGACGGGCTCAAGGAGGCCTGGCCGGAGCGCTCGGACCCGCGAAGCCGGATGCCGAGCGCGGAGGAGCTCACGGCCGCGTATCGGCGCCGGATCGCCGACGTCCGCCAGAAGGAAGCGTGGAACGGCGTCAGCCTGGTCGGACCGCAGCGCGACGACCTGCGCGCCGAGCTGGGCGGGCGTGACGTGGCGAGCCACGCCAGCCGCGGCCAGCAGCGGACGATCATCCTGGCCATGAAGCTCGCCGAGACCGACCTTCTCGGCGCGGACGGCCCGCGGCCCATCGTGCTCCTGGACGACGTCTTCAGCGAGCTCGACCCCGAGCGAGCCGATCGGCTGTCGGATCTCCTCGCCGGGCGGGGCCAGGTGATCGTGACGACCGCCGATCCGACGACGCTGGAGGGCGCGCGACGCCGCGAGGCGTCCGTCTGGCGCATCGACCTTGGCCGGGTGGTGCGGGTGACATGAGCGGGCGCGAAGAGGCCGGCGCGGCCGTCCAGCGAGCCCTGGTGGCGTGCATGGGCCCGGGCGCGGCGGAGCAGCTCGCGCTGGCGCAGGTTCGTCTCGCGTGGGCCGAAGTGGTGGCGGAGGCCCGCCTCGAGCGCGGCCCGCTCACGAGCACGGTGCGGCGCGTGACCGGGGGGACGGCACATGTCGAGGCCTCGGACCCGATGCTGGCGCAGGAGCTGAACCTGCGCGGCGATGCGCTGACCTGGGCCGTCAACGAGCGGATGCGCGGCCGGCCGGGGGCGACCATTGTGCTGATCGGAATGGCCGTATCGGTTGGTCGAGCGGGAGGGGACCGGTCCTTATAATCGGCCCAGCATCCACCCACCAGCACCCGGGCCGCCATGAGCAACCGCTTCGCAACCAGGATCGGACTGCCGTCCGCCGAGGAGCGGCCGCCGGACGCATTTGACCTCGTTGCCTTCCACGAGCCTGCCGTGGGTGCGTCCGCCCGTACGAAGGGGAGCCTCTACCTGCTCGCCCAGCTCACGGGCGGGAGCGCGTCGTTGGCCAAGGCGACGCGCGTCGCCCTCGACGCCATCCAGCGTGACTACTACTACGATCTCTCGGCCGGCGTCCTGGTATCACTGGGCCGTGCGCTCACCGGCGCCAACCGACGTCTCTACCACGGCCGTAAGCGGCTCGGGATCCCGCGCCGCTCCGGCGTCAGCATCGTCGCCGTCGTCATCCGGGCCCGGGAGGCGCACGTCGCCAAGCTCGGTCCGGCGAGCGCCGTCATCGTGCGCGACGGCCGAATGTACGAGGTCCCACCCCCACCGGCCGTGACCGAGGAGGACCCACGGATCCGCCGGCGACGAGTGGCGGCGACCCTCGGCGAGGCCCTCGAGGTTGAGCCGTACACGTGGCAGGGTGCCCTGGCGACCGACGACCGCATCGCATTGATCAGCCGGCACTTCGCGCACACCGTCGGTGTCGACGAGCTCAAGGCGGCCCTGGCCACGATGCGACCCGGCCAGGCGGTCGAGCACCTTCAACAGGTCTTCACCATCCGTGGAGGCACCGGATCCGACGGGATCCTGGCGGTGGAGGTGACCGACCTCGCGTCGACCGCCACGACCCACCATCTCGAGCCGGTGCGCCCGGCGGAGCCATTCGCCGGACTGCCCGATCAGAGCCCGGTCCCGCTGGCCGACGCCATCGGGCGCGGCCTTCATCGCGCCGGAGACGCCGCCGAAGGCGCCAAGTCGGCGTTCGGTCGCGGCGTGCTCACCCTGATCACCTGGATCCTGGCCTTCGTGCCCCGACGGAGTCCGGAGTATCCCCGCAGCATCCCCCGCACGGCAGAGCGGGAGCAGGGCCGGCGCCGCCGCCTCGGGCTGGCCGGCATGGTCGTGGTGGCCGGCATCCTCGCCGTCGGATCCACCGTGGCCGGGCTCCCCACCGCGCGCCCGACGGACGCCATCCCGCGCGCCAGCGTCGCCCGCGAGTCGATTGCCGAGGCCGTGGAACTGGTGCGTGCCGTGGAGGATCGCGTCGACGGCGCGGACCTGGTGGACCGGGATCCGGAGCGCGCGGTCGAGCTGCTGGCGGACGCGCACACGGCGGTGGCGCGAGCCTCGAGCGTCGGCGTCGCCGATGAGCAGCTCGCGCCGCTGCAGCGCCGGATCGATCGTCGGCTCGACGCGCTCTACCAGGTGGCGCGCATCGAGACGCCCGCCACGGTGGTCGACCTGGCCGCCAGCTTCGACGACCTCGACCCGGCCGACATGGTCGCCGCCAGCGACGGGTCGCTGTGGATCCTGGATGCGGGCCGTGGCCGCATCATGCGTGCGGATCCGGCCGACGGCAGCGCGACGGTGGTCTCTCGCGCCGGCGAGGCGCTCGAGTCGGGGCAGACGCCGGGCGACCCATGGCTGATCACGACGGCCGCGACCGACGTGGTCGTCATCGACCGCCAGCGGACCGCGTGGCGCATCGACCTGACCGAACGCGTCCCGCGCCAGATGCCGCTCGCGGGGGCTGCCGACCTGAGCTCGGACACCACCCTGATCGGTGCGCTCCAGCATCGGCCGCCGCTCGAGATCTTCAACCTGTACGCGGTCGACGGCGCAACGGGAGAGATCCAGCGCTGGAGTCCGCCGCCGGTCATCCCGGTGACCTACCCCAACCCGGCCGAGCCGTTCCTGACCGAGGCCCCTGACCTCGACCCGCGTGAGGCCCGTGACCTGCGGGTCGACGTGAACGCCTGGCTCCTCCACGCCGACACCGTGACCCGCGTCGACTTCGGATCGCCGCGGGACCAGGCCGACTACTCGCTCGACCGTCCACCGGACGCTGACGTGCGCCCGGACCTCGACTACCGCCTCCTCGACGGCGCGACCGTCGGCGACCGCGACTTCCTCTATGTCTACGACGCGGCCAACGATCGGATCATCTCCTTCCAGCGCGCCGACGGCGCCTTCGTTCGCCAGTGGATGGCACCCAACCAGGGGACGGCGGCCGGCGCGCTGTCCGACGTGCGGGGCCTCACCGTCACCTCGGTCAGCGACGGTCCGCCGGTCGCCTTCCTCCTCACCGCCGACGGCGTCCTCCGGCTCGTCCTCGAGTAGCCGGCGCTAGAATCGGTCCATGGCGGAGCCTCCATTCGGCCGGGTCCGGCTGATCGAGATGGTGGTCGAGAGCGTGCGCGTGCACATGCTCTCGAGCCAGCACGTGGTGATCCTCAAGCAGTCCGAACGTGACCGCTACCTGCCGATCTGGATCGGTCCTTCGGAGGCCAACGCGATCGCCATGCGGCTCCAGGGCCTCTCCGCGGAGCGCCCGCTGACCCACGACCTCCTGGTCAGCGTGCTGACGGCGCTCGGTGCCAGCATCAGCCGCGTCGTGGTCACTCACGTCATCGACGGGACCTTCCACGCGCGCCTCTACCTGGAGAACTCGAGCGGCGACGAGAGTGAGGTTGACTCCCGCACGTCGGACGCGATCGCGGTGGCGGTGCGCACCGGATCACCGATCTACGTCGACGAGCGGGTCCTCGACGAGGCCGGCGTGGAGCCCGACGCCAGCGAGGAGGGCGAGGAAGGGGAGGACGAGGAGCGGCTGGCCGTGTTCCGCGAGTTCGTCAACTCCCTCGACGTCGACCTCGAGTCCGGCGAGAAGGGGCCATCCACCGAGGAGAGCTAGCGCGGCCCATCCGTCGGAGCCACGGGCCCGAGCACTTCCCGGCGACGGGTCCACAGCGCCAACCTGAGCCGGCCGATGTCGCGGAACGTGCGCAGGATCTTGCGGAAGCTGGCTCCCGTGTTCGTGCCGGCGGCGCGCGGGTAGTGATTGACCCCAACCTGGGCCATCCGAACGCCTCGCGCACTGAGCTTGATGAGGAGCTCGGCCGAGAGGAACGGCGAGTCGGTCTCGAGCGGCAGGCCGTCGAAGACCTCGCGCCGGAAGACCTTCATGGCGCAATCGATGTCGCGGACGCGCAGCCCGAAGAGCACCGAGACGATGGCGTTGTAGGTCTTGGCGATGAAGATCCGATGCGGTGGGTCGCGACGCTTGATGCGGTAGCCGATCACCGCGTCGACCGGCTTCTTCGACGGATCGGAGAGACGCTCGAGCAGGCGTGACATCTCGCGCAGGTCGAACTGCAGGTCGCCGTCGCTGAAGGCGATCAGCTCCCCCGACGCATTCGCGAAGCCGGCCCGCAGGGCGCCGCCGTACCCGCGGTTCTGCTGGTGGTGGACGCGCACGCGGGGGTCGGCCGCCGCCAGCGCATCGGCAAGCTCGGGCGTTCGGTCGGTCGACCCGTCGTCGACGGCCAGGACCTCGATCGAGCCGTCCACCAGCGGGCCGATCTCCTCGAGCGCGCGCCGCACCGTCTCGGCCAGGTTCTCCTCCTCGTTGTAGGCGGGAAAGAAGAAGGTCAGCCGTGGGCGGCCGTGGTCGGTCATGTCGCGGGACCCTCGACGAGAAGCAGGCGGGTAAATCCGGGCAGCGTGGGCACCGTGCTCATCTCCCAGGCTTCGGTGACGTTCTTGCGCTCCCATTCCGGAAGCACCACGTAGACGGGGCGCTTGCCGAAATTCGCGCGGATCGCGTTGTTCATCGTACGGTACCCGTCGTCCAGGACGTCGCGCTCGTCGATGATGGTCAGGTCGGGTCGCTCCCCGAGGACCCACCGGTGGTGCCAGAGCGGCGTGCTGTAGCTCCACCAGCTGACGATGACCGCGTTCGGCGGCAGCAGCGCATGGACCGATGCGACCCAGTCATCGGCGTCGCGGTTCTGGCTCTCGTCGTGCGCCTCGTAGCCCGTCACCAGCGAGGCCGCCGGCAGCAGGGCCCCGAGCCCGAGCACCACCGCGCCCGCGAGCGCAGCCAGCGTCCGACGCGCCCCACGTGAGGAGACCAGCCGTCGCCCGACATTCGCCATCGCGCGCCCGCACGCCTCCGCGATGGCGGCCAGGGCGACTCCGATCAGCGGGGCAGCCACGGCCACGGTCGGCATGTAGTAGCGGTCGATGTCGCCATCGCGGAAGTTCATCGAGTACGCGACGTTGAAGATCACGAACATGAGAAGCACCGCGAACGTTCCCAGCGAGCGTGCGGCGACCACCCCGGCACCGATGGCGACCAGCAGCCAACCCGGCCCCACGAATTGGGCGGCCAGGACCCGCTCGGCGTCGGCCCACTTCGCGGCCAGCTCCGAGAGGGGTTCCCGGAA
Source organism: uncultured Chloroflexia bacterium (assembly GCA_963759405.1). Lineage (GTDB taxonomy): Bacteria > Chloroflexota > Limnocylindria > QHBO01 > QHBO01 > JACDBZ01. The sequence continues at coordinate 255,378 of CAVWZA010000016.1, read as the reverse complement.
GTCGCGGAAGAGGTGGCCGAATTGCTCCGCCAGCACGAGGTAGCGGAAGCGCTCCCAGGTGTCCGGGCGGGCGTAGAAGAGCGGCGGCTCCGGATCGGTGATGGCACGCAACCAGATGTAGGCGAAGGAGCCGAGGCCGAGCACGACGACCGCGGCGCACAGCGCGATCAGCCGCCGTCGCCGCAGGAATCGTCGGTCGACCACGAAGAGCCAGGCCACGATCCCGAAGGCGAAGAGGCCGATGATGGGATGCACGCCCAGCCCAAGGCCGAACGCCAGCGCGGCCCCGACCAGCCAGCCGCCGGCCCTGGGCGAGCCGGCCCGCTCCGCCGCGCGCCAGGTGAGCAGCAGCCACAGGACCACGGTGACCGACAGGATGCTGACGGCGTGCACGTCGGCGCGGGTCGCGTTCTCCCACGGCTCGGATGCGAAGGCGAAGGCGGCGCCGGCGATGCCGGCCGAGGTCGCGCGCAGTGCCCGAGGCCGCTCGCCGATGAGCTGTCCGCTGATCAGGACCACGAACCCTGAGGCGATCGCGACGCAGATGCCCTGAGAGCACGTTCATGCGCCACGCCACCTCCCCGATCGGCAGCTGGCTCCACAGCCAGCCGAGCATCGTGTAGGTCGGGAAGCCGGTCGGATGAAAGATCGAGAGGGTCGGTGGGACCGTCTGCGCCTCACCGGTGTCCCAGAACCCGGTCGACGGCAGCATGGTGCGCAGGTAGATCCCGATGGCGAGGAGCACCACGGCCGCGGCCGCGAAGGCGACCGCGTTGTCGGTGTAGGGGATCCAGAGCCGCCCCCGCCGCGAGGGCAAAGGTGCAACCTGGCCCTCTCCGGCGCCGTCCGGACCTCGATGTATACTCACCGCCACCTTGGCGTGCATGACGACACAGCGCACTCTTCGAGGGCGCCGCACCTGATGGCCCGTGGCCCCGTCGGCCGACGGGGCGCGGGGGTTCTCGACCTGATTCGGCGGCTTGACGCCGGCACGATCCTCACGACGCTCCTCGTCCTCGGCCTTGTCCTGCGCGCGTTCATTGCCGCCGTCTACCTGCCGCGCAGCGGCCTCTCGAACGACATCGGCTCCTTCGCAGCCTGGGGCATGCGGCTAGCAAGCATAGGGCCAGGCGCGTTCTATGAGGCGGGCTACTTCAGCGACTACCCGCCGGGCTACATGTACGTGCTGTGGGTGCTCGGCACGATCGGCAAGGCGCTGACGCCGATCGTCGGACAGGACGCGACCGTCGGCCTGGTCAAGATCCCGGGCATCCTCGCGGACCTCGGCGTCGCGTGGCTGCTCTTCGTGATCTGCCGGCGGTGGGGTGGCGAGCTGCTCGAGCGCTCGCGCATCGGCGTCAGCCCGGAAGGCCTCGGCCTGCTGGCAGCCGGCGTGTACCTGTTCAACCCCGCCACCGTCTTCGTCTCCTCCGTCTGGGGTCAGATCGACTCGGTCGGCACCTTCGTCCTGCTGGCGACCATCTATGCGCTGGCGCGCGGCTGGATCGAGGTTGCGGCGCTGGGCGCGGTCGTCGCCCTGCTCGTCAAGTTCCAGTTCGCCTTCCTGGTCCCGATCGTTGCCATCGTCGGCCTGCGGCGCCACCTCTTCGGCCGCTCCAGCGACCCCGAGCTCGACGGTCGTCGTGACCCCCTTCGCGTCCTCACCGCGCTCGCGGTGGGGATCGGCTCGCTGACCCTGCTGATGCTGCCGTTCGGCATGGTCCTCTATGCCCCGCTCGCCGGCGGCGACCCGCACGGGGTGCTCGGGATCCTGCCGGCCGCGGACCCGAACACGAGCCTGGTCGGCAAGCTCTTCGAGGCCGCCAACACCTACCAGGGCCTCACCATCAATGCGTTCAACCTGTGGCGAAATCCGTGGAGCGGGCTGGGCGACACGTTCCAGCGAGGGGACGACTCCGGCATCGGGCTGGTCATCGGATCATTCGCGCTCAGCTGGCAGCAGGTCGGGGCTCTGCTCTTCGCCGCCGTGGCATTGCTGGCCATGGTGGTGGTGGCGCGCCGGGACAACCTGCGCGGGATCCTGCTTGCGTCGCTGCTGCTGGCCGTGGCCTTCTTCGTCCTGCCGACCCGCGTCCACGAGCGCTACCTGTTCCCGGCGCTGGCGCTCGCGGCGCCGCTCCTCCTCTCGGGGCGCGTGTGGCCCTGGATCTACGGCGCCCTGAGCCTTTCCGTGTTCGCCAACATCTACTGGGTCTACAGCGAGGATTGGTCGTGGACCGGGAGGGTCATCAACCCCGGCGCCTTCGGACAGCCCATGCCCCAGGATCCGTTCCTGACGGCAACGCTCCTGTACTGACACGGGGATCTGGCTGCTCTCGTTGCTGATCGTGGGCGTCCTCGGCGTGGTCGCCTGGCGCGCCATGCGGTACGCGATGGAGCCCGACGTGGCGGTGGCCCCCGAAGCTCCGGTGCCTCGTTCCGCGCCGGCGCCACGCGCCGCCGATTGGGCCGCCGACGGCTGGGAGCGAACGGAGCCCCAGCCGACCGGCGCATCGCCGATCTCGTGGCTCCGCCGGAACCCGGCGGACGCCTACCTGCGCGAGCCGACGCGGCGGTTGAATCGCAGGGACGCGCTGCTGGTCCTCGGACTGTTCATCTTTGCGCTCGTCTTCCGGCTCTGGCGGCTCGACGTCCCGCGCGGCGACCACTTCGACGAGGTCTATCACGCGCGGTCCGCCACGGAGTGGCTCAGCAACTGGCAGAACGGCTGGGACCGGGACGTGTACGAGTGGACGCATCCGATGCTGGCCAAGTACCTGATCGCGGGTGGCATCGTGCTCGCCGACCCGAACAAGGTCGTCGGCAGCAGCGACCTCGACGGGCCGTCCCCATCGATCGCTGTCGCGCCGCAGCGATCGTCGCTCGGACATGACAGATCCGTCGTCTTCACGGCCGCCGGCGGTGGCGCCACGATCGTCGCGTCCGACGCCGAGAGCGGCGATGAGCTCGCGCGGTGGAACGCCGGAGGGCCGGTCGCCGGCCTCGCCTACGACCCGGCGGCCCCGCGCCTGCTCGTCGGACGCGCCGACCTGGGGACGGTCGAGACGTACGAGCTTGCCGGCCTGCTCGCCTCACCCGACGGCCGCGCACCGCCCGCCGGTCCTCCGATCCAGACCGACCTGACCAGCGTCAGCCAGATCGAGCTGCCGCGCGACGCGGGCGTCGTCCTGCTCCGCGGGCCGGATGGCATCGCCGTCGTCGACGGACTGACCGATGAGGTGTTGGCGTCGGGGGACGGCGCCTATGGCGGCGTCGCCTGGGTGAGCGGCACCGACGAGGATCCGGACTTCGTGGCCGCGACCGATCCGGCGCGCAACGCGGTCGTCTTCCTGGACAGCTCCACGCTCGAGCCGGCGCTGAACGCCGAGGGCGATGAGCTGGGCGTCATCGCGATCGACGAGCCGCTGATCGGCCCGCTCGTCGCGCGTGGCAGCGGGGACGACCAGCAGCTGCTGGCTCTGACCGGTGGTCTCGCGGCCAATGACGAGCACCCGGCGACGCCGGGCGGGCTGGCATCCATCGACGGCGACACGCAGGTCCTCACCGACGTCGTGCCGCTGCCGGGCGCCCCATCGCTGATCGGCTACCAGGCGATCGCCAACGTGGTCTACGTGGCCGGCGTCTCGGCGGCGGGCGAGCCGGTCGTCTGGCCGATCGAGCCGCACATCGACGGCCGGAACGACACGAGCGCCGGCCTCGCCGCCTTCGACCAGACGACGCTTCCGGCGCCGGCGCTGGCGATGGCGTTCGACATCAGCGCCGACAGCCAGGCGGACGACCACGGGCGCCTCATCCTGAGCACCGGGGACGGCGCGCTGGTCCGCCTCGACGCCGGCAGCAACGCGTTCGCCTGGCGGCTGGCCGGCGCGGTGTTCGGCGCGCTCCTGGTGGTTCTCGTCTACCTGCTTGCCGCGACCATGTTCGGCCGCCCGCGAATCGGCCTCCTGGCCGCCGGCTTCGTGGCGATCGACGGCATGAGCTACGTCATGAGCAGGATCGCCATGAACGACATCTTCGTCGCGGTCTTCATCGTGGCCGCGTACCTCGTCTTCTGGCAGATCTGGGCCGGCCGATGGGCGCGCAGCGCCTGGTGGGCACTGCCGCTGGTCGGCGTCCTGCTCGGCCTCGCGGCCGCCACCAAGTGGGTCGGCTTCTACGCGCTGGCCGGCATCTGGGTCCTCGTCCTGGCACGCTCGAGCCTGGGCCGCCTGGCGCTCGTGGCGCTGGTCGCGTTCGCCACCGTGGTCGGAGGCGTCGGCGCGCCGTGGCCGTTCCTGGCGACGATGCTGCTGGCGCTGGCGATCGCGCTGACGATCGTCCACGCGCGGCCGATCCGGCTCGATGTCGAGAGCGCCAGGCTGGCGCTGCCGGCCACCGGCGTCGTCGTCGGCGGCGTGGGGCTCGCCTTCGCCATCGCCTACGGCCAGGTGGATGGCGGCACGCCCGCCAATGCCGTCGAGGTCCTGTTCGGCCTGCTCGCCCGCGGCGCGCAGGTCGGCTGGGCGGCCTGGCTGATGCTGGGGGTCGCCGCGGTCCTCATCGCGTGGCGTGCCTGGACCTCGCTGCGCGATCCGCGTTCCGACGCGCGATGGCAGCAACCGGGTGAGATGGGTGGCTTCGCCTGGGCGTGGATCGGTGCCTGCCTGCTCGTCATCCCGCTCGCGGTGTATGCCCTGAGCTACCTGCCCTACCTGCAGCTCGGCCATGCGTTCGCCGGCCCCGACGCCGGACCGGGCTATGGCTGGTCGCTCGAGGAGCTGCACGGGCAGATGTTCGGCTACCACTTCGGCCTGACCGCCGGCCACGCCAGCGCATCGCCGTGGTGGAGCTGGCCACTGGACCTCAAGCCGACCTGGTTCTTCAACGGCACGTACGACGCCGAGCGGATCGCGGTCATCTACAACGGTGGCAACCCGATCCTCTTCTGGGCGGGCGTGCCGGCCGTGATCGCATGCGCCGTGCTGGCCTGGAAGCGGCGCTCCCCGGCCCTGGTGCTGATCGTCGCCGCCTTCGCGTTCCAGCTGGCGCCCTGGACCCGGATCGAGCGCGCCACGTTCGCCTACCACTACCTGACCGCCGTCGTGTTCGCGATGATCGCGGTCGCCTACGTCGTGGACGAGCTCCTCCGCCGGCCCGCCTGGCGCGAGCTGGCGATCGGCTACCTGGCCCTCGTCGTGGTGGCCGGGTTGCTGGTCTTCCCGTTGGGTTCGGCGCTGCCGATGCCGGACTGGTACATCAACGCGGCGCGCGCGCTGCCGCCCTGGAACTACGGCTTCCAGTTCCCCGATCCGCCGCAGGGGCAGCGCGGCGACCTCGTCAGCGCCTCGGGCCTCAAGCTCGTCGCCGGGGCCCTGGCGGCCGTGGCGGCCGTCGCCTGGTCGCTCATGGGCCGCACCTGGGGACAGCCGCTGATGGCCCTCCTGAGGCAGCGGCGCCCGGCGAGAGAGTGAGCCGTCGCGTCAGCGAGCGCAGCAGCCTGTGGTCACCCGCACCCTCCGTCTGGGTTCAGGGTGAAGCTCGCCGCGTTGCCGTTGACGTCGAGGCGGAGCTGAGGCTCACCGTCGCCGCTCGACCAGGTGTCTCCCTCGTGGCTCAGCCCACTCTCGTCGAGGTTATGGCTGAACGTGATGTTCTCCTCATCGATGGTGATGGCGATGGCGAGCTGGTCCGGTGCGCACAGCTCGAGCGAGCCGGCGTTCATCTCGACGGATCCATCGAGTCGGGTTCCTTCGTTGGCATCGATCGAGACGGAGCCGGCGTTGGCGTCGACGCTGAGCTCGCGGACCTCGGCACCCGGCAGCGCGAGGTTGACCTCGCCGGCGTTGGCGTCGATCGCAAGGGTCGAGATGTCGGCATCGTCGAGGTCCAGCCGAGCCGACGCCGCATTGGAGTCGATGGTGATGCTGAGCGTCGCATCGGTGGGCAGCACCACGTCCCACGCCTGGCGGCTGTCGGTCAGGCCGATGAACCCGCCGCCCTCGGCACTGACACGGAACGAGTCGGCATCGGATGTCACCTGGGGCTCCTCATCCGCTCCGTGCCGTGCGAGGACGCCCCAGGCCGTGCCGGCCTGCGTCGTGACCCGGAGCTCGCCGCAGCTGATGTCGAGCTCGACCTCTCCGTCGGTCGCGAAGCTGCCCTCGGCATTGACCGATTCGGTCGGCTCACCCCCGCAGCCCAGGCTCAGCCCGTCGGGCACGCCGGCCACCAGGGTCCCGACCAGGCCGCCCGCCACCACGCCGGCCAGCAGCGTCGCGACCATGCTGAACGGCGTTCGCGACGCAATGACGGCAAGGCCGATGACGACCAGCAGCAGCGGCCACAGGCGCCACGCCTGGCGAGCCGCATCGGCTGGAATGAGCCCCGCCTGGATCGCCAGCGCCACCGTGCCGGCCGTGATGAGGGCGACGCCCCAGAAGACGAGGCCGCGGTTGATCTGCACTGCTGGGCGCTCCTGCTCGGGAATCACACGATAGCGTCTGACCCCGAGCCACGAAACCTCATCGTTGGGCTAGCCCTGGGTCGTCATGACGCCACCGCAATCGGTGCCGTCGCGGGAATCGCCGGCGCCGCGGCACCCGGCCGAGCGGCCGTCTCCGGCGCTCGCAGGCTGATGACGGTCTTCCCGCGAGCATGCCCATCACCGACGTGGCCGATCGCCGCTGCGGTCTCGCTCAGCGGATAGGTGCGATCGATGACCGGCGTGACGCTGCCGGCCTCGATGAGCTGCTTGAGCTCGAGCAGGTCCTCCCGCTTCGTCGACTGGATGAACGTCCGCAGGGTCTGGCTCACGAAGCGGAACATCACCATCCCGGCGATGAGGCGGCCGCCACTGGCGAACCAGCGCTTGTCGAACCTTCCGCCGTTCGGCACGAGGATGCCGGTCGGGGCCAGCACGCGCCGGAGGTCGGAGAGCGAATGGTTCGACACGTTGTCGAGGATCAGGTCGTAGCGCCGATCGCCTCGGGTGAAGTCTTCGGCCGTGTAGTCAATGACGTGGTCCGCGCCGATCGAGCGGAGCATGTCGAGGTTGCGGGTGCTGGCGACGGCGGTGACCTCGGCGCCCAGTGCCTTCGCGATCTGCACCGCGAAGGTGCCGATGCCCCCGGAGGCTCCGTTGATCAGCACCTTCTGCCCGGCCTCGACGCCGCGCAGCGCCTGGAGCGCGACCTGTCCGGCCATTGGCACGGCCGCCGCTCCTTCGAAGCTGAGGTTGGCCGGCTTCGGCGCCAGCGTCTCCTCGGAGGCGACCGCGTACTCGGCATAGGAGCCGTCGGCCGACCCGAAGACCTCGTCTCCCGGCTTGAACCGTGTCACGCCGCTCCCGACGGCCTCGACCGTCCCCGATACGTCGGTCCCACGGACGCCGGCCTTCGGCCTGCGGAGCCCGTAGACGGGGCGGGCGATGTACGGCAGCCCGCTCATGATCGCCCAGTCGGCCGGATTGACGCCGGCGGCCTGCACGCGGAGCAGCACCTGGTCGTCGCCGATCTCGGGCATGTCGATGTCCCGTGCCTCCAGGACTGTGGCCGAGCCGTAGGTGTCTTGCGTGATCGCCTTCATCGGTTGGTGCCTCCGCTGCGGTGTGTACTATGTAAGCGTATGCTGTACACTACGATGTACACAACAAGCCGTCAAGCCCGAAGTTTACGGTGTACGCTAACGATCACAGGAGGAGCCGATGAGCACCAGGGCCAAGCCAGCGGCCGAGCGCCGAGTCCCCTTGAGCAGGGACAGGGTTCTGCGCGCGGCGATCGGGATCGCCGACGAGGGCGGGCTCGAGACGCTCACCATGCGCACGCTCGGCCAGGAGCTCGGGGTCGGGCCGATGGCGCTCTACCGCCACGCGAGGAACAAGGAAGACATCGTGGATGGCATCGTCGACCTCGTGTTCGGCGAAATCGACGTGCCCGACCCGGGCGTCGACTGGAGGACCGCCATGCGCGAGCGAGCGATCTCGGTCCGCGAGGTGCTGTCCCGGCACCGCTGGGCGGTCGCCCTGATGGAGTCGCGGACCAACCCCGGTCCAGCCAACCTGCGGCACCACGATGCGGTCATCGGCAACCTTCGCGCCTCTGGCTTCGACATGGCGATGGCCGCCCACGCCTACTCGCTGCTCGACAGCTACATCTACGGCTTCGCCCAGACCCAGATGGCCCTGCCGTTCGAGTCGACGGCCGACATCGCCGAGATGGCGCAGACCATGCTCGAGCCCTTCCCGGTCAACGCGTACCCCAACCTGGCGGCCTTCATCACCGAGCACGCCATGAAGCCCGGCTATGACTTTGCAAACGAGTTCGAGTACGGCCTGGATCTGATCCTCGATGGCCTCGCGCAAGCACGAGGCTAGGCGAGCAGTCAGGGGCGGTCGTCCCGTGAGCACCTATCGTGGTCCACCAGGCTGCCCGTGAGACGGCAACTTCCCCCGCTCTGCTACTCCCCGACAAAAGTTGACACCGAGCAAGCCGCGGTCGTAGACTCCGGCGGCACCCGGACCGCAGAAGACGCTGCCCCGCGTGCCCGGCCACCAATCACCCGTAACGAGGAGCGAACTGACGGAAATGCATCGCAGCATGTTCGCCATCCACGCGCCGCGACTCGCGCCTACCGGCAATGGAGTCGACGGGAGATCTGTGCCCTGGACGAGGTAGAGCAACGGCGGTAAGACCGCCGACGCAGACACCACGAGCCGTGGGCCGGATCAGGTTCACGGTTTTTTGATGCCCCAGCGGGGCAGCACGAGAGCCGCGGACCGGGAGCAACGGGCCGCGGCTCTCATCTATTTCGGGCCCCAGGGACGAACGGAACGGACACGACAATGATCGAGGTCATGGACGAACCAAAGACGATAGCGACCGTGGCTCCGGTGCGGCAGCCGCTGCGCCACGTCGGCCCGCCGCCGGCCGGCGAGCAGCCCGCGCTGCTCATGGAGCGTGCCACGAAGCGATTCGTGGTGGGTCGCAAGAAGAAGTCGGTCGTCGCCGTCAACGAGGTGACGCTCTCGATCCGACGCGGCGAGATCTACGGGATCCTTGGCGCGAACGGGTCGGGCAAGAGCACGCTCATCCGCCTCGTCAGCACGCTGCTGACGCTGGATGGCGGGAGAGTCGAGGTGTTCGGGCAACGACGTCGAGCGCGACGAGATGAAGGTCAAGCAGCTCATCAACCGCGTTGAGCGTCGACGCAGCGTTCTTCAAGAAGCTCTCCCCGCACGAGAACCTCGCCTATGCGGCGCGGCTCTACGGCCTGGACGCCAAGAAGGCGCGTGCGGAGGCGATCCAGATCATGGCTCGCCTCGGCATCGGCGAGAAGCGGCTGAGCCGGCCACTCGAGCAGATGAGTCGCGGGATGCAGCAGAAGGTCGCGATCGCGCGGGCGCTGCTGACGAGCCCGACGGTGCTGCTGCTCGACGAGCCGACGACGGGTCTCGACCCGCGGTCGAAGCTCGACGTGCAGACCTTCATCGAGGAGGTGCGCGACACGCACGACGCCACGATCGTGCTGACGACGCACGACCTCGACGAGGCGGAGCGGCTGTGCGATCGGATCGCGCTGATCAATGACGGCCGGATGGTCGCCGAGGGGACTCCGCCGGAGCTCATGGCGCTGGTCGCCAGGGACTACGGCAAGGAGCCGACGCTGGAGAACGTGTTCATGACGTTCACCGGCAAGAGCCTCGACGACGATCACGACGACGACGACAAGAACGACGACGACGAATAGCTGTGAAGAGAGGAGGTGATTCCCGTGCAGAGCAACCTGGACACTCGTGTCGTGCTCAGCCTGATCGAGGAGCGTGAGGCGCGGCTGCGCCGCACGAACCTCCTCGTGAGCGAGCCAAACACCGACCGCCGCCCGGTGCGGCGGTGGATCGGTCGCCAGCTGGTGCGATTCGGCACCCGGCTGGCCGCCGATTCGACGATGCGGCCGGTCCGAGCCCGCTGAGGGCCCGGCCGGTCCATCGGCCCAATGGAGTGAGAGAGAGTTCATCTGATGTCGATTGCAACGCGTGAGCTGCGGGCGAGCTTCGCCTTCGTCGAGCGCAACTTCAACCTGACCAAGCGCTACTGGGGCTGGGAGGTCGCCTGGCTCGTCTATTCGCTGGCGGCTGCCCTGTCGGTTGCCTTCATCGGCGTTGCCCAGGACGATCCCGGGCTGCTGCAGGTGCTGGTGATCGGCGCCATCTTCTGGAACTTCCTGTCCATCGTCTTCGGCTTCATCGGCGAGACGGTGACCTGGGAGCGCTGGGAGGGGACGCTCGAGTACACGTTCATGGCGCCGGTGCGCCGCTACACGCAGCTGGTCGGCTCGACCCTGTTCGCGGTCGCCTACGCGCTGATCCAGATGGTGATCATCCTGGTGGTGATGATCCTCTTCTTCGATCTCGAGTTCAGCGGCGGCAACTACGTGACGGCGGGGGCGTTCCTGCTGCTCGGTTCGGTCAGCTTCGTCGGCGTCGGCATGATGGCGGCCATCCTGCCGCTCCTCTACGTGGAGCGCGGCGACCAGATGGTCTTCGTCATCCAGTCGATCATCCTGCTGTTCAGCGGCGTGTACTACTCCGTCGAGGAGCTTCCCGAATGGATGCAGTTCGTGGCGCAGTTCAGCCCTGGCACGTATGTCCTCGACGGGATCCGCGAGGGCCTGATCAAGGGAACGTCGGTCGTTGACCTGGGCCACGACATCTGGCCGCTCGTGATCATGGGCGTCGTCCTGATCCCGCTCGGCGTCTACGTCTTCGGCATCGCGGAGCGCTACGCGAAGCGCACCGGCAAGCTCAAGCGAGTCGGCTGATGCCAGCCGACGGAGGGACTCACATGAAGACCGATACGGCCGCTCCGGCGGCCGAGATCTCCGAGCCTCGTCATGCGCCCGTACGCCGGCGAGGCCGACCTGCCTGAGATGGTCCGCATCCAGAACGAAGAGTGGGAGGCCGACGGCCTCGGCTACCGCGAGACGGTTGGCGAACAGGCCGCCTACTTCGCGCACACCTCCGAGCAGTTCGACCCGACCCGTGACCTCAGCATCGCCGAGGTCGATGGCCGGATGGTCGGCTTCGCCCGGCGCGACTGGGTCGACGCCAACGATGGCGTTCGCGAATACCGCTCTCGCTGTGCCGTGGATCCGGCGTGGCGGCGGCGCGGGATCGGCACGGCGATGCTTGCGGACTGTGAACGCCAGCAGACTGCGCTGGCGAGCACCCACGACACGAGCCGGCCGCGCGTCCTGGGCACCTTCACCGAGGGCCGCAACGAGGGCGCCAACGCGATTGCCCGCCGCGCGGGCTACGAACCGGTCCGCTGGTTCTTCGACATGACGCGCTCCGGCCTCCAGGACAACCTGCCGGCCGTCCCGCCGATGCCCGATGGGATCGAGGTCCGACCCGTCCAGGCGGAGCAGCTGATGCAGATCTGGCACGCCGACCACGAGGCGTTCCGCGACCACTGGGGCGGCGGCGACGAGTCGGACGAGGCCTTCCGCCGGTACCAGGACGCGCCCGACTTCGATACGTCGCTCTGGGTCGTCGCCTGGGATGGCGACGAGGTCGCGGCGGCCGTGGTCAACACGATCTACGCGCACGAGAACGAGGCGACCGGCAGCCGACGCGGCTGGCTCGACAGCGTGTTCACGCGACGCGCGTGGCGCAAGCGCGGGGTTGCATCGGCGCTCATCGCCCGCAGCCTGCACCTGCTGGCGGAGCGCGGCATGGACACGGCCATGCTCGGCGTCGATGCCGACAACCCCTCGGGCGCCCTGCGCCTCTACGAGTCGTTCGGCTTCGTGGTGACCGATCGCGGCCAGGCATGGCGCAAGCCGATGGAGGAGGGTCCCTTCACGTGACCGACCTGGCTCTCGCGGGGGCGCCGTCGGTCCCCGGCCTCAGCTTCCGGCAGTTTCGCGGCGAGGAGGACTTCCCCGCCATGCTCCGCGTCTACACGGCGGCGCATGAGGCGGACGGCATCGAGGAGGTGACGTCGCTCGACCAGCTGCGCCTGAACTATTCGACGCTCGTCAACTGCGATCCTGCCCGCGACATGATCCTGGCGGAAGTCGAGGGCGAGCTGGTTGCCTACGCGCGGGTCTTCTGGAACGACCTCGTCGAGGGCGGCCGCTCCTACGAGAACTTCGGATTCGTCCACCCCGACTGGCGTCGGCGGGGAATCGGCGGCGCGATGCACCGGCACAACGAGCAGCGGCTGCGCGAGATCGCGGAGGAGCACGTCGACGTCGCGCCCAAGTGGTTCGGCTCCGAGGGCGTGGACGTCAGACCCGGGCAACACCGCGCTCCTCCGCGGAAACGGCTACACCCCGGCTCGCTACTTCTACGAGATGGTCGCGCCGACGCTCGACGGCCTCGTTGCGCCGCCGATGCCCGACGGGATCGAGCTGCGCCCCGTGACGCGCGACCAGTACCGCACCATCTGGCTCGCTTCCGCGGAGGCGTTCCGCGATCACTGGGGCCAGGCCGAGTGGACCGAGGAGGACTGGACTCGCTTCGACGCCGACCCCGACAACGCCGATCCGCGCTTCTGGCGCATCGGCTGGGATGGCGAGGAGGTGGCGGGCGAGGTCACGACCACGGTGCCTGCCGAGGAGAACGAGCGGCACGGTCGGGCGCGCGTCTACGTCGCCAGCGTCTCCGTCCGGCGGCCGTGGCGCCGGCGCGGCCTGGCTCGCGCGCTGCTCGCCAGGTCGCTCGTCGCGGCCCGCGGGGCGGGGTTCACGTCGGCCAGCCTTGGCGTCGACACGGATAGTCCGACCGGCGCGACCGCCCTCTACGAATCGCTCGGGTTTCTGCCCGACAAGACGTTTACCAGCTGGCGCAAGCCGATGTAGCGGTTCTGCGATACTGCGGCGGACGTTGCCGGACGAGAGGATGGGTGGTGCAGGCACAGCTCCTGGACGCGGTGCCGATCGGGGTGATCTTCGTCGCGCTCGTGGCGATCACGACGCTCGCCTACCTGGGCGGCTACCGGATCGGTCTGTGGCATCAGGCACGAACGCCCGACGAGAAGGAGGGCCCGACGGGGGCCCTGGTCGCATCGCTCCTCGCCACCCTGGCGTTCCTGGTCGCGGTCACGATGAGCATGGCATCGGACCGCTTCGACACGCGCCGCGGCCTGGTTCTCGAAGAGGCCAACGCGATCGGGACCACCTACCTGCGTGCCGGATTCCTGCCGGCACCCAACGACGAGGCCGTGAGGACGTTGCTCCGGGAGTACGTCCCGCTCCGAATCGCGCGGGCCGATCTGGCGGACCTGGCCCGGTCGATCGAGCGGTCGGAGGAGATCCAGGACGCCGTCTGGGCGATCACCGAGGAGCTGGCCGCGACGGAGGGTGGCTCGGAGACGTTCAGCCTCTATGTCAGCTCGCTCAACGAGATGATCGACCTCCACACCAAACGGGTCGTGGCTGGTGTGTATGCCCGCGTGCCGGAGTCAGTCGTCTACTTCCTCATCATCGGCAGCACCCTGGCGCTCGTGATGACCGGCTACGGCGCGGGACTGACCGGCCGCCGCAGCCTGTTCAGCGCGTTGGCGTTCGTGATCGTCTTCAGCGGCGTCATCACCCTGATCATCGATCTCGACCAATCCCGGAGTGGCTTCCTCCAGGTGAGCCAACAGGCGCTCATTGATCTGCAGAAGTCCCTCGGCCCGCCCTGAGATTCCCCTCAGCGCCCGCCGGCCAGCACCGACTCCAGCGTCTGGTAATAGAAGTCCACGATCCGCTCCGTCACCCGATCCCAGGTGAACTCGGGAGCGCGCGCGCGTCCCGCCTCGCCCATGTCGTGGCGGAGGTCGGGGTCGCGGGCGAGCGCGTAGAGGGCGGCAGCCAGCGCCCGTGGATTGCGCGGCTCGACGAGCAACCCCTGAACGTTGCGCTCGATCACGCGCTTGAAGCCGTGGATGTCGGACGCGACGATCGGCACCCCGGCAGCCATCGCCTCGAGGAGCACGATGCCAAACGACTCCTGCCCGGTGTTCGGGGCACAGTAGATGTCGGCCGATGCGAAATAGCGGACCTTCTCGTCGTCGTTGACCCGGCCAAGGAACTCGACGTCCCGGATGCCTCGCAGGCCGACGAAACGCTTGTACTCGCGCAGCTTCGGTCCCGCACCGACCACCAGCAGCCGCGCGTCGACCTTGCGCTTGCGAAGGCGGTGATAGGCCTGGAGGAGGTGGGTGAGCCCCTTGCGCTCCTCGAGCCGTCCGACGAACAGGATGTTGAGCGTCCCGTCGCGCAGCTCCTCGAACGGCTCGGCGTGGATGAATCGGTCGAGGTCGACGCCGTTCGGGATGATCTCGTACTCCCCGGGGAAGTACCTGCTGATGAAGTGGCGTGCCGCGCCGGAGACGGCGATTCGCCCGTGAAGCCGCTGGGCCAGGTGGCCGGCGAATCGCTTGCCGATCCAGTAGGAGGGTGAGAAGCCGCCGAAGGCGTGGAACGTGGCGACGTTGACCGTCTTCGACTGGTCGAGAACGGTCGGCGACAGGAACGGCACGAACGGCTCATGGAAGTGGAGGATGTCGAACGCATGCTCCTCGAGCACCTCCCGCGCCTGGCGCTTGAATCGCAGCCCGAGCGTGACGCGACCGATGCTGCCGTTCGCCGGCGCCGCCCACCCCGTGCCGAGGCGGATGACGTTCCCCTCGCTCTCCCGCTCCCGGCCGTACTTCGACGTGATGATCCACACGTCGTGGCCCATCCGCGTCATCGCTTCGTAGGTGTACCGCACGTGCTCGTTCACGCCGCCCGGATGCGGGTACCCATACGGGCTCACGATCCCCACCTTCAGGGGATTTCGATGGGCCCCGCCCGACTGCACCGATGGCGCCGTCGTCGACGGCGCCGACTGCACCGATGTCACCGCCACTCTCCCGTTGGCCGAAGAGTATGGCGGAGGTGCCTGACCTTGGCACGCAGCTGTCGCCGGTACACCGCGAGGTTCTGGCGGTTCGACCAGAAGGCACCATCGGGCCGCGTGGTGCGCTCTTCCACGGCCCTCCGGTAGTCGCCGGCAGTCGAGCCGGGGAACCAGGTCCACGCGGTGCCGATTCCCTCCAGCACGTGCGCATCCGAGTTTCCGACGGCAGCCAGGCGGAGGACGTTCCGATTGATCCGTTGGCGGGCCGCTCGGCGCGCCCGACCCGCAGCCGATGGGTTCATCAGCTCGATCGCGTCGAGCCGGTGACGGCGATCCTCGGTGCCGTGCGCCGCGAGCAGCGATCGAGTGCCCAGCGACGGCGTGAGCGGCGCCATCGGGTGCGCCGCGATCGCGATCCCGCCCTGGTCGTGAATGCGCTCGAGCGTCTCCGCCAGGGGCCGCAACGCGGGGATCCGCTCGGTGATGAAGAGCGCCAGCACGTGGCCGCGCCGGGTGGTGATCTCTTCGCCGACCACGAGCTCGAAGCTGTAGCGTCCGGCCGCATGCATCTCGCGCGCGCGCAGCGCACCGTCGATCCGCTCGTGATCGGTGATGGCGATGACGTCGAGGTCGGTCTCCGCCTCGACGTGATCGAGCAGCGCCCCCACCGACACCGTCCCGTCCGAGTACAGGGTGTGGAGGTGCATGTCGGCCTTGCCGAGCTCGCCGCCGCCGCGCGTCATGGCGTCGACTCGCCGCGCAGGTCGGGCCAGAAGGGCTGGAAGGCGCCCCACCACTGCTCGGGCGCCTCACCGATGTCGCGCTCGAAGCGGGCCGCGATGCGAGTCGCGAGGGCGATCGCATCGGCGCGGCGGTCTCCGCTCGAGGGCACCTCGAGGACCTCGCCATCCGCCCGGAAACGGTCGGGACCGATCCGCAGGCAGCGACCGACGACGAGCGCGGCCCCATGCGCGACCGCCAGCGCCGCCGGCCCCAGCGGCACCGTGGTCGGATGTCCGAACATCGTCACCGGGTGGCCGTCGCCGGCGAGGTCACGGTCGCCGATGATGCCGAGCGTCCCACCGGCGCGGAGCCGCTGGCTGAGCTGCCGCCGTGCTCGACTGAGCGGCAACAGCTCGATGCCCCCGCCGCCGCGCCGCGCGGCGAGGAACTCGAACAGGGCCGGCGGCTCGATCTCCTCCATCGGGACCAGCGGCCGGATGCCGTGGGCGATGAGGAACGTACCGAACGGCTCGAAGTTGCCGAGGTGCGAGCCGATGAAGATGCTTGGCCCGCCACCGAGGGCAGCGGCGAATGCCTCCCACTGCGGCACGTCCATGATCTCCTCGATCCGATCGACCGGATAATGGGGAGCGCGCAGCAGCTCCACGTAGTAGCGCGCGTGATTCCGGAACGCGGAGCGCACGAGATCGCGGAACGGCCGGCCGTGCACCGGGCGCCCGGTCGCGGCGCAGACCCTCGCCAGGTTGGCGGCAACCAGCCGGCGGCGCGCGGGCGCCAGGCGGTACCAGGCGTCCCCCGCCAGATCAGCGAGGGCGTAGGCGGCCCGCGACGGGAGGGCGGCAACGACCCGATCGGCGATCTCGAGGCCCAGACGCAGCATCACGCGCCGATCTTCGTCCAGTCCTCGCCGCGGCGGGCGGCGGCGAGGGCGGCGCGTGCCTGCGCACGGTCCTCATCGGTCTGTGGCCAGACGGGACGGAACATGTACCACTGCCCGGGGTCATCGGCGATCACCCCGCCGAGCGCATCGGCCACCTCCTGCGTGGCTCGGTAGATCTCCGCCGGCTCGGTGCTCGTGCAGCTCACGAATGGCAGTCCGCGAGCCTCGAAGCGATCGTCGC
The DNA here is from genome assembly GCA_963759405.1 of uncultured Chloroflexia bacterium. Lineage (GTDB taxonomy): Bacteria > Chloroflexota > Limnocylindria > QHBO01 > QHBO01 > JACDBZ01. The sequence continues at coordinate 238,626 of CAVWZA010000016.1, read as the reverse complement.
GCTCGCGACGGCACCAGACCGGCAGGAGCGGGGCCCCCGTCTTGGCCGACAGCGTGGCGGGCCCGATCGGAAACGTGGTCGCCTCGCCGCACAGCTCGACCGGAACGTCACCGCGGCGGTAGCCGCCGTCACAGAAGAGCACGACGTTCCCGTTGTCGCGCAGCACCCGGAAGAGCCCGCGCAGGTTGCGCCAGCCGATGACGAGGATGTCCTGCTTTGCCCGAGCGGCCGACAGGTGATCGAAGAGGCGCCCGTAGGTCGTGTCGTCGGCGACGACGTGCATCGCGGTACCGCGCAGCTTCAGCCCAGGCCCGATCATGTCCATCCCGCCGACGTGGATGGTGCAGACCAGGACCCCCTTCCCCTGCGCGCGCGCCGCGTCGAGGACCTCGATGTTCTCGATGTGGACGAGGTCGGCCGCCGCGGCGGGCGACAGCTCGCCGATGCGCATCATGTCGACGAGGTACTTGGCGTAGTTGCGGAACGCGCGGCGGGCGGCGGACCTCACGCGGCGATGATCGGGGTCGAGGCCCATCGGGTGCGCCAGGTTCTCGTGGATGACCTGTCGCTTCGGGCCGGCAAGGTCGTAGGCGAGGTTACCGACAGCGGCTGCCACGGGCATGACGGCCCGCCGCGGCACCGCGTTGATCACTCGCTCGGCCGCCAGGTAGAGCCAATAGGTCAGCAGCTCCCGCTTGCGCTCGGTCGGCGCACCATCCCGAAGGACAAACATCTCCGCGGAAGTATCCGCGATCCGGTGTGCCTGCCTACGCTACCTCGGCGGCCGCGGCCCGGGCCTTGACCTTGCGGTTCGGCGGCGCGACCTTGCGGGCCTTGCGCGGCGCGAGCTTCTCGGTGCCGTCCAGCGTCTCGTTGTCGTCACCGCGGATGAAGTCCTCGACCCGATTGTGCGCGATGTCGTCGTGGATCTGGATCGGCGGCGACTTCATGAAGTACGAGCTCGGTGCCACGAGCGTGCCGGCCAGGCCGCGGTCAAGGCCGAGCTTCGCGCAACGGATGGCATCGGTGATGACGCCCGCCGAGTTGGGCGAGTCCCAGACCTCGAGCTTGAGCTCCAGGTTGAGCGGGACGTCGCCGTAGGTGGTGCCTTCCATCCGGATATGGCACCACTTGCGGTCCTTGAGCCACGGCACGTAGTCGGACGGTCCGACGTGGATGTCGTCGTCGGCGATCTCGTAGTCGATCATCGAGGTCACGGCGTTCGTCTTGCTGATCTTCTTGGACTCGAGGCGCTCGCGCTCGAGCATGTTCAGGAAGTCGGTGTTGCCCCCGAAGTTGAGCTGGTAGGTCCGGTCGATCTTGACGCCGCGGTCCATGAAGAGACGGGTCAGCACGCGATGCGTGATCGTGGCCCCCAGCTGGCTCTTGATGTCGTCGCCGATGACCGGCAGCCCGGCCTTCGCGAAGCGCCGCTGCCAGTAGGGCTCGCGGCCGATGAAGACCGGGATCGCGTTGACGAAGGCGACTCCGGCATGGATCGCCTGCTCCGCGTACCACTTGGTGGCCTGCTCGGAGCCGACCGGCAGGTAGCTGACCATGACGTCGACCTCGCGATCCTTCAGGATCTTGACGATGTCGGCGGTTGGCCCGGGCGCCTTCGTGATGATCTCGGAGAGGTACTTGCCGAGGCCGTCGTGGGTCATGCCTCGCTCCACCGGCACGTTGAGCTCGGGCACCGGGGCGAAGGTGAACGTGTTGTTCGGCTCGGTGAAGATCGCCTCGGAGAGGTCCTTCCCGACCTTGTTGCTGGTCGACGTCGAAGGCCGCCACGAACTCGATGTCGCGGACGTGGTAGCCGCCCAGGTTGACGTGCATCAGGCCCGGAATGAAGTCACCGTCCCTGGCATCGGCGTAGTGGTAGCGACCCTGGACGAGGCTGCTCGCGCAGTTCCCGACGCCCACGATGGCGACACGGACCTTGCCGTCGCTGGACCGATGGCCGTTGGTGGCGGCCTTTCCGTTCTTCGAAGCCACGATGCGTCAGTTCTCCTCGCTGCGGGTTGTCGCCGCCTGGCTGAGACGCCAGACGTGCCAGATACGCTGGATGACGGTCACCACGGTGAGCGCGGCGACCAGGACGATGGTGCCGATCAGGATCGGCGTGAAGCCCATCCCGGCAAATGCGATGCCAGCGATGATGAGGACGAGCCGCTCCGTGCGCGGTGCGAGCCCGACGCTGGCCGAGAGGCCGATGCCCTCAGCCCGGGCGCGGGCGTAGCTCACCAGGAACGAGCCGGTCAGGGCAACGAAGACGGCGAGCACCGGAAGGGTCGGCGCATCGAGCGTGCCCAGGAACCAGGTGGCAACGCCGGCATACAGGATCGCCTCGCTCGCTCGATCGAGCGTCGAGTCGAGGAAGCCGCCGAACGCCGTACCGCCACCCTGGGCTCGAGCCAGCCCGCCGTCCACGGCGTCGAGCATCGAGCCAGCCGCCAGGACTGCAGCTCCGAGGAGGAGCCAGCCGCTGGCGACCAGGGCCGATGCGGCGATCGTGATGAACAGGCCGATCACCGTGATGGTGTTCGGCGTCAGGTGAAGGGCCATCGCCAGGCGAACGACCGGGGCGAGGATGCCGCGCGCCGCTTGCTTGACGGCCTCCGGAACGACCGAGTCGCCGCGGCGGACGTCGTGGGCGTCTTCCCGGCTAGTTGACATCGGGCACCGTTCCTGGCGCGTCCGGGGCAGTTGCCACGCCGGCGGTGCCGCCGACGAGCCGTGCCTCGGCATCGTGGAGCTCTTCGAACGCGGCTGTCCGCAACCGGCAGATCACCTCGCGGCCATTGCGCTGCGTGTCGATGATGCCGGCCAGGCGCAGGATGCGCAGGTGCCAGCTGATGAGCGGCTGTGAGAGGCCGACCCTCGACGACAGCTCACGAACCGGCAGCGGTCCGATCTCGGCGATGAGGCCGATGATGCGGAGCCGCGTCTCGTCGCCAAGGGCGCGATAGAGGGTGCGGAGCCGCCCGAGGTCGTGCTCGGCGGGCGTCGCTGGCGTGGGTAGCTTCACAAGCGCTTCTTTATCAAATGCGGCTTTATATAAGTGAACGCTTATGGTATCGGCGCTCCCCGGATCCGTCAACCCCTCGTGCTAGCATCGGCGCGCCCGACCCGTCCCGAGGCTGGCAACAGGAGGTGCGTCGCTGACGAGCTCGACCCCCGACGCGCTGTGGAGCGCGCCGCTCCTGCGGGTCCTGCGTCCGGCCGCCGTGACCTGCACGGGCCTCAAGCGAGGCCGTGAGCTGGATCACTGCTCGCTCTCCGTCCCGCACGGCGCACGACTCCTGCTCGTCTCCGACCCGGATGCCACCGCCTCGACGCTGCTGCGCGTCCTCGCCGGGCTGTCGCGCGTCGACCGGGGGGACATCCAGATCGCCGGCTCCAGCAACCCAACGACAGCCGGCTGGGGACGCCGGCTTGCGTACCTCGGACCAGATCCGGGGATGCACACCTGGATGACGCCGGTGGAGGCGCTCCAGCTCGCGGCTCAGCTGCTGGACCTCGCGCCCGCCGAGGCAGCGCGGCGGATCGAGCGAGCCATCGCCTGGGCCCGGATTCCCTCGGAGGCCGCCTCGCGGCCCATGCGGCGCGGGGGCGAGCCCCTGCAGCAGCGAACCGGCCTCGCGGCCGCACTGATCGGGGATCCCGAGGTCCTGCTGCTCGACGAGCCGTTGCGCGCGCTCGACGAGCGTGAGCGAAAGCGGCTCCTGAAGCTCCCGGGCCGGCGACGGACGGTCATGCTCGCGAGTCGGTACCCGGCCAGCGAGGTCGGGCTCATGGCGCACGTCGCGTACCTGCGCGCGGGCCGGGTCGAGCTGATCGCGCCGGTCGGCGCGCTCGAGAAGGCGGAGCTACCGCTCTCGCATCGCGGGATCGCGGCGCTGGCCGAGATGCGGGCGGCGGGCATGGTCGCGCGCGGCGCGGCGTCCGCGTGAGCCAGACGGGGGTCGTGACCCGGCTCGCGCTGCGCGAGCTGTGGATCAGCTTCCGGCTCCTCGCCCTGCTGGCCGTCTATGTCGGCGCCGGCGCGTTCGTGGCGCTGCTCCCGGCTCCGATGGCGACAGTCCTCGTCCGACTGGCGATCGGCGTTGCCGCGGCGATGGTCGTCGGGGCGGCGATCGCGGGCTGGTCCCTCAGCCGCGAGCGCGCGCTCGGCCGGGCCGGCTGGCTCGCGACGCGGTCCATCCCCCGCGGAACGATCCTGGTCGGCTGGTTCACCGCGCTGGCGCTGGTTTCGATGTTTGGCATCATCGCCGTCGGTGTCCTGGGTTGGCTCGCCGCCTCGGCGCCGGGAGGGACGCTGGATCCGTTGGCCTTCGGGCTGACGTTCGCGGCGATCGCCTGCGGCGCGATCGGCATGCTGGCGCTTGGCCTGCTGGCCGGGTCGCTTCTCCGCCCGTCACTCGCCGCGATCGTGGCGGCGGTCGCCGGACTGGCCGTGGGCGGCGCGGCGTGGCTTGGACTGCCACGCGTTGAGATCCCGGTCGAGGCGCTCGCGCAGCTGTCGCAGCTGTCCAGCCCCATCTCGGTGGCGATCCAGGGCGCCGGAGTGGGGCTGGCCGCCGCCGGCGTCCTGCTGTTCCTCGCCCGGGTGGCGTTCAACCGCGTCGACCTGTGACCGACCAGCCGCAGCGGATCCATCCCGTGGCCGCCTGGGCCGCGCTCGCGTTCGCCAGCCTCGGCGTGTTTCTCGGTGGTGCCGAGCTGATGGTGGTGGCGATCGCCCTGCCCTCGATCGTGGCGGACTTCGGCGGTTGGGCCGACCTGGCGCGGGTGAGCTGGATCGTGAACGCCTATCTGCTGGCCTACGTCGTCGCCATGCCCCTCGCCGGGCGCGGGGCCGACCTGTGGGGCGCCCGGCGCCTCTACGTGCTGGCGCTGCTCCTCTTCGTCATCGGCAGCGCCGGGGCGGGTCTCTCACGCTTCGCAGGCCCGGAGGACGGGTTGACCTGGCTCATCATCGCCCGGGTGGTGCAGGGATTCGGCGGGGGAGCGCTGGTGCCGCTCTCGATGGCGCTGGCAAGCCATCTGTTCAGCGGCCGCGCGCGGTCGGTGGCGCTCGGCCTGGAAGGTGCGGCCACCTACATCGGCATGGCGATCGGTCCGGCGTACGGGGCATGGGTCCTCCTCAACGTCAGCCTCCCGATTCCCGGCCTGGACATGGCCAGCTGGCAGTGGATCTTCCTGCTCAACGTGCCGATCGGGATCGTCACGATGCTGCTGATCTACGTGGTGGCCGGCGGCATCGAGACGCCGCGCGTTCCTGGCCGTTTGGACCTGGTTGGAGCGCTGCTGCTGTCCGTTGCGCTGGTGTCCGGCATCGGATCGGTGACGGTCTCGGGCGCGAGCGGCTGGACGGATCCGCTCGTCATCGGCGGCCTGGCTCTGGCAGCCGCCTCGTCCGCCGCCTTCGTGTGGTACGAGCTCCGATCGCGGTCGCCGCTCGTCGACCTGCGCCTGTTCGCCGACCGCGCCTTCAGCGCCGCGAACGCCATGAGCCTGCTGACGGGCTACACCCTGGCGACGGCAATCATCGGTGGACCGGTCTTCGTCAACCGCGTCCTGTTCGGCACCGCCGCCCAGTCGTCGACCGTGCTCACCGCCCTGACACTGGCGATCGCGGCCGGCGCGCTGGTCGGCGGCCTCGCCAGCGGGTTCATCGGCGAGCGGATCGTGGCGGTGGCCGGCGTCCTCCTCTCGGCGGTTGGACTCTGGCTGGCGCTCGGATGGGGCGTCGACACCGAGATCGATCGGCTCGTCTGCGACCTCGCGATCTACGGGTTCGGTTTCGGGCTGACGGTCTCCCCGCGCGCCACGGCGGCGGTCGAGGCGGCCGGCGCGGGCGCCTACGGGGTGGCGAGCGCGATGCTCCAGATCACCCGCACGGTGGGCATGAGCATCGGGCTCGCGCTGCTGACCTCCATCGGCCAGAACCGGATCGACGAGCTCTCGGCGCTGATCGCCGATCCATCGCGACGCGACGCGCTCGTCGTCTCGCTGGGCCGGCCGGAGTTCGTCGGTGTCGACCCGCAGGCGTCGCTCGCTCTCGTGGATGTGCTCGAGAGGTGGTCGCAGGGTGAGTCGGCGGCGGTGCTTCAGATGGTGATGAGCATCGCGCTGGGCGTGGCGCTCGTCACGTTGGTGCCGGCCTGGTTCGTCCGGGGCCGGCGGAAGGCGGTCAGCGGGCCTGATGGCTCATGAGCGGTCCGGGTCGGCCACGATGACGAGCTCGCCCCAGTTGCGGTTGTAGCCCTGCGACGTCTGGAGCGTCAGCCGCTCGTAATCGGTCGAGGTGGTCCAGAACCTTGCCTCGTCACACGTGTCGTGGATCTGGAGGGCAAGTGGCGGTTCGACGCCGAAGGCTTCGGGGTTCAGGGCCGGATCCGCACCGGGATCCGGGCAGGCGACGTTGGGGCGCACCTCCGTGACGACGTAGCGGAGGATCGAATCGTCCGACATGCGCACCAGCACGTCGTCCCCGAGCTGCACGTTCCAGAGCGGCTTGAAGAGCGAGTTGAGCGCATGGCCGAAGATGTACGAGTTCGTGTTGCGCCCCGGCTGTTGGGCTGCCTGCAGGATGTACGCGGCATCGTCCGGCGGGAAATGGTCGGTCTCGTCGCTGGTCGATTGCTTCACCGCCACGTTGATGCCGACCGACGGAACGCCGATCTGGACCGCCACCACGTCCGAGGGCAGGGGTGACGGCGTCGGCTGCACGGTTGGCTCGACGCTCGAGCTCGGTGTGGCCGAGACGGACGGCTCGGGTGTGGGTGTCGGGGTCGCCTCCGCGATGGGAGAGGGCGTGGTGCTCGGGAAGGGGGGAATGCTCGCTGTCGGACCTGCGTCCAGGTCGAGCGTGCCGATGATAATGAGAGCGACCCCCGCCACCCCAAGGATGATCGGGAGCGCCCACGAGGAGAGACGCTGCACGTGGCCGAGTCTAGCCAACACACCGATGAGCCGCTGTCGCGAGCGATTGAGCTGGCGCGCGACGCACTGGCCGATGAGCCCGCCGGCCTGCTGACGGACTTCGACGGCACCATCTCACCGATCGTCACCGATCCCGCGCTGGCGCGCCTGGTGGCGGGCGCCGATGGCGCGCTCGCCGCGCTGGCCGAGCGGCTCGCCGTCGTCGCCGTCATCACCGGCCGGACGCCACTCGACACGCGGAGGATGGCCGGCGTGCCGAGGATCCTGATCGCGGGCAACCACGGCATGGAGTGGCTGGAGCCGGGCGAGTCGGAGCCGAGAACCGCTCCCGGCGCTTCCGGCGTGGCCGATCGGCTTACCGAGGTTCTCGCACGCCTCCCGGAGCTGCCCGGGGTGGTGCCCGAGCACAAGGGCGTCTCCGCATCGGTCCATTACCGCAGCGCGCCGGACCCCGAAGCGGCGCGGTCGGCCATCGTGCGGGCGCTCGGCGACGTCGACGACCAGGGGCTTCGGATCAACCACGGCCGGATGATCGTGGAGGTGCGGCCGATCGGCCTCGGCGACAAGGGGAGCGCGGCGCGAACGATCGTCGAGCGTTTCGGCCTGCGCGGCGTCGTGGTGCTGGGCGACGACGCCACCGACCTCGACATGTTCCGCGCGGTCAAGGAGCTGCGGGGCGCGGGCCGCCTGCGCGGCGCGATCATCGGCGTGGGCGGCTCGGCGGGGGAGGTGCTGCCGGCGCTGGTCGAGGCCTGCGACGTGGTCCTCGCCGATCCGGCCGAGGTGGCCGTGCTGCTCAAGGAGCTCAGCCGCTGAGCGCTGCCAGGTCCTCGAACTGGGTGCGCAGCCACCAGCTGATGTCCTCCCGCTCGACCCCGCGGCGCAGCCTGCGGAGGCGGCGTCGACGCTCCTCGATCGGCATGGACAAGGCCCTCGCCAACGCATCGGCGGTGCCGACCACGTCGGCCGGCGCGACCGCCAGGGCGCCGTCGGCCATCTGATCGAACGCGCCGGCCGTCTCGGACAGGATCAGCACGGCATCACGCTGCGAGACCACGACCGCCTCCTTGGCGACGAGGTTCATGCCGTCGACCAGCGGGTTGACGAGGACGACGTCGGCGATCGCGAGGCCGGCCAGGGCCTGCGCGTAGTCGTTCTCGTAGAAGAGCTGGACCGGGCGCCAGCCCGCCTTCCCGAAGCGCGCGTTGATGCGGTCGACCGCGCTCTGCACGTTGCGCCCGTACTCACCGTACTCGCGCAGGGCCGTGCGGGACGGGACGAGGAAGGCCAGGAAGCTGATCCGGCCGCGGAGACGCGGGTGGCGCTGCAGCAACGCCTCGTAGGCGAGGAAGCCGCGCACGATGTTCTTCGACGGCTCCAGGCGGTCGACGCGCACGATGATCTTCTCGCGGGTGGCGCCCAGCAGCTGATCGGCTCGGCGCCGCGTGGCCCTCGAGCCGGCGATGAGGCGGGTGGCGTCGACGTCGATGCTGATCGGGTAATGCCGCACGTGCGTCGTCCGGCGTCCGCGCCTGGCGGTCCGCTCGGTGTAGTCGACCTTCGCGTCCGGCACGAAGGACTCGATCATGCGCAGGAAGTTGTGCGCATAGCGCTCCGTCTGGAAGCCGACCACGTCGTTCGCCAGCAGCCCGGTGGCGATGCCGACCCGGATCTCGGGCGCGATGTTCTGCCAGATGCTCGACGGCGGCCACGGGATGTGCGTGAAGTGGCTCAGGATCGCCCGCGGGCGGGCGCGCCGGATGCGCAGGGCGGCCGTGTAGAGGTGGTAGTCGTGGAGCATGACCCGCGGCTCGCGATCGCCCCGCGCCTGCGCCAGCACGGCCGCGGCGAAGGCATCGTTCACGGCCAGGTAGCCGCGCTCCCAGGCGCGCATCGTTCCTGCGTCGATGACCGGACGCAGGGGCAGGTTCCACATCTGGTGCTGGATGAACCAGAGCAGCGGGTTGGCAATCACGTTGTAGGCCGCCTCGTATGCCGGGCGATCGACCACTGCGAAGCGGAGGCGGATCGCGTCGTCGCCACCCGCGACCTGGCGCAGCAGCCTGGGATTCGCCGCCGCTCGGCGGTCGCCCTCGGTCATCGCGGCCGCCACCCAGGTCACCGGAACGTGCCGGCCCACCTGGCTCAGCGCGGTGACGAGCCCGCCCGAGCCGCGTCGCGGGCGGAGGGAGCCATCGGCGGCCGAGACGAACGTGACCGGCCCGCGGTTGGTGGCGATGATCAGGCGTCGATCACCGAGGAGCGCGGCCGCGGCCGCCCCGAGGGCGGTGTCGGCTTCGGGGCTCATGAGCTCAGAAGATGCTCGCCGCAGACACCTCGATCAGGCTCAGGATGGCGCCCGGGAAGAGCCCGAGGACGAGGACGCCAGCCACCGAGAGCGCCAAAGCAAGCGAGCCGAACGGATGGGTGTCGATGGGCGCGGGATCGGGCTCGGGATCGCGCATGTACATGTAGACCACGACGCGCAGGTAGTAGAAGGCGGCCATCGCCGCGTTGAGCGCGAGAATCACCGCCAGCCAGGCGAGGTCGGAGTCGACGGCCGCGAGCAGCACGTACAGCTTGGCAAAGAAGCCCACCGTCGGCGGAATGCCGGTCAGGCTGAGCATCAGGACGCCCATGGCGGCGGCACGGACGGGGGAGCGCGAGGCGAGGCCGGCGAACGAGTTCAGGCCGCCGAAGCGTCGCGTGTCGCGCTGGAGCATCGAGACCACGGCGAAGGCCGCGATGTTCATGACCGCGTAGCCGAGGATGTAGAAGAGCACCGACTCGATTCCCTGCGCGGCGGCCTCGGGATTCGGTGCATTCGCGAACGCGGCCAGCCCGACCATGATGTAGCCGGTGTGGGCGATGCTCGAGTAGGCCAGCATCCGCTTCACGTTGACCTGCACCAGGGCAACCACGTTGCCGACCGTCATGGTGAGCACGGTCAGGACAAGGAAGATCCCGAGCCAATCGGCGGTCAGCGGCTCGAGCGCCTGTCCGAAGACGCGGATCAGGAGGGCGAAGGCACCGAGCTTGGGCCCGACCGACAGGAAGCCGGTGATCGGTGTCGGCGCCCCCTGGTACGCGTCCGGGGTCCAGTAGTGGAACGGCACCGCCGCGATCTTGAACGCGCCGCCGACCAGCAGGAACCCGATCGCAACCAGCAGCGCGCCGCCCATCCGGCCCTCCACCGACGCGGCGATCTCGGCGATGTTGGTGGTGCCGGTGAGGCCGTACAGCCAGCTGATCCCGAACAGCGTGATGGCGCTGGCGAAGCTGCCGAGCAGGAAGTACTTCAGGCCGCCCTCGTTGCTGTACCGATCGGTCTTGTGCAGGCCGGTGAGCAGATACGAGGGCATCGTCATCAGCTCGAGGCCGAGGAAGACGGTGATCAGGTCGCCGCTCGAGGCCAGCACGCACATGCCCAGCAGCGCGCTGACCAGGATCATGTTGAACTCGCCCAGCGGGATGCGGCGCGCCAGCAGGTACGACGGCGCGAACAGCGCCGAGAAGATGCCGATCAGGATCGTGGCCGCCTTGAAGAAGACGGACAGGTCGTCGACCACGTAGAAGCCGGTGTAGACCGTCTCGTTGGTGTCCCAGACCACCACGCATGCGGCACCCGCCAGGATCAGGCCGGCCACGGTGAGCGGCGTGAGCAGCCACTTGTTCTCGTGCGACAGGAAGAGATCGACCGTGATGATGATCAGCACCAGCGCCACGAGGATCAGCTCCGGCAGGAGCGTGACGAGATCGTCGACGTAGTTCATCGGTCCACCTTCACCACAGCGGCCCGAAGCCGGTCAGGCCGGCGCCATTGACGGCCTCGACGATTCGGTCGACCGGCGCGGCGATCATCTCCAGGACCGGTCCGGGGTACACGCCGAGCGCCACCACCAGCAGGATGAGCGGTGTGAGCGCAATCCACTCGTTGCGGTTCAGATCTCTGAGGCGTGGCCAGAAGCGGCGCATCCAGTCGGACGGGACCGTGAAGAAGACGCGCTGGAACATCCACAGCATGTAGACCGCGCTGATGATGACGACCACCATCGCTCCCGCTGCCACCCAGCCGCTGGACTGGAAGGCGCCGAGGACGACCAGGAACTCGCCGATGAAGCCCGAGAGGCCCGGCAGGCCGATGCTGGCGAAGGTGAAGAGCCCGAAGATGGCCGCGTAGCGGGGCACGCGTGCGTTGAGCCCACCCATGTGCTCGATCAGCCGATCGTGCGTCTGCTCGTAGATGACGCCGACCAGCAGGAAGAGCGCGCCGGTGGTGATGCCGTGGCTGACCATCTGGAAGATCGCGCCCTGCAGGCCCTGCTGGTTGAACACGAACGCCCCGAGGATGACGAAGCCCATGTGGCTCACGCTCGAGTAGGCCACCAGCTTCTTGAGGTCGGGCTGCACCATGGCGACCAGCCCGCCGTAGATGATCGCCACCAGGGCCAGGCCGATGATGATCGGGGCGAAGCTGACGGCAGCGTCGGGCAGCAGCGGCAGGCTGTAGCGCAGGAAGCCGTAGCCGCCGAGCTTGAGCATGACGCCGGCCAGGATGATCGAGCCGGCGGTGGGAGCCTCGACGTGCGCGTCGGGCAGCCAGGTGTGAAAGGGCCACATCGGCACCTTGATCGCGAAGGCGAGGAAGAACGCGACGAAGGCGAGCGCCTGGAGCGAGTCGGCGTAGGCGAATCCGCGCAGGGCCTCGTAGCTGAAGGTGAACGGCTGGCCGCTCGCCGCGTGCGCGATCGCAACGGCCAGGATGGCCACCAGCATGAGCAGCGACCCGACGAGCGTGTAGAGCACGAACTTGACCGTCGCGTACACGCGGCGCGGGCCGCCCCAGACGCCGATGATCACGTACATCGGGAAGAGGCTGACCTCCCAGAAGACGTAGAACAGGAACAGGTCGAGGGCCACGAAGACGCCGAGCATGCCGACCATCAGCACCAGCAGCGCGATGTAGTACTCCTTGACGCGCTTCTGGATCGGCTCCCAGGAGTAGTAGATCGAGACGACGCTCAGGATCGTGGTCAGCAGCACGAGCACCACCGAGAGGCCGTCGACACCGAGCGTGTAGCGCATCCCGAACGCGTCGATCCAGGGCAGGTCCTCGCGGAACTGGAACTCGCTGCCAGCCGGGTCGTAGCCGAGCAGGAGGAGCGAGAAGCCGAAGCTCGCGAGCGATGTGAGGAGCGCGATCCAGCGGATGGCCCGATGATTCGACCCGGGCACGATCAGCAGCAGCGCCACGCCGATCAGCGGCGTGAAGACGACGAGGCTGAGCACCGGGACGCCGTCCATCAGCGCACCACCGTCGCGAAGACGATGAGCACGATGACGAGCCCGGCCGCGATGCCGAGGCCGTAGTTCTCGACCCGGCCCGTCTGGATCTTGCGCAGCGCGCCGCCGATCGTGCGCGCCAGCCAGCCGGAGCCGTTCACGATGCCGTCGATCACCTTCGCGTCGAACCACCAGAGCGCTTCGCTCAGCAGGACGCCGCCGCGCGCGAAGACGAGGCCATAGATGTCGTCGAGGTAGTACTTGTTGACGCTCGCCCGGTACATCCCCGGGCCGAGGCCGAAGGGGATGCGCTCGACGAATCGCCCCGCCGACTCAGGCCGCTCGACGTACCAGCGATAGGCCAGCCACACCCCGGCCGCAGCGACCGACGCGCCGACCAGCAGGAGCAGGCCGCCAAGCCCGAAGAGCTCGAAGCCGTGATGCTCACCCGCCGCGATCGAGCCCGGCTGGATGCCGGCGCCGGCCTCCTCGGCTGCATGGAAGACCTCTTCGAGCCAGTCGTGAATGAGGCCGCCCTCGGGCGGGATGCCGAGCAGGAGGCCGGCAAGGACCGTCGGCACCGCGAGGATGACGAGGGGCGCGACCATCGTCGGGGCGCTCTCGTGGATGTGATCCCACACGGCCTTCGGACCGCGCCACTCGCCCCAGAACGTCATGTAGATCATCCGGAACGTGTAGAAGGCCGTCATGAAGGCGACGATGGTGCCGACCAGGTAGAAGACCCCGTAACCGCGGTTGAACGTCTCCGCCAGGATCTCGTCCTTGCTGAAGAAGCCGGAGAAGATCGGGATGCCGGCGAGTGCCAGCGAGCCGATCACCATGGTGGCGTAGGTCCAGCGCATCTTCGCGCGCAGGTTGCCCATGAACCGCATGTCCTGCTCGCCGCCGGCGCCGTGGATCACGGACCCCGAGCCCATGAAGAGCAGGCCCTTGAAGAAGCCGTGGCTGACCAGGTGGAAGATGGCGGACGCCCACGCACCGACGCCGAGGGCGAGGAACATGTACGCCAGCTGGCTGACGGTGCTGTAGGCGAGGACCTTCTTGATGTCGTTCTGCGTCAGCGCGATGGCGGCGGCGAAGATGGCCGTGAAGATGCCGATGCTGGCCACCACCAACATGGCGGTCGGTGCCTCGGCAAAGATCGGATTGGCGCGCGCGACCAGGTACACGCCGGCGTTGACCATCGTCGCGGCGTGGATGAGCGCGCTGACCGGGGTCGGGCCCTCCATCGCGTCGGGCAGCCAGACATGAAGCGGGAACTGCGCGCTCTTGCCGACGGCGCCGGCGAAGAGAAGCAGCGCGATCACCGTGACGGTGCCCTCGTCGAGCGTCCCGATCCGCTCGAAGACCTCGTGGTAGCTCAGGGTCCCGAGGTTGACCCAGAGCATGATGATCCCGAGCCCGAACCCGAAGTCGCCGACGCGGTTGACGATGAACGCCTTCTTGGCGGCCCCGGCAGCCGAGGGCTTCTTGTACCAGAAGCCGATGAGCGCGTAGCTGCAGAGCCCGACCGCCTCCCAGCCCACGTACAGCATCACGAAGTTGTCGCCCAGGATCAGCAGCAGCATGCTGAACATGAAGAGGTTCAGGTACGCGAAGAAGCGCCAGAATCCGCGGTCGCCGTCCATGTAGCCGATCGAGTACACGTGGACCAGGAAGCCCACGGTGCTGACCACCAGCAGGAGCATCGCGGTGAGCGCGTCGACGAGGAAGCTGATCTCGACGTGGAAGTCGCCCGACGAGATCCACTCGTAGACGGTGACCTCGTACTCGTTCCCTCCGAAGATCACGTTCGCGAACACGATCATGCTCAGGATCCACATGACGCCCACCAGGCCGGTCGGCACGATCCACGACCGATAGCGCGGGCGCTCCGCACCCGGCGTCACGTGTCCGGTCTGGCCGAGCCCGTCGTTGAGCTCCGGCGGGATCACCCCATCGGCACCGGCGGCGTTGGCGAGGTCGTCGGCGTGGCCGGCGTGCGGGCTGGTTGCGCGCTGCTCCTCCTCGGTGGGGACGGACCGGAAGGCCGAGTCGTCCACGTCGTGGGCGTCGTGGGCGTCGTGATCACGTCGTGCTCGTCGGCGTCGTGACCATGGCCGTGAACCGGCACATGATCGAGCCGCGATCCGGCGAGGACGGCGAACAGGAAGCCGGCCAGGGGCAGCGCGGGAATGAGGGCGATCAGCAGGTCCATCGGTCTCCGCCTATTCCTTCAGATCGGAGTACTGGTCGACCTCGGGCGTCTGTCGGGTGCGGATGATGGCGATGACGAGCGCGAGGCCCACCGTGACCTCGGCCGCCGCGACGGCCATGATCATCAGCGCGAAGACGGCGCCGGCGTTGGCCTCGTCGGGCAGGAAGGCGTTGAAGGCGATCAGGCTCAGGTTCACGGCGTTGAACATGAGCTCGATGCTGATGAGCATCAGGATCGCGTTGCGACGGGCCATGAAGCCGAAGGCGCCGATGCCGAACAACATGGCGGAGACGAGCAGGTAGCCCTCGAGGCCCATCGGTCAGTTCGCTCGCTCGTCCTCTTCCGGCCGGCGGGCCAGGAAGATGGCGCCGATGATGGCGACCAGGATCAGCAGGCTGATGATCTCGAACGGAAGGGCGTAGGTGGTGAAGACGGCGTTCGCGATGGCGTCCACCGCCGCCCCGACGGCCTGCGGCACGACTCCCCAGTCGGTCTGGATGACGGCCCAGCCGACCAGGCCGACGATGGCAAGGGCAACGACAACCGCGATCGGGACCTGCCGGTGAAAGGGAGCGGGCAGGGTCGCGTCGCCCGCCTGGGTGAGCATGATGGCGAACAGGATGAGCACGCTGATCGCGCCCAGGTAGATGAGAACCTGGGCTGCGGCGACGATGGGTGCCCCGAGCAGCGCGTACATCCCGGCAAGTGAGCCGAAGCAGATCATCATGGCCACGGCCGAATGGATGATGTTGCGCAGCGTCACGACCGCGATCCCGGCCCCCACCACCCCGATGGCGAGCAGGAAGAAGAGGACGCTGGAGATGTCCAGGGTCGATGGCTCCCTAGAGAGGTTTCGAGCGCTCATGGTCCCGCTCGGGGACCGTGGCCGATTCTAGCGCAAGGCATTGCGCGGTCGCGCGATCAGCCCGTAACCTTCGGATCGCCGTCGGCCCCGACGGCGGAGTGAGGATTAGTGGAGGTCGAGACCACGATGACGAGACGGATCGCCCCGCCGCTCGCAGCCCTGGTGCTGACGCTGGCCGCGTGCGGGGGTGGTGGGGGCGGTGGCGGTGGCGCGGAGGCCGATAACCCGACGACGGCCGAGGTCGAGTCGGGCGCCGAGCGCGAGGCCCAACCGCTCGCACCCGGTCGATATCGCCTCACCATCACCGAGGACTGCGACGACTACACGGTCAAGATCACCCAGGAGAGCGGTCCTCCTGCCGAAGACACCGGCCAGCCCTTTACCTACGAGATCTCGAACTCACCGATCCGGATCGTGTTCGTGAACGACATCCCGGGCGGCACGTTCTTCATCGAGCAGACGAACCCCGACTGCACCGATTGGACCCTCGCCCTCGCCCGCGTCTCCGGCGGCTGACTCGCGTTCGAGTTCGCCGTCGCGAACCGTCCAAATTCACACCAGGTGACCGTTACACGCGTTCGGCCGTCGCGAACCGTCCAAATTCACACCAGGTGAGCACCAGAGCCCGAATCTGACCGTTCGCGGCCGATTCGGCCGCATAACGCTCACTCCATGTGAATTCGGACCCTTCGAGCCGCGACCCGCACGGTCAAATCCGCGAGATCGGCGACCGGGATACGAGCAACCGGCTCGACTGATGCCGCACGGACGAAGGAGAAGGGCGGCCGGAAGGGTCGCCGGCGAGCTAGCGCAGCGCGAGCCGCCGACACGTCCGGCGAGCCCATCAACTCCACCGGCCGCATCCGTCTAGCGAGTTGGCCGCTCCCGGTCACTCATCTCGAGGATGTCCAGCATCGGCAGATCTCGCTGATACTCGCGAAAACTCGAACTCGGGGCCGCAGCGCAGTGCGTCATAGGGGCAGGCATCGGCGCAGATGCCGCAGAAGATGCAACGGCTGATGTCGAGCTGGTAGGTCTCCAGGATGCGCGGCCGCGGCATGAGCGCGCCGACGGGGCACGTCTCGGCGCATCGGCCGCATGAGACGCAGGGCGTCTCGTTGAGGCTGACGAAGTCGGCGGTGGTGACGAGCGAGTCGAAGCCCTTGCCGATGAAGTCGTAGCAGCCGGCGCCGACGATCTCCTTGCAGACCTGTGCGCATCGGCCGCAATCGATGCAGCGGCTGTAGTCGCGCAGGATGAACGAGTGGGTCTCGTCGCGTCCGTAGCCGTGGTTGGCGCCGACGTACGGGTTGTCCTGGATCGAGCGCTCGTCGATCGCCATGTTGAGCGTCGTCTCGTACTCGATCGCGGCCTCGCGCAGGTCGCAGTGGCCGATCGCCTCGCAGGTGCACTGGAGGCAGCGTCCGGCCTCCGCCATGGCCTGGTCGCCGCTGTAGCCGAACTCGTACTCGTTGAAGTTGGTGCGCCGCTCGCCCGGGCCCTGCTTGCCCATGATGGCCCGCGGCTCCTTCACGTCGTCGGTGAAGGGGACGATGGTCAGGAAGTTCGGCTGCGGCTCGGTGACGATGCGCCGCACCTGCGGGTCGTCGAGGTCGTGGCCGCGCAGCCAGTAGTCGATCGCGTAGCTGGCGCGGCGTGCCTCGCCGATCGCCTCGACCACGGTCGCGGCGCCGGTGCGCACGTCGCCGGAGGCGAAGACCTTCGGGACATCGGTGCGGAAGATGTGCTCCTCGGCCTCGAGCGTGCCGCGGCGGCTGACCTTGAGCCCTGCACGGATCTCCTCCGGCTCGGAGTCGACCCATGACAGCTCCGGCCCCTGGCCGATGGCGCCGAGCACGGTGTCGCACTCCACGATGAACTCCGTGCCGGGCATCGGCTCGGGCCGGCGGCGGCCCTGGGCATCCGGCTCGCCGAGCTTCATGCGCTGGAACTCGACGCCGGTCACCTTGTTGTTGTCATCGGTGACGATCCGCGTCGGCGCCGCCTGGAAGATGACCCGGGCTCCCTCCTCGATCGCCTCGTGGACCTCGTCCGCGGCCGGCATGTCCTTGAGATCGCGGCGGTAGACGAGCGTGACCTCCGCAGCTCCCTGCCGAACGCTGGTCCGGGTGCAGTCGATGGCGGTGAATCCACCGCCGATGACCACCACCCGGGCGCCCTTCAGGCGCGGGACGGGGATGCCGCGGGTCGAGTTGTAGAGGTTCTCGAGCGCGTTGACGGTGCCATCGGCATCCTCACCCGGGATGCCGAGCTCGTTCGGCTTGTAGCAGCCGATGCCGACGTAGATGGCGTCGTAGTCGTCGATGATGTCGCCGATGTGGAAGTCGCGACCCAGGCGCATGTTCGGCCTGAAGGTCGCCCCGAGCTCCCAGACGTGGTTGAGCTCGCGATCCATCCAGCCCTTCGGCAGGCGGTACTGCGGGATGCCGTAGCGCAGCATGCCGCCCTGCTCGGGGTCCGCCTCGAAGACGTCGCAGTGGTGGCCGCGCAGCTGGAGGTAGTAGGCGGCCGTCATGCCGGCAGGCCCGGATCCGATGATCGCCACCCGGCGTCCGGTGTCGGGCTCCTTCGGCCACGGGATCGGCGCCGGCGCGTCGACCTCCAGGATCCGGTCGGCGCAGTAGCGATGCGAGTCACGGATGGCGATGGCGGTGTCGACCTCCTCGCGCCGGCAGTGCGTCTCGCACGGCGCGGGACAGACGCGGCCGAGGATTGCCGGGAACGGCAGCGAGCGCTTCAGGATGCGCGTCGCCTCCTCCCAGTTGCCGAGCGTGTTCTGCTTCAGGTAGCCCGGAATGTCGACGCGGGTCGGGCACTTGAACTGGCAGGGCGGCAGGCAGTACGCGTCGTGGTCGCTGAAGATGAGCTCGAGCACCATCCGGCGGTTCTCGATGACGCGCTCGGAGTGGGTGGTGATGACCATCCCCTCTTCGATCTGCGTCCCGCAGCTGATCGGCGTGTCGTCACGGCCCTCGACCTCGACCGCGCAGATGCGGCAGGCGCCGTAGGGGGCGAGCTTCGGCTCGTAGCACAGCGTCGGGACCTCGATGCCCAGGACGCGGCAGGCCTGGAGGATCGTCTGGCCGTCCTCGACCTGGAGCTGCCGGCCGTTGATGGTGACGCCGATCTCCCGGGTGCCGGGAACCATCGGCCAGATCGGGGTGTAGTCGTCGACCCGACCATTGCCGGAGCTGCCGTTGCCGTTGCCGGCCGGGTGGCCGTTCGTCGTTCCGAAGCCCATCGCCCGTATCCTAGCTAGGCTGAGTGCCGGCCGCCGGATCGACTCCGGCAAGCGGCTGAAGGAGGGGTGGCACGCCTTCGGTCTGGCAGGCGCCGGCCAGGCAGACGCCGCGCTCGGCGTGTGCCCGGTACTCGTCATCGAAGCGATCGAGCGTCGTCAGGATCGGGCCCGATGCGAGCCGCTCGAGCTTGCAGAGGGCGGTGTCGCTCACCTTGCGCGAGAGCTCCCGAAGGAGCACGAAGTCGTTCGGTCGCGGCGTGGCCGCCAGGATCCGGTCGAGCGTCTCGACCAATCGCTTGGTGCCGATGCGGCACGGGACCGCCTTGCCGCACGCCTCGCGGGCGTTGAAGTCGATGAAGAAGCGGGCGCTGGCGACCATGCAGGTGGCGCTGTCGGTGGCCAGCACCGACCCGGAGCCGACGATGGCGCCGGCCCGCTCGAGCGCATCGTAGTCGTAGGGCAGGTCCAGCGAGCCGGCGTCGATTGCGCCGCCGCCAGGCCCGCCAACGAAGAGCGCCTTGGTCGTCCCGGTGCCCCCGCCGGCCATGCCGAGCAGGTCGAACAGCGAGGTGCCGAACGGAACCTCGAGCAGGCCCGGCTCGCCCACGCGACCCATCACCGTGACGAGCTTCGTGCCGCGGTTGCCCTCGATGCCGACCGACCCGAAGGCCTCGGGCGAGTGGGCCATGATCCACGCCACGTGCGCCAGCGTCTCCGCGTTCTGCACCACCGTCGGCGCACCCCCCAGCCCCTTCTCGGCCGGGTAGGGCGGACGGATGAGCGGCATGCCGCGATCGCCCGAGAGCGCGTTGATGAGGGCGGTCTCTTCGCCGGAGACGTAGGCGCCGGAGCCCTCCCAGACGCTCAGCTGCACGCTCGTATCGGTCCCGAGGACGAGGTAGCCGCCGAGGTGCGCCTCGGTCGCCTCGCGGATCGCGGTCTGGAGCCGCTCGATGGCCGCGGTCCAATCACGACGCACCGCGATGATCGCCTCGCTGGCGCCGACCGCGTAGGCGGCGATGATCATGCCCTCGACCACGAGGTGCGGATTGCCCTCGGCAAGCGCCCGATCGCCGAGCGAGCTCGGATCGGCGCCCATCAGGTTGGCGACCACGATCTTGCGGTCGGCCTCCGTTCCGCGGGCCACGCGCCACTTGGTCGCGGTCGGGAAGCCCGAGCCGCCACGACCACGGAGGCCGGCGGTCTCGATCTCGCCGATCACCCCCTCCGGCGTGAGCTTGGTGATGGCGCGCTCCAGGCCGGCGTAGCCGCCGTGCTCGCGGTAGCTGGCGAGGCTCGATGGGTCGACCCGGCCGATGTCGGTCAGGACGCGATGCTCGCCGCCGGCGAGGATGCGGATCTGCGGCGACAGGGCGCTCGCCATCTCAGCCAGCTCTCCCGGCGGTGGCGGCCGCACGCCGCTGACCCACCACGTGGAGGGCCTTGTCCTCGGTCAACGGGCCGTAGACCAGGGTGTCGATCCGGATCGCCGGGCTGATCGCTCCGGCGCCGACGTCAGTGCGTGTCTCGAGCGAGAAGCGGCCGTCGGCCGTCGTCTCGCCGGCCTGGATGCCGAGCTCACGCTCGAGCGCGGCGAGCAGCCGGTCGCCGCCCGCGAACCGGCACGAGGCGCAGTCGCACACCGTGATCACGTGGCCCTCGGCGGGGAGCAGCCGGAAGCCGCCAAGGCCGGCGGCACCGAAGACCTGCGCCCAATGGATGCTCATTCGGTCGCTCACCCGACGCAGTGCGCGTTCGGGCAGGTAGCCGTATCTCGCCTCGATGGGACGGAAGATGGCGATGAGCGCCTCCGGGCGCCCCCCGAAGCCGTCGATCACCTGGTCGACGAAGGCCGTGTCGATCTCCTCGTCCCAGCGGGCCGGGTTGCGCATCGGCCGGGCCGGCACCCCCGCGCGACGATAGGCGTTCGCGTCGGCACGCTCGTCGTAGATCTCCGGCATGCCGTACCGGATCCGGTTGCCCTGCGAGTCGAAGCCGCTCATGTCGATCGCCTCGACCGGGCAGACCTGCGCGCACTGGAAGCACACCTCGCACTTGTGCTCGCCGAACGGGTCGTAGATCAGGTCGAGGCGGCCACGCCATCGGTCGGGGATGTCGGGACGCTGCTCGGGGTACTGGCGGGTCACCTTCGGCGAGAAGAAGTTGCGGAAGGTGGTGGCCATGCCCTTGGCAATGCCGGAGCCGGGAATCGCCATCAGTGCGCCTCGCTCACAGGTCCAGCACCACGACCACGATGGCAGTGACGAAGAGGTTGACCAGGGCGAGCGGCAGCAGGACCTTCCAGGCCACGCCCATCAGCTGGTCGACGCGCACGCGGGGCAGCGTGGCCCGCAGCCAGACGGCCACGAACACGAAGAGGTAGGTCTTCAGGAAGAACCAGAAGGCTCCGTAGAGCGTGCCGCCGAAGCCTTCCAGCTGGGCGGGGAACGGCCACGGGGCCAGCCAGCCGCCGAAGAAGAGGCTGATCAGGATGCCGCTCATGATGAAGAGCGCCACGTACTCGGCGAAGAAGAAGAAGCCGAAGCGCATGCCCGAGTACTCGGTGAACGGTCCGGCAACCAGCTCCGAGTCGGCCTCGACCATGTCGAACGGCGTGCGGTTCACCTCGGCCAGCGAGGCGACGTAGAAGATGGCGACGCCGACCGGCTGCGCGACGAAGAGCCACACGTTCTCGCGCTGCCAGGCGATCACCTCGCTGAAGTTGAGCGTGCCGGCCAGCACGACGGCGCCAACGATCGAGAGGGTCAGCGGGATCTCGTAGCTCACCATCTGGGCGGCGCTGCGCAGCCCTCCCAGCAGCGAGTACTTGTTGTAGCTCGCCCAGCCGGCGACCAGCAGGCCGACCACCGAGAGCCCGAGCACCGCGAAGAAGTAGACGATGCCGATGTTCATGTTGCTGGCGACGGCGCCCGGTGCGAACGGAATGACCAGCATGCTCATGGCGGCCGCCATGTAGACCATCCAGGGCGCCAGGGTGAAGGTCCCCCGATCGGCCTGATCCGGGACCGTGTCCTCCTTGGCGAGCACCTTGAAGCCGTGGATCGTGCTCTGGAACATGCCGTTCGGCCCGATCCGGTTGGGTCCGAGGCGCAGGTTCATGCCCGCGATCACCTTCAGCTCCATCTGGATGATGACGAACGCGGTCGGCACGGTCAGCAACAACAGGAGCGTCGTGGCCAGCACGAAACGCCCGACGCCGAGGAGCAGCTCCCAAGTCATCGGCTACTTGTCCACGCCACCCATGACCGGGTCGAAGCTCGCCATGACCGCCATCGTATCGGCCACGAGGCGCCCCGGCATCAGCTTCGGGAGCGCCTGCAGGCTGATGAAGCTCGGGTCGCGCATCCGGAACCGATACGGGTTGGGTCCACCGTCGCTGATGGCGTACACGCTGTAGAGGCCGCGTGGCGACTCGACCGCGCCGTACGCGCGGCCGGGCTTCGGCCGGATGATCCCCGGAACCTGCGCCTGGACCGCACCGTGCGGCATCTTGTCGATGATCTGGTCGATCAGGTGGATGCTCTGCTTGATCTCGGCGATGCGCTGGAGGTAGCGCGAGTACGAGTCGCCGCCCTGCTGGGTGATGATGTCGAACTCGAGCTCGTTGTAGATCGAGTACGGGTGCGCCTTGCGCACGTCGAACGGCACACCCGACGCCCGCAGGTTCGGTCCCGTCACGCCGAGGCTGATGGCTTCCTGGCCGGTCAGGGTGCCCATGTTGATGGTCCGAGAGCGGAAGATCTCGTTGTCGGTGATCATCGCCTCGTTCATCTCGATGTTCTTGAGCACCTTGCCGCGCCAGGTGCCGAGCCGGCTCAGGAACTCGTCGTTGGTGTCGAAGTTCACCCCGCCGACGCGGAAGAAGTTGAAGAGCATCCGCTGCCCGCTGATCGCGCTCAGCAGGTCGACGATCTCGTCCCGGTTGATGAACGCGTACAGGATCGGCGTCAGGCCGCCCATGTCGAGCGCCAGGAACCCCATCATCAGTCCGTGGCTGAAGACGCGGTTCAGCTCGACCACCAGGGCACGGATGTACTCGGCGCGCCTCGGCGCCTTGATCCCGTACAGCTTCTCGAACGCGATCGCCGGCGCGTGCTCGTTGTGCATCGTCGAGATGTAGTCCATCGGGTCGACGTAGGTGAGCACCGTGGTGTAGGTGGCGTTCTCGCAGAGCTTCTCGATGCCTCGGTGCAGGTAGCCGAGCACCGGGTCGATGTCGATGATGACCTCGCCGCGGACCTTCACCACGAGCCGCATCACGCCGTGCGTCGAGGGATGCTGCGGGCCCATGTTGATGAGCATCTCTCCCTCTTCGAGGGTGTAGATGTCCCGCTCGCGATCGGTCACCGGTGGTCGGTCCGGGATCCCGACCTGGTCGAAGCCGGCGTACTCGCCGCGCTCCGCTCGGACCGGCACCAGGCCGGCCACCGCGCGCAGCCGCGCCTCCTCGGCCCGGTCGAGCTCGATCGGATCGGGGATGCGGGTCTCCGGGTCGATCTTCGTCATCGCGGTCGGCCCTTGTCGGCGCCTTGCTCGATCGCCGGGATGTCCAGCGCGTCACGGAATCGCGAGAGGTCCCACGTCTCCGGGCGCTCGAGCGGATTGACTCCCGCGGCAGGCGAGTCGGCTGCGTCGTCCGGCAGGATGAAGTCCTTCCGCTGCGGGAACGAGCGGTAGTCGGGGCTCATGTAGATGCGGCGCAGGTCGCGGTTGCCGTCGAACACGATGCCCATCATGTCGTACATCTCGCGCTCGTGGAACATCGCTCCCTCCCAGAGGTCGGTGATGCTCGCGATGCGCGGCCTGGCGCGATCCACCTGAGCGCGGATCCGGAGCCAGCCGGGATGCTTCCAGCTGAACAGGTGATAGACGACCTCGAAGCGCTCGCCGACGCCGTAGTCGACGGCGGCGGCATCGGCGAGCATGAAGAACTCGAACGCCTCGTCGTCACGCAGGGTGCGCAGCACGTCGTGGGCGAGGGCGGCATCGACCTGGACCTCGACGGTGTCCTCGTCGGTCCACAGGTCATGGAGCTCGGGGCCGAACCGCTCGCCAAGCAGGCGGACGAGCGCACCGGCGGCGACGGGTGCGGTCAGCGCACGTCTCCTTCCCAGTGTGTGCGCTGGGGACCCCGGTCGACGTAGGTCTGCCACTGGCCGCGGCGCTGCTTGACCAGCTCGTGAAGCTTCATCATCCCGTAGATGAGCCCCTCGGGACGCGGCGGACAGCCGGGCACGTAGACGTCCACCGGCATCACGCGATCCACCCCCTGGACCACGCTGTAGCGACCGCTTGAAACGTCCCCCGGACGTGGTGCAGGTGCCCATGGCGACGCACCACTTCGGCTCCGGCATCTGCTCCCAGAGACGGACGAGCGGTCCGGCCATCTTGGTGGTCAGCGTGCCCGCCACGATCAGCACGTCCGCCTGGCGCGGGCTGGCGCGGAACGGGAACATGCCGAAGCGATCGATGTCGTTGACGCTGGTGGCGGTGCTCATCATCTCGATGGCGCAGCAGCTGAGGCCCGAGAGCAGCGGCCAGAGCGAGTTGGCCCGAATCAGGTCGAGCAGGTAATCGGCCTTGGTCGGGATCACCTCGAGCAGGCCGTGGAAGCCGCCCTGCGGATGCTCCTCCATGCCGAACGGCTGGAGCAGCGCGTCGTTGCCCGCCTGGTCGGGAATGATGATCGGGCCGTCGCCGGCGGCGGCATCGGCTCGAGGGAGGTGGTCGGTCGGTCTACTGCCATTTCAGGTCACCCTTCTTCCAGGCGTACAGCTCGCCGAACATCAGGATCGCAAGGAAGATGCCGATCAGGATGATCCCCTGCCACTCGAGGGTCCGCACCGTGACCGCCCACAGGTAGACGAAGATGATCTCGACGTCGAAGGCCACGAAGAGCAGGGCGTAGAGGTAGAAGGCCAGACCGAATCGGCTCCACGTGTCGCCGATGGTGTCCACCCCGGACTCGTACGGCAGGCCCTTCTGGGGCCGTCGCCGCCGATGCGTGATCAGCCAGCTGAACAGGATCGTGCCGAAGACGAAGGTCGTCGCGGCGAACGCGAATCCGATGACGTAGAGCAGTCCGGTGTGATCCATCTCCACTCCGGTTGCACGCTGGTGCTGGTGTGTCGAGCGGCGCGCTCGACGCGTGAATCGTCGATCAGAGGAGCGCTCGGGCGAGTGGCTCGCACGCTCGATTCACAGTCTAGCAGGGGTGCTGAGCGCGCAGGCAGCCGGCAGCGGGCGACCTACCGGCCCTGCCAGGCGGCGGCGATGATCAGACGGAGCCCGTCGCTCACCAGCGCGTGGCCACCGAACAGGAACGGAACCGATGCGCCGCTCGCCGCCTCGGTCAGCTCCCGGAGCCACGGGGTCGCGACCCGGCCGTGGTCGCCGAAGTCGGACGCGAAGCGCTCCTCATCGGGAGGCCAGGACGACGCGTCGGACGAGCCGGCCACGGACGCCATGAGCACCCGCGTGTCGAGGACGACGGCATCTCCCAGCCGCGCGAGCTCCGCGATCAGGTCCGCCGGCGAGGACCGCGCCATGAGGGCGGCCAGGATGGATCGCGGATGGCTGTCCGGGTCGCGCGCGGAGCGCATGCCGCGCTCCTCGACCAGACAGCGGACGCGGCACGCGGTCTCGGTCTCGAGCTCCTGCCAGGTGCTCAGCGGAACCCGTCCGGCCACCACCAGCTCCGCGCTCCGATCGCGGATCACCTCGCCGATCCGTTCGAGGTGCGGAACCTCGAGCGATCGGTCGCCCGGGAGCCGCGCCATCTCCAGGAAGCCGCGCAGCGAGCCGTCGAGCGGCCGCGTGCCCGGGAGCCGCGTCGCCAAACGCAGCAGCGCCAGGTCGAGCGTGGTGTCGACGTCGAACCGCGTCCACGGCGAGGCGCCGAGGTCGCGCCAGGCGAAGCCCGCCTCGTTCAGATGTCGCGCCGCCGCATTGTCCGTCTCGCACGCTCGCGAGGGCGTCCAGCGCGCGCTCGAGGTCGCCGGCCACCACGAATGCATCGGTGCTGAAGCGGTTGTTGGCGACGACCTCGCCGGCGACCGGTGAGAGCAGGTCGTCGAGCGCGTCATCGGCCACGAGGCAGAGCGCCCCGCCTCCGGCGTAGCCGATCGCGTCGAGCGGACCATCGGCCGACGCGAGCGCGCTCCGCGCGGCGTCCACGAACCAGCGGCCCCAGTGAAACGCCTGGCCCGGACGGGGCTCGGTCGAGGGAAGGGGAGCGACCGCCGCGCCGAGACGGCCGAGGCGATGAGAGAGGTCGGCCGCCAGGAGTCGCTGTCCCTCGGCGGCGATGGCGGCGTGAGAGCCGAACGGCTGCCCCTCGGCCGGCGTCGTGACGAGGACGAGGGGCGCGGGTCGCTCAGGCATCGGTCGCGGCGCTGTCGGTCTCCCGCAGCCCGTGGAGCTGCTCCAGGTGCATGAGGTCGTGGACGCCGACGAAGAGGAGCCACTCGCCGCATCGAAGGTGGCCGATGAGCGGATGCTTCATCAGGCATCGGTTCAGCTCGCTGCCCTCGATGCGCTCCGCCGCGAGGCGGATGCCGGCGCGCGACTTGTCGAGCAGCGTCAGCAGCTGCTCCACGCTGGCGTCGGCCGGTCCGGGCACCGACGGCACCACGACCGGGGGCTGCTCCTCCGGCCACTGCCCGGCGGCGTCGAGCGACGCCCACGTCGCCAGGAACCGGCGCGCGGCGGTGGTGTGCGCGAACGCCTGGGCGACGTTCCAGTCCTCCTCGCCGCCCGGCGCGCGGAGCAGCCGTTCGGGCAGCGCGCGGAGCACCCGCTCAAGCTCGTCGCCGACCGCCTCCTGCTGGGCGAGGATGCCCGGCACACTGCCCTCCTGGACGCGGGCGCGCACCTCGCGCCGCAACGCCTTGAGCCCGGCCAGGCTCCAGTCCGTGACACGCCAGACGGCGACGACGTCGGGCGCCTCGGCCTCGAGGCGCATCAGCCATGGAGCGGGGTCGGTGGTCGTCACGAGCGGCGCTCGCTAGAGGCGCTCGAAGCGCTCCACCGGCTGGACGAAGACCGTGGCGCCGCCGACCTCCACCTCGACCGGGTAGGGCATGTAGAACTCGCCGGGCTCCATGATCGGCGGCATCGGGTTCACGAACTGCTTCCGGCTGTGGCAGTTGGCGCTGATGATGGCGAGCACGTCATCGACCTGGTCGTCCTCGACGCCGACCAGGATGGTGGCGTTGCCCTGCTTGAGGAACCCGCCGGAGGAGTTGAAGCGCGTCGCGCGGTACTCCTTCTCGAGGAGCGCGTCGACGAGGGTGGCGGCGTCCTCGTTGTGCACGATGGCGGTGACGAGCTTCATCGGTGGGCGGCTCCTTCGGTTTTCAGCGCGGGCACCGCGGCCGAGGGCCGGGTCATTCGATTATGGCGCAGCCGGGAATGCAGCGAGGCGGCTGTACACTTCGACGCACTTCCGCCACGTGGAGCCACGCCATCACGGCCCCCGAGCCTCCCAGCGTCGCCCGTGGCTTTCTGTTCGCCGACCTGCGCAACTACTCGGCGTGGGTCGAGTCCCACGGAGACCATGCCGCGGCGATTCTGCTGCGCGCGTACCGCGACCTCGTGCGGCAGGCAGTCGCCGAGTTCGATGGCGCCGAGATCAAGACCGAGGGCGATAGCTTCTACGTCGTCTTCGGCTCCCCGAGCGCGGCGCTCAACTGTGGCCTCCGCATCCTGGAGCTGGCCGCCGAGAGCCAGGCGGCCGCCGGGGCAGCGATCCCGGTCGGGATCGGTGTGCACGCCGGCGAGACCGTGGCCATGGACGATGGCTACGTCGGGTCGGTCGTCAACGTCGCGGCGCGCGTCTGCGCCCAGGCGGCCGCCGGCGAGCTGCTCGTCACCGATGCCGTCCGGTCGCTGACCCGAACCTACCTCGACGTCACGTTCCTGCCGCGCGGTCGCAAGCGGCTCAAGGGCATCTCCGAGCCGATCAGCCTGTACCGCGTCGCCCCGGCGAGCGCCGGCGCTCGGCCATCGCGCTGGCGGTCCCTCGTGGCCCGCTGGCCGATTGCTGCCGCGGCGCCGCTGATCCTGGTCGTCGTCGTGGCATCGGCATTGATCGGCGGGGTGCTGATTCGCGGGACCATCGGCGCGCCGGGATCCGGCTCGTCGGAGTCGGCCGGCCCGACCACCGGGGATGCCCAGTCGGCGACCCCCAGCGCATCGGCGGGCACGGCCGAAGCATTCCCCACCGGCGCAGAGACAGCGCTGCTCCAGCTGCTTCCCGCGCAGGACCAGGAGCGGTGTCAGCGAGCCGATGCGGAGGATAGGCCGGTCGCGTTCCTGATCCAGGTGGGAAACGACCCCCCAGAGCGCGCCCTGGTGTCGGCCAAGGCTGGGATCGAGTGCAACCTTGGCGGAATCACCGCCCCGGACCAGCTCTGGCTCTGGAATGTCAACGACGTCGGCCACGATAACGCCGACTCCGCGCTCGCCGCCCACGGCGGGATCGTGGGCGCCACGCCCGGCACGTGCCGAGAGCAACGACCGGCGTTCGAGACGTGGTCCTTTGGCGGAACCAGCGGCAGGCTCGTCTGCTACGAATCGACCACCGGTGACGCCGTGCTGCTCTGGACGTTCGACGACACGCGGATCTTCGGCAGGGCGGTGCGTGACGACCAGGACATGGACGCCCTGCTCGACTGGTGGGAGGCGGTCGGTCGCTTCGCCGCTCCCTGACCGGCTTCAGAGGTTGAAGCGGCGCTCCACGACCTCGCGGATGGCCGCATCGGCGTCCTCGACCGAGCCGGACCCGTCGACGCTCACGAATCGATCGGGCTCCTCGGCGGCGAGCTGACGGTACGCGTCGCGCACCTGCTCGAAGAAGGCGAGCTCCTCGGTGTTCTCGAAGCGATTCCACTCCGCCCGCCGGCGCGTCCGATCGAGCCCGATCTCGACCGGCACGTCGATCAGCAGCGTCAGGTCCGGGCGCAGCCCGCCGGTCGCAAACGCCTGGAGCCGGCGCATCTCCGCCATGTCGTTGCCGTAACCGGCGCCCTGGTAGGCCATCGACGAATCGATGTAACGGGCGCAGACCACCCAGTCGCCGCGCTCGAGCGCGGGGCCGATGACGCGGGCGACGTGCTGGGCACGTCCGGCGGCGTACAGGAGCGCATCGGCGCGCGGATCCAGGTCGTCGCTCATGCCGCGCATGTGGAGGACGATGCGCCGGACCTCCTCGCCGAGCGGTGTCCCACCCGGCTCCTGGGTCAGGATCGTCGAGACCCCTCGGCTGCGGAGCCACTCGGCGAGATGGCGGGCCGCGGTGGTCTTGCCGCTTCCCTCCGGGCCCTCGAGCGTGATGAATCGACCGCGCGCCGGCGACGGCTCGGTCACGCGGGCGGCAAGAGGATGGGCACGATGAGCGCCAGCGCGAGGAGCGCCAGGATCACCAGCGCCGCGATGCGGCCGACGCGCCCGCTCACCGCCAGCTCTTCCCTTCCTCGGGGATGAGCTCGACCCGCCGGTTCGGCTCGGAGCCGCGCGAGCGCGACATCAGGGCGTTCTTCTCTGCCAGCTGGTGCTGGAGCCGCCGCACGTACGCGTTCTGGGGAGCCAGCTCCACCGGCCGGCCCGACGCCTGCACCAGGCCGATCGCCTCGGCCGTCTCGCGCAGCGCGGCTTCCTGTGGATCGGCCTCGAGGTCGAAGAGCGATGCCAGCATGCTCTCCATCTGGAGGATCGTGTTGGTCTTGAGCACGTAGATCGGCACGCCGTGCGACTCGGCGTCACGCAGCGCTGCCGGCTTGCGGCGGTAGTAGTTCCGGAGCGTGACGACGGCGTCCGCCTCGTCGAGCTCGCGCGCAACCGTCACCGGCACGCCCAGCTCGCGCACTGCCTGCTCCAGTCGCTTGCGGCTCACGCCGAAGGCGAAGACGCTCATCGGCCGATGCGTGCGGGCTCGGTCGGAGGCAGGACGCTGGGCGCCGATCGGGCGGTCGACGGCTGCGCTGGCGTCCATCTCGGCAAGGGCCTGCTCGAGCTCGCGTCGCGCCTCCGCTGCAGGAGCCGCCGCGACCGACGCGACGCCGGCGATCCGCTCGCCGGGAAGGGTCCGTTGGGCGCGGCCGCCGTCACCCCCGCCGGGCAGTGGTCGCAGGCCGCTGCGCTCGTACCGGCCCCCTCCGCCGCGGCCGCGACCGAAGGCGCCGAACCCGCCGGTCGGCTCGAGCGGGGCGAACGCCGGGTTGCCGGTCGCGGTCTCGCTGATGCGGTAGTCGTACTTGGTCATCGCCTTGAGCTCGCCGGCCTCGTCGCGGTAGCGCGCCTCCGGCGGGACCATGTGGCCGCGCAGGATGGCGTCAACCGTCTCCGCCACGTTGCGGTGGACGATCACGTTGTCGCGCTCGACGATCTCGACCAGGATGTCGAAGGTCGGGGGTGCCTTGCGCTCGAGCACGGTCTTCTGCGTTCCGCGGCGGCGCGCCTCCTCGTCGCCCAGGGTGACCGGCTGGATGCCGCCGACCAGGTCGGAGAGGGTGGGGTTGAGCATCAGGTTGTCGAGCGTGTTGCCATGCGCCGTGCCGACCAGCTGGACGCCGCGCTCGGCGATCGTGCGAGCGGCGCCGGCCTCGAGCTCGGTGCCGATCTCGTCGATGACGATGACCTCGGGCATGTGGTTCTCGACCGCCTCGATCATGACCGAGTGCTGGTCGGTCGGGGTCCGGACCTGCATCCGGCGCGCCTCGCCGATGCCGGGATGGGGGATGTCGCCATCACCCGCGATCTCGTTGGAGGTGTCGACCACGATGACGCGCTTGCCGAGGTCGTCGGCCAGGACGCGGGCGACCTCGCGCAGCATGGTCGTCTTGCCAACGCCCGGCCGGCCGAGGATGAGGAGCGACTGCCCGGCCTCGGTGATGTCGCGGATGATGTCGATGGTGCCGAACACCGCGCGCCCGATGCGGCAGGTCAGGCCGACGACCTTGCCGGCGCGGTTGCGGATGGCGCTGATCCGGTGGAGCGTCCGCTCGATTCCGGCCCGGTTGTCGTCGCCGAAGACGCCGATATGGTCGATGACGTGCGCGATATCGGCCTCGGTGATCTCCCGGTCGAGCAGGTCCTGCTCGCCGGTGGTGAACCGCGCCTGCGGACGGCGGCCGAGGTCCATCACGACCTCGAGCAGGTCGGTCCGGTTGGCGAGCCCTCGCAGGCGATCACAGATCTCGGGCGGGAGCGCCTCCATCAGGGCATCGAGGTCGTCGGTCGTCTCGCGGCGTGCCACGTCTCGTCTCGCCTCCCCTTCGCTCGTCACCTGATCGCCGGGACCATCACCGGCTCTCGGACCTGCGCTCGGACCTCGCGAACGAGGAGCGTGACCCGGCCGATCGGCTCGAAGCCGGAGTCCTGTGCAGCGCGCGTGCCCGCCGACTCATATGTTCGCACCGGAGCGAGGATCCCTGCAGCGATCGCCTCGCTACCGATGCGTGCGAGCACGGCGCGCAGGAATCGGACGCCGTCAACGCCGTCTCGCACCAGGTAGCGAAGGTAGTGCGGGCCCGAGCGACAGGCACCGTGCTGCGCGAATCCGCCGGCCCGCTGCTCCACCGGCAGCAGCCACGTCTCGACCTGGCTGAAGTGGAGGATCGGGTTGAGCGCCGAGCGCGGCACGATCGCCTCGTTGGCGGCCGACTCCCAGTCGGCGGGTGCGTAGCCCTCGAGCCGGGCGATGGCGGGTGGCGTCGCGTGCGTCCACAGATCGAAGAGGTGCCATGCGTCGGGCGCGCCGGCCGGCTTGAGCTCGACGTCGTCGGTCGGTCCGCCTTTGCGGCCGTCACGGCTCACCACGGATCGCAGCCAGGACCGCGGGCCATGTGCGGGCTCGGGCGCGCGCCACCAGATCTCTTCCTGCGCGTACGCCATGAAGCCTGCCTGGCCGAAGAGCTCCAGGTTCTCGCGGACGTCGGCGCATGCCGCGTGGAAGCGGGCCACGTTGTTGCGGGCACCTTCGGCGACGATGGCATCGAGCAGCTCATAGCGGATCTCGGCCGCCATCGGGCCGTCCGCCGCGTCGAGCTCGGTGATGACCCAGTCGTCGCGGTGCGGCTCCTCGATGGCCCGGCAGCTGCCGACCAGCTCGCCCTCCACCTCCGCGACGAGGTGCACCGACGGTGCGCGCAGCGGCAGCCACGAGGGCATGAGCGTCGAGAGGCTGATACGTGGGGTCCCCGCACTCGGCGCGGGGACGCCGAGGCTCCGGCGATGGGCATCGCTCTCCGCGTGGACGCGGCGCGACAGCTCGGTCAGGGCCTGGCGGTCGGTCAGGCGTGCCGCTCGAATCGTCCGCTCGACGCTGATCACGCCGGCCTCGCCGCGCCCCGCTCGATCATGTCGACCAGCAGCCGGTGCAATCGGCGATCCGGGGTGAGCTCCGGATGAAAGGCGGTGGCAAGCACGCGACCCTGCCGGACGGCGACCGGCGCGCCATTCGGCGTCGCGGGCCAGCACCTCGGCCATCGAGCCGACGTCGGTGACGAGTGGCGCTCGGATGAAGACGCCGTGGAGCGGATCCTCGCCCAGGGCCGGGATGTCGAGATCCGCCTCGAAGGAGTCGAGCTGCCGCCCGTAGCCGTTGCGGCGCACCTCGATGTCGACGAGGGAAAAGACCGGCTCGTCGCCATCCGCGATGCGGTCGGCAAGCAGGATCATGCCGGCACAGGTCCCCAGCAGCGGCGCCCCGGTGCGCGCCAGCGACAGGATCGGATCACGGAGTCCGTAGACGTCGATCAGCTTGCGCATGGTCGTCGACTCGCCTCCCGGCAGGATCAGCGCGTCGAGGTCGACGAGATCGCGCGGCAGGCGGACCTCGACCGGCTCGGCGCCGACGTCGCGAATCGCGGCCAGGTGCTCGCGGACGTCACCCTGCAGCGCGAGCACGCCGACGCGCGCTCGGCGTGGCTCAGTGGTCATGCGGGGCGCGCTACCAGCCGCGAACGGCCAGGCGCTCTTCGACAGGGAGCTCGCCGACTGAGGTGCCACGCATCGGCTCGCCCAGCCCGGCGCTGACCTCGGCCAGGATCTCAGGGTTGTCGTACTGGGTGACCGCCTTGACGATGGCCCTGGCGTAGCGCTCGGGGTTCTCGCTCTTGAAGATTCCCGAGCCGACGAAGACGGCCTGCGCGCCGAGCTGGCGCATGAGGCTGGCGTCCGCCGGCGTGGCGACGCCGCCCGCGCTGAAGTTCGGGACCGGCAGCTCGCCGAGCTCGGCGGTCTGCTTGACGATGTCGTACGGGGCGCGCAGCTCCTTGGCCGCGGCGAACAGCTCATCGGTCCGCATGCTCTGCAGCTCACGGATTCCCTTCTGCACCGCGCGCATGTGGCGCACGGCCTCGACGATGTCGCCGGTCCCGGCCTCGCCCTTGGTTCGGATCATGGCCGCTCCCTCGCCGATCCGGCGGAGCGCCTCGCCCAGGTCGCGGCAGCCGCACACGAACGGCACCGCGAAGGCGTGCTTGTCGATGTGGTGCTCCTCGTCGGCCGGGGTGAGGACCTCGGACTCGTCGATGTAGTCGACCTCGAGCGCCTCGAGGATCTGCGCCTCGGCGAAGTGACCGATCCGGCACTTGGCCATGACCGGGATGCTGACCGCGGCCTTGATCTCGTTGATGAGCTTGGGGTCGCTCATGCGCGCGACGCCGCCGAACTTGCGAATGTCGGAGGGCACCCGCTCGAGCGCCATCACCGCGACCGCGCCGGCGTCCTCGGCGACGCGCGCCTGGTCGGCGGTCACCACGTCCATGATCACGCCGCCCGCGAGCATCCGGGCAAGGCCGACCTTGGTGGCCCACGTACTTCGTTCGATGGTCGTCATTCGTTCTTCCTGCGCAATGGCACCGATGCCGGCGCTTCGCGCCGCTCGGGTTCGACGCAACATTCTACTCGTGGCACGCTCGAACGCCCATCTGGAGCTTGTGGTCTAGAATCGCGCTCAGGAAGACCTGAGCACGATGATCAATGCACCCGTACTGGTCCTGAACCAGAACTACGAGCCGCTCAACGTCTGCGACATCAGGCGCGCATTCCGGCTGCTCGGTGCGGAAAAGGCCGAGCTCCTGGCTCGCAACCACCAGGTCATCCACACCGTGACGGTGGCCATCCCCGCGCCCTCCGTGATCCGGCTCCAGTACCACGTCAAGCGACCGCAGCCCCGCGTCAAGCTGAGCCGTCGCGAGGTCTTCAGCCGCGACCGGCACACGTGCCAGTACTGCGGCTCGGTGCGGCGCGACCTGACCATCGACCACGTGATGCCCAAGCATCGGGGCGGCCGGCATGAGTGGGACAACCTCGTTGCCGCCTGTCGGTCATGCAACCATCGCAAGGGCGGCAAGACGCTGGCGGAAGCACGCATGACGCTGCTCCGCGAGCCGCGAGCGCCCCGCGCCGACCTGCGCTACCTGTTCGGCACCTACCTCGCCGACGAGCGCAACGACGCCTGGCGCAGCTATCTCTTCCTGGAGCCGATCCGCACCTCGCGTCACGCCGGCTGAGGCCCGCCGGCGTTGGCACCCGACCGTGAGCTGACCTACGTCGACCTGCCCGCGCAGGTCGGCCGCGTGCTGCGGACGCTCGGCGATGCCGGCCACGAGGCGGCCCTGGTCGGCGGCGTCGTCCGCGACCGGCTGGCCGGGCGAATCGATGCCGGGCTCGGACGACTGGGACGCCGCCAACTCGGCACGTCCCGAGGAGGTCGCCGCGCTCTTCGACGATGCCACGTGGGAGAACCGCTTCGGCACGGTGACCATCCGTGGTGAACCGACCGTGGAGGTCACGTCGTACCGCACGGAAGGCGGCTACCGCGATCACCGGCGCCCCGACGACGTCCGCTTCGGCGCCAGCATCGAACAGGACCTGGCGCGCCGCGACTTCACCATCAACGCCATGGCCTGGCTGCCGACCGATCTCGAGACCGGGCGCGGACGGGTGATCGATCCGCACGACGGTGCGCGCGACCTCGAGTCCGGGGTGCTGCGGACGGTCGGGGATCCGCGCGAACGGTTCGGCGAGGACGCACTGCGGCTGGTCCGCGCCGCGCGCTTCGCCGGGCGCTTCGGACTCGCGGTCGATCCGGGGTACCGAGGAGGCGATCCGTGAGCTTGCTCCCACCGTGGCGACCGTCTCGGCCGAGCGCGTCCGCGATGAGCTGCTGCGGATGCTCGCGGATGCGGCGCCTTCCGGAGCGTTGCGCCTGCTCGAGCGCTGGGGCCTCCTGCCGCTGATCCTGCCGGAGCTCACCGCGCTGCGGGGCGTGCCGCAGGCGAAGGTCGTGCCGGGCGACGCGCTCGATCACGCGCTGGCATCGGTCGACGCCGCGCCGGCCGGCGACGCCGCCCTGCGCCTCGCCGCCCTGCTCCACGACGTCGGCAAGGCGACCACCCAGGCCGACGGCCACTTCATCGGTCACGATCGGGTGGGTGCCGAGCTGGCGGCCCAGGCACTCCATCGCCTGCGGGTTCCGTCCTCCCTGTCCGCCGCGGCGGTGGACGCCATCCGCCACCACATGTACGCGTACGACGACTCCTGGACCGATGCCGCCGTGCGGCGCTTCATCCGACGGGTGGGCGAGCCCCACCTCGCGCTCCTCTTCGCACTTCGCCGCGCTGACAACGCCGCCTCCGGCGTCGGTCCCGCCGGCGAGGAGAACCAGGTCGAGCTCGAGCGCCGAATCGCGGTCGAGCTCGCGCGGTCGCCGGACCTCCTGATCCGCAATCGGCTGGCGATCGACGGCAACGACCTGCAGTCCGAGCTCGGCTACGAGCCCGGGCCGCGGATCGGCCGCGTGCTCGATCGGCTCATCGAGGCCGTGCTCGACGATCCATCGCTCAATCGCCGCGAAGCGCTGCTGGCGCTTGCCGGCTGAACCCGGATGCCAAGGCGGTGACCGAACGCACCGGAGCAGACCCCGGTGGCTGATATCCGAAACGACGCTGCTACAATCGGCCGTCCGGGCTCCCTGTCCGGGATTGCATCATCTGGATTGCCTCATTCTTCGTTGCTCACCAAGCGGAGGGCCAGTGCTCCGATGACCGCCAGTGTGCGTCGGGCCGTCCGGCTCGAGCATCGGCTGACGCACCCGAATGCGTCACTTGCCGACCTCGATGCCGCGGTGACGCTGGCCGTCGAGCACGATCTTGCAGCGCTGACCGTCAACCCGTGGCTTGTCAAGGCCGCGAAGCGCTCCCTCGGCCGCTCTCGCGTCGCCCTCGGCACCGTGGTCGGGTACCCGCACGGCAGCCAGATCCTGAGCGTCAAGGCGTTCGAGGCCTCGAAGGCGCTCGAGCAGGGAGCGACCCAGATCGACTTCGTGCTGAACGGGGGAGCGCTGGCATCGGGGGACGACGAGGCGGTCTTCAACGACATGCTCGCGGTCATCGACATGGCCCACTCCGCGCTTGCGGCCGCCGGCGTCATCATCGAGGCCGAGCCCATGAGCGAGGAGCTGGTGCGCCGGGCCTGCCGCCTGGCCGAACGTGCCGGCGCCGATCACGTCGTGACCAGCCCGGGCAGCGCCACGGCGAGCGGCACAGTGGCACGTACCCGCGTGCTGCGCGACAGCGTCGGCCCGCGCATCGGAGTCAAGGCCTGTGGCCGGTTCCGCAGTGCCGAGCAGCTCCTGGCCGCCGCGGCCGCCGGCGCGACCCGCGTGTCGCTGCAGCTCACGTCAGGACTCGCGCGCCAGGCGACCGAGGCCGCCGAGCTCGCCGGGTCGGCGCGCTGATCGACGGAAGGAGCGCGCATTGAAGCTGTTGGTGGTGGGAGGTGCCGGGTACGTCGGCTCCACGAGCGTTGAGCGCTTCCTGGAGGACGGCCACGAGGTCGTCGTCTACGACAACCTGACCAGCGGGCACGCCGCGGCGGTGCCCAGCGGCGCCCGGTTGGAGGTCGGCGACATCCAGGACGGCGCGCGCCTGCAGCGGCTGCTCGCCGACGGCGTCGATGCCGTTCTCCACTGTGCCGCCCGATCGCTGGTCGGCGAGTCGATGGTCGACCCGGGCATCTACTACCGCACCAACGTTGGCGGCGGCGTCACGCTCCTCGACGCAATGAAGCGCACTGGCGTGAACCGCCTCGTCTACAGCTCGACAGCTGCGGTGTACGGGGAGCCCCGCCGCGTGCCGATCGCGGAGGCGGACCGAACGCAGCCGATCAACCCGTACGGCGAGACGAAGCTTGCCTTCGAGGGCGCCATGCGCTGGTTCTGCGCCGCCCACGACTTCCGAGCGATCAGCCTGCGCTACTTCAACGTGGCCGGCGCCACCGAGCGCAACGGCGAGGATCACGATCCGGAAACGCACCTGATGCCCCTGGTGCTGCGCGTCGCCGCCGGCGAGGCGACCCACGTCCAGATCCATGGCCAGGACTACCCAACGCCGGACGGCACCTGCATCCGTGACTTCCTTCACGTCCGCGACATCGGCAACGCGCATCTGCTGGCGCTCGAGGCGACGGGCGAGGGAGACCCCTCCTTCGAGGTCTACAACCTTGGCTCGGCCGCCGGCTTCAGCGTGCGCGAGGTGGTGGAGGCCGCCCGCCGCGTCACCGGCCGCGCCATCCCAGCCCGCGCGGTCAAGCGGCGCACCGGCGACCCGCCCGTCCTCGTCGCTTCATCGCGGCGTGCGCGACGTGAGCTCGGCTGGCAGCCGGAGCACTCGACGCTCGAGCAGATGCTGACCGATGCGTGGGCCTGGCGGGAGGCGCACCCGAGCGGCTACGCCGATGCGTCGGTCGACGGGAACGGCCGGATGCCCGCCGAGAGACTGGCGGCGACCGCGCACTGAGCCTGCGTCAGGCCGGCTGGCGCATCTCCGCGGCGCATCGAGCGCAGAGACCGTAGAAGTCGAGGCGCGCGTCGTCGACCTGGAAGCCGTGCTCCGCCGCGAGCCGCTCCGCGACCGGCGTGATGTAGCCCTCGCCGATCTCCTCGACCCGGCCGCAGCGGTCGCATGCCAGATGGTGATGATGCTCGGGCCGGCAGGCAACGTAGCCGTACACGTGGCCATCCTGCTCGAGCCGCCGGGCGACGCCCGCGGCGACGAGCGCCTCGAGCGTGCGGAAGACGGTGGCGCGCCCGATCCGCGGGTCGAGCCGGCGCAGGCGATCGTAGAGGTCCTGCGCCGTGACCTGGCGGCCGGCCGAGGCCAGCGCATCGGCAACGAGCAGCCGCTGACGCGTGACGCGCTCGCCGGCCGCGGCGAGGCGATCGGCCGTGGAAGTTGGGTCGAGCACCGGGGTCGCCATCGTCCGCAGAGGCTAGCACGCATTGACCCGGGCGACCGATCAACCGATACTCCGTCTCACCATGACGGTAAACGGCGCGGCGCTCGAGCTTCACGGCCTTGCCGCCGCCTACGGCGACGGCTGGGCGCTGACGGACGTCGAGCTGACCATCCCGGCCGGCCGATTGGTGGGCATCATCGGCCCGAATGGGAGCGGGAAGAGCACGTTGCTGCGTGCCATCCTCGGCCTCGTCCCGCTTCGGCGCGGCACGGTCACACTGGGCGGGCTGCCGGTCGAGCAGCAACGGCGACGCATCGCCTACGTCCCGCAGCGTGAGCTGGTCGACTGGAGCTTCCCGATCAGCGCAGCGCAGGTCGTGCTCATGGGCCGATACCCGCGCATCGGTCCGATCGCGGGGGCCGGCGCCGGCGACCACGGGGCGGTGACGGCGGCGCTCGAGCGGGTCGGCATGGGCTCCCTCGGCGATCGACAGATCGGCGCGCTCTCGGGCGGACAGCAGCAGCGCGTCTTCCTCGCCCGCGCCCTGGTGCAGGAGGCCTCGGTCCTGCTCCTCGACGAGCCGATGACCGGCGTCGACCGCGCCACCGAGGAGGCCATCACGGCATTGATGCGCGAGCTGCGCGACGATGGCACGACCATCCTCCACGCGACGCACGATCTCGAGGGCGCCGCCGACGCCAGCGACCTCCTCTGCTTCGTCAACGGCCACGTCATCGCCTTTGGTCCGCCGGCCGAGACGCTCACGCCGGAGACGCTCCATGCCACCTTCGGCGGCGAGCTGATGATCGTGGACGCCGGGACGCACGCCCACGTGCACGGCGGCGGCCACCACGCACACGGGCACGAGGGCTGACCGATGGGCTGGCTGACCGACCCGCTGGCCCTCGAGCTCTTTCAGCGCGCACTGATCGAGGCGGTGCTGATGGGCGCGACCTGCGGCGCCATCGGGGCGTACGTCGTCCTGCGCCGCCTTGCCTTCATCGGCGATGCGCTGAGCCATGCCGTCTTCCCCGGCGTGGTGCTCGCCTACATCACCGGCGCGCCGATCTTCGCCGGGGCCATGATCGCGGGAACGATCACCTCGGTCGCCATCGCCGTCGTGAGCCGTGGCCAGCGGATTCGCGAGGACACCGCCATCGGCATCTTCTTCGCCGGTGCCTTCGCGCTCGGCATCGTGCTCATCAGCACCCAGTCCGGCTATCAGCGCGACCTGTCCGCGTTCCTGGTCGGCGACCTGCTCGGCGTCAGCTGGGGCCAGATCGCAGCGAGCGCGGTGGCAGGGGCGATCGTGATCGGGCTGATGGTCGCCCTGCGCAAGGAGCTGCTGCTGACCAGCTTCGATCGCGTCTATGCACAGGCGTTGGGCTACCCGGTCTTCCTGCTCGAGCTGCTGCTCTTGCTGCTCCTGACCGCCACCATCGTGGTCAGCCTGGCGGCGGTCGGCATCATCCTGGTGCTCGCCATGCTGGTCACGCCCGCCGCCACGGCGCGCCTCCTGGTCGATCGGTTCACGCCGATGATGATCCTTGGCGCGGCGCTCGGCGCCCTCTACGGGATCGTCGGCTGGTACATCAGCTACCACCTCGGCTGGAGCCCCGGCGGCTCGATCGTGCTCGTCGCCACCGCAGGCTTCGTTGCCGCCTTCGTCCTCAGCCCCAGCCACGGGGTGCTCGCCCACCGGCTGCGCCGTCATCCGCAGCATGCGGCGCGGCGCGCCGCCGTCGACCAGCCGCCCGGGTCACCGACACGGTGAGGGAGAGGGTGCCGTGGTAGCATCGCTGGAGCGGCGTCACCCACCGGGTAGATAGCGTCGCGCCAACGCGCCCACGGCGCCGGTGCGGGCCGCCCACGGGCCGCCGCCATCGACCGGAAGCCTTTCCCCGGAGCACTTTTTGCCGGATACCGATACCCCTCGCGCGCAGTCCCGTCGCCGTCGGCGCACGCCCTCCTCCGCAGCAGCAACCGCCTCTCCCGACCAGGTGGCGATCGAGGTCGCCGGCGAGCCATCGGCACCCACCGAGTTCGAGCAGGCCGTCATGGCCGCATCGCGCTCGTATCGGTTCGGCGAGATCGAGGTCCCCGCGACCATCGCGCGCGCCATCGAGAAGATGGGCTTCGTGACACCGACCGAGGTCCAGGCGCGCGGCATCCCGCCCCTTCGACGCGGCGAGGACCTGATCGGCCAGGCGCAGACGGGCACCGGCAAGACCGCCGCCTTCGGCATCCCGATCGTCGAGAAGATCGACCCGGCGAGCGCTCACGTGCAGGCGC
Organism: uncultured Chloroflexia bacterium; assembly: GCA_963759405.1. GTDB lineage: Bacteria > Chloroflexota > Limnocylindria > QHBO01 > QHBO01 > JACDBZ01. The sequence continues at coordinate 198,492 of CAVWZA010000016.1, read as the reverse complement.
TGATCCTGACGCCGACGCGTGAGCTGTGCGTGCAGGTCACCGAGGAGATCACGCGGATCGGCCAGTTCCGCAACGTGCGCACCGTCGCCATCTACGGCGGCTCCTCGATGGACAAGCAGATCGAGGGCCTCAAGCGCGGCGCGCAGGTCGTGATCGGGACGCCCGGTCGCGTGCTCGACCTGATCCGGCGCGGCGAGCTGCGCCTCGACCGGGTCAACACCGTCATCCTCGACGAGGCGGACCGCATGCTCGACATGGGGTTCATCGTCGACGTGGAGACGATCCTGGCCCGCAGTCCTCGGCAGCGACAGACCGCGCTCTTCAGCGCCACCATGCCGTACGCCATCCTGCGCATCTGCGATCGCTTCATGAAGAAGGATCCCGCCCACGTCACCGTCCGTCCCGACCTCAAGACCGTCGAGACGGTCCGCCAGGTCGTCTACTTCGTCGCGGAGCAGGACAAGGTCTCGGCGCTTCTCGAGCTGACCGATCAGTTCGGGTTCGATCGGCTTCTCGTCTTCCGCCACACGCAGATCGGTGTCGACCGGCTGGCCGCCACGCTCCAGCGGCGGGGCAAGAATGTCGCGGGCCTCCACGGCGGCCTCTCCCAGCGCGAGCGGGACCGAACCCTCGCCGCCTTCCGCGCCGGCAAGATCCAGTTCCTGATCGCGACCAACGTGGCCAGCCGTGGCCTCGACATCACCGACCTGCCCTACGTCGTCTCCTACGACATCCCCGAGGATGCCGACACGTACGTCCATCGCATCGGCCGCACCGGTCGCGCCGGCAAGGAGGGGACCGCCATCACCTTCGTCGGCGAGTGGGACCTCGACGCCTGGGAGGCGATTCGCTCCGAGGTCGGAGCCAACGTCGAGGAAGGCCAGCTCGACCTCTACGACCGCACCTGACGCACGGGTTCGCGTGATGGACGAGCCCGTACTCCCCCAGCTGCCGGTGCCGGCAAATGCCGAGGTGCTCAGCGTGGAGTGGCTCTTCGAGCCGCTCTGGCCGGGGGCGCGGATGGTTGCCCGTGCAACGGACGGTCGCGTGCGCATCAATGGCGAGCTCGGTGAGCCGATGGCCGACGAGGACGAGATGGCAGAGGCGCCGGAGATCCTGGCCGCGGCCATCCTCGCCAACGAGGCGGTCGTCGATGGCGTGTGGACCATGCAGCCATTCATCGGCGATGGCAGCCCGGCGCGAGCGTGGGCCGACACGCTGGTGATCGAGGGGCTGGCCGATGACATCCCCGACCCGCTCGAGACCGAGCGCCGGCGCGCCTTCGTGGCCGTCGACCTCGTCGAGCTCGAGGGGGAGCCGCTGCACGAGGTGCCGTTCCAGGAGCGTCGCCGGCTGCTCGAGTCGGTGATCGACGAGGGGATCCGCGTCCGGCTCAGCCCGGTCGTCAAGCAGCCCCTGTCCGGCTGGTTGGTGGGGTGGCGGGCGAACGGGTTCACGCACTACATCGCCAAGCACATGAACTCGCGCTACCGGCCGGGCGAGCGCACCGACGACTGGCTGAAGCTCTCGCTGCGGGCCGAGGCACCGGGCAGCTTCGTGGGCCGCTGGCTGGGCGGGCGGGGAGACAAGGTCCGGCGCGTCCGCGACTGACTGCGGTGCTACCATCGGAGGCCCGAGCCGCCGCACCCAGACGCACGATCGAGGAGGCTCCGTCCTGACAGCCAAGCCAGCCGCCGTGCCGAACTCCGCGCTCGATGCCGAGGGTATCGCCGAGGTGCGGCGCATCGGCTCCGCCGATCTCATGGTGGGCATCCCGTCGTTCGGCAACGCGGAGACGATCGGCTACGTGGTCCGCGCGGCGACGGCCGGGATGGTGCAGTACTTCCCCGAGCTGAAGCCGGTCCTGGTCAACAGCGACGGCGGCTCGCCGGACGACACCCCACGGGTGGCGGTCAGCACGGAGAGCCCGGACTACCTCGAGAAGATCATCCTCGTCAGCCCGAAGCACAAGCTTCAGCGCGTCAGCTTCACGTACCAGGGGATCAGCGGGAAGGGCACCGCCGTCCGCGCACTGTTCGAGGTGGCGCGCGAGCTCAAGGTCAAGGCCATGGTCATGGTCGACTCCGACCTGCGCTCGATCGTCCCCGAGTGGGTGGAGCTGCTTGCGGGGCCGATCCTGAAGGGCGGCTACGACTACGTGACGCCGCTCTACGCGCGCTACAAGTACGACGGCACGATCACCAACAACATCGCCTACCCGCTCACCCGCGCGCTGTACGGCGCCCGCATTCGCCAGCCGATCGGCGGCGACTTCGGCGTCAGCGGCGACCTCGTCAGCCGCTACCTGGAGCTCGACACGTTCGATGAGCTGACCGCGCGCTTCGGGATCGACATCTGGATGACGCACTCGGCCATCAACGAGGGGTTCGCCGTCTGCCAGGCGCGGCTCGGCGCCAAGATCCACGACGCCAAGGATCCGGCCGGCGACCTCGGACCGATGTTCCGCCAGGTGGTCGGCACGCTCTTCAAGCTGGCGGGCCGCAACGAGGACCGATGGCTCCGCGTACGTGGCTCGCATCCCATCCCGGAGTACGGCTTCGAGCGCGTCATCGCCCCGGAGGAGATCACCGTCAACCACGCCAAGCTGGTCGACAACTTCGAGCAGGCGCGACTCACCCAGAGTGACGTGTGGGCCCAGATGCTGAGCCCCGAGCAGCACGAGCGCGTGATGGGCCTCGACCTGGAGGGCGACGCCTCCAGCTTCCACTTCAGCGCCGAGCTGTGGATCCGGTGCCTGTACGACACGCTGGTCGCGTTCCACCGGCCCGATGCCGACCGCGAGCGGCTGCTGGCGGCGCTCACGCCGCTCTACTTCGGCCGCACGGCGGGCTTCATCAGCGACACGCTCGACATGACGACCGACCAGGCGGAGCGGGTCATCGACGACCAGGCGCGCCAATTCGAGGAGCTCAAGCCGTACCTCGTGACGCGCTGGACAGAGATGCGCGCGGCCCACGAGGGCTCCTGATGGCCGCCGCCCGACGGCGCACGCCGTACAAGATCCTGCTGCCGCTCGCCAACCCGCGAACGGCGCGCGACCTCGTGCGCATCGGCGCGGGCGTCGCCAACGGGCGACCCACCGAGATCACCGTTCTCGGCATCGTCGAGGTGCCCGAGGGAGTCTCACTGAGCGAGGGCGCCACCCAGGCGCGAACCTCGCGGCGCCTCCTCCAGCGCGTGCTCGACGTCGGCGACGAGGAGGGCGTCGAGCTGCGGACGATGGTGCGCATCGGCCGCCATGCTGCCGACGGCGTGATCGAGGCGGTCGGCGAGGAGGGCTCGGACCTCGTCATCTTCGGCTGGGGCGGACCTCCGACGGCGGCGCAGTCCGCGCGTGCCGAGGCGGAGGCAACCGAGATGGCGCTGGCCGGCGAGCACGCCCGCCCGCGGCCGGTCTTCAGCCCGACCATCGATGCCGTGGTCCGCGAGTCGCCGTGCGACCTCGCCGTCGTCAAGCAGCGCGGGCTCGACCATGTCGAGTCGATCCTGGTGCCGGTGCGTGGCGGTCCCCATGCCGAGCTGGCCATGCGCATCAGCCGCGACCTCGCCAAGCGGTTCGGGGCGAAGGTGGTCGTGCTGCACGTGGTCCCCAAGGGCATCGGCTCGCGGGCGATCGAGCGCGAGCAGGCGGCGGTCGATGCGTTCGTGCGTGAGCACGCTGCCACGCGACGCGCGACCGGCCTGATCCGCGAGTCGTCATCGGTTCGCCAGGCGATCATCAAGGAGGCCGCGAACCACCAGCTGGTGGTGATGGGCGCATCGGCGCACCCGACGAATGCCAGCCCGGACGGGCGCTACCTGTTCGGCACGCTGGCGGAGTCGGTCGCGTCGAAGGCGAAGCCGACCGTCATCGTGGTCAAGACCAAGCAGTCGCTGGGGCTGGCCACGTTCGAGGAGCTGCGCGCCAGCGAGGGCACCCTCGCGCACGCCGATGCGTACGTGGAGCGCAGCCGGTTCCTGCCGGTGGTCGTCGACAAGTGGTTCGCCGAGAACACGTTCCACGCCCACGAGTTCGCCGACATCCGCAAGCTCGTGGCGCTCAAGGAGCGACACAACCTCACGGTCAGCGTGGGCCTGCCGACGCTCAACGAGGAGAAGACGATCGGGACGGTCATCAAGCGCGTGAAGGGCGCGCTGATGGACCGCGTGCCGCTCATCGACCAGATCGTGGTCATCGACTCGGACAGCGACGATCGCACCGTCGAGATCGCGGGCGACCTGGGCGTGCCGGTGCACCGCCACCGCGAGATCCTGCCGGAGACCGGCTCGCACGTCGGGAAGGGCGAGGCGCTGTGGAAGAGCCTCCACGTGCTCGACGGCGACATCGTGGCCTGGATCGATACCGACATCAGCAACATCCAGCCGCGGTTCGTGTACGGCCTGCTCGGACCGCTGCTGGCCGAGTCGAAGATCCAGTACGTCAAGGGCTTCTACCAGCGACCGATTCGCGAGGGCGACAAGCTCCTCGCCGAGGGCGGTGGCCGGGTCACCGAGCTCATGGCGCGCCCGCTCATCAACCTCTTCTTCCCGGAGCTGTCGGGCATCATCCAGCCGCTGTCGGGCGAGTACGCCGGGCGGCGCGAGCTGTTCGAGCAGCTGCCCTTCTTCACGGGCTACGCGGTGGAGATCGGCCTGCTCATCGACATCCTCGACACGGTGGGTCTGCCGGCCATCGGGCAGGTCGACCTGGAACGACGGATCCATCGCAACCAGCCGCTGCCGAACCTGTCGCAGATGTCGTACGTGATCCTGCAGGGCGCCATCCGCAAGCTCGAGGAGCGGCACCGCATCGAGCTGCTGACCGAGGTCGGGCGCGGGATGAAGCTGATCAACAACGGCAAGGACCAGTTCAACCTCGAGGTCCGCGAGATCGGCGACGAGATCCGCCCGCCGATGAACTCGATCCCGGCCTACCTGGAGCGCCGGAAGGCCCTCAAAGCCCGATGACGCCGCCGGTGCTCCACCGGCCGGCGCAGGATCTCGGAACCTCCGACCGTCGAGCGGGGTAGTCAGGTGGTGGAGGACCGTCCACCGGCCGAAGCTGACCTGGTGACGCGCGCGCGGCGTGGGGATCAGGCCGCCTATGGAGACCTCGTCGCCATGCACCAGGAGATGGCATTTCGGGTCGCCTATCTCGTCCTTGGCGACGCGGCCGAAGCGCAGGACGCGGCGCAGGAGGCGTTCGTGAAGGCATATCGCGCGATCGATCGGTTCCGGGAGGGTTCCGCCTTCCGGCCCTGGCTGCTGCGCATCGTCATCGAACGCCGCCCGCAACCGACGCCGCGCGGCCGGTCGACGGCGCGGGCTGCAGCTTCGGGCCGAGGCCGCGACCCTCCGCGACGCCACGGTTCCGTCGGCCGAGGCATCGGTGCTGCGAGACGAGCGCCGTCGGACGCTGCTGGCGGCGATCAACGCCCTCTCGCCCGACGACCGGCTGGTGATCGGCGCCCGCTACTTCCTCGACCTTCCGGAGGCGGAGATCGCCGCGCTGGCCGGCGTGGCGCGCGGCACGGTCAAATCGCGCCTCTCCCGCGCGCGCGCCAGGCTGGCGCGAGGCCCTCGGCGGCGACCGAGCGGGGTGGCTCGATGCCTGATTACCTCGACGCGGCGCTGCGCGACCTCGCCATCGAGATCGAATTTCCTGCCACCCCGGACCTGCGCGGCGCCGTTGCCGCGGACGTGGGCAGGTTGCCGGTGAGGTCGCCGCGGCGATGGACATTCGCCCGGTCGCTCGTGCTCGCCGCCCTCGCGATCGTTCTGCTGGCCGCCGCCGCGGTGCTCCTCATCCCCGGGCTGCGCATCACGACGGTCCCCACGCTCCCGACGGCATCGGTGCCGGCCGATCCGCTGGCCACCCGGCTGGCGCTCGGCGAGCGCGTGCCGCTCGAGACGGTCGAGGCCGCCGTGCCGTCCGTGCTGGGCGAGCCGGACGAGGTGTACTCGAGCCGAGCCGGTGAGGTCATCTCGACGGTGTACGCGGCTCGCGACGACCTGCCCGAGCTGGAGGACACCGGCATCGGGCTGCTGGTCCAGCAGATCCACGGCTCGCTCGATCGCGAGCGCATCGAGAAGCTGGTCGTCGAGTTCGGCGTCACGGTCACGCCCGTCGAGGTCGCCGGCGTGGACGGCTTCTGGATCGAGGGCCCGCCGCACCTCGTCCGCTACTCCGGGCCGGCCGGCGAGGAGCGTTCGGAGATGACCCGGCTGGCGGGCGACACGCTCGTCTGGCAGCGGGACGACGTGCTGTATCGGATCGAGTCCGGCCTCGGGCTCGACGCGACCCGACGCATCGCGGAGTCGATCGGCGACTAGGGAACCGGCGTCGCGCGAGCGGGGTACCAGAGTGCACAGGCGCAACCGATCATCAGGAGGTCCGAACATGCGATATCTCACACGGCTCGGCGTGGCAGCGGTGGCGCTCGGTGCCCTGACCGCGCTGATGACCGGCACGGCGCTGGCCGGGGCTGGGCGGAGGTCGTCATTACCGATGGCTCCGAAGGCCCGCCGATCGCCGGCGAGGAGCGCGAGATCCAGTTCTCGCTGCTCCAGCACGGGGTCACGGCCGTCGACTTCGGCGAGGCGCAGCTCACCGCCGTCAACTCGGAGACGGGTGAGAGCATCACCGTGCCGGCCACGAACCATGGCGGCGGGTCCTGGTCGGCGGTCGTCACCTTCCCGGCCGCGGGGGACTGGCAGATCGCCGTCGGACATACGGAGCTGGCGACCTCCGCGCCGACGACGATTGCGGTCGGCCAGATCGATGGCCTCGCCTGGCTGCCCGGCGCGATCTCGGTGGGCGCCTTCCTCCTCGCGGCGGCCGTGGTCCTTGGCAGCATGGTGCTGATCGGGCGACGGCGGCCGTCGCCAACGACGGCGACCACGACGGTGCGCGCCGGCTGACGCAGGCGTTTCGCGTCCGAGCCCCGGCGGTGCGGTCCCACCGTCGGGGCTTCTCGTATCCTTGGGCGCATGACGGACTTCGCCGGACGAACGCTCCGCGTGGTCGTGGCGCCCGACTCGTTCGGCGGTGCGCTCGACTCGGTCGCGGTGGCTGCGGCGATCGCCGCGGGCTGGTCGCGCGTGCGGCCGGACGACGAGATCCTGCAACGACCGATGGCCGACGGGGGCGAGGGAACCCTGGCCGCCGTTGCCGCGGCACTCGGTGATGCCGCCGAGCTCCGCGCGGTCGAGACCACGGACGCGCTCGGCCGCCCGATCACGGCCGACTGGCTGCTGCTCGACGGTGGGCGTGGGGCATTCATCGAGATGGCCGCCGCGTCCGGGCTCGCCCGCTTGTCGCCCGACGAACGCACGCCGGAGAACGCGCGGCGGGCCTCCACGCGCGGGACCGGCGACCTGGTCAGCGCGGCGCTCGACGCGGGCGTCGAGCGGATCACGATCGGCCTCGGCGGATCGGCCACCACCGACGGCGGCGCCGGCCTGCTGCGCGCGCTCGGCGTCCGGCTGCTCGACGCCTCCGGGACCGAGCTGCCCGAGGGCGGCGCGGCCCTGGCTCGACTGGATCGGATCGATGCCGCGGGCCTGGATCCGCGGCTGCCGCCACGAAGGTCGTCATCGCCTCAGACGTGACCAACCCGCTGTGCGGGCCACGCGGCGCCGCCGCAACCTACGGCCCGCAGAAGGGTGCCGACCCGGCGGCGGTCGCGGAGCTGGACGCCGCGTTGGCGACGTGGGGAAGCGCGATCGAGGCGGCGACCGGGCGACTGGTGGCCGACATCCCGGGAGCCGGCGCCGCCGGTGGCACGACCGCGGGCCTGCTCGGCTTCACGTCGGCGCTGGTGCGGCCGGGCGTCGAGGTCGTCGCCCAGCTGGTGGGGCTGGCGGACGCACTCGAATCGGCCGACCTCGTGATCACCGGTGAGGGCCGTGCCGACGAGCAGACCCTCCACGGCAAGACGGCGATCGGCGTTGCGTCGCTGGCCGGGCCGCGACGGACGCCGGTCGTCCTGCTGTGTGGCGGCCTCGGTCCCGGTGCCGAGGCGCTTGACGCCGCGACGTCGCTCACCGTGGTGCAGCCGATCGCCGATCGGCCGATGGAGCTGGCGGAGGCGATGGCGGAGACTCAGCGCCTCCTGGTTGCAGCGGCCGGACGGTTGGCGCGAACGATCGGCATCGGTTTGCAGGTGGCGCGCTGAGGCGACTCGGCGATACTGACGCACATGATCATCACGACCACTCCGTTCGTCGCAGGGCACCGCGTCACCGAGAGCAAGGGCCAGGTCTTCGGGCTCGTGGTCCGCAGCCGCGGGCTCGTGGGAAACCTGACGGCCGCCATCCGCTCGCTCGCGGGTGGCGAGATCACCGAGTACACGGAGCTGCTCGAGGACACCCGCCGGCAGGCGATCGACCGGATGGTGTCGAACGCCACCCTGATGGGAGCCAACGCCGTGATCAGCATGCGATTCGACAGCTCCGAGCTCAACAACTCGATGAGCGAGATCGTCGCCTACGGCACCGCGGTCGTGATCGAGCCTGATGCCGCCGCCCCACAGGCGATCGACTGACCGATGTACGCGATCCTCCGCGTGCTCGTCGTCGCGTTCTCCGTCCTGTGCCTCATCGGCGGGCTGGCCGTCATCGTGGCGGGCGGGCCCGCCGCGCTGAGCGGGCTGTGGCTGATTGCGCTCGGCGCGGTCGGGCTCATCGCCGTTGCCTTCGAGCAAACGCGCTACCACTCGGAGGCGGCCGAGCGCGGGGACGAGTCGCCGGGCAGTGCGGGGATCGACGACGGGCCGCTCGATCCGCGCTTCCGCGCGACCGATGAACGTTTCGTCGACCCGACGACCAGGCAGCAGCTCCGGGTCTGGGTGGATCCGGCCAGTGGCGAGCGCCGCTACCGACGCGACGAGTGACGCGACGCGGCCCGAGCCCACAGAAGCGAGCGGCCGATCGGCGGAAGCGGCGCAAGCTGGCGGACGTGGTGCTGGAGCGGTTGGGAGAGCGCTACGACCACCCGACATGGGCCGGCCCGAGGGTGGACACGGTCAGCGAGCTCGTCCTGACCATCCTGTCGCAGAACACGGCTGACACGAATTCGTTCCGTGCCTTCACGGCGCTGCGCGAGCGGTACGCGACCTGGGACGACGTGCTCACGGCGCCGACCGACGAGCTGGAGGACGTGATCCGGCCCGGCGGCCTGGCGCCCACCAAGTCGAAGCGCATCCAGCACGTCCTGGCTGAGGTCCACTCGGCCACAGGCGGCACCTGGGACCTGTCATTCCTGGGGACGATGCCGCTGCTCGAGGCGCGCGAGTGGCTGACCTCGCTGTCGGGGATCGGGCGCAAGACGGCCTCGATCATCCTGCTGTTCGGCTTCGGCCGTCCCGCCATGCCGGTCGACACCCACGTCCATCGCGTCGCGACGCGGCTCGGCATGCTGCCGCCGCGCACGCCGCTCCCGCGCGCGCACGACCTGCTCGAGGAGGTCCTCGCGCCCGACGAGATGTACCCGTTCCACGTCGAGACCATCCGCCACGGACGCGACACCTGCCGGGCGCCGCGGCCGATCTGCGGCCTCTGCCCGCTGACCGATGTCTGCGCCTACTTCGTCCTTGCCGCGAAGGGCAAGGCGCCGATGGCGCCCGTTCCGAGGTCAGCCGGGCCGGATGGCCCGCCGCGCTATCACGACGAGCTCATCCACGGCTGGATGCCGCCGGAGTAGGGTCGCCACCGCCGTCGGTCGGTTTCGCTGGTTCCGGGATTGGCTAGAATCGGCCCTCGCGCTCGGCCGAAGTAGCTCAGTGGTAGAGCATCGGTTTCGTAAACCGACGGTCGTGGGTTCGAGTCCCACCTTCGGCTCCAGCCTCCGACCACGAGGTCCAGGGTGATCTCGTCCAGCGGCGGCAGCCGGCCAGCGCCATCGCCAGCGACAGCTCGTCGCGCAGGATCTCGAGGACTCGCTGCACGCCGTCCGCGCCGTCGACCGCCAGGCCCCACAGCACCGGTCGCCCGACCGCGACGAGGTCGGCGCCGAGGGCCAGGCCCTTCAGCACGTCGATGCCGCGACGCACGCCGCCGTCGACGACCAGCAGCGCGCGATCGCCGACGGCCGCCGCGATCTCCGGCAGCGCATCGACGGCCGCGATCGCCGTGTCCAGCTGGCGGCCGCCGTGGTTGCTGACCCAGATCCGTCGCAGCCGGCCTCCACGGCCCGCACCGCGTCATCGGCGCGGAGCACGCCCTTCGCGACCAGCGGGATCGGGCAGACCGAGCGCAGCCAGGCGAGCTCGTCCCAGTCCAAGGTCGGAAGCACGATGATGCCCCTCTCGGTCGACCGGCTGGTCGGCGCGGCATGTGCGCGCCCAGCTCGACCTCGAAGCCGTTGCGGGTCACGCTCCCGGTTGCCGGGCAGCGGCAGGTCGACGGTCACCGCGATCGCCGAGTAGCCGGCGGCGACGGCGCGGTCGACGAGCGCCCGGCACGCGCCGCGGTCCGCGGGGCGTAGAGCTGGAACCAGCGCGGCGCGCCGGGCGCGGCCGCCGCCACCTCCTCCATCGGCACCGAGGAGATCGTCGACAGCGTGAACAGCGCGCCGGCGGCTGCCGCCCCGCGGGCGGTGGCGAGCTCGGCGTCGGCGATGGGCGAGGTCGTGGGCCGCCATCGGCGCCACGATGATCGGATGCGCGAGCGCACGCCGAACGCGCTCGTCGACAGGTCGCGGGTCGTGACGTCGACCAGCACGCGCGGCCGGAGGCGAAGGCGGTCCCAGGCCTCCGTTTCGGCCAGGGTGAGCTCGTCGCCGGCGCCGCCGGCGTAGTAGTCCCAGGCCCCCGGCTCGTGCATCGGGCTCGGGGCGAGCGGCTCGTACTCGGCAACAGTGATCGGCGTGGCTTGCTCGGTCATCAGAACGCCGATGATGCCACCCGCACACGGCAGAATGCGGGCATGCAACGATCATCCCCGTGGATCATCGGCGTCGCGGTCCTCGTCCTCGCGGTGGTCATCGGCTTCCTCCTCCTCTCGGACCAGCCGGCAGCCGACCGGCGCCTCGCGCCAGCCCGTCGCCGAGCGCCGCCCGCCAGTCGGCCCTCGCCTCGGTTCGCTGGACGCCGATCTCCTCGACCAGCGCTGGACCGTCCTGTACGTCGGGACCGACCACAACGCCGGCGAGGGCGAAGGCCTGCCGATCAACACCGACGCGCTCATGCTGGTCAGCCTCTCCGCCGATCAGTCGGAGCTGACGCTGGTGTCGCCTGCCGCGCGACACCGTCGACGTCCCGCTGCCGGACGGCGCGACGTACGAGCGGCAAGATCAACGCGCTGTACCGCGAGCAGGGCATCGAGGCGCTGGCGGGGCCATGGAGGCGCTGTACCGCTGCCGATCGACGCGCACGTCGTCCTCGACATGGACGACTTCGCCGCTCTCGTCGACGCGGTGGATGGCGTCGACGTCAATCCGCCCGAGCCGCTGGCCGACCCGTCGTCCGCTCGATCTGGACGCCGGGCCGCAGGAGCTCGACGCCGCGACGGCGCTCGGCTACGTCCGCACGCGCGTCGACCAGGACTACGGCCGGATGGGCCGCCAGCAGGAGGTGGTGGTCTCACTGATCCAGCGCCTGACCGATCCGGAGCCGACGTCGACCTGGGCGATCTGCTCGACGGGCTCGACTCGCTGGAGACCGATCTGCCGCTCGAGGAGCTGCCACGCTGCTGGAGGTCGGCGCGCCGCGCCGACGATGCCGAGGTCAACGAACCTCGTCATCCAGCCGCCGCTCATCATCCTTCGAGGGCGACCGCGGCGACGGGCGCGGCTACATCCTCGAGGCGGACTTCGAGGCCATCCGGGCCGAGGTCAGGCGCTCATCGGCGACTGACAGGCGGCCAGCGCCTCGATCGGGGCGCTGCGGCGGTCAGGACTCCGAGGAGCCCTCGTCGGCTCGCGCCTCGGTGCGCCTCGCCGCCCTCGCCCTCGGCCGCGCCCTCGCCACCCTCGGCGCCCTCGGCGCCCTCGCCCTCGAGCTCCTCGCCCTCGGCGACGACCGGCTCCGGCTCCTCCTCGACCCGCGGCGGGACGACGGTCGCGACCAGCGTCTCGCCATCGGTGAGGACCTTGACCAGGTCGCGGTTGAGGTTGAGGTCCCTCACGTGGATGGCGACGTCGAGGCTCTTGAGGTCGAGACGTCGACCTCGACCTCGTGCGGGATGTCGGTCGGCAGCGCCTTGACGCGGACGCTCGAGAGGTTGTGGAGCAGCGTGCCGCCGGTCTCCTCGACCGCGGGCGCCTCGCCGGTGAACACGAGCGGGACGTCGACCTCCATCTCGACGTTGAGGTTGACGAGGTAGTAGTCGACGTGGATGGCCTGGCCGCTCAGCGGGTGGCGCTGGACGCTCTTGATGAAGCCGCTCGTCGCGCGGCGGCGCCGGGAAGGCGGAACTTCACGACCGACGTCCTGCCGGCGGCGCGGTAGAGCGTCTCGAACGTCTTGGCCTCGACCTGGACGTTGGTCGAGCCCTCGCCCTTGCCGTAGACGACGCCGGGCACGATCCCCTCGCGGCGGAGCCGCTTGTTCGCCTTGCCCTGCGCCTCGCGCGCGTCGAGGGTGAGCTCCAGGTCCATCGGTGGTGGTGATCCTCTCTGGTGTCGGGCGCCTCGGTCGCCGGCCATGCCGCGGGCAGCGCCGAACTGTTCGATTGCGCGCGGGGTGCGAGGCGGCATGGTACCCCGGAGCCGAGAGCCGGGCAAGCGAGGGCAGGGCTGGAGAGTCGAGGACGTTAAGGGTTCTTCAGGCCGCCGCAACCGTCGCGGCGGCGGCGTTCCTATAATCGGTCCTCCATGGCCGGCACGATCATGATCGTCGAGGACGAGCCCGCCGTCGCCCGCGGCGTCCAGGTGGCGCTCGAGCGCGAGGGCTACTACGGTCAGCGTCCAGCCGACCGGCGAGGACGCGCTGGCCAACTTCGCCGACGTCGCCCCCGACCTCGTGGTGCTCGACGTGCGCCTGCCCGGGATCGACGGCTTCGAGGTGCTGCGCCAGCTGCGGCGCGAGACGCACGCGCCGGTCCTGTTCCTCACCGCCCGCGTCGGACGAGGTCGACAAGGTGGTCGGGCTCGAGATGGGCGCCGACGACTACCTCGTCAAGCCGTTCAGCGTCCGCGAGCTGGTGAGCCGCATCAAGGCGCTGCTGCGCCGCGCGTACGGCGAGCTGGCCGATACCCAGACCGGCCGCACGCTGCGGCGCGGCGACCTCGTGATCGACCTCGAGCGCCGGCGGGTGACGCGCGACGGCGAGCGCATCGGTCTCACGACGACCGAGTTCGACCTGCTCCGCCACCTCGCCTCCCGGCCGGGCCGCGTGTACACCCGCGCGCAGCTGCTGGAGCTGGTGCGCGACTACGACGACGCCCTCGAGCAGGACGAGCGCACGATCAACGTCCACATCAGCCACATCCGCGACAAGATCGAGCCCGATCCGTCCCATCCGCGCTACATCCGGACGGTGAGGGGCGTCGGGTATGCCTTCGCCGAAGACTGAGCCGGCATCGCCGCGAGCCGCTGGCCGGCTTCGACCCGCGCGGCCTGGCCGCGCTCTTGCAGCGCCTCAACATTCGCCTCGTGCTCGCCCTCGCGTCGTGGCGCTGGTCGGCCTCGTCGTGTCGGGCATCGCGATCAACCAGATCCTGCCCGGCTACTTCGCCGAGCAGACGCAGGAGCGGATCCAGACTCGCGCCGGTCTCGACGCGCCTCCTGCACCAGGAGATGCTGCGCCGAGGCGAGGACCGGCCGAGCACCGTCGAACGTGCCGGAGCTCCGCGACCCGTTCGTCGTGCGCGCGTCGGCCGGTCGCGGCGGCGCGCTGTCCAACGCCACGGTCACATCTCCGACGACGACGCAGCCGGTCGCGCTCGCGCCGAGCCGCCGGACACCGCCGAGCCTCGAGGCGCAGGGCCTCCGCCGCGATACGGACGTCGCCCAGCGTCCCGTCGAGCTCGAGGCCCCGGTCGGCGCTTCCGAGCGGGGCGACCAGCGCTACCGTCATCGATCAGCGACCCGTTCACCACGCGCGAGGAGACGCTGGACCAGATCCGGGCGGCGCTCATCGGCGCCGGCATGCTGGCGCTGGTCGTCTCGCTCGTGATCGGGCTCATCGCCGCGCGCAGCCTCACGGTTCCGATCGGCCGGCTGCGGGGCGTCGCCGGCCGCGTGGCGCAGGGCCAGCTCGACGAGCGCGCGACCGCGTCGGGCGTGCTGGAGGTCGACGAGCTCGGCGCAGCAGTTCAACGTCATGGCCGACCGGCTGTCGGGCACGCTGCGCATGCTCGAGGCCGATCGGGACCGGCTGCGCGAGTTCGTCGCCGACGTGAGCCACGAGCTGCGCACGCCGATCGCCGCGCTGAGGATGTACACCGAGCTCCAGCGCGACGGCCAGGTCGACGAGGCGACCCGGGCGCGAGTTCCTGGAGCGCTCGACCGAGCAGATCGGCCGGCTCGAGTGGCTGAGCACCAACCTGCTCGACCTGTCGCGCATCGATGCCGGGATCTTCCCGCTCGACATGCGCGACGGGCGACCTGCGCGACCCGATCCAGGCCGTGGTCAGGCGCTCTCCGAGGTGGCGGTGGAGCGCGGCGTCGGCCTCGACAGCGTCGTGCCGCCGGCAGCCGGTCGAGCTGCGCTTCGACCGCGAGCGGATCGTCCAGCTGATGACCAACCTCATCGGCAACGCGCTGAAGTTCACGCCGCGCGGCGGCGCCGTATCGGTCCGCCTCGCGGACGGACCGAGGAGGCGTCATCGATCGAGGTCCGCGACACCGGGCCGGGCATCCCGGCCGACGAGCTGCCGCGCATCTTCGAGCGCTTCTACCGCGGCACGAACACCGGCGAGGCGCGCGCCTCCGGCAGCGGCCTGGGCCTGGCGATCGTGCGCTCGATCGTCGACATGCACGGCGGCGAGATCGACCTCGCCAGCGCGGTCGGCGAGGGCACCGTCGTTCCGCATCGCGCCTGCCGCGCGTCGCGGCGGCCGCGCAAGGTCAACGAAACTTCACGCGCGCGGTCATCCTGCGCGCAATCCGGACTCCGTAGCGTGACCGTTGCCCGCCCGGCGAGGCACCGCAACGCAGGGAGCGACCGAACTCATGACGACCAGACCCGAACCGATCCACCGATCGCGACCCGACCGAGCCCGTCGAGGTCCAGCGCTACGGCCCCGCCGCGCCAGCGCGATCCGGCCCGAGCCTGGCAGGCTGCCCCGGCCTGGTCCAGCCGCCCGCCGCAGTCGCCGCAGCCCGCCGCGTGCGGCGCGGCCTCGGCGCGCCGTCCCGCTCATCGCCATCGCGGTCGTGGCCGGCATCCTGTCCGGCGCCCTCTCCGCCGTCGGGGTCACGAACCTCGTGCCGAGCCGCCGGCCGCCGGCCAGCGCGGACGAGCCGCGACCGACGCCAGCAACGTGAGCGACGTGCGATCGACGAGTCGAGCGCGGTCATCGACGCGGTCGACAAGGTGGCGCCCGCCGTCGTCACCATCCAGTCGCCAGCGGCGGCGGCCTCCTCGGCAGCGCGACCGGCACCGGCTCCGGCTTCATCTACGACGCCGACGGCTGGATCCTCACCAACCGCCACGTGGTCGAGGACGCCGAGCGAGCTGATCGTCGATCCTGAACGACGGCCGCCAGTTCACCGGGCGACGGTGTACGGCATCGACACGCTCACCGACCTCGCGATCGTCAAGATCGACGCCACCGACCTGCCGGTCGCGCCGATCGGCACGCTCGGCCGACCTCGAGCCCGGCCAGCTCGCGATCGCCATCGGCAACCCGCTCGGCTACGAGAACACGGTCACCACCGGCGTCGTCTCCGGCCTCGGCCGCCAGATCCGGCGTCGGATGCGGCCAGACCAGCAGCGAGCAGCTGAACAACCTGATCCAGACCGATGCGGCCATCAACCCCGGCAACTCGGGCGGCCCGCTCGTCAACAGCGCCGGCCAGGTCATCGGCGTCAACACCGCGGTCAACGCGGACGCGCAGGGGCTCGGCTTCGCGATCCCGATCGACGTCGCCAAGCCGATCATGCAGCAGGCGCTCGACGGCGAGCAGCTGGTCCGGCCGTGGATCGGCGTCTACTACCGCCGATCGACGCCGGCGCTGGCCGAGGAGCAGGACCTGCCGGTCGACTACGGCGCCCTGATCGGCACGGCCGACGGCGAGCGGCCAGGCGGTCTTCCCCGGGCAGCCCGGCCGAGGCGGCCGGCCTCCAGGCCGGCGACATCATCGTCGCCATCGACGGTGAGCAGATCGACGCCGACACCGACCTGTCGACGCATGATCCTGCCGCACGCGCCGGGCGACACGATCACCCTGCGCGTCCTGCGCGACAACTCGGCGCGCGAGGTCGAGGTGACGCTCGGGGAGCTGCCGGCCGCTGACGACGAGCCGATCCTCGAGCTCGAGGCGGCGCCGCACGAGCGCCGCCTCGACCGTGTCGAAGGCGCCGTCGATCGGCGCCTTCGGCTTGCGGACGCGGACCTCGACGGCGTCGACCACGCGCGGGTCGGTCGCGGCCAGCACGGCGTCGGCGATCGCGCCGGCCAGCGCCTCGATGAGGTCGAACGAGCGGCCCTCGACGATCTCGCGCACGAGCGTCGTACAGCGCCGCCGTAGTCGACCGTCGCCGCCAGGTCGTCGCGCTCGGCCGGCCGGGCGAGGTCGGCGTGCAGCACGACGTCGACCTCGAACGGCTGGGGCGTCTCCTTCTCCTCAGTCGTGCACGCCGTGGCGCGCCTCGAAGCGCATGCCGAGCAGGCTGAGCCGGTCGGGAAGGCGTCCGCGCTCATCGGCGCACCACCGCGTCGGCCACGCGCAGCGTGCGCGCGATCGGCGCGACGTCGTGGACGCGCACGATGTCGGCGCCGGACGCGACGGCCAGCGCGACGCGTCGCCGCGCGTGCCCTCGACCCGGTCGTCGGGCGCGGCGCCGCCGAGCAGCTCGCCGAGGAACCGCTTGCGGCTCGTGCCGACCAGCAGCGGCAGCCCGCCGAGCGCCGCCTTCAGCTCCGCCAGCCGATGCAGCAGCTCGAGGTTCTCGTCGGTCGCCTTCCCGAAGCCGATGCCGGGGTCGACGATCAGCCGGTCGCGCGCGCACGCCGCGCGCCTCCGCCGCGGCGATCGCCTCGCGCAGCCAGTCGACGACCGTCGTCGAACACCCCGTCCGGATAGCCGGCGCCGTCCTGGTTGTGCATGAGCACGAGGTGCGCGCCCGCTCGCGGCCGCCGCGTCGGCGGTACCGGGGTCGCGCCGCGCGGCCCACACGTCGTTGACGATGGTGGCGCCGGCCGCGAGCGCCGCGCGCCGCCACCGCGCCCTTGCTGGTGTCGATGCTGATCCGTGCCGCGATCGCCGAGCTCGGCCGCCAGCGCGCGCACGACGGGCACGGCGAGGCTCGCCTCGCTGACTCGGCGTCGACCTCCGGATGGTCGCCGTAGGCCTGCGCGCGGCCGGCTCGACTCGGCCCCGACGTCCAGGATCTCGGCACCGGCCGAGACCATCGCGCGTCCCCTGGGCCAGCGCCGCCGCGACGATCTCGTCCGACGCGCGGTCCGGCGTGGCCAGCCCATCGCCGGAGAACGAGTCGGGCGTGACGTTGATGATCCCCATCAGGTAGGTTCGCTCGCCCCAGCGCAGCTCCGGTGCCATCACTCCTCCTCGCCGTGCCGGTGATCATGCCCCGAACCGCGCCGACCAGGTAGAGCGAGCCGGCCACCACCACCGGATCGCCCGCGGCGCGTCGCAGCGCCTCGGCAGGCGTGGGCGCCGTGTCGGCGTCCGAGCCTGCCGACCTGCCGCCAGATGCGCGCGAGCTCGGCGGGTTCGTGGGCGCCGGGATCGTCGACCCGCGTGAAGACGAAGCGCGGCTCGAGCGGCGCAAGCGCGCGCAGGACGGCGTGGACCTTCTTCGCGCGCATCGCGCCGAACACGATCGTCGGCCGCCGCAGCCCGAGGTCGCCCAGCGCTCGCGCCAGCGCCGCCGCGCCGGCCGGGTTGTGCGCGCCGTCCAGCAGCACCCGCCCGAGGCCGATGCGTCGCCCCGTCGAGCAGCTCGAGGCGTCCCGGCCAGCGCGCCGCCGCCAGACCGCGACGGATGCTCGGCTCGTCGACCGCCGATGCCCGTGGCGCTCGGCCAGCGCATCGAGCAGGGCGAGCGCGACCGCGGCGTTCTCGGCCTGGTGCGCCCCGAGCAGCCCGACGCGCAGGTCGGCCAGCGTCGCGCGACGGCGTCCGGGCGTCCACCACGATCCCGTCCCAGCCGGCGTGGCGCAGGGTCGCGCGGTACGGCTGGCGCGGGCCCGGCGCGGCGAAGCGGCACGCCGAGCAGCGGCGCATCGGTCGAGGATCGGGCGAAGGCCGCGACCGCGATGCGCCGGTCACGGCCAGGTTGCCGGGCTTGATGATCGCCGCCTTCTCGCCGCCGATCGCGGTGAGCGTGTTGCCGAGATACGCCTCGTGATCGCGCTGGACGTTCGTGATCGCCGCCACCCCGAGGTCGAGCACGTTCGTTGCGTCGAGCCGCCCGCCCATCCCGACCTCGACGATGGCGAGGTCCACCCGCTGTCGCGCCAGCTCGGTGATGGCGGCGGCGGTGAGCGCCTCGAACTCGGTCGGCGGACCGACGTCGGCGGCCACGCGGTCGATGGCCGGCAGGACCGCGCGCGACGGCCGCGGCGAAGTCCTCCGGGCTGATCGGGTCGCCGTCGATCGCCACCCGCTCGCGATAGCTGACGAGGTGTGGCTTCGGCATCGTCCCGACGCGCAGCCCGGCGGCGACGAGCACCGAGCGGGTCATGGCGACCACGGATCCCTTGCCGTTCGTGCCGCCCACCAGCGCCCCGCGCAGGTCGCGCTCGGGATGTCCGACCTCGGCCATGAGGCGCTCGACGCGCTCGAGGCCCAGGCTGATGCCGAAGCGCCCGCGCTGGGTGAGGGCGGCGACCGCGTCGCGGTAGGAGAGCCCGTCGGCGCCGCTCACGCTGGTCAGTCCGCGGCGTCCTCGTAGAAGACGCACTCGCTGAACTGGCCGGTCAGGCACAGGTCGTTGACGTAGCCCGAGTCGAGGTGCACGCCGCCGCGCAGCTCGCATCGGCTCACGGTCCCCTCCTGCTTCATCAGCGTCTTCATGAGCTGCGGAGCCTGGATCGGCACGCGTCCCTTCGCGCCGTGGGTGAGGAAGAAGTGCGGGCAGTGGTGGCGTCGCGGCTTGGAGTAGCCGAGCGGGACGCCGCGCCGTCCGACGTGCACGGTGAGCGGCTCCGGCGTCCCCGCGAACCGCTTCTCCGCGATCACGCACCGACCGGGCTCGCACTCCTTGTCGTTGTGGCAGCAGGCGCGAGCCGGCCCGATCCCCTCGACCGCCCACAGCTCCCAGCAGGGGCGGCGCAGGATGAAGGCGGGACACCGATAGCGGATCGTGAGGTCGCAGTTCTCGACCTCCCAGCACATGGTGCGCCGATCGTTCTCGCGCCGCTCGGTGGCGAACGGATCGTTCGTCTCGCGTCGTTCGCCGCTGGCGCGGCGTTCGGTCTTGATGATCATCGGTGCTCGGGCAGCCCTCCTCGCGGGCGAGTGTAGCGGCTTGCATCGGTCCGTGACCGCTGACGATCGGCGAGATGGAGCGCGACACTGGTCACGCCTCAGTCATGCATGAACCGCGCGTTGTCCCGCCACCACGCGACGAGCTTGGCGTGGTCGCCGTCGCGCCTCGAGGCCACACCGACGATGGGCTGTCCGTCGTACGTCCATACGAGGACGGCATCCCCATACAGCTCACGGCAGAGCAGCCAGCCTTCGGATCCGCCGAAGCTCCACCTGCCGACGGCCGGCGCCGCGACGCCGCAATCGCCGTTGGGCACGCCGAAGGTGCCAGCCTCGCTCTGGATCACGGCATCCGGCACGTCGCGGGCCGGGGAACCGAAGATCTGCGTCGCCACCCAGTACATGACGCTGCTCGGGGCGGCCGCGCTGGGAATGGTGCACGAGACTCCGGCACTGACGGCCAGCTGCGGGCGGGTCGTTTCGGTCCCGAAATGCTCTGCGCTGGCGGCATCGATGGTGAGCCGCGGCCGGTCATCCAGGTTCGCACGATCGCAGTGCTCCACGTCGACACCGACGCTCACCAGGAGGGCTCGCTCCTCCTCATTGGGGAACTCGTTCGGGGGTGGAGCTTCGGCGCTCGCCACCGGACTCGTCGGCGCATTCTCGGCCTGGTCGGTGGCGTCAGATGCAGCCGATGCAGAGGGTGGCGCGGCCGACGAGCCACCGCCCGCGTCCCTCAGCCAACCACCGACGACGACCGCGCCACCCGCGAGCGCGACGGCGGCCGCGACGGTGCCGGCGATCGCGAGAGCCCGGCTTGGGCGCCGCGTCCCGAGCCACCCGGGAGCCGAGCGCCCGGCCACGCCCGCGGAAGACTCGACGGCGAAGAGCGGGACGCTCTCAGCGATGCCCTTCAGCCGCCGGCTGCCCCGGAAGGCGAACCGCAGGTCCGGCATCCCCCGGACTGCATCCCGGACCGTCGTGGTGACGAGGACCTCGCCCGGACGCGCCTGGCTGCAGACGCGCGCCGCGAGGTTGACCGCGGTGCCCACGAAGCCGTCGTCGTGTTGCGTCGTCTCGCCGGCGTTGATGCCGATGCCCGACCCTGATCGGACGGTCCGGATGAAGCTCCGGAGTATCGTGCCGCGGCGGCAGCGATCCCGAGGCCGCAGGCGACCGCTGACCGAGCGGAGGGGAAGACGACGTAGAAGGAGTCACCCTCCGTGCGAATCTCGGCTCCGGCGTGCTCGGCGACCTGCTCGCGGACGAGGCTGCGGTACGCATCGAGCAGCTCCGCCGCGGACTTCTCGCCGCGCGCCTCGACGAATGCCGTGAAGCCGCGGAGATCGGCGAACAGGAACCCCCGATATGCCGCGTCGGCGGTGCTCCCGCGCACCGGAAGCTCAGCGTCTGGACCGCCCTGCTCCACCTCGGCCCGGCCCGAACCATCGCGCATGCGGGGCAGTGTAGAGATGCCTGTCCAGCGCGCACCCGTCAGGTGCGGCGGATGGGCCGGACGAGCCGGCCCGCGACCGCTTGGCTTCAGGCGATGAACTGGCTGAGCCGCTCCTCCATGACCTCCTGGGGCATGTAGCCGACCAGGCGGGCGGCCTCGCGGCCGTTGTGGAAGACGATGAGGGTCGGGATGCTGAAGATGCTGTAGCGCATCGCCAGCTGCTGGTTCTCGTCGGTGTTGACCTTCGCGACCTGCATCTTCTCGGCGTGCTTGTCGCCGAAGCTCTCGACGACCGGTGAGACGAGCCGGCAGGGGCCGCACCAGGGAGCCCAGAAGTCGACCAGCACCGGCTTGTCTGCGTTGAGTACCTCCGATTCAAAGGTCGCTTCGTCGACCGAGATCGGGGCTGAGGTTGTCATGGCGGGTTGAACGTGCCTCCCAAGCGTGGAAACGGGATGGCCGTCATCCTAGCACCGGCCGTGCCGCGCGCTAGGGCGCCGGTGTGGGAGTCGGCGGCAGCGTTGGCGTCGGGACCGGCGTGGGCACCGGCGTCGGGACCGGCGTCGGCACCGGCGTCGGGACCGGCGTGGGCGAGGGCGTCGGCGACGGCGTCGGGCCGCTGCTGATGACGAGGTTCGACCTGGCTCCCGGCGGCCACCGTGTTGCCGGACGGCGGGTCGCTGCGAATCACTGACCCATCGGGGACCTCCGGGTCGGGCTCGAAGCTGACCTCGCCGACCGTGAGGTCGAATTCCCGGAGCGTTGCCTCCGCCTGTGACTGGGTCTGGCCGCGCAGGCTCGGGACCTGGACCTCCTCCTGCCCGCTCGACACGAAGACGAGCAGGGTGCTCCCCTCCGGGATCTCCTGGCCGCTCGCCGGCTCGCAACGGATGACGTCGCCCTCATCGATCTCGTCGGAGGTCTCGGTGTCCTCCTCGGGGGTGATGCCGAGGTCGACCAGCCGCGTGCGCAGCGTGGTCAGCGCCACGCCCTCGCAGTCCGGCACGGTGACCATCGCCGCCGACGGCGTCGGCGACGGGTTCGCATCACCCGAGCCCGAGGAGCTGCACCGCCAGGAAACCGATGGCGCCGAGGAGGACGATTGCCAGCACCAGCCAGCAGCCAGATCCACCAAGGCTGGCCGTCGTCGTCGTCGTAGTCCGCGCGACGAGGTGGCGGAGCCACCGGCATACGGTCGGCCGGCGTCGTGACGCGCGGCGGAATGTAGACGGTCGGCTCGCCGGCGGGCGGGGTGGTGGCCACGGCGGCCGCCGCGGCACCTGCTGCCGCGACTGGTGCGGCTCCCGGGTCGCGCCGCCAGACGCGAAGGGCCTCGGCGAAGGCGCCCGCATCGGGATACCGATCGGCCTGCTCCCGGGACAGGGCGCGCATCAGGATCGCCTCGAGTCCCGGTGCCACCGGATGCCCGATGGACGTCGGCGTCGGCGCATCCTCGCTCAGCCGCTTGAGCGCGACGGCCGCCGCCGAGTCCGCCTCGAACGGGCGGCGGCCGGTGAGCATCTCGAACAGGACGATGGCGAGCGCGTAGACGTCGGACGCGCCGGTGACCTGGTCGCCGCGCGCCTGCTCCGGGCTGAAGTAGTGGACCGATCCGAGGGTCGTGCCGGTCACCGTCATCGAGGCCTCGGCAACGGCACGGGCGATCCCGAAGTCGGTGACCTTGATGTCGCCGCTGTCGGTGATCAGGATGTTGCCGGGCTTCACGTCGCGATGGACGATTCCCTTGCGATGAGCGACCTCCAGGGCCGAGGCAACGCCGATCGCGACGCGGACCGCGTCGTCGACCGACAGCGCGCCGCGGTCGTGCAGGATGGCCGACAGATCCTGGCCCTCGACCAGCTCCATGACGATGTACTGCTCGCCATCGGCCCCGTCGGTGCCGTAGTCGTAGACGCTGACGATGTTCGGGATGCGACAGCCCGCCGGCGGAGCGCGCCTCCTGCTTGAAGCGGGCCGCGAAGCCCGGGTCGGCGCTGAACTGTGGACGGAGGAGCTTGACGGCGACCTCGCGGTCCAGCTGCTCGTCGACCGCCCGCCAGATCGTGGCCATGCCGCCCTCGCCGAGCGGGGCGATGAGGCGATAGCGGGCGCTGATGAGCCGGCCGATCATCTCCACGTCGGGGTCAGTCTCGCAGGTCGAGGCCGCGGATGTAGGAGCGGAACTCGTCCGCGTCGTCCGACTCCAGGCCGGCCGCCACGTTGGCCTTCAGCCAGCCCAGCCGCGTGCCGGCGTCGTGGCGGGTGCCCTCGAACTGGTAGCCGAAGACCGGCTGCTCCTGGATCAACGCCTCGGATGGCATCGGTCAGCTGGATCTCGCCGCCCGCGCCCCGAGCCGTCTGCTCGAGGACGTCGAAGATCTTCGGCGTCAGCACGTAGCGGCCGAGGACCGCGAGGTCGGAGGGCGCGTCCTCGACGGACGGCTTCTCGACCAGGTTGCGGATCTCGACGACGCGGCCCTCCTCGTGGAGCGGATCGAGGATGCCGTAGCGGCCGACCTCCTGGCGATCGACGCGCTGGACCGCGATCACCGATCCGCGATGCGCCAGGTGCGCGTCGATGAGCTGCTTGGTGACCGGATCCCCGCCCCGGTTGATCATCACGTCGTCGGACAGCAGGACGGCGAACGGCTCGTCGCCGACGAGATCCTTGGCCATCAGGACGGCATGTCCGAGGCCGAGCTGTTCGCGCTGGTGGACGAAGGCGACCGTGCCGAACTCGCTGATCCGCCGGATCGTGCGCAGCATCTCGATGTCGCCGCGCTCCTCCAGCCACCGCTCGAGCGACGGATTCGAGTCGAAGTGGTCCTCGATCGCGCTGCGCCCGGTGGCGATGACGATGATGATCTGCTCGATCCCGGAAGCGACGGCCTCCTCGACGGCGTACTGGATGATCGGCCGATCGACCAGCGGCATCATCTCCTTGGGAACGGCCTTGGTGGCCGGAAGGAAGCGGGTGCCGAAGCCCGCGGCAGGCAGGACGGCCTTTCGGACGCGCACGATGATCGGGATACTCCTGGCTTCGGGCTCGGCTGGCCGCGGCGGCGCTGTCCTGCTGCTCGGACGCGCGGCGGCGGCGGATCGGTCTCTTAGGGGACGCCAGTATACCCTCCGACGTTGCAGGGGCCGGGCGGCGCCCATGACGGTACAATCGCGCCGCCGATGATCAAGTCGCTTCGTCCGAACCCTGCGCGGCCCCAGCCGCGACCCGCGCATGGCCTACATCAGCCGGCCCATGCCGCGCGACCTGCTCGACGCGGACGTCATCGCGGCGCTCGAGCTGGCCCTTGCCGAGGACCCCAACCCGGCCTACCTGGTCGAGACGCTGCCGCCGGCCCTGAAGCAGGTCACGGGGCGCGACCTCCAGGTGCTCGACCGATCCACCCGCGACGTCACCGGCGCCTTCAGCAAGATCCAGGTCATGATCCGCGACGGCGACGTCGGGTCGCTGGCCGGGCTACGACGCCATGTCGTACCCGCTCCTGGACCCGTCGCCGAAGGCCGAGGAGACGCGCGCCGCCATCGCGGCGGCCGACGCGCCCGCCGGTGAGTCCGAGGTGCCCGCCGGGGCCGAAGCCGGGCTGGGAGCCGCCGCCCTCGCCGTCGCGTCGCTGATGGGTCGCCAGAACGTCCCGCGCGACCAGTGGCTCGAGCTCGGCTACGAGTGTCCGCACTGCGGTGAGCAGCTCACCGAGGCAGACGTCTTTGCCTGGCGCCCGATGCCCGAGGACCCGAAGCTGCTGCTGCTGTGGTGCCCCAACTGCGGCGACCGCGTCGAGATCAACCACATCTGAGTGTGGTGCCCCCAAGGGGATTCGAACCCCTGATCTCCACCTTGAAAGGGTGGCGTCCTAGGCCTCTAGACGATGGGGGCGCAGATGCGCTGGCGGGGCAATCCTAGCAGCGAGCGCGGAGCCGGATCCCCGGGCGAATCAGCCGAGGAAGAAGAGCAGGAGCAGGATCAGCAGGCCCGCGATGGCCACCGCGGCGACCAGGATCATCAGCCCGCCGCCGATGGCGATGAGCACCGCCTGGCCGTGCTCGCGGCGTCGAGCCGCACGGCTGCTCCAGATCCAGCCCTGGCTGAACAGGAAGAGGCCGATGAGCGAGCCGAGCACGGCCGCGGCCAGCAGAGCGAGCACCGACAGGTCGGAGTCGCGGCCAAGCAGGGCGAGCGTGGTCAGGGCGCCGGCGATGATCAGGCCCACGATCCCGATCACGACGTTGCGCAGCAGCGGATGCATCGGCGCGCCATTCTAGACCGTCCCTGCTGCCGCGCCGTCCGAGCCGGATCGGCGCCGGGTACGCAACTTGCTTCAGGGAGCATGACTGGGGCATCGGTAGCCCCTGCACGCAGCAGCGACACAGTGAAGGAGGCGCCAGATGGCCGAGCGCCGAGGCACGGACCAGGACGCCACCAGCCCCAACGAAGGGAACATGAGCGTCCGCGAAGCGGGTCGCAAGGGCGGCAAGACCACCCGCGCGCGCTACGGTGCCGAGTTCTTCCAGCAGATCGGCGCCAAGGGCGGCAAGGCGGTCAGCGAGCGCTACCCGAACGAGCACTTTCGCGAGATCGGGCGCAAGGGCGGCCGTCGGGTTGCCGAGCTGATCGCGAGAGCCAAGCGGCTGGAGCCGGATCAGGAGCGCGAGTAGCGCTCCTCCTTCCACGGGTCGGCGTCGTTGTGATAGCCGTTGCGCTCCCAGAAGCCCGGGTGATCCTCCGCCGTGAACTCGATGCCGCGCAGCCACTTGGCGCTCTTCCAGAAGTACGGGCCGGGCACGATCGCCCGCAGCGGGTACCCGTGCTCGGCGCTGAGGGGCTGCCCGTCGTAGTTCCAGGCCAGCAGGCAGTTGGGCTGCATTGCCGTGGCCAGCGGGACGTTCGAGGTGTAGCCGCCCTCGGCGTGGAAGATCACGAAGCGGGCGTTCGGCGTGGGCCTCGCGACCTCGGCGAGGTGGGTGAAGGCCACCCCCTCCCAGCGGGTGTCGAGCTTCGACCAGCGCGTCACGCAATGGACGTCCAGCGTCTCCTCGGCGACCGGCAGCGCCCGGAACTCCGCCCAGCGCAGTGTGAAGGGCTCGGAGACCTCGCCCGACACGCGGAAGTCCCAGGCCGACAGGTCGCCGTAATCGGGCACGCGGCCGAAGTGCAGGACCGGGAACTTCTCGGTGAGCACCTGGCCGGGCGGGATGCGTGCGGCGAGCTCAGGCGGCACGTCGCGCTTCTGCCACGGGAAGACCATTGCTCCAAGCGTGCGCGGTTCGTACTCGCACGAGGTCAAGCCCTCCGCTGCCGGCGCCGCCTAGACTCGACGGCGCATGACAGCCACCTCGAGCCCATTCGCCGAACTCGCGGCCGCGGCCGCCGCGGTGGGCGCCACGCGCAGCAAGAACGCGAAGCGTGACCTGCTCGCCGCCTACCTGCGCGAACTGCCGCCCGGCGATCTCGCTGCCGCCTGCGCCTTCTTCGCCGGGCGTCCGCTCGCCGACCAGGCCGCGAGGCTCGGCATGGGCTGGGTCCAGCAGGGCGCGGCGCTCGGGCGAGCGAGCGGGGTCGACCAGGAGGCACTGCGCGCTTCCTACCTGCGGCACTCGGACTTCGGTGATGCCGCGGCCGAGCTGCTCGCCGCTGCCGAGCGTTCCGGCCCTCCCCTCACGGTCTCCGACGTCGCCGGTGCCTTCGAGGCAATCGCGGGCGCCGGCAGCGGAGAGCAGCGCATCGGTCTGCTGACGGACCTGTTCGCGCGTGCCACCCCGGAGGAGGCACGTTTCATCGGGCGGGTCTCGTCCCGCGAGACACGCATCGGCCTGCGTGAGGGCCTGCTGGAGGAGGCGGTCGCGACGGCCTTCGGTGCGGACCTTGCGGCGGTGCGACGGGCGCACATGCTGACCGGCGAGATCGGTGAGGCGGCGATCCTGGCTCGCGAGGGCCGGCTCGCGGACGCCGCCCTTCACCTCGGCAGGCCGATCCGTTTCATGCTCGCGACTCCGGTCGCCGATGCCGCCGAGGTGATGCGGCGCGTCGGCGACGAGGCATGGATCGAGGACAAGTACGACGGCATCCGCGCCCAGCTCCACATCGAGGCCGACGGCACCGTCCGGCTCTTCAGCCGCGACCTCAACGACGTCACGCGCTCCTTCCCCGAGATCGCCGAGGCAGCCGCAGCCCTGACGGTCGAGGCGCCGCTCGCCATCGACGGCGAGCTGGTTCCGTGGCGGCAGGGATCGGTCCTGGACTTCGCCTCGCTCCAGACGCGCCTCGGCCGGGTGCGACCGTCGGCTGAGCTGCTCAGCGAGGTACCGGTGGTGCTCGTCGCGTTCGACCTGCTCCACGCCGGTGCGCAGGATCTGCTCGAGACACCGCTCCGCGAGCGTCGGGCGCGCCTCGAGGCGCTGTCCCTGCCGGACCGCACCGGCGAGCGCATCCTCCTGTCGCACCAGGCCAGCGCGCGATCGGCCGAGGAGGTGGACCGGCACTTCGACGACGCGCGCGAGCGCCACAACGAGGGCCTCATGATCAAGGATCCCGACTCCACCTACCAGCCGGGGCGGCGGGGGATGGGCTGGCTCAAGCTCAAGAAGGCGCTCGCGACGCTGGACTGCGTCGTGGTCGGCGTGGAGTGGGGCCATGGCAAGCGCCGCGGCGTGCTCTCCGACTACACGTTCGCCGTCCGGGACAGCGACGAGCCGGAGGCCACGCTGCTCACCATCGGCAAGGCCTACACCGGCCTCACCGATGCCGAGATCGCCGAGATGACGGAGCGATTCCACGCAATCACGCTGAAGGACTTCGGCCGCTACCGGACCGTCGTGCCCGAGGTGGTTGTCGAGATCGCCTTCGATCGCATCATGCGCTCGTCACGGCATCGTTCCGGGTTCGCCATGCGCTTCCCGCGCATCGTGCGCATCCGCGACGACAAGACACCGAGCGAGATCGACACGATGGCGACGGTCGAGGCGCTGTTCACCGAGCAGGCGACCGGGCGCATCCTGCTGGCGACCGGCTCGGGTGGCGAGACCGAACGGATCGCTGCCTCCGGAGGCACCGACGAGGCCGCGGTCGGTTAGGATCGCGCGATGGATTCATTCGGTGGCCTGGACGCAACCAGCGAGGTTGAGGTCGACCTCATCACGGACGCCTACCGCATCACGGGCTTGACGCGGACGCGATTCGGGCGGGTGACCGACATCGTCAACCAGCTGCCCGGCCAGCACCTGACCGTCGAGCAGGCAACGATCAGCGAGCACGCCGATCCGGGCGCCCCGCTCGCCGCACCCTCGGCGCTCGTTGACGTGAGCTCGATCCTCCTGCTGGCCGCACCCGGCCTCACCGGCACGGCGAGCTCGGAGATGCGCATTCCGAAGCGTGCGGTGAAGGCGATGCTCGCGCTCCCGCCGCATCCGCATCACGGGAACCATCCACGTGCCGATGGGGAGCCGCCCGCTCGATGGGCTGCTGAACGTCACGGACCGATTCCTGGCGATGACGGACGTGACGATCGCGTCGGCGCGATACCCGGAGCTGGGGCGGACGGTCGAGGCGGCCGCCATCTGCCGTGCGCGGGCGCAGGTCCTCCTGGTGGCCGACGACGAGCGGCCGGACGAGCTGCTGGCCGACGTGCTCGACGAGCGAACTGCGGAGGCGTGGCTGCGGACCGACGATGGCTCTCGCTGAGGCTCGGCCGCAGTCCTAGTGGCGCGCGGGCGCCATCCGAGCGGGTTCCCGGGCGGGTGATTCGGCCGCATCGAGCACGGCAGCCAGGAAGCCGGCGCCGGTCTGGTCATCGAGCCGTCGCGCCCGACCGATGGCATTGGCCCACCACGGCCCGTTGTCTGACGTCACGATCTCGTCCTCCGGCTCCTCGAGCACGACCCGCGATCGCTTGAGCGGGAAGGCCACCGCTCCGCGCACCGGCACGTGTGGCATGCCGGCCTCGACCGCCCAGCGGCCGACGCCCTCCCCAAGCGCCACGGCGTCGAAGCTGGGGTTGGTCCGGCAGCGAATCCAGCCGCGCCTCCGTCCAGCGTGGAACTCCCACTGCCTTCCGTGGACCCGATATCGGCCCTCCCAGTCGCGGACCGTGAGCGCCCGGACGCCAGCCGGCCCGACGAGCAGGCCGTCGAGTCGGGCCGTGTCACGGATCGGCAGGCGCGGACTGAGGACGAGCGTGTAGGTGTCATCGAAGACGGGCGCCAGGAGCGACTCGAGCAGCTCCGATGCCGACCGCATTCGGTTCGGCGACATCACTCTTGCGAGTCGGGCGGCACCCACGCCGAGCCCGAGCGCGGCCACGCTGGCAAGGATGCCGGCGGCCGCAACCGTGGCCCCCGTCGCGAGCAGGACCAGCTCGGCGGCGAGCACGCCGCTGGCCAGCATGCTCAGCGCGAGGAGCAGCGCCCGTCGGCGCCCGTCTGTGGCAAGTGCTGCGGGCCGGATCACGCGCATCGGTGACTCCGCTCCTCGATTAGGCTGCACGGATGCCGATCACCGTCATCGCCACCGTCGATCCAACCCGCAGCCGGGTCGAGGCTCGAACCGAGCACGCGCAGCTCATCAGCATGGACGCCGATCCGCCGATGGGCGACGACTCGGCCGCCGGCCCCAAGGAGGCGCTGCTCGCGGCGCTGGCCGGATGCACGGCGATGGACGTGGCCAGCCTGCTCCGCAAGAAGCGGCAGGCGGCCGAAAGCTACGAGATCGAGGTGAGCGGCGAGACGGCCGAGGCGCACCCGAGGGTATTCAGGACCATCAGCGTCGAGCATCGCGTCGGGGGTGCCGTCGAGGTGGAGGCGCTGCGTCGATCGATCGAGCTGTCCGCGACGCGCTACTGCCCGGTGAGCGCGATGCTCTCGGCCGTCGCCACGATCGAGCATCGGTACCGGCTCACCACCGACGGGACGACCCGCGCGGCCGTGGTGGCGATCACGGGGCCGTCCGGACCGCGCGTTCTCTAGCATCGGCCGTCGCGCGGTCACGACGCGCTGCTGAGCTCCTGGTCGCTCCCGAGCGCCTGGTCGACGGCGACCCGGAAGGCTTCGAGGTCGAATGGCTTCGCCACCACCGGCCCGATCGACGCCAGCTCGGCGAGCCGCTCGCGGCTGGCTGCCGACACGATGATCGCGGGGATGCCCGGCCACGCGGTGCGCAGCAGCTCGGTGATATCGCCGCCGTCACCGTCGGGAAGCATCACGTCGACCACCAGCAGGTGGGGGAGTGCGACCTCCATCAGGTCGCCGAGCTCCACGATGCGCGTGCAGGTCACGACCACGAAACCCATTTCCCGGAGGAGATCGGCCTCGAGCGCGGCGATGTCGGGATCGTCCTCGAGGACGTAGGCGCGTAGCGTCGGTGTCTCGTCATTCATCGCCGCCAGTGTCTCCATGCGTTGCAGGATGAGTCTATGGCCCTTAGGGGTGGTACGCATGGGGTACGGAGCGCTGTTGCGCAGCCGTTGTACGATCACCGCCCGCGTTCACGGCTGGCCGGGCACGGCGACCGGAGCGCAGAACAGGAGCACGAGACGGCAATGGCGCGATCGATGTGGCGGGGCGCGATCCAGTTCGGGCTGGTGACCATCCCGGTGAAGCTCTACCTGGCGACCGAGCAGGGAGGCATCGGCTTCAACCTGCTGCACGCCAGCTGTCTGAACCGGATCCAGATGAAGATCTACTGCCCCTACCACGACGAGGTCGTCCCGCGCTCCGAGACGGTCCGCGGCTACGAGTACACCAAGGGCAAGTACGTCGTCGTCAGCGACGAGGACATCGACTCGGTGCCGCTCAAGACGATGCGCGCCATCGAGATCGAGATGTTCATCAGCGCGTCGCGCGAGAGCCAGGGCACGCAGTTCGTGAAGCAGGCGTACTACCTCGAGCCCGAGCAGATCGGCGCGAAGGCGTTCTACCTGCTCAAGTCGGTCCTCGCCGACCAGAACAAGAGCGCCATCTGCAAGATCGTGCTGAAGGACCGCGAGCAGCTCGCCGCCCTCAACCCGTTCGCCAAGACGATGCTCCTCACCACGCTGCACTGGCCGGACGAGGTCCGCGCCATCGACGAGCTGAACCTTCCCGAGGATCAGATCGAGATCAAGCCCAGCGAGAAGAAGATGGCGGAGCAGCTGGTGGCCAGCATGACCGGCGACTTCAACGCCGATGACTACGCCGACGACTACCGCCAGGCGCTCATGGCGGTGATCGAACGCAAGGTCGCCGGCGAGAAGCCGGAGCCTGCCGCCGCTCGCGCGGAGCCGACGAACATCACCGATCTCATGGCCGCGCTCGAGGCATCGGTGTCGGCCGCGCGCGAGGACCGCAAGACGGCGAAGGCGGACGCGAAGCCGGCCAGGGCCGCGGCGAAGCCGGCCAGTGCCGCGGCCAAGGCGAAGTCCAAGGCGAAGTCCAAGGCGGCTGAGTCCGAGGCCGAGGCACCCCGCCAGCGCCGCCGCAAGACGGCCTGACGCGGCGGGCCGTGCCCGGAGATCAGCTCGACCTCTCCATTCCGGCCGCTCGCGGCGGCGGCCGCCTTCCGGCGCGCGTCGCGGCGATGCAGCCCGGTGAAGGGTTCACCCCGTTCGACGATCCCGCTTACCTGTTCGAGGCCTGGTGGCCCGGCATTCGGGCGCAGGCCTGGGTCGAGGACGGCCAGCTGATCCGCCTCCGGGCGGAGGGCATGGCCGACGCGCTCACCGCGTTCAGCGAGCTCTCCGAGGAGCTGCCGGAGCGGCTGGTGGATGACGCCGTCCTGCTCGACGGCTGGCTGCTGGCGCTCGACGAGGGCGGCTGGCTCGACACCGACCTGCTGCGTCGTCGGCTTGCTGGCGATCGCCACGCGGGCCGCCCCGGCTTCGTCGCCTCGGACCTGCTCTGGAGCGGCGGGGCCGACTGGCAGAAGCGGACCTTCGCCCATCGCCGCGAGCGGCTGGAGGCGGTGCTGCGGGACGGAGACCGCTGCGTGGTATCGCACGCGCTGCGCGGCGAGGGCACGCTGCTCGCCGAGGCGCTGGCGCGCTTCGGCCTGAACGCCATCAGCGCCCGCCGGTTGGATGCGCGCTACCGAGGTGGGAACGCCGGCGACGCGTGGTTGCGCGTTCCGGTCGTCCCCGAGCCGATCACCGAGCGCCCGCGCCTCGCGCTGATCCAGCGCCTGCCCCTCGAGGGCTGACGCGGCGGCCCGTCAGGGCAGGATCTCCTGGAGGATCCACGGGTACGGAGGACGGGTGGCCAACCGCACCGCGGACCTGACGAACCCATCGCGCGGATAGGCCCGGAAGCTGCCGATGTCCCGCGACGCTGCGCCGGGATCGACGGGTCGCGGTCAGGGTCCGGAACTGGCGGCCGCCGGACGACCGACGCGATCCGGACCGCGTCCTCGATCGGCTCGCCCCAGGCGTCGCGAAGGATCACGCCGATGTCGTGCGTTCGAGGGTCGTCCGGGTGCTCCTCGAATGCGCGGGCCAGCCACTGTTCCGCCTCCTCCCGCTCGCCGACGGCGGCGTGCGCCAGCGCGCGCACGGCCGGGTCGGCGAACTCGCCCGGCTCGATCGGCTCGCCGGTGCTGTGGCGTGCCAGGAGCAGGTTCAGCTGCCACGAGGGATCGGTCACTTCGGGGATCCTGCCGTCGCCGATGCTCACCGTCCTTGGCCAGTCGACCACGAACGAGGTGGCGTAGTGGGTCAGCAGCGACAGCCGATAGGCCGCGTCCGCGGCATCGGTCTCGCCGAGGCGGTCCAGCACGACGGCGGCGTTGAGCAGCTCCGGAGCCAGGTACTGCGCCTTGGCGACCGCGCGTTCCGCCGCTTCGCGCGCGCAGGGCACGTCGCCATCCGCCTCGCACAGGAGCGCGAGGTTCGTCCAGGCGGTCGCGTCACCGGGGTTCAGCTGCGTCGCCCGCCGAGCGGCGTCCAGGGCCAGCGCGGATTGGCCGTCGGCGTCGGCCGCAACGGCAAGGGCTCGCGGTCCGGCGGGATGCCACGGGTCGATCTCGACGGCGCGCTGCAGCCACGAGGTCGAGTCGGCCCAGTTCGCTGCCTCCGCGGCCTTGATCCCGCTGCGGTAGGCGATTGCCCCGGCATCGGCGGTGACCATCGCGGCGATCAGGACCACCGCGATCGCGCCGGTTCCGGCGAGCAGAGCCAGGCGCCGGTAGGGGGGCTCGAGCCGAATCGGCGCCCAGGTCACCGCGCCGGCGTCGAGCAGGGCGACCGCCGCCAGGGCGATCGCCAGCAGGTTGAATCCGGGGAGGAAGGTGAGGTCCTCGAACAGGCCACCGATGCCGAGGCCGACCAGCACCACCGCCGCCGTGCGGCCGACCGGCGTGCGGCTGCGCCATGGTCCGGCATGGACGGCCAGCGTCACCACGACGAGCAGCCCGGCGGCCAGCCCCACGATGCCTGCGTCCCCCAGCAGGCCGAGCGGCAGGTTGTGCGAGTGCGGCTGGCGCACCGGGAAGCTGAAGTCGGCCGCCGCCGCCTGGCGGGCGTAGGGCATGAAGCCCGGACCGATGCCGAGCAGCGGATCGCTGCTCCACGCCACCAGGGTGTCGCGCCAGAGCGCACCGCGATAGAGGAGCGAGCTCACGGCGGTCAGCCGCGGAAGCACGAGCGGCAAGCCCGACGCCGCCGACGACGAGCACCCCGGCCCCGATGAGGAGTCCGCGGGCCGACAGCCCTCGCG
The DNA here is from genome assembly GCA_963759405.1 of uncultured Chloroflexia bacterium. Classification (GTDB taxonomy): domain Bacteria; phylum Chloroflexota; class Limnocylindria; order QHBO01; family QHBO01; genus JACDBZ01. The sequence continues at coordinate 164,784 of CAVWZA010000016.1, read as the reverse complement.
GCCGGCCGAGCCGCCGGCGTTGCCGCCAGGCCCATGGCAGGAGCCCGATCGCGACCCCGGCGGCGATCGCCAGCCACGCGGAACGGGACCCGGACAGGATCACGAGCGGAATGCCGACGGCAACGAGGCTGGTGCGCACGACGCGGCGGAGGCCGGGTGGCTCGATGAGCCCGGCCAGCGCCCAGGCCGGGATCAGCACGAACGGCGGCACGGCAACCGATCCGAACGGCGTGCCCTCCGCCGGCAGTCGCAGCGGAGGGAGCCCGGGCGCCCCGACCACGATCCACTCGACGCGTCGCGCGACCATGGTCACGAGGGTTGGGATCGCGAGGAGCAGCACCGGCACGCTGGTCACGAGCCCGACCCAGACTGGGCGATGGCGAACCGCCAGCAGCGCGACCGGCAGCATGGCCGCGAAGGCGACGATGGCCGCCATCGCCCGCAGGCTCATGCCCACGTTGAGCGCGCTCGCGGTCGCGAGCGCCAGCGCGGCCAGCAGGCCCAGGAGCGGGAGATCGAGCGGCGTGCGCGGCAGCTCACCACCGCGCAGCGCGATGCAGGCCGAGCCCGACGATGGCGCCGATGGCGATGAGGTGCAGCAGGAGCTGGAGCCTCGCGTCCCACAGCGCGCTGTCCCAACCGACGTAGCCGAAGACCGCGAGGGCGGCGGCGAGCGCGAGCCAATCCGTCGGCGTCCGGGCGCGCGCCCAGGCGGCCGGGTTCGGGCGGCTCATCGGCGCGCGGCGAGCTGCTCGAGCGCGTGCTCGAGCTTCGAGCGCGGCTCGGCCAGGAGGCCATCGGTCGCCTCGAGCTCGGCCGCCAACCCGTCCAGCTCGGCCTCGCCCGCCTCCGATGACGCATCGAGCTCCAGCTCGACCATGAACAGCCGGCCGAGGTCGGCCCCGGCGGCCGTCATGCGGACACGGTCCATCGTCAGCGTCCCGATCGACGCGCCATCGGCAAGCGTCACGGCGCGCTCGGTGCGGGCCTGGTAGAGGCGCAGGCGCTCGATCAAGGGTCGCCCGCCCCGCAGCTGGGTGAGCAGCTCGAGCGCGGGGCTCGCCGGCCAGTCGTCGGGCTCGATCGTGTCGGTCGCCGGTCCCTCGACCTCCGGGCGCCGGTGCTGCCAGCCGGTGACCGCGCCGGTCGGCGGTCCCTTCAGCGAGATCCGTGTGGCGCCCTCCCGCGAGCGCAGGCGGCACGCCCAGCGAGCGGCGGCCAGCCGACCGTCATCGGTGTCGAGGTAGCGATCCACCTCGTCGACGGTGCGGGGGATTCCGAGGAGCGCACGCCCGAGACGCGGACGGGCGGCGAGCTCGATCAGCGGTTCTGCCGACTCGGCGCGGAACTTCGCCTCGACCTCAGTCGGCATAGCGCGCGGCCGCATCCCGCACCGCCCGCGCCACCGCCTCGCGAAGCGCCGGCGGCTCGAGCACCTCGACGGCCTCGCCCCAGGAGAGGATCCACGGCCGGATCTCGACCGTGCCGGCCACGTCCACGGTCAGCTCGACGCCGCCGCCCGGGAGCTCGACCAGGGTCTGTGAGCGATGCCAGATCGCCTCCCGGACGCGGTGGGCGACCGACGCGTCGAAACGCAGCCGGACGCGCTCGGTCGGGGTCGAGTCGGACGACCAGATGCCCCACGAGTTGGCCAGCCAGGCGTCGGGGTCGAAGTCGTCGGGGATCTCGTAGCGGTCGGTGGTCAGGGTCGCCGAGCGGATGCGCTCGACCTTGTACGTGCGCATCGCATCGGCAGGCTCGTCGTAGCCGATGAGATAGACGCTGCGCAGGGCCGCGTCAGGCTCCAGGAAGTAGGGGCGCACTCGGGTCTGCTTCTCGGTGCCGGTGCCCGGGTCATAGGTCAGCTCGACGACGCGGCCCTCGGCCCAGCCGCGGGCGACCGCCGAGAAGCTGCGCGTGAACGGCTCGTTGGACTCGTGCTCGCCGACGGCGAGCATGGAGGCCGCGACGTGGCGAGCGATCGGCTGCGGCAGCAGGTCGGCCAGCTTGGTGAACGCGCTGACGACCGCCGCGTCGTACTGGTCGCTCCAGCGGGCGATGAGGCGCGCGGCCAGGAACAGCACGATGGCCTCCGGCACCGAGAGACGCAGCGGCGGCAGGAAGAACTTGCGATCGATGCCGTAGTGGCCGCGCCCGGCCTGGAAGACCGGGACCGCGAGCTCCTCCTCGAGCGCGCGGATGTCGCGGTACACCGTGCGGGTCGTCATCCCGGTGAGGCGCGCGATCTCGCCGACCGCCACCCCGTTCTCGCCGCTCCCCTTCGAATAGAGGATCGAGGCGACGCTCAGAAGGCGCGCCAGCCGGTCGCGCTTGCGGCCGATGCGGTCGTCGCCGCCCTCGTCGTCCCAGCCGTCCCACTCGTCACGATCGGTCATGGCTTCGCACCGGTGGCCACCGGCCGCGATGGGTCGGACGACCAGTCGCTCCACGACCCTTCGTAGAGCCGGGCGCCGTCGAATCCGGCCAGCTCGAGCGCCAGCAGGTCGTGCGCGGCGCTCAGGCTCGATCCGCAGTAGGCGACGGTTGGCCGTTCGCCCGCCCCCAGGGCGGCATAGCGTTCACGAAGCGCCTCGGCCGCGAGGAAGCGACCGTCGGTGCCAAGGTTGGCCGACCATGGCGCGCTGAGTGCGCCCGGGATGTGGCCGGCACGCGGGTCGATCGGCTCGGTCTCTCCCCGGTACCGTTCGCCGGCGCGCGCGTCGAGCAGCACCAGGTCTCCGGCGAGCTCATCCGCGACGGCCGCGGCGTCGAGCGTGTCCGGGCGAGCGTCGGCGGGCGTCCAGGTTGCCGGCGGGTGGCCCGGCGGATCGGTGACCAGTCCATGGCCCGCATCGGTCCAGGCTCCGATGCCGCCGTCGAGCACCGCGCAGGCGCCGTCGTGGCCGAAATGGCGGAAGAGCCACCAGAGACGGGCCGCGATGCTGCCGCCCGCGTCGTCGTAGGCGACGACGACGTGGCCGTCGCCGATGCCGCGGGCGCCGAGGAGGTCGGCCAGCTTCGCCGGCGACGGGATGGGATGGCGGCCGGGGCCTGCGCCGGGTGAGCTCAGCTCGCGGTCCGCGTCGAGGAAGACGGCGCCCGGAATGTGACCGGCCGCGTAGCGCTCGCGTCCCGGCGGGCCGGACAGCGACCAGCGGACGTCCGCGATTCGAAGGTTCGGGTCGGCGCGGTGGGCCGCCAGCCAGTCGACGCTGACGAGCGGGCCCGGCAGGCTCAGCACGCGACCGATTCTAGACGGCTGCGCGATCTGGCCTAGGTCAGGTAGAAGAAGGCGATCGCCAGGATGGTATACACGCTGACCAGCTGGAGGCCCTCCACCCAGTTCGACATGCCGTCGAGGGCGATGTAGCTGGCGATCAGCACGGCGACGCCCACCGCCACGACCTCGAGCGGGGTGAAGACCAGGGTCAGCGGGTGGCCGACGATGAGCCCGAAGAAGACGAGCACGGGCGTGGCGAAGAGTGCGATCTGGGTCGCGGACCCGATCGAGGTGATCAGGCTGAAGTCCATCTTGTTCTTGTAGGCCAGCGTGACCCCGACCACGTGCTCCGCGAGGTTGCCGATCAGCGGGATCAGGATGATGCCGATGAAGAACTCGCTGATGCCGAGCGAGGCGACCGCCGGCTCGAGCGTGTGGACCAGCACCTCGCTCGCGAAGGTCAGCGCCGCCGCGGAGGCCAGCAGGATGCCGAGCGCGCAGCCTCCAGCCCCACTCCGCGACCTCCTCCGGTCCGTGTGCCGCCGTCGGTGACTCGGGCGCGCGCAGGAAGAACCATGTCTGCGCCGCGTAGGTGATGAGCAGCAGGATCGCCACGCCGACGGTGAGCGCCTCCACCCGGAAGAAGGCCGGATCTCCCGGTGCGGTCGTCTCTCCTCCGCCGATCAGGAACGCGAAGGTCGCCGGCACCACCAGCCCGATGGTCGCCAGGATGAGCGATGCGGCGTTCATGCCGGTCGCCTGCGAGTCGTACGACTGGATCCCGTTCTTGAGCCCGCCCACCAGCAGCGAGGCGCCGAGGACGAGGAGCAGGTTGCCGACGATCGAGCCGGTGATCGAGGCGTGGACGATCTCGATCTTGTTGTCCGCGATCAGGAAGCCGGCAATGATGATCTCGCCGATGTTGCCGACGGTGGCGTTCATGATGCCGCCGATGCGCGGGCCGGCCGCCAGGCCGAGCTGCTCCGTCGCGTGTCCGAGGGTGTAGGCCAGGCCCAGGATGGTGAGCGCGGCGACCCCGAAGGTCAGGGTGTCGTCGGCCCCCAGCACGCGGAGCGCCAGCGTGACGGCCGTGCCGCCGATCGAGATGGCATACGCGACCTTGCCGAACATCTGCGGCATGGTACCCGTCCGGCGCCGCGAGCCGGGCCGCGCTCAGCCCTCCGGGCTGGCGCTCGGGCTCGAGCTCGGGATGGTGCTCGGCTCGGCCGACGGCGTGGGAGTCGGTGACGGAGCCGGCTCGCCGGGGAGCATCTCGATCAGGGCCCGGTTCAGCGCGTCGTCGACGCCGATGAGGAGGAAGACGTACTCGCCGCTCGACCACGTGTAGAGATGCGTTCCGGCCGCGGTGGCGTTGTCCTCGGGCCGCGTCCAGACCTGGTTGCCGCCCACGACGTCCGCCTCCCACGGATCGGGATCGAGGCCGGCGATCCCCACGTAGCGGCCCGCGGTGGCGAGGTGCGGCTCCAGGTCGGCGGTCGCGACCGGCTCGCCCTCGACGCGCACCGCATAGAGCGTCAGTCGTGGCCGCTCGACGTAGGCCAGGGCAAGCGAGGCGAACCGGTCACCGATCTCGCCGTACGCGGCGCCGATGTCACCCGGCGTCAGCGCGAACTCGTCGAAGGGCGCCACCACCACCGGCACGCCGCCGACCGTCGTCCGGGATCAGGCCGGCCAGCGCCTCGTCAGGCTCGTTGGTGAAGCGCGGCGTCGGAGACGGGGATGGGGTGGGGCTCGGGGTCGGCAGCGGCGTGGCGCTGATCGGGCCGAGCGCTGGCCGAGGCCGGGTTCGGGGTCGGCGACGTGGTGGCGGTCGAGCACGCGGTGAGTGCCAGGGCGGCTCCGAGCATCACGCTCACCGCCCCGCGCAGGCGCAGCGAAGCGAGGCGGGAGGACGTCATCGGCGCCGGCATGATACACCGGCGATCGGCGGGCTCAGGCGGCCCCGCGGGCCTCCGTCTCACGGTCGGCGGCGCGGCGTCGGCGGCCCTCGTCGCGGTGCTCCTCGACGATGGTGGCGAGCGCATTGAGCACGTCGGTACGGAACGTTGCGGGATGGGCGCGCACCTCGGCCATGGCGGCGGCTCGGCCCCGTCGGGCCCGCCCGATGCCCGCGGACAGCTCGTCGTACGCGTTCGCGACCCCGATGACGTGGGGACCGACCCGGCCGCGTGCGCGCGGTGCGCGCCGCCCGCGCCGGATGCCTTCGGCCAGCAGCCCGCGGTACCCGGCGATGAGGGTGGCCGCATCCTGCAGGGAGGGGATCGCGCTCAGCTCGGCGACGGCGCGGTCGTCGAGCCCGTGCAGCCGGCCCGCCAGCTCGAGGCTGTGCTCGTCTTCCGGGGACAGCCCCAGCCTCGCGGCGATACGGGCGGCGAGCCGGCCGACGCGGTCGCCGTGGCCGCCGTCCGTGCCGGCATCCGCGTTGGTGCCGAACGAGCGAGTGACGGCCAGGACGGCGCCGCGAACGGCATCGGTCTCCTCGTGGTAGACGCCTGAGAGCTGCGTGGCACGCTCCATCAGGTGCTCGACCGCGTGCGGGTCCTCCCCGTCGCGCAGGGCGGCGCTGGCAAGCCCATCAAGCGTCCCGCGCAGGTCGACGACGTCGCGCGGCAGCTGGTCGCTGCGGACGACGCGGTCCTGGCCGGCGCGCTTGCCGTAGTAGAGCGCGATGTCCGCTGCCTCGATCAGGCTTGCTTCGATCGTGCGCGTCACCCGGCAGGCCGGCAACGCCGATGGTGATCGTTACCGGGCTCGGTGCCGATGCCGTCAGGCGCGCGACGGCTCCTCGGATGCGCTCGGCGACGCGCGCCGCCTCGCTCAGCGTCGGGCCGGGCAGGATCAGCGCGAATTCGTCGCCGCCGTACCGGAAGACGCGGTCCCCGCTGCGGGCGGCCCCGTAGATGGCGGTCGCGACGTCGTGGAGGAGCGCGTCGCCGGCCGGATGGCCGTGGCGGTCGTTGTAGGACTTGAACTCGTCGAGATCCATCATGAGCACCGCCAGGCGACGTGACTTGCGGGTCGTTGCCGTCGCCGCGGCCTCGATGAGCCGGCCGAGCTCCAGCTGGAACGCACCGTGGTTGCCGAGTCCGGTCAGGGCATCGGTCTCGGCGCGCTGGCTCATGGCGTGATGGGTATCGGCATTGCGCAGCGCGATCGATGCCTGCGCCGCGAACAGCTGCACGAGCTCGAAGTCGCTCTCGCTGAAGTAGACCTCGCTCGTGCCGATGCGGGATACATTGAGCGCGCCGAGCACCTCGCCGTCCGCGATGAGCGGCACGACGATGACGGCCTCCGGGTCCGGCGGGGTCCCCGGAATCTGGAGGGCCCGCGGGTCGCTGAGCGCATCGTTGGCCAGGATCGGCTGCGCGTGCTCGACGGACCATCCCATCAGGCCGCGCCCGAACGGGATCATGTAGCGGCTGACCTGCTCCGCATGGCGCTCGCGGGTGAGGACCGGCATCATCGCGCCACGGACGTGATCGGTCCGATAGATGGACAGGTTGTCGTAGGTGACCACCTCGCGCAGGCCGTCCGCGATCGTCTCGAGCACGTCCGCCTGGTCGAGCGTGCCGAGCAGGCGCGCGTTCGTCACCAGCAGGTGGCGCTGAGAATCCGCTCGCCGGCGGAGCTCGGTTGACTGGGCGACGAGCTGGCCGTAGGTCGTCGCGTTGGCGATCGCCTGCGCCGCATAGCCGGCGAAGATGCTCATCGTCTGGAGATCGTCGGTGGTGAAGCGGTTGAAGCCGAGCTGGCTGAGCACGATCACGCCGAGGGCCCGTCCCTCGTAGAGCATCGGCACGAGCAGCATCGACTCCGGGATGTCCTCCGTCCCTTCGATCGTCTTGCCGCGTTCGTCGTCGATGGCGTCGTTGATGAGCAACGGCTCGCCGTGCTCGGCGACCCAGCCGGTGAAGCCCTCGCCGATCGCGACGCGCAGCAGCGCCTCGGCATCTGCGGGGTCGCCGTCGAGCATCTCGCGCGTGAACGCAATCGGATCGCACATGCGCCGCTCCCAGTCGACGGCGTAGACACGGATGTCGTGGTAGTCGGCCAGCGCGGTGGCCTCGGCCACGATCGCCTCCGCGATCGCGCGGACGTCGGACAGTCCGTTGAGGCGCGCCGAGAGATCCTGGATCGAGCGCATGCGGGCCGCCTGGTCCGCAACGGAGTGGTAGAGGCGGGCGTTCTGGATGGCGACCGCGGCCTGGTCGGCGAAGGCCTGCACCAGTGCCACCTCGTCCTCCGGCCAGCGACGGTCGCGTCGGTGGTAGAGCCCGAGCAGGCCGAGGGTGCGATCGCCACCGACCAGGGGGACCAGGCAGGCGGTATGGATGTCGTCGCCCGCGTAGGCAACGCTCATCTCTCCGGCCGCCGCGTCCGTGTCGGCGTTGCGGACCGAATACGGACGCCGCTCGCGGACGGCGCGGTTGCCGATCGTGTCGGAGCTCATCGACAGCGTGGTGACCCGCTCCAGGAACGCGTCACTCAGCCCGTGATGCGCCGCGATCTTGAAGGGATGCTCGCCCTCGTCGACCAGCCAGAGGCCGGCCTTGTCGGCGTCGAACATCGTCCGGGTCAGCTCGACCACCTCGCCGAGCAGCGATCCGAGCTCCAGCGTCCCCGTCAGCTCCTTGGTGACGGAGCGCAGCGCCCTGGCGCGACGGAGCTCTCGACGCGCACGGACGAGAAGCCGCGAGCTGCCGAGGGCGGTGGCCATGGTCGATGCGATCGCGCGCATGAAGGATGGAGTCATGCGGTCGGCCGATGGCGCATCCACGAGAAGGAACCCGATGGGCCCGTGGCGGCCGGCCAGCGGGATCTCGCGGTCGGTGAGATTGGCAACGGATTCGGCGTCGACCGGGCGAGAACCGACGGGCGCGATCGGGAAGCCGGCGTGCGCCAGCAGCTCGAACCGATCGTCCGCCAGCACGTAGACGGCGGCGCGCTCGACGTGCATCTCGGTGCGCAATGCCTCGACGAGGGCGCGCGACACGGATGCTGGGCCAGGACTGACGGCGAGGCCGGTCGCCACGCGTTCGAAGACGGCGAGCTCGGACTCCCGTCCGGCGCGGCCCGAGACGCCGGGATCGCCATCGATGGCGGGCGCGTCCTCGACCAGGATGCGCTCGACCTCGTTGCGTCGGAATCGACGATCTCCACGCGCGTTGATCCGATAGGCCGTCAGACGCCCGGCATCGGTCCACGATCGAACGGTGTTCGGATGCACGCCGAGCAGCGACGCCGCCTGGGCGACGCTGAGCAGTGCATCTCGTGTGTCTCGCGGCATCGGGCTCCTCGAGGACCACTCCGACTCCATCGAATCCGAAATGGAGGTTTCGGTAGGTCCCGTGCACCGGATGCTAGAAACGGTGGGTGCGCGTCGCCATGCCCCATTGGTCCTGTCTTCCCCGTACAGATGCCGGTTCAGGCGGCCAGGAGCACGCTGAGCACGGCGCCGATCCCGCCGGCTGCGACCAGGAGGACCGCGACGAACAGGCCCACGATGGAGGCGGTGACGAGTCGGCGATTGTGCCCGCCCAGCAGGCGCATCGCCTCGTCGAGCTCGAGGTTGGTGACGAGGTAGCCGCCGCCGGGCGGCTCGAGTCGCGGGCGACCAGCTTCGTCGAGACGCGCTCGCGCGAGCAGTCGGAGGTGGTCCGTGACGTTGAGCGTGCGCGTGGTCGCCCTCGCCTCGACGGCCGGGCCGTGCCGTTCCACGAGGCGTGCCACGGCCGACGCGTGGGGCTCCTCGAGCTCGGCGGGGTCGCCGCGCCAGACCATGGGAATCACGATCAGCGGCTCCGCCGCCAGAGCTGGGTCGACGCTCAGCGACCCGTCGTGGTCCCACAGGTCGAAGGATCGTGTCTCGCGCAGGCGCTCGAGGCTGCGCCAGGTCTCGCCGATCCGCACCTCGACGTCGCGATGGTAGGCGACCAACCGCTCGCCGGCGCCCATCTCGAGCGGATCGCGACAGCGGATCCGGCCGACCACGCGGACCGCGCGCCCTGGGAGGGCCTCCGCCCCGAGCAGCTGCCCGACCTTGACCTCGGGCGGCCCGGCCAGCCGGCGCGCCATGGCAGGGCGGGCACCGGCGCCGCGCAGGCCGAGGACTGCTGCGGCCGCCAGCGCCAGCCCGATTGCGAACACGATGGCGAAGGCGATTCCGAGCGGCATGGCGGCCGAAGGATACACACCGACCCGGCTGCCGCCGCGCTCACCCCGATGCGGCGATGTCGGCGACGCGTCCCTCGCTGGCTCGGACCAGGTCGTCGGGGCGGATCGAGAAGACCGTGTCCGGCCGTCCGGCGGCGGCCCAGAGCTCCTCATGGGCCAGGAGCTCACGATCGACGAGCACCGCCAGCGGCCGCACGTGGCCGAATGGCGGGATCCCGCCGATGGCGAAGCCGGTGGCGTCGCGTGCCTCGTCGGCGTTGGCGCGCCGCACGGCACCGGCGCCGAGGATGTCCGTCAGCTTCGCGACGTCGACGCGGTTGACGCCGGACACGAGCGCGACCACGGCCGCCCCGTCCGCGCCGATGAACACGAGCGACTTGACGATCTGACCGACCTCGCAGCCGACCGCGCGAGCCGCGTCCTCCGCCGTTCGCGTGCCCTCCGGAAAGGTCTCGACGCTGATCTCCAGCCCGGCATCGCGGGCCGCGGCGACCACGCGGCCGACGGTCGGGTGCATCGACCGATGATAGAGCGCGTGCTAGCCTGACCGCGACAACCAGGAAACGACAGGGGAGCGCCGCAGCGCTGAGAGTGCGGACGCCGATGCGTTCGCAGACCCTCGAACCTGATCCGGGTCATGCCGGCGAAGGAAGTCGAAGCAGCTCGTGGAGCAGCGCGCACCCCCCGGATTCGACGTCGGGTCGCGCCGTGCGTCGTTTCCGGACCGATGCGATGCATGGAGCGGACATGAGCCGATGAAGGTCGTGGTGGTGGCATCCGGGGAGCTCGACGCGTCCGACGTGACGTGGCTCGACGATGCCGACCTCGTCATCGCGGCCGACGGCGGCGCCGCATCGCTCGACCGCGTCGGCAGGGCGCCCGACGTCCTGGTCGGCGACCTCGACTCGATCGATCCACGGCTCGTCGCGCGGTTGGCGGCCGCGGGCACCAGCGTCGAGCGCCACCCGGTCGACAAGGAGGCGTCCGACACCGAGCTTGCCCTCGAGATGGCGATCGGAGCCGGCGGGGTCGCGGTGGTGGTGCTCGGCGCGATGGGCGGAGCGCGGCTCGACCACGAGCTGGCCAACCTGCTCCTGCTCGCCGATGCCTCGCTGGCCGGCCGCGACGTGCGCGCCGTGCGCGGCGGCACGCGGGTGCGCGCCGTCCACGCCGGCGAGCGGCTCGACCTGGACGGATCGACCGGGGAGCTCGTCACGCTGCTGCCCGTCGGCGGCGATGCGGTGGGCGTGACGACCGAGGGGCTTCGCTGGCCGCTCGACGGAGCGACGCTCCGCATGGGGCGCTCCCGCGGACTCTCGAACGAAGTGGTCGCCGCGCCGGCATCGGTTCGGATCACCAACGGCACGCTGCTCGTCGTCGAGACAGCATCAGGAGGAGGACCTGCATGACCACCACAGACCCACCGAACGCCTGGCGCATGGTTGACGTCGTGGTGGCGGCGGCGGTGGCCGTTGCCTTCGGCATCGTGTTCCTTGCCTGGAATGCCCTCTACGCGGCCACCGTGCCGATCTTCGCCTTCCTGCCTCCCGCGCAGGCGATCATGTACGGGGTCTGGCTCCTCCCGGGAGTGCTCGTCGGGCTGATCGTCCGCAGGCCCGGCGCCGCCGTCTTCGGCGGTCTCGTCTCGGCAGCGGTCTCGGTCCTGCTCGGATCGCCGTACGGCGTCGACGCATTGATCTCCGGCGCGATCCAGGGTGCCGGCGCCGAGCTGGGCTTCGCCCTCGGTCTCTATCGGCGCTGGACGCTGCCATTCGCCATCCTGGCGGGCGCGCTGGCCGGCGCTCTTCGCCACCGTGCACGACATCCCGCTCTACTACCCGGACACCGGCGTCGACTTCTGGATCGTGTACGGCCTGGCAACGCACCGTCAGCGGAGCCCTCGTCGCCGGCGTCGGCGCCTGGCTGCTGGTCCGGGCCCTCGTCGCCACCGGCGTGCTCCGCGACTTCGCGGTGGGGCGCGAACAGCGCGAGGTCTGACGCGCCGACCGCCCACAATGCGCCGATGCGGGAGGTGGCGCGCCCGGCGCGGATCGAGGCTCGAGGCTGGGGCGTTCGGCATCCCGGGCGCCGCGACTGGGCGCTGCGCGGCCTGGATCTGACGATCGAGCCGGGGGAGCGGGTGCTGCTGCTCGGCCCGTCCGGTGCCGGGAAGTCGACCCTGCTGGCCGCGCTTGCCGGGCCTCATCGATCCGGGGGGCGGTGGCCAGACGGAGGGAACGCTGCTCGTCGACGGCCTCGATCCGCGGGCGGCGCGCGACCGCATCGGACTGCTCTTCCAGGATCCCGAGTCGCAGATCGTGATGGGGCGGGCCGGCGACGACGTTGCCTTCGGGCTCGAGAACCGATGCGTCCCGACGCAGGGCATCTGGCCGCGCGTCGACGCCGCGCTCGCCGCGGTGGACTTCCCGTACGGGCGCGAGCGTCCGACGCACGCGCTGTCCGGCGGCGAGCAGCAGCGCCTGGCCCTGGCGGGGACGCTCGCGCTGCAGCCCGGCCTGCTCATGCTCGACGAGCCGACGGCCAACCTCGACCCCGATGGCGCGGCCGAGGTGCGGTCGGTCCTGGGGCGGGTGGTCGACCGGCTGGGTGCGACGCTCGTTCTGGTGGAGCATCGGGTCGACGAGTCCCTGCCGCTGGTCGATCGCGTGATCGTCATCGCTGCCGGCGCTGGGGTCGTCGCCGATGGGCCGCCGGGGGACGTCTTTCGCAAGCACGGCGCACGGCTGGCAGATGACGGCGTCTGGGTGCCGGACTACCCGCCGGCCGCGCCTCCGCGCCGCGACCGGCCGCGTCCGTCGGCGCTGGTGATCGTGGAGCACGCCGGCTTCCGGTATCCGGGCATGCCCGCGGACGCCGTCGCGAATGTCGATCTCTCCGTCCGCTCGGCGGAGGCGCTGGCGATCACCGGTCCGAACGGGAGCGGCAAGTCGACGCTCGCGCTGATGATCGCCGGACTGCTCGCACCGCGCATCGGGCGAGTGATGGCTGGGGAGGCGCTCGCCGCAGGGCACGGGCACGAGCCGATCTGCCGGCTGGCCCGCACGCGACCTGGTCGGGCGAATCGGCACCGTCTTCCAGGATCCCGAGCACCAGTTCCTCACCGGGTCCGTGCGGGAGGAGCTCCTGCTCGGGCCAAAGCGGGCCAGGCTCAGCGACGAGGTCGCCGGCCGCCGTGCCGATGAGCTGCTCGAGCGACTGCGCCTCACGCACCTGGCGGCCGCAAATCCGTTCACCCTCTCCGGCGGCGAGAAGCGGCGCCTGTCGGTCGCCACCGCGCTGGCGACGGCGCCGTCGCTCCTCGTGCTCGACGAGCCGACATTCGGCCAGGATCGCCGCACCTGGGGAGAGCTCGTCCACCTCCTGGCCGCGCTGCGTGACTCGGGACGTGGCATCGCCTTCGTGACGCACGACCGCGCGTTCGCACACGCGCTCGCCGATCGGTCGTTCCAGCTGGGCGCCGGCTGATGCGACTCCTGGTCCCGATCATCCCGAACCCGGCAGCCCCGCTGGCGCGCGCGAATCCGGTCGCGAAGCTGGCCGCGGCGCTCGTCATCATGGCCGCGCTCTTCGCATCCCTCGACGCGGTCACCGCCGGCGTCGTGCTCGTCGGGCTCGTCGCGCTGCTGCCCGTGTCCGGGCTCCCCGTTCGCCCGCTCCTCGCGCGGCTGTGGCTGGTCGGCATCGTCGCCATCTCGATCGGCGTCTTCAACGTGCTGTTCGCCGCCGAGCAGGTCGGGCCGACCGTCCTTGTCCTTGGACCGCTCGAGATCGGCGCGGAGACGCTGGCAAATGGTGCCGGCCTTGCGCTGCGCCTCCTGGCGATCGTGCTTGCCGGCGTCCTGGCGACCGCCACCAGCGAGCCGATCGAGATCGCGGATTCGCTGATCCAGCAGCTGAGGGTGTCGCCCCGCTTCGCCATCGGCGTCCTGGCGGCCCTCCGGCTCCTTCCTCTCCTCGCCCAGGAGTGGCAGACGCTCGGCCTGGCGCGCCGCGCCCGGGGCGTCGAGGCCGGACGATCGCCGGTCGCCGCCGTGCGCCTGTTCGCCGGCAAGCTCCTGTCGCTCCTCGTCGGGGTCATTCGGCGCGGAGCGAGGTTGGCACTTGCCATGGAGGCGCGTGGCTTCGGGGCGCTTCCCTGCCGCAGCGTGGCGCGCCCGCAGCGCGTGAGGGCGTCCGATTGGGCGTGGATCGGCGGCGCGCTGCTGCTTGCGTCGGCGGCCATCGGGATCAGCCTGGCACTCGGCACCTGGCGGCCGCTGATCGGCTGACGGTCAGCGCGTACCATCGGCCCGATGCCGCACACCGACGAGCTGCGGTTCCGGGCCGGGAACCTGGCGCTGGCCGCAACGCTCACCATTCCTGACGGCGATGGCCGGCTGCCGTGGGTGCTGCTGGTGCCGAGCTGGCTTCCCCGTGATCGCGACGGCGGCTGGGATCGAACGGGACATCCCGGCTGGTTCGGGTCAATGCCGGCCGGCGCTCGCGACGGCCCCTTCGCCCGCCTTGCCGAGCTCTCGCCGAACGCGGCGTGGCGAGCCTGCGCTACGACCCCCGCGGCTGCGGCGAGTCGGACGGCAGCTGGGAGGCCAGCGACCTGTTCAGCCGCATCGACGACGCGCGTGACGCGATCGGCGCCATGCGCTCACGCCGTGAGCTGGACCTTCGCCGCACGGCGATCGTCGGCCACGGCGAGGGAGCGGTCATCGCGCTGAGCGTGGCAATCGGCGACCCGGCAATCGGCGCGGTTGGCCTCATCGGCGCGCCGGCCCGCGGCCTGCGCGACGTGCTGCGGCGCGGGGTCGCGGAGCGTGGCCGAACCGGGCGCGATCGCCAGCATCCCATCGTCGCCGCACTCGACCGCGGCGCCGAAGAGCTCATCGAGCGCGCCGAGCGCCGCGAGCCGGCGATGACCATTGCCGTGGGGTCGGAACCTGTCGAGCTCAACCTCGCGGCGTGGGAGCAGTCCATCCACACGCCGAGCCTCGCCCTGGCGACCATGCTGCACCGAGACACGGTGCTGGCTCATGGCACGGCAGACCAGTGGGCCGACTCGGCGGAGTCGGTGCTCCTGGCGCAGGTGATGGCTGATGCCGGCAACGATCCCGTCCTCCAGCTGATCAACGGCGCGGGCCACGACCTCGAGGAGGCCGATGACGCCGCCATCGGTGCGTTCGCGGATGCCCTGGCTGCCCGCATGCAGCCGCGCGACCTTCCGCCGGTGCTGATGGCGATCGAGGAGATGAGCTGACGAGCCGGTAGACTCTGGCAATGACTCGACTCACGGCCGGCGAGCCGGCCCCCACCTTCGAGATGAGCGCGGACGACGGCAGCGTCGTGTCCAACGAGACCCTCGCCGGCTCCCGCTACGTCCTGTACTTCTACCCCAAGGACGACACGCCCGGCTGCACCGCCCAGGCGTGCGGGCTCCGTGACAGCTGGTCCCGGGTGGCGGAGACCGGCGTCGAGGTGTTCGGCGTATCGCCGGACAGCGTGAAGCGGCACGTCAAGTTCCGAGAGAAGTACAGCCTCCCGTATCGGCTCCTGTCGGACGAGGGCCATCGGGTGGCAGACGCGTTCGGCGTCTGGGTCGAGAAGTCGTTCGCCGGTCGCACGTATTTCGGCACCGAGCGGACCACGTTCATCATCGGCGAGGACGGCCGAATCGAGCAGGTGCTGCCGCAGGTCAAGCCGGCGGCACACGTGGACCAGCTCCTCGAGGCGCTCGCCGCATGAACGAGGAGCCATCCGCCTGGGCCGCCAGCGCGGTGGTCGCGTCGCTCCTGCTCCTCGTCATCCTCGCCGTCCTCGCGCTCGTCGTCCTGCTGGATCCGATCCCGTGATCGAGGACGTGTCGCCCGAGGAGCGAGTGAGCCCTCGGACGCTCGGCTGGCACGCTTCCTGCGATATGGTCGCTCGCGGGTCGCCTCGAGCGGCGACCGCAGAGGGAACTCGATAAACGTTGAGGAGAACCCGATGCTCTGGACGATCATCGCCATCCTGCTGGTCCTCTGGCTGCTCGGCCTGATCGGCAACATCGGCGGCGGCCTGATCTGGCTGCTGCTGGTGATCGCGGCCATCGTGCTGGTGTTCCAGGTGCTCAGCGGTCGGCGCGCCGTCTAGCGACGAACGCCTGAACCGGCCACCGGGGGAGCGGCCGGCACCGACGGACCGAACCAGGCCCGCCATGCGACCGATGAGCTGTCACGCCCATCGGCTCCGCTTGGCGGGCCGTGTCGTCCCTGAAACCCTGCGGACCGTCGCGCTCGGCCTGACTGCTAGGATCACGGCGGATCCGATGCCAGACGATAAGCTGCCGACTCCCGACCGCGTCCTCGTCGTCGCGGCGCATCCCGACGATATCGAGTTCGGCGCAGCCGGCACGGTCGCTCGCTGGGTCGCCGAGGGAGCGATCGTCCGCTACCTGCTCGCCACGCGCGGCGACAAGGGGAGCGACGACCCGGCCACCGACGTCGCGGCACTTGCCGAGCTGCGGGAGCGAGAGCAGCGCTCCGCGGCCGCGGAGATCGGGGTCGACGGGGTCGAGTTCCTCGACGAGCCCGACGGGCAGGTCGAGCCATCGCTGCGGCTGCGTGAGCGGATCACGCACGCCATCCGGTCGTTCCGGCCGGAGGTCGTCATGACACACGATCCGACCGTGCTCTTCGTCAACAACGAGTGGGTGAACCATCCGGACCATCGCGCCGTCGGCCAGGTGACCGTCGATGCCGTCTTCCCGACGGCCCGCGACCCGCTCAACTTCCGCGAGCACCTCGAGGCCGGCCTGGAGGCCTGGAAGGTGGCCGAGCTCTTCCTGTGGAGCACCAACGAGGCGAACCAGCTGGTCGACATCGGCGGCACCATGGAACGCAAGATCGACGCGCTGCGGCACCACGCCAGCCAGTTCCGATCGTTCGACGAGATCGCCAGGTGGGTGCGCCGTCGAAGCGAGGAGCTGGGCGAGCGCGCCGGCTACCGTGCCGCGGAGGGCTTCCGGCGCGTGACCCTGGCCCGATGAGCGTCGGACACGCCGCCCGTCGCCTCGGGCGGATCTCGCTGCTCGTGGCGGTCACGGCCTGCAGCAGCCAGCCGACCCCCGAGCCGACCCCCGAGCCGACCACCTTCCCGGTCGCCTCGCCGGAGGACGCGGCCGCGCTGGCGGCCGACTACCTCGAGGCGTGGGCGGCCGGCGACTACGCGGCGATGTACGCGACGCTCGACCCCGCACAGCGCGAGCAGTACCCGATCGAGCGCTTCACCGAGCTGCACGCCGCCTTCGCCGAGATGGCCGGCGTGGCCGAGCTCTCGGGGACGACCGGCGAACCGCATACCTCCGCGCTTCCCCCGGAGCCGCGACCCGCGGACTATCCGGCGCCAACACCGACACCGGCGCCGTCGGCAGACCCGTCCGCGGCACGCATCGTCATCGGCTGAGCCAAGCGCGGAACCGACCGCGCCGCCGGATCCGGATGCCGTGCTGGCGGGGCCGGTCCCGGCCATCGCGGTCCCGGTCGAGCTCGACGTCGCCTCCGATCGGTTCGGCGAAATGAGCCTCGATCGCGAGCTGACCATGGTCAACCGGCGCGACGGGTGGCTGGTCCGCTGGAGCCCGGCCGTCGTGTTCCCGGAGCTCGGCGAGGAGGGGACGCTGCGGCTCGACCGGACGCTCGGCGCGCGCGGCCGAATCGTCGGCACGGACGGCACCGTCTGGGCCGAAACGCGCGAGGACGGCGCGCGAGTCTATCCGCAGGAGGCGCTCGGCGGCCAGGTGATCGGCTACGTCAGCGACGTCACCGCCGACGACCTCGCGACGCTGGCCGACGCGGGCTACGAACCCGGCGACGTGGTTGGGCGCAGCGGGCTCGAGTCCGGCGCGGAGGACCTGCTGCGGGGAACGCCCGGCTGGACCCTGGTCGCAGTCACGCCCGACGCTCCGGAGGCGGTCATCGACGAGACCGAGATGGTGCCGGGTGCGGACATCGCCATCACCCTTCGACCGGACATCCAGGCCGTTGCGCAGGACGCGCTGACTCCGTACGCCGGGGCCGCCACCGCCGTCGTCGATCCGAAGAGCGGCGATGTGTGGGCGCTCGCCAGCCAGCCAGGCTTCAACCCGAACGCGATGACGATCGGCGCCACCCTCGGCGGTCAGGCGCTCACCCCGGCCGGCGCCGGCCAGATCCTCAACAAGGCGGTCCTGGGCGCCTACCCGGCCGGGTCGTCGTTCAAGCCGTTCACCCTGGTCGCGGCGCTCAAGACCGGCGTCGTGACGCCCCAGAGCCTGGTCACCTGCCCGCCGACCTGGCAGTACGGCGACTTCACGTTCCGCAACTACATGAACCACTCCCTGCCCGGGCAGGTCACGCTGGCGCAGGCGATGGCGTTCAGCTGCAACACCACGTACATGCCGCTCGCGTTCTCCGTCTACCAGCAGAACGAGACCGCGCTGACCGACCTCCTCTTCGAATTCGGCTTCGGCGCGGCAACCGGCATCACCTACCTCGTCGAGGAGACGGGGATCGTCCCCGACGGCGCATGGCTGGCCGAGAACGGGCGCGGCGGGTACTCCGGCTTCGAGCAGGTCCAGCTGGCGATCGGCCAGGGGGCGTTCCTCGGCACGCCGCTGCAGCTCGCCAACGCGTACGCCGCCATCGGCAACGGCGGCACGCTCTGGACGCCGCGGATCCTCACGACCGCCACGCTTCCCGATGGGACCGTGATCGAGACGGTCGAGCCGACCGTGGCGCACGAGATCTCGGTCAGCCCGGAGGACCTTGCCTACGTGACCGATACGCTGGAGGCGGTGACGACGCTCCCGTACGGCACCGGTACCGCCGCCTTCGCCGGCTTCGGCATCCCCGTCGCCGGCAAGTCCGGCACCGCCGAGACGGGCACGCCCGATCCGCATGCCTGGTTCCCCGCCTACGCCCCGGCTGACGATCCGACCATCAGCGTCGCGACCATCCTGCCCTACATCGCCGCTCGGCACCGGCGGCACCGACGCGGCGCCGCTCGTTCGGCGGGTGATGGCCACGCACTTCGCGGGCAGCTGAGCACGTCGCCTTGCGCCGCACGCGCGCGAGCAGGTAGCATCGGTCTCGCCGCTCCTTTGATAGCCCCTTCGGTCAAAGCCGCCCGGAGAGCGACCACGACGCCGTGATCTCAGATACCGCGATTCCGCTGAGGTTCCAGACCGCCGAGGTTGGCGTCGACTGGCTTCAGTGCAACATCGAGTGCCAGGAAGGCTGCCCGGTCAACACGAACTGCCGGGGCTACCTGATGCTGGCCGCCGAGGGTCGGTTCGAGGAGGGCTACATCCTCGCCCGCGATCCGAACCCGGTCGCGGCCATCTGCGGGTACGTCTGCTCGGCACCGTGCGAGAAGGCCTGCCGCCGCGCGGATATCGACAAGCCCCTCGCCATCCGGGCCATGAAGCGCTTCCTGGTCGACTGGCACTACGCCAACAACATGCCGGACAACGTCGTCGTCCAGGCGCCGACCGGGCGAAGCGTCGCCGTCATCGGTGCCGGGCCGGCCGGGCTCGCCGCCGCCAAGGAGCTCGGCAGCTGGGGCCACGAGGTCCACGTCTACGAGGCGCTGCCGTCCGGGGGCGGGACCACCCTCATCGGCGTGCCGGCCTTCCGGCTGCCGCGCGACGTCATCGAGCTCGACGTCAACTGGGTTGCCAAGCACGGCGTGCAGTTCCACTACAACGTGGAGATCGGGCGCGACATCACGCTCGAGCAGCTGCGCGAGCGCCACGACGCGGTCGATCGTGGCCGCCGGCTGCATGTATCCGGTCGCCATGAACGTCCCGGGCGAGGAGCTCGAGGGCGTCATCTACGGCGTCGACTTCCTGAAGCGCGCGAATCTCGGACAGCCCCAGTGGGTCGGCGAGCACGTGGTCATCATCGGCGGCGGCTACACCGCCATGGACTCCAGCCGTACCGCGCTGCGCCTCGGCGCCAAGACCTCCACCATCGTCTACCGCCGCGGACCGGACGAGATGGTCGTCGACGAGGAGGAGCAGCACGAGACCCGCTTCGAGGGCGTGCGGTTCGAGTACTTCGCCTCGCCGGTCGAGGTCCTGGCCGACGAGAACGGCAAGGTCACCGGCATGAAGTTCGAGCGCACCCGCCTGGGGCCGCCGGACGCCACCGGCCGCCGCACCGCCGAGCCGATCCCCGGCAGCGAGTTCATCATCCCGTGCGACATGGTCATCCCGTGCACCAGCCAGGCGTCGGACAACAACGTCCTCGGCGAGTTCGGCGCCAAGCTGAACCGCCACGTCGGCGTGACCGATACGCGCGCGGTCGTCGAGGGCGGCTCGCTCTCCTCGTGGCGCACCGATCCGCTCAACGGCACCACGCCGAAGGGCCCGGACGGGCGGCCGATGAACAACCTGAAGTTCGACTTCAACCGCGGCAACGTGGCGATCAACGCCGACACCTTCGGCACGACCTCCGACGGCATCTTCGCGGTCGGCGACTTCGTCACCGGACCCGCGACGATCATCGAGGCGGCCGGACTCGGCCGGCGCGCCGCCCGCTCGGTCGACCGCTGGCTGGCCGGCCTGCGCGGCGAGGAGCTCGAGGAGCTGCCGGTCATCAACCGCGCGGTGATCACGCAGAGCCTCGACCACGACATGCCGCGCTTCTACGAGGCGACGGAGCGCCAGCACATCCCGATGGCGCCGCCGGAGCTGCGCCGCGACTTCACCAGCCTGGTCGAGGTCGGCTACGACACCCGCGGCGCGATCGACGAGGGGACGCGGTGTCTCCAGTGCAACCACAACATCAACATCGACGGGCCCCGCTGTATTCTGTGCGGGCTCTGCGCCGACGTCTGCCCCGAGGGCGTGATCTACATGGTCGACAAGGCGCAGGTCGGCGGCGACGACCCGGAGCAGGGCTTCTTCCAGACGTGGCCGCGCGGCATCGCCATGATCATCGACGAGGAACGCTGCATCCGGTGCAACCTGTGCGTCGAGCGCTGCCCCACCAACTGCATCACCATGGACCGTCTCGAGCTCGAGCGGTTCACGCCTGACGGGAAGGTTCTGTTGGAGAGCTACAAGGACAACGTGCTCGGCCAGGTCGGCCAGCAGGCCGGCGCGGCGGTGGACCGATGAGCAACGGCAGGGATCGCAACCCGATCGTGCGCGCCGTCACGGAGTCGGCGGCCTGGCGCAGCCTCTTCCGGCAGCCGTACCCGACCACCAGCCGCACGCGCGCGCTGGCGGTGATGAACAACGTCTTCCTCCACCTCCACCCCGTCCGGGTCAAGCGGCACGCGGTGCGCTACACGTACACCTTCTGCCTCGGCGGCATCAGCTTCTTCCTGTTCCTGTCGCTGACGGTGACCGGCCTGTACCTGATGTTCTTCTACGTGCCGTCGATCAGTCGCGCCTACCAGGACATCCAGGCCATCGAGGCATCGGTTGCCTTCGGCTCGCTGGTGCGCAACATGCACCGCTGGGGCGCGCACCTCATGGTGCTGACCGTCTTCCTGCACATGATCCGCGTCTTCTACCACGGCGCCTACAAGCCGCCGCGCGAGTTCAACTGGGTCATCGGCGTGCTGCTCCTCTTCTTCACGCTGGCGCTGAGCTTCACCGGCTACCTGCTGCCGTGGGACCAGATCGCGTTCTGGGCCATCACGGTCGGCACCCAGATGGCGACGTACGCGCCGCTGCTCTCCCAGGAGTCCAGCTTCTTCCTGCTCGGCGGCATCGAGGTCGGGCAGGGCACGCTCCTGCGCTTCTACGTCGCCCACGTGATCGTGTTCCCGCTGATCACCGCGATCTTCCTGATCATCCACTTCTGGCGCATTCGGAAGGACGGTGGCATCAGTGGCCCCGTGTAGCCTAGGGATGGACCGATGACCATCGAGAAGCGACCGAACCGGACCGCCGACAAGAACGCGCCGACGCAGGCGCCCGAGCGTGCGCCGATCACGACGCCGGGCACCGGGCCCAAGCTGCCCGGCCCGCCGGGCGTGCCGGGCACCGAGCGCTTCCGGCTGCTCGCCTACGTCAAGCAGGAATCGATGGTGCGGGTCGACAAGCGCCCGGACGAGACGGTGCTCACCTGGCCGCACCTCCTGCGCGCCGAGTTCCTGATGGCCATGCTGATCAGCGGGCTGCTGGTCGTCACCAGCGTCTACATCCAGGCCCCGCTGGAGGAGATGGCGAATCCGGCCGTGACGCCGCACGTCGCCAAGGCGCCCTGGTACTTCCTTGGCCTGCAGGAGATCCTGAGCTACTTCAACGCGACGGTCGCGGGCGTCCTCGTCATCCCCGTCTACCTCGGTGGGCTGATCCTGATCCCGTACGTCGACCGCACTCCGTTCAAGGCGGCGCGCGACCGCAAGCTGATGTGGGTCTTCTTCCTGTGCATCATGATCGGCGGCCTGCTGGTCACCTTCATCGGCTCCTTCTTCCGCGGACCGGGCTGGAACTGGGTCTGGCCGTGGGACGGGCTCTTCTTCAACCTATGACGCACCCCACGCCCTACGGCGAGGTCCACGGGCCTCCG
The DNA here is from genome assembly GCA_963759405.1 of uncultured Chloroflexia bacterium. Classification (GTDB taxonomy): domain Bacteria; phylum Chloroflexota; class Limnocylindria; order QHBO01; family QHBO01; genus JACDBZ01. The sequence goes on along the minus strand of CAVWZA010000016.1, from coordinate 142,815 downwards.
GTCGGCGAGATCTCGCGACGCACGCTTCATGCGCCGCATGCTCGGCGTGGGCGTCGGCCTCCTGTCGCTCGAGTTCCTCGGCGGGACGCTCGCGTTCCTGTGGCCGAACCTGAGCGAGGGTCTCGGCGCGCAGATCACGGTCGGCACGGTCGACCAGATCAACAGCGCCCAGCCGGAGTGGAAGAACGGGCTGCCCTACATCTACGGCCCGGCGAACCTGTTCATCGTCAACGTGCCGGCGGCCAAGGAGCGCGTCGAGGGCGACGGGACGGTCGCATCGCCGGTCGACGATCCCGGGGCGGACCTGGATCCGGCCCTTCCGGTGGCGGAGCGGTCCGTGATGGCGTTCTGGCGCAAGTGCCCGCACCTCGGCTGCCAGATCCCGCAGCTCTGCGATCAGAGCCAATGGTTCGAATGCCTCTGCCATGGCAGCAAGTACACCGTGCTCGGCGAGAAGCGCGACGGGCCGGCGCCACGTGGCATGAGCCGCTTCGACATGCTGTTCGAGGATGGCGCCTACGTCGTCGACTCACGCCAGGTCATCGATGGGCCGCCACCCGGCACGGTGACATTCGACGACCGGCCGCCGACCGCCATGCCGCACTGCTCGGGCTAGCCGATGCGACTGAAGACCCTCGGCGTCGTCCTCGTCACCGTGCTTGCCATGTTCACGGTGCTCTACTGGGTGACGGACGACTCGCGGCGAACCGCGATCGCGGCGGAGCACGAGGAGGAGCTGCTCGCCTACGGCGAGGTCATCTTCAGCAACGACCCGGCGGAGCCGGCAGCCGCGGGTTGCGCCAACTGTCACGGCGCCGACGGCACGGGCGGCGATCCCGACGCCGCCGTGATCGGCCCGAACCTGCACTCGCGCCGGGTCGCCGACAAGCTCAAGGCCAATTCGCACTACGTGCGCCTTGCCGTCAGCTTCGGCGGGGTCGTCGTCTCGGGCAACGTCAACTCGCCGATGCCGGCCTGGAGCTACGAGGTCGGTGGCCCGCTCAACGAGCAGCAGATCGAGGCGGTCGTCACGCTCGTCGAGTCCTGGGCGGCGGAGGCGGCCGACCAGCCGCTCGAGGAGGTCCCCGACACCGTCGAGGCCGGCGCCGAGGTGTTCGCAACGGCCGGCTGCGTGTCCTGCCACGGCCCCGATCTCGCCGGCACGCCGGCCGGTCCGAACATCACGACCATCGGCTCCGCCCTCATCACCGACCTGCCGACGGTGCCGTCCGGCCTTGATCAGATGACCGCCGACTACGAGGAGGATCCGCGCATGTTCCTCGAGCTGTGGATCCGCGACTCGGCGACCAACTACAACGACGGCGTGGCGACCGGCATGCCGCCGCACCCGGAGGGCGAGCTGACCGAGAGCCAGCTGACCGCCCTGATCACCTTCCTCCTCTCCCAGACCGGTGAGTAGGAGGGCCGCGGACCGATGAGCAGCTATCCCGTCTACCGACCGCGCGGCGGCCTGAACCGGCTGCTGAGCTGGGCCGACGACTTCATGAACTGGTTCCTCTACGGCCACGAGACATGGCTGGTGGCGGTCCTGAAGGGCGTGCCGCTCTTCCTCTTCCTCTACTTCGCGCTCTTCTACCTCTCGAACTACGTGTACTACCTGGTGACCGTGGAGCTGCCGTTCCTGCGCTTCAGCGACGACGTCGGCTTCCTGATCGCCAATGGGTTCGGGATGACCAACTTCGCGCTGATCATCATCCTCGCCATCGGCGTGCAGGCGGCACGTGGGCGTCGTGGCATCGGCTGGTCCGCGATCCGGATCATCACCGGCCTGACCTATCTGCTGACCGTGCTCGTGATCGTCCCGCTGATGGCCTTCAACCTTGCCGGCGGCTCGTTCTGGCCGCCTCGCTTCCCGCTCCAGGGGATCGCGTTCGGGGTGATCGTGGCGGGACTCGGAGCGGTGGGCTGCGTGTACCTGTACTACGAGTTCCGGCGCATCGCGCGCCGCGAGGCCGAGGCGGCGGCGCGGCGCAGCAGCGAGCTCGCGCGGCGCTGAGCCGGTCCGTCATCGCGCACCTCGCCTGGTGCGCCGTGATCCTCGTCGCGGCCGCGTCCGTCATCGGTCTCGAGCTGGCGTCGCCATGCCCACCCGGTGGCCCGATCGCGTTTGGCGACTGCGAGCGTGTCCGTCCCTTCGCCATCGGGGTCGTCGCGCTGGCTGCCGTGCTCTACGTCGTCGGGCTCTCCGCGGTCCGCTGGTGGACGCGCGGACTTCAGCGACGTGGCGTGGCGGACCGGCGGGCAGCTCGCGATTGGTACCTGCTCGCCGGCTCGCTCGGCCTGATCGTGGCGCCCCTGCTCGCGTTCACGCTCGCATCCGCCCTTCGCTAGGATGACGAACATGCAGATCACCACGGCCGACGACCTCCGAGCGCGCCTCGAGGGCGTGGCGACCATCACTCCGGCCGGGGTCGAGGTGACGGATGAGGGGCGCCTCCGCGGCGAGCTGATCGACGAGCTCGTGTTCGAGGCGGTCTTCAATGCGGACGCGGGCGTGCGCGATGCCGCGCGCTGGGTGATCTGGAGCGCATCGCAGGCCCTTGGCTGCGGCTCGGCCTCGATCCATGAGCTCTACCGCGCACGTGGCCGCGGGGAGATCGACCCTCGCAGCTTCACCGTGGCGGCCATCAACGTGCGTGCGGCCACCTACCTGACCGCCCGCCAGGCGTTCGCCGCGGCCCTCGAGCGGGACGCGGCGACGGTCATCTTCGAGATCGCCAAGAGCGAGATGGCCTACACGGACCAGCGTCCGGCCGAGTACACCGCGGTCGTGCTGGCCGCCGCCATCCGCGAGGGCTGGCGGACGCCGGTCTTCCTGCAGGGTGACCACTTCCAGTTCAACGCAACGAAGTGGGCGAGCGATCCGCGGAGCGAGCTGAACGGCCTCAAGGACCTCACTCGCGAGGCGATCGCTGCCGGCTTCCTGAACATCGACATCGACAGCTCGACCCTCGTCGACCTCTCGCTGCCCACGGTGATCGAGCAGCAGCAGGTGAACGCGGAGAACACTGCCGAGCTGACCGGCCTCGTTCGGGACCTGCAGCCGGACGGGGTGACGATCAGCGTCGGCGGCGAGATCGGCGAGGTCGGCAAGTCGAACTCCACCGAGGAGGAGCTGCGCGCGTATCTCGACGGCTACCTGGCCGCGCTGGGCTCGGATGCGATCGAGCCGATCAGCAAGGTGAGCATCCAGACCGGCACCAGCCACGGCGGGGTCCCCCTGCCGGACGGCAGCATGGCCAAGGTGAGCATCGACTTCGACACGCTCGACCGGCTGTCGACGGTCGCGCGCGAGGAGTACGGGATGGCCGGCTGCGTCCAGCACGGCGCCTCGACCCTGCCCGACGACGCCTTCCATCACTTTCCGGAGCACGGCACCGCGGAGATCCACCTCGCCACCGGCTTTCAGAACATCCTCTACGACGGCGGCGGCCTGCCCGATGGGCTGCGCGCCGAGATGATGGACTGGGTCCGCGCCAATTGCGCCGACGAGCGCAAGGATGGCGAGACCGACGAGCAGTTCCTGTACAAGACGCGCAAGAAGGCGATCGGTCCGTTCAAGCGCCAGCTCTGGACGCTCCCGCCGGACGCGTCCGCTCGGATCGCGAGCAACCTGCGGGCAAAGTTCGGGCTCCTCTTCGACGAGCTCAAGGTCGCGGGCACCCGCCGGCACGTGGAACGATTCATCACGCCGGTCGCCGTCCCGCGTCCGCTTCCCGCGTCGCTCGGTGGCCGCAGCGGCGTGGCCGTCAGCGCCGGCGCGTCCGTCTTCGAGGACGACGGCTCAGGCGAGTAAGCCGTTCGTTGCCGGCCCTTTACGGTGCCGTAACTCGATGAACGAATCTCACCCGTTGCGACTCCCTTTCGCAATCGCCCCGGACCACGCTCGAACGCATGAGCGAGCCCGGCGCCACGAGGCGCCGGCGCCTTGGAAAGGAAGGGGCGAAATGAGACTGGTACGCACCTTGGCCATCCTGAGCATCGTCGCGCTGTTGGGCGCGTGCGCCGCTGCACCTCGTGGCAGCGCGGCCGCCGCGTCACCGACGCCGGCGGCGTCGAGCTCCGCTGCCGCGGTCGGTAGCGAGCCTGCCGCTTCGGCTTCCCCGGAAGCCTCCCCGGAGGCAGTGACCGTCGACGAGCTGATCGCCGATCCGCAGCAGTACGCGGGGCACGAGCTGATCTTCACGGCGACGACCGTCCGTGAGGTCGCTCCGTCGGCCTGGCTCGTGGGAGCCGAGAACACGGCGGACTCCACGGTTCTCATGCTCGACAACGACCTGCACCCCGTGGCGATCGGCAAGGGCGAGACCTTCGAGATCCACGCGACCGTCGAGCAGTTCGACGACCCGGAGTCGATGTCGGACGAGGTCGGTGCGCTGCCGGACATGTTCGACCAGGCGTTGGCCACCTATCAGGGTTCCTGGGTCCTCGTCGCGACGGACCTGACGACGTCCGGCGCCTAGACCCAATCCGGGCGGAGGGCTCCGCCCTCCGCCCAGTGGACTATCGGATCCCGATCAGCTTCTGGAGGACCGGCTGATCGGCAAGGCCGATGAGCCGCCTGGCGGCCGAAGGCGGAAGCTTGGCCAGTGCCTCGAGGGCTCGACCGATGTCGTCCATGCCGAGCTCACCGACCAGGCTCCAGAGCCGGTCGACCGTTTCAGGCTCGAGGCGATCGAGCGTCCCGAACAGCTTCTCGATCGCCCGCGCGTCGCCGCGGACGAAGAACTCGACACCGCGATCGAACTGCCGCACGAAGTCGAGCAATGACGCGAGCCGATCTCCCAGGCGGGTCAGCTCGTCGTCGGCGCCGGCCAGCTCGGCCGCTTCACGGGCCTGCTCGGTGCAGCGTTCGATGACCGGCATGACCGGGTCGGTCTCTCGCTGCTTCCGGGCGACCGCAACCCGTCGGAACCACTCCCAGTGGTCGTCGACCACCGACCAGGCCACCGCGGCGGGGCCGCGCTGGCCGGAGCGACGCGGCGCTTCGGCACGTTCGATGAGGCCCCACTCCTCGCATTGGGCCAGCGCCAGGCTGGCGGCACGGTGGCTCATGCCCAGCGCGCGGCGCACCTCGGGTTCGGTCAGTGGGCCGTCCGAGACGAGCAGGTAGCCCTGGACGGCAGCCGTCGATGGAGCGACGCCCCACGCGGCGCCGATGGCGCCCCAGGCCGATGCGAACGAGCGCCGCACGTTCTCGGCCGCGGATGCGTTGTCCGTAAACGTGCTACTCACGCAAGCATGTTACCCCGACACGACGAAGCCCCGGCAGGTGCCGGGGCTTCGGTCGCGAAGGAGGGTGTCTAGTGCGCGCAGCCGCCGGCCTTGGCCGGTGACCCATCGGTGTTGAACGAGGAGCCGCAGGCGCAGCTGCTCACCGCGTTCGGGTTGTTGATGGCGAAGCCGGAGCCCATGAGCGAATCGACGTAGTCGATCTCGGCGCCGGCGACGTGCTGCTGGCTGAACTGGTCGATGATGACGGGAACGCCGGCGTGGTCCTCGACCGTGTCGCCGTCGTTCACCTTCTCGTCGAAGGCGAGGCCGTAGCTGAAGCCCGAGCAGCCGCCGCTCTTCACGAAGAGGCGCAGGCGCGCATCGGCCTTTCCCTCGCGGGAGCGGAGCTCGAGCACCTTCTTCGCGGCCGCCTCGGTGACCGAAACGAGCAGCTCACCACTCGGTGCGCCGCCGGTCATCGGGATCGGCTCGCGAGGAGTCTCGGAAAGTGTCATGTTCGTATCAGTCTCCTGATGAGCGCCCCTGGCGCGTCGGTGTCGGGATTTCGCTTTGGAAAGTATACCAAGCGGGCGCGCGCTCTCGGCAAGCGGACTTCCGGCGGCCCCTACCTCGGTACACTAGGCCTCCCCGAGCCTGGCGAGGCACCCGCACGAGGGACCCACGTTGAAACTTGCGAGCCGCATGGAGCGGATCGGGACGGAGACCGCCTTCGAGGCCGCCGCGCGTGCCCGCGCGCTCGAGGCGACCGGCCGCGACGTGATCCACCTGGAGATCGGCGAGCCCGACTTCGACACGCCGCGTCACGTCTCCGAGGCCGCGGCGCGGGCGCTCCTGGACGAGGGAGCGACGCACTACACGGCCGCCACCGGCATCCTGCCACTGCGCGAGGCGATCGTCGCCGACGTGAAGCGCTGGAAGGGGATCGAGACCACGCCCGAGCAGGTGGTCGTCACGCCGGGCGCAAAGCCGATCATGTTCTACGCCATGCTCGCCCTGGTCGACGACGGCGACGAGGTCATCTACCCGAACCCGGGCTTCCCGATCTACGAGTCCATGGCGCGCTATGTCGGCGGCACGCCGGTCGCTGCCCCGTTGCGCGAGGCGTACGACTTCCGGATGGACGTCGAGGAGGTCGCCTCGCTGATCACGCCGCGCACGCGGCTGCTCGTCTTCAACTCGCCGCACAACCCGACCGGATCCGTCCTGACGCACGAGGACATCGAGCGGCTTGCCGAGCTCGCCGTGGAGCACGATCTCGTCGTTCTCGCCGACGAGATCTACGGCCGCCTGCAGTACGAGGGCGAGCCGCTCAGCATCGCGACCCTGCCCGGCATGGCGGAGCGAACGATCACGCTGGACGGCTTCAGCAAGACCTTCGCGATGACCGGATGGCGCATGGGCTACGGCGTGCTGCCCGAGTGGCTCGTCCCGTCGTTCAGCCGCCTGGTGATCAACAGCGTGTCGTGCACGAACGCGTTCGCGCAGCACGGCGCAATCGAGGCGCTCACCGGGCCGCAGGACGAGGCCGATGCCTACCGCAGCGAGTTCATTGCCCGCCGCACCCTGATGGTGGACGGGCTGAACGCCATTGCGGGGATCACCTGTCGGATGCCCCACGGCGCCTTCTACGCCTTCCCGAACGTGGCGACCTTCGGCCGCACGAGCGCCGAGATCGCCGATCACCTGCTCTACGACGCCGGCGTGTGCGGCCTTGCCGGCACCGCCTTCGGCGTTCACGGCGAGGGGTATCTCCGCTTCAGCTACGCGAACTCGCGCGAGAACCTGGCGGCGGCCCTGGAGCGGGTGGCCGAGTCGCTCGCCAAGCTCGAGCGCACCGGCCAGCTGGTCGGGGCCGTGCAGTGACGAAGCCGCGCGTGCTCGTCACCCGGATCATCCCGGACGCCGGCCTGGATCAGGTCCGCGAGGCGTGCGAGGTCGACCTGTGGGAAGACGAGCTGCCACCGGCTCGCGACGAGCTGCTCCGCCGGGTTCGCGGCGTCGACGGCCTGCTCTCACTGCTCACCGACCGGGTCGACGACGAGCTGCTCGACGCGGCCGGTGCACAGCTCAAGGTGGTCAGCAACTTCGCCGTCGGCTTCGACAACATCGACGTGCCGGCCCTCACCCGGCGAGGAATCCCCGGCGGCAACACGCCGGGGGTGCTGACCGAGACGACGGCGGACCTGGCGTTCGCCCTGCTGATGGCCGCGGCCCGTCGCATTCCCGAGTCGGTCGACTACGTCCGCGAGGACCGATGGAAGACCTGGGGACCGATGCTGCTGATGGGCGTCGACATTCATGGCGCCACGCTGGGGATCGTCGGCTTCGGCCGGATCGGGCGCGAGATGGCCCGTCGTGGTCGTGGCTTCGGGATGAACGTGCTGTACCACGACGTGCACCCCGCCACGCCGGAGGAAGAGGCTGAGCTCGGCGCCCGCCGGGTCGAGATGGACGAGCTCCTCAGGGAGTCCGATTTCATCAGCCTGCACGTCAACCTGACCGATGAGACCACCCACCTCATCGACGCCGATGCATTGCGCGCCATGAAGCCGACGGCGGTGCTCGTCAACACGTCGCGCGGCCCGGTGGTGGATCCGGAGGCCCTCGAGGCCGCGCTGCGCGATGGCGAGATCTTCGCGGCCGGCCTCGACGTCACCGAGCCGGAGCCGCTCGCCGCCGACCATCCGCTCGTCGCACTGGCCGAACTGCATCGTCGTGCCACACATCGCGTCCGCCTCTCGCGTGACGCGCGACCGGATGGCCGAGATGGCGGCCGCCAACCTGCTGGCCGGCCTGCGGGGCGAGAAGCTGCCGACGCCGATCAACCCCGAGGTCTATGACTGACGTGCCCGAGACTCGCCTGAAGCTCCCCGATCTGACGGAGCCGCACCCGTACGAGCACCGCAGCCCGCGGCGCCCGTCGCATCTGCCGAAGCGGCTCACGCCACCGCCGAAGCGCAGCGAACCGCCCGATCTCTCGCTCTTCATCTATGCCGGGGTCGTGCTGGCCGTGATCCTCGCCATCCTCGCCATCCCGTACGTCATCGGCTACCTGTTCGAGGTGGCCTTCTAGCCCTCGGCTCAGGCCTGCGCGGTCCAGACCAGGATCACGCCATCCTCGACCTTGACGTGCGGTCGGACGAGGTCCGGAAGCTGAATCGGGTACGCGCGCGCGTCGCCGGGATAGGGGTTCGCCCGCCAGGTTCGCGCGGCCGTTTGCGAGCTGGCCCGCGAGGTCGAAGCTGGCGCCATGGCAGGGGCAGCGCAGATCCTGCCACTCCGGCCGGTAGTGGAGCGTGCAGCCCATGTGCGTGCAGACCGACGAGAGCGCCCGGACCTCGCCGCCGTCGTTGACGACGAAGCCATCGAAGGCCGCGGTCGAGAAGCGCGTCGCGGCGCCCGGCGGGAGCTCCGCCAGGGTGGCCACCTCTTCCCAGAAGCCGTCGCCGGTCACGAGATCGTCGCCACCACCCAGGGTCGGGGCGCCGGCCGGTGGCCGCGGCGCGACGGTGACACCGATCAGCCCGGCGGCCAGCCCGGCCGCCGCGCCGATCCCCCCCTGCAGCAGCTGGCGTCGCGTCAGACGCCAGGGCCGATGCCCGGCCGGCTCAGCGGCACGGTCACGCACCGGTGGCGGGACCTGGACGGTCTCGAGCCCGGCGTCGGCAGCGCGCATCCGGAGGCGCAGCTGCTCGACGAAGGCCGGGTCCGGCACCGCGCTGTCGTCGCGGACCGCGCCGGCGATCTCGGCGGCGAGTCGGGCCATCTCGGCCTCGTCGCCACTCTCGACGTCCTCGGGAGAGGGCCGGCCACCGGCCAGGAGCGCGTCGAGATAGCGCTCGAAGCGCTCGGCCCTCGGGTCGCGTTCGTCAGCCATCGGTCGCCTCTCCGATCAGTGCCGCCTTGCGCAGCGCACGGTACTGCAGCACCTTGGCATTGCCGCTGGTGATGCCCATCGCCTGCGCCGTCTCGGCGACCGACATGCGCTGGAGGAAGCGCAGCTCGAGCACGCGCCGATATCGATCCGGGAGGCTGCCGAGCAGCGCCTGCACACGAAGCGTGGCGCTCTCGTCGGGCGGCGCGGCCCGCTGCGCGCCGTCGTCGGCCGGCTCCCAGCCCGGCGCCACGTGGTCGACGCCGACCACGGGCAGGCGATAGAACGCGCGCCAGTAGTCGGCGATCGCGTTCTGGGCGACGCGGTACAGCCAGGCCGCGATCTGGCCGGGCTCGCGGGCGGTGTCGAGCTGCTCGACGGCTCGCACGAAGACCTGGGCGGTCAGGTCCTCGGCGTCCGGTCGGTTGCCGACGCGGGCGTAGACGAAGCGATAGATGCCGACCACGTGCTGGCCATAGACCTGCTCGAAGCGACCGGGACCGGTGGACATGTCACCGATGCGTTACGCGGTCGGTTACGGCCGCGGTCGCAACGGGACGAGGAACGCGGCGATCTCCTCGAGGAAGCGGGCGTCGGTCGCGTCGAACGCATCCAGGTCGGAGCCATCGATATCGATCTCGCCGATGACCTCGCCGCCATCGAAGATCGGCACCACGATCTCGCTCTTCGTGCTGGCGAAGCAGGCGAGGTACCGCGGGTCGGCGCTCACGTCGCCGACGATCTCGGTCCGCCCCGATTCGGCGGCGGCACCACACACGCCGGTCCCGATCGGGATGCGGGTGTGCTCGGTCGCCTGCGGGCCCGGTCCACGGGCCGAGCACCAGGTCGCTTCCCTCGACCCAGTAGATGCCGACCCAGTCGTAGGGCGGGAACCGGTCGTGGAGCAGGTCGACGACGCGCTGCGCGGCGGCCTCGGGACCGGCTGCCTCCGCGATCGCGGCGCGCACGAGGTTCAGGGCGTCGCCGTGCGCCGCGGGGCGCTCCTCCACGACGGGATGGCTCACTGACGCGCCGCCCAGCGCTCGGCCCAGCGGTCGATGCCGTTGATCGCTGCGCGGAGGTCGCCGCCCTTTGGGGTCAGCGAGTATTCCACCCATGGCGGGACGGCGCTGATCGCCCGACGCTCGATCAGGCCCTCGTCCTCGAGCAGCTTCAGGCGCTGCGAGAGCGTGGCCGAGTTCGCGCCGCCGAGCGCGTCCTGCAGCTCGCAGAAGCGCTGCGTCCGCTCGCCCAGGGCGCGGATGATGCGCATGACCCACTTCTGACCGAGCACGTTGAGCGCGGCCGTCGCGGCGCACTCGGCGCGCTGCGCCTCCGCCCGGCGCGCGGCGCGCGAGCGGGTGACGGCGGGGGTCGGGTGCGGGAGTCCGGCGTCCATCAGGACGCGAACCCTAGCACCGCCCCCCGCGAACGATCAACCGGCGCCCTGCGCTAGCCCTCGACCGTGATCGTCATGTTCATCGACGGGTGGATCTTGCAGGTGATGTTGTACGTGCCCGCCTCGTCGAAGGTGACCTCGATCGGCGTCCGCGCCGCCCTCCTCGTCGACGATCGGGTCGTCGACGGCCGTGCCATCGGTCCCCTCGGTCACGGTGTGGCCGGTGGTGTCGGTGAAGGTCACGGTCGTGCCGGCCGGGATCGTCAGCGTGGACGGCGAGAACGCTCCGCCCGCCAGCGAGACCGTCTCGCCCGTATCGCCGCCGCCATCATCGCCGCCGCCGCCCGCGTCGGAGCTCTCGGTGGCCGAGCTGCACGCCGCGAGGACGAGGATGAGCATTGCCAGGACGCCCAGCATGGGCAGGAATCGGGATCGGTGCACCGTTACGCCTCCATTTCTGGTCAGGGTCTCCGGTTCGGATCAGGCCTCGACGGTGATTGTCAGCTGCATCGACGGGTGGATCTTGCACGTGATGTCGTACGTTCCGGCCTCGTCGAACGTGTAGCTCGTCGAGCCGCCCTGCTCCAGCTCCTCGTCGATGATCGGATCCGCGACCGCCGTGCCGTCCGTGCCCTCGGTGACGGTGTGGGCCGCGCTGTCGGCGTTCACGAAGTTGACCGTCGTGCCGACGGCGATCGTCAGCTCCTCGGGGTCGAAGGCGAACTGGGCCAGGCGTACGGTCTCTTCCGCGCCCGCGGCTTCGGACGGCTCGGCGGCCTCGCTCGCCGCAGCGCTCTCGGAAGCGCGGGGCGCCGTGCTCTCGGCCGCCTGGCTCGGCTCGGCGCTGGATGAGGTCGTGCTGCCGCACGCGGCAAGGATCAGAGCGAGCCCAACGAAGAGGGCTGGGAGGAATCGGGATCCGCGCATCGGGGAGGTGCTCCTCTGATGTGTCTACCTGGGCGGTACGGGTCCGTACGAGGCCCGTTACGCGCCACGATCATTTGACGCCCATCCGAGTGGCCCGCATAGTGCGGTGGCCCACCTTCGCCCCGCGTGTCGAGCATGCCGCAGACCACGATCTACGTGTCGCCCCGCTCCCTCGGGGCACCTGATACGCGCCCGCCGGCGGTCGCCACCACCGACCTCGCCCGCCTCTTCGCGGGGAGCCCGGCGCTGGCCGGCGTCTCGCTGCGCGTCGACGCCGGGCGCACCGTTGCGCTGCTCGGGCCGAACGGGGCGGGCAAGACGACGCTGCTGCGGCTGCTGGCCACCGCGATACGGCCATCGTACGGCCGGGCGACCGTGGACGGGCTCGATCTCGACCGCGACGCCGCGCTGGTCCGGGAGCGAGTCGCGTACCTGTCGCACGCGACCGGGCTGTATGACGACCTGTCGGCGCGCGAGAACCTGCGCTTCGCGGCCGCCATGCTCGGGACCCCGGACGCCGCCGCGCGCGTCGATCGCGCCCTTGCCGACATGGGCCTGACGAGCCGCGCCGGCGATCGCGTGCGCGACTTCTCTGCCGGCATGCGCAAGCGGCTGGCGCTCGGTCGCATCCTCCTCGGCTCGGCATCCCTGGTCCTGCTGGACGAGCCGTACGCGGCGCTGGACGCCGACGGCATGCGCCTCGTCGATCAGCTGCTCGGTGCGTGGCGAGAGGTCGGCGTCAGCGTCCTCCTCGCCTCCCACAGCACGGAGCGCCTGGATGCGCTTCTCGACGGACGGGTGACGCTCGATCGAGGATTGATCGTCGAGACGAGCGGGGAGGGCGTCAGCAGCACGCCGCCGACGCCGCTGGCCGCGACCTCGCCCCATCCGTCGTTGGTGCCGCCCGATGAGCGCGCTCCGCAGCGAGGCGCGCATTGCCCTCGCCGTCGCCCGCAAGGACGCACGTGCCGAGCTGCGCGGTCGCCACGCGACGGTCAGCACGCTCTTCTTCGCCGCCGTCGTGCTGCTCCTCTTCGGATTCGCGCTCGGACCCGATGCCGCGCGACTGGCGGCCGCCGCTCCCGGCCTGCTCTGGCTGGCGGTCGTCTTCGCCGGCATCCTGGCCGTCAATCGGCTCCACCTCCTGGAGACCGATGACGGGGCGCTCGAGCAGCTCGCCCTCTACCCCGTTCCCGCGCCGAGCCATCTACGCCGGCAAGGCGCTGGCCGGGTTCGCGGTGATGCTGGTGCTCGGCGTGGTGGTGCTGGGTGCCGTCGGGGTCCTCTTCGCCGTCGACATCGCGAGCGCATGGCCACCGCTGCTGGCGACCGTCGTGCTGGGCGCCGCCGGCGTGGCCGCGGTCGGCACGTTCTACGCCGGCCTGACCGTGCGGCTGCGGGCGCGCGAGGTCATGCTGCCGCTGCTCATGCTGCCGGTGCTCGCGCCGCTCCTGCTCGCCGCGGTCAAGGCGACTTCGGCGGCGCTGGCCGGCGATCCGTTCGGCGAGCTCGGGTCGTGGCTCCAGCTGCTCGTCGCGTTCGACATCATCATGATCGTCGCCGGCGCGGCGACCTATGGCTATCTCCTGGAGGATGGATGAAGACCCGGATCCTCGGCTTCGTGGCGCTGGTGGCCGTGGTCGCGGTCACCCTGGTGGCGCTCTTCGTCGTCCCGCCGGACCGGAACCAGGGCGACGCGCAGCGGATCATGTATCCGCACGTCGCATCGGCCTGGCTTGCCTACCTGTCCTTCGGCGTGACGGCGCTTGCCGGCATCGGCTGGCTCTGGAAGCGCGATCTGCGCTTCGACGCGGTGGCGCATGCCGCCGCCGAGATCGGCGTCATGTTCACCGCCTTCGCCATCTGGGGCGGCATGATGTGGGGCCGTCCGATCTGGGGCGTCTTCTGGCAGTGGGAGGATCCGCGCCTGACCACGACGGCGCTGCTGCTGGCCCTCTACGTCGGCTACCTGCTCCTGCGGCGCCTGACCGATGATCCCGAGCGCCGCGCGACGCGTGCCGCGATCGTCGGGATCGTGGCCGCGGTCGACATCCCGATCGTGCACTTCAGCGTCGAGTGGTGGCGCGGCCTGCATCAGACGGCCACGATCGCCGCGCCGGATCGGGTGCTGAACCCCGCCGCGCCGATGCAGTTCGTCGGCACGCTGCTCGGAACGGTCGGCGCGTTCACGCTGGCCTGGCTCTACCTGATGATCCGCCGCTACCAGCTCGCGCGGGCGGAGGATCGCCGCCGAGGAAGCAGGTCCGCCTGGATCGGCTGATGAGCGCCCGAACGCCGGAGGTGGCCCGATGACCGACGCCGGATTCGTGATCGCCGCCTACGTCGTGATCATCGGCGGGCTGGCGCTCTACACCGTCGCTCCTCTGGCGCCGGCTGCGCGCGGTGCGCGGCCGGGACGACGAGGCGCGATGACGGTCTCTGCACCGCCGGAGCCGATGCTGCCGCCGCGCCGGCGGCCGTGGGGGATCCTCGTCCTGGTGGCGGTCGTGCTCGTCGTCATCGGCTACCTCGCGTTCAGCAGCGTCGGCAACGCGCTCGTCTACTACCTCACCCCGACCGAGCTGCTGGCGCGCGGCGAGGCGGCCGTGGGCGAGACGGTGCGGCTCGGCGGCCTGGTCGAGGAGGGGAGCGTCGCCGGGCCGGCGACCGACCTGACCTTCGTCGTCACCGACGGCGAGAGCCGGATCGAGGTCCACTCGACGGTGGCTCCGACGCGCTCGTTCCGCGAGGGGAGCGGCGCGGTGGTCGAGGGCAGCCTGCGGGCCGATGGCGTGTTCGAGGCGACCCAGGTGATCGTGAAGCACGACGAGAACTACGAGGTCCCGGCGTCCGGCGCGCAGCCCTCGGACCACTCGTTCATCCCCGGCGAATGATCCCGAGCATCGGTCACGCGTCGGTCCTCGTCGGACTCGGCCTGACTGCCTACGCGGCCGTCGCCTACTTCCTCGTCGCCGCGCGGCGGGGACCCGCGCCTCGCGATCAGCGCCCGGCGCGCCGTCATCGGCTCCTTCGCTTGCCGCGGCCGTCGGCTGCGCGGCGATGATCGTCTCGCTGCTGACCCACGACTTCAGCGTGCGCTACGTGGCCGAGAACAACGCCACCACCACGCCGCCGTTCATCAGCGTCATCAGCCTCTGGGCGGCGCTCGAGGGTTCGATCCTGTTCTGGGCGCTGCTTGCCACGGGCTGGGCGACGCTCGTGCTGCATCGGTACCGCGAGCGCCACCGTCACCTGATGCCGTGGGTCGGGGCCATGCTGGCGACGGTCAACGCGTTCTTCTTCGCCGTCATGACCTGGCCGGGCAACCCGTTCGCGCTGACCTCGCCGGCGGCGGCGGAGGGTGCGGGACCGAACGCGCTGCTCCAGAACCATCCGTTCATGGCCCTGCACCCGCCGCTGCTCTACCTCGGCTACACCGGGCTGGCCGATCCCGTTCGCGTTCGGCATTGCGGCGCTCGCGACCCGCCGGCTCGACGAGGAGTGGCTGCGCATCGTGCGGCGCTGGACGCTCATCCCGTGGACCTTCCTGACGCTCGGCATCGTGGCCGGGGCATGGTGGAGCTACGAGGTGCTCGGCTGGGGCGGCTACTGGGCGTGGGATCCGGTCGAGAACGCGGCCCTGCTGCCGTGGCTGACGGCCACCGCCTTCGTCCACTCGGCGATGGTCGCCGAGCGACGCGGCGGCCTGCGCATCTGGACGAGCGCCCTCGTCATCGCAACGTTCGTGCTCACCCTGGTCGGCACGTTCCTCACCCGGTCCGGCGTCGTGGCCAGCGTGCACTCCTTCACGCAGTCGGCGATCGGGCCCGTGGTTCCTGGCCGGGATCCTCGTCGCGCTGGCGGGCTCGCTCACCCTGCTGGTCTGGCGCCTGCCCGAGCTGGTCGGCGGTGGTCGGCCGTCGGGGACCGTCAGCCGCGAGTCGGCCTTCCTGCTCAACAACGTCCTGTTCCTCGGCCTGACCTTCGCGGTGCTGTTCGGCACGCTGCTGCCGCTGCTCGTTGCCGCCACCAGCGGCGACACGATCAGCGTCGGCGCGCCGTGGTTCAACACGGTGACGGTGCCGATCTTCGTCGCGCTCCTCTTCCTGATGGGGGTCGGCCCGGCGCTGCCCTGGGGCACCGCGTCGTGGGCGACGATCCGCGAGCGCTTCACGCTGCCCCTCGTCCTCGCCGTGGTCGTGACCGCCGCCGCGCTCGCGCTCGGGCTCCGCGCCTGGGGACCGCTCGGCACGCTGGGGCTGGCGGTCTTCGTCGGCGCGATCATGGTCGACGAGGTCGTGCGCGGCGCCCGCGCCCGCGCCCGCGGCCGCGGCGAGGATCCCGCCACCGCAACCTGGCGCCTGACGACGCGCAACCGGCGCCGATACGGCGGCTACGCGGTGCACCTCGGCGTCCTGGTCATGGCGGTCGTCGTCGCGGTCTCGTCCGGGCTGGCGATCGGATCGCACGGTGACCCTGGCTCCCGGCGAGACGGCGACCATCGGCGACTACCAGGTCCGTCACGACCGCCTCGTCGTCGAGCCGCTGGCCAGCGACGCGCGGGTCATCGAGACGCGCGCCGAGGTCACCTACTCGGGGCGCGCAGAACGGCACGCTCGACACCGCGCTGCGCGACTACCCGAACTCGCCGACGGCCATCGCAACGCCGGCCGTCCGCACCTCGCTGGCGGAGGACCTGTACGTCACGCTGCTCGCCTCCGACCCCGGAACGGGCACGGTGACGCTGCACCTGTTCGTGAATCCGCTCGTCGTCTGGATCTGGATCGGCGGCGCGATCGTGGGCATCGGCGCGCTCTTCGCCATGTGGCCGGAGCGTCGTGGTCGCCGGGTGGCCGTCGAGCAGCCGCAGCGGACGCCGGCGGCCGCATCGGTGGAGGGTGGCCTGAGGTGCGACATCTGCGCTGGCTGCTCGTGCCGCTCCTCGTCATCCCGCTGGGCTGGCTCCTCTTCACCGGCTTCGGCCGCGACCCACGCGAGGTTGCCTCGCCCCTCATCGGCCAACCGGCCCCGGCATGGACCCTCACCTCGCTCGACGGCGAGACCGTCAGCAGCGCCGACCTCGCCGGCCGGCCCTACGTCGTGAACTTCTGGGCGAGCTACTGCATCCCCGCCTGCGTCGACGAGCATCCGGTCCTGGGCGCCGCGCACGACCGATACGGTGACGAGCTCGCGATCGTTGGCGTGCTCTACAGCGACGATCCGGCTGACGCGGAGGGCTTCCTGTCCCGCTACGGCGACGCCGGGTACCCGCAGCTCGTCGATCCGGACGGGCGGCTGGCGATCGAGTTTGGCGTGACCGGGCCACCGGAGAGCTACTTCGTCGACGCCGACGGGATCCTGCGCGGCAAGCAGTTCGGCCCGCTGACCGACGCACTCATGACCGATCACCTGGCCGCCATCCTCCCGAGCGCGAGCCGATGAGGACCTGGCTGCCGGCCGCGGCGCTGGGCGGGCTGCTGGCGGTGGCGGCGCTCGCGGCAGTCCTGGCTCTCCAGCCGCCGGCCGCTCCGACGGCGGCCGAGCGAGTCGACGAGATCTCGCGCGGCCTGCGCTGCCCCGATTGCCAGGGCCTGTCGGTTGCCGACTCCCCGACGGCATCCGCGCAGGAGATCCGGCGGCAGGTCGACCGAGCTCGTTGCGGGTGGCGCGACGAACGAGGAGGTGCGCGACCACTTCGTCGCCCGGTACGGCCAATGGATCCTGCTCGCGCCGAGCTCACCGGTCGTCTGGGTCCTCCCGTTCGCGGTCGTGCTCGTCGGAGCCGCGGCCCTCGGCGCATGGCTCGTCGCCCGACGTCGAGCGGTGGCGCCGGCGCCGGTCACGGTGCTGACGGCCGAGGAGCGCCGGCGCGTCCACGAGGAGGCGGAGGCCCTCGATGCCTGAGACGCTGATCCTGATTGCCGGGTTGGCTGCGGCCGGCTTGCTCGTCCTGCCGCCGCTCCTCGGTTCGGGACGTGCCACGCCGCCACCGGACGTGGATCGCGAGGCGGAGGTCATCCGCCACCGCGTCTCGCTCGAGGCGCTTCGTGACGTCGAGACCGACCGCCTCGCTGGCTCGCTCGATGACGCGGCCTATGCCGAGCAGCTCGCCCAGGCCGAGGCGCGTGCCGCGCTCACCCGGGCCGCCCTGGACCGGCATCCGGATGCCGAACCGTCGCCCTCCGGCGCCAGGGGCCGTCGGGCCGCCATCGTCGCCGCCGGGCTCATCGGCGCCGTGCTGCTCGCCGGCTCGTTCGTTCCGGCGACGGGGATCGCGAACAGCACCGAGGTCAACCAGGCGCTGGCCGATGCGCAGGAGGCCGAGTCGGCGCGACAGGATCGCATCTCGGACCTGCTGGCCACCTTCGGGAGGCAACCGGACGACGCCGAGACCATCTCGGCGCTTGCCGACGAGTACCTTGCCGGCTCCACGCGCCGACGATCTCGTTCGTGCCGCCGGATTCCTCCAGCTCCTGATCGCGCTCGAGCCGGAGCGTGCCGACGCCTACGAGCGCATCATCACCGCCTATCTGCGCGCCGGCGACGCGGTGAACGCGCGTGCGGCCCACGACTCGTACGCCGCGCTGGCCTCCGCCGATCCGGTCGAGGTCGCCTTCTTCGACGGCCTCATCGCCCTGCGCGGTGAGAACGATCCGGATGCGGCGCGGGCCGCCTTCGACCGGTTCCTGGAGCTGGCGCCGGACGACCCGAGGGCCGCCATGATCCGCGGGCTGCGCGACGAGGCAGACGCATCCGCCCCCTGAGCGCCTGGTCCCCGATCGGCCCATCGATCGGCTGTAGCGCATAATCCGCCCATGAGCCTGGTCCCGCCGTGCGCCCACCTCGACCAGATCCGCGACGTCGTGCCGAGCGCCGCCGGCTGCGAGGACTGCCTTCGCATCGGGGGCACCTGGGTGCACCTTCGGATGTGCCTCAGCTGCGGCCACGTCGGGTGCTGCGACAACTCGCCGAACCGTCACGCCACCGCCCACTTCCGAGCGACCGGCCACCCGCTGATGGAGTCGCGCGAGCCGGGCGAGGACTGGATGTACTGCTACCTCGACGACGTCTTCCTCGAGCGCGCCGCCCCGGCATGAGTCGCCCTCCGACAGCACCGATGCTGCAGCTCACCTACCCGGTTGCTCCCACCGCCGACCAGGTCGACGACTACCACGGCGAGCGCGTCGCCGATCCCTACCGCCCGCTCGAGGACTCCGATGCGCCGGCCTCGCGCGCGTGGATCGACGCCCAGAACGCGCTGACCGAGCGCGTGCTCGGCGAGGTGCCGTCGCGACGGGAGATCCGCGCGCGGCTGGCGCAGATCTGGGACTACCCGCGAGCCGGCGCGCCGTGGCGTCGTGGCGAGCGCTGGTTCCAGCTGCGCAACACCGGGCTCCAGGACCAGGACGTCCTGTGGGCGGCCGGCGCGCCCGATGCGACCGGCGCTCCGCTGCTGGACCCGAACGCGCTGAGCGACGACGGCACTACGGCCCTGTCGGCCACGGCGGTCTCCGAGAGCGGAGAGCTGCTCGCCTACGCCACCAGCGACGCCGGCTCCGACTGGCGGACCTGGGCAGTTCGTCGGGTCGCCACCGGGGAGGACCTGCCTGATCGGCTCACCTGGAGCAAGTTCGCATCGGCGGCGTGGACCCATGACGACGCCGGCTTCTTCTACGGGCGCTATCCGGAGCCGCCGGCCGACGCCGCCTACGACGCGCCGAACCGGGACATGCAGCTCCGCTACCACCGCCTCGGCACCGATCCCGCCGACGATCCGGTCGTGTTCGCCACGCCGGACCAGCCCGAGTGGGGCTACGAACCGGAGGTGACCGATGACGGCCGGCTCCTCGTCCTCAGCGTCTGGCGCGGCACCGACCCGACCAACCGCGTCTACGTCGCCGACCTGACCGACGGCGTCGAGGCCGCGAGCGTTCGGCCGCTGCTCGACGCCGCTGATGCGCGATACGAGCTGATCGACGGCGTGAACGGCACGCTCTACCTGCTCACCGACCTGGATGCGCCGCGTGGCCGCGTCGTGGCGATCGACGTCGCCGATCCCGGCGAGCTGCGCGAGGTGATTCCGGAAGGCTCCGACGCCCTCGAGACCGTCCGGCTCGTCGGCGAGCGGCTGGCGGCCGTCTCCCTCCACGATGCCCACCATCGGCTCACCATCTTCGAGACCGATGGGCGCCACGTCGTCGACGTCGCGCTGCCGGGCATCGGCACCATCGGCGAGCTGGCCGGCCGACGCGAAGACACGGAGCTCTTCCTGACCTTCATGACGTTCGCCGCTCCCGCCGTCGTCCTCGCCGTTTCGATGGGGGACGGCTCGGTGCGCGAGGTGGGGCGGCCGGCGCTGCCATGGGACCCGGGCGACTTCGTCACCGAGCAGGTCTTCGTCACCTCCGATGACGGCACCCGGATCCCCGTCTTCCTCAGCCGCCGGCGGGACATCGTCCCGAGCGGCGACGTTCCGACACTGCTGTACGGATACGGCGGCTTCCAGATCTCGGTCGGTCCGACCTTCAAGGCCGAATGGCTGGCGTGGATGGAGCGCGGCGGCCTGCTTGCGGTTGCCTCGCTGCGCGGCGGCGGCGAGTACGGCCGCGAATGGCACGATGCGGGGCGGCTCGAGCGCAAGCAGAACGTGTTCGACGACTTCGCGGCTGCGGCACGCTGGCTCGCGGCATCCGGCTGGACGAGCCCGGAGCGGATCGGCATCAGCGGCCGATCGAACGGCGGGCTGCTCGTCGGCGCCGCGCTCACGCAGCACCCCGAGCTGTTCGGTGCCGTCGTTGCCGAGGTCGGGGTGATGGACATGCTGCGCTTCCACCGCTTCACGATCGGCTGGGGATGGACGAGCGACTATGGCTCGGCCGACGACCCCGACCAGTTCCGCACGCTGCTCGCCTATTCGCCGCTGCACAACATCGTCGACGGCGTGGCCTATCCTGCGACCCTGGTGACCACCGGCGACCATGACGATCGCGTGGTGCCCGGACACTCCTTCAAGTTCGCCGCCGCGCTGCAGGCGGCCCAGGCGGGCGACGCGCCCGTCATCATCCGTATCGACACCGATGCCGGGCACGGCATCGGTAAGCCCGTGAGCAAGCTCATCGACGAGCGCGCGGACGTGCTCACCTTCCTGGAGCTCGCTCTCGGGCGGCCCACGCCCGAGCCTCCGTTTTGAACTCCGGCTAACAATCCCGTCGTAAGGTTCCCGTTCATGGTCACCCCCCTGCGGTCCGTCGAGCGCGACTCCGATCCCGGCAGGTCGGACAGCAGCTTCCTGAACAGGGAGCTGTCCTGGCTCGACTTCAACGAGCGCGTGCTCGCCCTTGCGGAGGACACAAAGCTTCCGCTGCTCGAGCGCGTCAAGTTCCTGGCGATCTTCGCGAACAACCTCGACGAGTTCTACCAGGTACGCGTTGCGACCCTTCGGCGCCAGCAGCTCGCGGCACCGGGCCTCATCTCGCCGGATGGCCTCGACGCCGCCGAGCAGCTGGCGCTGATCGCCGAACGTGCCTCCGGGCTCGCCACTCGCCACGCCCGGGTCTTCACCCGGGACCTCAAGCGCAAGCTCGCCCGCACGGGGATCCAGGTGCGGCGGTGGCGCCAGGTCTCCGACGAGGCGCGTGTCGCGCTGACGGCAACGTTCATCGAGCGCATCTTCCCGGTCCTGACGCCCCTCGCCGTCGATCCGGGGCATCCGTTCCCGTACATCTCCAACCTGTCGTTGAACCTTGCGGTCTGGCTGCGCGACCCCGCCGATGGTCGGCGGCGCTTCGCGCGCGTCAAGGTTCCGCCGCTCCTCACCCGCTTCATGGAAACCGGCGAGCCGTCCACCTTCGTCCCGCTCGAGGATGTCATCGCGGCGAACCTGGGGCTGCTCTTCCCGGGCATGGTGATCCTGGCCCACTATCCCGTTCCGCGTGACACGCGCCAGCGACCTCGAGCTGGACGATGACGCCGCCGAGGATCTGCTCCGTGCGCTCGAGGCGGAGCTGCGCCGGCGGCGATTCACCCCCGCCGTCCGCCTCGAGGTCGATCGGCGGATGCCCGCTCATCTCGTCGACCTGCTCAGCCGCGAGCTGCTGCTCGACGAGCAGTACGTTCAGCGGCTGGGCGGCCCGCTTGGCCTGGCCGACCTGTGGAGCCTCGTCTCGGTCGATCGGCCCGACCTCAAGTACGCGCCGTTCCATCCGTCACCGCCGCAGGGCGTGATCCGCGATGCCGATGGGGACGCCGACATCTTCGCCACGCTCGATCAACGCGACCTGCTGGTCCACCACCCGTACGATTCGTTCGCACTCACCGTCCAGGCATTTGTCGAGCAGGCGGCGAGCGACCCGAGCGTGCTCGCCATCAAGCAGACGCTGTACCGAACCTCGGGCGAGAGCCCGATCGTCGACGCGCTGATCGCCGCAGCGGAGGCGGGCAAGCAGGTCGTCGTCCTGGTGGAGATCAAGGCCCGCTTCGACGAGCAGGCGAACATCGCCTGGGCCCGGATGCTGGAGCGCGCCGGATGCCATGTCGTGTACGGCCTGGTGGGGTTGAAGACGCACTGCAAGCTGCTGCTCGTGGTGCGCAACGAACCCGATGGGATTCGACGCTACGTCCACATCGGGACGGGAAACTACCACCCCACGACGGCGACGCTGTACGAGGACATCGGTCTCCTGACCACCGATCCGCTGATTGCAGCGGACGTGAGCCACCTGTTCAACCTGCTGACCGGCTATTCCCGTCTGACCGCCTACGACTCCCTGCTCGTTGCACCGCTCGACCTGCGCCAGCGAATCGTGAGCATGATCAACGGCCAGGCCGAACGCGCCGCCGCCGGTCAACCCGCACGGATCGTCATGAAGCTGAACAACCTCGTCGACGAGGCCGTCATCAGCGCTCTGTACGACGCTTCGAGCGCCGGCGTCAAGATCGACCTGGTCACGCGCGGCATCTGCGCACTGCGGCCAGGCATCAAGGGCCTGAGCGAGCGCATCCGCGTTCGCAGCATCCTCGGTCGGTTCCTGGAGCACTCCCGGATCTTCCGCTTCGGTGACGGCGAGGATGACGAGATCTGGATCGGGAGCGCCGACATGATGCACCGCAACCTCGACCGGCGCGTCGAGGTCCTGGTGCGGGTCACGGACACCGAACATCGATCCCGCCTCCGCGGGCTCCTCGATCTGGCGGTGGCCGACGCCAGCGCGTGGGCGCTGCGCGCGGACGGCTCGTGGACGCGCGGCAAGGCCGATCCCGCGACCCCGCCGCTCCAGGAAATCCTCATGGCCCGCGCGAGGCATGACATGATCGACCGATGACGGAGCGCGAGATCAAGCTCTCCCTACCCGGTCGGTTCACCATCCCGCAGCTCACCATTGACGGGACGCCCTTGACCCAGGAGGCGCTCCCCGAGGTCGATCTGCGGGCCACCTACTTCGACACCTCCGACCTGCGGCTGGCGCGACACGGGGTCACCCTCCGCTACCGGACGGGGGAGGCGGCCGGTCCGACATGGACGCTCAAGCTCCCCGTTGCCACCAGGAGTCCGGGCACGATGGCGCGCGACGAGCTCCAGTTCGACGGCCCGAACCGTGAACCGCCTGCGGAAGCTCGCGAGCTCATCACCGCATACGCGCGAGGGGAGCCGCTGGTGGCGGTTGCGACGCTGCGAACCCGGCGGCGTCGCTGGCGCTTCCTGATGGGCGAGATGGAGATGGCCGAGCTCGCCAACGACGAGGTCTCGGTTCTCGAGGGTCGTCGCATCGTGTCCCGCTTCCGTGAGCTCGAGCTGGAAGCGATCGCGGACGAGGCGCCGCTGGAGGACCTTGCCGAGCAGCTGCGTGTCGCCGGCGCTACCGATGCGGAGCCGATTCCCAAGGTCGTCCGGGCCCTGGGTTCTCGCGCCACCGCAACGCCGGACATATCGCCGGTGGTCCTGCCGCCGGAGCCGACGATTGCGGACGCGCTCGCCGCCGCGATTGCCGATGCGCTGCTCCGGCTGCTCCGAAACGACCCGCTCACGCGGATCGGCGATGCGGAGGGACTGCATCAGCTCCGCGTATCGCTGCGCCGCCTGCGGAGTGACCTTCGTACGCTCGGGGACATGGTGGAGCCGACCTGGTTGGCGCGGGTCGAGCCCGACCTGCGTACGGTGGCCGAAGCTCTGGGAGAGGCCCGTGACCTCGACGTCCTGGTCGAGCGCCTCACGCCCGCGGATGGTGCGCCGACGACGGCGCTCGCGCCCCTCTTTGCGACGCTGGAGCGACGCCGCACGACGGCGAGGGAGGCCGTTGCCCGCATCCTGAACGAGCCGGTCTACACAGCGCTGCTCGACCAGCTGGTGGCCGCGGCATCGCGTCCTCCAGTCGCCCCTCCTGCGGCGGAACCGGCGGCCACCGCCCTGCCGCCGCTCGTGATGGACGCGTGGGATCGACTCGAGAGACGAGCCGAGGAGCTGTCGAGCGCCAGCTCGGAAGACGACTTTCACCGAACGCGAATCGCGGCGAAACGGGCGCGATACGCCGCCGAGCTGGCGGCTCGGGTGCTGGGCGACAAACAGGCCTCCGGAGCCGGGCGGCTGGCCGCACGGCTGGCCGACGTCCAGGATCAGCTCGGCACGCTCCAGGACGCCGCCGTCGCCGAAGCGACCATGCGGGCGACACTCGTGGATCGGCGGGCGGATGCGCAGTACGCCTTCGAGATCGGCCGATTGGTCGAGCAGCAGCGCAACCTGGCCGCTGAAGCTCGCCGCGCATTTGCGGACACGTGGGCAGACCTGCGGCGACGACGCTGGCGGAAGTGGGCGACGCCGTGACCGGCCCGGTGATTCGCGCGGCCGGCGGCGTCGTGTGGCGTCCGGCATTGTTGCCGAACGGGGAGGTCACGGTCGAGGTCGCCATCATTCACCGACCGCGATACGACGATCTCAGCCTGCCGAAGGGGAAGCTCGCGATTGGGGAGTCCGACCTCGAGGGCGCCGTGCGCGAGGTCCTCGAGGAGACCGGCTTCCACGTTCGGGTGGGCCGGCCGCTCGGCGAGACGCGCTACGACAAGTCCACTTCCGGCGGTCGCGCGCCAGAAGGTGATTCGATGGTGGGCGATGCAGGCCGAGGAGGGTGCCTTCTCGGCCACCCGCGAAGTGGACGAGCTGCATTGGCTCTCGCTCGCCGAAGCGTCGGCACAGCTCACACGCACGACTGACCGCGAGGTCCTCGAGCGCTTCGCCCGCGGCGTCGCGCCGTCGCGCACCGTGCTGCTCGTCCGTCACGCTTCGGCGGGCAGCGCGTCCACCTGGAAAGGGGACGACCGGGACCGGCCGCTCGACGAGTGCGGCATCGCCCAGGCCGACGAGCTGGTGCGTCGTCTCTCCCGCTTCGAGGTTGGCCGCGTGGTGTCGGCCGACATCCGTCGCTGCGTGGACACGGTCGCGCCGGTGGCCGAGGCGCTCGGCCTGGAGGTGGAGCTCGAGCCGCTCCTCGGCGAGGTCGCCTATCCCGGGCGCGAGGAGGAGGCCGTGGCGCTGGTCCGGCACCTCGGCGACGTGGACGTGGACGCCATCGCCTGCAGCCAGGGGGACGTGATCCCCGACCTGGTCGGGCGCCTCGCGACCGCCGATGGGCTCGCGCTCGACGAGCCGATCCGTTCGGGCAAGGGCTCGACGTGGGCGCTCACCCTCGACGCCGAGGGCCACCTGGTCGCCGCCGACTATCTCGAGCCACCACGACCATCCGCCTGCACGGCGAGGCCGAGGGCTAGCTCAGCGGTCAATCGAGCTCACGCCTCCGAGCGCGGCACCTCGATCCAGAAGGTGGACCCGATGCCCTCCTCCGAGCTCAGGCCGACCGCGCCGCCGTGCGCCTCGGCGATGTGGCGGACGATCGCCAGGCCGAGGCCGGCACTCCCGCCGAGCTCGCGCGCATCCCGCTCGCGTGCCCGCGACCGGTCGACCTTGTAGAAGCGCTCGAAGATGCGTTGCTGGTGGGCCTCGGGGACGCCGATCCCGTCGTCGGCGACGCTGAAGCGCACCCGCTCGTCGACCGGCTCCCAGCCGACGCGCACCTCGCCACCGGGATGGCTGTACTTGACCCCGTTGTGGGCGAGGTTGAGCAGTGCCTGGCCGAGCCGCGCCGGATCCGCCAGCGCGCGGGAGTCCGATGCCGGAGGCGGCAGGCGCACTGACGGTCACGTTGCCCCGCTCGGCAACCGGACCGATGCGGGCCACGATGTCGGCGACGACCTCGTCTGGGTCGAGCGACTCGAGCGCCAGCGCTGTCTCGCCGGACTCGATCATCGAGAGGTCGAGCAGCTCATCGACGAGCTGGGCGAGGTGATCGGTCTCGCGCTCGATCTGGGTGGCGAAGTCGCGCATGGTCGCGTCGTCGTCGACCGTGCCTGAGCTCAGCGTCTCCGCGAGCAGCTTGATCGAGGTGAGTGGCGTCCGCAGCTCGTGGCTGATGTTGGCGACGAAGTCGCGCCGGACGCGCTCGATGCGGCGCAGGACCGTGATGTCGTGCAGCGACATGACCAGCCCACCGTCGTCGAGCGGCACCACGTCGACGGCGAACTGGCGGGTCCCGAGTCGACCCAGGTCGGCCTCGCCGGTCGTCGCCTCGCCGCTGGCGGCGGCCTGTCGCGCCACGGCGTCCAGCGACGCGGATCCGAAGGCGGCGATGAGGCTCATGCCATGCAGCGACGAGTCGCCGCGCTCGGCCAGCGACGCCGCCTCCTGCCCCGCGCGCACGATCCGCAGGCGGTCGTCGACCAGGATCAGGAGGTCGCCGCCGCGACGCGCGAGCAGGGCTTCGAAGGCGGCCGAGGAGCTGGGACCCGTCACGCCGGTCGCGGGGCGAATGCGTAGCCGACCCCGCGCACGGTGCGGAAGTAGTTGTGGCCTTCGGCGACGCGCAGCTTGCCGCGCAGCCAGCTGACGTGGACGTCCACCGTGCGCCCGTCGCCGAGGTAGTCGTAGCCCCAGATTCGCGCGAGCAGCTGGTCGCGGGTGAAGATGCGCCCGGGGCTGGCGGCCATGTGGGCGAGCAGGTCGAACTCCTTGGTGGTCAGGTGGATCGGCTCGCCCTCGACGGTCACCTCGCGTCGGGCGACGTCGATCGCGACCTTCCCGAACGCGAGCTGGTCCCGACGCTCCGGCTCGTCGGTCTCGCGTCGGTGCCGGCGCAGCACGGCCTCGATGCGCGCCAGCAGCTCCGGGCGGCTGAACGGCTTCGCGACGTAGTCGTCGGCGCCGACCTTGAGGCCGACGACGCGGTCGATCTCGTCGCCCTTGGCCGAGAGGATGATCACCGGGGTCGCCACCCCCTCGCGGCGCAGCACGCGCAGCACCTCGACGCCGCTCATGCCGGGCAGCATCACGTCGAGCAGGATGAGGTCCAGTCGCTCGTTGCGCGCGGCCTCGAGCGCGGCCTCGCCATCGGCCGCGGAGGTCACCTCGTATCCCTCGCGCGTCAGGTTGAAGGTGAGTGCCTGCCGAAGGGTGGGATCGTCCTCGACGAGGAGCAGCCTGCGTCGCATCGGTCCCCTCCTAGGGGTTGAGGTCCTCGACCTGGCCGGTCGCCAGGAAGACCACGTCCTCGCCGATGTTCGTGACCCGATCGCCGAGCCGCTCGAGGTGGTGAGCGGCGAAGAGCATGTGGGTCGTCTGCCGAGCCCGTTCCGGGCGCGATGGCGAGCAGCTGCATCGCGTCCTCGTAGACGCTGTTGTAGAGGTCGTCGATCTCGTCGTCGCGCTGCGCGACGCCGCGGGCTTCGTCCTCGCTGATGTCGACCAGCGCTCGCATGGCGGCGCGCAGCTGCTCGCGGCAGATCTGCTCCATGCGCGGGATCTGCCTCAGGATCGGCGTCTCCGGCTCGCCGGCCAGCTGCTGGGCGAGCTTGGCGATGTTCACCGCGTAGTCGCCCATGCGCTCCAGCTCCGCCGAGGCGTGGTAGAGCGCGAGCAGCTCGCGCACGTCGCGGGCCACCGGGCCCTGCGTGGCGATGAGGGTGGTGATCTCCGTGTTGATCTGGCGCTGGAGCTCGTTGACGTCGGCGTCGTCACGTCTGACCTGGTCGGCGAGCTCGGTGTCGCGCTGCACGAGCGCGCGACCGGCTCGCTCGAGCGCATCCTCGACCCGCGCACCAAGGCGCAGGACGTCGTCCTTGACGCTGTCGAGGGCCCGGTCGAACGAGGCCCGAGGGCCCCCTCGCTCCGGTGTCGCGTCGATTGCCGGCTCCATGTCGCGCTCCTTCCCCCTCAGCCGAACCGGCCGGTGATGTAGTCCTCGGTAATCCGGTTGGCCGGCCGCGTGAAGAGGTCCTGGGTGGGCGCCATCTCGACGAGATAGCCGGCGCGGTCTTCGCCCATCGTCAGGAAGGCCGTCACGTCGCTGGCGCGCGCCGCCTGCTGCATATTGTGCGTCACGATCACGATCGTGTAGTTCTGCTTCAGCTCGCGCATCAGCTCCTCGATCCGCAGCGTCGCGATCGGATCGAGGGCGGAGCACGGCTCGTCCATCAGGATCACGTCCGGCTCCACGGCGATCGCCCGCGCGATGCACAGGCGCTGCTGCTGGCCGCCGGAGAGTGCCGTACCGGGCTCCTTCAGCTTGTCCTTGACCTCGTCCCACAGCGCGGCGCGGCGCAACGAGCGCTCGACCAGCTCGTCCATGTTGCCGCGATAGCCAGCCACCTTCGGCCCGAACGACACGTTGTCGTAGATGCTCTTCGGGAAGGGGTTCGGCTTCTGGAAGACCATGCCGATGCGCCGGCGCACCTCGACCGGATCGATGCCATCGGCGTACAGGTCGACGCCGTGGTAGAGGATCCTGCCCTCGATCCGCGCCGAGTCGACCAGGTCGTTCATGCGGTTGAAGCTGCGCAGCAGCGTGCTCTTGCCGCATCCCGATGGTCCGATGATGGCGCGTGATCTGGTTCTTCGGCACCTGGAGGCTGATGTCGCGGACGGCTCGGAAGGAGCCGTAGAAGCAGGAGAGCGCATCGAGCTCGAAGACGACCTCGTCGTCCGCGAACTCCATGGCCACACGCTCGCCGCTCGCGGCAGGCGCGATCTGCTCGGCCTCATCGAGCGTGGTCATCAGCCGTATTGTCGGCCCTTCGCGGTCGGTCTGCTCGCCGATCGGTTTGGGCTCGGTTGTGACGGTCACGTGATCACCACCTTCGGTCATATCGATTCCGCAGCAGGATTGCGCCCGCGTTGACGAGCAGGATGACGACGAGCAGGACGACGATGGCGGCCGCGGTCAGCGCACGGAATGCGTCCTGCGGCTGCCCCGACCAGTTGAAGACGATCGTCGGCAGCGCGGTGTACGCGCCGGTCAGCATGTCGCCGATGCCGCCGTTGCTGAACGTGCCGGCGATGGCTCCGACCATCAGGAGCGGCGCCGTCTCGCCGAAGGCGCGGGCCAGGGTCAGGATGGTGCCGGTCAGGATCCCCGGCATGGCATAGGGCACCACGTGGCTGCGGACCATCTCCCAGCGTGTTGCGCCGACGCCGAGTGCCGCCTCGCGAATGCTGTTCGGCACGGCGCGCAGCGCTTCCGAGGTCGTGATCACGGCGATCGGCAGGACCAGCACCCCCAGCGTCAGGCCGCCGGCGATCAGCGACTTTCCAAGGCCCAGCGTGCTGACGAACAGGGCGAGCCCGAGCAGCCCGTAGACGATTGCGGGCACGCCGGCGAGGTTGCGGATGTTGGTGCGGATCAGCCGCGTGAGCCACGAGTCGTGTGCGTACTCCTCGAGGTAGATCGCGGCGCCAATACCGAGTGGCAGCGCGATGATCGCCACGAAGGCCATCAGCAGCACAGAGCCGAGGATGCCCTGTGCGATGCCCGCGCGGGCAGGGCGCGACGACAGCGGCGAGGTCAGGAAGTCGAGCGGTCGCTCTGTGAAGACGGGGAGCGATTTGATCAGGATGTCGCCGACCAGCACGACCAGCACACCGAGCGCGATCAGGAGCGACAGAAGCAGCGCGCCCTGCAGAACGAGACCGCGCGTGTCGCCGCCACCCGAACGCAGTCGTTGCTCGACTGCCTCGCGGGTCGCGATTGCCTGTGCCGATGTGGCCATCAGTACTGACCCCGCACGCGGCGGACGAAGGCCTCGCTGATGAGGTTGAGCGCGAGTGTCATCAGGAACAGGAGCAGTCCAACGAAGAAGAGGCTCTCGAAGGTGAGCTCGGCGCCACGAACGTTGTCGGAGCCGATGGCGAGCGCCGTCATTGCCGCCGTCATCGTCTGGCCCGGCTCGAACGGGTTGATCTCGAAGAGCGAGCCGCCGGTGCCGCCGGCGGCAATCGAGACGATCATCGTCTCACCGATGGCGCGCGAGACCCCGAGCAGGAGCGCCGCCACGATGCCCGAGACGGCGGCCGGAACGACGACGCGCAGGGTCGTCGTCCGCTTCCTCGCCCCCAGGCCATAGGAGGCCTCGCGCAGGTAGTTGGGCACGGCGTGCATGGCGTCCTCGCTGATCGACGCGACCAGCGGCGTGATGAGGATGCCCACCGCGATGCCGGCCGCCACCATGTTCGAGAGCGGCGCTCCGCTGAGGGGCTGCACCACGTTCGGGCTGATCCAGGTCAGGGCGAAGAATCCGAGGACGACGCTCGGGATCGAGGCCAGGATCTCGAGGATCGGCTTCAGCAGCTTGCGCGCGCCAGGCGACGCGTACTCGGACAGGTAGATCCCGGCGCCAAGGCCGAGCGGCGTCGCGACGAGCATGGCCACCCCGCTGATGACGAGCGTGCCGGCCACGATGGTCGGGATGCCGTACATGCCGCGCCGCGGGAACCAGCCGTCGGCGAGCAGGGCGCTCGTGTCGACGTTGATCAGGAAGTAGAGCGCGTTCCCGAGGAGCGAAAAGATGATCGCGCCGCTGATGAGGATCGACAGCGCCGCCGCGGCAAGGAAGAAGCCCCGCACGAGGCGTTCCCGGGTGCGCCGGCGGCCGGCAATCTGGAAGTCGGCCGGCGTCAGGCGCGCGGGCGGATGTGCGTTGCTGGCCGTCATCGGTGGCTCATCGTACTTTGGCGCTTCAGATACGGCGCACCGGGCCGGGCGAGAGGAGCTCGCCGGCCCGGTGACAGGTGGAGGGACCCTCGGTCAGCGGCCTTCCCAGGTCGCGCGCGTCTCCTCGAGTGCCGCGTCGTCGAGAGCGATGTAGTCGGCCTCGGTGACGGCGGCGATTCCCTCATCGGAGAGGTAGTAGTCGACGAAGGCGGCGAGCTCCGGGCGGGACGTCGCCTCCTCGGCGTTGACGTAGATGAAGAGCGGACGGCTCATCGGATACTCGCCGGACGCGATCGTGTCCGGCGTGGGGGCGACGCAGCCGTCGCCGCCGTCGACCTCGAGTGACTTCACGCTGTCGCTGCTCTGGTCGGCGAAGGCGAAGCCGACCCAGCCGAGCGTCGTGGGTGACCCGGCGATGTTCTCGATGATCACGTTGTCGTCGCTCGATGCCTGGTAGTCCGGCTGCGTGACTGCCTCCTGGCCGCGCTCCTCGGCGAGCTTCGTGATCGCGAACTCGACGAAGCTGTCGTACGTGCCGGACTCCTCACCCGGCGCGATGATCTCGAGCGGGGCGTCAGCGGGATAGGGCGCATGGATCTCGCCGTAGTCGCCGGAGCCGATCTCCTCGGCAAGCGCATCGGCGTCGGACCAGCTCTCGAATCCCTGCGATTCCGGGCCGAGCAGCGCGTAGAGGTCCGCGAAGCTGAGGCAGCTGACGTCGGCGTTGTCGTGCGACGTGATGACGCTCAGGCCGTCGATCCCGACCTGGAGCTCGACGTAGCTGATGCCGGCCTCGTCGCAGAGCGCCGCCTCCTCGTCCTTGATGGCACGGGACGCGTCCGCGATGTCGATCTCGCCCGCGCAGAAGAGCGCGAAGCCGTCTCCGGTACCCGGGCCGTCGACCGAGTACTGGACGTCCGGATTGTTCGCTGAGAAGTCCTCGGCAACGATCGAGCTGATGGGCTCGACGGTCGAGGAGCCCGAAATGACGATTTCGCCGCTGAGCGTGCCCTCCGCTGCGCCGCCCGAAGGCGCGTTGCCCGTGTCATCGGTCGAGGCACCCGCGTCGGGGTTGCTGGAGCATGCGGCGAGGGTGAGCATGCCGATCGTCGCGATCGCGAGCGCGGGCCGCAGCCCGGTGCGCTTGAGGTTCAATGGATCTCCTCCGAGTGGATGACCTGCCGCAGGGCAGGTCGGGCGCACGTTGACGGTTCCAGCCTCGGGGGCGGCGCTTAACGGCGGCTTAGCGTTGGGTCAACGGTGTGTTAAGCGGCGTGGCGCGCGGTGGTGTCTGACCCGTCAGCTGAGAATCCGGTTCAGGACCAGGTAGGCGATAGCCGCCGCCGTACCGGAGGCCGGCAGCGTGAGGATCCAGGCGGTGACGATGCTGCGGGCAACGCCCCAGCGCACCGTCTTGAACCGATCCGACGAGCCGACGCCCATGATCGCCGAGCTGATGACGTGGGTCGTGCTGACCGGCATGCCGAACTGGGACGCGGTGAAGATCACGGTCGCGGCGGTCGTCTCGGCGGCGAAGCCGTGGACCGGGTCGATCTTCACCACCCGGCTACCCATCGTCTTGATGATCCGCCACCCGCCCGCGGCCGTGCCCAGGCTGATCGCCGTCGCCGCCATGATGATGACCCAGAGCGGCACCTCGAACTCCGGGATGACGCCGGCCGTCACGAGCGCCAGGGTCATGATCCCCATCGTCTTCTGGGCGTCGTTGCTGCCGTGGCTGAACGCCATCCATGCCGCCGAGAGCACCTGGAGGCGCCGGAAGACGCCGTTGAGCCTCGCCGGGTGGGCACGGCGGAACAGGTTGAAGATCACCGCCATCAGCAGCAGGCCGCCCGCGAAGCCGATGATCGGCGACGCGAAGAGCGGCAGGAGGACCTTGGTCACGATCTGGTCGATCTGCCAGGAGGCGATCCCGGCCGAGATGAGTGAAGCTCCCAGCAGTCCGCCGATCAGGGCATGGCTCGACGACGACGGGATCCCGAGGCGCCAGGTGAGCAGGTTCCAGATGATGGCGCCGACGAGTGCCGCGGCGATCACGGATTGGGACTCCACGTTCGTGTCGATCAGGCCGGCGCCGACCGTCTCAGCCACTTCGAGCCCGGTGAGCGCGCCGGCGAAGTTCGCGACCGCACTCATGGCGATGGCCCATCCCGGCGTCAGCGCGCGTGTGGTGACGCTCGTCGCGATCGAATTCGCGGTGTCGTGGAAGCCGTTGATGTAGTCGAACGCGACGGCCAGTCCGAGAACGACGAGAAGGGTGAGGGTGACGCCCTCAGGCATGCTTTACGACGATCCGCTCGATCACGTTGGCCACGTCCTCGCACGCGTCGATGGTGTCCTCGAGCAGCGTGTAGAGGTCCTTCCACTTGATGATCTCGACCGGATCGTTGCCGTTCGTGAACAGTGCGGCGATCGCCTGGCGAGCCACCCGGTCGCCGTCATTCTCCAGTCGATGGATCTCGATCCAGTGCAGGCTGATCCCCTTGAAGCCCTTGAGCTTCTCGAGCGCGCGCACGATCTCCTCGCACTGCTTGACGATGATCTCGGTCTGGTCGACGCGCGGTCTGGGTCGGCGCGTCGATCTTGTAGAGGATGCAGGTATCGGCGACTTCCTCGACGAAGTCGAGCACGTCGTCGAGGCGGCTGATCAGCTGATGGATGTCCTCTCGATCGAACGGCGTGACGAAGGTGTGCTCCAGCTTTTGGCCGATGTCGTGGCTGATCCCGTCGCCCTTGCGCTCCAGGTCGCGGAGCTGGCTCGCGAGCCGCTCGCGCTGGTCGTACGAGCGGAAGAACTCCTCGAGCAGCCGGGCGCCCGCCAGGACGTTGTTGGCGTCGTCGAGGAAGAGCTCGAAGAACTTCTCCTCGCGCGGAATGAACGGAAGGCGCATGAGCGCGTGGGACTCCTGTCGGTGCGCCGGGGAGCGATGGCTCGTCCACCGCTGGCGACACCGGGCAGCGTACTCGTTCGATGCCACGGCGGCGCAGGTGGGGCAAACAGGGAGGTTTGCTAATATCGATGATGATCGATATAGTGCTCCGATGCGAAGCACCGATCCCGACGTCCAGCTGCTCACCGCCCTCGCGGATCCGGTCCGCCTGTCCTTCGTGCGGCAGCTGGCAGAGAACGACGGCATCTGCGCATGCGACTTCAGCGAGTGCTGCACCGTCAGCCAGCCAACGATCAGCCACCACCTCAAGGTGCTGCGAGAGGCCGGCGTCCTGACCAGCGAACGCCAGGGAACCAACATCGTCTACTCGCTGTCCGCCGACTTTGCCCGGCGCTGGGCGGGGCTCGGCGCGAGCCTGTCCGGCCTCGTCCAGGTCGGCTGAGCGTGAAGGAGGCTCCGATGACCGATCAGATCCACGACATGGTTCGCGAGCGCTATGCCGCCGCAGCCGCCCAGGCCGCCCAGGGAACCGGTGCCTGCTGCGGGCCGGAGGACGGCATCGGCGCCGGCCTGTACAGCGTCCTCGAGCGTGACGAGCTGCCCGATGCCGCCGTGCTCGCCTCGCTCGGCTGCGGCAACCCGACTGCCGTTGCGGATCTCCATGAAGGCGAACGGGTGCTCGACCTGGGCTCGGGTGGCGGGATCGACGTGCTCCTCTCCGCCAAGCGAGTGGGACCGTCCGGCCGGGTGTTTGGGCTGGACATGACCGATGAGATGCTGGACCTCGCCCGGCGCAATGCCGACGAAGCTGGCGCGACCAACGTCGAGTTCCTCAAGGGCCAGATCGAGGCGATCCCGTTGCCAGCGGGCTCGATCGACGTGGTGATCAGCAACTGCGTCGTCAACCTCGCGGCCGACAAGCCGGCGGTCTTCCGCGAGATCGCGCGTGTGCTGCGGCCCGGCGGGCGCATCGGCATCACCGACATCGTTGCCGAGGACGCCTTGACGCCGGCGCAGCGCGCCGAGCGTGGCTCGTACGTCGGCTGCATCGCCGGCGCCCTCTCGTTCACCGAGTTCGAGTCCGGCCTGCGCGACGCCGGCCTGACCGATGTGTCGCTGACGCCGACGCACCTCGTCACCGACGGGATGCACAGCGTCATCGCGCAGGCCACCAAACCGGCATCGGTTCCCGCGGCAAGCCCAACCGGCGAGCTCCCGCTGGCGATGGCCGGCTGCGGCTGCGGCTCCGGCGGCTGCTGCTAGGGAATCCCGACCAGGCGCGCGACGGCCGCCGACGCCGCTGCGGCGATGACGACCACCAGGATCGGAGCGCGCAGCGCGAGGGCAACGGCGGCGACGGCCACGCCGATGAGTCGCGCGTCCAGCACGAGCGTCTGACCCGAGCCGAACGTGTTGGTGGCGACCAGCGCAGCGAGCAGCGCCGGCGCCAGGAGCGCGACCACACCCTGGACGCGCCCCGGCAGGGGACGGCCGCCGAGCAGCACCGGACCCGATGCCTTGATCGCGATGGTGCCGAGGCCAACCGCCACGCACCACCAGCCAGGCGTCGCTCACCTTCGCGCCAGGCCGATCAACGCCGCGCCTGCCGCCGCGATGATCGGCACGCCCGGCGGCGCGATGGGCACGAGGGCGAGCGCGATGCCAGCACCGAGCAGCGCCGCGACGACTGCCCGCCGGCTCGTGAGCTGAAGCGTCAGCAGCGCCAGGAAGAGGGCCGGGAACGCGGCGTCCAGTCCAAGGGCGACCGGATCGCCGAGCGCCTCGCCGCCGACCACGCCGATGACCGTGCCCGCGACCCAGGCCAGCCAGAGCACGATGCCGGCCCCGACCAGGCGATGTGGGTCGAAGCGACCCTCGCCGCGCGAGGCGATCGCCCACGACTCGTCAACCACCAGCTGGGCCTGCAGGAATC
Source organism: uncultured Chloroflexia bacterium (assembly GCA_963759405.1). Taxonomy (GTDB): domain Bacteria; phylum Chloroflexota; class Limnocylindria; order QHBO01; family QHBO01; genus JACDBZ01. The sequence goes on along the minus strand of CAVWZA010000016.1, from coordinate 107,489 downwards.
GTCGCAGCGGACCGCCGCGAAGGAACGGTGCCACGCTCACGCCGATCGGGACATATCGCGCGTTGAGCAACAGCGCCGCCGCGATGGCGGCGAGCGGCTGCCCGCCGCCGGCGAGGATCGACGCGGCGGCGAACTGCGCGGAGCCGGCAAAGGTGGTCGCGCTCATGACGATCGCCGGCAGGGCACCCATGCCGCCCGAGGATGCCGAGAGGACGCCGAACGACACGCCGAACAACCCAACCGCGATCGCCAGGGGAAGGGCGGTCACCGCCCCGGCGCGCAGCTCGAAGCGAATCGGGGGCAGCTCGGCCATACCCTGATGCTAGCCGCGCGTGGCTCGCCGTTCACGCTGCTTCAGGCGGTGACGGCGCGCACCGGGTCTGCGAAGTATCCGTGCCGCGCGGCGACCGCGATGGCAGAATTGTCGCCCGACATGCTCCGCGTTGGACCGCATCCCAGGCGGCCGAGACCGCGGACCTCAGAACGGAGGAGGAGGAGCACCTCGCATGCGCGCTCGCATCACCTCGACCCGAATGTCTCATCGGCTCAGGGCCGTCGTCATCGGCCTTGCCCTGGTCATCGCGCTTCCGGCCTCCTCGCTGGGCGCCAATGGCCATCCGAACCCGACGGCCAAGTACGTCGCCCTCACGGCCGCGGTCGAGGCGGCTGGAGGCATGGTCGTTCCCCTCATCAACAGCGGCCAGACGCTGGACGGCGTGACGTTCGAGGGCATTCCTGACGGCCTTGGCGCGAAGCCCGTCGGCAACGGGCGCAGGTTCGTCGACATCTACGTGGCCTTCGAGCAGTCGCACGTCCCGTTCAGCGGCTTCGCGGACTTCGAGGACTCATCGGTGCAGCGGGCTCGGCTCGACCTGCGGACGATGCAGCTCACGAAGCTCGACGAGGTCCTGCCGCCCACGGCCGGCTTCATCCGCTTCTGCTCCGCCTTCATGGCGGGTCCGGATGAGGGCTTCGACGAGTACACCTTCTTCGTGAACGAGGAGTCGAACGACGTCATCCACGTGCCGGCGGGCGCGCCGTATGGCGCCGATCCGGCGCTGACGCCGTATCGCCAGGCCGGCTACAGCGTGTACGTGGACACCGACGACGAAGGCATCTACGACGAGGTCGCCGGCCTCGGCCGCCACAACCACGAGAACCAGGTGATCGTTCCGGGTGGATGGGACGGCGTCGCCTCGCTGTCCGGCGATGACACCTTCGACGCCCCGTCGTCGCAGCTCTACCTTCACCTGTCCGACAGCCTCGAGGCGCTCAAGGCCGACGACGGAACGCTCTACGGCTTCCGCGTGACCGCCACCGACGAGGGCGACCTCGACGATCCCACCGACGCATTCAACGGCGCGAACGACTATCACGAGATCAACGTCGGCGATACGTGGAGCGGAGAGTTCATCCCCGTGCCCGACGACGTCGCGCGGGGCACGACCGAGGTCGCGCCGCAGAAGGCGCTGGAGGACTGGTCGAACGCCAACAACGTCTTCCAGTTCATCCGTGTCGAGGACATCGCCTATGACCCGGATGACCCGAACGTCGTCTACTTTGCCGATACCGGCGAACGACGCGCGCTGCCCGACAGCGTGTGGACGACCCTTGACACCCGCGGCGGGACCGTCGATCGCTCGGCCACCGGCCGGCTGCATCGCGGCCTCGACCGGGTCCCGGCGACCGGGCACGCCCGAGGTCTGGCCGGCCGACCCGAATGGCGTGCATGCCCGCGGCCGGGTCTTCCGCATGGAGCTCAACGCCGACGATCCGACGGTCGTCGACTCCTTCAGCGTCGTGCACGACGCCGATACGACCATGGCCGACGGCAGACGTTCATGCGCAACCCCGACAACCTCGACGTCGGCACGACCAGCCTCATGGTCCAGGAGGACGCCAGCAACGCCAAGATCTGGCAGTACACCCTCGCCACGGGTGCGTGGCGGATCGTGGGCGGCGTCACGCATCCCACCGCGCCGGCGGCCGGGGAGTCGAGCGGGATCATCGACATGTCCCAGTGGATCGGCGCGGGCTGGTGGGCTCTCGACGTCCAGTCCCACGTGAACCTGCCCGGAACGCAGGGACCGTTCACGTACACCGTCCCGATCAGCGGGGCGCAGATCACGTACAACACGCGGAGGGAAGACGGTCAGCTCCTGCTGATGTACGTCCCGGGCAGCTGATGCTCGCCGGGAAGCCTGCATCATCAGGCCCTTGAAGAGTCGACCGACGACCGGTCCCAAGAGAGGGGGAGGAGCCGGGCGCCGGACGACCGGCGCCGACCCTTCCCCTCCTCGTGCCCGTCGCCGGCTCAGTTCGCCCGAATCTCCCGGACGTTGTCGATGAGGGTCAGCACGGCCACCAGGATGATCCCCAGGAAGAGAAGCGGGAACGCGTACGAGACAACGAGGATGACGGCCCCGATGGCGGCCATGACCAGGCTCAGCCGAAGGAATAGCTCGATGAGCCTGCGCCGGAAGGCCGCCTCGAGGAAGAGGTAGCCGAGCACGGCGATCGTGACGCTCACCCATCCGGGAACGCTTGTCAGCGCGACCAGGGCAACGAACGCGATCAACCCGAGGCCGACGCTGATCGCCGACCAGAACTCCACGAGCCGTGAGTACTTCTGGTCTCCGGCGGTCTCGGGATGGTGATCGTGGTGAAGATGGGAGCGCGGATCGGTCGGGGCGCCCGCCTCGATGTCCGAGCGCCGCTTCGTGAGCGCCTGCACCACGTCGTCGAGCTCAGGTCTCCGCGCGCGCAGGCGGGCGAGCTCGGCCTCCCGCTCGTCCAACGATGCCTCGCGGGCTTTCTGGGTCTTCTCGAGCGAGCCGTCAACCGCAAGCGCGATGACTTCCTGCTGTTGACCGGTGAGCCCATCGGCCGCGGTGGCGATGTCTTCATCGAGCTTGGCGCGTTCCGCTGCGAGCTCCACGAGTCGGGCGTCGATCGCCTCGACCTCCCGATGTGGCGGCGCGATCTTGTCCAGTCCGAGGAACCCGACCGGGTCGTTCCATGACGGGCGAACCGAGCCGGTCCGGGTGTACTTGAGGCCGGCCGGGGCGCGCTCCCCGGCGAACCGGTCGCGCGTGTCCAGGCCCCACAGCCCCCGATAGCCGTCGACCCAGGGGACCGTGTCATCGACGGGGACGAGCGACCATTCGGCCGCCTGCCCGGGCCCGATCGCCAGCCCGTCGCCGCGGGCGTAATCGATGAACGGGATGCTCAGTGCCGCGGCTACCCGGGCGCCCAGATCGCCTGGATCGCCCTGACGGAGCGTGTCGCGCCACACGTGCCGGATGACATCGAAGAAGCTCGCGACGCCACGGAACGCCGGGACCGGCACGGTCGTGATGTACTCACCCGCCTCGAAATAGGCGGCGTGTGACCCCGCACCGGCGTGGATCACCGGGTGATCGCCGACAAGGGTGATGTACGGGTCGTCCCAGCGCCGCCGGAGCTCGTCGCCGCTGTAGTCGTGGGCGGCGCATCCGAACCAGACCGGGCGCGGTCCGCCTGGGGCGTCCTCCAGAACGACGAACGCCTGCTCGAGGTCTGCCTCGTGGTCGTTGGCACCGGCGAAGGTCGACCGCCAGTCGTTCATGAAATAGAAGTAGAGGTAGTGCAGGACGATCCAGCCACCGCGCCGCACGACTCTGCCGTGGTAGACGTAACGCGGGTCCTGAGCGCGGGCGGCCTCGTACTTGACGGAAGCCGCCGCGGCGGTGCCTCCCGGGACCTTGCCCCGGAGCAGCAGCGAGGCGTTGAACGCGGCGTCGAGGAGCCGAGCGAACAGGCCGACGCGGGCAAGCCGCCCGGGCGCCCGGAAGACGGGATGGCCGGGCCGCCGCTGCCATTGGGAAAGGGCCAACCCGCCCAGCGGGTGCTGGACGAGTCGCAGATAGAGCGTCTCGCCCGGCGGCGCCGTCTGTGTCGCAAGCATCGCGGCATCGACCCCGCCGCTCGAGACGAGCAGTCGCGCGTGTCCTTCCTTCGAGCCGACCAGGAGATCGCATTCCGCGAGGTATGGCTCTACCGCCGCCGGAAAGAACAGCTCGCCGTCCGTATACCGGATGATCGGCTCATACGCGCGCAGCAGCTCGAGATCGGTCGTCACTCGCCCTCTGCCCCCCTCGGGACCGCCCTGTCGGGGGCGTCTCCGCGGCCGAAGACGGCACGTACGGCCGGCTGGTTGAGGTACAGCACGGCGACCACGCTCACGGCAAGCCGGAGGTCATCGCCCTGGCCGGCGAACGTCGACGCAAGCGTGTTGAACAGCCCGAGGCCGGCAAGGATGACCGTGATCACGTATCCGATCGGCATCAGCCGGATGAGGGCGATCGCGCCGGCGATCCCCACGACGGCGATCCCGCCGGCGATCCAGTTGAGGGCCTGGTTCGCCCCGATCGCATTGGCCAGGAGGGTGTTGCTGTTCGAGTGCCGGACCCCGGTCGCGTCGAGCAGGACAAGGGTCCAGAGGAGGATCGCGAAGAGCGCAACCGCCCAGACCCCGAACGGCACGCGTCGACCTTCCGGCAATTCTTCTTCGATCACGCGGGCGTCTTCCTCGGGCAAGAGCGCGCGATCACCGCCGCAACTCGGCGATGAACGCTACCACCAGCATGCCACACCGGTGTTCTGGCGATCCGGATCGTTGTCGTCATGGAGGGCCGTGTGGGATTCCGGCCCCCGCTCACGACAACGCGAATAGGCCGACGCGCTGGCCTACTACGTCGGATAGTCAAGTCTCCCCGCCGGCATGCCTCAGCCAATAAAGCAATGCACGTGATGGCGATGGCCGCGGCGAGACGTCCAAATGCAACGGCCGCGATACGTGCACTGACGTGCTTGACGCGCTGGTCGGTACCTCGGGGTCAGGACAGCTGCAACAGTCGTCGCACGTCCGTGACGGCATCGACGAGCGGATCAGGCAAGTGCGCAGAGGCATCTGACAGCTCGCGGCTGTGCCTTCCCCCGACCGCGATCACCAGGTGGGGATGCCGGTCGCGGAGAGCTGCTACTACCGCCGCCGCATCCGCGTCGTCTTCGGCCGTCGGGACGCCGATGACAGCCGCTCGAGCATGCGCCTGTTGGACGGCGGTGACCCATGATCTGACGGGGACATCCGGCCCGAGGTAGGTCGCACTTATCCCATTGCGGCGAAGGGCCGTGGCGAATCCCAGGGCAGGCAGCTCGTGGCGGGAGCCGGGAGGAAGCCCCACCAGCACCGCCGCATCGCCGGCTCCCGCGTTTCCGGCAGCGTCGAAGGCCATCCCGAGTCGTCGTAGTGCCGCGGCGCTGGCGGCATGCTCACCCGCGACGTCGACCTCGCCGCGCGCCCAGGCGTCGCCGAGTGCCACGAGGGCTGGATAGAGATGGTCGTCGACCATTCGCTCGAAGCTTCCCATCGCGAAGATGTCGTCCAGCGCGCGTTCGAGGGCCGGCCCGTCGATCCGGGCGGCGGCCTCTACCAGCCGTCTGGATCGCTCGGTCGGCGGTAGCGGGTCGATGGGTTGCGCAGCCACCGCCGGCAGTGGGAAGTCTCTGGCATGCGTGGAGTTGATGTTCGCCGCAGCCTGTCGCGGCGACCATCCGTCCGCCACCAGGGTGCGCATCGCTCGGATACGCCCGATGGCGGCATCGTCATAGATCCGATATCCCGCCTCAGTGCGTAAGGGCGCCACGATGCCGTAGCGGCGCTCCCAGGCGCGCAGCAGGGCGACGCTGACCCCCGTCCGTTGCGCGGCCTCTTTGATCGTGTACATGCTGTGTCGAAGCATACCATGGACAAACAGTTGACAGAAGCCATGTCGCGGAGCTTACGCTGTCGCCATGACTGAACAAACCCTAGACACGCATGAGCCCGACCTGGACCTCATCGCTCGAATCCGGGATGGCGACGCGAGCTCGCTTGGCGCTCTCTACGATCGCCACAGTTCCATTGCATTTCGCATCGCGCTGTCCATCGTCCACGATCGCGGTCGGGCGGAGGACGTCGTGCAGGAGGCGTTCCTCTCAGTCTGGCGCAAGGGCGGTTCCTTCACACCCGGTCGCGGCAGCGTCAGGTCGTGGCTGATCGGCATCGTGCGCAACCGTGCGATCGACACGCTTCGCGCCCGGCGTGTGTCCGACGTGGACGATGAGGCAACGCTGCAATCTCTCCCGGACGCCGGACCGAGTGTGGTGGACCAGGTGGTCGCGAAGCTCGAAGGCGAGACCGTCCGATCCGCGCTTCGTAAGCTGTCGCACCAACAGCGACAGGCGATTGCCATCGCCTATTACGACTCGCGTTCGCACGCTGAGATCGCGACGATCACCGCGCTCCCCCTGGGCACCGTCCACGGGCGCATTCGACTCGGGCTACGGCATCTCAGGACGCACCTGCTCGCCTCAGGTGTCGGGCTGTCGAGCGACGATGCTGCGGCAGTCGGTGCGATCAAGGCCGCGGTGCCGCTGACCCCGCAGCATCGCGGAGCCTGAGCACCCGTGTTTCACGTTCATAGCCTGCTGCTGCCAGCGTCCTCAGGGGTCAGGTGGGGGATCCGTCGCCCGAGACAGATCGACGACCAGATCCCACAGACGTCGGCGGTCAGCCTCTCGCAGACGCGTCAGGGGGACACGGTCGAAAGGCCGGGGACGGCGGTCCAGGAAGAGGCCACCGCTCAGCGCCGCGGCTTCGGATGCGGCGGCCAGCCAGACGAGCGTGTCGACTCCTTCGGCCGGGGTCCGGAGGATCGGCCCCATCAGCCGATGGAATCCCGGCAACGACTCCGCGAGCCCCGGCGTATCCGCCCACCCGGGATGCATGGCGTTGAAGGTGATGCCCGCCGGCCCCAACCTGCGCGCCCATTCGCGTACCAGTGCCACCTGCGCGCGCTTGGCTCGAGCGTAGGCGCGGGTCCCGGAATAGGGCTCGGCGCGCGATTGCAGGTCGTCCAGATCCAGCCGTTGTCCGTACATGCCACCCGACGTGACCGCAATGACCCGAGCGCCCTCGGACTGCCGAAGAATCGGCAGCAGGCCGGAGACAAGGGCGAACGGGCCGACCACGAGCGTCGCGAACATCGCTTCGATGCCGTCCGGGCCGACGGTCCGCGTCGGAAAGATTGCCCCCGCATTGTCCACCACTACATCCAGCCGGGGCTCCCTGGCACGGATCGTGGCAACTGCTTCTGCGATGGAACGGAGCGATCCCATGTCGGCCACGACGGTGGGGAAGCGGTCAGCACCGTGTCGGGACACCAGCGCATCGCGCACGGCGGCCAGGCGTTCCTCACTTCGCCCAACGAGGATCACGCGCGCCCCGAGCGCGGCGAGCTCATCGGTCGCCGCACGACCGAGGCCGGACGTCGGACCCGTCACCAGGACCGTTCTGCCGTCGAGCGCGCCGGGCGCCGGCGTCGGACCAGGCATACAGCCAACGCCGCACGGCGTATCCAACTCGGGAGAAGCTGCCGACCACGGTCAGCTCGAGCCCTTGATCTACAAGCCAGCGCCAGTTCATCGCCAACCTCGTCGCCGCGGTAGGGCCACCGACCCACTTTGCTCCGAATCATGGACCCAATCTTGAATAGGAACGACGCATGACCAGACTCACCGAGACGATCGAGACGACGCTGCCGATCGAAGCCACATTTGCCTATCTCTCCGATTTCGCGAATTCGCAGGAATGGGACCCTGGCGTTGCGACGGCTGAACGGGTTGGGAACGAGCCGGTCGGGTGGGAACCAGCTATCGGCTCGGCGTCCGCGTCGGCAACCGAATCAGGCCGATGGAGTACACAGTCGTGGACCTTCGATTCGCCGCGACGTGTCGTCCTCGTCGGCTCCGGTTCAGGCGTCTCGGCTGTCGATACCATCGAGTTTGCTCGAACGCCGACCGGCACCCGGGTCGACTACACCGCCGATATCACTCTCCGGGGCGTCATGCGGCTCGTCCAGCCATTCATCGGCGGAACCTTTGCAAAGATCGCCCAGGACGCCGCCGGCGGGATCCAGCACCAACTCGACGCGCGGGCATCCGAGACTGCGTCGGACCGACCGTGAGGGTCGCTGTCGTCGGATCCGGCGTGGGCGGCTTGACCGCGGCGTACGCCATGCGCCGGGACCATGAGGTCCGGCTCTTCGAGCGTGAGCCAGTGGTCGGTGGCCACGTAAAGACCGTGACCGTTGACGCCGACGCTGGGCCGGTGACCGTCGATACGGGATTCATCGTGTACAACGAGCACACCTATCCGGCGTTCGTTGGGCTGCTCGCGGAGCTGGGGGTCGCCACACAGGCGAGCGACATGTCCCTCGGCTCTGCGTGCCGTTCCTGCGGTGTGGAATTCAGCTCTCGCGGGCTTCGGGGCTACTTCGCGCGGCCGCAGGCGGTGGCTCGGCCAGGCCACTGGCGGATGATGGCGGACATCCTGCGGTTCTACCGGGACGCTCGGCGAATACTCGACGGCGCGGGGTCTCCGCGGGCGACGTTGCGACAGTATCTCGTCGATGGTGCGTTCGGCCCGCACTTCCGGAATCACTTCCTGCTCCCGGTCACTGGTGCGATCTGGTCGAGCGCGGCGAATCGCATCGGCGACTTTCCGGTTGAGTACCTCTTGCGCTTCCTCGACAATCACGGGCTCATTGGACGCGGGAAGGCGCTCCCCTGGCGGACGATCCAGGGCGGATCGATGGCGTATGTCGACCGCCTCGTTGGGGCGCTACCGGCCGGGACGGTCCGGTCAGGCGATGGCGTGGTCAACGTGATTCGCGATGCGCATGGTGTCATCGTCCACACTCGGTCCGGGTTCAGCGAGCGATTCGATGCCGTGGTGATGGCAACACACGCCGACGATGCCCTGGGCGTCCTCCACGACGCGGACGCGCGGGAACGTGCCGCCCTTGAGGCTTTCGCGTATTCGTCGAACCAGGTGGTTCTCCATACTGACACCCGGCTTCTCCCCAGGCAGCCGGCGGCCTGGGCGTCCTGGAACGTCGACCAGCTGGACTGTGGGCGGCCAGGCGAGGCCCTCACCATGACCTATCACATGAATCGGCTGCAATCGATTCCCGGCCCGGTCCAGTACTGCGTGTCGATCAATCCGGGCGACCGGCTGGATGCGAAGCAGATCATCGCGGAGCGCACGATGCGTCATCCGATGTACACCTTCCGGACGCTAGAGGGCCAGGCGGCGATACAGCGCCTCCAGGGCCACAGGAACACGTACTTCGCGGGTGCACACCTCGGTTACGGCTTCCATGAGGACGGCTGTCGATCGGGCTTCGCGGTGGCCGATCTGCTTGCCCCGGCCGTACAGGAGCGAGCGGCGTGAGGTCCCACCTCCTCGAGGGTATCGTCCGACACCGTCGGACCCGCCCGTTCACGTATGCCTTTGAGCACAAGGTCTTCTACTTCGCGCTTGACCTGGGCGAGCTCGACGCCGTCGCGCGCCTCCGACTGGTCAGTCGGAACCGGCGCAATTTCTTCACCTTCCGCGACGACGACCATTTCGATCCGCCGTCGGCCGACCTCAACGCATCGGTTGCCGCGCACCTCCGGAGTGCGGGATTCGATCCTGAGGGCTGGCACATCACGCTCATCACCAACCTGCGCGTCGTCGGCTACGCGTTCAATCCCGCAAGCTTCTACCTTTGCCGGGACCGATCCGGAACGCTGCAGGTCGTGGTCGTCGAGGTGCACAACACTCACGGTGAGCGACATCAGTACACGCTCCGTCCGGATCATGAGGGCGAGCACTTCGTTGCCTCGATGGACAAGGCGTTCTACGTCTCCCCGTTCATCGCCGCGGCGGGGCGGTACGCGGTGAGCGTCCGGGATGAGGCATCGCGCCTGCGGATCACGATCAACGAGCAGGAGGATGGGACGCTCCTCCTCCACACAAGCCTCGACCTGGCCCGTCACCGCCTCACCGATCGAACCGCGGCTCGCATGCTCGTTCGCTATCCATTGGGCCCGCATCGCACGATCGGCATGATTCATTGGCACGCGCTGCAGCTCTGGCGGCGCGGCCTGCGCATCTACCGTCACCGGGCCGCCGCCCGATGAGCAGGCAGATCACGACCCTTCCGCGACGCTCGGTCGGCGACTCGATCCTTGTCCGGCTGGCCGAGCGAATCATCATGGCGGCGGCCGCGAACATTCGGGTCGGACACCTGACGGTCGTCCTCCCCGACCGATCGCGGCAGACGTTCGGCGATCGCACCTCTGGCATGGGCGCGGAAATCCGGATCCATGACCGAAAGGCATTCGTACGGCTTCTCCTGGGCGGCGAGATCGGTGCGGGCGAGGCATACATGGACGATCTGTGGTCGTCACCAGACCTCGCATCGCTCCTTCGCCTGGCGGCCCTGAACCGGGATGCGCTCGCGTTGAGAGGCGGCTGGTTCCGAGTGCCGGCTCGATTGCGCACGACGCTCGCGCACCGGATGCGCCGAAACACGCCCCGACAGAGCCGCAGGAACATCGCGGCCCACTACGATCTCGGGAACGACTTCTATCAGCTCTTCCTCGACGAGACCATGACCTATTCCAGCGCGGTGTTCACCTCACCGCGCCAGTCGCTTGCGGATGCTCAGCGCACCAAATACCAACGCATCGCCGATGGGGCCGGTCTCACCAAGGGCATGCACGTCCTCGAAATCGGTTCAGGTTGGGGCGGGTTCGCCCTGTATGCGGCCGGCGAGCTCGGCTGTCGCGTGACCTCGATCACGATCTCCCGAGAGCAGCACGACCTCGCGCGGCAGCGGGTCCGAGAGGCCGGCCTCGAGGCGCTGGTCGACATCCAGCTGCGGGACTATCGCGAGATCAGCGGCACCTACGACGCCATCGTGTCGATCGAGATGCTGGAAGCCGTAGGGGACGAGTACTACAAGCGCATTCTTCAGCGCCTGTGACAAGGCGCTGGCCGCCGGAGGACGACTGAGCCTCCAATCGATCACCGTCCCCGACTCCGGCTACGAGGGACAGCGACGCGGCGTCAACTGGATCCAGACGTACATCTTCCCCGGCGGCCTCTGTCCATCACTGGCGGTCATCGAGAGGGCGACGCATGACACGCGACTTCTGATCACTCAGGTAACCGATATCGGCGCCGACTACGTTCGCACCCTGCGGGCATGGCGGCTGCGGTTCATCGAGCAGGCCGATGCCGTGCGGGCGATGGGATTCGACGATCGGTTCGTCCGGATGTGGGAGTACTACCTGGCCCTCTGCGAGGCAGGCTTCGCGACCGGTGCGACCCAGGACCTCCAGATCGCCTTCCGGAAGCGATCCGTCCTCGCATGACCCGGCGCACTGACAATCCCCGTGCGCCCGTCGGCGCTCAGGGCTTGGCGCTGGGACGAATGAGTCGGTGGTACAGGCCGAACAGGATGAACGTTGGCGGCCACTGCCCGACAAAGAGCGCCCAATCGTTCTTGCTCGCTAGCTTGAGAGAGGCGGACACCCCGATGGATGCCAGCGCGAGCCAATACCAGGTCTCCTCGGGGATGTTGTCCGTGACCCTGAAGAACTTGCGTTGGGCGCTCTCGCTCGCCCGTTCGGTGGACGCGTACATAGGTGTTCCTTCTTTGTTAGGGCCTTCTGCCAATCGGCAACCACCGACACAAAGCACGCCCTATGCCATGCGATACGCGCTCTGCTGGCGAACTACATCAATGCGCTCGGCTTGAGATGGAGGAGGCCGTGGACCCCGAGAGCGCCCTGAGGCGCTTGCGCAGGTACAACGTGGGCATGGGGCTGCTGCACGCGATCCAGGGGATCGCCGTTCTAGCCCTCTCCAACGACTTCGGGCTGCCAGTGACGGCCACGTTCATGGATGGGCCCCCGGGGACGACTGGCGAGTCGAGCGAGCTCTTCACGCTGCCGATCGGACCCGCGGTAGCCGCCTTCCTGCTCATGTCCGCGGCGGCCCATCTGGTTATCGCCGGGCCGACGTGGGCCTGGTACCGCCGCAACCTGCTCGAGAAGAGGAGCTATGCGCGGTGGATCGAGTACGCGTTCAGTTCGTCGCTGATGGTCGTGCTGATCGCCATGATCACCGGCATCGCCGATGTCGCGGCGCTTGTCGCGCTGTTCGGCGTGAACGCGTCGATGATCCTGTTCGGCCTGCTGCAGGAGCATTACGAACGGCCGGGTCGGCCCGGATGGCTGCCGTTCATCTTCGGCTGCTTCGCCGGCGCCGTGCCATGGATCGCGATCGGGATCTACCTGTGGGCGCCCGGGTCGAGCGCTGAGCCGCCGACCTTCGTGTACGCGATTTTCGCGTCGCTCTTCGTGTTCTACAACTCATTTGCGCTCAACATGGTTCTTCAGTACCGCGAGACCGGCCCGTGGCGGAGCTATCTGTTCGGCGAGTACGTGTACGTGGCACTCAGCCTCGTCGCGAAGTCGGCGCTGGCCTGGCAGGTCTTCGCGAACACGCTCGTGCCGGGCTGAGCGCACCTCGCCTCATCGACCATCGCCGTGCTGGCGCCTAAGATCGCCGCGCTGCTCGTCGGCGGGATTGCGGCCAACCGGACGACCGGAGTGACGATGCTCGAGCGGGACGCCGCCCGGCGGCTCCGCTCTTCCGGATTGTGTTGTCAGAGAGGGCCGTGTGGGATTCGAACCCACGACACGAGGATTAAAAGTCCCCTGCTCTAACCGCTGAGCTAACGGCCCCGACACAGGGTACCGCGCAGTCGGATCGGTCCTGGCGCGCCCATCGGTCATAGCATGGTGAACCGATCGGCCGCCGTCGGCCTACTAGGTGGAAACGGGAGGATCCGGATGCTCGAGGGCCCGCTGGCTCCGCTGCGCGTTGTCCTGCAACGAAGCGTCGCCGACTGGCTCATCGTGCTCGCCACCTGGCTCGTGATCGTGTGCGCCACGACGCTGCTGGCGATCGGCGTCCTGTACGGCGATGCCGTGGCGCTGAGTGGCCTTCGCCAGACGCTGGCCGCCGCGCCGGCCGCCGCGACCAGCATCGACGTCCAGATGCGCGTCGAGCCGGGCGAGCTGGCGGCCGTCGACGAGGCGGTGGTCCGCGAATCGCGGCGCATCCTCGGCTGGACCGATGGCGAGCTGGCGCGCACGATCCGATCGGGCTCCTACGACCTGGACGGCGCCGTCGCCGATGCGTCGGAGACCGATGTGGCGGTGTTCGCGGCCGCCGATCGCCTGGTGGAGCACGCGACGATCGTGGAGGGCGCGTGGCCGGCTTCTGGTGCCGAGCCGCTCGAGGCAGCCGTGTCGACCGGCGCGGCCGAGGAGCTCGGCCTCGGCGTCGGCGACGAGCTGTCACTGTCGAGCCGAGCCGGCGAGGACCGCGTCGTCGAGGTCACGATCGTCGGCATCTGGCAGCCGAACGACCCGACCGAGCGGTACTGGCTGGGCGATCGCGCTCGAGCTCACCGGCATCGAGCGAAGGGACGTCGTTCACCGTCCACGGCCCGCTGGTCGTCGCCAGCGACGACCTGGTCGATCGCGTGGCGACCGGCGAGCTGGACGTGAGCTGGCGCACGTTCCCCGACTTCGACAACCTGGCGCTGGAGAACGTTCGCTGGCTGCGCAGCGACACCGCCGCGCTCGAGCGCCGGATCCGCTCCGATCTCGGGGACGCCGCGTTCTTCAGCGTGTCGACCGGCCTGCCACAGGTCCTCCAGGACGCCGATCGATCGCTGCTGGTGAGCCGCTCCGGCGTGCTGCTGCTGACGATCCAGTTCGTGATCCTGGCGGCCTACGCGCTCGTGCTGGTGGCCGGACTGCTCGTCGATCAGCGCCGCATCGAGACCGCCATGCTCCGCTCTCGTGGGGCAACCGCCGGGCACGTGGCCTGGATGGCGCTCCTCGAAGGGCTCGTGCTCGTGGTCCCCGCCGCGCTGGCCGCGCCCTGGATCGCCCTCGCCGCGTTGGAGATGTTCGACGCGATCGGTCCGCTGGCGAACGCCGGCGTGAACATCGAGCCCCGGGTCGACGCCGCCGCGCTCATCGTGTCCGGCATCGCGGGGCTGGCCTGCCTGGTCGGGCTGGTGGTGCCGGCGTTCGCCTCGGGGCGTGGCCTCGCGGCCGAGCGCCAGACGGTCGGGCGGCAGGGCAACCGAACGCTCGCCCAGCGACTCGGCGTCGACATTGCCCTCGTCATCCTGGCCGTGATCGGCCTCTGGCAGCTGCGCCAGTACGGCGCACCGCTGACGGCGACCGTGCGCGGCAGCGTGGGCCTCGATCCGCTCCTGGTCGCTGCACCCGCAATCGGGCTGCTCGCCGGCGCGATCCTGGCATTGCGCATCGTGCCGCTGCTCGCCGAGCTGGCGGAGCGACTGTTCGGGACACGCCGCGGCCTGGTGGCCCCGCTGGGCGCCCGCCAGCTCGCGCGGCGACCGCTGCGCTACACGCGCTCCGCGCTGCTCCTCACGCTCGCGGCCGCGCTCGGCACGTTTGCCGCCGCCTACACGACGACCTGGACGCAATCGCAGGCCGACCAGGCGGCCTACCAGACCGGCGGCGACCTGCGCGCTCGAGGTCAGCAGCTTCCCGGATCTGCCGCTCTGGGGGTTCGGAGCGGCGTACGGCGCCGTCGAGGGTGTCGCGGCCGCTGCCCCGGTGGTGTCCGACTCGTTCGACGTCTCCGGCGCGTCGGGCGGCGGACAGCTCCTGGCAACCGACACCGGCACGCTGCCGGAGGTGGCGGACGTGCGGCCGGACCTGCTCGGGGGCCACAGCCTCTCGGAGCTCGCGACGCTCCTGTCGCCCGACCTCGACGGGTTCGAGCCGATCCCGCTGCCGGGAACCCCGGCCGGCGTCGTGGTCACCATCGATACCGGCCTCGAGAACTTCCCTGCGGAGGACGAGGGCCTGTTCGTGGGCCCGTTCCCGGAGACACTCCTCGTCGGCACCCTGAGCATCGCGATCCGGGACCGCGCCGGCCTTCTGCACGTCGTCGAGGCGCCCGCGCAGCTCCAGGCCGCGGTGGCCGGGCAGCGAATCGAGGTCAGCCTGACGGACGAGCTTTCGACCGGCCTGGTCGCCACGCCCGACTACCCGCTCGACCTGGTCGGCATCCAGCTGCTGCTCCAGCCACCGGCCGATACGCGGATCGCGGGGAACGTGGAAGTGACGAGCGTCGCCATCCAGGACGCGGCGGGCGCCTCGACCGACATCGAGCTGGAGCCGTCGGGCGACGGCTGGAGCTGGCTGCTCGAGCGCGGGCTCAATCCGGCGGAGGCCGCGCCGACGGCCGCAGGATCGCCCGGGGTGGTGGCCTTCACCGAGGAGCAACCGATCTACGGCGACGAGGGGCCGGTCGAGCTGCGCCTGGTGCCGGACTCCCTCGCGGAGGTGGCCGACCGGCCGCTGCCGATCGTCGTGAGCCGCAGCTTCGCCGGTGCGACGCTATCCAACGTGGGCGACTCGGTCGCCATCGGCTCGCTCACCCGACGAACCCAGGTGGAGATCGCCGCGATCGTGGACGCCTTCCCGACGCTCGACCCGGAGCGGCCCTTCGCGGTCCTCGACGTGGGTGGCTATGCGCTCTCGACGTACGCCCGCAACGGGGAGGACCTGTTCGCCGACGAATGGTGGCTGGCGGTCACCGACGAGCCCGCGGCCGTCGCCACGCTTGCAGACGAGCCGTACTCGGTGGAGACGCTGCTGAGCCGGACCGAACTCACCGCGCAGCTCACCGATGATCCGGTCGCGCTGGGCGTCATCGGCGCGCTGGCGATCGGGTCGATCGCCTCGCTCATCGTCGCCGTCATCGGCTTCGTGGTCAGCTCGGTCGTCAGCACGCGCGAGCGGCTCGGCGAGTTCGCGCTGTTGCGCGCCCTGGGGCTATCGCCGGCGCAGCTGTCGGCGTGGCTCACCATGGAAAATGCCTTCCTGCTGACGGCCGGGGCAGTGGCCGGCATCGGCCTGGGCCTGGTCCTGTCGTGGCTCGTCCTGCCGTTCGTGACCCTGACAGCCGATGCGCGCGTGGTCGTCCCCCCGGTCCTCGTCGAGATCCCGTGGCCGGCGATCGGCTTCGTCATCCTGCTGGCCGCCGTTGCGCTCGTGGCAACCGTCATCGTCATCGGCGCCATCCTGCGCCGCGTCCAGGTCAGCGGCGTGCTTCGAGCGGGCCAGGACTGACCGATGCGAACCGTTGCCTTCCTCCTCAACCGCTATCGGGCCGAGATCGTCCCGATGCTCGTCCTGGCCCTCGTGGTTGCGGTCAGCGCCTTTCTCGCCGCCGCAGGCCCGCGGCTCTTCAACCGGGTCGCCGACGACGGCCTCCGCTACGACGTGGGGCGTGCCCAGTCGCTCCAGCGCAACATCGAGCTGGGTGAGGTCGGCCACCTCACCGGCGGAAGCGGTTTGGAGCCCGTCGCCGACCGCGGCCCGGAGCTGGAAGCCGAGCTGCCCGAGAGCGTGCGCTCGCTGATCGTCGATCGCACCTACCACGCCGAGAGCGCCAGCTGGTCGGTGTTCGAGCCGCCGCGCGAGCAACCCACATGGCTCCGTTTCCGATTCCCGGAGGGAGTCGACGAGCGGATCACCTACGTCGACGGCCGGGCGCCGACCGGCGAGACGAGCACGATTCCCGGCCGCCGCGGGACGGCACCCGGCGACCCGGAGGACGCGACCGTGTTCGAGGTGGCGCTCGCGACGCAGATCGCCGAGACGCTCGAGGTCGGGGTCGGCGACCGCCTGGAGCTCTTCCCCGACACCGAGGACGCGCTGGTGGGCCAGTTCAGCAGCCCGGTACGCGCGGCGGTCGACGTGGTCGGCCTCTATACGGTGGACGATCCGGCGGACGAGTTCTGGATGAACGACTCCTCGCTCGAGCTGCCGACCGTGATCGTCGTGTCGCCGGAGCTGCAGCTGCTGTACGGCACGGCGCTGCTCTCGGCGGACGCCTATCCGGCCCTCATCGGCAATGGCCTGCCGGCACGCTATTCGTGGCGCTACTTCATCGACCCGGATCGCCTCGACGCCGGCAAGCTCGACCAGCTGACGGCCGACCTGCGCCAGATGCAGACCCGCTACCCGCCGTTCGTGACGACGCTGCGCGACGCGGACGTGACGACCCTGCAGACCGGCCTCCTCGGCCTGCTCAACGGCTACTCGGCCGAGCGACGGACGGCCGAGGCGGTGCTCGTCACCGCGTCACTTGGTCCCGCCGCCGTGGCGACCGCCGCGGTGGCGCTCATTGCCCTGCTGATGGTCCACCGGCGGCGTCGCGCGGTCACGCTCGTCCGCGGCCGCGGCGCATCGGTCGGCCAGCTGCTTGGCTCGCACCTCCTCGAGGGGCTGCTCATCGCGGTGCCCGCGTCGGCGATCGCGTACGTCGCCGCCACCACGCTGGTGGAGGGGCGAGCGTCGACCTGGAGCCCGGTGCTCACCGCGATCGTTGCCGGTGGGGCCGCGCTGGTGCTCATGCTGACGGTCCTGCGGCCGGCCACCGCTCCGCTGCGCGAGGGCGAGCGCGAGGTGTCGACGGCCGCCCGCCTGAGCCCTCGCCGGCTCACCTTCGAGGCGTTCGTCATCCTGCTCGCCGGCGGGGGCGCTCTCCTGCTTCGCCAGCGCGGCATCGCCGGCGGCAGCGCTGCCGGGGAGCTGGCCGGCGTGGACCCGCTGCTGGCGGCCGTGCCGGTGCTCATCGGTCTCGCGGTCGGTCTGCTGACCGTGCGCCTCTATCCGCTCCCGCTGCAGGCGGCAGGCTGGTTCGCGGACGGCTGGCGCGGGATGGTGCCGGCCTTCGGCCTGAGGCGCGCGGCCCGGACGGGGGACGTTGGCAGCCTGCCGCTCATCGTGCTGCTGGTGACCGTCGCCATCGGCGCGTTCAGCTCCACGATCTTCGTCACCGTCGAGCGCGGCCAGTCCGCGGCCGCCTGGCAGGAGGTCGGCGCCGACCTGGCCATCACGCCGGGCACGCGCCCGTTCCCGCCGGACTTCGACGCCACGACGCTGCCCGGTGTGGAGGCCGCGGCACGCACGCACGTCGAGACGGCGGTGCTCGGCGGCCGAGGCGGTGCGCGCGTCCAGATGAATGCGCTGGACACGCCGGCCTACGCGGAGGTGACGGCCGGCACCGAGGCGGACCCGGGGCTGCCGCGTTCGATGCGCGAGCCACCGATTCCCGATGAGCCGATCCCGGCGATCCTGTCCGCGAGCGTGGCGCGCGGCGGATCCCGGCCGCTCCGCATCAACGACGAGGTCGAGACTGCTCGTCTCGGCCCGGACGGTCACGCTGCGGGTGGTCTCGATTCGCCCGAGCTTCCCGGGCGTCGACTTCGGGGCCGCCTGGCTGGTGGTGCCGCTCGAGACGCTCCGGGCCGCCACCGGCGATCGCGTCTTCGCGGCCAGCGAGATGTTCCTGCGGGCTCCGGGGGCGACGGCTGCCTCGGTCCAGGCGGCGATGGACGAGGTGCTGCCGGCCACCCAGGTCACCGGCCGGAGCGAGGTGCTCGAGGCTTTGCGCGCCGGTCCGCTGGTGCGGGGCGTCGGAACCGGCTTCGTGCTCGCGGTGGCGATCGCGATCGTCTATGCGGCGCTGGCGACGACGGCTGCGCTGGTCCTTCTCGCGGCGGTGAGGAGCCGAGAGACCGCGCACCTGCGCACCCTCGGGATGACGCCGCGCAGCCTGCTGGGGCTGTCAGTCGTCGAGCACGGGCCGGCCGTGGTCGTGGCGACGGCGATCGGCGTGGCGTTGGGCGTGGGCGTCGCATGGTTCGTGGCGCCCGGGCTCGACCTGGCGGGCCTCATCGGCTCGTCGATCGACGTCGCGCTCGTCGTCGACTGGAAGGTAGTTGGCCTGCTCCTGCTGGCACTGGTGATGGTGCTCGCGGTCGGGATCGCACTCTCCAGCTGGATCGGGCGCCGCGCCAGCCTGGCGGGCTCCACGCGACAGGGAATCGAATGAGTCTGCGAGGATGAGCCGGTGAGCGGACCGATGCGCGACCGAAACGCCGAGATCGTCGACCTGCCTTCGGGCGCGGCGCCGGTCGAGGCCGGGCCCGCCTTTGCGCCGCGCGGCCCGCGCCGCCGCCTGTTCGGCGAGGGCGCGCAGATCGCCTGCGACAACCTCGTCAAGATCTACAAGGTCGCCGACCTCGAGGTGGTGGCCCTCCAGGGGCTCGACCTGCTGGTCGATCCGGGCGAGATGATCGCCATCGTCGGTGCCTCGGGCTCGGGGAAGTCGACGCTGCTGAGCATCCTCGGCGGCCTCGACGTGCCTTCGGCCGGGCGCGCCACGGTTGCCGGCCACGACCTCACCGCCATGGGTCGCCGCGAGCGGACCATCTACCGGCGTCGCGTGATCGGCTTCGTCTGGCAGCAGACCGCACGCAACCTGCTGCCCTACCTGTCGGCCGCCGAGAACGTTGAGCTGCCGATGATCCTGGACGGTGCGACGGGCTCGCTGCGCCGGCGTACCGCCCTCGAGCTGCTGGACACGGTCGGCCTCGCCGATCGGGCAGGGCATCGCCCGGAGCGGCTGAGTGGCGGCGAGCAGCAGCGCGTGGCAATCGCCGTCGCCCTGGCGAACGGGCCCGAGGTCCTGCTCGCGGACGAGCCGACCGGCGAGCTCGACACCGATACGAGCGCCGAGATCTTCGACCTGCTGCGGCGCATGAACCGCGAGCTCGGCACGACGATCGTGATCGTGACCCACGACCCGCTCGTCAGCGAGCAGGTGCAGCGCACGGTCGCCATCCGCGACGGGCGCACCTCGTCCGAGACCCTGCGCCGCTCCTCGCTCTCCGACGAGGGCGACCACCAGGTGATCGCCGAGGAGTTCGCCGTCCTCGACCGGGCCGGTCGGCTGCAGCTGCCGCGGGCCCACGTCGAGGCGCTCGAGCTCGAGCGCCGCGTCCGCCTCCGGCTGGAGCCGGATCACATCGGCGTCTGGCCGGACGCCCACGAGGAGAAGGACCGATGACCGAGCGCTTCGCCGCGGACCGTGGCGGCGCGATGGTCGTTGCCGAGGGCCTCACCCGCGACTACCCGTCCGGCGACGGCGTCGTCCACGCCCTGCGCGGGCATCGACCTGCGCGTCGAGCGCGGCCAGCTCGTCGCCGTTCGCGGGCGCTCCGGGTCCGGGAAGACGACCCTCCTGAACCTGCTCGGCGGGCTCGATCGGCCGACGACGGGGCGCGTCACGGTGGACGGCGAAGAGGTCAGCGCCATGAGCGAGTCGCAGCTGGTCGCGTTCCGGCGGGGCACGGTCGCGTTCATCTTCCAGGCGTTCGGGCTGCTTCCCATCCTGTCCGCGGCCGAGAACGTCGAGGTGCCGCTGCGCCTGGTGCGTGCCGATCCCCGTGCCCGTGACGCCCGGGTGGACGAGCTCCTGGAGCTCGTGGGACTTGGGCCGCGCGCGGGCCATCGGCCCTACGAGCTGTCGGGTGGCGAGCAGCAGCGGGTCGCGATCGCCCGCGCACTGGCGAACCGGCCGAAGCTGCTGCTTGCCGATGAGCCGACCGGGCAGCTCGACTCGCACACCGGGCACGCGATCATGGAGCTCCTGCGCACGGTCGTGCGCACCGAGGGAGTGACGGCGGTTGTCGCCACCCACGATCCCGCGCTCCTCGACCTGGCGGACCGGGTCGTCGAGATCCACGACGGGATGCTCGTCGAATCAACTGAGAGCGTCCCTCATGCCGCCGGCCGTTGAACTCTGAGGCGACTTCGATCAGCCCTCGGGATCGAGGGCTATCTGGTCCAGCGCCGGCTGGGCGACCGACTGATCGAATGAGTAGTGAATGACCCGCTTGGATACCGTGTGCGTGTAGCTCTCGGAGACCAGCGGCACCCACGGAACCACGTTCTCCATCAGGTATTGATCCAGCTCGGCCCAGCACGAGGCCTGCGCGGAGGTGGGTCGCCCGACACAGGCCTCGATGCGCTCGTCAACGTTCGGCAGATCGATCGGCTCGTACCCCCAGCTTTCGAGGCGTTCTGGGCTGGTGCCGACCATGTTCCCGTTCGTGAAGTCATCACTCATGCTCCAGGCGCTGTCGAAGACGGCGCGGAAGAAGTGCGCCGCGTTGAGCGTGTCCTTGGCCCAGGGACCCCCAACGAGCAACCCGATACGCTCCTGCGGGTCATGGAATGATGCGATCACGTCGTCCGGCGGAAAGGCCCCGCTAACGTTGGCCGTGATTCCGATCTCGGCCAGGTTGGCCAAAACGAGCCCTGTGGCGTCGGGCGTGAGACGGAACATGACCATCTCGACGCTGGCACACGCGGGGTCGTCGCAGCGTCCGTCGCCATCCGTGTCGTATGGCGAGAGGCTCATCTCGTCGCGGGCCGCGTCCGGGTCACCGTGGGAGCCGGGCGTGCGGTAGGGGTCATACCCGAGCAGCAGGTTGTCTTCCAGGCTGTCGAGCACCATGTGACCAGCAACGGTTCCCGTGCGCTCCCCGGCCAGCTCTAACAGGCCCGCCTTGTCGATGACGAGGTTGATCGCCCTCCGGACATGGATGTCGTCGAACGGCGGCAAGGCCAGGTTCATCTCGATGTAGCGGAGGATGTCCCGCGAGTGGGCGTACACCTGGCCGAGGGTCGGTTCGGCGTAATAGCGTTCGATCTGTGCGGCCGGCGACTGGGGAGGTGGGCCGGGGTTGAGTACGAAGTCGATCTCCCCAGCGTCGACGCGAGCGGACGCGTCCGCGAGCGTGCCGCCCATGGCAATTTCGATCCGATCGACGTAGGCGGGGCGCAGCTGATCGGTGGCGCGATCCCATGCCGGATTACGCACGAGCGTCAGCGAGCTACCCGGCACATACCCTGGAGCCGGAACCTGCTGACCCGGGGGCAGGGTGAAATCCAGGCGCTCAGAGCCCTCCACCATGTACGGACCTGTTCCGACGAAGAACCGCCCATAGTCTTCGTCGTGGCCGGTCGCGATGCCGAGGGGCGCGGCAGGATCGGACGGGCTCGGCGGAATCGGTGCCGTATCCGACATCGCGAAGCGAGCCGGCAGGTCGCCTGCCGGCCGGACCAGCCGAATCCGGAGGGTGTACGGGTCGGGCGTCTCGACGCCGGACACCGCGCTCGCGTCGCCGGCGAGAAACTCCGGGACGCCCACGATCCCCAGCTGGGTCAACGTCGCGAATCCGGAGGCTTGCGCGTGCGATGGCAGCACGCGATGAAGCATGCGAACGAAGTCGGCGGAGGTGACCTCGACCTCCTCGAGTGGTGGTCCGTAATGGATGCCGGGTTGAAGATGAAAGGTCCACGTCAGCTCGTCGGCGGTGACCTCGGGCAGTGACGCGGCGAGGTCCGGCCGGAGGACCGTCCCATCTCGATCGGTTGGGAAACCGCCGTAGGAGAGGAGCGTGCGAGTGAGGCAGCATCGCTGAAGCTCCTGGGAGTCGTACCACGGCAGGAAATTCGGGTCGAGCGCGTTGTTGGCGATGCCAGTGTCCGGTGCGCCCAGGGCGGACGGAGAGACAACGTCGTGCGGGACGGCCAGGCGCAGCGTCCCACCGAACGGCAGGCCGGTTGGCGATGCGGACGGCTCGGGGGCCGATGAGCCACCGCAGCCGGCAACCGACACCAGCACGGCAGCGGCCCATGCCGTTCGGCTGAAGCGAGTGCGGAAGGCGACCGATTTCATGGTTCGTGGACCGAGACCCAGATGCCGCCGTCATCATCGGCGGTGACGCCGTCTGGCGCGCCGTCGACGCGGTAGGTGGCCACGACCCTCTCGGTTGCGGGATCGAGTTTGGCCAGGTGACCGTCGCCGCCGACTGCGATCCATACGGCGCCATCCGTGGCCACGATCCCGAGCGGTCCGTTGCCGACGTCGATCGTCGACTCCGGTCGGTTGGTCTCCACGTCGATGCGCGTAACGGTGTCTCCCGACTCGCTCGTCACCCACACCGTTCCATCGCCCACCGCGATGGATGTGGGTGGCTCCAGCAACGGGATCGTTGCCACGGGCGAGAGCGTCGTCGGATCGATGCGCCACAGCGTCTTGTCCAGGACGCTGGTGACCCACACGCTTCCTGCGCCGACGGCGACCGCCTGTGGAGAGCGGCCCACGGGGACCTCGTCCGGCACCGCGCCGGGGCTATTCGGATCGATGCGCAGGAGAAGCTCCCGGTTGCGGTCGACAACCCAGACCGCTCCCTCCCCGAACGCGATGCCTGACACGCCATTCGCCACCGGGATGGTGGTCTCGATCCTCGCCTGGTGGGCGTCGAACTGGACCACCGAGCCGATGTCGCCCGACGCTTGCCCGAAGCCGGTCGTCACCCACACCGCATCGTCTCCGTAGGCCAGGCCGGTTGGCGTTCCGCCGACAGCCGGTGTGGCCGTGACCTCCCCAGTGGCCGGGTCGATGCGGGAGAGCGTTCCGTCACGGAAGTTGAGGACCCATACCGCGTCGGCGCCGAATGTCAGCCCCGTGGGCTGCGACCCAACGGTGACGGCCCGGTCGAACGCATCCCCGTCCGCCGGAACGTGCCCAACCGTCCCGGCACTTGGCAGGACCGGTGCCTTCAGCAGCGTTGACGGCAGCACGACCGCGGCTGCGCCGATCACGGCCACGGCCGCGATTCCACCGATCACGAGCCGCCGCGGAACCCCGACTCCTCGCCGGCCGCCCTCCCCCGGAATCGCGGTCGATCGCTCATCCGCCACCTCCGTTGCGGAGACCTCGGGCTGGACCACCACGAACAGCCGCCACTCCCCGGGGATGCCTTTGAGCGCGGTCGTGCCACGGTCGACAAACTCGATGTCCGAGCCCGCAACCAGCTCCTTGATCGTCGCGGTCGCGACGATCTCGCCTGGTTGGGCAGTGGCAAGCACGCGCGCCGCGGTGTGGACGGCGATGCCGCCGGCCTTTCCATCGCTCACCTCGACCTCGCCGGCGTGGATTCCGGCGCGGATCTCGATGCCAAGCGGCCGGAGCGACTCGATGATTGCGGCCGCGCAGGAGATCGCCTGGGCGGGCCGGTCGAATGTGGCGAAGAACCCATCGCCGGCAGTGTCGATTTCGCGGCCGCGAAAGCGCTTCAGCTGCGCTCGCACAGCGCGGTGATGGGCCGCAACGAGGTCGCGCCATCGTCGGTCACCGAGGCTGACGGCCAGCTCAGTCGAGCCGACGATGTCGGTGAACAGAACGGTGGCAAGGACACGCTCGGGCGAGACGCGGCGCCGCACGCTGCCAAGTGTCGCGGATCGGTCAACTGAGCTCGGGGCCGCGCCGTCCATCAGACTGCTGGCGCTGATCGCGCGCTGAATCGCTGGTATCATCCGGCCACGGCCACCGAGCCCGCAGGCCATGCCCATTGAGGCCACGGAATCGGTAGGCTATCGGCACTCGAGATCCTGTTGCGCAGACGCGTGCCCCGATCGGAACACGCACTCCAGGTGTCTCATGCGAGTCCTGCTCATCGGCGTCGGCACGGTGGGAGAGGCCATCGGCCGCCTCTCCTCGAAGGGCGACTGGTGCGAGGCGATGGTCCTCGCCGACTACGACGAATCCCGCGCCCGCACGCTGGCCGACGCGCTCGGCGGCGCGCCACGCTTCACCGGCGTGCAGATCGACGCCCGCGACGCATCGGCCGTCACCGAGCTCGCCCGCGCGCATCGGGCGGACCTGGTCATGAACGCGGTCGACCCCCAGTTCGTGATGCCCATCTTCCGCGGCGCCCTCGACGCCGATGCGAACTACATGGACATGGCCGTCAGCCTCTCGAAGCCGCATCCCGAGCGACCGTTCAGCGAGCCGGGCGTGAAGCTCGGCGACGAGCAGTTCGCGCTTGCCGCCGAGTGGGAGTCGCGCGGCCGGCTGGCGCTGGTGGGGATGGGGATGGATCCCGGCCTGACCGATGTCTTCGCCGCCCACGCCGCGAAGCACGACTTCGACGAGGTCCACGAGGTGCACATCCGCGACGGCGGCGACCTCGAGATCCCCGGGTTCGCCTTCGCGCCGGTGTTCAGCATCTGGACCACGATCGAGGAGTGCCTCAACCCGCCGATCGTCTGGGAGGACGGCGCCTGGCACACCACCGAGCCGTTCAGCGCGCCCGAGTCGTTCCCGTTCCCGGAGGGCATCGGTCCGGTCGAGTGCGTCAACGTCGAGCACGAGGAGGTGCTGCTCATCCCGCGCTGGCTCCAGACGCGGAAGGCGACCTTCAAGTACGCGCTCGGTTCCGACTTCATCGACAAGCTCAAGACGATCCACGCGCTCGGCATGGACCGCACCGACAAGGTCAGCGTGAAGGGCGTCGACGTGGCGCCGCGCGACGTGCTGGCGGCCATCACGCCCGACCCGATCAGCCTCGGCGACAAGTTCCGTGGCCGGGCGGTCGTCGGCACCTGGGTGCTCGGCACCAAGGATGGGAAGCCGCGTGAGACGTTCGCCTACCAGATGGCCGACGCGGAGGAGACCTGGCGCAGATACGGCCTCCAGGTCGTCGGCTGGCAGACCGGCTTCAACCCGGTGATGGCCATGGAGCTGCTGGCGGAGGGCGCCTGGACCGGCGCCGGCGTGCTGGGACCCGAGGCGTTCGACCCCGATCCGTACCTCTCGCTGCTCGACCGCCACGGCATCCACCACGCCAAGGTCGAGATGGAGCCGGGGGCGCACCGCCCGACCTGAGCGCCGGCTACTCGACCGGCGCGATGCGCTCGATGGTCGCGTCGAGCCGGGCGCGGATCTCGAGAAGCTCGCGGAGCGTCTCGCTCGCCCATCCGGGATCGTCGTCCGGCGCGGGCGGCATCGGCTGCTGGAGCGCGCGCAGCTGGAATGGGTAGTGGGTGAGGCTGTCCTCGATCTCCGCGCGCCACGCCGCGAGCTGCGAGGCCCAGTAGGTCTGGGAGTCGGGCGCGGCCATCTGGTCGGCGCGCAGGCGGCGCTCGAGATCGACTCCGGCACGGCGGAGTCCGGCGAGCCGGGCAGCGACCTCGCGATCGGGCACGCGCACATCTTACCGATGGCCGCGTGCGCGCAATGCCGTGGAGCGCCGCGTATGCTGATCTGCCCACACGAACCGCAGGAGGCCGACCGATGACCACCGAGACGCAGACTGAATTGAGCAATGTGGCGAAGACAGCGTTGGACCAGACCCTCGACGCCATGGCGATCCGCCACGTCTTCGGTGAGCCGATCGATCGCGAAGGCGTGACCTACCTGCCCGCCGCCAAGGTGCGCGGCGGCGGGGGCGGGGGCGGCGACACCGAGGGCAACGGCGGGGCGGGATTCGGGGTCGCGTCGAAGCCGGCCGGCATGTTCGTCATCCGCGACGGCGACGCCGAGTGGCGGCCGGCCATCGACGTCAATCGCATCGTGATCGGCGGCCAGCTGGTCGCCATCGTCGCGCTCCTCGTCCTCCGTTCGGTGCTGCGTCGGCGAGCCTGACGAAGTTTGACCGAACCGGGGGCCGGCACTACCATTGGCGGTCGCGGGGTGGAGCAGTGGTAGCTCGTCGGGCTCATAACCCGAAGGTCGGCGGTTCGAATCCGTCCCCCGCAACCAGCTACCGCACGCAATCGAGCCCCGCTTCGGCGGGGCTCTTGCGTTGTGCGGCGTTGGGTACAATGCGGCGGCCTACTCCGCCCCGAGCGAGCCCTCAGGAGGGTGAACGCGCCCGATGACGGTGAATCCGAAGAAGCTGAAGCCGTACGACACGCCCCCAAAGCGCCGTCGCTCGCTCATTCCCGGGGCTCCCGACAGCGCGGCAACCGGCTTCTTCGTGGCCGCGGCCCTGTGGCTGGCGCTGGCCACCGGCCTCGGCGTGCTGGCCATCGGAATGCGAATCGTCCCCGTGTCGTTCAGGTTCGGCCTGGGTCTCTTCGATCTCGCCCTCAACTTCGACGTGCGACGCGTCGATTACGCGTTCGTGAATGCGACCGTCTATGGCTGGCTCACGAACGCGGGGTTCGCCGCCGTCGCCTTCATGACCCCGCGCCTGCTCGGCCGCAGGCTCGCCATGGAGAAGGGTCTGAATGGCGCTCTCGTCATCTGGAACCTCTCGCTGGCCGGCGGCATCGCGGCCCTGTACGTGTTCGATCTCGGACCCCACGCGCCCCTGACCGCCATCCCGTGGCTGATGGGCGGCGGCCTGGCGCTCGGCGCGCTGATCGTGACCGGCGCCTTCCTGGCGACCGTGGCGGCCTCGCTGCGCGCCAGCTACGTCAGCCTCTGGTTCGCCGCCGTGGCGCTGCTGGCGCTGCTCGGCCTGGTGAGCCTGAACGCGGGGCTGGGCCTGCTCGACGTCTTCCTCGACATCCCCGAGCTGTGGATCGCGCTGGCATCGGTCTACACCGAGCGCGCCATCAGTGTCATGTGGCTGCTCGGCATGGCGTACGCGACGCTCTACTACGTCGTGCCGCGCGGCACGGGCCAGCCCCTGGCCTTCGCCGGGATCGGCATGCTCTCGCTTCGTGACGTGGCTGGTGCTGGCGCCCGTCGCCGGGCTGACCGCCGTGGTCGACGTGAGCATCCCGTACGTCATCACCAGCGTCGGCATCGTGGCGACCATGCTCCTGCTCGTGCCGGCCGCGCTCACGGTGGTCAACCTCGTGCAGACCATGCAGGGCCGCTGGACGCTCGTCTTCGGCGCCGGCGCCGCCGCGTTCGCCATCGTGGCGCTGGCCTTCCTGTTTGCCGCCAGCCTGCTCGACGCGATCGGCGCGCTGCGTGTCGTCGACCAGCTCGTCGGAGGAACCGGTTGGGAGCGCGGCGCGTACCTGTGGGCCGTCTACGGCACGTTCACGTTCGCCGCCTTCGCGCTCGCGGAGCACGCCCTGCCTCGCATGCTGCGGCGGGCATGGGGCGGTGGAATCCTCTCCGGCGCCCAGCTGTGGCTGACGTTCGGCGGCGTGACCGTTGCCGGCCTGGCGCTGATGGGCGGCGGGTTGGCCGAGGGGTCGCTCCTGGCTTCAGGGACCGCGCCGGACGCGGTCGATGAGGCGGTCATGATCTACCGCGTCATCGCGTTCCTCGGCTTCGGCCTGGTCGCCCTGGCGGGCCTGGCGTTCCTGGCGAACCTGTTCCTGATGTACACCAGCGGCGAGCGGATCGACTACGTCGCGTCGGGGCAGCCGGCTGCCGCGGCGGCAGGACACTGAGCCGATGACCGTCCACACGCCGATCGAGGCGCGCTCGGGCGGTCTGCCGCCGTGGGCGATCGGGCTCACCGTCTTCGTCTTCCTGGTCGGCGGCGTCTACCTTGCGTCGAACCTGGTCGGCCAGAATCCGCCGCTCGCCATCCCGGGCGCCAGCGAACCGGTGGCCTCGGGCGGTGGCGGGCCCGATCCGGCGGTCGGCGAGGCACTCATCGCGCAGGCCCAGCCATCGTGCACCACGTGCCATGGTCCGGACCTGGCCGGACAGGCCGACTTCCCGAGCCTGCACGGCGTCGCCGATGGCCCGAAGAGCGAGAACCTCCAGGATCTCGCGACGGCGCACCCGGACGATTGGATCCACCTCTGGATCGACGGCACGACGCCGGAGACCGAGGGCATCGACCGCGGCGGCATGCCGGCCTTCGGCGAGCAATTCTCGCCGGAGCAGATCGACTCCATCGTCGCCTACCTGATGACGCTGCCCTAGCCGGTGACCGATCCGGCCGCGCATGCGGAGCGCGGCGTTCCCGTGCTCATCGGCGCCGATGAGATGGCGCGCATCGACGAGGCGGCGCAGAAGCTGGGCCTCACCGAGGACGCGCTGATGGAGTCCGCCGGCGCCGCCGTCGCCGAGGTGGCGCAGGCCGAGCTCGGCCGGCTGGCCGAGGGCGTTCGCGGACCGGGCGGCCCGCTGGTGCGGCCGCCGCTGGTGGTGGTGCTGTGCGGGCCGGGCAACAACGGCGGCGACGGCTTCGTGGTCGCTCGCCGGCTGGCGGCCGTCGGTCGGGCCGTGCTGGCCATCCTGGTCGCCGATGCCTCCAAGCTCGCCGGTCGCGCCGCCGGCCACAACTGGACGATGCTCCAGGCGATGGCCTCGGCGGGCTCGCTCGAGCTGTTCGTGGCCCCGACGCCCGAGCTCCTGCTGCGCCTGCGCGAGCGGATCGCGGAGGGCACGCTCATCGTCGACGCGCTGCTCGGCTCCGGCGCCTCCGGCCCCCTGCGCGAGCCGGTATCGACCGCCGTCGACCTCGTCAACGCCACCCGCAGCCACGCGCATGCGGCCGGCCGCCCGTGTGCCGTGCTGGCCGTCGATACCCCGACGCGGGTCGATCTCACCGGCGGGGCGCGATCCACGCCCGTGGTGACCGCCGACGTGACCGTCACCTTCCACCGCGCGAAGGCCGGATTCGCGCTCGACCGCGAGGCGCGGCGACTTGCCGGCCGCTATCTCGTCGCGCCGATCGGGATTCCGCTCGAGGCGGAGGAGGGAATCGTGCCACCCGACGGCGAGTTTCCGCCGGGCCGGATCACGGAGATCAACTGGCAGGAGCCGGTCGAGCGCGCCGACGCGGCGCATCGGCCCGGAGGGGGGATCGCCGCGGGACCCGGCCGCACGGACTGATCGCCGCCGGCCCGGATGGGTGACGAAACCAATTAGCCCCGCTAACATTTGGTCGATGTTCGATTACGCCGAGGCCGCAGTGGAGGCGGCGCTGGGGGCCGGCGCTCGCTACGCCGACGCGCGCGTCATGGATCGACGCCACGAGTCGATGGGCGCCCGCAACGGAGAGGTCGAGGAGCTCAGCCAGGAATCGTCG
Source organism: uncultured Chloroflexia bacterium (assembly GCA_963759405.1). Taxonomy (GTDB): domain Bacteria; phylum Chloroflexota; class Limnocylindria; order QHBO01; family QHBO01; genus JACDBZ01. The sequence goes on along the minus strand of CAVWZA010000016.1, from coordinate 77,850 downwards.
GTTGGGGTCGGCGTCCGCGCGCTCATCGGCTCCGGCTGGGGGTTCTTCTCGACCGCCGACCTGACGCCGGCATCGGCCAGGCAGGCGGGTGAGCGGGCGGCGGCCATCGCGCGCGCGTCCGCATCGGTGTCCGGGCCCGACCTGGAGCTGGCACCGATCGAAGTTCGCCAGGACAGCTGGGCCAACGAGGTCCGCGAGGACCCGCTCGCGGTGCCGCTGGCCGAGAAGGGCGATCTCCTCGCCGACGCCACCCGAACCATGAAGGAGCACGGCGCGGACGTGGCGCTCGCCGGCTACGACGTGTGGGACACGACGAAGTGGCTCGTCAGCAGCGAGGGCCACCGGATCGACCAGCACATCGTTGAGTGCGGCGCGCAGATGAGCGCGACCGCCAACGGCGAGACCGAGACGCAGCGGCGCAGCTATCCGGGCATTCGCGGCCAGTACGGCACGCGAGGCTGGGAGCTGGTTCGCGAGATCGACCTGGCCGGCAACGCCGCCCGAATCGCGGAGGAGGCTCGCGCCCTGCTCAGCGCGCCCGCATGTCCCAGCCACGACGCGATCGACCTGATCATCGGCTCCGAGCAGATGGCGCTCCAGATCCACGAGTCGGTTGGCCATGCCGTGGAGCTCGACCGGATCCTCGGCTGGGAAGCCGCCTTCGCCGGTACCTCCTGGCTGGACCTGGCGCAGATCGGCAGCCTCCGCTTCGGGTCGGACCTGATGAACATCACCGCCGATGCGACCCTGCCCGGCGCCCTGGGAAGCTTCGGGTACGACGACGAGGGCACACCGGCGCATCCGGTCCAGATCGTTCGCGACGGGACCTGGGTCGGCGTCCTCTCCGGGCGCGACTCCGCCGCCCTCGCCGGCCTGCCCTCGGGCGGCGCGGTCCGCGGCGACGGCTACAACCGGCTGCCGATGGTGCGCATGACGAACGTCGGCCTGCTGCCCGGCACCAGCAGCCTCGAGGAGATGATCGCCGCCACCGACGACGGGCTGCTGGTCGACACCAACCGCTCGTGGTCGATCGACGACAAGCGCCTGAACTTCCAGTTCGGCTGCGAGATCGGCTGGGAGATCAAGAACGGCAAGCGCGGCCGCATGCTGAAGAACCCGACCTACACGGGAATCGGCCCGCGCTTCTGGGGCTCGCTCGACATGCTCGGCAACGAGTCCGAGTGGACGTTCTGGGGGACGCCGAACTGCGGAAAGGGTCAGCCGGGCCAGATCGGCCACACCGGGCACCCCTCGGTTCCGTGTCGATTCCGCGGCGTGCGGGTCGGAGTGACCGGATGAGCGACGGGCTGCTCGACGTCTGCGAGCGCGTCCTTGCCCGCGTGGGTGCCGGCGCCGAGGCGGAGGTGACCGTTTCGGGCGGCACGGATGCGCTCACCCGGTTCGCCACCAGCTTCATTCACCAGAACGTCGCCGATGCGGCCCAGCGCGTCCACCTGCGCATCGCGCTCGACGGCCGTGTCGCGGAAGCCGTGGGCAACCAGACCGATGACGACGCCCTCGACCGCCTCGTGGGCTCCGCCACGGATGCCGCACGCCTGCGGCCGGTCGATCCCGGTTGGCCGGGGCTCGCGCCTCCCGCACCGGCGCCCGCGATCGAGCACTGGGACGAGGCCACGGCGCAGGCCGAGCCGGACGCGCGCGCGGCTCGCGTCGGCGCCTTCGTGAACGCGGCGGACGGCCTCGAGACGGCCGGATTCTGCTCAACCAACGGCGAGGTGGTCGCGTTCGCAAACTCGGCCGGCCAGCGGCTGTCGGGACGCACGAGCGCCGCCATCATCGACGGCATCGCGCGCACGGCCACCTCCGACGGCAGCGGTCGTGCCGCGTCCGTCCGCGTCGCGGATCTCGATGGAGGGGTCGCCGGCGCGGAGGCCACCAGGCGCGCGCACGAGTCGGCGGATCCATCCGACCTCGAGCCCGGTCGCTACGAGGTCGTCCTGGAGCCTGACTGCGTCGTGGACGTCCTCACCTTCCTGGCGCTCCACGGCTTCAACGGCAGGGCCGTCGAAGAGGGCCGGTCCTTCGCCAAGCTCGGCGAGGCGCAGTTCGACGCCGTCCATCTCCCTGGCCGACGACGTCGAGCATCCGATGTCGATCGGCATTCCGTTCGACGCCGAGGGCACGCCGAAGCGTCGCGTCGAGCTCGTGCGCGACGGCGTGACGACGAGCCTGATCCACGACCGGCGCACCGCGAAAGCGCTCGGAGCCGAGTCGACCGGGAATGCCGTCGCCGGCGCGGGACCGTTTGGCGCGCTGCCGGCAAACCTGGTCCTGCAACCCGGCTCGACCTCGCGCGACGAGATGATCGCCGCGGTCGTCTCGAGGATTGCTGGTCACCGACTTCTGGTACACCCGCGTCCTCGACCCGCGCACCCAGGTCGTGACCGGCCTGACGCGTAACGGTGTCTGGCTGATCGAGGACGGCCGCGTCGTCCGACCGGTGACCAACATGCGATTCACCCAGTCGTTCCTCGATGCGCTCTCGCCGGGCAACGTGCGGTCGGTCGGGTCCGAGCTCACGCTGGTGGGCGGCGCGGTCTTCGGCCTCGGCGCCTACGTCGTCCCGGCGCTGCACCTGGCCTCGTGGAACTTCACCGGCGGCGCCAAGGGCTGACGGGCTAGCTGCTGCCCGGCTTGCGGATTGGCACGCCCGCGTCGCACAGCTCGCAGGCATCGGCCTCCCACGAGGGAATCTCGATCCGGCCCAGCGAGTGGAGCGTCACACCAAGATCGACCGGCTCGACGGACCGGTCGACCATGACCGCCGCCGCCACGGGCTCGACGCCGGCCGCCCGCACGGCCTCGACCGTCTCGACCAGGGAGGCGCCGGTGGTCAGGATGTCGTCGACGATCGCGACGCGCTCGTCCGCGGCGATCGGCCAGCCGCGGCGCAGCGCCCGCCCGCCGGCAGCCACCGGCTCGGCGAAGGCCGCACGAACCGAGCCACCGAGCTGGCGAGCCGTCTCGAACGAGAGGAGAACGCCACCGGTGGTGGGCCCGACGACCAGCGTGGGAGCGTACGGGCGCAAGCGCCTCGGCAAAGCGGCGGCACAGCTCCACGCCGTAGCGCGGGTGCTGCAGGACGAGGAACTTCTCGAGGTAGCGGCCGGCGTGGCGCCCCGACTTCAGGACGAAGTGGCCGTCGAGCAGGGCGCCGGCATCGGCGAAGAGGGACTCGACCGAGGCGTCGCGAAGGGACGCATCGGTCATTCGTAGACGGCGGTGAAGTCGACCGCCGGATACCGCTCGGCGAGCGCCTCGGTCACCCAGTGGAGCACGTCGGCTGGGTCGTAGAAGGCGGCGATCGTCTTGGCCTCGGTGACCATCAGCCCCGGACGGCGGGCCTCCGCAGTGCCGATCACGTCCTCCGGCCGATCGGACAGGTCGAGGCTCGTCTCGAAGCGCCCGTCCGCCCGAAGGATGAGCATGTCCTCCGGCTCGTCGAGCAGGGGAAGGTCGCCGGTGCGACGCAGGACCTCCTCGGCGTTCGAGGTGAACTCGCGAAGGAGCTGCGCCTGCGCCGTGCCCAGCTGCGTGCGGTAGGCATCGGCCAGCTGCCAGAGCCGCTGCGCGGCGAGGGTCTCCTGCTGCGAGGGAGGAAGCTCGGCCTGCCAGTCGTCGGACGCCGAGGCCTCGACCAGCTCCTCCTCATGCGCGAGCTCATCCGCGGCGATGAGATGGCCGGGCGGGTCGCGGGACGCCTCGATCAGCCAGGTGAAGATGTCGGCCGGGTTGTAGAGCTCGATGACCTCGCTGATCGTGTCGACCACCTGCTCCTGGTCGTACCACTCGCTATCGGCCGGGTCCTGGTAGGTGAGCCGGGTGGTCCACGTCTCGTCGACCGGGTGGTAGAGCAGGTAGTCCTGCTCGTTGTCGACGAGCTTGATGGGGCCGATCTCGCGCAGCCGCTCCCGGTTCTGGTCCAGGAATCGGCGGAGCTGCTCCGTCGCCTCGTAGAGGAAGTCCTTGCGCTCGAGCTCCGCCTCGGCGGCGACCTCGCGGAGCGCAACGAAGCGTGGTGAGCGACGCCTTCACGGCTTGTACACGAAGTCCGGGCCCATACGCTCGCGCAGGAAGATCGTGTGCTTCGAGTCGAAGATCGACTCGGCCACCCGGTGGCCGAAGCCCTGCATGCCCGGATCGGCGTACAGCCTGTCGAGCACGGCGTAGTTGGGCAGGTCCAGGATGAGCACGTTGTTCCAGGTCGAGCCCTCGGTCACGTTGAACCAGCCGATGAAGCGGACGCCGTACTTCTCCTCGGTCTCCCGGGCGCGCTTCGGGAAGAGGTGGCGCATCCCGCGCTTGAAGATGGCGTCGCGGCCCTTGCGGACGTTGAAGAAGGTGACCATCAGCGGCATCAGTGCTGGCTCCCTATCCGTCATCGGGTTCCTCCTCGGTGCTGATCACGCGGGTCTCGGGCTTTGCCACCCCAGTCTGCCGTCCTCGCCCGCCACGCCGATCGGCGAAGAAGACGCGGAGCAGGAAGACGCTGGTCATGCTCACGAAGAAGAGCAGGACGAAGTCGATGAAGAGGAGCGTCGCCAGCACCCAGACCGGCCAGTTGAAGGTGAAGAGGCCGATCGGGATGAGGAACAGGATGACGGCGAACAGGATCGCCTGCGTGACGAAGCATCCGAAGCCGGGACCCTCGTTCGGGTCGAGCTCCTCGTTGTAGCGGACTGACAAGCCATTCCTCGCCTGGGCTCAAAGGGATGTGGCGAGCCGCATGGTCCCATATCCGGCACCCCGACGCTCACGCTCGATAGGTGATCCGGCCGTCCGCCACTGTCATCCGCACGACCCCCGGCAGCTCCATCCCCAGCAGCGGCGTATTCGATGACGCCGAAGCCAACGCCGATGCCTCGACGCGCCAGCGCGCCTCGGGATCGAAGACCACCAGGTCGGCCGCCTGTCCCGGAGCCAGGCTGCGTCGCTCGCCGATGATCTCGGCCGGGCGAATCGAGAGCGCCGCCACGAGCGTCGCCAGCTCCAGCCGGCCGGCCGCCACGGCCGCCAGGCCCAGCGAGAGGGCCGTCTCGAGGCCGATGAGCCCGGGGGCCGCATCGTCGAACGGCACGAGCTTGCGCTGGGGCGGATGGGGGGCGTGGTCGGTGGCGATGGCGTCGACGCTGCCGTCGGCGAGCCCGGCCAGCAGGGCCAGCGCGTCCTCGCGAGACGCCAGCGGCGGATTGACCCGGCAGCGACCGTCGTAGGCGCGGTCGGGATCGAGCGGCTCGCCATCCGCCGGCTCGTCCTCCCACGCGAATTGCCGCGATCCGGCGACCCAGGCGTCGGTCATCGCCAGGTGGTGCGGGGTGACGTCGCAGGTCACCGGCAGGCCGCGCGCCCGAGCGCGGCGGACCGCCTCGAGCGCCGCACCCGTCGACAGATGCGTGAGGTGCAGGCGGGCACCCGTCTCCGCGGCAAGGGCAATGTCGCGCTCCACGATCGTCAGCTCCGCGCTCGGCGGCCAGCCGGCGAGCCCAAGTCGGCTCGCGGTGGGGCCGGCGCGCATCACGCCGCCGGCCGCGAGCGACGCGTCCTCGGCATGCTCGATGAGCGGCAGTCCCAGCCCGCGGAGGTAGGTCATCGCCGTGCGAGCGAGGTGCGGCGAGGGAACGGCAGCGCCATCGTCCGAGAAGGCGACCGCACCGGACTCGGCCATGGAGCCGAGCTCGGCGAGCGCCTCGCCGGCCCGACCGACGCTGACGGCGCCGATCACCCGTACCCGGCACGCGGCATCCCGCGCCCGCTCGACAACCCAGCCGATCCGCGCCCGCTCGTCGAGCGGCGGCTCGGTGTTTGGCATCGCGCACACGGTGGTGAACCCGCCGTGGGCCGCCGCCTGCGCGCCCGAGGAGATCGTCTCGGCCCCTTCGTCGCCGGGCTCACGGAGATGGGCGTGCAGGTCGCAGAAGCCGGGCGCCAGCGACCAGGCCGCTGGCATCGACCCGCTCCGCACCGGCGGGCAGGAGCGCCGGATCCCGGATGAATCCATCCACGATCGCCAGGTCCCGCACCGTGTCGGACCCGTCATTCGGGTCGATGAGCCGCACGCCCGCCAGGAGAAGGCTGGCCGGCGCATCGGTCAGGCGCCCGAACTGGCCGAGGGTCACGCGGCTCCCGTCACCAGCGCAAGCACCGCCATCCGGATCGGGACGCCGTTCTCGACCTGGCGGCCGATCAGGCTGCGCGGGCCGTTTGCAAGCTCCGCCGTGATCTCCACGCCCTCGTTGGTCGGTCCCGGGTGCAGGATCGGGGCATCGGTGCCGGCCAGGCGCATGCGCTTCTCGTCGAGGCCCCAGTGTCGCGTGTACTCGCGCAGCGACGGCACGCCGCCGACGGCCGCTCGCTCCAGCTGGACGCGCAGGGTCATCACCGCGTCGGCCCCGGCCAGCGCCTCGTTCAGCGAGCCGGCGACCTCGATCCCCGGCCGGCCGTCGAAGCCGCGCACCCAGGCGGGTGGGCCCCCGAGGCGCACGCGTGCGCCGAGCTCCAGCAGCGCGTGCAGGTTGGAGCGCACGACCCGTGAGTGGGCGGCGTCGCCGACGATGGCGACCACGCGCCCCTCCAGCGACCCGAGCGCTTCGCGCAGGGTCAGGGCGTCGATCAGCGCCTGGGTCGGATGGGCATGCATGCCGTCCCCCGCGTTCACGATCGCCATGCCGGTCGTGCGGGCCGCCAGGTACGGAGCGCCGGCTGCGCCGTGGCGCAGGACGAGCGCCGTGACGCCGGTCCGCTCCAGGGTGCGCACCGTGTCGACCAGCGACTCGCCCTTGCTCACGCTGCTGCCGGCCACCCCGAGGTCGACCACCGTGGCACCCAGTGCCTTGGCGGCAAGCTCGAAGCTGACGCGCGTCCGTGTCGATCCTTCGTAGAAGGCGAGGCCGACCGTTTCGGCCTCCAGCAGGGACCGATGCGATCGCGCCGCCCGCGCCGCGCGCATCTCGACCGCCAGGTCGATGATCCGCAGGATCTCCGCCCGCGGCAGGCCCTCGACGTCCAGCAGGTGGCGCTGCGTTCGTGCGCCGGGCGGCGCGTCCAGGATCATGCCGCGTCCTCCGGTCGCTCGATGACCACTTCGTCCGCGTCATCGGTCTCGATCAGGCGAACGTGCACGACCTCGTCCTCCCCGGTCGGCAGGTTCTTGCCGACGAAGTCAGGGCGGATCGGCAGCTCGCGGTGGCCGCGGTCCACCAGCGCAGCGAGCCTGCACTGCCCGCGGGCGGCCGTGGTCCGTCAGCGCATCGAGCGCCGCGCGCACCGTGCGGCCGGTGTAGAGGACGTCGTCGACGAGCACCACGGTGCGGCCGCTGACCTCCGCCTCGAGGTCCGAGCGCTTCACGATCGGCGCGTGCGCAAGGCGCGTGAGGTCATCGCGGTAGTAGGTGATGTCGAGCGAGCCGACCGGGACCGATGCGCCCTCGTGCTGCTCGATCAGCCCGGCGAGGCGCCGCGCGATCGGGACGCCGCGGCTCCGGATTCCGACGAGGACGAGGTCATCGACGCCGCCGTTGCGCTCCACGATTTCGTGAGCGATCCGGGTCATCGCGCGACGCAGGTCGTCGGCGTCCAGGATGCGGCGTTCGGTCATGCGTCTCCTTGGCGGCCTCGCGGGACCGCGTTAAAGGGCTCGGCGCAGAGTATACCGGTGCCGCCCGCGCGGCTAGGGCTCCAGCACTTCCGGCGTCTGGTCGAAGGCCGCCGGGCCGATCCACCCTTCGTCGGCGGATCCCAACACCCGGACCGTGTCCGCGACGTCGCCCGTGTTGCGCTCGATGAGCAGCAGCTCGGCGCGCGGGGTATCGAGATCGCCGGCGAGCGGCTCTCGAGCGGTGATGACGAGGTGCCTGCCGGTCGGCGAGACCTTGACGTCGACCACGACCAGGCCCGCCGCCACGTCGTCCTTGTCGATGGCGTGGTGCTGGGTCAGGCCGCGCGGATCGGTGGCGTGTCCGAAGTACACGCGCGTCGGATCGGGATACAGCACGTCCGTCCCCTGGGACTCGCCGGCCCACTCGGTGTCCCAGACGGCGTACGCGTCGCCGTCACTGCTCCACGTGATGGACGCCGAGGTGAACGCGGCCTGGTCGATGGTGAGGTCGCTGAAGAGCGGACGCTCGCTGTCGAACCGGTACGTTCCACCGGCCGCATCGTGCTGGGCCAGCTGCGGCGCGCCGCCTTCGACGAAGTCCCAGCCCGAGCCCTCTTCGCGCTGCATCGCGCCCCGCCAGTAGATGGCGAAGGAGCCGTTCGCATTGAGCAGCGGCTGGAAGATTCCCTCGGCGGTGCCGTGGGCCTCCGAGGCCGGATCGATCAGCTCCTCGTGGCCGGCGTCGCTCACCGGCTCGGTGAGATAGCTGGTCGGCTGCGTGTCCGCCGTGCTCACCCAGAGCAGCGGCTCAGCGTCCTCACGAGCCACCCAGCTGGCCGCGAACGCGTTGCCGACTTCGGTGAGCTGCCAGGACTCGGCATCCTCGGTCTCGAAGATCCACACGTCCGTCGTCCCGTCGGGTGCCGCATCGGCGAGGGTGTAGGCCAGGTACCGGCCATCGGGCGACCAGGCCAGCCGCTCCAGGAACGGCGTCCCCATCGTGGAGCTGCCCAGGACGACGGTGTCGCCGACCGCCATGGAGGAGTCGGGCGGGGCGGATGCGTCGGGGTCGGATGCCGCCGGCGCCTCCGCGACGCGGGTGGCACGGACCTCGTTCATGCCGCTCAGCCCGACCTCGGTGATGTAGGCGAGCCACTGTCCATCGGGCGAGAGCTCGGCGGCGATGGGCGGGCCGCTGGGCGTGTCGTCGACCTCGGCCGCCGGTGGCGGCGACTCCCCGACCGGAGCCGCCTCCGCTACGGTGAGGGCCGGGTCCTCGAGCGTGCCGGTGAATGCGAGGAAGACGTCCGGCTCGGGTGCCACGGCCACCGGGTTGGGTGTCTGGCTCGGCGCTGCCGAAGGGGGAGGTGCAGACTCTCCTGGAGGTGCGGGCGACGCCGAAGTGGGAACCGGCGGCAGCGTCGGGGCGATGACCGCCGGCGTCGCCGTCGCGGTCGGCTCCGGCGCGAGGCTGAGGGTCGGCGTGGGGGTGGCCTGGCCGACCTGCGGCTCCTGCGGCGAGCCATTGAGCAGCACGATCGCGAGGAGCGCGCCGAACACGGCCGCGAGGCCTCCGCCGGCACCGGCGAAGATCACCGCCGGGCGTCGCCAAAAGGGCACCCGGGCGAACCGGCCGCGCTCGATCCCGGTCCGAACCCGCGGGCCGAGGTCGCGGGGTGGCGCGACGTGACGCAGGCCGCCCATGATCCGCCGCTGTTCGGCGAATGCGGCGAGCGTCGCGCGGCAGTGGCTGCAGGAGTCGAGATGGGCATCGAGCCACTGACGCTCGGCGTCCGTCAGCTCCTCGGTGAGTGACGCGCTGATCAGCTCCTCGAAGGCCTCGTGGCGATTCATCGTCATCGCGCAAAGCCCTCCGCGGCCAGGCGGCGCCGCATCTCGCCACGGGCCCGGCAGAGCAGGGTGCGCACCGCGGCGTACGAGAGGCCCATCACCTCACCGATCTGCTGCGGGCTCATGTCCTCGAGGTCGCTGAGGAGCAGGCACTGCCGGTGATTGGGGCGAAGCCGCATGAGCGAACGCTGGACGCGCTCGTCGAGCGTCGACGCCATCACCTGCGCCTCGGGTCCCGGGCGGAGGTCGGGCCGGTTGGCGTAGCTCGGCGCATCGTCGCCCATCGGGGTCACCATCCGACGCCGGCGCATGTCGTCGATCGCGGTGTTGGTGGCGATGCGGTACAGCCATGCCCGGGTCGAGGTGGCTTCGGTCACGGTGTCGAGCTTTCTGTATGCCTTGATGAACGTGTCCTGCGTGATGTCGGCCGCGCGGTCGGGATCGCCGACCATGCGCAGCACGTAGTTGTGGATGGGCGCAGAGAACTCCTCGAAGAGTCGGGCGAACTCGGCATCGCTGGCGGAGACATGGCGCGTCACCGTGGGCTGATCCCAGGCGATCGGGACAGGAACCGCCATCGAGCGCACCTCGTCCTCCGCACTAGCCGCCCCTCCCCGCTCCGACTGTGACGCATCGGTGTCGTCAACTGTTACCGATGCAGATGAGCTCGCAGCACCTCGGCAGCATATTCGGGCGCCACCGGGTTCACCGCCAGTGCCGTCGCGCGCTCGAGCCCGGCGATGACGCGCAGGCGCGGGTGAAGCTCCCAGTGCCAGTGGAACGTCTGATCGAGCCGTTCGCCCGCGGGCGACGTATGCAGGAAGAGGTTATACGGCGGGTCGCCGAGAGCGTCGAGTGTCTGGAGCGCGCGCTGGAGGGTCGCCGTGGTGGCGGCGATCGCCTCGTCGTCGATCGACGTGAAGTCGGCCGCGTGCGCGCGCGGCACGACCATCATCTCGAACGCGGAGCGACTGGCCGCGGGCGCGAAGACGATCGCGTGGTGGTCGGCGAACACGAGGCGCTCGCCGTTCTCCTCCTCCGCCTCGGCCAGCGCGCACCACACGCAGCGACGCGTCTTGATCATCTGGCGCGCCCCACCGCCGATCTCCTCGGCCACCCAGTGCGGCACCTGCGGGATCGCGTACAGCTCCACGTTCAGGTGTGAGGTGCGCGCGCCCGCCTGGCGGCCATGGCTCTGGACGACCTGGATGTAGAGCGGCTCGGCCCGCCCTTCGGAGTCGGTCTCGCGTGGCGCGTCGCCGATCGCCCGCATCGCGTCGCGCGCTGCCCGCAGCAGGCCGCCGGCGAGCTGGGGCGCGGCGTCCGTCATCCGCTCGTGATGCTCCTTTGGACCGACCAGGATCTCCCACGAGCCGGTGGCACGCTCCACCTCGCTCATCGAGAGCTGCGCGGCACGCTCCTTCGACGAGTCGATGCGGTGGAAGGCGTCCGAGCGGAGCGGCACGCGTCGAACGTGGTGCGGTGGCTCGTCGGCTGAAGCGTCGTCGCAGTGACGGCAATGGGTGCCTTCGACGGGCTGCGCCTCCACCTCGAAGGCTTCGCGGGAGAACGCCCGGTCGGCGACGATGGCGGACCACCAGCCCGTGACCGGGTCCCGTCGCAGCTCGAACACGGCCGCATCGTACCCGAACGCGCGCGCGCTACCGAAGCGCCTCGATGAGGTCGTACGGGTCGGAGCCCACGATCGGCGTTCCGTACAGCTCCATGGCGCCGATGTCGGACGGGCGAAGGAACGGATCGCCCCGATCCACCAGCCTGACCATTGGCGGTATGGCCTCCCAGCCCTCGGCGTTCGCCAGCGGCGGGCGCCACAGCGCGAGGTTGAAGGAGGTGACGCCGACGCGGTCGCGGTAGCCGATCAGCGTCCGCGCCAGGGCATCGGCGAAGGGCGGGTCCGTCTCCTCCCTGCCGGGGCTGCCGATGAGCAGCAGCTCGCGCTCCTTGCGCGGGGTGAGGTGGGCCACCAGAACCACCCCGCCGGGGAGGTCGATCGTCAGCCCAAGGCTGCGGTGCACCGCGATCATCTCCTCGATCAGGTCCCCGTCGTAGCCGGCCGCGTCTCGCCGGAGCCGCTCAACCGCCGCGTAGTGCGACCCGGAGCCGAGCAGCGCCTGCGCGTGGCCGTGGATGATCGAGCTGCCGGCGCGCCAGAGGCAGTTCCAGATGAGCAGGTAGTTCACCGCGTCGGGATCGTCGCGGCGGGCGCGCTCGGCCCACTCCCGTCCGGTGCGCAGGAGGTCCACCACCGTCTCCGTATCGAAGGCGAGCGGGTCGTGCACGTCGAAGACAAGCACGGCGTGGTGGGCATCGGCCATGGCCGCGTTGGCACCGGTGATGACGCGCGTCCCGCGGACTCGTCCGAACGTGTCGGCAGGCGTGCCGGTCTCGGGGTGGCAGAAGGGGTCTCCCTCGACGGCGCCGATCTCCGCTGGCGAGGTCTCGACCATGCTCGGCTCCATCGATCGGGCGGCGGCTGCGCAGTGGCGCGAAGAGCGTTGCCTCGAGGGTCACGCGATTCGTCACCTTGAGCACGGCCTGGTCGCGCACCGCCGCGACCGAGCCGAACGTGGTGGCGAGCCACGGCTCCAGCTCGGGTGGCGGCACCGTGTGGCCGCTCACCAGCCGAACCTCGTAGAGGCGGTCCGCCCGCTCGCGCGCCGCCCCGGTCAACGCCTCCAGGCGGGCGGGGAGCTCGAGGACGCCCGTCAGTCGTACTCCCACATTGGCCGATGTGGCAGGGCGGCCCACTCCTCGCGGAGCAGGCTCATGACGTGGACGTCGATGTGCTCGCCACGCCCGAAATGCGCGCGACGCAGGGTCCCCTCGTGGCTGAACCCGGCCTTCTCATACGAACGGCGAGCCCGATCGTTCCCGGCATAGACGTACAGGCCGATCCGCTCGAGCCGCAGCTCGCCGAAGCCGAAGTCGCAGATGGCGCGCAGCGCATCGGTCCCGTGGCCCTTGTTCCACTCGCCCTTCTCGCCGATGGCGATCCCGAACTCGGCGTTGCCATTCTGGAAGTCGACGCCGTGCAGGCCGATCGTCCCGATCGGTCGAGAGTCGTCCAGCAGGCAGATGACGAAGTGGTAGTCGGTGGTGCCCTGGGCGGCCAGCATGCGTTCGAACCACTGGGCCTCGGCAGCCTCGCTCATCGGTGCCCGCATGGCCAGGTTGCGCAGCACCTCCGCGTCGTTGAACCAGCGCACGAAGAGGCGCGATGTCGTCGCGTTCGGCGGCGCGGAGATAGACGTGGTCGCCGCGGATGATCGGCCGGCGTTCGGCTACGCTGCTCATCTGCGCCCGAGTCTAGCGTCCGCAAGGAGGACCGATACCGATGGCTGCCACCCGCACCGCGACCGTCACCTGGAACGGCAACCTCGCCACCGGCTCCGGGACCGTCACCGCCGGCTCGAGCGAGCTGTTCACCGATCTGCCGGTCTCATGGTCCGCCCGCACCGAGGCGCCCGCAGGGCCAGACGTCGCCGGAGGAGCTGCTCGCCGCGGCACATGCCTCGTGCTTCTCGATGGCGCTCTCCGGGGCGCTCGACCGCGCCGGCACGCCACCTGACCATCTCCACGTCTCGGCCACCGTGACCTTCGACAAGGTCGGGGATGCGCTGGACGGTGACGAGCTCCCAGCTCGACGTGCTCGGGCGTGGTGCCCGGCACTCGACGAAGCCGCCTTCGATGCGGCCGCCCAGGCCACCAAGGATGGCTGCCCGATCTCACGTGCCCTGGCCGGCAACGTCGAGACTGTCCGTCTCCGCGGCGCTCGAGGACGAGCACGAGTAGCTTCGGGCGCTGCACGCCTGAAACCTTTCGGGGCTCCGTCGGCTCGATCTGTAGTGAAGGCCGCATTCGCGGCAGCTGAAACAGAACCGATGGGAGTCACACGTGAACCTGCATGCCTCCATCCGAGGTCTCGTCCTCGCCGTGGGCGGCCTCCTGGTCCTGGCCGGCGTCGCCCTGGCGACCGGCGGCAACGGAGCCGATGACGCGTCCGCGTCGTCGTCCTCGATCTCGCCCTCGCCGTCCGCTTTCGAGACCGCCGGCGGTGCGCTGAACAGTCCGGAGCCGACCGCTTCGCCTGAGGACGCCGACGACGATGCGTCGCCGGCCGAGTCCCCGGCCGCGTCTCCCGACGACGATGCGTCCCCGGCCGCGCTCTCCGGACGACGATGCGTCCCCGGCCGCGTCGCCCGACGACGATGATGGTGCCTCGCCGTCGGCGTCACCCGATGATGACGAGGTCGATGCCCACGACAACTCCGGGCCCGGCGGGGACGACGACCATTCCGGCCCCGGCGGCGACGACGACCCATGACAATTCCGGGCCCGGAGGCGGAGACGACAACTCCGGTCCCGGCAGCGACGACTGAAGGTCATCGCCCGCGTGTGGGCAGGGACATGGCACGATGAGGGCGTGGACGACCGCGCCCTCGTCGAGGCCACCCTCGCCGGTGATCGCCAGGCGTTCGGTGCCTTCGTCGAGCGTGAGACGCGCACCGTCTACCGAGCCTGCCTCCGAATCCTCGGCCGTCCGCACGACGCCGAGGATGTGACGCAGGAGAGCTTCGTGGCAGCCTATCGAGCGATCGGGAGCTATCGGGGCGACGGGCCGCTTCGCGGGTGGCTGCTGCGGATCGCGACCCGCCAGGCCTTTCGGCGTCTCGCATCCCGGCGGCCGACCGCCGACGTCGACACCCTGCCGGAGCCATTCCTCGCCGACTCCCGCACCGATCCCACCCGCGTGGCCGTCGCGTCGGAAGTGCGCAGCGAGCTCCGAGACGCCGTCGGCGCACTTCCCGAGCCGTACCGCGAGGTGGTCGCGCTTCGCTTCTTCGCCGAGCTGTCCCTGGCCGAGGTCGCCGAAGCGACCGGGCGTCCCATCAACACCGTGAAGACGCATCTCCGCCGCGGGCTCGAGCGGTTGCGGCCGCTGATCGACGCCGAGGGAGGTCACCGATGACCCGACATCCATTCGACTCGGGCGAGCTGGGACGAAACGACCCGGAAATGGACCGCCTTGGCGAGAGCCTCGAGCAGTACGCCACCGACGCGGCCGGGGAGCCATCGCTTGACCTCTCGTCGCGCATCATGGCGGCGATCGACGACGAGCCGGTCCCATCCCGGGGCTGGTGGGGCTCGCTGCTTGCCGCGTTCGCTCCCTGGCATGGTCCGGCACGATTGGCCCTTGGCGCGGCTGTCGTGGCGGCGGCGGTGATCGGCGCCCTCGCGCTGGGAGACCTGGCCGATCGGGCCCGAAACAACACCGGCGCGACGCCGTCGCCGACCGAGGTCGTCAGTCCGTCGCCGACCCCGTCGCGCGACCCCGACGCCTTCGCCGAGCCCATCGGCGACCCCTTCGCCGACGCCGAGCGCCACTCCGACCCCGACGTCCGTGCCGGCGACGCCGATGCCGACTGCAACGGACGACCATGGCGGCGATCTGGATACGCCGAGCCCGAGCGAGTCGGACAACAGCGGACCCGGCGGTGGCAACAGCGGACCGGGTGGCGGAGGCTAGGAGCGGGAGCCTGCCTCGAACATCGGCGGATAGACGACGCTTCCCGGGTCCGACGACACGCCCGGCGATCGGGCGCACCTGGTACGCGGCGCCGGCGCCGTCGTACGGAGAGCGCACCCCGGCCTCCTCGGCGGGGCCGAAGCCGAACCGCCGATAGAAGCTCGGCGGTCCGAGGACGGCGATGAGGGCCTCGTCGCGCCGGTCGGCAACCGCGAGGGCCTCATGCATGAGGGCCGAACCGATCCCGCGTCCTGCGTGCGGCGGCAGCACCGCGAGCGGTGCGAGAGCCAGGGCATCGCGCCGCGGACTGCCGGCTGGATCCGGCTCGAAACCGACGCGGCTGACCAGGACGTGCCCCAGCACGCTCCCGTCGCTCGCGACCGCGACCAGCGAGAGCTCCGGGAGGAAGTCCGCGCCGGCTCGGATCGCATCGACGAGCTCTGCCTCGGTGGGGCCGCGAAACGCCTCGCGATGCAGCTCGTGGATCTGATCGAGATCGACCGGTAGCTCTGGCCTGATCGACCAGGACGGGGCGTCGACCAGGTCAGCGGGGTGCACGAGGGTCATCGCCCGGTGACGCTGCATGTGGCGGGCCAGATCGGTTCATACGCCACGCAGAATCCAGAGGTCGTCGAGGGCGCCGCCCTCGTCGCGTCCGCCGAAGAGGAGCGCTCGGCCTCGGGCCGCATCGACGATGAGCTCGGCGCCGGCCCTCGGCGGCGGAGGATCCCCCGCGGGTTCGAGCACCCGCGCGTCGACGGCATCGTCCGCCAGCAGCCACAGGTCGTCCAGGTACCCGCCATCGAGCGCCAGGCCGCCGAAGATGATGGTCCCGCCACCCTGGCGGGCTCGGGAGTAGAGGTTGCGTCCCGGCGGCAGCTTTCCCTCCACCTGGGACCATGCGCCGTCGCGGAGGGTCCACCTGTCATCCAGGGCCACGGTGCCGGTCGTCTGCCCGGCGTAGAGCGCCAGCTCACCGGCATCGGTCCACCAGCATCCGTGGAGGCATCGCTCGACCGGTCGCCCGCCGGTGGGAGTCTCGTCGGTCCAGCGGCCGGTCGCGAAATCGTAGGCCCGCGTATCCGAGAAACGGGTTTGCTCCTCGGTGAATCCGTGGCTGATCCAGAGGCGACCGTCCGGCCCGATCGCGGCGCAGGTGCCGTAGCGCGGGACCGGCGCCGCTCCAGATGCGGGCAGCTGCGTCCACGCCCCTGCCTCCGGGATCGTAGGCCCACAGGTCGTTGAAGAATGTCTGCGGATCGGCCTGGCCGGCGAAGACGACGAGACCCACACCGTCGACCCAGGCTGCCTCGTGCCCGAACCGAGCCGGTGGGGCCGCTGGCGGCGCAAGCTGCGTCCAGGTGTCGTCCTCGAGCCGGTACGCCCAGGTGTCGCCGAAGACGGTCGCGCCGTCGCGACCACCGAAGAGGTAGGCAACCTCTCCGGCATCGTCGACGGTCCAGGTGTGGTCCTCGCGCGCCGCCGGGCCATCGACGTCGAGGGCTTCCCAGGCGAGCGGCTCGGGAGTCGGCGCCGGCTCGGTCTCGGACGTCGATGGAGCGGGTGCCGAGGCCGTCGGAGTCGGAGCCGCGGACTCGGCGACGGAGGGCGGAGACTGCGTCGCACCCGGGCCGGCGGAGCATCCGCCGATCAGGATCGCGACGACGACGGCGTTCGTGAGGCGGGATCGCGGCATCCAGCCGAGCATACGCCCGGAGCGCGTTCAGCCGTCCTGGCGGCCTCGGCCATGCGCGATGGAGCGGGAGACGAGATTCGAACTCGCGACATCCACCTTGGGAAGGTGGCGCTCTGCCAGCTGAGCTACTCCCGCCCGCTCAGGGGCGCGATTCTACCCGATGGGCAAACCACGACGCCGGGGAGGAAGTCCCGGCGTCGGGTGGATCAAGGGCCTTGTTCGGATCAGCGGATGAGGGTGACGCCTCCGCCGCTGCCGTGACTCTGAGTGGCAGCCGCCTCGGACTGCTGCGTGGCGGCCGCCGCGGCCGCGATGGCGAACGTGAGCGTCACTGCCGCGAGCCCCGCGGTCAGCCGGCGAGAGGTGACCCGGCGCTGCGCTTCGCGGTCGACGGTGATGGAATCGGTCGAGCGTTCGCGGGCGACCTTCTGCAGCAGCGCCGAATGCGAGAGCCGGTCATGGTTGATCTGGTCGGCCAGTTGGTAGGTGCTGACGTTGGGTGCGAACATCGGATCTGCCTCCTCGGGTCGCCCGGCGGTGTAGGCCGTGCTATGCGAGCATCCTCGCCCCGCATCGGCGATCAACGCGATCCGCTGACCGACCGTGGCACGGTCATCCTGACGATCCACTCAGCGTCGCTGTCCCGGCCGGGAGGCTGTCGCCGGCCCGACATCCCCTTGACGGAATCCGTGGGCCAGACGACAGTTTGCGACGGCGACCGGTCTACAACCGACGACGAGAAGGGGGCCCCGCGTGGCCGATTACGACCTCGCTGTCAACAGCCTAAGACGCTGCGCGCTCTTTGCCCACGTCGACGACGCTGGGCTTCGCGTGCTTGCCGGCCTCATGCGCCCTCGCCGATTCCGCCGCAACGAGGTGATCTTTCACCAGCAGGACGTGGGCGACTCGCTCCACATCGTGGTGGATGGTGGCGTGAAGATCGTGCTGCCGTCGCAGGAGGGAGAGGAAGCGATCATCGCGAGCCTCAAGCCCGGCGACTTCTTCGGAGAGCTGGCGCTCCTCGACGGCGGGCCCCGCTCGACCACCGCGACTGCCCTCGAGCCGACCGAAACGCTGGCGCTGCCGCGCGACCAGTTCCTGCGACTGCTCCCCGAGGACCCGCGACTCGTGACGGCGCTGCTGAAGGCGCTGGCCGGCGAGCTGCGTCGGCTGACCGGCCACGTCGAGGAGCTCCACTTCCTTGACCTGGCGGGCCGTCTCACCATGCGCCTCGTGCGCCTGGTTCGCGACATCGATCCGACCGCCCACGGCCGCGTCGAGCTCGACTGGCCCTTCACACAATCGGATCTGGCTGCCATGATCGGTGGCACGCGCCAGAGCGTGAACAAGCTCCTGAGCGGTCTGGTGGAGGAGGGTCTGCTCCAGATCGATCGCGAGACCCTGGTGATTACCGATCTGGCCGCCCTCGAGGCACGAAGCGCCCGATAACATGTCGAATCGCCGACACCGCACGTGTCGCGAACACGCTTCGAGGCTGTACGCGCCATCCATAGGATGATGTCATCGCGGTTACACCGCCGCCACACAGAGGTACGGACTCATGGACAACTACCGGCGGCGGCCGCCGATGGAAGGATTTTCGCTTCCGGGGCAGCTCGGCGGCGAGGCATTTGACGACGATGAAGTAGAGGGACACACCATGACCATCACCCGCAAGTTCGACGACGACGACACCGAGGGCCACGGCGGCTGCCGGCCGCAAGGCCACCGATGACGACGACACCGAGGGCCACGGCAGCTGCCGGCCGCAAGGCCACCGATGACGACGACACCGAGGGCCACGGCGGCTGCCGGCCCGCAAGGCCACCGACGACGACGACACCGAGGGCCACGGCGGCTGCCGGCTCGCAAGGCCACCGATGACGACGACACCGAGGGCCACGGCAGCTGCCGGCCGCAAGGCCGACCGATGACGACGACACCGAGGGCCACGGCGCGCTGCCGGCCCGCAGGCGCCACCGACGACGACGACACCGAGGGCCACGTCCTGAACCTCCGGTAGGCCGGCCACGACCCGTGGCCGACCAGCAGACCGACGCCGCGCTCGCCGCACTCGTTGCGGCGGCGCGGCGTTCTGACATCGGGCGGCGCCTGCAGGGCGACGTCGAGACGCCGCCTGCTCCAGAGCATCGTCGACGCGACGGTGCAGCTCTTCGATGCCGAAGCCGCCTCGATCGCGCTGTTCGAGCAGGACCCCGACCGGCTCGAGTTTCGCGTCGCGGCGGGCGAGCAGGGCGCCGGCGCCGTCGGGCTGACGGTGCCGCCGACGCAGGGCATCGCCGGCTTCGTGTATTCGACCGGCCAGGCGCTGGCGCTCTCCGACGTCGCGAACGACCCGCGCTTCAACCGCGACGCGGCGGAGCAGACCGGCTACGTCCCGCGCTCGATCGCGGCCGCGCCGCTCCTCGACGAGGAGGGCACCGTTGGCGTGCTCCAGGTCCTCGACAAGCGCGGCTCGCCGACCTTCTCGCTGCGCGACATGGAGCTGCTGGCCGTCTTCGCCAGCCAGGCGACCGTGGCCATCGGCGCCGCGCGCGTCCAGCGCGACACGGATCGCCTGCTCCGCAGCGTGCTCGGGCAGATCGGCCCCGATCTTGACGACGAGCAGGTCGAAACGCCTGGTCGCCGCGGCCACGACGGACCTCGACGCCGACGACGAGGCGCCCTTCTGGCGCCTGGTCGACCAGGTCGCGCGACTGCGGGCGCTGACCGATCGCGAGACGGCGCTGCTGGCCGACATCCTGGATGTCGTGGCCGCGCACGCCGACAGAGCCAAGCGCCCTCGAGCGGGGCGGTGACCGAGGAGCTTCCGGCCTGGTCGGAGCCGTTCGCCGACCCGCAGGCGAGCGCTGCGTCGCAGCCTGCGCCTCCGCGGCATCACGCGCGAGTGGGCGTGGGGTGGCGCGACCGGCGAGGGCGTGCGCGTCGGGATCATCGACTCGGGCATCGAGAACGACCATCCGCTGCTTCGAGGGCCGGGTCGTCGAGAACGTCACCGTCGAGATCGGCGGCGAGGAGCCGCGGGTGGTTCCCGACGAGGCGGTCGACATGTTCGGTCACGGGACCGCCTGCGGCGCGATCATCGTCGGCCTTGCGCCGGCGGTCGAGCTCGTCTCGATCCGCGTCCTCGGGGCCGACCTGCGCGGCAAGGGGACGGCGTTCGCCGCCGGGCTCGAATGGGCGATCGAGCAGGGCCTGCAGGTCTGCAACCTGAGCCTGTCGTCGAAGAGCGAGTCGCTCTACCCCGTCTTCCACGACCTCGCCGATCGCGCCTACTTCCGCGGCATGGCCCTCGTCAGCGCGGCGAACAACGTCCTGGCGCCGAGCTACCCGTCGCTCTTCTCTTCGGTCTTCTCGGTGGCCGCGCACGCGGAGCCGGATCCGTGGCGCCTCTACTACAACCCGGCGCCGCCGGTCGAGTTCGGCGCGTGGGGCGTCGACGTGCCGGTCGCGTGGAAGGACGGCGGCGAGCACGGTTGCCACCGGCAACAGCTTCGCCGCGCCGCACGTCGCCGGCCTGGTGGCGCTGATCCTGTCGAAGCATCCCGGCCTGAGCCCGTTCGAGGTCAAGGGGATCCTGGCCAGCGTCGCCGACAACCCGGGCCGCCGGCGGCCTCGCCGCACGAACGGGCCCGCGCGCGTGAGCCTGGCGCGAACCTACGTCGAGCTCTTCCGCCGCAACCGGGCCCTGGCGCGGCTCCTGGCCGGCGAGTTCATCTCCGGCATCGGCGACTGGCTCTACCTGGTGGCCGTCCTGGTGGTCGTCTACGCCGAGAGCAACTCGGCGGTGCTGCTCGGGATCGTGGGAGCCGCCCGCATCCTGCCGTACGTGCTGCTCTCGGTGCCGGCCGGCATCGTGGCCGACCGATTCGACCGGCGGATGGTTCTGCTCGTCACCGATGTGGCGCGCGGGCATCCTCATGCTCGTCCTGGTCGGCGGCCGTCATCGTCGACGCGCCGACGATCGTCATCGTCGGCCTCTCGATCCTCGCCGCCTGCTTCTCCACGTTCTTCGGCCCGGCGATCGCCGCGCTGCTGCCGATGCTCGTCGACGAGAGCGACCTCGGGCCGGCCAACAGCGCGTGGGCGACGCTCGACAACCTCGCCTTCATCGTCGGTCCCGCGCATCGCCGGAATCCTGCTGGCCACCGGCGGCACTGGAGATCGCCTTCCTGCTCAACGCGATCTCGTTCGCGATCGTGGCGGTCGTCCTCTGGCGCCTTCCCATTCCGCGGCCAGCCGCTGCGACCGGTCAGGCTCGACGGCGAGCCGGAGCCCGACGCCCGCCGGCTGGCGCGAGCTCGTGCGGCCGCTGGCCGGGCCATTCATCCTCGACTCGGTCACGAGCATCGTCGGCGGCGGCCTCGGCGTGCTGACCGTCGTCATCGCGGTCGACGTGCTGCACGCCGGCGAGGCGGGGACGGGCTACCTCAACGCGGCGATCGGGCGTCGGCGGCGTCATTGCCGGGATCGCCGGCGGCGCGCTGCTCGCCCGGCGGCTGAGCGTGCCGCTCGCTGCTCGGCGGCGTGGTCGGCGGCGTCGGGCCTGGCGTGGCTGGCGCTGACCGGTGACCTGCGTGACGGCGATGCTGGCGATCGGCGTCGCGGTTGCCGGGCTGCTGCTGCTCGACGTCGTGAACACCACGCTCATCCAGCGGATCGTCCCCGACGAGCTGCGCGGCCGCGCCGATGGGCGTGCTGCAGACGACCTCGGCCATCCTGTACTCGCTGGGTTCGCTGCTCATGCCGCTCATCGCGGAGGCCACCAGCGTCGCTGCCGGTGCTCATCGGTTCGGCGGTCATCACCGGCCTCGGCGTCGCGGCGGCGCTCGCTCCTGACCGCAGCGCGCGGCGGAGCCGGCTCCGATCGATCCGGCGCGTGCCCGGCTCCTCGAGCACCCGATCTTCGCCGGGCCTGCCGGTGCCGCGCCTCGAGGCCGCCGCGCAGTGCGCTCGAGCCGGTCCCGGTCACCGCCGGCGAGGTGGTGGTGCGGCAGGGAGATCCGGCGGATCGGTTCTACGTCATCGCCGAGGGCAGCGTCAGCGCGTCACCCAGGTGCCGGACGGGCGGCGGACGCTGAGATCGGAGCTGCGCACCCTCGGGCCGGGGGACGTCTTCGGCGAGATCGGCATCCTGCGCCGGTCACCGCGGACGGCGACCGTCACCGCCACCACCGATGGGCTGCTCCTGGCGCTCGAAGCGGCCGAGTTCCTCGAGCTCGTCGGCTCCGGCCCGGGCCTGAGCTCGCGGCTTCTCGACCTGTACCGCGGCGTCGCTGTCTCGCTAGCCGGTCGCCTGCGTGGCCAGGCCGGCGAGCGCTCCGTTGCAGTTGTCCGCTCCACGGCGGGTAATGGGAGAGGGCGATGGTGTCGACGTCGAGCGCCGCCAGCCGCTCGACCGAGGCCCGCGCGCCGGCGTGGTCGTGGCTGAAGAACGCGCTGGCATACGTGAGGCGGCCGCGGAGCACCTGAAGCACGTCGCCGGTGAAGAGGAGCCGTTGGCGCGGTGCGTAGAGGCAGATGCTGCCCGGCGTGTGGCCGGGCGTGTGCACCACCCGAAGGCCGCCGAGAATCGGGAGCACCGCCCCGTCCTCGATCGGCGTGGGGTCCGCGGGGGTCCGCGTCAGGTACTGGATCAGGCGGCCTCGGCGCACGGCGCGGTCATCGGTCCGCGCCAGCGCCTCTCGCAGGGGCAATCGAAGCCCGGCGAGGTCGTCGGGGTGGATCAGGACCGTGACGTCGTCGCGGTCGCGTACGAGCTCGCTCACGCCGCCGATGTGGTCGGGATGGCCGTGCGTGCAGATGACTCGCTCGAGCTCATCGAACCGGCGGCCGATGCGACGCAGGTATCGCTCGAGCATGATTCGCGAGCCGACCATGCCGGCGTCGATCAGGGTCAGGCGCTCCTCGGCGATCAGGAAGGCGTCAGCCCCCAGCATCCGCACCTGGTGAACGGCCGGTGCGATCTCCATGGTGCGGCAGATTGTACGGCCGCTACCCCGCCTGGTCGCCGGTCATCAGTCGGCGATACGAGTCGTAGCGAGCCTCGGAGATTGCGCCAGCCTCGACGGCGGCACGCACGCCGCAACGCGGCTCATGGAGATGCGTGCAGTCGTTGAAGGCGCACGCCCCGAGGTGCGGACGAAATTCGGGGAAGCACGATGCGAGCTCGGTCGGCGGGATCTGCCACAGCCCGAGCTCGCGAATGCCGGGGGTGTCCGCCACGTAGCCGCCGCGGGCTCCATCGAGCGGATGCAGCTCCGCGTGCGTCGTGGTGTGCTTGCCCTTGCCGCTCTCGACTTCCGATACCGCTCCGGTCGCCAGCTGGAGTCCCGGCTGGAGCGCGTTCAGCAGCGTCGACTTCCCGACCCCGGACGGTCCGGTGACGATCGAGAGCCTGCCGGCGAGCCGCTCGCGCAGCTGCTCCAGGCCGATCGACGCCCTCGCGCTCGTGTACACCACGTCGTAGCCGATGCGCTCGTACGGCTCGAAGAGCGTCCGTGCCGCGGCATCACCGACGAGGTCCACCTTGTTGGCGACCAGCAGGGCCGGAACCTCGTTGTACTCGGCCACGACGAGGAAGCGGTCGATCAGCCGAGGGTTCGGCGGCGGGCGGTCGCTCGAGAAGACCACGGCCACGAGGTCGGCGTTGGCGACCAGCACGTCCTCGCGCCACGACCCGCGCGGCCCGGGCTGGCGGCGGCTGAAGCGCCGCGTTCGCGGCTCGACCGAGACGATCGCGCCGGTGCCGTCGGGGAGCCGCTCCACGGTCACCCGGTCGCCGATCACCGCCAGGTCGGATGCCTGACGCTCCTTCTTCATTCGGCCCCGCAGCCGCGCCTCGACGAGGTCTCCTTCCGCCGTCGCGATCGTGTAGAAGCCGGAGAGTGCCCGCAGCACGAGCCCGGTCGTCGTGCTCACCCGAGCGCGCCCACCACCATGCCGTAGACGGTGTCTTCGCGACGTGGCACCTGTGGCCCGCGCCCCATGCGGCCGTCCCACTGCTCCAGCTCGGCCCCCAGCTCCGCCAGCCGGACGGCGCCGTCGCGGTTGTCCGGCGGCAGGTTCAGCGACAGCGCGTCGGTCGACGGCATCCGTTCGAAGGCCTCGCCGACAAGTGCCGCGGCGATCTCGGGCGTATCGGCGATGAGCGGGCCGACGCGCTCGCCGTCGGGACGGACCCATCCGTAGCCGACGACCTGCCGGTCGTGGCGGGCCACGATGAGCGGCCGTTCCGCATCCTCGAGCATCGGTCCCAGCAGCGCACGCCGATTGCCCCCGAAGCGCGGCGCGTCATAGGCGACCAGCTCGTCAAGGACCGCGGGTCCGCCATCGGCAAGCTCGATACCGTCTGCCGGCACGGTGATCCCGCGCGGCACGCGAGCCGTGGTGCTCGGACCGATCGACTCGAAGCCATGTGCTGCGTAGAGCGGCCGGCCCTCCGGCGTCGCGTACAGCTCGAGGCGGTGCGCGCCGCGGCCGGCAAGGAAGTCGATCACCGACGTCAGGATCGCGGAACCGATGCCGCGGCGCCGATGGTTGTCGCCCACGATCATGTTGCCCACGAATCCGAGGGCCCCGTACGCGATGCCCGATCCGACGCCGACGATGCGATCACCCTCGTCCACGACGACCAGGCAGCGCGCGTCGGGCGGCTCGAGGACCGCTTGGAGTGCCCAGTCCTGCGCGCCCCAACCGACCGATTCCCGCAGCTCGGCGATCTGCGGCAGATCGGCCAGGTCGGCGGGGCGCATGCTGAGCTGGTCGGGGAGCGGCATCGAAGCGAGTCTAGCCGCGCCGGTAGCATGGTGGCGTGGACGACCTCCAGGACCGATACGCCCTGCTCGTTGCGGCCTTCGGAGCAGAGCAGCGGACCGTCGCGGGCCTGAATCGGCTCGCCACCGATGCGGCCGCGCTGGCTGCCGCGGCCGAATCGAGCTGGCTGCGCGTCCAGGCCCGTGCGCTCGCGGAAGCGGCGCGCGCCGCAGCCGGCCACGAAGCGAACCTCGAGGTCATCGTCGACGCCTCCGTTCCACCGATCGACGACACGGCGGTCGCGCGCCTCGAAGACCTCCTGCCGGCGGGGCGATCGCTCGTCGAGCGGCTCGCGGCCGACGAGGCCGCGACGAGGCTGCCACGGGGCGCACTGCAGTCCGTGGCCGATCGGCTGCTCGACCTGCTGCGCCGCCGCTCCTCCGAGGATCTCGACCTGCCGGCCGACCACCGGCTCGAGGTGCGAGTCGACGAAGGGGCGGCAGGTCCCTGGTCAGTGAGGCTTGAATCGAGCTCGCAGCCGGCACGACTCGTCCTCAACGCGAGCGTGGCCTGGACGGCCGACGGGCTCATGCGCGCCATCAGCTCGTACGGCTATCCCGGTCGCCACCTGGTGCGCCTGATGCGTCCGGCATCTGCCGAGTGGAGCCCGTCGCCGGAGGCGACGGTCGAGAGCGGGCTCGCGGCCGTCGGCATCGAGGTTCTGCTTGCGGACCACGAGCTGGCCCACGAGCTCGAGCGTATCGGGCGCGCCGCAGGCGTGGAATGGGACGGCGCTCGGATCGTCGCAGTCCGCCATGCCCTTGACGACCTCGCGCCCGCCTACGCGGCCGCCGCAGTCGGGGACCGTGTTGACGCTCGACGACGCCTCCTGTCCGTCGGCGCCGATCCCCGAGCCGCCGATGCCCTGGTCGCCGCCTGGCGCGATCCGCTGGCGCGGGCCGGAACCCTCGCCACCGCGGCCGGCCCGCCGCTCGTACGAGCCTGGATGGCGGCGGTCGGTCAGACGACCGGGCTCCAGCGCCTCCTGGGCGAGCGCCTCGTTCCCGCCATGCTCCGCGCCGAGATCAACGATGCCCGCGACTGAGCGGTCCGTGGACGTCCTGCTCGTCGGGGGCGGAGTGGCCTCCGTGCGCTGTGCCCGCACCCTGCGGCGACATGGCTTCGACGGATCGGTCCTGATCGTCGGCGACGAGGATCGAGCGCCCTACAATCGGCCGCCGCTCAGCAAGGAGCTGCTGCGCGACGACCTGCCCGACGAGCTGCTCGCCGCGGAGCCCGCCTCCTGGTACGCGAGGCGATCGATCGAGCTGCTGACCGAAGCGCGGGTCACGGCCATCGACCCGGATGCCGGCCGCGCGAGCCTCGCGGATGGCTCGGCCATTGCGTTCGAGCGATGTCTGCTGGCGACGGGCGCCGAGCTTCGGCGGCTCTCGATCCCCGGTGCGGAACAGGCGCTGATGCTGCGGACGGCTGCCGATGCCCGACGCATCCGTGCCGCGGCGGTCGCCGCTCCACCCGGCTCACCGGTGGTCGTGATCGGCGGCGGGTTCATCGGCCTCGAGGTTGCCTCGGCCCTTGCGACCCATGGCCTTCGGCCGACCGTGGTCGAGATGGCGCCGAGCCTGTGGGGTGGCACCCTCGGCATCGACCTGGCGGCATGGGCCAGCGACCGCCTGGCCGAGATCGGCGTTGAGCTGCGGCTTGGGACCGCCGTCTCGCGGCTGGCGGACGGCGCCGTGTGGCTGGGTGAGGAGCGGCTGCCGGCGACGTTCGTGGTCGCGGGGATCGGTGTTCTCCCGCGCGAGCACCTTGCGGAGACGGCGGGGATCGCCGTCGCGGATGGAATCGTCGTCGGCGCCGACCAGCGGACGAGCCATCACGCCGTGTGGGCCGCCGGCGACGTTGCGCGCGTGGATGGCCGACGGGTCGAGCATTGGCATGCCGCCCGCGAAGCCGGAGAGCGCGCCGCCCTCTCGATGCTCGGGATGCCCCTTCCCCCTGTGCCGCCCCCGTGGGTCTTCTCCGAGATCGCGGGGACGATGGTGGACGTGGTCGGTGCCTTCGACGGCTGGGACGAGGAGCGTTGGCTCATGCCGGGCCGCCTGATCGGGTACCTGGGCTCGGGGCGGCTGGTGGGGCTGGCGAGCATCGACAACGCACTCGCGGTCGAGACCGGCCGGCGACTTGTCGCCGACGGCGCCCTGCCGGAGGAGGCCGTGCAGCTGGCAGGCTGACGGCCGGGCTGGTGACGCAGTGGTCATCGCATTCGGAAAATACGGGGGCCGGCTAGGTGGGACGGCTCCGGTCGGTTGACCGACGAGCGCGCGTGCGGGACAATGGCTCCTAACACCGACCATTTCAGTCGGGATTCGCCGTGCAGGCGATCCCGGCGTGAGTCCGCGAGGAGCGCATGGCCCTTCCGAATCCGGCCCTGACCCAGATCCCAGGCGGCTACAAGTACGGCTGGCACGACGACGAGAAGCCCCTGCAGATCTTCCAGAAGGGCCTGGATGCCGAGACCGTGGCGAAGATCAGCCGCGTCAAGGACGAGCCGGAGTGGATGACGAAGCTGCGGCTCAAGGCGTATCGGCACTTCGAGGCGCGTCCGATGCCGAAGTGGGGCGCCGACCTGTCCGGGATCGACTTCCAGGACATCTACTACTACGTCACCGGGACCGACAAGGCCGTCCAGAGCTGGGACGACGTGCCCGACTACATCCGGCGCACCTATGACAAGCTCGGGATCCCGGAGGCGGAGAAGAAGTATCTCGCCGGCGTCGGCGGCCAGTACGACTCCGAGGTCGTCTACCACAACATCCGCGAGGACCTCGAGAAGCAGGGCGTCATCTTCCTCGGCACCGACCAGGCGCTGAAGGAGCATCCGGAGCTCTTCCGCGAGTACTTCGGCACCGTGATCCCGGCCAACGACAACAAGCTGGCGGCGCTGAACACGGCCGTGTGGAGCGGTGGAAGCTTCATCTACGTGCCGCCCGGCGTGCACGTCGAGCTGCCGCTGCAGGCCTACTTCCGGATCAACACCCAGAACATGGGCCAGTTCGAGCGCACGCTGATCATCGCCGACGAGGGCAGCAGCGTTCACTACGTCGAGGGCTGCACCGCGCCGACGTACTCGACCGCCAGCCTGCACAGCGCCGTGGTCGAGATCATCGTCAAGAAGGGCGCGCGCGTTCGCTACACGACGATCCAGAACTGGAGCTCCAACGTCTACAACCTCGTCACCAAGCGCGCGGTCGCCTACGAGGACGCGGTGATGGAGTGGGTGGACGGCAACCTCGGCTCGAAGGTCACGATGAAGTACCCGTCCATCTACCTGCTCGGCGAGCGGGCGCACGGCGAGGTCCTCAGCATCGCCTTCGCCGGGGACGGCCAGCACCAGGACGCCGGCGGCAAGATCATCCACGCCGCGCCGAACACGACCAGCCTCATCACCAGCAAGTCGATCAGCAGGGGCACCGGCCGGACGTCGTACCGTGGCCTGATCAAGGTCTACCCCGGCTGCGAGCGGTCGAAGTCGACCGTGCGCTGCGACGCCCTCATCCTCGACGACGAGGCGCGCTCCGACACGTATCCCTACATGGAGATCGACGAGGAGAACGTCACGATCGGCCACGAGGCCACCGTCTCCAAGGTGGGCAGCGAGCAGCTCTTCTACCTGATGAGCCGCGGCCTGTCGGAGTCCGAGGCGGCCGCCATGATCGTCAACGGATTCATCGAGCCGATCGTCAAGGAGCTTCCGATGGAGTACGCGGTCGAGATGAACCGCCTCATCCAGCTCCAGATGGAAGGCGCGGTCGGCTGAGCCGATGACCCTCACGCAGACCGCATCGGCCCTCGACGCCGATGCGATCGGGCGCATCAGCGACCGGTTCAACGAGCCCGACTGGCTGCGCGCCCTCCGTGCCCGCTGGTGGGAGCGAGCTTCCACCACCCCGCCGCCCACCGGCCAGGAGGAGGAGTGGCGCCGCACCTCGCTCGATGCGCTGCCGCGCGATGTCGAGCTGCTGCTCGACGTGCCGCAGCTCGAGACGCACCTGCCACCCGATGCGGCCGAGGCCGGCGTCATCCTGACCGACCTGCGCACCGCCATCCGCGAGCACCCTGAGCTGGTCGCGCGATTCCTCGGCCAGGCCGATGGGCCCGGCTCACACGCCCACTTCTGGGCGCTGGCGCAGTCCGCCTGGACCGGCGGCCTGTTCTGCTACGTCCCGCCGGCGTCGCCGTCGACGGCACCCTGGTCGCGCGCCAGATGCTGCCGCGAGCCGCCGTCGCGTTCCATCCGGTCAGCCTGGTCGTGGCCGAGGAGGGGAGCTCGGTGACGCTCCTCGAGGAGATCGTCTCGCCCGACGGGGAGGCCGGCTGGTATGGCGGCATCGCCGACATCCGGGCCGGCCAGGCGTCGCGCGTCCGGTACGCCAACCTCCAGCAGCTCGGCGACGGCGCCTGGCACATCGGTGCCACGCGCGTGGTCGTCGGGCAGGACGCCGTCGTCACCACGCTCAACGCCGAGGTCGGCTCGCGGGTGACGAAGCTCGGGCTCGACGTGCTGATGACCGGCAAGGGCGGCACCTCGAAGGTCCTCGGGCTGCTGGCCGCCGGGGACGACCAGCAGATCGACATCAACACCGTCCAGGACCTTGCCGCCGACCACACCACCAGCGACCTGCTCTACCTCTCCGCCCTCTACGATCGCGCGCACGCCTCCTTCTACGGCGTGACCAACGTGCGGCGCGGGACGAAGCAGACGAGCAGCTACCAGGAATGCAGAAACCTGCTCCTCAGCCCCGAGGCCGGCGCGGAGCCGATCCCGGTGCTCGAGATCGAGGCGAACGACATCCTGCGCTGCGGCCACGGCGCGACCGCCGGCGCCATCGATCCGACCACCCTCTTCTACGCCCAGACGCGCGGCCTCGACCCGGCGACAGCCGAGCGGATGATCGTGCGCGGCTTCTTCGAGCAGGTGGTCGCGCAGATCGTCGACGAGACGATCCGCGAGCGGATCCTCGCCGCGCTGGCGCGGCGCATCGGCGCAGACACCTCCGACGAGGTGGCGGCATGACCGCCATCGAGCCGGCCACCGGATTCGTGACCGTCGCGCGCGCCGGTGACGTCGAGCCGGGCACCGTGCGCGTGGTGGAGGTGGACGGCCGCTCGCTGTGCATCGGCCTGACCGAGGACGGCGAATGGGGCGCTATCGACAACGTCTGCACCCACGACGGCGGCACCCTGGGCGAGGGCGAGCTCGACGACTCGGCGGTCGAGTGCCCGCGCCACGGCGGCCGCTTCGACCTGTTCAGCGGTCGCGTCCTGGCGCTGCCCCCGGTTCGGCCGGTGAACGCCTACGAGACCGTGCTCGACGGCGACGAAGTCAGGGTGAGGCTGTGAGCCGATGAAGATCAGCACGCGCACCGAGTACGGCATCCGGGTCCTCGTCACGCTGGCGCGACTCGGCGAGGACGACCCATGCCTGAGCCTGACCGCAATCGCGAAGCGCGAGCGGCTGCCCCACGCCTACCTGGAGCAGCTGGTCGGTGACCTCCGGCGCGCCGGCCTCGTCACCGCCACGCGCGGCCAATCGGGTGGCTATCGACTCGCCCGCCCCGCGGCCGAGATCGCCATGACCGATGCCGTCCGCGCGCTCGAGGGCCCGCTGCTCGAGATGCCATGCGCCGGAGTCGACGACCTCGAGCATTGCGATCGACCGCAGCCATGCAGCGTCCACGAGGTCTTCCAGCGCGTCTACGAATCCCTGTCCGCCAGCCTCGGCGCGACCAACCTCGCCGAGGTGGTCGCAACCGCCGGTGGGCCGCCCTATCCGCCGGAAGTGCGCCGCAAGCGCATTGCGCAGCATTCAGCCATGACCACGCAGGAAACAAGGAACGCATGACCGACGAACTCGTCATCTCCGGGCTCGAGGTGAGCATCGGGAGCAAGAAGATCCTCAAGGGAATCGACCTGACCGTGAAGCAGGGCGAGGTCCACGCGCTGATGGGCCCGAACGGCTCCGGCAAGACCAGCCTGGCCTACGCCCTGATGGGCCATCCCGACTACGTCGTCGACGCCGGCAGCGATCACCTGGGCCGGGCAGGACCTGCTCGAGGGCCGACCGCGCTGGGCATGCCACCCGACAAGCGCGCCCGCCTCGGCCTCTTCCTGGCCTTCCAGTACCCGAGCGCCATCCCGGGCGTGACCGTCGCCAGCTTCCTGCGCAACATCTACAACGCGATTCACCATCCGAAGCCCGCGGACGAGACCGGCGAGACCTCCATCAAGTACACGGGCATCCCGCTCGCCAAGTTCCGCAAGCTGATGGAGGAGAAGATGGCGCTCCTCCGCATGGATCCGGCCTTCGCCGCGCGCTACGTCAACGAGGGCTTCTCCGGCGGCGAGAAGAAGCGCCTCGAGATGCTCCAGATGGCGATCCTCAGCCCGAAGATGGCGATCCTCGACGAGACCGACTCGGGCCTCGACATCGACGCGCTCAAGAGCGTCGCCGAGGGCATCAACGCGACCCTGTCGCCGGAGATGGGGGTGCTGATGATCACCCACTACCAGCGGATGCTGAACTACGTCGAGCCGCAGTTCGTGCACGTCCTGCTCGACGGCCGCGTCGTGCTGTCGGGCGGCCAGGAGCTGAGCCACCAGCTCGAGGCGAACGGCTACGACTGGGTGCGCGAGCAGGTCGGCCTCCCGGCCGGCGTCGGCGACGAGGCCGCCGAGCCCGAGCCGGTCGCCCAGCACTAGGCGGGACGGACCGATGGCGATCGAGCAGCTCCGCGCGGACGTCTTCGACGGCGCCGCCCTGCGCGCCGACTTCCCCGTCTTCGATCGCCCGCATCGGTCCGGCATGCCGCTCGCCTTCCTCGACTCAGCCGCGTCGGCGCAGAAGCCGCGCGCCGTGATCGAGGCGCTCTCCGACGCGTACGCGCATCACTACGCCAACGTGCATCGCGGCATCTACGAGCTGAGCGAGGATGCGACGGCGAGGTTCGAGGGCGCGCGGAGCGCGCTCGCCCGGTTCATCGGCGCTCCCAGCGCGCGCGAGGTCGTCTTCGTCCGCAACGCGACCGAGGCGATCAACCTGGTTGCCTACAGCTGGGGACGCGCCAACGTCGGAGCCGGCGACCTGATCCTGTCCACCGAGATGGAGCACCACGCCAACCTGGTCCCGTGGCAGCAGCTCGCGAACGAGACCGGAGCCACGCTCGAG
This sequence comes from uncultured Chloroflexia bacterium, assembly GCA_963759405.1. Taxonomy (GTDB): domain Bacteria; phylum Chloroflexota; class Limnocylindria; order QHBO01; family QHBO01; genus JACDBZ01. The sequence continues at coordinate 46,115 of CAVWZA010000016.1, read as the reverse complement.
TACGTCGGGATCACCGATGACGGCCGCCTCGATCTCGACGACCTGCGCACCCGCCTGGCGAGCGGACCGAAGCTGGTTGCCATCAACCACGTCAGCAACGCCATCGGCACCATCAACCCGGTCGCCGAGATCAGCCGCCTCGCGCACGAGGCCGGTTCGCTCGTCCTGCTCGATGCCGCTCAGAGCGTCCCGCACATGCCGGTCGACGTGACCGATCTCGGCGTCGACTTCCTTGCCCTCTCCGGGCACAAGATGCTGGGACCATCGGGGATCGGCGCGCTGTGGGGTCGTCGCGAGCTGCTCGAGGCGATGCCGCCCTTCCTGACCGGCGGCAGCATGATCAGCAAGGTGACCCTGACCGGCACGACCTGGGCCGAGGTGCCGCTCAAGTTCGAGGCGGGCACGCCGGCGATCGCGGAGGCCGCGGGCCTGGCTGCGGCAATCGGCTACCTCGAGGCGATCGGCATGGCGAACGTGCGGGCGCACGAGCGCTTCCTGTTCGAGCGGGCCTGGGCCACCCTCGGCGCAATCGACGGGGTCCGGCGGCTCGGTCCCGACTCGGCGGACGAGCACGCCGGTGTCATCAGCTTCGTCATCGAGGGCGTGCATCCGCACGACGTGGCGACCATCCTCGACCACCACGCCGTCGCCGTGCGCGCCGGCCACCACTGCGCGCAGCCGGTCATGGCTCGCTACGACCTGCCGGCCACGACCCGTGCCAGCTTCTACGTCTACAACGACCTCGACGACGTCGAGCGCCTCGCCGAGGCCATCCACGCCGCCCAGCGTCTCTTCCGAACCAGCTGAGAAGACCGATGGACAACCTCTACCGCGACTTCATCCTCGAGCACTACCGCGAGCCGCACAACAAGGGCGTGCTCGACCCCCACGACCTCCACTTCGCCGATTCGAATCCGACCTGCGGCGACGAGATGAGCATGACCCTGCTGCTCGACGACGCGAAGGAGCGGGTCCTCGACGTCGCCTTCGACGGGCGGGGCTGTGCCATCAGCCAGGCGTCGGCCTCGATCCTGACCGACGAGCTGCGCGACATGACGCGTCGACGAGCTCCGCGCGATCGATCCCAGGCAGGTCATCGAGAACCTCGGCGTGCCGATCGGTCCCGCCCGCGTCAAGTGCGCGCTGCTCAGCTACAAGGTGCTGCAGGGCGCCGTCAGCGGCGCCGAGGCACGCTGGCCGGACGAGGCCGAGGTCCTCGCCGGGGGCTCAGCTCCCTGATGGCCGACTCACCACAGCAAGGAAACCAGTTCACCATGACCAACGACCAGACTCGGCCATTTCGCGAGGTGACCGCCGCCGAGGCGGTGGCCCTGGCGCGCGAGGGCTATCGCGTCATCGACGTGCGCGAGCAGAGCGAGTGGGACTCGGGCCACGTGGCGGGCGCGACGCTCCTGCCGCTCGGCGACGTGTCGACGCGCATCGGCGAGGTCGCGCCCGACAAGGATTCGCCGCTCCTGCTGCACTGCGCGGTCGGCGGCCGTTCCGCGCGCGCCGCCGGGCGGCTGGCCGAGCTGGGCTACACGAACGTCGTCAGCATGAAGGCGCCGATCGGGCAGTGGAAGGAGCAGGGGGGTGAGTGGGAGGAGCCCCGACAGCTCCTGACGCCGTCGCAGCAGCGCCGCTACGCCCGGCAGACGCTGATTCCGGAGATCGGCCAGGAGGGCCAGCGCAAGCTGCTCGACGCGAAGGTCCTGCTGATCGGCGCCGGCGCGCCTCGGCTCGCCCTCCGCGCTCTACCTGTCGGCATCGGGGGTCGGCACCATCGGCCTGGTCGACGACGACCTGGTCGAGGAGTCCAACCTCCAGCGCCAGGTGCTCCACGGCCCCGAGCGGATCGGGATGCGCAAGGTCGACTCGGGTGAGCTCAGCATCCACGGGCTCAACCCCGAGACGATCGTGGTCAAGCACGCCGAACGGCTCAACGCCGAGAACGTGGAGCGGCTCATCGCCGGCTACGACGTGATCGTCGACGGAACGGACAACTTCGACACGCGCTACGTCCTCAACGACGCGGCCGTCAAGCTGCGCAAGCCGGTGGTCCACGGGTCGATCTACCGCTGGGATGGGCAGATCACCACCTTCGTGCCGTTCGAGGGCCCCTGCTATCGCTGCATGTACCCGACCCAGCCGCCTGACGAGCTGGCGCCCGCGCTGCAGCGTCGCCGGCGTGCTCGGCGTCCTGCCCGGCGTCATCGGCATGCTGCAGTCGAACGAGGTCTTCAAGCTCATCCTCGGGGTGGGTGAGACGCTCTCGGGCCGGCTGCTGATGTTCGACGCCATGGCCTCCACCTTCGACGAGGTTCGGATCTGGCGCGACCCGGCCTGCCCCGCCTGCGGCGAGGGCTCGCCGTACGCCTCGGTCAGCCGCGAGCCGGCGACCGCGGCGGCGCCGGCGTGAGCACCATCCGCATCCCGCCGGTCCTGCGCGAGAACACCGGCGGCAGCCGCACCGTCGACGTGAGCGGCGGCACCGTGGCCGAGGCTCTCGACGACCTGTTCGGCAAGCATCCAGCGCTCCGCGACCGGGTGACCGATGAGGGCGAGCTGAGCCGCTTCATCAACGTCTACGTCAACGACCGCGACGTGCGCTATCGCGAGGGTCTCGAGACGCCGATCGGCGCGGACGACACCATCATCCTGCTGCCCGCCATGGCCGGAGGGCTCCGCTAGGCCGATGCCGACCACGGTCGGTGCGGTGCCCGATCTCGTCGCCGCCATCGGCAATACGCCGATGGTCGAGCTGCGACGCCTGGCCCCGCACGACGGCGTGCGTCTCTACGCCAAGCTGGAGGGCAACAACCCGACCGGCAGCGTCAAGGATCGCGTCGCCCGGGCCATGATCGAGTCAGCCGTTGCCGACGGCTCACTGAAGCCCGGGCAGACGATCCTGGAGCCGTCGAGCGGAAACACCGGGATCAGCCTGGCGATGATCGGGTCGCGCCTGGGCCATCCGGTGCGGATCGTGATGCCGGACAACACGACCCGGGAGCGCGAGCAGCTGCTGCGCCTGTTCGGCGCGGAGATCGTCTTCTCGCCAGGTGGCGAGGGATCCAACGGCGCGATCCGGCTGGCCCAGTCGCTGGCGGAGGCGGACCCGGACCTGTTCATGCCGTACCAGTACGGCAACGAGGCCAACCCGCGCGTGCACGAGCAGACGACCGGCCCCGAGATCCTCGACCAGGTGCCCGAGATCGACGTCTTCGTGGCGGGCCTCGGCACCGGCGGCACGCTGACCGGCGTCGGCCGCTTCCTGAAGCGGGCCAGGCCGGGGGTGCGCATCGTCGCCGCCGAGCCGCTGCCGGGCGAGCAGGTCCAGGGCCTGCGCTCGCTCGACGAGGGGTTCGTTCCGCCGGTGCTCGACGAGTCCGTGCTCGACGACCGGTTCCTGGTCAGCAACCGGGACGCGGTGATCGGCCTGCGCCGTCTCCTGCGCGAGGAGGGGATCTTCGCCGGCCTGTCGTGCGGGGCGGCCATCGCGGTGGCGGTTCGGGTCGCGCGCGAGATGGAGAACGGGTCGATCGTCGTGCTGCTTGCCGACGGCGGGTGGAAGTACCTGTCGGCCGACCTGTGGGACCGCGACCTCGACGAGCTCGAGGACGAGCTGGACGGATCGTTGCTGTGGTAGCCGCGGCGTCGCTGACGATTCCCGCCGCGGTGGCGGAGCAGCTGCTCGCACACGCACGGTCGGAGCTGCCGAACGAGGCCTGCGGGCTGCTCGGCGGCGACCTCGCGTCGGGCAGCGCCACGGCCTTCCATCCCGCGCGCAACGCGGAAGCCAGCCCGCTGCGCTACAACGTGCACCCCGACGACCTGGTGCGCATCGTCTTCGCGATCGAGGACGCTGGGCAGGACCTGGTGGCCATCTTCCACTCGCACACCCGCTCGCCGGCCGTTCCCTCGGCCACCGATCGGCGCACGGCGCAGTACCCGGACGCCTACTACGTGCTTGCCACGCTGGCCGATCCCGACGCCGGCCCCGCCGACGCGCTGCGCGCCTGGCGCATCCGCGCGGGCGAGAGCGCCGAGGTGCCGCTGCGGATCGGGTGACTCAGCAGTCGACGAGTCGCGCCGACGACGATCGTCGGCCGCGGCCGGCATCGATGGTGACGTCGACGCCGCACGATCCCTCCTCGCCGCCCGACCGGTAGCTCAGGACGAACTGCCCGCCGTCGGGCGGGGGCAGCCAGCGCACGAGGCCAGGACGAGGCCGTCGAGATCGCCCGGGCCGAAACGAGCACCGCGCGAGCTCGATCGAGGCGGATCGACGAGCTCGGTCGGTAGCGACCGCAGGTCCGCCGACGCCACGGCTGACCGATCCGGTCGCCGGGTGACCTCGAAGACCCAGAGGTCCTCGCCCAGGCGGTCCGGGCGCGTTCCGGCAACTTCGAGCGTGCACGTCTGCGGCCCGCATGAGCCGCCGATGGCCATGGTCGTCCACGGCTCGCCGTCGAAGGTCCAGATGCGTTCGGCAAGGGCCGCAGCGATCTGCATCGGTCTCGAGCTGGTCCGGGACCCCGCCCGGACGTCGCGAGTCGCGCATTGCCGTCGAGCAGGGTCGCGGCGTCGAAGGCGGCGGCCGGGCTCGGGCAACGCCAGCCCCGCGATCACGCGTTCGCTCGGCGACGGTTCGCTCGGCAGGGGCGCCGCGGCAGCGCTGCGGGTCGCCGATGGCGGGGCGGCGGTGGGCGGGCTGGCGGTGGGCGAGCTGGTGGGATTGGCTCCGCAGGCTGCCAGCAGGACCCCCAGCAGCACCAACGTCGAGCAGGCGCAACGGCTCAGTCTCCGTAGCCGCGGTGGAGGAAGGCGGCCATCTGTCCGCGGGTGACCGCCGCACCCGGGCAGAACCGCCCGGTCGCGCAGCCACCGGTCACGCCGGCGGCCGCCAGCGCGTTGATGTTCGCCTCGTGCTGGCTTCGTGTCGTCGTCGGTGAAGTAGTCGTGGCTGCGTCGGCGGCAGGCGCAGGGCGCGCACCAGGAAGGACGCCATCTGCTCACGTGTCACCGCGCTGCGCGGGCAGTAGCGGCGTCGCGGCGCAGCCGCCGCGTGATGCCCGCGGCAGCGATCGCGTTGATGTCTGCCTCGTGCATCGACGACTCGTCATCGGTGAAGCAGATCGACCGACGAGCCCGGCGACGCCGCCGGCGCGGCGCAGGAACGATGGCCATCTGCTCCGCGCGTGACCGCGGCCGTCCGGGCAGTAGCGCGCCGGCGGCACAGCCCGCGGTGATTCCCTCTCGCGCCGCCCACAGGATGTCCGCGCGGAAGGGTGACTCGTCGGCATCGAAGAACGGGCCACGCACCGCCCACGCCAGGCCGTATGGCTCCTCCGCCGCATCGAATCGGTCGTGCCGGATCTCGATGCGAAGCGTGCCGGTGGTCGGCGGCCGTGATGTCGACGACCTCGTAGGGGTTGTCGAACGTGTACGAGCCGACGACCGCGCCGTCGGGCGCGATGACCCGCAGGTCGAGATCCGCCACGAGCGCATCGGCCTTGCCGGTGTTCGGTCCCCGACGTGTGGCTGCTCCAGGCCAGCGCCGACGCGCACGCTGCTGCCCGGCGACGACCGGGATCTCGCTGCACGACCGTCTGGCCGGCGGGCATGCGCCCCGATCCGGTGTACCCGCCGAACGGCCCGTCGCCGTCGACCAGCAGGCGGTTCGACCACAGTGCCGAGACCGTGCCCGACCCCTCGTGGTCCGCGTTCGACGCCGCCGTCCGGCATCGGCGTGCGATCGATGGCGCCGGCCATGATGATCGCCCGCGTCGCCTCGGGCCAGAGCGGCGAGCGTCGGCGCACGGGCCGATCAGCTGGGCCGCGATGCCGGCGACGATCGGGCTGGCGATGCTCGTGCCGTCGCCGATGATCCCGTTGGCGGTCCTGACGCTGACCGCCGGCGCGGAGACGTTCGGCTTGTTGTAGTCGCCGTGCGAGTTCCAGGACGCGTCGGTCCGGTCGCGGTAGTTCGCTCCGTTCGACCCGGCGGCGTACCAGAGCCTGTCGTCGCCGTCGGACCGCCGTGTTGCGGTCGTTCGACGCCGCCGACGGTCAGCACGTTGTAGCCGGTGCCGGGCGACACGACGTCCCAGTTGCCGAAGGTCGTGAAGTTGCCGGATGCGGCGACGACCAGCCGGCCGTCCTCCCAGACGATGGAGTCGAAGTAGCGCCGCGCCTCCTCCGCACCGGTGGCCGTGTCCTGGCCGATGCTGGCGTTGACGATGTCGGCGTCGCCACCAGACGGCGCTGACGGCCCAGTCGGCCGCGGCGATGATCGCGCGATCGGTGGCGAGGCTGCGGGCGGTACCCGCCGGTCGACGCGCTGACGATGTCCGCGCCGGGCGCGACCCCGGCGTACGTCCCGTTCCGGCTGGCGATCGCGCCCGCGACCCAGGTTGGATGGTCCCCGCCGCCGCTGCCGTACGACAGCGAGCCCGTCGTGCTGTGGGACGCGACGACCTGCCCGCTCAGGTCGCCGGTGTTCCGGACGTTCTGGTACTCGACGACCGCGACCCGGATCCCGTTGCCCTGGTCCCCGCGCCGCTCGTCCAGTTCGCGCCGACGGTCGGACCCGCGCTCGACATCTGCGTCTCCCAGGTGGTCTCCAGCCCGAGGCTCGATCACGCTCGGGTCAGCGCGGCCACGCTCTCCACGCCGTCCGCCGGCAGATCGAGCGAAGACCAGCGGAGCGGAGGTGCTGGCGTAGGCGACGGTGCCGCCGAGCGCCTTCGATCTCGACGCGAAGCCGATCGGCCGCGGCGGCGTACACGGCGCGGCGTGCCTCGCCACATCTCGGCGCGAACGCGCGCGCGCTGCTCCAGGGTCGCCGATCGAGCGGGCGGCCGCGCGAGCCATGACGAGCTCGGGGTGCGATCGCGCGGACCGCCGTCCTCCGCGGGTCCGGGATCGGCGTCGAGTCCAGATCGCCACATGGCAGCGTGCTTCACCTGCGACAGTGCCGACTATCGGCGACCGCGCAGCAGTCGTCATCGGCCTTGCGCTGGAGCATCGACAGCGTGGGCTGCACCGGCCTCCATGGCGCTCGTGCAGGATCGCCTCACCGCCCGGCGCCGCCGCCAGTCGCTGTAGACGGACATGGATCTCGCCGGTTCGGCGGTCGACGAACTTGACGCCGCATCAAGGTCGCACCGCCCTCCGACGGTGGCCTGGCGCTCGTTGACGAGCTCGAAGTCCGACGGCAGGGCGCCGAGCTCCCGCGCGACCTGCTCGATGGCCGCCTGCCGGGGATCGCGGCGCGAGCGTCGGCGCGGGGTCGGAGGGCGCCCAGCGTCAGGAGCCTGGCAAGCAGCGAGGGCCTCCGCGGAGCGGAGCGCAACGGTGCCGCGGGGTTCGACGTGCAGGCCAGCGTTGCGCATCGCTCTCCAGCAATTGTGTGACGGCGTATGACAGTTTCGCACCTGCCAGCCGCTCAGCGTCGACCTTCCGCGTGCGACCCGCAATGGGCTCATCGGTTAGGCTTCGAGCATGACCTCCCTTGCCCCGTTCGCCTCCTCAGTCCACCGCGATCGCCTCTCGCGCGCGGCCGCCGAGGCATCCGAGCGAGGGGTCGACGTGCTGCTGATCACACCCTCGCCTGACTACGCCTACCTCCTCGGATATCAGGCTCCAGCGCTCGAGCGGCTCACCTGCCTCATCGTTCCGGCCGAAGGTGAGCCGGCGCTCGTGTTGCCGCGCCTGGAGGAGCCGCTTGCCCGCCATCAGCTCGGCCAGCTGGCTGATGAGATGACCATCGTGCCGTGGGATGAGACGGACGACCCGATCAGGCTGGTGCAGGCGATCGTCGCCGGGGCGCGCCGGGTTGCCGTGCAGGACCAGATGTGGGCGCGCGTGGCGCTTCGCCTGCGAGCGGCCCTCGACCCGACCGAGCTGGTCGCTGCCGGTCCCACGATGAGCGCGCTGCGCCGGGTCAAGAATCCCGACGAGGTCGAACGCCTGCGGGCGGCGGCCATCGCCGCCGACTCCGTCATGGGAGCGGTGATGGGTGAGCGGCTGTCGGGGCGGACGGAGGGCGAGGTGAGCCGGCACATCCGCGAGCTCCTGCTCGAGGCCGGCCACGACACGGCCGGATTCGCGATCGTCGCATCCGGTCCGAACTCGGCGAGCCCGCATCACGAGGCCGGGGATCGGGTGATCGAGCAGGGAGACGCGCTCGTGCTCGACATCGGCGGGAGCCTCGGCGGCTACTGCAGCGACACGTCCCGCACGGCGTTCGTCGGCGAGCCGGAGCCCGAGTTCGCGGCGCTGCATGCCGTCCTTCGCGAGGCGCAATCCGCGGCCTGCGAGGCGGTCCAGCCGGGCGTGCCGTGCAGCGAGATCGACGCCGTGGCACGTCGAATCATCGACGAGGCGGGCTACGGGGAGGCCTTCATCCATCGAACCGGCCACGGCATCGGCATGGAGACGCACGAGGAGCCCTACATCGTCGCTTCGAACCCGGAGCCGCTCCAGGAAGGGCATGCCTTCAGCGTCGAGCCCGGGATCTACCTCAAGGACCGATGGGGTGCGCGGATCGAGGACATCGTGGTCTGCACCGATGCGGGCGGTGAGCGCCTCAACACGCTGTCGACCGAGCTCTACGTCGTCGACTGACGCCGGCCGGCGGGCTCGGCGCCCTCGCGGTGCGAGCTGACGAGGGCGACCAACACCTGGTCGATCGCCGCGTTTGCCTCGTGAAATGCCGCTGTGACGTCGGCGACGTCGGCGGACCGGCGGCGCAGGTGGCCGGTGATCGCATCGAGCACCGGGGACCGGAAGAAGAGGAACGCCTCGACCGTTTCGGCCAGCGTGAGGCCGGCGCGGGACGCCTCTCCGCCGTAGAGTCCGCCCATCTTCTCTGCCTCCTCGAGCAGGAGCTGGCGCTCGGCCTTCTTCGACGCGGCCACGTACTCGATCACCAGCTGGAAGGTGCGCTGGCCCCAGCGGCGGAACTCGTCGCGCTGCTCAGCTGAGAGCCGGGCCTGCCACGGCTGGCCGGAGTAGCCGGTGCGCTGCATGCGTCGATGCAGCTCCCCGGCCATCGTCTGGGTCGAGTCGGACAGGCGCTCCATGCCGTATCGGTGCCGCCGCGGCGCGTTGATCATGGCCTCGAGGCTCGAGCGCAGGAATCGTCGATGGCCGCCGGGCGTCTGGTAGCTCTGCACCTTGCCCGTGTCGGCCCAGCGGCGCAGGGTGTCCGGTCCCACCCCCACCAGGCGCGAAGCGGCGCCGAGCGGAAGCCACGGATCGTCGGCGTCGTTGGGCGGCGTCTGAGCGGGCCTCGGCGATGGAGCCATCACTCGCCGCCGCGAAGGTCCCTGCCGCTCATCGTGCTCAGCTCGCCCCACAGGTGGACCAGCGAGACCATTCCGTGCCGAATGTTGTGCAGGCTCATCCACTCATTCGGTGCGTGGAAGTTGCCGGTCGGATTGGCGAAGCCGACCATCAGCGTCTTCAGGCCGAGGTGAGCGTCGAGCGCGGCGACCACGGGCACGGAGCCGCCGGAGCGTTGGAAGAGCGGCGGCTTGCCGAACCCGGCCTCGAGGGCGCGTGAGGCCGGCTCGATCCCGGGGTGATCGAGCGGCGTGATGGCCGGCGCCCCGCCGTGGATGACCTTGACCTCGACGCTGCAGGTCGGCGGTGCCATCGACTCGAGGTGTCGCTTCACGGACGCCTCGATCTCCCGGTAGTCCTGGTCGGGCACCAGGCGGGTGCTGATCTTGGCGGCCGCCCAGGCGGGAATGATCGTCTTGGCGCCCTCGCCGGTGTAGCCGCCCCAGATCCCGTTGACGTCGAAGGTCGGTCGCGCAGACAGGCGCTCGAGCAGCGTATGGCCGCGCTCGCCGTCCATCGGCGCCGGGACGCCGGTCTCGTCGGCCCATGCCCCTTCGTCGAAGGGCAGGGCGGCGTACGCCGCGTGCTCCTCATCGGTCAGGTCGCGCACCTGATCGTAGAAGCCGGGCACGGTGAAGCGCCCGCCGGCGTCGGTGAGGGACGCGAGCATCCGCACGAGCACGTTGGCGGGGTTGTCGACTCCTCCGCCGTACTGGCCGGAGTGCACGTCGTGGCGCGGGCCGCGGACGCGGACCTCCCAGTAGGCGATCCCCCGCAGGCCGTACCCGATGGCGGGCGTGCCGTCATCGTCGAAGGTGTCGCCGTCGCTGACCACGCACACATCGGCACGCAGCAGGTCGGCATGCTCCTCGATGAACGCTTCAACCGGCTCGGATCCGACCTCCTCGTCGCCTTCGAAGAAGAACCGAAGGTTGACGGGCAGCCGACCGGCCGTGCGCATCCACGCCTCGACTGCCTTGAGATGCATGAAGAGCTGTCCCTTGTCGTCGCCGGCGCCGCGGGCGTAGACGCGATCGTCCTCATGGCGCGGCTCGAACGGCGGTCGGACCCACTCGTCGAGCGGGTCCGGCGGCTGGACGTCGTAATGGCAGTAGACGAGCACGGTGGGCGCTTCCGGGCCCGCCTTCATCCATTCGGCCGTCACGATCGGGTGGTGCGTCGTCTCGTGGATCGTCGCCCGCTCCACGCCGACTCGCGTGAGCTCGTCCGCGATCCACTGCGCAGCTCGGCGCACCTCCTCGGCTCTGCCGGGATCCGCCGAAACGCTCTCGATGCGCAGGAACTCGTCCAGCTCCGCGAAATGCTCGGTCTCGTGATCGCGGAGGTGGGCGACGGCGGCATCGGTGTCAGCGTGAGTGTCGGTCTGGCTCGTCATGGACGGATGATAGGGCCATGAGCCCGATGCAACCCATGGGAACGCCGGCGCGTCTCAGCGGGCACATGAAGCTGCTCCTCGCCGCCCTCTTCGCGATCGGCATTGCCAGCGTGCCGCTGGAGCAGGTTGCCGCCTGCAGCTGCGCGCAGTCGACGCCCGAGCAGGCGGCGGAGTTCGCCGATGCAGTCTTCGCCGGCACGGTGGTCAACTCGCAGCCCATCGGCGCCGACAGCGGCCCGGTGGGTGCCATGGCGGCGACCGTACCCCGCGCCGGCGCTCCCTGGCCAGACGATCTACACGTTCGAGGTCGACGGCGTTGCCAAGGGCCCGATCGGTGCCAAGGTCGACGTCCTCGCCGGCGGCGACGGTGCGTCGTGCGGCATGAGCTTCGGCCTGAACGAGCGCTGGCTCGTGTTCACGACCTGGGACGGTGCGATGCACAGCACCGGGCTCTGCTCGGGCAATCTCACGCTCGAGAAGGGGGCAGAGGCGCCGTTCCCGCTGACGGCGCCCACTGCGAGCAGCCCCGAGCCGGAAGGGTTGGGCATTCCGAACGTGATCCTCGGCCTCATCGGCATCGTCGGCGTCGTTGCCGCGGTCTCGTGGCTGGCCTTCCGTCGCGGGTCGACGGCCTCGCCCTAGCTGAACGCGCCGGAGAGGAACGCGCCGAAGAGCGCCAGCGCCGCCGCGGGCACGACGCTGGCGAGCCGCATGACGGTCGGCCAGCCCGGTCCGCCCGCAAGGGCATAGGCGGGGATCGAGATCGGGAAGATGAGCACGGCGGCCGACCATCCGATGCGCGCTCCTGTCCCAAGGTCGGGACGCTCCTGCACGTCGAGCCAGTACGCCGCGATCATGAGAAAGGCGCCGACGGTGAGCACGACGAAGGTTGCCCAGATGACGGGGAGCATGCAGGCCCGATCCTAGCGCGACGGGTCTGCGGCTTCAGGAACCCGGTTCGTCGCTTCGAATCGCCCGATCGGCGGCAAGGCGATCCTCGGCCGTGGCGACCGCCGTGGCGGTCGCGATCCGGCTGCTTCCGAGGGCCGCCAGGAACTCGTCTCGGAGGAGCGAGTACGTTCGCAGCTGCCCGACGGCCGTGACGGTGGCGGTCCTCGGGATGTCGCGGAGCAACGCGATCTCGCCGAACCCATCGCCCACCCCGAGTGTCGAGCGCTCGACGCCACCCACCGATACGGCAGCGGCACCGTCGGCGATGAGGTGGAACCGGTCGCCGGCCTCGCCCTCGGCCATCACCACCTCCCCGGGTGCGAACGAGTTCGAGGACAGCTCCGAAGCAAGCAGCTCCACCGTCGCAAGCGGCAGCGGCGCGAAGATCGGGTTGCGGTGCAGGAGCCCGGCCTCGGGTCCCGGAACCGGAAGGTCCGCATCCAACCGGATGAAGCGAACGGCGTACAGGGCCGCCAGGCCCGCCAGTCCGCCGCCCAGCGCCCCGAGCGCAGCTCGGACCCCCAGGAGGTCGACGAGCACCGGTGCCGCCACCGATCCCAGGCCGATGCCGGCGAAGACGGTGAGCTCCAGCGCGCCGAGCGCACGCCCGACGAAGCGCGGGCGGAAGGCGCGAGGCATGAGCGTGAAGAGGCTCACGTCCTCCACCGCGTTTCCGACTCCCACCACGGCCAGCGCGACGTACGCCGTGAGCGGGGTCGGGACAGCCGCCAGTGCGACGAGCGGGATCCCCCACAGGAGCAGCCCAGCCACGAACCCACGCGCAAGGCTCTTGACCGACAGCACCGCCCCCGCCACGGCTCCTCCGATCAGCCCGCCGACGCCCACCGCGGCAGTCAGCCAGCCCACCGCCGCCTCGCCGAGCAGGAGCACATCGAGCGCCAGCACGACCATCAGCACCGTCAGCGCCCCTCTCACGAAGGTCTGGGCGAACACGAGGATGGTGACCCCCGCCGGCGGCGCCAGCCGCGCGAGGTCCGCCGCGCCGGCCGCCATGGCGCCGATCCGGCCCGGCCCAGCCTCGCCAGCGGCGTCTCCACCCTGGGCGGGGACGGTAAGGCGCCAGAGCACGGCGCTGCCGGCGGCGACCAGCGATGCGGACAGCGCGATGGCAGCCGGGACGCCGAACAACGCGAGCGACGCGCCGGCCAGCACCGGGCCCAACAGCGTTGCGGCGTTCTCGCCCAGCGACGCAACGACATTGGCGGCCGTCAGCTCGCCCGGCGTGCGGGCCAGCCAGGGCAGCACGCTGGCCTGGATGGGTCGGTAAGCCCCGGCCATCCATGAACCGATCGCTCCGGCGCCGATCACCAGGAACGAGGGAGCGCCGACGAATGCGCCGATCGCGGCGACCGCCAGCAGCACCGCACGGGAGCCGACCGTGATGCGCAGGACTCGATCCGGACCGAACCGGTCGCTGCTGCTCACGAGGCCCGGCGTGATCAGCATCGCGGGCAGGGTGCGCACCACGCCGTACGCCGCCACCAGGGCGGCGCCGCCCTCGTTGTAGGCGTACACGAGCAGCGCGATCGAGCCCGCGAGCTCGCCGGCCAGCGACGCGAACCAACCCGCCTCGATGCGACGGCAGTCGGGGACGCGGAGGACGTCCCGAATGGCTCCCATCTCGGGAGGTTACGTCCGTCCGGTGGTTCTGCGGCGCTCGATGTCAGCGGCGCCGTTGAGCAGGTTGGTCAGGAGCGCCAGGGGACGGCGCCGCGGCAGGCGCGGTTCCCGGTCCGGCAGGAGCACGCTCACCCCCTGCCGGATGCGAGCGTCGAGCTCGGTTCGCGCCTCCCGACCGCGGACACCGGTGGTCTCGATCGGTGCGCCGAAGCGGACGTGGATGCGCTTGCGGAACCAGAGGTCGGTGCTGCCGACGATCGCGCACGGGACGACCGGCACGCCGGACGAGACGGCGAACGCTGCCGCTCCATCCTCGAACTCGAGCAGCTCGGTCTCACGGAAGCCGATGCGCCCCTCGGCGAAGATGCCGAGCACGCCGTCGGCGTCGAAGACACGACGCACGGCACGCACCGCGCTGGTCAGGGTCGTCTTGTCCGGGTTATACGGGATCACCCCGCCGAAGAAGGCCATCACCCGGTTCTTGAAGCCGCGGCTGAAGTCCGCCTCCTTCGGGCCGAACCAGGTGATCCGCGGCGCGAGGGGCGCGGCCGCGGTCACCAGCATCGGGTCGAAGCCGTTGTGGTGGTTGGCAACCAGCTGGAACGGCGCCCCGGGCAAATGCTCGAGGCCGCTGACCCGCAGTTCGAACAGGAGCCGGACGATGGCCCGGTTGAGCAACCACATGATCCGATAGCGCGGCGTGACGGCGACATGCAGCTCGCGCGGCTGCAGGCGCCCGCTGGCATCCGCCGCACTCACGCCGCGACCATCGACGCCGTCGCCGGCATGTCCTCGTCCTCGCGCCGGCGCGGGTCCACGCGAGTCAGCGCAAGGGCCGAGAGAGCGACGAACAGGGCGGCGACGCCCATCGCCACACGTGGACCGGCCGCGTCGCCGAAGCTGGCCGAGACCAGGTCCTGGATGGGGCCCGCCACGATGATGAAGACGGGGCCGGCCATGGCGGTCCCGGCGTTCAGGATGCCCATGTACCTGCCCGCGGTCTGCTTCGGAATCACGTCGGACATCAGGGCCCAGTCCGCGGAGAGGAAGGTGCCCATCCCGATCCCGAACGGCACCCACGAGGCGATCGCCAGCTCAGGCGTGGGCGCCACGGCGACGCCGAGCAGCCCGGTCCCAGCGATGAGCGCGGCGGCCCAGATCACCGGTCGCCGGCCGAAGCGATCGGAGAGCCGGCCTCCCGGGATGGCGGCGGCCGCCGTGGTGACGCCCACGATCGCCGTCGCCAGGAACACGGTCGCATCCGCGTCATCGGGGCTCAATCCATGCGAGCGTCGGAAGTAGCCGATGGCGATCAGCGTCGCGTTGTAGGCGCCGAGGAAGAGGAGCCGGACCAGCAGGAGCCAGAGGACGTCGCGCTGCTGGAGGATGTCGCGCCCCCACGCCGAGAGAGCGATCTCGCGCCAGGGTCGGGTCCGCTTCGGTGCCGCCCGCCCCTCGTCGACGGTCGCGACCAGCACCACCATCGTCGCGACCTCCACGACTCCCAGCGCCAGGGTCGCCGCCGGCACGTTGTCCATGATGCCGCCCAGGGTGGCGATGCCGACGCCGGCGATGGTCCCCAGCGTGAGCATCAGCCCCATCAGCCCGCTGGCCGTGCCCACCTGCTTCGCCGGCACGAGGTCCGGCACGTAGCCCTGGAACGGCCCCTGCGCGAAGTTCGAGCTGACCTGCAGCAGGAAGTAGAAGCCGACCATCGCCACGAAGTCGTTGTTGAATGCGAGGCCGGCAAGGAAGACGACGTCGAACAGGGAGCCGACCACGATGTACGGCTTGCGTCGGCCCCAGCGGGTCACCGTGTAGTCGCTGATCACGCCGACCGTGGGCTGGATGATGATCGGGGCGATCGCGCCGGCCAGCATGATGATCGCGAGCAGGGTGCCCTGGGTATCGCGGCTCAGGTCGTCCAGGCGGCCCGGAATGATGGTGATGTTGAGGCCGCCCCAGATCGTCTGGATCCCGAACCAGTAGATCGACAGCGTGACCAGCTGTGAGAAGGGCAGCCTCTCTCGCCGTTGCTCGGGACCCGTCTCGGTCATCGGTCCATCCTGCTCCGCGTTGGCCGAACCCTAAGCGGTTTCGGGGTTCGCTGGCCCCAGATTGCAGCAGGCCTACTGCGGCCGGAATGCGGAAGCCGTGACCGGCCGCTAGGCTCAACGGCGCCCATGTCGACAAACCCGACCGATGGCCGGCTCAGTGCACTGCGCCACCCGGACCTGCGCCGCTACCTGTCGGCGCGGTTCATCGTGTCGATCGCGACGCAGATCCAGACGGTTGCGGTCGGCTGGCAGGTCTTCAGCGTCAGCGGCGACCCGTTCGATCTCGGCCTCGTGGCGCTCTCCCAGTTCCTGCCGTTCATCGTCCTGATCCTGCCGGCCGGCCACGTCGCGGACCGATACGACCGGCGGCGCATCCAGCTGCTGACCTACGTGCTGCTCGGCGTCTGCTCCGCGACGCTGCTGGCGCTCTCGCTGGCTGGGATCACCGACATCGCGCCGGTGCTGTGGGTCATGGTCGTCTTCGGCATCGCGCGCGCATTCAACCAACCGACCGGCCAGGCGCTGCTGCCGAACATCGCGCCGCCCGGCACGTTTCCGCGCGCGGTTGCGCTGAACTCCTCCCTGGGCCAGATCGCGACGATTGCCGGGCCGGCGCTGGGCGGCGCGCTCGTCCTGCTCGGGGTCGGCGTCGCCTACGCGCTGGCGGTCGTCCTGATCGTTGTCGGAGTGGTGCTCGTCGCCGGACTGCGCGGCGGCGGTCGCGAGGAGCGCGCTTCCGAGCCCGTCACCATGGAGACGCTGCTCTCCGGGATCACGTTCGTCCGATCGAAGCCGGTCGTCCTCGGGTCGATCTCGCTCGACCTGTTCGCGGTGCTGTTCGGGGGCGCGGAGGCGCTGCTCCCCATCTACGCGGGCGAGATCCTCGACGTCGGGCCCGTGGGACTGGGCGTCATGCGCGCCGCTCCGGCCGTCGGTGCGGCGCTGCTGGCGGCGGTCGTGACGATTCGACCGATCCACCGCCACGTCGGACGATGGATGTTCGGCGGCGTCGTCGCATTCGGGGTCGCGACCATCGTCTTCGGGCTCTCGACCAGCCTCCCGCTCAGCCTGGCCGCGCTGGTCGTGATGGGAGCCGGCGACATGGTGAGTGTCTACATCCGGCACCTGCTGGTGCAGCTCGAGACGCCGGACGAGATCCGCGGGCGGGTCAGCGCAGTCAATTCGGTCTTCATCGGCGCATCGAACGAGCTCGGCGAGTTCGAGTCCGGCCTGACCGCCGCGTGGTGGGGGGTCGTGCCGGCCGTGGTGATCGGCGGCGCGGCGACGCTGGGGGTCGCGGGGCTGTGGGCGGCGCTGTTCCCGGTCCTGCGGCGGCTCGATCGGTTCCCTGAGCCGCATGACGTTCCGCGCTAGAATCCCCCGGTGATCGACCCCGTCGCCCTTGAGATCGGCCCGTTCCAGCTGCACTGGTACGGGATCATCATCGCCGCGGCGGTGCTCATCGCCGGCGCTGCTGGGCGCTCGGGTGGCCACCTGGCTGGGCGAGAACCCCGAGGACGGCTGGTCGATGCTCCTGCCGGTCGTGATCGCCGGCGTGATCGGCGCCCGGATCTACCACGTCATCCACCTCTGGGACTACTACAGCGCGAATCCGGCCGTCATTCCGCAGATCTGGAATGGCGGCATCGGCATTCCGGGCGCGATTGCCGGCGGGGCGGTGGGCATCCTGCTCTTCACCCGCTCGAGGGGCATCAACACGGCCCGCTGGTTCGATATCTTCGCGCCGGCCCTGCTGCTCGGCCAGGTCATCGGCCGGCTCGGCAACTTCGTGAACCAGGAGCTGTACGGTCCGCCGACCACCCTGTGCGGCACCGATGGCATTCCGCCCTGCCTGCCGTTCGGAATCCCGATCGATGCGGCGCACCGCGCGGGGACGCCATGGGATGCCGCGACGTATCCGGTCGAGACGACGAGCTTCGTTCCGCTGTTCGCCTACGAGATGGTCCTCAATCTCATCGGCATGTTCGTGCTGCTCTGGATCATTCGCCGATTCGCCCCGCGGCTCTTCGCCGGGGATGCCGCCCTGATCTACATCATGTGGTACGGCGCGGTCCGCACGCTGCTGGAGCCCTATCGGACCGGTAACTGGACGATCATCGGGCTTCCCGACCGCGATGTGGGTCGGCATGCTCGGCTTCGTGCTCGCCGGAGCGTGGCTCTTCTACCGCCACCGCCGAGGATGGGGCTCGCCGATGATCAAACCGGCCGAGGATCCGGGGCCCGACGCTCCGGTGGCGTCACAGCCGCAACCGGAGGCCACCGCTGGCTGAGCGTCCGACCGGGATCCTGCCCGATGTGACCGCCGCGGTCGGCCGAACGCCGCTGGTGGCGCTCGATCGGCTCGCGGCCGGCCTCCGATCACGGATCGTCGGCAAGCTCGAGCACATGAACCCCGGCGGATCGGTCAAGGATCGGATCGCGCTCCCCATGATCGAGGCGGCCGAGCGAGCTGGCCTCCTCAAGCCGGGCGGCGTCATCGTCGAGCCGACGAGCGGCAACACCGGCGTTGGACTGGCACAGGCCGCGGCCGTCAAGGGATATCGCTGCATCTTCGTGATGGCCGACAAGCAGTCCGAGGAGAAGCGCGCGCTGCTGCGCGCGTACGGCGCGGAGGTCGTCATCTGCCCCACGGACGTGAGCCCCGACGACGAGCGGTCGTACTACCGCGTCTCCGACCGGCTGGCGCGCGAGACGCCCGGCGCCTGGAAGCCGGACCAGTACCACAACGCCATGAATCCCGAGGCGCACTCCTCCACCACCGGGCCGGAGATCTGGGAGGCCACCGAGGGCCGCATCACGCACTTCGTGGTCGCGCTCGGGACCGGCGGGACGGTGACCGGCGCCGGCCGTTACCTCAAGGAGCGCAATCCGGAGGTCGTCGTGGTGGGAGCCGACCCGGAGGGCTCGGTCTACTCCGGCGAACCGCCCGCCGCCTACCTGACGGAGGGGATCGGCGAGGACTTCTGGCCGTCGACCTACGAGCCCGAGGTCTGCGACGTCGTCGTCCGGGTCAGCGATCGGGACTCGATGCTCACCGCGCGCACGGCAACCACCAGCGAGGGCATCCTGATGGGCGAGTCGTGCGGCACCGCGCTGTGGGCCGCGCTTCAGCTGGCTCGCGCGATCGACGATCCGAACGCGCTGTTCGTCGTCCTCCTGCCCGACTCGGGCCGGAACTACCTCGGCAAGCTGTATTCCGACGCCTGGCTACGGGAGCACGGGTTGCTTGGCGGCGGGTGAGCAGGTCGCCGACTACGACTGGCGCCGGACGACGGCCGACACCGTGCTCCGCGGCGCCGAGATTCCTCGCCCGGCGCCGTGAGGGCTCAGGACGGCGGTCCTTCCTGCGGCTCCCAGCTCGCGCTCTCCCCGCTCTCCGCCTCGTCGCGGTAGACGCAGCCGGCGTGGGCGCGAATGCGGGCACCCTCGCGATCTGCCTCCATCCACGCCTGCCCGACGTCGATCTCGTCGCCGCACAGCGCGCAGGGCGTCGAATCGTTCATGCGCGCGACGATACGCCCCCGTCGCGGGCCGGTCCAGACCGCGGACGGTCGCCCGGCTGACGCATCGGTCGGGCGGGAGTATCGTTGGGCTCCCATCAGGTACCGAGGAGCGTCATGACGCACGTCGCAGAGCCTCCGGCCGCCGCGGGCGACGCGGCCGGGCTGGAGCGGGTCAACCATTGGATCAACGGCGCCCCGGTGGCGGGCACCAGCGGCCGGTCCGGTCCGGTCTACAACCCGGCCACCGGCGAGGTTGCGCGGCAGGTCGACTTCGCGTCGGTGGAGGAGGTCGACGCGGCCGTTTCCGCTGCCCAGGCCGCCTTCCCGGGCTGGCGCGCCACCAGCATCAGCAGGCGCACCGAGATCATGTTCCGGATCCGGAACCTGGTCGAGCAGCATCGCGAGGAGATCGCCGCGCACCTGACCCGGGAGCACGGCAAGGTCCGTTCGGACGCGCTCGGAGAGGTTGCGCGTGGCCTCGAGAACATCGAGTTCGCGACCGGCATTCCGCACCTGCTGAAGGGCGGCTTCAGCGAGCAGGTCAGCTCCGGCGTCGACGTCTACCAGATCCGCCAGCCGCTCGGCGTGGCGGCCGGCATCACGCCGTTCAACTTCCCGGCCATGGTGCCGATGTGGATGTTCGCCAACGCCATCGCCTGCGGCAACACGTTCATCCTCAAGCCCTCCGAGAAGGATCCGTCGGCATCGGTCTACCTTGCCGAGCTGCTCAAGGAGGCGGGCCTGCCGGACGGCGTCTTCAACGTCGTCCACGGCGACAAGGTGGCGGTCGACGCGATCCTCGAGCACCCCGGGATCGCCGCGGTCAGCTTCGTCGGCTCGACGCCGATCGCGCGCCACATCTATCAGACCGGCACGGCGAACGGCAAGCGCGTGCAGGCGCTGGGCGGCGCCAAGAACCACATGATCGTGCTGCCGGACGCCGATATCGAGATGGCCGCCGATGCCGCCGTCTCCGCCGCCTACGGCTCCGCCGGCGAGCGCTGCATGGCGATCAGCGTGGTCGTGGCGGTGGGCGACGTCGCCGATCCGCTGGTCGACGCGATCGAGCAGCGGCTGCCGAAGATCAAGATCGGCCCCGGCAACGAGGAGGGCTCCGAGATGGGGCCGCTCATCACGAAGGAGCACCGCGACAAGGTCGCGACGTACCTGGACAGCGGCCCCGCCCAGGGCGCCACGCTGCGGGTCGACGGCCGCGAGCACGTGCTCTACCAGGAGGGCAAGGGCTTCTTCCTCGGCGTCAGCCTGCTCGACAACGTGACGCCCGAGATGGAGTGCTACCGCAACGAGATCTTCGGACCGGTGCTCGAGATCGTGCGCACGCACGACTATCCCGAGGCGCTGGGGATCGTCAACGACAACCAGTACGGCAACGGAACGGCCATCTTCACCCGTGACGGCGGCGCCGCACGGCAGTACCAGTTCGACGTCAACGTCGGCATGGTCGGGGTGAACGTGCCGATCCCGGTGCCGGTCGCGTACTACAGCTTCGGCGGCTGGAAGGCATCGCTGTTCGGCGACCTGCACATGTACGGCCCCGAGGGGATCCAGTTCTACACGCGCTCGAAGGTGGTCACCGCCCGCTGGCCCGATCCCGGCACGAGCAGCGTGGACCTCGGCTTCCCGCGGACGCGTTAGCGGCCCGGCGCTGAGCCCGTCCTAGGCCGGGGTCTGGCTCGCCGACCGCGCAAGCTCGAAGACGCGGCCGCTGATCGCGCCCGCGTCGACGAACGTCTCCGAGTGGCTGACGCCCTCCGACGGATCCAGACCAAGGAGCTCGAGCGCGGCGTCGGTGAGCAGCGCATAGCCGCGCAGGCCGGTCTCTTGCGTCACGTGGTTCTTCAGCAGCCGATGCGCCAGGATCACGGCCGGACCCGCCACGTGCGTCCGCGTCGACAGCTCCTGCGCGACGAAGGTTCCGGCGTGGACGATGAACTTGAGCTCGAGCGAGCCCATGAGAACGCACGCCTCGCAGTCGTGATCCCGCATCCGCTGCTGCTCTTCGATGCGGGCGTGATACGCGGCATAGGTCGACCCGATCGTGCCGAGCACGTCGCGGCCGCGGTTCGCCACGACATCGGCCTCGGCCACCGCGAACACGGCGTCGCCCTCGGTCTGGACGGGCCTGAAGGTCGGCTGCACCTCATCGGCGACGAGGTCGAGCAGGGTGACCATGAAGTCGTACGCCGGGGGGACCGGCGCCAGGCCGGCCGCGAGGTCGGGATGCGCTTCGGTAACGCGTCCGAGGAAAGCGGTGTAGCCGCTGATATCGGCCAGCATCAGCAGGCCGCTCGCGAAGCGGGGTTCGGCGCGCTCGGGCATCTCGACGATCATCGCACGCGCCGCAATCCGGCGGGGCGTCAATAATGGACGGCGCATGACAGATCGATTCGAGACGCTGGCGGTTCACGCCGGCGCGGAGCCCGACGCCCAGACCGGGGCCGTGGTGCCCGCCATCCAGATGAGCGCCACGTTCAAGCAGGATGGGGTCGGAGGGCTGCGCGGCGGCTTCGAATACGGACGCAGCGGCAACCCGACCCGCCTGGCGCTCGAGCAGGCGATCGCCACGCTCGAAGGTGCGACTCATGGCCTGGCGTACGCGTCGGGCCTGGCGGCCACGCAGAACGTGCTCTACCTGCTCGAGCCGGGCGACCGCCTTCTGATGAGCGACGACGTGTACGGCGGCACGTGGCGCCTGGCGGACAAGGTCTGGCGCCGATACGGGATCGAGACCGACACGCTCGACCTGCGGGACCTCGACGCGGTCGCGGCCGCCTTCGCCGGCGACCGCCCGCCGCGCATGGTCTGGATCGAGACGCCCTCGAACCCACTGCTCAAGGTGATCGACATCAGCGCCGTCGCGCGGCTCGCCGCGGTCGCGAGCGCGATCACGGTCGTCGACAACACGTTCGCGACGCCGTACATCCAGCGCCCGCTCGACTTCGGCGCCGACCTGGTCCTGCACTCGGCCACCAAGTACCTCGGCGGCCACTCGGACGTGATCGGCGGGCTCCTGGTGACGCGCTCCGACGAGCTTGCCGAGCGCCTGCGCTTCCATCAGAACGCTGCCGGCGCGGTCCCGAGCCCGTTCGACTGCTTCCTCATCATGCGCGGCCTGCGGACGCTGGCGGTGCGCATGGAGCGCGCATCGGCCAACGCGCTGGTGCTCGCCCTCTGGCTGCACGAGCGGTCGGAGGTGGAGCGCGTGCACTATCCGGGGCTGCCGTACCACCCCGCCGCGGACCTCGTCGCCCGCCAGATGCGCGTGCCGGGTGCCATGCTCAGCTTCGAGCTGAGCGAGGGCGAGGAGCGGGCACGGCGCTTCGCGGCCGCCACGCGGCTCTTCACGCTGGCCGAGTCTCTCGGCGCGGTCGAGTCGCTCATCGAGCTGCCCGCGCCGATGACCCACGCCTCGGTAGCCGGTTCGCCGCTGGCCGTGCCGGGTGGCCTCGTCCGCCTGAGCGTGGGCATCGAGGCGGCCGAGGACCTGCGCGCCGACCTGGAGGCGGCCTTCACCGCATCCGCCCCGTGACCGACGATCCCCGTGACCAGGGTGGGCCGACGGAGCTCGTCGAGACGGAGGGTGGCGAGCTCGTCGAGCGGCTCTCCGGCGCGACGGCCACGCTGCTCCTCATCTGGTTGATCGGGATCGGCGCACTCTCGACGCTGCTGGCGGCCTGGATCTTCATCTGGATCGTGACCGGCGAGCGGCTGGGTGTCGGGGCGCTCTTCAGCGGCTTCGGGTTCTACACCTCGCTGGCCGGCGCGGCGGGACCATGCGTGCTGTGGCTGACCGGGCGCGCCCAGGGCCACTCGCTCGGCTGGTTCGCGGTGACGGCGGTGAAGATCGCGCTGGTCATGGTGGCCGTCATCCTGGCCGTCGTGCTGCTCTCGACGCTGGTGATGACCGGGCTGATCCCCGGGCCGGGCGTCCTGGCGGCGATTGGGCTGATGGTGCTGATGGCCATCGTGCTAGCGGTGATCTGGGCATTGGCAACCTGGGCGGCGGATCGCTGGATCGCACGCGCGCGGGTTCAGATCTCGTAGGTCGACCCCGGCTCGGCGATCTCGACGTCGCCACCGAACGCCTCGGCGGCGCTGGTTCGGAACCAGTCGGCGCCCTCGTCCACCGGCAGATGCGTCAGCACCAGGCGTCCGGCGCGCCCGTCGCGGGCCGCGTCACCCGCCTCGGAGGGCAGGAGGTGGCCGCGGGGCTCCGGGGGCTGCGCGTCCTCGTCGAGTGATCGAAGCGTGGCCTCGCTCAGCAGGAGGTCGGCACCATTGGCGAGGTCGTCAAGGCCGGCGCAAGGCGCCGTGTCGGCCGTGTAGGCAAGGCGGCGGCCGTCGGCCTCGAGGCGGAATCCCCAGCACGGGATGTAGTGCTGGGTCTCGCGCGGGGTCACCGTGAGCGCGCCGAAGCTCAGCGAACTGGCTCCGTCGTGCTCGCTGAGCTCGAACGCGTCCTCGAAGTGGCTCGCGCCGCCGACGCCCCTCGCAAGGGAGAGGAGCTGATCGGCCGAGCCCGGCGGCATCACGATGCGCAGCCGTTCGCGGCCGGTCAGACGACGCCACGGGTACACGTAGCGCAGCGTGACGAGGTCGAGCATGTGATCGGCGTGCATGTGGCTGACGATCACCGCGTCGAGCTCCGCTGGGTGGTGGCGGAGCAGCAGCTGGGCGACGATGCCGGGGCCGATGTCGACCAGGACACGGGCGCCGCCGCCCTCGACGAGGTAGCCGGCGCAGGCCTCGCCCGGATTGGGGCGAGCCGGTGACCGGCCGAGGACGGTGAGTCGCATCTACCGCTGCTCGATCGAGACGTAGTTGCGGGCCGCCGGCCCGACGTAGACCTGCCGCGGGCGGCCGAGCCGCGTCTCCTTCGAGGTCAGCATCTCCTGCCATTGCGCGATCCAGCCGGGAAGGCGGCCGATCGCGAAGCAGTTGGTGAACATGTTCTTCGGGAACCCGATGGCCCGGTAGATGAGGCCGGAATAGAAGTCCACGTTCGGGTAGAGCTTGCGGCTGACGAAGTACTCGTCGTGCAGCGCCACCTCCTCCAGCTCCCGGGCGACCTCGAAGAGCCGGTCGTCGGCGCCGGTGGCGTTCAGCACGCGCTCGGCCGCGCCCTTGATGATCTTGGCGCGCGGATCGAAGTTCTTGTAGACACGGTGCCCGAAGCCGGCGAGCCGGAACGAGTCGTCCGGGTCCTTTGCTCGGTCGACCCACTTCTGCACCCCGCCGCCGTCGGCCGCGATGCGCTCCAGCGTCTCGATGACGGCCTCGTTTGCCCCTCCGTGGAGGGGACCCCAGAGCGCCGAGATTCCGGCGCTGATGGAGGCGTAGAGGTTGGCGTGGGTGCTGCCCACCAGCCGCACCGTCGAGGTCGAGGCATTCTGCTCGTGATCGGCATGCAGGATGAGAAGCAGGTCGAGTGCCTCGGCCACGTGTGGATCGACCTCGTACGCCTCGGAAGGCACGGCGAACATCATGTGCAGCAGGTTCGCCGAGTAGCCGAGGTCGTTGCGCGGGTAGACGTAGGGCTGGCCGATCGCCTTCTTGAACGACCAGGCGGCCAGCGTCGGCAGCTTGGCGATCAGGCGGTTGATCGTCACCTCGACCGCGTCCGGGTCGAAGATGTTCTGGCTGTCGGGGTAGAAGGTGCTCATGCCGACCGTGCCGGAGGCGAGGACCGCCATCGGATGCGCATCGGCCGGGAACGAGTCGAAGAAGTGCCGCATCTCCTCGCGGATCAGGGTGTGATGGATGACCTCGGCCACGAACCGATCGAGCTGCTCGCGCGTCGGCAGCTCGCCCCAGATGAGGAGGTACGCCACCTCCAGGAAGGTGGAGTGCTCCGCGAGCTGTTCGATCGGATAGCCGCGGTAGCGGAGGATGCCGTTCTCCCCGTCGAGGTAGGTGATCGCGCTCGAGCAGGCGCCGGTGTTGCCATAGCCGGGATCGAACGTGATCCGCCCGGTCTCCGCTCGCAGGGCGCTGATGTCGAGCGCGTCGTCGCCCTCGGTGCCCGTGACGATCGGCAGCTCGATGTCACGGTCGCCGATGCGCAGGTTGGCGCCGGTGGCGGTGTCGGTGCTCACGCCAGGAGCTCCTGGACGGCGGCCCGCTCCTCGAGCAGCTCGGCGGTGGTCGCCTCGATCCTCTCGCGCGCGAAGTCGTCATGCGCGATGCCCTGGACGATCTCGACGCCGTCCGCGTTCGCCCGCAGCGGATAGCCGAAGACGAGGCCCTCTGGCACGCCGTAGCCGCCCTCCGCCGGTGCGGGAATCGCGGCGCTGAAGATCTGCCCGGTCGGGTGAGCCAGGTTGCGGACGGTGTCGATCACCGCGTTCGCGGCGCTGGCGGCGCTCGATTGGCCTCGCGCCTTGATGATCGCCGCGCCGCGCTGCTGGACGTTGGCGATGAACTCGCCGCGCAGCCAGGCGTCGTCGTCGATCACCTGCGGGGCCGGCCTGGCGCCGATGGTCGCATGCCATGCATCGGGGAACTGGGTGGAGGAGTGGTTGCCCCAGATCGCCAGGTCGCGCACCTCGCTCACCGGCACCCCGGCCTTCGCCGCGAGCTGCGACCGCCCGCGGTTCTCGTCGAGCATCGTCATCGCGAACCAGCGATCGCGCGCCATGCCGTGGCGCGCGGCGGCCGTCGAACCGATGAGCGCGTTGGTGTTGCACGGGTTCCCGACGACCAGCACGCGGCAGTCCGCGGCGGCGTTGCGCGCGATCGACGTGCCCTGGCCGGTGAAGATGCCACCGTTGATGCCGAGCAGATCCTTGCGCTCCATCCCCTCCCTGCGTGGCACCGCGCCAACCAGCAGCGCCCAGTTCGCGCCCTGGAAGCACTCATCGGTGTCGGAGGTGCAGGTGATGCCGTCGAGGAGCGGGAAGGCGCAATCCTCCAGCTCCATCCGCACGCCGTCGAGTGCCGGTAGCGCGGCTTCCAGCTCGAGCAGGCGCAGGGAGATCGGCGTATCCGGCCCGAGGGCCTGGCCCGAGGCGAGCCGAAAGAGGAGCGAGTAGCCGATCTGGCCGGCGGCACCGGTGACAGCCACCGTGACGGGGGAGTCGGGCATCGGTCTCCTGTGGAATCGTGAGGTCGGCGGTGAGTGTAGCGCAGGCTCAGGATGCGTCCGGCCGCGGGCCACCCAGCGCTCCGGCGGCCCAGTCCGCGACCGCCGACGCCATCGACGGGAAGGCGATGCGAGGCAGCCATTCGCCGATCGCCGAGCGCGCCACCCACGCATGGTCGCTCGACTCGAAGTCGATCTGGACCGACGGGCGCCGGCTCGGATGAGCGCGCGCGATAGACGGCGGTCACGGCGTTGGCCGCCGGCGAGTGGTAGACCCCTGACAGCGCAACCAGATCGACCTCGATGCCCGCCTCCTCGCGCGTCTCGCGCATCGCGGCGTCCTCGAACGACTCGCCGGGCTCCAGGTAGCCCGCGGGAAGGTCCCATCCCCCGAGTCCCGGCTCGACCGCGCGCCGCAGCAGCAGGATCTCGGGGTCGCGTCCGCCAGGGTCCCGCTCGAGCAGGACCGCTGCCGCGGGCTTCGGGTTGGCGTACCAGCGCCATCCGCATCGGTCGCAGACGAGCGGCTGCTCATCGGCGCTCGCACAGTGGGGGCAGGCGGGAACGCGGCGGCTCACGCCGCGCAGCGTATCAGCCGGGACCGCCGCCGATGCGCTGGGGCTCCGGCCGCGGCAGATCGTCACGGCCGGCGGCCAGCAGGAAGATGTGGACCCGATCACGCAGCGTGTCGCGAGCGACGCGGAACGCCGCGAGGCGAGCCTCCTCGTTGCCCTCGGCGGCGGAGGGATCGTCGATGCTCCAATGCGCCTGCTGGGCGACCCCGGGAATGGTGGGGCACGCTTCCTTTGCCTCGTCGCAGACGGTGACCAGCCAGCTGAACGCCTGGCCGAGGAAGGGCTCGAGCGTCTTGCTGGCCTGGCCCGAGATGTCGATGCCGATCTCATCCATGACCCGGATCGCCTCCGGGCGCAGGCCCGTCGCCTCGGTGCCTGCGCTGAAGACCTCGAAGCGGTCACCACCCCACGCGCGGAGCATCCCCTCCGCCATCTGGCTGCGGGCGCTGTTGTGGGTGCAGACGAAGATGACGCGCTGCGGATCCGTGCCCATGACATCAGATGCTAGCGCCGATCGGTCAAGGCAACGTCAAGCAGCGTAAATGTCCACCGTTGGGGACAACATGTGGATAACCTCGTGATCGCGCGGAAAGGTCGTGGAGAAGGGGGATTGCGCCGGACGCCCGCCAGCCCGTAGTCTGTGGTCGTCCCGGAGGGGCAGCCAACGGCACTTGAGATTGCATCAACGGTCTGACGGCGGTTCCTTCGGGACATTTCGTTGCCCGGAAAACCCGCCGCACCGCGAGTCCCGGGCCAGGTCTCGATATCAGAACAAACTCAGAGCCGGGCAGCCCACCGCGGGCCGCCCGGCTTTCGCGTGTTCGTCAGCCTTCGGCAAGCACGGCCGCGAGGCGATCCCACGTCTCGATGGCGCCACCGACCATGCCGGTAGCGAGGGCACCCTCGAGGATCTCGGGCGAGCCCATGTGCCCGATGGAGGTCACCTTGGTCTTGCCGTCGACCTCCTCGAGGATGAACGTCTCCGGGCCGCCCTGCGGCGCCGACGCCCTCGACGTCGAACATGAAGGTCCACTTGTAGCCCGTTGGCGGCGTCACCTCGAGGTACTCGCCATAGAACGTGACGTCATCGCGGTCCGGCGCGCTGCTGACGTAGCGCCACGCGCCGCCGGGGCGGACGTCCATCTCGGCGACCGTCGTGGTGGTGCCATGCGGTCCCCACCAGCGCGGGACGATCTCCGGGTCGGTGAAGGCCTTCCACACCAGGTCACGCGGCGCGTCGAAGGTGCGCTCGAAGACGAGGTCGCCGCCCTCCGAGTAGATGGTCGTGTTGTCGGTGCTACCCCGGTCGATTCGAGTCGCGGTCATCGTCGTCTCCATTTCCTTGCTCCTTGTCCTGTAGCTCACGGAGGTAGGCGTCCAATCGGTCGAAGCTCTCCTCCCAGTGCGCGGCGGTACTGGCCGACCCAGTCGGCGATGTCCCGCAGGGGCCCGGCTCGCAGCCGGCGCGGCCGCCACTGCGCCTGGCGTCCCTGCTCGATGAGTCCCGCCCGTTCGAGCACGCGGAGGTGCTTGGAGATCGCGGGCTGGCTCATCTCGAACGGCGCGGACAGGTCCTTGACCGTCGCCTCACCTTCGGCGAGACGGGCCAGGATCGCCCGCCTCGTCGGGTCGGCGAGGGCGGCGAAGGTCGCGCTGAGCGGGTCGGTCTGCTGCGTGTCCATCACTCCACGGTTATATAACCTGTCGGTACTGTACACGCGCGAACGGAGATGTCAACCCCTGAGCTGGACGCGAAAGGCGGAGGGCCGTACGAGCGGACTAGCTCGACCCGACCTCGCGCTGCAGGCGGCGGACGATCTCGGCGGTCTCGTCGTCGTGCCCGTGGCCCGGCTCCGAGGCCGGGCCGGCGAAGGTGCCGAACTGCCGGTCGCCGGCGTCCCCGAGGCCAGGCACGATGTAGCCG
Organism: uncultured Chloroflexia bacterium; assembly: GCA_963759405.1. Classification (GTDB taxonomy): domain Bacteria; phylum Chloroflexota; class Limnocylindria; order QHBO01; family QHBO01; genus JACDBZ01. Next base: position 17,597 of record CAVWZA010000016.1, on the reverse strand, counting down.
CGCTCGTTGAGGTGCGAGTCGATGGCCGCGACGTGGATGTCCACATCCGGATGCGCCGCAGAGAGGGTGGCGACCCCCTCGGGCGCTGCGATCAGGCTGACCTGCTTGATGCGGGCGGCTCCCCACTGCTTGAGGATGTCGACCGTGGCGGCCGACGAGCCTCCGGTCGCAAGCATCGGATCCAGGATCAGGCAGACCTGGACGGTCGCCGCGTCCGGAAGCTTGTTGTAGTACTCGACCGGCTTGAGCGTGCGCTCGTCCCGGTAGAGGCCGATGTGCCAGACCTCGGCGGTGGGGAGCAGCTCGAGCATCGCGTCGACCATCCCGAGACCGGCGCGCAGGATCGGGATGAGCCCGACCCTCGGCTCCAGCCGAGCGGCCGTCATCGGCTCCAGCGGCGTCTCGATCTGCTCGGGCCGGGTGGCGAGGTCGGCCATGGCTTCGTAGCCGAGCAGCCAGGTCAGCTCACGCACGAGCTCCCGGAACTGCTTCGGCTCGGTGGTCTTGTCGCGCAGGATGGCGAGCTTGTGCGCAACCAGTGGATGGCTGCTGCGATTGAGGGACATCGGCGCGATTCTAGCCCTGCTCGTCGGGCCACAATGGACCGATGCGACCGCGCCTGCTCGCGCCCGCCTCACGCAGCCGCGTGGCCCGCGCCTGAGGCGGCCGGCTGGCACAGGTCATGCGGTTCCGGGCATGCATCTACCTTCGGTAGCGGCATGCTGCTAGGCTATCGGTCCCAGCACGACCAGATTCGCTGCACGGACCGCGTGCCCGCCCGTCGCTCGGATCCGCCACCTGAGGAGGTTAGAAGAGCATGGTCTTCGGATCAAAGCGTGAAACCAAGCCGGACAGCCTCTCGCGTGAGGACGTGGTCGGGAACCTGTATCCGGATAGCCTGACGAGTGAGGTCGACGTGGCACAGTCACCCAGCGAATTCCCCCGCCGTGACGATCGCGGCAACGAGAGCGTCATCGATCCCCATGCCCGCTTCAACGGGAAGTACGTCAGTGACCGCGACCTGCGGATCGAGGGCGAGGCGCAGGGCGAGATCGAATGCCAGGGAACGCTCATCATCAGCCCACAGGCTCGAGTCCGCAGCGCGATCAAGGCGCACAACGTGGTCGTCAACGGCGATTACGAGGGCGACGTCGATTGCGGCGGTCGATTCGAGATCGGCTCGACGGGTCGCGTCAAGGGCAACATCAAGACCCAGGTGCTCGTGGTCAAGGAGGGCGCCCATTGGGAGGGCGGCGTGACGATGACCCGTGAGCCGGGCGCGCGGCCTGCGCCGCAGCCGGGACAGCCTGCACAGGGTGGCGCCCAGCCCGCACAGCCCGCTCAGAAGGGTGGCGGCGGCGCCAGCATCTTCAGCAAGGGCGAGCGCGACGCGGAGAAGGCTGCCGCGGAGCAGCGCGAAGGACAGCCGGCCGGACAGGGTGGCGGCGGGCAGTAGCCCGACCGTCACGCCGTTCCCCCAACTCGCATCGCGGGTGCCAGCTCGCGCGAGCCGTCGCTCCGGCACCGCCGCACCGCCGGCGCTCGTCGAGGTCACCCGCGGCGACCAGGTCGAATCGGTCCATCGTGGCTCGATCGCCGTCGTTGCGCCCGATGGCTCGCCGATCGCCTCGGCCGGTGATCCGGACCAGTTCATCTACCTTCGGTCGAGCGCAAAGCCCTTCCAGCTCGCGCCGTTCGTCGCATCGGGCCGCTTCGACGAGTACGAGCTGGGCACCGAGGCGCTGGCGATCATGGCCGCCAGCCACAGCGGTGAGGACCGCCACGTCCGCCTCGTCCAGGAGATCCTGCGTCGCGCCGGACTGACGAGCAGCGTCCTTCAGAACCAGGTGCACGCGCCGTTCGACACGGAGACGGCCCAGCGGCTGATCCGCGACGGCGAGCAACCGACCGCGCTGCGAGGAAACTGCTCGGGCAAGCACGCCGCCATGGTCCTCTTCGCGAAGGCGTCGGGTTGGCCGATCGACAGCTACTGGCATCCCGACCACCCCGTCCAGCGCCTGGCTCTCGAGACGATCTCGGCGCTCTCCGACGTTCCGATCGAGCGCGATCGCGACCGCGACCGACGGCTGCGGCGTCGTCTGCTTCGGGATGCCGTTGCGCGGCCTTGCGCTCGCCTTCGCTCGCCTCGCCGATCCGTCCGCGGTCGCCGATCCACCGCTGCGATCGGCGTTGACCCGCATCCGCGACGCCATGATGTCGCACCCCGAGCTGGTCGCCGGCGAGCGCCGCCGGATCGACACCGCGATCATGCGGGCCTATCCGAAGCGGATCGTGAGCAAGGGCGGCGCCGAGGGCGTGCTCGCCATGGGCCTGCCGCCTGGCGCGCTGCCAACGGACGCTCCGCACGGCGATGGACCGATGGGGGTCGCCGCCGTCGATCGAGGACGGCAACCTCGCCCGCCGCGGCGGCGACGCCACCAGCGTCGAGATCCTGCGGCAGCTCGGCCTGGCCGGCGATCCACTGCCGGGGACCCTGGCCGGCTTCGCGTCGCCGGCCATCCTCGACCCCCGCGGCGAGCGGGCCGGCGCCGTTCGGGCCGCGTTCAGGCTCGGCTGAGGGCCAGCGCTCAGCTCAGGAGGTCGCGGATCGCGGCGGCCAGCCGGATGAAGAGCGGCGCCAGCAGCAGCGCCGGCAGGAAGCTCGCCACGCGCACCGCCTTGAGGTCCAGGAGCCGCAGGGCGACACCCGACCAGCATGATCCCGCCGGCCGACGTGATGGCCAGGATGGTGGTCTGATCCATGGCGTCGCGGAGCAGGAATGCGCCCGCGGCGATGCCGCCCTGGACGATCAGCACCGTGACGCGCCGACAGCGCGACGCCGGCACCGAGGGTGGCGGCGAACGCGATGCTCGCCACGCCGTCGAGGGCGGACTTGATGGCGAGCAGCTCGATGTTGCCGGTCAGCCCGTTTGCGATCGACCCCAGGATGGTGAGCGGCCCGACGCAGAAGACGAGGCTTGCGGTGACGAACCCCTCGGCAATCCGGCTCGGGCGGTCGTTGCTCGACAGGCGCCGCTGGAACCAGGCGCCGAGCGCTTCGAGGCCGTCATGCAGTCGCAGCAGCTCCCCGACCGCCACGCCGACCAGCACCGCCGCAAGGACGGCCAGGTCGTCGCCGGGCCGCGCCGCGGGATCGGTGAAGATGCCGAGACCCATGTTGATGCCGAAGAGGGCGGTGAACAGGCCGAGGGCCGTCGTCAGGCTCGTGTGCAGGCGCTCGGGCATGCGACTGCCGAGCAGCAGCCCGATCAGCGTGCCGAGCAGGACGGTGGCGACGTTCAGGAGCGTGCCGGTCAGGAACATGTGGCGGTCGCCATCGAGGGTCCATCCGGTGCGGCACGCTGCATGGTCGGGTAGGGTAGCGGCCGTGATGCGCTCGCGCGCCGCCATCATCGGGCTTCTCGTCCTGACGAGTGCCCACGCCGGCTGCGCGGCATCGGGCAGCGGAGATTCGACGTTGCGCTACGTCGCGCTGGGAGACTCCTACACGATCGGTACGTCGGTGGCCGAGTCCGAGCGGTGGCCGAACCAGCTCGTCGAGCGCGTCGATCGGCTCGAGCTGGTCGCCAATCCCGCGGTGAACGGCTACACCTCGCTCGACCTGATCAACGACGAGCTGCCGCAGCTCGATGCGGCGCGGCCCGAGCTCGTCAGCGTTCTCATCGGCGTCAACGACGTCGTGCAGGGCGTCCCCGAGGCGCAGTACGCCGGCAACCTGGCCGTCATCCTCGAGGAGCTTCTGACCCGGCTGCCAGCGGATCGGATCGTGTGCATCGCGACGCCGGACTACACGGTCACCCCGAGCGGCGGGGCGTTCGGCGATCCCAGCCAGCAGAGCGACGCCATCCTTCGCGCAAACGCGACCATGGCGCGAGGCGTGCAAGGCGCGCCAGATCCGGTTCGTGCCGGAGATCTTCGAGATCAGCCAGGCGGCGCGGGACGACCGGTCGCTCGTGGCGGACGACGACCTCCACCCGTCGGGCGCGCAGTATCGCCGCTGGGTCGACGCGATCGCGCCGGTTGTGGAGGAGCTGATCGGGTCCTGAGCGCGGAGCCGTCCGCGCCCGCCAGAGTCATGAGCCCGTCGGCGCCGAGTGCGTTGAGCGGGCACCATGAGCTCCGTCGTGCTCGTGGCGTCACTGGCGAGCCGGTGCTCGTCCATCAGGCAGAGCGCGAGCTGGAGCGGGAGGTCGAGCGCCTCCCACGCCGAGCGGGCCTCGCGGTAGCGCCCATGCGCGTCGCCCCCGTCGAGGGCGATCAGCCCGGCGTCCATCGTCGCGAGCGTCGCCTCCGTCGCGCGCCCCCACTGGCCCGGACCGCCGAGGCGCGCAATGCCGGCCGCAGCCGAGTCTCCGATCGCCTGACCAGAGGGCGGCGCGCGTGGCGAGCGCCCGCTGGTACGCCGGATCGTTCCCCACGTAGCCCTCGATGGCCTCGTCGGCCAGGCGGCGGGCGTCGTCGAACTTGCCGGCGATGAAGGCGGCCCACGCGCGTGCCTGACGCACGCCGGCAACGACCTGGCGGTCCGTATCGGGCGGCAGCGGATCGAGGGCGTCGAGCGGCTCCATGGCGTCGGCCGCACCACGGAGCGCGTTCGATGATGGCGGCGTTGGCGACGAGGACGATGCGGAACGTGTCGGGGATCCCTCGCTGTCCGAGCTCGTCGATCGTCCGCAGGGCCCAGTCCCAATCGCCCGTCTCGATCGCGGCAGTGCACGCGATGTCCGCGAGGGGAACCGCGATGTCGCCCAGGCCCATTGCGCGTCGCCAGCTCGAGTCCCAGGCGGGCCGTCTCCATGGCCGCTCGCGGATCGTCGCCGAGCAGCGCCCACGCCTCGTTGTTCCGCGCCCGGAGCTCGGTGTTCAGCAGCCCCGCGTCCTGCGCCTGCCCGATGGCGTCCCGCAGGTCGGTGAGCCCTGCCTCCTTGTCGCCGAGCGAGAACTTCGCCGTTCCGCGTGTCACGCGGAGATCGGTCGCGATGGCGGTCAGCTCGAGCCGCTGCGCCGCCGACAGCGCGCGGTCGGCCCATGTCGATCGCCTCGCGATCGTCGCCCACGACCATGCGAGCGCGTGCCAGCTCGGCGGCCAGTGCCACCCCGGTGGCGTCCGCTTCCCAGTTGCGGATGGCGCGCATCGCCGCCTCCAGCTCGACGAGGGCAGGCTCATTGCGCTGAGCCGACAGCATCACGCTCGCGAGCCGCGCACGGGATCGTGCGGCTTCGCGTTGCTCGCCCGCGGCGGTCTGGATCGCGACCAGCTCCCTGAGATGCTCCTCCGCGATGTCGAGGCGGCCCGCGGCCCGTGCCGCGTCAGCAGCCTCCTCGAGGAGTGTCGGACGCTGCCCGGCCACTCCGAGCTCGAGCGCGGCCTGCAGAGATCCGAGCGCGCGCTCCGGCACGTGGACCGCCGTTGCGCCCCGTGCCGCATAGCGGAGCGCAGCGACCGCGCGTCGCGCGAGCCGATCCGCCTCTCGCGGCTGCGCGGTGAGGCGATGGGCCTCGACGAGGTGGCCGGCCAGCTGCTCGGCGACGTCCTCGTCGAGTGTCTCGAGGTAGCGGGCGGCGGCGAGGTGCAGCGCGCGCCGCTCGGTGCGCGCGAGCGTGTGATACGCCACCTCGCGGACCAGGTCCTGCACGAAGACCAGCTCGCCGTGGCCCGGCGAGTTGATCTCCTCGTTGACCGTCAGCAGCTCGCGGCGAAGGAGTCCGTCGATGTTCTCGCGGGTGCGGCCCGCGTCGCCGCCGACGACGGTAACCAGCGCATCGGGGCGAAAGCGATGACCGAGCACGGCAGCGGCCAGCAGCAGCCGTCGCTCGTCCGCGGGCAGCGAGTCGATCCGTGCCGCGATCAGGCCGTGGAGCGAGTCCGGCACCTCGATCTGGCCGACGTCCGCCGTGAGTGCGCGTGCCGACGAGCGCGCGTCTCTCGCCGCTCGGTCCCGCTGGTCGCCGATCATGCGGGCAACCTCGACCGCGTAGAGGGGCACGCCGCCGGCATGCTCGAGGATCGGCTGGACGAGCTCGCGCCGGAGATCAGGCGCCCGCTGGGCGAGGAGCTCGCGCATGACGTCGTCGGGGAGGCGTTCGAGGTTGATACCCGTGAAGCTGCCGACCCCGGAGCCCCACGACGGTCGGTGGTCGAGCAGCTCGGGACGGGCCAGCGCGAGGATGAAGATGGGGTGGGTCCTCGACCACGTCGCCATGTGCTCGATGAAGTCGAGCAGGCTCGGATCGGCCCATTGGAGGTCCTCGAAGACGAGGACGACCGGGGTTCGCTCGGAGACCCGCTCGAAGAATCGTCGCCAGGCGGCGAACAGCTCGTCGCGCTCGAACGCGGCCTCCTCGGCTCGCGCCAGCAGGGTGGCGAGGCGTGGCTCGATCCAGCGCCGCTCGGCCTCGTCGCGGATGAGCTCCTCGAGCGCCGAACCGAGCTGCCGGCGTGCGAGCTCGGGCGGCGCGCCGTCCGCGATCCGGGCCCGGCGGCGGATCATCTGCGCCACCGCGGAGAACGCGATTCCCTCTCCGTAGGCGAGGGCGCGGCCGTCGTGCCACGCGATCTCGTCGGGATGCTCGTCGACCCAACGGTCGAGCTCCCACGCCAGCCGGCTCTTGCCGATGCCGGCGATGCCCGTCACCGACACCAGGCGGCTGCGTCCGTCGCGCATGACGCTGGTCGCCAGGTTGGTCAGCTCCATGAACTCTCGATCGCGACCGACCAACGGCCCGGTGTGCGCGCCGCTGGGCCGACCGGCGGCACCGTCTGCCGCGCTGGTCGCTCGGAACGCCTCGAGCCGGCCCGTCCTTCCCCTGAGCGCGAGCGATCCGATGCGTCGGAACGATGCCGCTGCCGACGCGCGGTCGCGGGTGGTCCGGTCGACCAGAACGCCGCCGACGGGCGCGCGGCTCTGCAGGCGGGCAGCCACGTTGACGAGGTCGCCGGCGACCATGCCCTGGCCCGTGGCGCCGATCGTGACCGCGGCCTCACCGGTCGTCACGGCGGCGCGCCCGCGCAGGGCCCGACCGGCTGCGGCTCCACCCATCCGGTCGACCGCATAGACGATCGCCAGCGCCGCGCGCACAGCCCGCTCGGCATCATCCTCGTGGGCGAGGGGCGCGCCCCAGATGGCCATCACCGCGTCGCCGATGAACTTCTCGATCGTGCCTCCGTAGGTGGCGACGATCGATCGCGCCACCTCGAAGTAGCGCGACTGAACGGATCGCACCTCCTCGGGGTCCATCGACTCGGCAAGCGCGGTGAAGTTTGCGAGGTCGACGAACAGCACCGAGATGCGGCGGCGCTCCGACACCGGGATGGGCTCCGCGTCCGAGGAGTCCTCCGCTCGGGCGGCTTCGCGCGGCGTCGAGACCGGCTTCCCGCATGAGATGCAGAACCGTGCGCCGGGCGTCAGCTCGGCGCCGCAATGCGGGCAAGCCTGGGCTAGCGCGCTGCCGCACGACGCACAGAACTGCGCCGCTTCGGGTTATTCGATTCGCACGACGGGCATCGCATGAACCACCTGCCATCGCGGGCGGGTCAGCGCCCTCGGTCGTTACCGGTCGGCCGGGTCATCGTCCGGGCTGCGGGTGCTTGTAGATCATCTGCCCGGCTCGCTTGCCGTCCTCCATCACGAGCACGCTCTGCTTCCAGCGCGCCAGCGTGTCGTCGTGGTTGATGATGAAGGTCGCGATATTCGCCTCGGCAGGTCCGGGGAAGCGCTCGACCGAGCGCTGGATGTCCAGGTCTGCCGGCAGGCGGCCACCGGTGCCGGGCCCCTTTCGGTTGCCGGCTCCATCGTGCGGCCCGGCTTGTGGATGCGCCCACTCCGACTCGCGGGTGCTGCTCTTGAACTGGGCGAACGAGATGCTGAGCTCGTCGCCGGTCGCGACGAAGGCCCGCAGTGACGGGGTCCGCCTCCAGCGCCTCCGGCCGTGAAGAGCGACTCGTCGTTGAGCCTGACGTACGTGTTGTACCCGTCCGCCGATCCCGGCTCGTCGTCGCCGGGCAGGTCCGCGCCCCTCGGGAACTGGTCGTACAGCTCGTTCTCGGGCTCCAGGTTGTCGCCGTTGATCGCCATGCTCGGGTCCTCCGGTGTCGGAGAGGCGATGATAGGTGTGGCACGGGGCGATGCCTACCCCTCGGCCGGCCTGCTAGCATCGGTGGATGGATCGGCCGATGCGCGTGCGGATGGCGCCCAGCCCGACCGGACCGCTGCACATCGGTACCGCCCGCACGAGCCTCTACAACTACCTGACGGCTCGTCACGCCGGCGGGACCTACGTCATGCGCATCGAGGACACCGACACCGCGCGCAGCACGGTCGAGTTCGAGCGCGACATCATCGACAACCTGCACTGGCTCGGGATCGCCTGGGACGAGGGCCCGCAGGTGGCCGGCGGCGAGGACATCGGCCCGTATGCGCCGTACCGCCAGAGCGCATCGCATGGAGCTCTACGCCCGCGAGGCGGACCGGCTGCTCGAGGCCGGGAAGGCCTACCGCTGCTGGTGCACGCCCGAGGAGCTCGACGCCGTTCGTCGCGAGCAGGAGGCCGCGAAGGAGCCGCCGCGCTACAACCGCCGCTGCCTGAACCTGACCGATGCGGAGCGCGCCGCCTTCGAGGCCGAGGGTCGCCCATCGGTCATCCGCTTCAGGGTCGAGCCAGAGGTCATCCGCTTCGACGACCTCGTGCGTGGCGAGGTCGAGTTCGACAACGCGCTGCTCGGCGACTTCGTGATCGTCCGCAACGACGGAATGCCGCTCTACCACCTCGCGGTCGTCGTCGACGACGAGGCCATGGAGATCACCGATGTCATCCGTGGCGAGGATCACCTGTCGAACACGCCGAAGCACATCGCCCTCATCCGTGCCCTCGGCTACCGCGAGCCGCGCTTCGGGCACATCCCGATGATCCTGAACGCGGACCGCACCAAGATGAGCAAGCGCAAGTCGCAGATGGCCCTCAGCGCCTACCGCGAGGAGGGCTACCTGCCCGAGGCCCTCGTCAACTTCCTCGCCTTCCTCGGCTGGTCGCCCGGCACCGAGGAGGAGATCTTCACCCTCGACGAGCTCGCCGCGCGCTTCGAGATCGGCAAGGTCCACCACGGCGGCGCCGTCTTCGACAAGGACCGGCTCGACCATCTCAACGGCATGTACATCCGCGCCATGACCGACGAGCAGCTGGCGCTGCGCCTGCGGGCCTGGGTGCCCGAGGCGATCCTCGACGACGACCTGCTGCGCCTGGTGCCGCTCATCAAGGAGCGCCTGGTGAAGCTGGGCGACGTGCCGGGCCTGATCGGCTTCGTGTGGGAGCCCGACGAGGTGGTCGCCAGCTGGTACGGCCCGGAGGCTCTCTTCCCGAAGAAGGGCGGGCCCGACGAGGCGCGCGCCGCGCTCGAGGCGCGCGCGTGCGACGCTCGCCGAGCTCGACGATGCCGACTTCTCCGCCGACGTGCTGGAGCAGCGCTGCCGGGAGGCGGCCGAGGCCGCCGGCATGAAGGCGGGCGACTTCTTCATGCCGATCCGGGTGGCGGTCACCGGACGAACGGTCTCCCCGCCGCTCTTCGCCTCGCTGGAGCTGCTCGGACGCGAGCGCTCGCTGGCCCGGATCGACGACGCCATCGGAAAGCTGACGCAGGTGGCCGCGTGACGACCGACGAGCCTCGCCCGGGAGAGATGGCGCCGCGCCTCGACGCCCTCGTCGAGGCCGAGCTGGTCGTGCCGATCCGATCGTCGTCGGGCGCCAATCCCGACCCGGAGCTGCTCGACGCAGATGCGTTCCGTCACGGCACCGACGAGGACGGCGAGCGCTTCATCGCCGCCTTCAGCACGCCGGCATCCCTCGTCGAGTTCGGGCCGCCGGGCAGCGACAGCATCCGGATGCGGGCGCGCGACCTGTTCGAGCGCGCCGATGCCGTCCAGGAGCGGGTCGTGGTCGACCCCGGCGCCCCGACGGAGGTCGAGGTCGCGGTCGGCGTCCTGCCCTTCCTGGCGGCCGGCATCGATCCGAACCGCCCGGACGTCCAGCGCGCGCGCCGGCCGCTCGGCGACCTGCCGGCGCTCGAGGCGCCGGAGCAGATCCCGGAGCCGTTCGGGCGCGAGCTGCACGCGGCTCTCGAGGTGCTTCCGCACGTCGAGCGCGCCTGGCTGCTGCGCGCCGGCACGGCATGGACGGCCGGCGTCCAGCTACACCCCGACGCGCTGCTCGGCCGACTTCGACGCCGTCCGCAACCGGCTCCACGCGGTCGCCACCGAGCACCTCGGCTCGCGACGGCTGCTGGCCGTGACCGACCTGCGCGCGCCGGCGCTGCGCGACATGTACGACGCGACGGCCGCGCCGTTCTACGTTCGGCAGGGGGAGCGCAAGGGCATCCTTTCCCGCATCTTCGGCAGCTGACGCGCCTAGGGCACGAGCACCAGCCGGCCGCGGACGTCGCCGGCCCGCAGCCGTGCGTGCGCCGCACCCGCCTCCGCAAGCGGCATCGTCTCCACGTCCCAGCGCAGCTGCCCGCGCTCCGCCAGGGCAACGACCCGGCGAAGGTCGTCGTGCGAGCCCCACGCGACCGTTGTCAGCCACGATTCGACGGGAACGTGATCGAAGCCGAACGGCGATCGATCCGCCCGCCTCGCCGACGAGCATCACCAGCCCGTCGGGGGCGACGCCGCCGCCGCCTGCCGGAGCGTCGCATCGGTCCCGACGAAGTCGAGCACGACGTCCGCCGGACCGCCGAGCGCCTCGGTCCAGCCTGCCGGCTCGCCGGCGAACAGGCCGATGTCCGCGCCAAGCTCCATCGCGTGGGCCAGGCGCTCCGGCGACAGCTCGCTGACCCCGACGATCAGGTCGCTGCCGGCATCCGGCACCATGCGCAGGTACTGGAGCGCGAACTGGCCGAGCCCTCCGCAGCCGATGAGCAGCACGCGGCCCCCGGGCACCAGCCAGGGCTCGGCGCGGCGGACGGCGCGGTACGGCGTGATGCCGGCATCGGCCAGCGGCGCGGCGCGAACCGGGTCGAGCGTCTGCAGGGGCACGAGGTGCCGCGGATGGGGGACGAGCATGGCCTCGGCGTACCCACCGTCCGCCTGGAAGCCGGGCGCCACCGAGCGCGCGCAGCGCTGCTCCGCGCCGGCCCGGCACTCGCGGCACTCGCCGCATCCCCAGCCGCCGTGCACGACCACGGCGTCGCCGACCCGCATCGGACCCTGCGCCGATGGGCCGATGGCGTCGATCCATCCCGCGACCTCGTGGCCGAGCGTGACCGGCAGCTCGACCCGCGTCTGCGTGCCGTCGACGATGTGCAGGTCGGTGTGGCACACCCCGCAGCCGGCGACGCGGATGCGGACCTCGGTGCCGGCCGGCTCGGGCAGCGGCACCTCCTCGAGGCGCAGCGGCTCGCCGGCCGCGTGGAGCCGCACGGCGCGCATCGGGCTGCGGGTCAGGAAGTGGTCGAGGCGTCCTCGGCGGCCGCCGGGATCGGCTCCGAGAGCGCCCGGATCACCTGGTCGACCAGCGCCTCGGGGTCGACGCGCTCGATGACGGCCCGCACGATCCCGTCGCGGTCGACGGCCAGCGCCACCGGCTGCGCGACGTTGACGTTCTCGCCGTCCGCGACGGTCTCGATCCCGAGCACCTCGACCGCGCTGCGCCGCTCGTCGCTGAGGAGCAGGAACGGAAGCTTGTGCTCCTCGGCGAACTCGGCCTGCTGCTCCTCCGAGTCGCTGCTGACGCCGGCGACCGCGATGCCGGCCTCGCGCAGGCGCTCGTAGCCCGTCGCCAGCGCCTCGATCGCCTTCAGGCCGCGGCGGCGCGCCGCGCCGCTCAGCGTCGGCGCGCCGAAGAAGAGCGAGCACGGCGGGCTGCTTCGTCACGAAGCTGCGCAGGTTGAGAAGGTACCCGTCGGTGGCGCGCAGCCCGACCGACGGCAGCGGGTCGCCGACCGCCAGCTTCATGCTCATGCGCCGATTGTAGCCGCGCCCAGCCGGACGATCCCGCCCGCCCGATGGGCCAGCCCGTCGCGCTCGAGCGCCTCCATGATGCGCTCCCAGCCGGCCTCGTCGAGCGCCGGACCGATGCGTCGCGCGTCGCGCGCCAGGCCCGCCCGCAGCCTCCGCTCATCCAGCGCATGGTCGTCCGCGGCCGACAGCAGGCGCAGCACCGCGCCGCGATAGGCGCGGTCCGAGCCGCGCAGGCGCGCCTGGCGAGGGACGGCGACGCTGCCGCCGCGCCGCGCGACGGGCAGCCCCGCGCGATCGGGCACGCGTCGCAGCGCGGGTCGCGCGATCGGCAGACCGCGGCGCCGAACTCCATGGTCGCGTGGGTCCACGCGGCCACGTCGGCTCCCGGTCCGGGCGCGGCCAGCGCATCGGCCAGGGCCTGCAGCCGTCGCGGCTCGTCCGGGCCGCCGAAGCGGCGCAGGAGCCAGCGCCGCACGTTCGTGTCGACCACCCCGACGGGTGCGTCGAAGGCGAGCGAGGCGACGGCGCGCGCGGTGTACGGGCCGATGCCGGGCAGCGCCGACAGGCCGGCCACGTCGCGCGGCCAGCCGTCGCGCGCGACGATCGCGCCGCCTGCTGCAGGGCGAGCGCGCGCCGGTTGTAGCCGAGCCCGCTCCACGCGGCCAGCACGGCGGCGGTCGAGGCGGATGCCAGCGCGTCGGCGGTCGGGAAGCGGGCCAGGAACGCCGGGAAGCGCTCGGCGACCCGCGACGCCTGCGTCTGCTGGAGCATGACCTCGCTGACGAGCACGGCGTACGGGTCGCGCGTCTCCGCGCCACGGGAAGTCGCGGTGGCCGGCCGCGTACCAGGCGAGCAGCGCGCGTCGGATGCGGCTCAGGCGGAGGGCGTGGGATCGCCGGACACGCGAGCGCAGCGTAGCAAGGACCGCCGGGCGCATCGGTCTCGCACGGTGCGCTACCGTTGCGGCCATGGGCTACCGACTGCTCTGCCTCGACGCCGGCTTCACGCTCCTCTCGCCGCGCCCGACGCTGGTCGACGCGCTGTCCGGCGTGCTCACGCCCGACGGCCGCCCGATCACCGAGGACGACCTGCGCGCCGCGTGGGAGGACTCGGACCGGTGGTTCTGGGACGAGTACCACCGGCCCGGCAACGACACCTGGACCGATGACGGACGGATCGAGGACTACTGGCGCCACTACCACAGCGTCCTGCTCGGGCGGATCGGGGTCGAGGCCCACGCGGAGGTGCTCGACCGCATCCTGGCCAGCCAGTTCGCGACCGACGCCTGGGAGCTGTACCCCGACGTCGAGCCGATGCTCGCCGCGGTGCGGGCGCTCGACGGCGTGACGATCGGCATCGTCAGCGACTGGGGCTCGAACCTGCGCGGGATCGTCGCCGAGCTCGGGCTCGACCGGTACCTCGACTTCGTCCTGCCCTCGGGAGCGGTCGGCGTGGCCAAGCCGAACCCGGCCTTCTTCCGCATGGCGCTCGACCGGGCCGGGGTGGAGCCCCGCGAGGCGCTGATGGTCGGCGACTCGTACCGCGCCGACGTGCGCGGCGCCTGGAGCGCCGGCATGGACGCGGTCTGGCTCGACCGAACCGAGGGCATCAACATCACGCCCGACGACGAGCCGAGCCGACCGACGTGCGCGTCATCCGCTCGCTCGACGAGCTGCCGGAGATCGTGCGCGGCGGGCGGCCCGCTGCCGCGCGGCGAGGTGAGCACGGCCGATCAGCCGGCCACCGCCTGAGGCCGGCACGTGCCCCGCGCACCATCGTCGGAGATCGTCGTCGACAAGTTCGGCGGATCGGTCCTGCGCCGCCCCGAGGACATCGCCGCGGCCGTCGACGTCGTCGCGCGCCAGCGGGCCGCCGGCCTGCGGCCCGTCGTCGTGGTCAGCGCCTTCGAGGGCGTGACCGACACGATCCTGGGCGCCGCGCGCGTCCTGCTGCCCGACCGCGGCGACTCGCTGCGCGAGCCCGGCCAGGCGGCCGACTCCGGCCTGGCGCGCGAGACGGATCGGGCGCTGGCCACCGGCGAGGCGCTCTCGGCCGCGCTCTTCGCCCTCGGCCTCCAGGGTCGCGGCATCCCGGCGCGCTCGTTCTCCGGAGCCGAGGCCGGCATCCGCACCGCGGCCGCGCACCTCGGTGCGGAGGTCCGTCGCGTGCTGTCGCGCCCGCTGCGCGCGGCGCTGGGCGAGGGCCTCGTGCCGGTGGTCGCCGGCTTCCAGGGCATCGGCACGCACGGCGAGCTGACCACGCTCGGCCGCGGCGGCACCGACCTGTCGGCGGTCGCGCTGGCGGTCGCGCTGCGCGCCGACCGCTGCGAGCTGTTCAAGGACGTCGGGGGCGTCCTCGAGGCCGATCCGCACCTCGTCCCGGGCGCGCGCTTCCTGCCGGCCGTCGATGCCCTCCAGCTCGAGCTGCTGGCCGAGATGGGCGCCGAGGTCGTGCACCCGGTCGCGGTCCGCCGCGCGCGCCGCGGGCGGCTGCTGCTCGTGGTGCGCGCGCTCGACGACGACGCGCCGCAGACGGTGGTCCGGCCGTCGTCACGCGACGACGACGGCGTGCTCATGCTCGCCGTCGATCGGAAGGAGCGCATGGCCCGCATCAGCCTGGTGGGGCCGGCGTCGATGACGCCCGAGGTGCTGCCGCTGCCGGCCCACGGCGAGGGCTCGTTCGACGAGGGCGGCCTGCGCGTGGTGTGGGCGGAGGTGCCGGTCGCGTCGGCCGCCGTGGCCGCTCAGCGCGTCCACGCGGCGTTCATGGCCCTCTGCTGCGAGGACCCCCGATGGACGGGCCGGTGCCCGCCCATCGGGTTCGAGCTCAGCGGCGGCGGGAGCGCGCGCGGCGCACTCCACGACGACGAGCCGGCCGACCCGCCCAGCAGGAGCGCGCCGGCGAGGAGCGCCAGCGACGCACTGCGTCCATCGCGGTGTCCGGCAGGAGCATGCCCGGATCGGGGTTGCCACCAGCGGTGCCCCGCCCGGCGGCTGGCTTCCCGAGCGCCCCCGCCCGGGGATTCGCGGGCGGGTTCGCCGGCGGGTTCGCCGGCGGGTTGACATGTGGATTGATCACCGTATCGGTCTCGCACGGTCCGACCCAGAAGACCTTGTGCTTCGTGTCCGCGCCCTGCGAGCCATCGGCGTGGATCGTCAGCTTGACGTGGTAGCCCTGCTGCGGATGGACCGGGTAGGCGCTGAGCGCCGCCGTCAGGTCGTACTCCGGACGCGTCCCAGCCGGCCTCGCTGCCGCCGCCGGTTGTCGTCCTCGCCGATGAAGACCGTGTCGGTCAGCAACACGCCGTGGCCGGTCGGCGGATGCGCCTCGAAGATGACCTCGGCCCACAGGTCGCCCTCGTCGAAGCCGTAGAAGTCGACCTCGAACGTGCAGCCGACGTGGGGCTCGTTGTCGGGATGGTTGTCCAACGTCGAGCCCGTCGATCTTGACCGTGCCGTTGTTGCCCGGCGGGTTCTTGGCCGCCACCGGTGCCGCGACGACGAGCGCCAGCAGCATCGACAGCGTGATGATGAACAAGCCGGCCGACCGCCGGATACGAACTGGCAGCATCGTCGCCCTCCCTGGTTGCGGGCCGGGCAGTTGCCTGGCTCCAGGTCGAACGTAGCCGATGGTCCTGCCGGCCGGTAGTACCTTCGGTGGTGCGGTCCGCGACGGTGCCCGACGGTGGCTGACGGTGCGGTGAGCGAGCCGTTGCCGGAACGCACCGCGTTTTCGGCTATCCGGCGACCGCCTCGTGGTCCGATGCGGTCGTGCCGCCGACCTGGAGCAGGACGGCCGCCACCAGGATCAGCGCCCCGCCGACGAGCTGCAGCGGGGCCGGCTGCTCGCCGAGCAGCCACGCGGCGAGCGCCACGCCGACCACCGGCTCGAGCGTTGCCAGGATCGCGGCGCGCGGAGGCCCGAGGAGCCGGATGCCGGTGATGAAGCAGAGGGTCGGGATGGCCGCGCCGATGAACCCGGCGAGGAGCACGGGCACCAGCGCCTCCCTGCTGGCCAGCGGCGCGCCGAGCGAGGCCAGCTGACCCGTGGCAAGCGCGATGGCCAGGTAGCCGAGCGCCGCCCCGCCCATCGTCACCGCCGCGGCCTCGATCGGTGGGAGTGCGGGAAGCCGTGTCGGGCCGCCAGGACGTAGAAGGCCTGGGTCAGCGCCGCCAGGAACGCGAGGCCGATGCCGAGGCCGTCGAGCTCCCCGAGCCCGCCGGAGCCGGCCAGGGTCAGCGCGAGCCCGAGCATCGACAGGCCCAGTGCCGACCAGCGCACGGCATCGAGCCGCTCGCCGAACCAGATCACCGATGCGATCGCGACGAACGCGGGATAGCAGTAGAAGACCAGCAGGGCGAGGCCGATCTCGATCCGGACGAAGGCGATGAACATCGCCAGGTTGAGGACGAGGTTGGCCATCGAGGCGGCGCCGATGAACCATCGCTCACGCGGCGGGACCTCGCGGAGCGAGAGCGGACGCTGCCGGACGTGCCGCGCAGGACGAACAGCAGGAGGAGCATGGCGCTGGCGCCGATGCCGGCCCGCCAGGCGACGATCGCCAGCGATCCCACGCCGGCGTCGTCGGCGAAGCGGGTGATCGGGCCGAGCGTGCCGAAGCAGACCGCCGCCAGCACGATCAGCCCGGCCCCCAGCCACCCGCTCGACCCGGCGCGGGCGCGAGCCGTCACTCGCTGCCGACCAGCTGAGGCTCCTCGGCCTCCTCCATCTCGGCGCGGAGCCGGGCCAGCTCCGGTCCGATCGTCTCGGTGCGGTCCCGAAGCGCGTTGTGGCGCTCGACGAGCTCGCGGACCAGTGCTCCATCGGTGTAGATCGATGGGTCGGCGAGTCGCTCGATGAGCTCGCCAGCTCGCGCTCCGTGTCGGCCGCCTCCGCCTCGGTTCTCGCGACCGTCGAGCGCAGCTCGCGGGTGCGCCGATGACGCGCGTTCCGCTCCTCAGCCTCGCGACGCTTGCGATCCGCGGCCGCCTTCGCCGACTCTCGCGGCTTCGGCGCCTCGACCACCACGCCACGCGGCGTCGAGCGCGCGCCCTCAACCGCGCCCCGCGTCTCGATGTCGACGCCGCGCTTGGCGGCGTAGTACTCGAAGTCGCCGGGATAGACGGTCGCGGCTCCGTCGTTCACCTCGATGATGGTGTTGGCGACGCTGCGGATCAGGTATCGGTCATGGGTGATCAGCACGATCGTGCCGCTGAACGCGTTCACGCGTCCTCCAGCACGTCCCGGGACTGGATGTCGAGCTGGTTGGTCGGCTCGTCCAGGCAGAGCAGGTTCGCCGGATCGGCCAGCAGCTTGGCAAGCGCCAGCCTGGTCTGTTCGCCCCCGGACAGGACGCCGACCTGCTTCTCGACCGCCTGGCCGCTGAACAGGAAGGCGCCGAGCAGCTTGCGCATGTCGGTCGTCGACATCATCGGCGCCGCGTCGTTGAGCTCGTTGAAGACGCTGTTGGCGGGATTCAGCGCCTCGATCTGGTGCTGCGCGAAGTACGCCACCCGGACATTGCTTCCCAGCTCGCGGGTGCCCGACTCGACGTCGAGCACGCCCGCCAGAATCTTGAGCAGCGTCGACTTGCCGGCACCGTTCGGGCCGATGAGGGCCACCTTCTG
>CAVWZA010000015.1:0-133109 GCA_963759405.1 uncultured Chloroflexia bacterium | reverse complement strand
GATACCACGCGGTGTTCGCTCTCGTCGGGCAGCGTCATTGGCCCAGCATCGTAGACGACAGCGGCGGAGGACGAGCGCGGCCGTGCTCAGGCCGATTCGGCCGCCCGCTTCATGCCCTCGGCCTCGAGGTTCATGTAGCGGTTGGTGAGGTCCTTGTAGAACAGGGTCATGATCGGGATGAGGAAGCCGCGCATGTCGAGTGTCAGCGTGAGACGTGCCCGGCCCTCTCCCAGCGCTTCGACGCGATGGCCGGCGACGCTGGTGGTGCCGGCCGTCTTCTGCGTCCACTCGAAGTAGGACGGCGCATCCCAGACCGTGATGTCCCAGGTGCCCTCGGGTAGCTTCGGCTGCTTGAGCCGCACGCGGCTACCTTTGGTGATCGGCGCCGGCGTCAGGAGCTCGACCATGTCGACGGTCTCGATGCGCTGCGGCCAGGCCTCGAGGGCGCTCAGCACGTCCCAGACGCGCTGCTGAGGAGCATCTATCTCTATCGACTTCTCAAAGCGCATGTCGGGCGGTCTGCTCAGACGGGAAGAAGCGATCTCGTGGCTAGGGCCCCACTCGGCGGCGAGTGCCAGCATCCGCCCAATGACGAACTGGTGCCGCGCCGAAACTGCGCACGGACAGCAGTGACTCGCGCATCTCCTCCTGCCAACGGACCGCGTCGCGGCGCTCTTCGCGGTGCCGCATCACGATGGCGTATTCGAGGGTGGCGGCCACCAGGGCGGTAAGGCTCAAGGCGTCCACAAAGGCAGTCATGGCTGCACAATACTCCCGCCGCACAAGGTGCCGTGGCGGCCGGGGCGGCGTCCGCCGAAGTCTCTGACAAGGAGTTCCGTCAGGTCGGGGCTGCAGCACTACCCATCGAGGTTGCTCCGACGGATGGTGCACGTCAATGGCGGCCATGCCAAGGTCGGTTCAGTCAATTCAGATCGGTGGCCGATCGTAACCGCGCCTTCGGCCGATCCGCCGGGGCGAACGTCGCGCAATGCGGTATGGGCACCAGGCGACAGTATTCTCCAGCACATGGGCAGGAGGAACTACCTGATCGAAGGCCTTTCCGGCACCGGCAAGACTTCCGTTTGTGATGAGCTGCAGCGCCGCGGCCACCACGCCATTCATGGCGACCGCGAGCTGGCTTACCGGGGCGATCCGGAAACTGGTGAACCGATGGAAGGCTTCGCACACGAGCACCACATCTGGGATGTGGAGAAAGTGAGATCCCTGGTCGCCGACCGGAGTCATGCGGCCACGTTCTTTTGCGGCGGCTCACGCAACTTCTCGAAATTCATCGACCTGTTCGACGCCGTCTTTGTCCTCGAAGTCGACCTTCCGACGCTGCATCGGCGGCTTGACGAGCGACCTGACGACGAGTGGGGCGGCGGAGTGCCGACGGAACGCGAGCTCATCGTGCGATGGCATCAGACGAAGGAAGACGTCCCGGAAAACGGCATCGTCATCGACGCCACCGCACCTATCGAGCACGTTGTCGACGAGATTCTTCGTCGATCCAAGGCAAGCGCATAGCGCGCGTTATCGTTCCAGTGTGGCGTGGCTCGCGGCTGGATGCCGCGGACGCAGAATCATGCGGTGGAGGACGGGCGACGGGGAGGGGAATACCCGCCGCCCGATGGGTCACATCGCGACGACGGCCTCGAGGTCGTTGTCGGCTGGCGCCGTTCGCGGCCGGAGCGCCGTCCGGAGCGTCGGCCACGGCCTGGGCCTCCTGGGCGTACTCCTTCTTCGAGCGGCCGGACAGCATCTCGAGCGACGAGACGACGACCTCGGTCTTCCAGTGCCGCTTTCCGGCATCGTCGTCCCACTGACGCGTCTGGAGGCGCCCGTCGACGTCGACCAGCTGGCCCTTCGACAGGAACTGGCCGCAGATCTCCGCCAGGCGATCCCACGCCACGCAGGCGTGATATTCGGTCCGCTCCCCGTTCGCGCCGCGGAACTCGTTCGTCGCGACCGAGAAGGTGGCGACGTGCTTCCCGGACGGCAGCGACCGAAGCTCCGGGTCCCGGGTCAGACGGCCGACGAGCATCACCTTGTTCATCCGATGGCTCCTTCCATCAACAGCGCACCGGGGGCGAGGTCGGCCGCTTGATCGGGAAGGCTATCGGACGGCCGACTTACCGGGCGCGTTACCAGCCGCTTACCGCTCACCCGCCGCGGCGCGAACCCGGGCGCCGCCGCGGATAGAGGTGGTCGATCCCCGGCGTGCGCAGCGAGACCTTGGCGACCGGCGGCAGCTGTCGCTTGAACTCCATCTGCGCCACTCGCCGTGCCACCCAGGCCACCAGATCGCGGTCGAGGCCGGCCGCCACGCAGCGATCGACGGTCCAGCGCCGGTCGACCAGCGCGAACAGCGTGCGGTCGAGCAGGTCGTACGAGCGCCCGAGCTCGCCCTCATCGGTCTGTCCCGGCCACAGGTCGGCCGACGGCGGCTTGGCCAGGATCTCCTCGGGCACCCCGAGGTGGGTCGCGACGCCGCGCAGCTGGGTCTTGTACAGGTCGCCGATCGGCGCGAAGGCGGCCGCCATGTCGCCGAACAGGGTGCCGTAGCCGAGCAGCGCCTCGGTCTTGTTGCTGGTGCCGGCCACGAGCGCGTCGAACGCGGCGGAGCGGTCGTAGACCACGATCATTCGCTGGCGGGCCATCACGTTCCCGCGCCGCACGTTGAGCACGTCGCCCGCGGCCGGCTCGTCGGGCTGATCGATCGTGCGCCAGCATCGGATCCACCATCGGCGTGATGTCGACCCGCTCGGTCCGGCAGCCGAGCGCGGTCGACGACGCGCAGCGCATCGGTCTCGGAGGCCTCGGAGCTGGTCCGGTACGGCATGCGCACGGCCAGCAGGTTGTCGGGACCCACCGCGCGAGCGCACAGGAACGCGACGGTTGCGGAGTCGACCCCGCCGGAGAGGCCGAGGACGATTCGCTCGAAGCCGGTCTGCTCCATCTGGGCGCGGATGAAGCCGATGATGACCTCGGCCGCCTGCGCCGGCTCGATGGCCGGAAGCGGCGGCGGGCCGTCAGGCTCGCTCATGCGTCGTCGGGCGGTGCCGGCAGATCGGCCCGTTCGGCGATGATGCGGTCGATCTCGCGCCGCGTGAGCTCGAGGCGCTCGTCGGCAAGGAGCGGCAGGCCGTAGCGCTGCATGCGCACGTCATCGGTGTCGATGGCTCCCGACCACCAGCGCCTCCTCCCAGAGCGGCGCCTCGACGACGGTCGAGCCGTCGGCGGCCAGGATGCGCGAGCCACCCCAGAAGGTCAGCCCCTCCTCGTTGCCGACCCGGTTGCAGAAGGCGATCGCCACGGTGCCGAGCAGCGCGTAGGTGTCCTGCATCTTGTGCCAGCCGGCGATGGCGGCCATCCCCGCCGCGCTGCCCGGCGCGCGGGACGGTCCGGCGGCGATGTTGACCAGCAGGTCGGCGCCGTCCTGCGCCTGGATCATCGGCACGCTGGCATGCCAGAAGTCCTCGCACACGGACAGGCCGATGCGCCCGATCGGCGGGCCGGCCTCGTGGGTCCGGACCCGGTCGCCGGGACGGGTGAAGCGACCCTCGTCGAAGAGGCCGTAGGTCGGCAGGTAGACCTTGCGGTGCAGGCCGATCAGCTCGCCGCCGCGCAGCAGCGCGGCGCTGTTCGCGTAGCGGTGGTCATCGGTCTCCTCCACGAAGCCGACGACGATCAGCATCTCAGGCGCCTCGTTGCCCAGCTGGAGCAGGCGCGGGTCGTCGGCGCGCATCGAGACCTCGGGCACGAGGTCCTGCAGCAGGTAGCCGGTGAGCGCCAGCTCCGGGAAGACCGTCAGCTGCGCCTCCTCGGCGGACGCTCGGCGCAGCCACTCGGCAGCGAGCGCGAGGTTGGCGTCCACCTCGCCGAGGCGAGGGGCGATCTGGGCCAGCGCGATCCGGTACTCCATCGCGCGCAGCGTAGCGCAGCCGCTCAGAGCCGGGTGTGCGAGTCCTCGGCGGTCGGGCCGCCGGTGTCGAAGACGCCTCCCTCGTCGAGCGGTGGCTGAGCCGTGGGTCCGGACGCCTCCTCGTCGGAGGTCGCGAAGGCGGTGCTGCGCTGCGCGGCCGTGGCGATGAGCGCATCGCGCCGGTCTCCGGGGAGCAGCTCCTCGGCGAAGTGGCAGGCGACCTCGTGCTCCGCCGCCGAGCGTCCGGAGCTCCGGCCGATCGGTGACGCAGCGCTCGGGATTGTCGAGCTGCGTCCGCAGCCAGCAGCGCGTGTGGAAGCGACAGCCGGTCGGCGGGTTCACCGGCGACGGCACGTCGCCGAGCAGGATGATCCGGCGCCGCCGCTCGCGCTCCTTCGGGCTGGAGACCGGCACCGCCGAGAGGAGGGCGATCGTGTAGGGATGGAGCGGCAGGCGGTAGATCTCCTTCGACTCCGCCAGCTCCGCGATCGAGCCGAGGTACATCACCGCCACCCGGTCGCTGATGTGCTCGACGACGCCCATGTTGTGGGCGATGAACAGGTAGGTCAGGCCCAGCTCGCGCTGCAGGCCGCGGAGGAGGTTGAGGACCTGTGCCTGGATGCTGACGTCGAGCGCGCTCACCGGCTCGTCGAGCACGAGCAGGTCCGGCTCGAGGACGAGGGCGCGCGCGATCCCGATCCGCTGCCGCTGGCCGCCGCTGAACTCGTGCGGATAGCGGCGGGCGTGGTACGGGGCGAGGCCCACCAGCTCCATGATGCGCCCCACCCGATTGTGCCGCTCCTTTGCGTTGGCCAGGCCGTGGATGCGCAGCCCCTCGCCGATGCTGGCGCCGATCGGCGTCCGCGGGTCGAGCGACGCGTACGGGTCCTGGAAGATGATCTGCATCCGGCGGCGGAACGGCTTGAGCTTCTTTCGCGGCAGCGCCGTGATATCGGTGCCGTCGAACAGGACCCTGCCCCCGGTCGGCTCGACCAGCCGCAGGAGCGCCCGACCGACCGTCGTCTTGCCACAACCCGACTCGCCGACGAGGCCGAGCGTCTTTCCGCGACGGATCGTGAAGCTGACGTCGTCGACCGCCTTCACGTCGCCGATCTTGCGGCGCAGGACGCCGCCCACCAGCGGGAAGAACTCGCTCAGGTGCTCGACCTGGACGAGCGCGTCGTCACGCCGCGGAGCGGTCACGTGCGCGGCCCATCGGCATTGAGCGGCCGAGCGCGGACGTTGCCGTCGGCGTCGTGATACATCCAGCAGCGGGTCGCGTGGTTGTCTGCCACCAGCCGGAGCTCGGGATGCTGCTGCTCGGCCAGCTCGACGTCGTACTCGATCCGGGACGTGCAGCGCGGGGCGAAGCGACACGCCTCGGGCAGGTCGATCAGGTTCGGCACCTGGCCGGGGATGACGCTGAGCTCCTCGCGGTCGTCCCCGAGGCGCGGCACCGAGCCGATCAGCCCCTGCGTGTACGGATGCCGCGGGTCGTCGAAGAGGTTGGCGACGTCACCCTCCTCGACGATCTCGCCGGCGTACATCACCGCCACCCGGTCGCACATCTCGGCGACGACGCCGAGGTCGTGGGTGATCAGGATCATCGCGGTGTTCGTCTCGCGCTGGAGCGTCCGAATGACGTCGAGGATCTGGGCCTGGATGGTGACGTCCAGCGCGGTCGTCGGCTCATCGGCGATCAGCAGCTCCGGCTCGCAGGCGAGCGCCATGGCGATCATCACGCGCTGCGCCATTCCCCCCGACAGCTCGTGCGGAAACGCGTCGAGCCGACGCCGCGGGTCGGGGATGCCGACCATCTCGAGCAGCTCGAGCGCGCGCGCGCGCGCGTCCTTGCGCTTCATCTGCCGATGGAGCTCGAGCATCTCGCCGACCTGCCTCCCGACGTCGTAGACGGGGTTCAGGCTGCCCGTCGGCTGCTGGAAGACCATGCTGATGCGCTCGCCGCGGACCGAGCGCATCTCGCGGTCGCGGAGCTTGAGCAGATCCTGCCCGTCGAACATCACCTCGCCCGCCTCGATGCGTCCCGGTGGGGCGATCAGCCGCATGATCGAGAGGCTCGTGACGCTCTTGCCGCAGCCCGACTCCCCGACCAGGCCCATGACCTCGCCACGGTCGACGTGGAAGTCGATGCCGGTCACGGCGCGCACCACGCCGTCGCGGGTGTGGAAGCTGGTCTGCAGGCCGCGCACGTCGAGCAGGCGGTCGCCGGCCTCGCCGAAGCGGCGCCGCGGCGCCCGCACGTCGACGACGGTCATCGGTTCAGCCGCGGGTCGAGCGCGTCGCGCACGCCGTCGCCGAGCAGGTTGAAGGCGAGGACGCTGAGCGCCAGCGCGATGCCGGGGAAGATGACGAGGTGGGGTGCGCTGAACATCTGGTTGCGCACGAGACCGATCATCGACCCCCACTCGGGCGTCGGCTCCTGCGCGCCGATGCCGAGGAACGAGAGTGCGGCAACCTCGAGGATCGCGGTGGCGATGCCGAGCGTGCCCTGCACGATGAGGGGCGTCAGCGCGTTCGGGAGGATGCGACGCACGCAGGATGCCGGTTCCCGATTCGCCCAGGGCCCGCGACGCCGTCACGAAGTCACGCTCGCGCACCGAGAGGACGGAGGCACGCATGACGCGCGCATAGACCGGAATCGCCACGATGCCGATCGCGAACATGGCATTTAAGAGCGGATCGTCCAGGAATGGGATCGAGAGGGTCTGGAAGGCGGTCGCCAGGAAGATCGCCAGCACGAGGGCCGGGAACGCGAGAAGGACGTCCATGATCCGCATCAGGCCGTTGTCGAACCAGCCGCCGAGGTAGCCGGCGAGCGAGCCGATGAAGGTTCCGACCACGATCGCCATCCCCACCGTCACGATGCCGACCTGCAGCGAGACGCGGGCTCCGTAGACCACGCGGCTGAACTCGTCGCGCCGGTTCTGGTCGACACCCATGATGAACTGCGGCTGCGACTCGGGGCAGCCGAGCAGGTGGATGCACGGGCGGGCTCAGGCGCTCGGCGCCCTCACCGCGGATCGGGACCTCCGGATCGTAGGGCGCGATGAGGGGGGCGAAGACGGCCGCGAACAGGATCACGCCGAGGATTGCCAGCCCCACGAGGGCGGAGCGCTGGCGCAGGATCTCGCCGAGCGTGTCGCGCCACAGGTTCGTCGGGCGGCGCGCCCGCAGCTCACGCTCCTCGAGCTGTCGTGCGAGTTCGGCTGCTGTCATCGGCTCATCGCAGACGGATCCGCGGATCCAGGTACGCGTAGGAGACGTCCACGATCAGGTTGATGACGACGAAGAAGACGGCCGTCACGAGCGTGCACGCCTGGACCACGATGTAGTCACGGGCGGTGATCGCCTCGAAGAGCGTGCGGCCGATGCCGGGCAGCAGGAAGATCGTCTCGGTCAGCACGGCACCCGACAGCAGGGCGCCGAGAGAGAGGCCGATGACGGTCACCACCGGCAGCAACGCGTTGCGGAAGGCATGGCGGCTGGTGACGATCTTGTCGCTGGCGCCCTTGGCGCGAGCCGTGCGGACGTAGTCGAGGCCCAGGACGTCGAGCATGCTCGAACGCGTCATGCGCGCGATGACCGCCATCGGGATCGTCCCCAGCGCGATCATCGGCAGGATCATGTGTTTCAGCGCATCGAAGAACACCACCCACTGACCGCTGATCAGCGAGGCGGTGACCTTCATCCCCGACAGGAAATCGAGCACGGCGCGCGGGAAGCCGGTCAAGTCGCTCCAGGCCCCAATATTCGGCGAGCGGCACGAACCCGATCCCGGGAGAGAGCTGGCCCGATGGCGGCAACGCGAGCGGCGTTCCGCGCAGGCCGACGGCAAAGACGTAGGCCAGCAGCAGGCCGAGGACGAAGACCGGGATCGAGACGCCGACGTTGGCGAGCACCATGGTCCCGACGTCGACCGGCGAGTTGCGCCGGGTCGCCGACAGCCTGCCCAGCGGTATGCCGACGATCGTCGCGAATCCCAGGGCGAAGATCGTGAGCTCCAGCGTGACCGGCAGGCGTTCGATCAGGATCTCGCTGACCGGCCCGGCCCTGTCGCAGCGAAACACCGAGATCGCCGGTGGCCAGCTGGCCGAGGTATGCGGCGAACTGGACGGGGATCGGCTGATCCAGGCCATATCGGTGGACGAAGTCGTTGCAGACCGCCTCGGTCGCCCGCTCGCCGAGCGCGGCGATGCACGGGTCGCCCGGCAGCAGCCGGGCGAGCGCGAAGACGAGGAAGATGATGCCGAGCAGGACCGGGATGCTCAGCAGCAGCCTGCGCAGGACGAACTGGAGCATTGCTGCCCAATCTTACGGAGTTGACGAAAGGGGCGCCGCCATTGGCGGCGCCCCTTTCCGATATCGGTCGGCTACTCCGCCGGCGGCAGTGGCGGGTTCAGGAACCCACCCCACAGGGCCGAGAAGTAGTCGAACGTGCTGGTCCGCCCGACATGCAGCGGATTCTCGACATCCCACTGCACGGCGTAGCTCTGGACGACGTCGTTCGCGTCCAGCGTCGCGCCATCGTGGAACGTCACGCCCTGAACGCAGCGTGCAGGTCCACTCGTCGAGCGTATCGTTCGGGACGCACTCCTCCGCCAGCGACGGGATCGCGGCCGTGCCGCCGACCTCGTAGGCGTAGAGCGCCTCCATGATCTGCTCGCAGACGCGCAGGCTCTCGCCGTCGGTCTCGTCCGCGCAGTACAGGCCTCCGGGCTCGCCGTTCTGCATCCAGACGAGCTGGTCGTCAGCTCCCGGGACCGATGACGGCCATCGACTCGTTGCCCAGCGGCGACGAGTGAGCGCCTTCGACGTCGGCCGCCCAGGCCGTGCCCGATCCACCGTGCGCGATGGGAATCATCGGCACGTGGGTGCGAATCGCGTTGTTCGCCTCGGTGTAGGCGGCCTCTCGATCGGCATCCTCGACGCTCGATGCGCCGGTGGCCAGCGGCGCGGTGATGTCGTCGAACTTCTCGCCGAACTGCGGCGACGCCCCGGACCCGAAGTGGAAGTCCAGGAAGTTCGTCGCATCCGGATAGTCGGCGCCCCACCCGAGCAGGTGGATGCCGTCGAGCTCGCCGGCATTTGCAGCGTCGAGGTAGGCCGTCGACTCGATCGGCTCGAGGCTGGCAGTCACGCCGATGTCGGCGAGCTGTGCCTGGATCTCGGTCGCGACCTGCGTCGGCAGCGGCAGGTAGCCGCGGACGACGTCACGGAACTGGATGGTGGTCTCGATGTTCGAGCGGCTCGAGGATCTCTCGAGCTGCGTCCGGATCGTACTCGTACCACTCGTCACCGGTGCACCCGAACGGGATGGCGCACGGCGTGAAGTGCGAGGCAACCTCCGAGCCGGGCGGGTAGTACGAGTCGACGATGGCCTGGCGATCGAGGCCCATGGCGATTGCCTGGCGAACCTCTTCGTTATCCCAGGGTGCGAACGCATTGTTGAACCCGACGTAGAAGGTGTTGAGGCCTTCCCGGTCGAAGCAGCTGCAGGTTCGGGTCGTTCGCGATCGTCTCGAAGTCGTCGGGACCCGGGTTGTCGATGCCGTCGACCGTGACCCGCCTGGAGCTCGACGAGCCGCTGGGCGGCCTCAGCGCTCCAGCGGAAGATCACGGTCGGCGAGAGCGGCGCCTCGCCCCAGTAGTCGGGATTGGCGCTCAGCACGATCTCCGAGCCACGGCTCCAGCTGTCGAGCTTGTAGGGGCCGGTGCCGTTCGGAACCGCGACGATCGAGCCACCCGGGGCATGTTCCTCGAGGTAGGCGCTGTCGTTGATCGCGAACGAGGTGAACGCGATCTTCGACAGGAAGGCGACGTCGGGGTTGCAGAGGTCGAAGACGACCGTCGTCGCATCGTCGGCACGAATCTGCTCGATGTTGCCGGTGTACGCGTCGTGCGTATCGTCGGCGGCCGCTCCGCATTCCGCGGGGGCCTCAGGGTACGCCGTGGCCGTGAACGGGCCTTCTGACGTTGGCGGCTCGGAAGCCGGGGCCTCGGACTCCGTGCCCGACCCGCTGGGCCCGGCCTGCTGCCCGCAGGCGGCCAGCACGAGCACGAGCACGGCGAGGACGGAGACCCATCTCCAGGTGCGCATCCACTCTCCTCCAAATGTGATGATCGACGTTGCGGTGTTAGCTCATCCGCTCCGTGATGACGGCCACCGCCTCCGGCCATCGACGGGCTACTCCTGAAATCAGAAGAAATTCGGGATCAGGGGCTCGATAGTCTCGCACACTCGTGCATGGGTTAGAAGGGCTCGCCGGCAGCAGCACCGTCCTCGGACGCGTTGGCCGCATCGGCGGACGGTGGTCCGTCGCCGCCGACGGGATCGACCGGCGAGACGCGGCTCGCCGCTCCACCGAGCCACAGGAATGACTCGATCGTGGTCTCCGGGACCACCGGATCGAGCGCCGCCGGTGCCGGCCCAGAGCCGGCCAGCGATGCATTGACCAGGAAGGCGGCCTCGGCGTCCGACGGCGGCGCGGCCGGCACGTAGACGACCGGAACCTGGGCGTTGCCGCGCGGCCGCGGCATGAGCGGCTGGCGTTCGAACAGCTCGGCGGCACTGCTCGTCAGCACCTCGGTCTCGGCCGACCCCGCCTCGGGATGGGTGATCGCCACGTGGGTGGAGGTGGCGATGATGCCCGCCAGGGCCACGGCGCGTGATGGCGGTCGCCGTCCGGAGACGCGCGGCGAGCGCACCGGCGCGGCCGCGGAGCAAGCCACGGATGCCCCGCTCGGGCTCCTGCGCGCGCTCGAGGATCGACGCTCCACACCGCCGGCGATGGCGCCGCGTGCTCGAGCCGCTCGGCGAGCGCGAGCCGCAGCTGCTGCACCAGGGCGCGGTCGAAGCCGACCTCGTCGCGGCAGTGGCGGCAGTCCGCCAGGTGGTCGAGATGCGGGGCCGAGCTGGGGCCGAACTCGCCGAAGCGGGCCAGCCACAGGAGCTCGCGGCAGATGCGGCGGCAGCTCATCGTGTCGTCACCCGCGCGGCGATGGTCGTTCCGACCGGCACGCGGCGCTCGACCGGCAGCCGGACGCGCAGCGCCTTCAGCGCGTAGTGCAGGCGCGACTTCATGGTGCCGACGTTGCAGTCGGCGATCTCGGCGGCCTCGGCCAGCGAGTAGCCGTGGAGGTAGTAGAGGATGATGGCCGTCTGCTGCTTCGGGGGCAGGGCGTCGATCCCGCGCTGGAGGACCTCGAGCACCTCGCGCGACTCGACCACCTGGTCCGGGCGCGCGGCGAGGTCGACGACGAGGTTGGTGATCAGGCTCGTGATCGGCTCGGCCAGCGTCCTGCGCCGGCTCACGCGGCTGTAGCACAGGTTGATCGTCACGCGCTGCAGCCAGGGCAGCGGCGAACGCGCCTCGTCCAGTCGCTCGCGCACTCGGTACGCCTTGACGAAGCAGTCCTGGAGGACCTCTTCGGCGAGGAACGGATCGCGCGTGATCGCGAGCGCCGTCGCATAGACGGGGCGCTTGAAGGTGTTGAAGAACTCCTCGAACGCGTCGAGGTCGCCGCTCTTCATGCGTTCGACGAGGTTGTCCGGCTGACTCGGTTCCACTGGCACCTGTGCCGCTCGATCGCCGAGTTGGGGCGTGATGGGGTTTGTCATAGTACGCCGCGCCGTCCAGATAGGTTCAGACCGATCCCTGACGCCGATTCATACGGGCGAGGTTGCTTCAAGCGGTCGGCGCCTCGGCTGCCGGCGTGCCCGAAGGCTCGATCGGCGCATCGGCTCCCTCACCGAATCGGTAGCGAAGGTCGGGCCGGCGAGCCGCCGCGGCCTCGTCGAGGCGGCCGACCGGGGTCGTCGTCGGCGCGCGCTTCATGGCCTCGGGGTCGGTCTCGGCGAGCCGCGCGATCTCGCGCATCACCCCGACGAAGTAATCGAGCGTCTCAAGGCTCTCCGTCTCGGTCGGCTCGACCATGAGCGCCTCCTCGACGATGAGCGGGAAGTAGATGGTCGGCGGGTGGATGCCGTGGTCCAGGATCGCCTTGGCGATGTCGAGCGTCGTCACGCCATGCTCGCGCTTCTGCCGCCGCCCGCTGAACACGACCTCGTGCTTGCTCAGGCGGTCGTACGGCAGGTCGTAGACGTCGTGGAGCTGCACGCGCAGGTAGTTGGCGGCAAGGACGGCGTCCTCGCTGATCGTGCGCAGCCCCGCGTCGCCGTTGCTGCGGATGTAGGTGTAGGCGCGCACGAACATGCCGAAGTTGCCGTAGAGCGAGCGGACCTTGCCGATGCTGCGCGGGCGATCGTCGTCGAGCGCGAACCGAGCGCCAGGCGTCGAGCGTCCCGCCCAGGCGTTCGCCCGCACCTCGTCGGGATCGCCCTCGACCAGGATCGGCATCGGGCGCGGCAGGAAGGGCTCCAGGCGCTCGCTCACGCCGAGCGGGCCGGCGCCGGGACCTCCGCCGCCATGCGGGGTGCTGAACGTCTTGTGCAGGTTGAAATGCATGATGTCGAAGCCGGCCTCGCCGGGACGGAAGCGACCGAGGATGGCGTTGAGGTTGGCGCCGTCCATGTAGGCGATCGCGCCGGCCTCCTTCACGGCGGCCACGACCTGGTCGATCTGGTCCTCGAAGATGCCGAGCGTGCTGGGATTCGTGATCATCAGCGCCGCGACGTCCGGTCCGAGCGCCTCCCGCAGGGCGTCGAGGTCGATCCCGCCGCGCTCGTTCGAGCGAATGGTGACCGCCTGGTAGCCGACCATGGTGGCGGTCGCCGGGTTCGTGCCGTGGGAGCTGTCCGGGACGAGCACCTTCGTGCGTTGGTCGCCCTCGCCGTTGGCGCGGTGATAGGCACGCGTCATGAGCATGCCGGTCAGCTCGCCATGCGCGCCGGCCGCTGGCTGCAGGCTGATGGCGCCGAAGCCGCTGACCTCCTTGAGCAGCTCGGCCAGCAGCCACATCAGCTCGAGGCTGCCCTGGCTGAGCTCCTCGGGATCGAGTGGATGCGACTCGGCCAGGCCGGGCAGCGACGCCGCCCACTCGTTGACCTTCGGGTTGTACTTCATCGTGCACGACCCGAGCGGATAGAAGTTGAGGTCGATCGCCTGGTTCAGGTGCGCCAGCCGGTTGAAGTGGCGGAGCATGTCGAGCTCGCTCACCTCCGGCAGGCGCGGCGCCTGCGCGCGCAGGACCGATGCGGGCAGCTCCGGCTGCCCGGCGCCCGCCTCGCGGGCGGCTTCCGATGCGTGCGGGAACCGCACGGCCCGCCGTTCCGCTCGAGACCGCTCGAAGATGAGCGGCTCGACCACCTTCAGCTCGTCTCCGCCGGCCGCGCCCGAGAACGCGGCACCGCGGCCGGACGCGTCGGGGCGGCCGGGCGCCTCGACGCTCACCGCGTCTCCTCCAGGGCGGCGGCAAGGCGCGCGATGTCCTCGTCGGTGGTCAGCTCGGTGGCCGCCAGCAGCAGCGTGTCCTTCAATGCCGGCTCGTCACGCTCGAGGACGTGGCCGGCGACGACGCCACGCTCGACGAGCGCCGCGTGGCGGCGTGCCGCGTCGGGCATGCGCAGCGCGACCTCGTTCAGATAGCTGCCGCCGAAGCGTCGCTCGGCGAGGCCGGCCGACTCGAGCGCGCCGGCGAGGTGGCGGGCCTGGGTCGCGGACAGCTCGGCCACCTCGCGCAGCCCGTTCGGTCCGACCGCGGTCAGGTAGGCGGTGGCGGCCAGGGCCATGAGCGCCTGGTTCGTGCAGATGTTGCTGGCCGCCTTCTCGCGGCGAATGTGCTGCTCGCGCGCCTGGAGCGTGAGGACGTATGCCCTTGCGGCCGTGCACGTCACGCGTCGCTCCCGCCAGGCGGCCGGGCATCTGGCGCACCGATGCCATGCGCGCGGCCATCAGCCCCACGTACGGGCCGCCGAAGCTCACCGGAATGCCGAGGGGCTGGCCCTCTGCCGTGACGATGTCGGCCCCGTACGCGCCCCGGCGCCTCGAGCAGCGCCAGCGAGGTCGGCTCGACCACGGCGACGAACTGCGCGCCGACAGCGTGCGCGGCATCGGCGAGGTCGCGCATCGGCTCGAGCTGGCCGTAGAAGTTCGGCTGGGCGGCGATGAAGCACGCGACCTCGTCGAGCGCCTCCACGGCGCCGGGATCGGTCGTCCCGTCGCCGCCCTCGGCGAGGTCGATCGGAACGGTGATGACCTCGATCTCCGGGCCCCGAGCAGTAGGTCTCCAGCACGCGGCGGTAGTCCGGATTCACGCCCGCCGAGACGGCGATGCGCGAACGCCGCGTCAGGCGGCACGCCATGAGCGCCGCCTCGGCGGTGGCCGTGGCCCCGTCGTAGTGGCTGGCGGTCGCGACCTCCATGCCGGTGAGCTCGCAGATGAGCGACTGAAACTCGTAGATGCTCTGGAGCGTTCCCTGGCTGACCTCCGGCTGGTACGGCGTGTAGGAGGTGGCGAACTCGGGGCGCCCGATCACCTCCCCGACCACCGACGGGATCAGATGGCGATAGGCGCCCGCTCCGAGGAAGCTGACCTCCGGGATCCGGTTGCGGCCGGCGAGGCGGGTGAGCTCCGCGCGGACCTCCTGCTCGGCGAGCGGAGGCGGCACATCCCACGCTCCCGCGCGGACGGCGGCCGGAATGTCGGCGAACAGGTCATCGACGGACTCGACGCCGATCGCATCCAGCATCAGCGCGCGGTCGGCCTCGGTGTGAGGCGAGTAGGTCATCGGGTCGCCGCCGTCAGGCGGTCTCGTCCGTGTAGGTCGCCGCGTCCATCAGGACGTCGAGCTCGGCCGCGTCGGCGAGCTCCACCTTCAGGATCCACCCTTCGCCGAAGGGATCGGAGTTGAGCAGCTCCGGAGCGTCCCGCAACGCCTCGTTCACCTCGACGACTTCGCCCGAGACCGGCGAGAAGAGGTCGCTGACCGCCTTGACGCTCTCCACGACGCCGAAGGTCTGGAACTGCTGCAGCGACGTGCCGCCCTCCGGCAGCTCGACGAAGACGATGTCGCCGAGCTCATCGGCCGCGAAGCTGGTGATCCCGATCGTCGCGCGCGAGCCCTCCGCGCGTACCCACTCGTGCTCCTTGGAGTAGCGCAGGTCGTCGGGGTAGGCCATTGGCGGTTCGGTCCTCCTTGGTGGACGGCGCGAGGGCGCGGCTCAGCCGGCCTGCGCGCTTGTAGAACGGCAACTTTACCTGCTCGGCCCGATAGGGGCGTTCGCGGACCACGACCTCGAACGCATTGCCGATGCCCGCCAGCTCGGCGGGCACCAGGGCCATGGCGATCTTGGTGCCCAGCGTCGGCGAGAGCGTGCCGCTCGTGACGTGACCGACCGCCGCTCCATCGGCGAGCACGGCGTAGCCCGCCCGCGGGATGGCGTTCTCGACCATCCGAAGGCCGATGAGCTTGCGGGCCGGCCCCGCCTGCTGGACCGCCTGGAGCGCCGCGCGGCCGATGAAGTCGCCCTTGTCGAGCTTCACGACCCTGCCCAGGTTGACCTCGAACGGGATTCGTCTCGGGGTCGAGCTCGTTGCCGTAGAGCGGCATGCCGGCCTCGAGGCGAAGCGTGTCGCGCGCTCCCAGGCCGCACGGTCGCAGGCCGTGACGCTCTCCCGCGGCGGTCAGCGCCTCCCACAGCTCCGGCGCGCGGCGGGCGTCGCAGAAGAGCTCGAAGCCGTCCTCGCCGGTGTAGCCGGTGCGCGCCACCAGGCACTCGACGCCGGCGACGGTGCCCGGCGCTGAGCGGTAGTTGCCGATGGCGGCCAGGTCGAGGTCGGTCAGCTCGCCGACCAGCGCCGCCGCGTTCGGCCCCTGGGGCGCCACCAGCCCGACCCGGTCGCTGCGGTCGTCGATCGACGCGCCGAAGTCGCCCCGTTCGAGCAGGCTGGTGAGCTGCTCCACCACCGCCGCGCGGTTGGCCGCGTTGCAGACCACCAGGAAGTCGCCGTTCTCGCGCCGGTAGACGATGAGGTCGTCGACGATCCCGCCGTCCTCGTTGCAGGCCATCGAGTATTGCGCCTGGCCGATCTCGAGCGTCGCCCGGGTCGCTCGCCAGGGCGTGGCGCAGGAAGGCGACCGCCTCCTCGCCCGTCACCTCGATCTCGCCCATGTGCGACAGGTCGAACAGGCCGACCGCGCTGCGAACCGTCCGATGCTCCTCGATGATCGACGTGTACTGGACCGGCATCTCGTAGCCAGCGAACGGCACCAATCGCGCGCCCAGCCGCTGATGGATCTCGTGGAGCGGGGTGCGCCGCAGCTCGCCGGCGGCCACCTCGCTCACCCCGTCGCCTCGGCGTCGGGGACGCCGTCGATCAGCTTCACCGCGCGCTCGACCATCGACCGCTCGGTGGCGTGGGTGAGCAGCGCAAGCCCCTCGGCGACGGGCGCCCAGCGCACCTCGTCGAACTCGCGATCATGCAGGTCGAGCGCGCCACCGATCGGTCGCATCAGGAAGAAGTGCACCGTCTTGTGGAAGCGAGTCGAGCCCCGGACGAAGAAGTAGCGGATGGAGCCGATCGGCGCCTCGATCTCGACCTCGAGTCCGGTCTCCTCGCGCGTCTCGCGCAGGGCGGTCTCCTCGAGCGTCTCTCCGGAGTCCGGCGTGCCCTTGGGCAGCGCCCAGAGCACCGGGACCCGGCGATGAAGAATGACGATCTCGTGGCCGCTCTCGCTGGAGCGATGGACGACCCCGCCGGCAGACGTCGCGCGCGCGGTGCGCAGGACAGGCACCGCCGCCGCTAGGAACGGCGGGCGCGCGGCACCCCGAACGGGAGCGCGGGTCGACGCGCGGGGAGGCGCGTCGCGCGGCCGACAGCCGGGAACCGGAAGCGGCTGGTCTGCGAGCGCAGGGCACGCACGGTCGCGATCTGAGCCGTGGTGCTGCGCGGAGCGGTGGTAGACCGTTCCGGTGGAGGCCAGCCCGAGGCGCGGTCGGTGGGCCGAATGGCGGTCGGCCCCGAAATCGATGGTTGGGTGCGCGACGAAGCGGGCCACCAGACTCACTCGCATGGCTGGCATTGTACGCCCCATCGATTCCGACGCAAGCGAATCCGTACATCCTCACGCGGGACCATCGGCGCCTCGAAGTTCGGCCAGTGCGGCGTCCCGGATCGCGGGCGTCGGCGAAGGTCAGCGTGGCGGTGACGCCCGGCCCGCGAAGTCGCAGCGCCGGAGCTCGATGGGTACCCGAGGAACGCCTCGCCGGCCTCGATCTGGAGGGCCGCGACGTTCTCGACCGGCCAGATGACCGAGCCGATCGGACCATGGAGCACCAGGCGCTCTTCCGAGCCCTGGCCGCGGACAGCCGCCTCCACGTCGCCGCGCACGTCACCGAGCGCTGCGCCCCAGTACCGCCACCTGGTCCTGGCCACCTCCTCGACGCTCATCCACTCCAGCTGCGCCGGCGTGCCATACAGGCGCACCGGGCCGCGTGGCGTCGCCATGTCGCCATGGATGGCCAGCGCGATCGGCGTCAGCCCGGGCGCGCCGGCCCCCGCCGCCGACCGCCGCAGGATCGGCTGACGCACGAGTGCGCCGACCAGCGCCAGTGCGGCGAGTGCGCCGAACAGGATGGTGCGCGACCCACGAGGGCTCCACGAAGGGCGTCTCGAACGCGTACGCGATGAGCCGCGAGTCGATGACCTCGACCTCGGGATGCAGCGCCGTCGGGTCCCACTCGGCCAGCACGTTCCGCATGTTGAACGGGTCCTCCGTGATGGTGCCGTCGCAGCCGCACCGGCCCGTCGGCGGCCTCGAGCGCCGGAATCCGCTCGCGGGCGCGCACGATCGACCGCCTGCTCCGGCGCGGCGGGGTCGGCGAACAGGTAGTACACGCGCTCGACCTCCTGCGACTGCGGGCCGGCGAAGACCTCGGTGCGTCGTGATGTGCGGCCCGTCGATGAGGAGCCCATCGAAGACGATCCAGAAGCCGGAGCCGACGCGCCCCTCGACGACGTCGCTGATCGTCGCCGGCTGCGCCACGGGCCGTGCTTCGTACGCCTCGAGCGTGGCGCTCCCGCTCGTGATGGCGAGCGCGGCGAGGGCGAGGCCGACCAGGAGCGCGCCCGGCACCCGCGAGAGGCCGACCCGACCGAGCGGCCCGGCCAGCTGGCGGTTCAGGAGGTGAGCGGGATAGCCGACGACGGCGAGGAGGCGGTACAGCACCGGCGCACGATACCAAGATGCGGCGAGGCGGCTACAACGGGCCGTCGGCAACCGCTCGATACAGCGCCTCGACCTCGGCAACCCTGCGCTCGACGGCGAATCGCCCGGCATCGGCGCGCGCGCGCTTCGCCATGGCGGAGCGCCGGCCGGCGGCCCCCGCCAGGTCGGCGATGGCCTCCGCGAGCCGCGGGACGAGCGACTCCGCCGGCTCGTCGGGCACGATGACGCCGTCGATCCCGTCCCGAACCGAGTCGCTGCACGCCCGGCCCCTCGACGGCAATCGCTGGCAGCCCGGCGCTCAATGCCTCCGCCAGGACCAGCCCCTGGGTCTCGGTCCGCGAGGTGAAGAGGAACAGGTCCGCGCCCGCGATCCGAGCCAGCGCGTCGGGCCGTGGGAGGCTGCCGGCGAGGTGCACGCGACCTGCCAGGTCGGGCTTCGCGGCCCGGGCGCGCAGCGCCGCGCTCGGACGCGCCGCCGCCGACCACCAGGAGCCGGAGTCGCGGAACGCTCGCTGCGGCCAGTGCTACCGCGTCGAACAGGGTGCCGGGGCTCTTCTCGGGCGCGAGCCGGCCGAGCGACGCGACCACCAGCGCGTCGGACGGCCAGCCCTGGCTCCGGGCGCGGGTCCACGGCGGTCAGCGCGCGGATGCCGGCCACGTCGACGCCGGTCGGGATCACGTGGACGCGATCCGCGCGGTCCGGGCCGATGCGCGCACGGATCATGGCCGCCAGGTCCTCCGAGGGAGCCACGATCGCGGCGCAGGCGCGCCAGAAGCCGCGCAGGTACGCATCGGTGAGGCGGCTGCCGGGAGCCGCGAGCGGGCCGAGGTAGTGAGCGTAGTCCGCGAAGCGGGTGTGGTGCGTGAAGACGAGCGGCGCATCTGTCGAGCGAGCGAGCCGCCGCGCCAGCACGCCCGTGACGAACGGCGAGTGCGCGTGGATCACGTCGGGAGCGAAGGCCCGCACCTCGCGCCGCGCTCCCGCCCACTGGATCGGCAACGGCATCCGGTAGGCCGGCGGAACGACCGCCGGCGGCTGGTACGACGGCAGCCACGCATACCGCGGTGTCGGCCCGGGCGATCCGACCGGCTCGACGTGCGCGCCACGCGCGGGCCGCGGCGCAACCACCAGCACCTCGTGGCCGATGGCGCGCAGGCCCCGTGCCAATGCGTCGACCGAGACCGTCACGCCCGAGAGATAGGGCAGGTACGACTCGGTGGTGAGGACGACCCGCATGCGCGCTCAGGGCCGGTGGGGAGGAGTGGTGGGCGATACTGGATTCGAACCAGTGACCTCACGGATGTGAACCGTGCGCTCTAACCGACTGAGCCAATCGCCCCTCGAGGAGGTCGCAGTATACCGGCGAGCCTCGTGGACCATCAATCAGCCGGCAGGTCGCGGAGGCGACGCTAGAGGTTCACGGCGACGCGCACGATGGCACCCAGGATCAGCATCGCGATGAGGGGCGACCAGTCGATGCCGCCGGTGGCCGGCAGGACGCGCCGGATGGGCGCCAGGATCGGCTCCGTCGCCTGGTAGACGAAGGCAACAAGTCCGCCTCCGCCCGCGCCCGTGGGGTTCGTCCAGCTGAGCACCACCCGCGCGATGAGCAGGAACCAGAGCACGGTCGCCAGCAGCTGGATGAAGTTGACGAGCACCAGGGTCATGGTCGGGAGAATAGCAGCGTCTAGCCGCGCGGCCCGAACAGCGCGGTCCCGATCCGGACCAGCGTCGCGCCCTCGGCGGCGGCGGCCTCGGCATCGGCGGTCATGCCCATCGAGAGCTCGGGCAGACCGATGCCGGCCAGCTGCTCGAGCCGGTCGCGCAGCTCCCGCAGGCGCGCGAAGGCGCGCGCGCGCCTCCTCGAACGAGGCGCCCATCGGCGCCATCGTCATCAGGCCGATGACGCCGGCCGTGGCAAGCGATGGGGCGCCGCCCAGGACGGCATCGGGCGCGAGCCCGGCCTTGGCCTCCTCGCCAGTCACGTTGACCTGGAGGAGGAGCGCCGGCGTCCGCGCGTCCTCGAGCGCAAGCTCGCCGATGCGTTGCAGCAGCTCGAACGAGTCGACCGAGTGGATGACCGAGAAGCCGCGCACCGCCCGCCGCGCCTTGTTCGACTGGAGCCGGCCGATGAAGTGCCACTCGGCGTCCGGCAGCGCCGCGACCTTCGGCTCCGCCTCCTGGATGCGGCTCTCGCCGAGGCGGGTCAGGCCCGCGTCGAGGGCCGCTCGCGCGACCTCGATCGGCCAGGTCTTGGTGACGGCCACGATTCGCAACCGCTCGGGGTCGTGCCCGTTGGCCGCAGCCGTTTCGCGGAGCCGGGCGAGCAGCCGAGCGTGCCGCTCACGGATCCGCTCTGCGGTCGGCTGCTCGGCGCCTACGATCTCCATGCGCGCGGGCGGGACGCCCGCATCGGCTCAGTCGTTCTTGCGGCGCAGGAAGCTCGGAATATCGAGGTCGGTCTCGCCGTACGACGGACGCTCGAGGCTGGGCCGCACCGGCACCGGCTGACGTTCGGCCGGCTGGATCTCGGTCGCCTCACGCTCGGACGGGCGTGCGAATGGCGATTCGGTTCCCATCTGGTCCTCGAGGTTCTGGCGCTGCTCGCGATCGCGCTCGATCTCGGCCAGGATCTCGCGGCTGCGCTCGTCGAGGCTCTGCTCGACGCCGCCGGCCGCCTCGGCGCGCGAACTTGTTCTGCTGCTTCGGCTTGCGGCTGGAGTCGAACCCGGTGGCGATGACGGTCACCTTGACCTCGTCGCGCATCCGGTCGTCGATGACGGTGCCGAAGATGATGTTCGCCTCCGGATCGGCCGCCTCCTTGATCACCTCGGCCGCCTCGTTGACCTCGAACAGGCCGAGGTCGCTGCCGCCGGTCACGTTGAACAGGATGCCGCGCGCGCCGGTGATGTTGACCTCGAGCAGCGGGCTCATGACGGCCGCGCGAGCGGCCTCGACCGCGCGATTCTCGCCAGATGCCGATGCCGATGCCCATCATCGAGCTTCCGGCCTCGCGCATGATCGTCTTCACGTCGGCGAAGTCGAGGTTGATGAGGCCGGGGACCGTGATGAGATCGCTGATGCCCTGCACGCCCTGGCGCAGCACGTCGTCCACCACGCGGAAGGCGTCGACGATCGAGGTCTTCTTGTCGACCACCTCGCGCAGCCGGTCGTTCGGGATGGTGATCAGGGTGTCGACCTTCTCCTTGAGCAGCTCGGTGTACTGCTCTGCCACCAGCTTGCGACGCATTCCCTCGAAGCTGAATGGCTTGGTCACCACGCCGACCGTCAAGGCTCCGAGGTCCTTGGCGATCTCGGCGATGACCGGTGCCGCACCCGAGCCGGTGCCACCGCCCATGCCGGCGGTGATGAAGATCATGTCGGCGTCCTTGAGCGCCTCGTAGATCTTCTCCGAGTCCTCTTCGGCGGCGCGCTGTCCCACATTCGGGTCGGCGCCGGCGCCCAGGCCGCGCGTCATCTTGTCGCCGATGCGGATCTTGTGCGGCGCGTCGCTCTGGAGGAGCGCCTGCGCGTCGGTGTTCACGCTGATGAACTCGACGCCCATCATCTCTGCGCGGATCATCCGGTTGACGGCGTTGCTGCCGCCGCCTCCGACGCCGATGACCTTGATGAGTGCGAAGTTCTCGGAATCGGATCGAAGCGGCATGTCGGGTGGTCCCTCTGCACGGCAGTGTGGCTGGAGTTGTTCAACCCGAGGGCTTCGACGGGTTTGTCCGATTCTAGCGAGGCGGCCCGGGCGCCGTCGGCACTTTTTCCACAATGGTGCTCCGAGTTATCCACAGGTCGCCGATCGGTGGTGGATGACCGCGCCGGCTGTCCACGATCCGACAGGCTTCGGCCGCCGCGGGACGCTCAGCCGGGGAACAGGTTCCTGATCCACTCCCCGACGCGTGACAGCGGGTTGGTGCCGTTGGTGCCGGCGCCGTAGCCGATCGGCTCGTCGCCGACATGGGTGGCCCCCCACAGGAGCAGCCCGATCGGCGTGCTGAAGGCGGGGTTGCCGATCTGGTCCATCAGCCCGCCGACTCCCTGCGGTGAGCCGATTCGGACCGGCATCTCGAGCGTCTCGCGGGCGAGCACCTCGGCGCCACCGAGTCGTGCCCCACCGCCGGTCAGCACGGCGCCGGCCGGCAGCATCCCGGCGTGGCCGGAACGCTTGACCTCCTCGCGGATGAGGCTGTAGATCTCGCCCATCCGCGCCTCGATGATCTCGGACAGCTTGCGGCGCTGGATCGTCTGGCCGCCCGACTCGCCGAGGACCGCGACGTTGAGCAGCTCCTCCGGCTCGACCTCGGACATGTTCGCGGTGCCGTGCTTGATCTTGATCTCCTCGGCCAGGTTGAGGCTGGTCCGCAGGCCGATCGCCACGTCGTTGGTGACGTTGATGCCGCCCACCGGCAGCACGGCGGAGTGGTAGACCGCGCCGTCCACGAAGATGGCGATGTCGGTCGTGCCACCGCCGATGTCGGCCACCAGCACGCCGAGCTCCTTCTCGGTATCGGTCAGGGTCGCCTCGGCGGCCGCGAGCGAGCTGATCACCATCTCGTCGATCTGGACGCCGGCGGTGATCACGCACTTGCTCAGGTTCTGGACCGATGTCGCCGCGCCGGCGACGATGTGGGTCTCGACCTCGAGCCGCACGGCGCTCATCCCGAGCGGGTCCTTGATCCCCTCCTGGCCGTCGACGATGTAGCCGCGCGGGACCACGTGGAGCATCTCGCGGTTCGAGGGCACCTGGACCGCCCTCGCCGCCTCGGTCGCGCGCGCGACGTCCTCGCGGCTCACCTCGCGCTTGTGCCCGGAGACCGCCACCACGCCGCGCGAGTTCTGGCTGCTGATGTGGCTGCCGCCCACGGCCACGAAGGCGGAGCTGATCTTGTAGCCGCTCAGGCGCTCGGCCTTCTCGACGCTCGACGCGATCGAGTTCACGGTCTGGTCGATGTTGGCGACCATGCCCTTCTTCATGCCGGCCGAGGGCGCAATGCCATAGCCGATGACGTTCACGTCACCGGAGCGCCCCACCTCGCCGATGAGGGTCGTGACCTTCGTCGTCCCGGCGTCGATGCCGACCAGGACCGCCTCGCGTTCCAAGCTACCTCCTGCCAGCGGCGCGATGCCGCGCCCAGTGGATGCGGTCCGAGCCTACAGGAAGTGGCGGCGGATCAGCGCCACGTTCTGGAAGATGCGCAGGCCGAAGGCGAACAGGGCGACCAGGTACAGGTCGATCCCCAGCCGATCGCCGACGAAGGTGAGCGCCACCGCGACCAGGGCGTTGGTGATGAACCCGGACAGGAAGATGCGGTTGTCGTAGTGGTTGTCCAGCTCGGCCCGGATCGCGCCCAGCACCGAGTCGAGCCCGGCAAGAATGGCCACCGCCGAGTACCGCGCGAGGTCCGGGCTCACGTTGACGTTGAGCACCAGCCCGAGCGCGATGCCGAGCGCGAGGCCGACAAGCGGAAGCCACATCTGGAAACGCCCCGAACGAAGGGTCTCGGCAGGTGAGGCGCCGCGTTCCGGCGATCACGTCACCCCTTGGCACGGAAATATACCTTCCCGGGGTTGCGGGCATCCACCCACCCGATCTCGGCCTCGGCGCGGCTCGCGAAGAGCGTTCGCACCGCCGTCACCTGTCGCTCGAGGCGCGCGGCAGCGTCTCGGGCGGTCTCGTTGGGGTCGGTGCCGTAGACCCCGAAGGCCATCTCCCAGCCCGGCTCCGCGGCGACCAGGCCCAACCCGAACTCGTCGTCGATCCGCACGCCGAGCCGCTCGGCGTTGGAGCCGAGCGCCGCGGGATCGAGGCTGGCGAGCCGGAGCGCCGTGCGCAGGAGCGCTTCCGGGATCCGATCGCCGGCCCGCATCAGGCGCGCCATGGCGCGCTCGTCGGAGACGCGTGGCAGGGCGGTGGCGTCGGCATCGAGGGTGGCATCGGGCGCGAGCGCCGCGAACAGCGTGCCGTCCGCCGCGCCGAGCAGCTGCGCGGACGAGGTCTCCCACACGAACGCCGCCTCGCGCTCGACGATGCTGACCTGGAGGCGCCCCGGCAGCGATGCGGTCACGGTTGCCTCGGCGACCGCCGGCAGCCGCTCGAGCCGCTCACGCAACGAGCGCGTATCGACCGCGAGGAGGCTCGTGCCACGCTGCCGCTCGAGGACCCGTTCGAGATCGCGCTGGGCGGTGAACTGCTCCCCCGCCCAGGTCACGTCGGTCACCCGCAGCCATGGGCCGCTCACCAGCGCGACCAGGCCGGCGGCGGCCGCCGCGGCGCCCAGCCCGGCGAGCAGACGCCGGATCGATGGCATCCGCCGGCCGATTCGACGACGGAGCGGGATGCCGGGTCGTCGCGCCTGGCGGCCGCGGGGCGTGGCACCGCTCCGGGCCGCCCGCGCTCCGCGAGTCGTCCGCGGCGCACGCCGTTGGGGCGGTGGGGGCTGCCGCTTGAGCTTCATCGGTCGCGCTCCAGCGCAAGCTCGATGAGGCGTGCGATGAGCTCATCGAAGCGCAGGCCGGCGAGCTCGGCCTGCTTGGGGTACATGCTGGTTGCGGTGAAGCCGGGCAGGGTGTTCATCTCGCTGATGTACGCCTCGTCGGGGGTCACCAGGAAGTCGATCCTCGCCAGGCCGGCGCAGTCGACGGCTCGGTAGGCGGTCAGCGAGAGCTCCTTGAGGCGGGCGGCCAGGTCGGGGTCGACGTCGGCCCGCGGCTCAACCGACGCGAGGCCGTCGACGTACTTCGCCTCGTAGTCGTAGAACTCGTGCTGGGAGCGCACCTCGCCGGGCTCGAACACGATCGGGCTCCTCGTTGCCGAGGACGCCGCACTC
This sequence comes from uncultured Chloroflexia bacterium, assembly GCA_963759405.1. Classification (GTDB taxonomy): domain Bacteria; phylum Chloroflexota; class Limnocylindria; order QHBO01; family QHBO01; genus JACDBZ01. The sequence continues at coordinate 108,195 of CAVWZA010000015.1, read as the reverse complement.
GAGCTCCCGGGCCCCCGCGACGTACCGTTCGACGATCACCTTGCTGTCGTAGCGGAACGCCTCGTCCATCGCCGCCGGCAGCTCATCGAGGTCGTGGACGAGCGTCATGCCGACGCTGCTGCCGAGTCGGGCCGGCTTGACCACGGATTGCGGACCGATGCGCTCGGCCACCTCGCGCGCCACGTGCGCCGCGTCCCGCTGCCAGGTTCCCCGGCGAAACCAGGTCGACTCGACGACCGGCAGCCCGTGTCCGCGCATGAGGTCCTTGAAGACCACCTTGTCCATGGCGATGGCACTGGCCAGCACGCCCGCGCCGACGTACGGAATGCCGGCCAGCTCGAGGAAGCCCTGCAGCGTGCCATCCTCGCCGAACGGGCCGTGGACGACCAGGAACGCGACGTCGATGGCGTCCGCCAGCGAGCGGACCGCGACCCGGGGCGCCACTCCGCCATGCGCGGTGGCGGCCGGCAGCTGCGCATCCTGGCGCCCGCGCAGGTACCCCACCTCTTCGGCCGGCGTCATGGCGCCCAGGGTGCCGGCGAGCGACTGCGAGCCCAGCTCGGGCGCCGGGCCCGTTCGGCAGGAGCCAGCGACCGTCACGATCGATGTAGATGAGAAACGGCTCGAACCGATCGCGATCGATTGCCCGCAGCACGGCCTCGGCCGACGCGATGCTGACCTCGTGCTCTGCCGATCGGCCACCGGCGAAGATCCCGACCCGAAGGCGCTGCTCGCTCATGTGCCGGCCAGCCTGCCGGTCGCCGTTGCCCAGCGCTCGGCGGCTCCCCAGTCGCCCACGAACTCGATCTCGTAGTCGAGCACGACCCCGTGGACGTCGGCCACCGTGGCTCGCACGTGGTCGCCGACCGAGCGCACGTCGGCGGCCGATCCGCCCCGATCGACGACGATGAAGTTCGCGTGCAGGGTGCTCACGTGCGCGGATCCGACGCGGAAGCCCTTCAGCCCCGCCGCGTCGATCAGCCGCCCGGCATGGTCGCCGGGAGGGTTGCGGAAGACGCTGCCGGCGTTCTGGTCGGCGAGTGGCTGGGTCGCCTTCCGCTGCGCCTGGTTGGCGGCGACCCGCGCGGCGATCTCGTCGCGGTCGCCGGGCGTGAGCCGGATGCTCGCCCCGAGCACCAGCTCGCCGCTCGCTTTGAATCGCGAGTCCCGATACGCGAACGCGCACGCCGCATTCGGCAGCGTGCTCGCGCCTCCGGCAGCGCTCCAGGCGTCGACGCTGACGATGACATCCTTCATCTCGCCCTCGTGTGCGCCCGCATTTGCCCAGACGGCCCCACCCACGCTGCCGGGAATGCTGATCCCGAACTCGATGCCGGCCAGCCCGGCGGCCGTGCTGCGCTTGACGACGGTCGCCATCGCCGCGCCGGATGCGGCCCTCACGACCCCCTCTTCGATCGTCAGGGCGTCGGCGCGATTGCGGATGACGAGTCCTCGCACGCCGGCATCCGCCACCACGACGTCACTCCCCTTGCCGATCACGCCGGCCGGCACGCCGGCGGCGTTGCGCCGTCTCGAGTGCGGCGACCAGCTCGCGGGACCGTGCGAGCCTCGGCAAGCCGATCGGCGGTGCCGCCCACGCGCAGGGTGGTGAGCGGCCCGAGCGCGACATCGTCCTGGAGCTCGATGCCGCCTTCGGTGGCGAGCTGATCGAGCAGCGCGAGGCGGTCGGCGAGCTGCGCGGGCTCGGTCGTGGACGGCACTAGGCGGCCTCCCGACGGCGGAGTGTGCGCGCGTTCGGCGAGCGCGATCAGCTCGTCGGCAAGGGCGCGGGCGGCATCCGGCCGTGCCAGTCGGAGCGCAGCTTCGCCCATCGCGCGGCGCCGCTCGTCGTCGAGCAGCCCGCGCGTCTCGAGCAGCAGCCGCTCGGCGGTGAGCTCGGCGTCAGGCAGGTCGATCGCGGCACCCTGCTCGGCCAGGTATCTCGCGTTGTAGCGCTGGTGCGCGCCGGCGTATGGATACGGAACCAGGATGGATGCCACCCCCGCAGCCGCCACCTCGGCGCAGGTCGAGGAGCCGGCGCGGCCGATCACCAGGTCGGCGGCGACGAGCGCATCGGCCATGCGATCGGTGAGGAAGGGCTCCGCGGTGTACCGCGAACGGAGCCCCTCGGGCAGCGCCTGGCGCGCCGCGCCCGCATCGGCCATGCCCGCGTCCCCGGCACAGGTGGAGGACGTGCCAGTCGGCAAGCAGCTCCGGCAGGGCAAGCGTGATCGCCGAGTTCATGCGCGCCACCGCCTGCGATCCGCCGAAGGCGACGAGGAGCCGATCGCCGGGGCCGAGGCCGAAGGAGCGACGAGCCGCCTCGCGATCGATGCCCTCGAACGACCGGATCGGCGTGCCGGACACGAAGCTGTTGCCCGGGAACGCGTCGAGGGTCGGCGGGAAGCTGACCGCCACCCGCGTCGCGAACTTGCCGATGGCTCGGGTCGCGCGCCCAGGCTGCACGTTCCCCTCCCATACCAGCGTCGGAATGCCGCGCGCTCGGGCAGCGAGGACGAGTGGCAGGGCAAGGTAGCCGCCGGTCGTGAAGAGCGCCGCGGGCCGCAGTCGGCCGAGCAGCCACCATGCCTGCGGGACCGATGCCAGCAGGCGCGCCGGATCGAGGACGGTGTGCACCGAGAGCCCGGCCGAGCGCAGCGAGCGCACGACCAGCTCGTGGTACCGGAGCTGGCCGCGCAGCGGATCGCTGGCCACGAGCCTGTGCTCGAAGCCGCGCACGCCGCCGATGTAGTCGAGCTCACCGCCGGGCCGTGCGTCGCGGAGTGCCCGTGCGACGGCCAGCGCGGGGTAGATGTGCCCGCCTGTCCCGCCGCCCGATACCGAATACCGCATCGCGTATCGATCCTGTCTGGGAGGTTTCGCGGCTGATCGAAAGGAGGATGCCGACGGCCGCGAGGTTGATGGTCAGCGCCGACCCGCCGGCACTGATGAATGGGAGCGGGATGCCGGTCACCGGCATGAGCGCGGTGACGACCATCATGTTGACGAGCGCCTGGACGACCAGCCAGGTCGTGATGCCGCATGCCAGCAGCCCGGAGAAGGTGTCCGGCGCGGTGATCGCGATGCGGTAGCCCCAGTAGGCGACGACCAGGAAGAGCGCCACGATCGTCAGGGTTCCGACCAGGCCCCACTCCTCGCCGATGATGGCGAAGATGAAGTCGGTCGACGGCGCCGGCAGGTACAGGAACTTCTGCTTGCTCTCCCCCAGCCCCACGCCGGTGATGCCGCCCAGCGCCAGCGCGAAGAGGGCCTGGACCGCGTTGTAGCCGGCGCCGAGCGGATCGCGGAAGGGGTCGAGGAAGGTCTCCACCCGCTCCAGCTGGTAGCTCGTGCTGGTCACCATCAGCCAGGCCGCGCCGAGCACCGCCGAGCCGATCGCGCCGATGTAGAACAGGTTGGCGCCCGCCATGAAGAAGACGCTGCCGGCGGCGATGACGTACACGCCCGCCGTCCCGAGATCGGGCTCCATGGCGATGAGCACGAAGCCCGGCGCGATGAGGAGCGCGAAGGGGACGAGCCCGTTCCAGAGCGTGCGCGCCTCCTTGCCGCGCCGATCGAGCCAGTGGGCGAGGTAGAGGACGACCGCCAGCTTTGCGAACTCCGCCGGCTGGAGCGACCCGACCCCGGGGACCACGATCCAGCGGCGCGAGCCGTTGATCTCCGCGCCGACGCCCGGAATGAGCACGGCGACCAGCAGCGCCAGCGTGATGACGAAGATCGGAATCGCCAGGTAGCGCAGGTGACGGAAGTCGATCCGGCTCGTCACGAGGAGGCCGACCAGGCCGATGGCGGCCCACACGATCTGCTCGAGCCCCTGGGCGGCCGGATCCGCGTCGTTGAAATACGAGCGCACGCTGGACGCCGAGTAGACCATCACGATCCCGATGGCGGTGAGGGCCATGACGGCCAGCAGGAGCGCGTAGGCGGGCTCGTGCCGCTCGCGGCGCACGCCGCCGCGAGCCGTCGTGCGGCGGCCCGTCATCGTCGCCGCGGCGGTGCTCATCGTTCCTCCCCGAGGTCGTCGAGCGCCGCCCGGAAGGCGTCGCCGCGCTCGGCGTAGTCGGTGAACATGTCGAAGCTCGCCGCGGCCGGGGCAAGGAGCACCACGTCGCCCGGTTGCGCGATCGCCGCCGCCGCCGCCACCGCGGCCGGCATATCGCGAGCGCGCTCGACCGGAACGCGGTCACCGATCAGCGACGCGAGCTCGTCGGCCGTCTCGCCGATCAGGATCGCGACCCGCGCGCGCTCGGCGATCGCGTCGGCAAACTCGGCGTAGGCGAGTCCCTTGTCCTTGCCACCGCTGATCAGCACGATCGGCGTGTCGAACGCCTCGAGCGCCGCCATGGCCGCGACCGGGATGGTCGCCTGCGAGTCGTTGATCCAGCGCACGCCGCCGCGCTCACCGATCAGCTCGAGCCGATGCGGAACGCCCTCGAACGCGGCGATCGCCTCGCCGATCGCGAGGGCCGGCACCCCGACCAGGGAGGCCGCGAGGGACGCGCCGATCACGTTGCTGAGCATGTGGCGGCCGGGAAGCCGCACGTCGCGAGCCGGCAGCAGCCGCTCCCCCGCCACGCGGACCCATCCCTCCTCGTCGAGCCAGGCCTCGATCCGGCCCCGGCCCGGCTCCTCACGGCCGTACCACGCCACGCTCGCCGGCGGGAGGCGGTCGCCGAGCGCGCGGCAGCCGGCATCGTCGTTGTTGAGGACGACCCGCCCGCTGGGGGCGCTGAGCTCGGCGAGCCGCGCCTTCACGGCCTGGTACGCGGCCACCGTCCCGTGGCGATCGAGGTGGTCCTCCCCGATGTTCGTGTAGAGCGCGACGTCCGCGCCACGGCTGATGGTCGGCAGCTGCAACTCACTGAGCTCGAGGATCGCCCAGTCGGCAGGCGTCAGCTCCGTCGCGCGCTCGATGAGCGGCGTTCCGATGTTGCCGCCGAGCACGCTCGGCAGGCCGCCTCGCTCGAGCATGGCCGCCACGAGGGACGCGGTCGTCGTCTTGCCCTTGGTGCCGGTCACGCCCAGGATCCGCGCGCGCGTCAGCCGCAGGAAGAGGTCGACCTCGCTGACCAGCTCCGCCCCGCGCGCCTCCGCGGCAGTCAGCGCGTCACGCAGCCACCGATCGGTGGTCGGGAAGTTCGGCGAGATGGACGGGCTGGTGACGAGCAGGTCGGCGTGCGCCAGCAGGGCGACCGCGGACGCCTCGTCGACGCCGAGTGCCAGTCGCACCGGCCGGGCGCCGAGGGAGGCCACCTCCGCCGCGAGCTCCGAGGCCGGGCGCCGATCGTAGGCGACGACCACCGCTCCGGCATCGGCAAGGAATCGGCAGGCGGCAACGCCCGAACGTGCGAGCCCGAGCACCGTGGTGCGGCGGCCACGGAGGTCGTCGACGGTCTGGATCGGCGTTCGAGGTGCGGTCATCATCGGTCCGGCTAGAGCCCGCTCACGCCGAGCTGGAAGATGCTCACGCCCAGCAGCCCGGCCAGCGCCGCCACGATCCAGAAGCGGACCGTGATCTTCTCCTCGGCCCAGCCCATGAGCTCGAAGTGATGGTGGAGCGGCGCAATCCGGAAGATGCGCCGGCCCCACAGTCGGAAGCTGAGCACCTGGAGCACGACGCTCATGATCACCGCGAAGAAGACGATCCCGACGAGCGCCAGGAGCGGCAGCTGGCCGTTGACGGTCGCGACGACCGCGAGCGTCGCGCCCAGGCCCAACGCCCCCGAGTCGCCCATGAAGATCTGGCGCCGGGTGGACGTTGAACCAGAGGAAGCCCATCAGGGCGCCGATGACGAGCGCGCAGAAGATGGCGAGGTTCGGCTGTGCCAGCTTGATGCCCGCCACCGGGACGAGGCTGATGAGCAGGTAGGCGACGAAGCTGAAGATGAGGACGCCGCCCGCGAGGCCGTCCAGCCCATCGGTCAGGTTCACCGCATTGCTCGTCCCGACGATGACGAAGGCGATGAAGCCGATGAGGAGCAGCGGCGCGACCTCGAACTGGCCGACGAGCGGGATGTTGATGCCGGTGAGGTGGAAGTGGTTCCAGATGTAGAAGGCGGCCAGGATCGCGACGACCGTTTGCCAGACGAGCTTCCAGCGTCCGCGCATCCCGATCCCGGTGCGCACGTTCACGAAGTCGTCGATGGCGCCGAGGATGCCCACGCCCACCAGCGTCAGCATCGGCGTGAGGGTGCCGGCATCCTCGATTCGCAGCGCCATCGCCAGGAAGAGCACGACGCCGACGATCAGCATGCCGCCCATCGTCGGCGTGCCGGCCTTGCCGTAGTGGGCCGTGGGACCGTCGGTCCGGATCTGCTTGCCGAAGCCGAGGCGCTGCAGGAGGCTGATGTAGATCGGCGCCAGCAGGACCATCCCGGTGAAGGCGAGCAGCAGCGCGACCACGATCTGGACGTTCGTCATCTCAGTCGCCACCCGCGCGCAGCAGGTCCACGGCGCGATCGAGCTCGATCCCGCGCGACGCCTTGAGGAGAACGAGGTCACCGACACCGGGCGCGAGCTCACGCTCGAGGACGGCAGCCGCTTCGTCGGCGTCGGCGGCGTCGAGCACCGTGCGGGCGCCCGCGGCGCGAGCCCCCTCGGCGATCCACCTGCCGCGCTCGCCGACCGCGACCAGCGCATCGGCCGATCCGGCTGATCGGGCCCCGATCTCGCGGTGCAGGCGCTCCTCGTCCGGCCCCAGCTCGAGCATGTCGCCGAGGACGGCAAGCCTGCGCCGGCCGGCAGCGAGTGGCGTCTCGGCGAGGAAGTCGAGCGCGGCGGCCATGCTGATCGGTGAGGCGTTGTAGGTGTCGTCCACCAGCCGAGCGCCAGATGCCGCCTCCACCACGCTCATGCGGTGCGGGGCGTGGCTGCCGGCGGCCAGGGCGGCTGCCACCTCGTCAAGCGGGACGCCGAACCGCTCGGCGACCGCGGCGGCAGCCAGCGCATGCGGGACGAGATGGCGGCCGGGGATTGCGCTTGCCACGCGCCGGTCTCCCCACGGTGCGCGAAGCGTGAACTCGGTCCCATCGAGGCCCCGCGAGACGATCTCCTCCGCGCGCACATCGGCGCGCGGGTCGAGGCCGTAGGTTCTCACCTCGGCGTCGGTCATCTCGCGCATTGCCGCGACGCGAGGGTCGTCCGCGTTGAGGACCGCGAGCCCGCCCTTCGGCAGCGCCCGCGGAAGCTCGGCCTTTGCCTGCGCGATCCGTTCGATGCTGCCGGCACGCTCGAGGTGCGCCGGATGGACGGCCAGCACCACCCCAACCTCCGGCTGAGCGATCTCGGCGAGCCGGGCGATCTCGCCGACCGTGTACATGCTCATCTCGAGGACCGCGACCTCGTGCTCCGGCTCGAGGCGCAGGAGCGTCATCGGCAGACCGGTCTCCGAGTTGAGGTTGCCCTCATTGCGAAGCGTTCGGAGCGTGCGCGAGAGGACGTCGGCGGCGATCTCCTTGGCGATCGTCTTGCCGGTCGAGCCGGTGATCCCGACCACCCGCACCGCCAGGCGGCGCCGCCACCACGCGGCAAGCTCCTGCAGGGCGACCAATGGATCGGCGACCAGCACCACGGCCGCATCCAGGTCGGGCGGAAGCTCGACCGGGCGGTCAACGAGGGCTGCGGAAGCGCCCGCGCGAAGGGCGTCGACCACGAAGCGGTGGCCGTCGACCCGTGCACCGGCAAGGGCGACGAAGCAGCTGTTGGGAGTCACGTGGCGGGAGTCGACGCTGGCCCCGGTGACGGAGGTGACCGAGGTCGGTCGTTCGAGGCGACCACCGGTGGCGGCCAGCACATCATCGATGGGGATCGTGGGAGGCACGCGTACCACGCTGCGGACTACGGGCGAGTCTAGCAGTCTCATGGCTGCGCGACCGGTGCGGCGGGGCGGTCGGGCGGGATCGCCAGGTAGTCGAGCACCTCGGGCATGAGATCCGCATACACCCACTCGGGCCGCTCGGGCATGTGCGGTCCACCGGCACCGGCCGGACGGTGGATCAGGATGAGCGTGGTCAGCTTCATGTCGCTCGCGGGCAGGAATCCCACGAAGCTCGAATCGACCCAGCCGTTGATGTAGCGCCAGCTCTCGACCATCTCACCATCGGCGTTCTCGACCTGCACCGGCCCGGCGATCTGGGCCGTGCCCGTCTTGCCAGCCACGGTGTATCCCGGGACCGACGCGCGCTGGGCGATGCCCTTGTCGATCGCGTTGGTCAGCAGCTCGACCATGGTGGCGGCCGTCTCGGGACGGATGATGCGTTCGGCCGGCGGCTGCTCCACGGCGTGGTAGGTGCCGTCCGGATCGGTCCAGCCCTCGACGACGTGCGGCGTCACCAGGTTGCCGCCGTTCGCGAAGGCGGAGTAGCCGGCGGCGAGCTGGACTGCCGTCAGGCTGAGGCCCTGTCCGAACGCGTTCTGGGCGGTGGTCAGGTCCCCCGACGCATCGTCCGGGTGCCAGACGACGCCACTCTGCTCGCCGGTCAGCTCGATCCCGGTCGGCGTGCCGAAGCCGAACCGGCGGAATGCCTCGTACAGAGCGTCGCCGCCAAGCGTCAGCCCCACCTTCGCCGCGCCCACGTTGTTCGAGAGCTCGAGGACATCCTGGACGGTGATCGGCCCGTGACCCGTACGGATGGTCGGCACGGTCCGCGTTGTGGATCCGGACGTTGCCGACCAGCAGGTTGTTGTCGTCGTCGAAGGTGTCGCGCGTGGTGACGGCGCCGGCATCGAGCGCCGCCGCGATGGTGAACGCCTTCATCACCGATCCGGGCTCGTACATGCGCGAGACCGCCGGGTTGGCGAACAGCTCGCCATCGGTGGTGGCGAACTTGTTCGCGTCATAGGCCGGGAAGCTGGCCATGCCCAGGATGGCGCCGGTCTCGGCGTTCATGATGATCCCGGTCGCGCCGGCGGCGCGGTTGATCTCGTAGGTGTGCAGCATCGCCTGCTCGAGCAGGTGCTGGACGCCGGTGTCGATGGTCAGCCGCAGGTCGCGTCCATCGACCGGCTCGGTGAGCAGGGTGACCGAATCGGCAATGCGACGGCCGGCCGTGTCCTCCTGGGCCGTGATCTCGCCGGGGATCCCGGCCAGCATGGCATCCTCGGCCTGCTCCACGCCGTACGACGCGGCGCCGTCATTGTCGACGAAGCCCAGGACCTGGGCGGCGAGCGTCGTCTCCGAGCCGGCGCCCGCAACCGGGTAGACGCGCTTCGTCTCGGGCAGCAGTCCCACGCCACGGATGTCGAGCGCCCGAATGCGCTCGGCGACCTCGGCTTGAGATGCGCCGCTTCAGGAAGACCCAGGGCCGATCGTTGTCGATCCTGGCTCGGACATCGGCGGCGGGCATGTCGAGGGCCGAGGCGAGCAGCGCCGAGGCCAGGCCAGGATCCTCGATCGACGGCGGCGTGACGAAGACCGACTGAACCTCGACCGAGGTGGCCAGCAGCTCCCCGTTGCGGTCGGTGATCTCGCCTCGCTCGGCGGGAAGGCTGTGCTGCTCGGCCAGCTGGTTGAGCGCCAGCTCAGCGAGCCATTCGCGTTCGACGACCTGCCACCAGACCAGGCGGGCGCCGATCATCGTCGCCAGCAGCGTGACGACGATGAGAAGGACCAAGGCGCGGGCACGACTGTCGGTCCTGGCGAGCATGTTGGTCTCCGGGTACGACGGCCGAATCTCGGCCGCGGGGCTAGGTCAATCGGCCGGTTGGCTGGCGGACGGGGCGAAGGTGACCGCCCCGTCCTCGAGTGGTACGAGCCGCAGCTCCTTCTGGGCGCGCGCGGTGATCTCGGCAGGCGATCGAGCCTGGCCGATGGCCCAGATCAGCTGCTGCTGCTCTGCGTGGCGCTGCGAGAGCGTCGTCTCCAGCGCATCGATCTCATATCCGGTCGCCGCAACGCGCGTCGACTGGCTCAGGTAGAAGAGTCCGAGGCCCGCGGCGACCACGATGGCCATGAGCAGCGGACGAACGTCGATCTTCGGTGCGACGCGACGGCCGGCCGAGAAGCGCCGGGCTCGACGAGCCGCCTTCGGGCGCGGCCTCGGGCGCGGCCGGCTGCGAGACCCACCGAACCAGGGACTCGTTGCTGGCCTTGCGCCGATGACCGCCATCTTCTCGCTGCTCCTCGCGGCTTGGCTAGGCCGCGGTCGCGCGGTCGCGCGCCGAGACGGTGAAGCTGGTCGGGGCCTCGAAGTCGAGGCCTTCTTCGACCTCGATGGCGGCGACCTGGTCGCTCAACCAGTACTGCTCCTCGCTGACGGCGTGGACTCGCCGCTCGCGGAGGTCACGCTGGCGCGCCGAGTACATCCGGCGCCTGCTGGCCTGGTGGCGAGAACGTCCTTTGCTCATCGGTGACCCTCCTCCTGTGCTCCGCTCACGCGAGCTTCTCGGCGACGCGCAGCTTTGCGCTGCGTGCGCGGCGGTTCCGCCGGACCTCCTCGGGGCCCGCGGTGATGACGCCCTTGGTGACGGCGCGCAGCTGCGCGCGGTGTCCGCAGGTGCAGACGGGTGGCAGCGGGTCCTCGATACAGTCCCGGCTCTCGCGGACGACGAACCGCTTCACGATGCGGTCCTCGAGGCTGTGGTAGCTGATGACGGCCAGGCGCCCGCCGGGCCGCAGCGCCGCGAGCGCTCCGGCCAGCCCGGCGGACAGCACCTCGATCTCGCGATTCACGGCGATGCGCAGCGCCTGGAAGGTGCGCGTGGCCGGGTGGATGCGCCCCGCGTCCGCGCCGCCGGGGCGCCCTGGCGCGGCCGCGGCAACGACGGCCGCAAGATCGGCGGCAGTCACGATGCGACCCTGCGCGCGCGCCGCCAGGATCGCCTTCGCGATGCGGCCTGGACGGCGTTCTTCACCAAACGTCGCGAGGATTCCGGCGAGCTCTCGCTCCGAGGAACGGTCGATGAGCTCAAGGGCCGATAGACCAGTGGTTTCATCGAATCTCATGTCCGGCGGCGCATCGGCCGCGAAGCTGAATCCCCGGTCGGGATCGGCGAGCTGATAGCTGCTGAGACCGAGGTCGAAGAGGACCGCGTCGAGGGGTATCGCGCCGGCCTCGGTGGCAACGTCGTAGACCGACTCGAAGTTGGCCTGGCGGAGCGTGACGCGGTCGCCGAAGCGCTCGAGAACGCGTTTCGCCTCCGAGACGGCCGCCCGGTCGGCATCGATGCCGAGCAGGCGGCCATCCGGAGACGTGGTCTCCAAGAGCCGCTCGGCGTGCCCACCGCCGCCGACCGTGCAATCAGCCACGGAGCTGCCGGCACCGACGGCCAGCGAGGTGAGAACCTCGTCGACCAGCACCGGCAGGTGCCCTTCTCCCATGTGGCGTTGCACCTCATCTGTCGGACGGCGGGCCGATCGGCCCGGAGACGCATGAATGGCCGGAGCACCGTCAGATGCCCAGGTCGGCGAGGTGCTCGGCGAGCGCTTCCGGCTGGTCCTCGATCTGCGACCGATACGGTTGCCACCGCGTCGGTGCCCAGATCTCGAGCCGGTTCAGCGCGCCAACCACGACCACCTCGCCGAGGTCGAGGCCGGCGTACTCCCGCAGATAGCCCGGAACGAGGAGCCTCCCCTGCCGGTCGAGCTCCACCTCGACCGCTCCCGAGCTCATGAATCGGCCGAACTGTCGTGCGGCCGCGTTCGTCGTCGGCAGGCTCTGGATCTTTGCCGCCAGGTCCTCCCAGGTATCGGCCGGGAAGATCGCCAGGCACCCGTCCAGCCAGCGAGCGAGCGTCGCGCCCTGCGCCAGCCTCGGCCGGAAGCGAACCGGGACCGCGACGCGGCCTCGGTCGTCCAGCGCGTGCCGGAACTCCCCGGTGAGGAATGACGCCCGCTCCATCGTGTCTGCCGTTCACCACTACTCCCCATATGGCCCCATTTGGAACCACAGGACGCCACTATACAGGGCGGCGCATCCCCGTCAAGGGGTTTTGCACGCGTGGAGGAAGGGCGAGGACCGGTACCTTCAGGTCAGGACCCACGGCACACGGGATCGCCGCGCAGGGCCGACGCGATTGGGTGGATGCCGGGGCTCGGGAGACGGGCGGCGCTGCCGCCAGGTCGATCAGGGGGCGGGAGTCGCCTCGGGCATCTGGTCGAGCGCGTCCTCGTCCAGGAAGGCGGAGCGCCGGGCGCCATCGTCGTTCAGGAAGACGGCACGGATCCGGAAGTCGCCCGAGTCGGGGTAGCGGTACGCGTATCCCGCCAGGCCACCATTCTGGGTGAGCCAGTACGTCTGACCGTCGTCGCCCTCCTCGGGCTCGACACGCGCGAACGAGAAGTGGTCGAATCCCACGGTCAGCTGCGTCGGTGACGCTGCCGCGTCTGAACTGGAAGAGCGTGTAGGTGCTCGGGCCGACCGAGACCTCGTAGAAGGCGAAGGTGTCGCCCGCCTCGGGGGTCGGCTCGGGCGTCGGGCTGGGACCGATGGACGGGGACGCACCGATCGACGGGGACGCGCCGCTCGCGCTCGGCGAGAGGGACGCCGTTGGCGCCACGCTCGGCGTCGGACTCGGAAGGACCGCGGTGCCGTCCTCGCGACCGAAGACGAGATAGGCGCCCACCCCACCGACGAGCAGGAGGAGTGCGAGAAGGGCGAGCAGTGGCGTCCGCCGGCGACGCCCGGACTCGGCGGCGACCGGCAGCGGTGGCGGTGGGAGCGCCGCCGCGCGAGGCCGGCGCAGGGCCTCGAGCTCCTCGGTCGGGATGACGAGCACGCCCCGCAGGTAACGCGGGCAGTTGCCATAGCCGCGCTCCTGGCAGACCCGCGTCTGCTGCTCGGCGGAGATCGGCGCCGGGTCGCCGAACGCGAAGCAGCGATGATCGTCGCTGACGCCTTCGACGTAGCCCGTGCGGTCCGCCTCGAGGCCCAGGAACGGACAGATGTGCTCGGGGCGCTCGGCCAGCCTGGCGAAGAGGGCACGACGTTCCGTCTCTCGGGCCGCCTCGGCAGCCACCGCCTCTTCACGTTTTCGTCGTCCGAACACGAGCCCTCCTCGTTGCTGGCCGCGCGGGGCGCGACCTCGTGAGTCTAGCGCGCAGGCCGCCGCGGACGAGGTCGGACGCTGGGTCCGGACCGATGGTACGAATGCCTCACTGGTGCCGGGACGCACCCGCCGCTAGCCTCGGAAGGCTGGCATCCCGCACGAGACGACGAACCGAGGCAAACCATGGCAGTCAGTCCGATCGAGGGGAGCGACGACCGCCGGCGCGTCCCGCGATCCGGCCGCATCCGTCGCTGCTCGGTGCGCCACGTCAGCATCCTCCACGGCAACCCGCCCTCGGTCCAGGTCGACTGCCTGCTCGGCGGCGTCGAGCATCCGCTGCCGCTTGGGACCATGGATGAGGCGCGCCCGATCTGCAACGCGTGCACCGCGCGCTCGGTCTGGCGGGAAGACGAGGACTGAGCGATCGTTGATGGCCGGCTGACGCACCGACCGCCGCGAGACGTCATCTGTGAATCCCTGGAGGCGGCCTGTAAGCCGAGTTCTGTCCCGGGACCGATTCGCATCGGTCCCATGGACGGCCATCCATCTATGCGACCTACCCGGGAGCTGAGCGAGCCACCTGCTGCGGCCCGAAGGCCGCCTTGCGCTCCCCTATTCGGTCTTGCTCCGGCTAGAGCTTGCCGCGTTTCACTCCCGCACCCGAGGGTGCGGGCATCGTCACTGTGGCGCTGGTCCTCGCCTCACGGCGGACGGGTGTTACCCGCTAGCCTGCTCTGAGGAGCTCGGACTTTCCTCGGGCGCGGCCTTTCGACCGATGCGCCCGCGGCCGTCCAGCCGCCTCCAGGGACCGATAGTCTACCGGATTCGAACATTCGTTCGACCATGCACGAGTCAGACCGGATCCCAACCGTCGATGGCCACGTTGCTGAGTCGGTCGGCATCCTTGTTCAGGGCGCGGGGCACGTGCCCCACCGTGTAGCCCTCGAAGCGACCGAGCATCTCCATCACGGCGGCGTGGAATGGCTTCAGGTCGGGATGCTTCACGCGATAGATGCCGGAGATCTGGCGCGCCACCAGCTCGGAGTCCATCCGCAGGTCGACGTGCGTTGCCCGGAGACGCAGTGCCTCCTCGAGCGCGAGGCGGACGGCGGACCATTCGGCGACGTTGTTCGTCGCGTGGCCGAGTGGCTCGGCGATCTCCGCCAGGACGGTGCCGTCATCGGCATCGCGCAGGATGGCGCCCGCGCCGGCGGGGCCGGGGTTGCCGCGGGCGGCGCCATCGGTGTGGATGAGCAGCCTCAACGAATGCCCGCCCTGCCGATCTCGCCGGTCACCTCGAGGATCGCCCGGGTGATCTTGATGTCGCGCGGGCAGGCCTCGACGCAGTTGAAGGTGGTGCGACAGCGCCAGACGCCGTCGGGGTCGGCCATGATCTCGAGCCGCTCCTGCTTGGCGGTGTCGCGCGAGTCGACGATGAACCGGTGGGCGTTGACGATGGCCGCCGGACCCACGTACGACTGGTCGGACCAGAAGACCGGGCAGCTCGTCGTGCAGGCGGCGCACAGGATGCAGCGGCTGGTGTCCTCGTAGCGCTCGCGGTCCGCCTGGGACTGGCGACGCTCCCTGCCATCGACCGGGACGGTCTCGTTGACGAGGAACGGCATGACCTGCCGGTACGACTCCCAGAAGGGCTCCATGTCGACGAGCAGGTCCTTCACGACGTCCATGCCGCGGATGGCCTCGACGCTGATCGTTCGGCCGGCGTCCTTCACGAGGTACTCGCACGCAAGCCGGTTCTGCCCGTTGATGAGCATCGCGTCCGAGCCGCAGACGCCGTGAGCGCAGGAGCGCCGGAAGGTGAGCGTCCCGTCCTGGTACCACTTCACCTGGTGCAGGAGGTCGAGGACCCGATCGGTCGGCTCGGCCTCGACGGCGTACTCCTCCCAGTGGGGCTCGTCATCGACCTCCGGGTTGTAGCGCCGGATACGGAGCGTGACGTCCATCGGTCTCAGTACACCCTCGGCTTTGGCTCGAACTTGGTGATCGTCACCGGCTTGTATCGCATGCTCATGATGCCGGACTGCGGGCCACGCGAGGCGAACGTGTGCTTCAGCCAGTTCGTGTCGTCCCGCTCGGGGTAGTCCTCCCGCGCGTGCCCGCCACGACTCTCCTTGCGCGCCAGCGCCGATTCGACCGTCGCCTCCGCGCAGTCGAGCAGGAAGCCCAGCTCGATCGCATCGGCCAGGTCGGTGTTGTAGCGACACCCGCGGTCGTCCACCCGAAGGTGCTCGGCGCGCGCGCGCAGCTGCGCCACGGCATCGCGACACTCGACGAGAAGCCGGTCCGTGCGGTAGACGCCGCACTTCGCGAACATCACCTCCTGGAGCTCCGAGCGGATCACGGCCGGGCGCTCGCCGTCCCCGCCCGCCAGGAGTCCGGACACCCGGGACTGGACCGATGCCTCGGCATCGGCGTCGGCGATCGGCTCCGGGAGGTCGGCCAGCTCGGCTGCCATCTTCTTCCCCGCCCGGCGGCCGAAGACGAGGATGTCGAGCAGCGAGTTCGTGCCGAGCCGGTTGGCGCCGTGGACGCTGACGCACGCCACCTCCCCGGCCGCGTAGAAGCCCGGCACGACGCGGCCGGTCTCGTCGGCCAGGACGCGGCCGTCGATGTCGGTCGGGACGCCGCCCATGGCGTAGTGGGCGGTGGGCTGGATCGGCACGAGGTCGGTCAGGGGCTCGAGGCCGAAGTAGGTCCGGATGAAGCCGCTCATGTCCGGCAGCTTCTTGTTGAGGACCTCCTCGCCCAGGTGGCGAACGTCGAGATGGACGAAGTCCTTGCCGCCGATCCCGCGCCCCTCCGCGATCTCCAGGTAGATCGATCGGCTGACGACGTCGCGGCTGGCCAGGTCCTTCATGGTCGGGGCGTAGCGCTCCATGAAGCGCTCGCCGCTGTCGTTGAGGAGCACGCCGCCCTCCCCGCGCATCGCCTCACTGAGCAGGAAGCCCAGCTTGTACATGCCGGTCGGGTGGAACTGGAAGAACTCCATGTCCTCGAGTGGCAGCCCGCGCCGATACGGGATCGCCATCCCGTCGCCGGTCAGCGTGTGCGCGTTGCTGGTGACCTTGAAGACCTTGCCGTAGCCGCCGGTCGCGAACAGCACCGCCCTGGCGCGAAAGGCGTGCAGCTCGCTGGTGGCCAGCTGCAGCGCGATCACGCCGCTCGCCGGCCCATCGGGACCCTCGGGCAGCGCCAGGTCGAGCACCTGGTACTCGTCGAAGAAGGCGACCTCGTGCTTGATGCACTGCTGGAAGAGGGTCTGCAGGATGGCATGGCCGGTGCGGTCGGCCGCGAAGCAGCTGCGTCGCACCGGGCCCTCGCCGTAGTTGCGCGTGTGGCCGCCGAACCGGCGCTGGTTGATGAGCCCTTCGTCGGTGCGGTCGAACGGCATGCCGAGATGCTCGAGGTTGATGATCGTCTCGACCGCGTCGTGGCACATGACCTCCGCCGCATCCTGGTCGACGAGGTAGTCGCCGCCCTTGACCGTGTCGAACCAGTGCCACTCCCAGTGGTCCTCCTCGGTGTTGCCGAGCGCGGCGCACACCCCGCCCTGGGCGGCTCCGGTGTGCGAGCGGGATGGATACAGCTTGCTGATGACACCGATGCGCGCCTGCGGGCCGAGGTCCTTCTTCAGCTCGAGGGCCGCGTACAGGCCCGCCCCACCCGCGCCGACCACGACCGCGTCCAGCTCGTGGACGCGCGTCGGCGGGATCAGTCCCCGGCCGATCGTCGCCAGCGTCACGAGAACGGACCGACGGGGGGCGCCGTGCCCGGATCGAAGAACACGATCACGGCCATGCCGAGCACCAGCCAGATCGCGCTGATGGCGATCAGGATGCCGATGAGCAGGCCGCGCGCCGTGCGGTGCACGATGTAGTCGCCGATCACGACCCGCGCGCCGTTCGCCCCGTGGATGAAGGCCAGGACGAGCAGCAGCAGGTCGTAGAACCGCCAGAACGGCGTCCCCCATCGGCTCTGCACGAAGGCGAAGTCGATCTCGCCGCCGGTGAGCTCCACGAGCACGTGCATGATGAACATGTGGCCCAGCGCCAGGATGACGAGCGCCAGGCCCGACAGGCGCATGAAGTACCACCAGAACCGCTCGCGGCCGGATGCCTGCGGCTTCGGACGCGCGGCGTGCGACGGGTTCGAATAGATGACGCGCGCGCGACGGACGGTGCTCATCGGTCCCTCATCCCCACGGCGCGAATGGCCGGAGCATGATCAGCGCCAGCGGGATCATGCTCACCACCGTGGCGGCGATGACGCCGTAGGTCAGCGGCCGGTAATAGACGGTCAGCGAGGGCCAGAAGTCCATCGCGATCACGCGCAGGCCGTTGAGCGCGTGGTAGACGAGCGCCGCCATCAGGAGGACCTCGCCCAGCCGTGCCGGCAGGTTCTTGAAGATCCCCACCGCCGCGTTGTAGACGTCCGGCCCGAAGAGCACGGTCGAGGTCTCGACGATGTGCAGGAACAGGTAGACGAGCACGCCGAGCCCGCTGGCGCGGTGGCCGAACCACGCCAGCTGCGCCCACGAGACGCGGTAGCCGAACAGGTTGATCAAGCCAGCTCACGCACGTCGAGCGGCGACCGCCTCGCCGAACTCGCGGGTTCCGGCCGTGCCGCCGAGATCGTAGGTCACCGTCGTCCCGGCGGCGATGACCTCGCGGACCGCCGACTCGACCGCATCGGCTGCCGCCAGCTCGCCGAGGTGACGCAGCATCAGGGCGCCGCTCAGGATGAGGGCGGTCGGGTTGGCCTTGTTCTGGCCGGCGTACTTGGGCGCCGATCCATGCACCGGCTCGAACACGGCCGCCTTCTCGCCGATGTTGGCGCCGGGCGCGACGCCGAGCCCGCCGACGAGGCCCGCCGCGAGGTCGCTGACGATGTCGCCGTACAGGTTGGGCAGGACGAGGACGTCGTACAGCTCCGGCTTCTGCACCAGCTGCATGCACATGTTGTCGACGATGCGGTCCTCGTACTCGACCCGCCCGGCGTAGTCGGCCGCGACCTGGCCGCAGCTCTCGAGGAAGAGGCCGTCCGACAGCTTCATGATGTTCGCCTTGTGGACGGCGGTGACCTTGCGGCGGCCGTTCTTGACCGCGTACTCGAAGGCGTAGCGCGCGATGCGCTGCGATGCCGCGCGGGTGATGATCTTGATGCTCTCGGCCGCGTCTGGGCCGACGCGGTGCTCGATGCCGGCGTAGAGATCCTCGGTGTTCTCGCGGACGATGATGAGGTCGACGTTGTCGTAGCGCGTCTCGACGCCCTTCATGGTTCGCGCCGGACGGACGTTGGCATACAGCTCGAGCGCCTGGCGCAGCCCGACGTTCACGGAGCGGAAGCCGGAGCCGACCGGCGTCGTGATCGGCCCCTTGATGGCGATCCCGTTGCGGCGGATCGACTCGACCACGCGGTCCGGGAGCGGCGTGCCCTCGGTGGCGATGGTGGCCTCGCCGGCCTCCTGCACGTCCCAGTCGAACCCGATTCCGGTCGCCTCCAGCACGCCCCGCGTGGCCTCGGCGAGCTCCGGGCCGATCCCGTCGCCGGGGATGAGGGTGACGGCGTAGCGCACTGGATTCACCTCGCGTGCGGCCGATCAAAGCGTCGGCGTACGGAGGAGAAGTGTAGCCGGATGGACGGGCGAGCCACGGCGCCGCGACTCCGCTGGCGGAGCCACCGATCCGGCGCCGCGGGCTACAATCCTGACTTCCCGCGCCGGCCGCAGCCCTCTCCGATCGAGCGCGCCCGCCGGCGATCGACCGCACCAGGAGACTTGCGTGAAGCTCCAGGAGTACCGGAGCAAGGAGATCCTCGCGCGCCACGGCGTTCCGCTCGTCGCGGGCGAGACCGCCACGACGCCGGAGGAGGCCCGCGCCGCCGCCGAGCGCATCGGCGGGCCGGTGGTGGTCAAGGCGCAGGTGCTGGTCGGCGGACGCGGCAAGGCCGGCGGCGTGAAGCTTGCCTCGACGCCGGACGAGGCCGCGGAGAGGGCCCGCGAGATCATCGGTCTCGACATCAAGGGCACCACGGTCAAGACGGTCCTCGTGGCTCCCGCCGCCGACATCGCGCACGAGTACTACCTGGGCCTCATCCTCGACCGCGCGTCCAGGGCGATCGTCGTGATCGCGTCCGCAGAGGGCGGCGTCGAGATCGAGGAGACCGCGAAGACGAACCCCGATGCCATCCTGCGCCTGTCCCTGCATCCCCTCATCGGCCTGCAGGAGCACCAGGTGCGGCGCATCGGGTTCTTCCTCGGCATCCCGGCCGAGCTTCGGAAGGACTTCGCGAACGGTCATGCGCGGCCTGTTCGACGCCTTCGTCGGCTCCGACGCCGACCTCGCCGAGATCAACCCGCTGGTGGTGACCGGCGACGGCCGCCTCGAGGCGCTCGACGCCAAGATCGTGCTCGACGACTCGGCGCTGCCTCGGCATCCCGACCTCGAGGCGATGCGCGACCTCAACGAGGAGGAGCCCTCGGAGATCGCGGCGCGCGAGGCCGGCATCAGCTTCATCAAGCTCGACGGCACGCATCGGCTGCATGGTCAACGGGGCCGGCCTGGCGATGACCACCATGGACCTCGTCAAGCTCGCCGGCGGCGAGCCGGCCAACTTCCTCGACATCGGCGGCGGCGCCAAGGCCGATCGGGTGGCTGCGGCCTTCAAGATCATCCTCGACGATGAGAACGTGCGCGCCATCCTCATCAACATCTTCGGCGGCATCACCCGCGGCGACGAGGTCGCCCGCGGCATCGTCGAGGCGCGGGCGCAGCTGACGCGCGACGTGCCGATGGTGGTCCGCATCGTCGGCACCAACGCCGAGGAGGCCAAGCCGATCCTGGCCGAGGCCAACCTGATCACCGCAGACTCGCTCGACGATGCGGCGGCGAAGGCGGTCGCGGCCGCGGGCGGTGCGACGTGAGCATCCTCGTCAACGGCGAGACGCGGCTCCTGGTCCAGGGCATCACCGGGCGGGAGGGAGCGTTCCACTCGGCCGCCATGCTCGAGTACGGCACCAACATCGTTGCCGGCGTCACGCCGGGGAAGGGCGGCCAGTCGGCCCTCGACGGATCGGTGCCGGTCTTCGATACCGTCGCCGAGGCGGTCGCCCAGACCGGCGCGAATGCGAGCTGCATCTTCGTCCCCGCCGCCTTCGCGCCGGACGCGATGCTCGAGGCGGCCGACGGCGGGCTGTCGCTGGTCGTCTGCATCACCGAGGGCGTGCCGGCGCTCGACATGCTCCGCGTCTCCCACGTCCTCAAGCAGAAGGGCGTTCGGCTCGTCGGTCCGAACTGCCCTGGCATGACCAGCGTGGGCGAGGCGAAGGTCGGGATCATCCCCGGCAACATCCACGCGCGTGGGCCGGTCGGGCTCGTGAGCCGATCCGGAACGCTGACCTACGAGGTCGTGCAGGCCATGACCGATGCCGGCATGGGCCAGACCACCACCGTCGGCATCGGCGGCGACCCGATCATCGGCACCAGCTTCATCGACGTCCTCGACATGTTCAACCAGGACCCCGAGACCGAGGCGATCGTGATGATCGGCGAGATCGGGGGCGAGGAGGAGGAGAAGGCCGCTGCCTTCTGCGCGCGCGAGGTGCGCAAGCCGATGGCGGCCTTCATCGCCGGTCGGACAGCGCCGCCCGGCCGTCGCATGGGGCACGCCGGGGCGATCATCTCCGGCGGCGCCGGCACGGCGGAGTCCAAGCGGGTGGCGCTCGAGGAGGCCGGCATTCGCGTCGCCGATTCGCCGAGCCACATCCCGCAGCTGCTCCGCGACGCCGGCGTTCGGTAGTCCGCGACGCGGTGACGAACGAAGCGCAAGGCCGACGGGACGGCGCCGCGGCCGCCGTCCGAGCGCCCGAAGGAGCCCGAGGCACCGCGTGGCGTCGGCCTGTTCCGCCTCGCCGGATGGGGCTGGGGCGTCTCGATCGCGCTCGCCGTGTTCGTCGGCGCCATCGTGCTGGTCGGCTACCTGCGAGAGGATCCGGGCGGGAATCCAGCGCCGGCGGCCTACCGAACGGCAGTGTGCACCGCCTTCGACGAGCTCAGTGCGGCCACACACGCGCTGGAGCGCGGCGTCGAGGCTGGTGACGATCCCGAGGAGCGCGCGGCCGCCGGGGCGGACGTGGAGCGGCACGTTGCGGCCGCCGATGAGGCCCTCACCGACCTGCCCGAGTGGCAGCCCGGTCGCTCCCTCAACGAGCTCATCGGCTCGCAGATCATCACCCTCACCAACGGGGCCGCCGCACTGGCGGAGGGCGAGGCCGCCGACGAGGATCTCGAAATCGCGGTCGAGGTCGACCGCCTCGGTCGCGAGCAGCTGACCGACGGCCGCTACCTGTTCGACTGCTCGGCCTGATCCGCTGCCGGCTCCAGGAGCTCCCACAGGACGCCGTTGAGCGTGCGCGGATGAACGAAGGCCACGGTCCCGTGGGCGCCCCGGCGAGGCTCGCGGTCGATCATCTCGGCCTCCGCGGCAGCCAGGGCCTCGAGCGTCGCCGGAAGGTCATCGGTGACGAAGCAGACGTGATGCACGCCTTCGCCCCGCTCATCGAGGAACCTCGCGACACCACTGTCGTCGTCGATCGGCTCGACGAGCTCGATCCTGGCGGCGGGGTCCGGACCCGTGGGCAGGAAGCAGAGCCGCACCCGCTGCGCCGCGAAGACGGACGGATCCTCCTCGGGTGCCAGGTCGAAGAGCTCGCGGTAGCGAGCGAGCGACGACTCGATCGAGCGCACGACGATCGCGACGTGATGGATCGGCCCGATCCTCGGCCCCTGCGTCACGGTCGATGCTCTCCCCACACGCGTCGCATGGCGTTGGCGATCTCGCCGAGCGTCACCGCAGACTCGACGCAGGCACGGATCCGCGGCAGCACGTTCTCGGTGCCGGCCGCCGCCCGTTCGAGGTCGGCGACGGTGGCGTCGGCCGCCGCCTGATCCCGGGCCGCGCGAAGGGCTCGGGTCCGCTCGACCTGGGTCGCCTCGAGCGCCGGATCGATGCGCTGCGGCTCCGGCGCGAGCTCGACGCCCTCCTCGGCATACGCGTTGACGCCGACGATGACTCGCTCCCCCGCCTCCACTGCCAGCTGCTGCTCGTAGGCCGCGTCACCGATCCTGTCCTGCTGGTAGCCGTCGGCAAGGGCCGCCAGGGTGCCGCCGCGCTCGTCGATGGCCGAGATCTCGGCCAGCGCCCGCTCCTCGATCTGGTTGGTGAGGCTCTCTATGTAATAGGACCCGCCCAGCGGGTCGACCGTCGCCGTCACCCCCGACTCCGAATACAACACCTGTTGCGTCCGCAGCGCCAGGCGGGCCGACGCCGGCGTCGGCAGCCCGAGCGCCTCGTCGAGGGCGTTGGTGTGCAGCGACTGCGCCCCGCCGAGGATCGCCGCCAACGCCTGCACCGAGGTCCGCACCACGTTGACGTCCGGTTGCTGGGCGGTCAGGGTCGATCCACCCGTCTGGACGTGGAAGCGCATGGCCATTGCCTTCGGATCGCGGGCACCGAACCGCTCGCGGGCAACCCGGGCCCACACGCGGCGCGCGGCCCGGAACTTGGCCACCTCCTCGAGCAGGTCGTTGTGAGCGGCGAAGAAGAACGAGAGGCGTGGCGCGAACTCGTCGAACGCCAGGCCAGCGGCGAGGGCCGCGTCGGCGTAGGCGATCGCATTCGCCACGGTGAAGGCGACCTCCTGCACGGCCGTCGAGCCGGCCTCGCGCATGTGGTAGCCGCTGATGCTGATCGTGTTCCAGGCCGGCAGCTCGGTTCGGCAGTAGGCGAACGTGTCGGTGACCAGCCGCATCGAGGCATCGGGCGGGAAGATGTAGGTCCCGCGCGCGATGTACTCCTTGAGGATGTCGTTCTGGACCGTGCCGCGCAGGCGGCGTGGATCGGTCCCGCGCCGGCGGGCGACCGTCTCGTAGAGGGTCAGCAGGATGGCCGCGGTGGCGTTGATCGTCATCGAGGTCGACACGACCCCGAGGTCGATGCCGTCGAGCAGGATCTCCATGTCCTCGATCGAGTCGATCGGGACGCCGACCCGACCCACCTCGCCGAGCGCCATCGGGTCGTCCGAGTCGTAGCCGATCTGGGTCGGCAGGTCGAAGGCGACCGAGAGCCCTGTCTGGCCGTGGTCGAGGAGGTACCGGAAGCGCCGGTTCGTCTCCTCGGCCGAGCCGAAGCCCGCGTACTGGCGCATGGTCCACGGGCGGGCGCGGTAGCCCTCGGGGTGGATCCCGCGGGTGAACGGATAGGTCCCGGGAGCGCCGAGCTGCGTCGGCCGGGTCGAAGCCCGCAAGGTCCTCGGGCCCGTAGACGGTCCGGATCTCGATGCCGGAGGTGGACCGATACGGACGCGCCTCCGGGCGCTCGGGCTCACTCATCGGCCACCGATTGTACGCGCCGTCACTCCAGCCGAAGCAGCGGAGCGCCGGTCGCGACCGTCTCGCCGGCCTGCACCGAGACCTCGATCACCCGCCCGGATCGTGGCGCCCGGACCTCGTTCTGCATCTTCATCGCCTCGACCGTGAGAAGGGGGTCCCCCATCGCCACCTCGTCACCGACGGATACTGCGACGCCCACGATCAGGCCGGGCAGCGTCGCCTTGACCTCGGTGGGACCGGTGTGCGCGGCTGCGGCGGTCTCGGCGTCCGCCAGGACGCGCTCGCGCCACGAGCGGACCGTCACCGGGATCCGACGGCCACGGATCGTGACGACCCAGTCGCTGCCCGCTCCCTCGACCAGGACGGGCATTGACACGGCGCCGTTGACGAGCCGAGCGATGCCGCGATCGCGGTCGTCGAGCTCGAGCCGCCAGCCGTCGGCCGGGGTTACGCGCTCGCCCTCGACGCGCACCTCGTAGTCGCTCATCGTCGTCGTGCCTCGCGGCGCGCGACCCTGCCCCAGGCCGACCCGTCGTCGGCAGCCAGCGGCGGTCGGGCGCGTGCTGCGTCCGATGCCAGTCGGGCCGGACAGCGCCGCAGTCGCCGCCAACGCCGCGTCCTCGCTTCCGATGGGGTGGTCGAGGCCCCACCGCTGACCGATGAGACTGGTGTCGTAATCGCCGCCGACGAAGGCCTCGTCGTCGACAAGCCAGCGGAGGAACCCGGCATCGGTCTGGACGCCGCCGACAACCGTCTCGTCGAGCGCTCGGCGCAGCCGATCGATGGCCGACGGGCGATCCTCGGCGTGGACCATCAGCTTGGCGAGCAGCGGGTCGTATTCGGGACGGAGGTCCGTATCGGCCTCGATCCCTGCGTCGACCCGGACGCCGGGTCCGGCCGGCATCGCCCAGGCGGTGATCCGCCCGGCGGTGGGCCGGAAGTCGTCGTATGGATTCTCCGCGTAGAGGCGGACCTCGATGGCGTGGCCGTGGCGCGGGGCGTCGACGACCTCGTCGGGAAGCGGCTCTCCCGCCGCAACCCTGATCTGCCAGGCAACCAGGTCCAGGCCCGTCACCAGCTCGGTGACCCCGTGCTCGACCTGGAGCCGCGTGTTCATCTCCAGGAAGTAGTGCTGGCCATCCTCGTCGAGCAGGAACTCGACGGTCGCGGCGTTGTGGAAGTCGACGCCTGAGGCCACCCGACGCGCGCTGTCGAAGAGCGCCTCGCGGGTCGCCGGATCGACCGCCGGCGACGGAGACTCCTCCACCAGCTTCTGGTGGCGGCGCTGGACGCTGCAGTCGCGCTCGCCGAGGACGGCCAGCCGGCCGTGGCGGTCGCCGAGCAGCTGGACCTCGACATGCCGGGCGGGCGCGACCAGGCGCTCGGCGTACACGGTCCCATCGCCGAAGGCCGAGAGCGCCTCGCGGCGTGCAGCCGCCAGGGCATCCCCGACCTCCGCCGCGGAATCGACGCGGCGCATCCCGCGGCCGCCGCCACCGGCGGCGGCCTTCAGCATCAGCGGATACCCCAGCGAGGAGAGCTCCTCGGAGTCTCCCTCCAGCGCCACCGTGGTGCCGGGAACGATCGGGACACCGGCGGCTTCGGCTCCTCGTCGAGCCGCCAGCTTGTTGCCGAGCGCCTCCAGGGTGGCCGGCGGCGGGCCGACGAACGTCAGCCCCGCAGCCTCGACCGCCCGGGCGAAGTCGGCGTTCTCCGACAGGAAGCCGTACCCGGGATGGATGGCTTCCGCGCCGCTTCGGCGCGCCGCATCGATGATCGCGTCGATCGACAGATAGGACTCGGCGGCAGACGGCGGACCGATCCGCTCGCTGGCATCGGCGAGGCGGACATGAAGCGCGTCCGCATCGGCGTCGGAATGGACGGCGATGGGCGAGATGCCCAGCTCGCGGCAGGCCCGAATGACCCGGACCGCAATCTCACCGCGGTTGGCAATCAGGAGCCTGTTGAAGGGAGGCATCGGTCTGTCCGTGCGCAAAGACAGCGCCCGCTACAGGGGGATGTTGCCGTGCTTCTTGGCCGGCACCGCCTGGCGCTTGTGCTCGAGCATCGCAAGCGCGCCGGCAATCCGCATCCGCGTTTCCGACGGGAGGATCACCTCATCGACATACCCGCGCGCCGCCGCGACGTAGGGGTTGGCGAATCGATCCTCGTACTCGGCGACGAGCCGCGCGCGCTCGGCGGCAGCGTCATCCGCCGCGGAGATCTCGTCGCGGAAGATGATGTTCACGGCACCCTCGACTCCCATGACAGCGATCTCCGCCGTCGGCCACGCATAGTTCATGTCGCCGCGAACGTGCTTGCTGCTCATCACGTCGTAGGCGCCGCCGTACGCCTTGCGGGTGATGACGGTGACCTTCGGTACGGTCGCCTCGCAGTAGGCGTACAGCAGCTTCGCGCCGTGACGGATGATGCCGCGATGCTCCTGCTCGACGCCGGGCAGGAATCCGGGAACGTCCACCAGGGTGATGATCGGGATGTTGAAGCAGTCGCAGGTGCGGACGAATCGTGCCGCCTTGTCGGAGGCATCGATGTCGAGAACGCCGGCAAGCACCTCCGGCTGCTGTGCCACGATCCCGACCGTCCGACCCTCCACCCGCCCGAGGCCGCAGATGATGTTTCGCGCGAATCCCGCATGGACCTCGGTGAACGAGGCGTCATCCACGATGCCGCCGATGACGGTGTGCATGTCGTAGGACTGCTTTGGAGAATCCGGCACGAGCGCATCGAGCGTCGCACCGTCGATGCCGGGGGCCGACCATTCGTCGTGGCGCGGCGGGAGGTCCACGTTGTTCGGCGGCAGGTAGCCGATCAGCGTCCGCGCCAGCTGGAGCGCCTGCGGCTCTCCCGGGCTGAGAAAGTGCGCGACGCCGCTCGTCTCGTTGTGGATGCGCGCACCGCCGAGCCCCTCGAAGTCGATCTCTTCATGGGTCACCGTCTTCACCACGTTCGGCCCGGTGACGAACATGTAGCTGGTGCCGTCGACCATGACCACCAGGTCGGTGATCGCCGGCGAGTAGACGGCGCCGCCGGCGCAGGGTCCCATGACGAGCGAGATCTGCGGGACGACACCCGAAGCCAGGGTGTTGCGCAGGAAGATGTCCGCGTAGCCGCCGAGACTGGCGACGCCCTCCTGGATGCGCGCGCCACCGGAGTCGGAGAGTCCGATGATCGGCGCGCCGTTCTCGAGCGCCAGGTCCATCACCTTGCAGATCTTCTCGGCGTGCGCTTCCGACAGCGACCCGCCGAAGACGGTGAAGTCCTGGCTGTAGACGAACACCAACCGGCCGTCGATGCGACCGAACCCGGTGATCACACCATCGCCCAGGTAACGCTCATCGTCGAGACCGAACTCACTCGTCCGATGCGTCACGAACGCGTCGAGCTCCGTGAAGCTTTCCTCGTCGAGCAGCAGGTCGAGCCGCTCGCGCGCCGAGAGCTTGCCGCGCGCATGCTGCTGCTCGAGCCGCGCTGCTCCCCCGCCCTGGTGCGATTCCTCGCGCAGCGTCCGCAGGTGGTCAAGCTTGTCTGCGGTCGACACGAGGAAGCTCCTTCGCACTGCGTTCGCTGGTGGGCCCGGCAGGAATCGAACCTGCGACCATCCGGTTATGAGCCGGTTGCTCTGACCATTGAGCTACGGGCCCGCAGGAACGATGGTGGACAACTTCGAGTATAGACGGATGTCTTTGCACAACGACAGCCCGTTTTCTCCACGTTGTGGACAACTCCGATGGACCGCGGCGCACCCATCGGCCTATCATCGACAGGTCGCAAATTGGCGACGCAGCCCGCCCCAGCCGCACGAAGGTGACGCGTTGACCAAGGTAATTTCGATCGCAAACCAGAAGGGCGGCGTCGGCAAGACGACCTGCTCCATCAATCTCGGCGGGGCACTCGCCGAGCGCGGCTACCGCGTGCTGTGCGTCGACATGGATCCCCAGGCGAACCTCACGGTCGGCCTGGGTGTGTCGCTCTCCGACGTGCGACAGTCGATGGCAGACGTGCTCTCCGAAGATCGCGCGTCGCTCGACGACATCGTTCGCAACACGCAGACCGATGGCCTGTGGGTCGCGCCGGCCACGCTGGAGCTTGCCTCCACGGAAGTCGAGCTGTTCACCGCCATCGGACGCGAGATGGTCCTGCGCGATGCGCTCGCCGGCTGGGCAGAGCGACAGTTCGACGTGATCATCATCGACTGCCCGCCGACGCTGGGGCTGCTCACCATCAACTCGCTGGTGGCGAGCAACCGGGTCATCATCCCGGTCCAGACCCAGTACTACGCCATCAAGGGACTCACCGCCCTGATCAAGGTGATCAACACCATCAAGATCAAGCTGAACCACGATCTCGAAGTGCTCGGCCTGCTGCCGACCTTCTTCGATGGACGCACGGTGCTCGCGCGCGAGATGCTCGCGAACCTGCGCGAGCTCGGGGATCATCGCGTCTTCAACACGATGATCAAGCAGACCGTGAAGCTCGGCGAGGCACCCCTCACCGGCAAGCCGGTCACCGAATACGCCACCGGTTCAGCCGCGGCGCGCGCGTTCCGCGATCTGGCCCAGGAGGTGATCGAACTTGGCTGAGAAGCGGCCCGCCTTCAAGGAGAACATCCATCGCCTCTTCGACGAGGCGCAGCAGACCGACCTGGCGCCGGGGATCGTATCGCTCATCGAGTCCCGCGCGACGCACGCGCAGATCCGCGAGGTGCCGGTCGGCAAGATCCTGCCGAACCCGGCGCAGCCCCGTCTCTCCTACGACGAGGATTCGCTGACCGAGCTCGCCGACTCGATTCGCGAGCACGGCGTCCTCCAGCCGATTCTCGTGCGGCCGGCTGGCGCGCAATTCGAGCTCATCGCCGGCGAGCGGCGATGGCGGGCTTCCCGGATGGCGGAACGCGACACCATCCCGGCCATCGTGGTCGACTTCGACGAGAGCACGGCGCTCGAGGTCAGCATCATCGAGAACCTCCAGCGCGAGGATGTATCGCCGCTCGAAGAGGCGGCCATGTTCCGCAAGATGACCGACGCGTTCGGCTACTCGGTGCGCCAGCTCGCCCAGAAGGTCGGCAAGGACAAGGGCTACGTCGAGAATCGGCTCCGGCTCTCGAACGCGCCGGCCGATATTCGCGAGCTCGTGTCATTGCGCAAAGACACGATCAGCCACGCGTACGAGCTGATGAAGATCACGGACGAGCGTCAGCGCCGTCGGCTTGAGAAGCGGATCGTTGCCGGGGAGCTCTCGCTGGCGAAGCTTCGGAAGGTGACCGGCGGCGAGCCGGTCGAGGACGAACCGATCACCGGCGAGAAGCGACGGCGGCGTGCGAAGACGGTCGCCGGCGAGGCCCAGGCCGCGCAGGCCGCGGACGAAGCGCTCATGGGGGCGCGCTCGAAGCTGGCGGAGGGGGTCGACGACCTCGTGGACATCCTCCGGCAGCCCGAGATGATGGAGCAGATCCCCGAGGTCAACCGGGCGAACTTCGCCAAGCATCTGACCATCACGAAGCTCAAGATCGAGAACGCGATCGCGATCATCCGCGCCGGCGCGCCGCAACGCGACGAGGCCGAGTAGGCAGCTCCCCGGGTCAGGGGGTGTAGGACATCACCTCGCGCTGCTCGACGAGGAAGTCGATCAGCTTGGCGCGCGCCTCGGGATCGATGCGGCGGAGGCCGGCGATCGCCTTCGGCAGCTCGAAGATCGGAGCGGCCAGGGAACCGGCCGTGTCGATGCCGACGACGTGATCCGGTCCCCCACCCACCAGGAAGGCACGCTGGAAGCCGCGTGCGTCGAGCCCGGTGGCCCGGCAGAAGGCCTCGATCGCCGTCCCGACGCCCATCCGCTTCGCGAAGTCGATGAAGAGGTCGGCCGCCCAGGTGTCCACCTGGGTATCGTCCTGGGCCACCACCATCTCGCGGTAGCCCTTCTCCTCGATCTCGCTCACGCTTCCTCCTCGGGTTGGGTCGGTCTCGCCGACCGATTCTAGCCGAGCCCGGGGCCGTGACGCGGGAGCCCACGCGGCCGTCGGCTGCTGCGCTATTCTCGGCCCATGATCGACCGAACCGCCGATCCGCGTACCGACGATACCCTCGTCTACGAGCTGGTGCGGACGGAGCGCGGCGCCGCCGATCCGGAGGTCGTCGGCCGCGCCACCTTCCAGGGCGGTCGCGTGGTCGTGGAGGCGCCGGAGAGCGTCAAGGTGGCCGTCGAGGAGCAGCTCTCGCGTGCCTTCGTCGACCGCATCCAGGCGGACGAGCGGCCTCGGGGGTACCGCCGCAGCGGCCGTGGGATCGTCGAGATGCTCGTCCCGGGCATGGCCGAGCACTTCATCGCGCGCCTGCGCGGGCTCTGGCTCAGCTACCCCGACGGCTCGGTCGTCACCGCTCGGCCCGGCGAGGCGATGAGCTCGCTCCCCACCGTCGCCGACCCATCGGACACCGGTACGCCGGTCAGCGACCCGAGAGTCCGTCGTCGGACCCTGGTACGGGCCGATCGCCTGCTCGGCACCCGGCCGCTCGTCCGAGCGAATGCCCCCGAGGACGGGCGGCGGCCCGAATCGGAGCTGGCCATTGGTCCCGTGAGCCGGACCGACTGCGGCTGGATCGTCTGAGACATAGATTTACATAGATTCTGGCCTGGTGCGCCGAGGCCGGCCGCCATCTGCTGGATCGGTATGATGACGGCATGAAGCTCGTGAAGTACCTCGCCCCCGCGGTGCTGATCATCGCCCTCGGCGCGACCTATTGGTTCCTCTCCTACGACCCGGCCGGTTCGGCGATGCTCGTCATCTTCGGCATCGCCATGGGGGTCATGACATTCGCGCTGGCGCCGACGTTCGGTGACGTCGGCCCGACGGCGCCGGTGGACCCGAACTGGCACGAGCGCGAGTCCTGAGCCGGGGCATGGAAACGCCGGACACTGCGGCTGCCCTGGCGGCAGAGCCGCCAACGCAGTGTCCGGCTCACTGGTACTAACGGGCGACCGCGCAGTCCGTTAGCCTCAACGGATTCCCGTGTCGTAACTGATCTCGATCCGCTCCGCCGGGGCCCCCTCCCCGACGGTGACCTCGACGGGAGCGGCCGTCCCCATCAGCCCTTCGACCGGCTGGGGAACCAGCTCGTAGGTGCCCGCCGCCACCGATACCGAGAAGGTGCCGTCGTCGGCCGATCGGGCGCGAGCGACCTCGTCTCCCGACGCGTCGCGGACCACGATCTCGGCCCCGGCCACTGGCCGATCCTCGCACGACGGATCCGGCGGGTCGGTCACCACCGGGCAGACCGGGCCCGCGGTGACGACCCCCGTGACCGCGTGCTCCGCGGCCGGGGCGGCCGGGCCGCATCCCATGAGGAACACCGCCAGCAGGAGGATCTCAAATCGCATGTCCGTCCGGACGCTCCCCCTCCATGAAGCGTTCCCCGCGCCGTTCCAGCCGCCCAGGCGGAGCGAACGCGGATGTCTCAGTGATCACCTGAGGTTTACCATGCGAGTCGGCCCCGAGCTGATCTGAACCGACTCGCCTGGGAGGACAGACATGTCGAGGTCCGCGTCTCGTTGTGACTCTGGTCGGAGTCATCGTGCTGCTCATCGCAATGAGCCAGGGACATGGATTCGTCGAGGCGGCCTACGGCGCCAAACCGACTCCGACAGCCACTGCGGGCCCGACCCCAACGCCCCCTCCGATCCCGCAGGGAATGCGCGCCGGTTTCAGGGCCTCGAACTACGGCATCACCCCGTTCCCGTCCCCTGCCTGGTGGGTCGATTCGATCGACTCGATGGCGTCGCGCTTCCCCGATTCAATCGGCGAGCAGGTCGCCGTGGTGGTGGAGGTCTCCGGCGGCGGGGACGGGGCAAATGCTGGGCCATTTCCCGCAGCCGGCCACCGGCACGTGGCCGACGCGGATTCGACCACATCCACCTGTTCGAGTCCACTTTCTGCCTTCGATGCCGCCGGCATCAAGGTCTGGCTTCCGTCGAGCCCGCTCGTTGCAGCGTGCCATGCTCATCATCTGCGGTATCGCACTATGGCCATCATCCGAGCGTGATCGGCTTCGGGGTCGACGTCGAGTGGTACCGCAGAGACCTCGCTCGCTTCGGCAACCCGGTCACCGACGCGGAGGCCCGGGACTGGGTCGCCAGCGACGCGGGCCGAGTCGGGCGATCCCTATGACCTGGTCCTGCTGAAGCACTGGCTCGTCGAAAAGATGCCGCCGACCGAACGCAACGGCCTCGTCTTCTTCGACGACAGCCAAGGGCACGGATCGTTGAACGCCATGGTCACCGAGTTCAGCGCGTGGGGCCAGGCCTTCGCACCGGCGCCCGTCGGCTTCCAGTACGGCTACCAGTCCGACTGGGGGTGGTGGAGCGACATGGCGGATCCTCCGCGGGAGATCGGCAACGCCCTGTTGTCGGCAATCCCGAATACCCGCGATCTCGTATGGGTCGACTTCACCGCATACGACATCTGGCCGCCTGAGTAGGCACGCGTATCGGGGCCACCCCGTCGTGGATGGCTCCGGCGGTAGGATTCGAACCTACGACCAAGCGGTTAACAGCCGCCCGCTCTACCACTGAGCTACGCCGGAACGCATGCCCCTTCCATCGCGGAACCAGCGGGGACGACCGGATGATAGCGGCCGCTCCCCCACGGGTCAAAGTCCGATGGCTCCCGCCGGTCGTACTGGATGAGACCGCAATCGGTGTCTTCGGACATGCTGCCTCAGGCGTCGCGGGACTCGTTTCGCCTACGCAACGGCGTAGCAGCTCCAACAGTTCGTGAGCCATGGCCGCCGGGACGGACGCCTCCTTCGCCTCGAAAAGGGCGAGCGCGTCTTGCCACGCGCGCCTGCCCTCTTCCAGGCTGCCGGTGGCAGCGTGCACTTCGCCAAGATCAAGCAGGGCGAATGCCTTCATCAGAGGCGCATCGGTGTCGACAACCAGGTCGTAGGCCGCCAATGCCAGCGGCAGCGCCTCCTCCGGCGCCCCGAGGGCTGTCACCGCAGCGGCGCGAACCCGCCGCCAGAGACTTTGCGACTCGACGTCGTCTGCCGCAGCCATCTGCTCGGCCGCCTCGGTCGCGGCGATGGCCGCATCGAGTCGACCCTGCCGCAGAAGCGCATAGCCGAGCAGCCCGGCGAGGGTGGAGAGTGCATAGCGTTCTCCGATCGACTCGAGTACGTCATAGTCACGGCGAAGCTCACGCTCGGCCGCAACTGGGTCGCCCGCCAGCAGCTCGACCCGCGCGGAGTCAAGCGAGACGGTCGCAGCCATCACCGGACCACCGAGCGCCTCGAGCGTTTCTCGCGCGCGAGAGTAGAGCGCCCGCGCCTCGGTGAAGTCACCTTGAAGCGCTCGCAGGTGGGCCGAAGCGGACAGAACGATGCCTTCCGCGCGCCTGTCACCATGCACATCGAGAGCGATGCGCTCCGCAAGCGTGATCGCCTGCCCGACCGGCATCGGTCCATACAGGGCAGAGACGGCGAACGACATCAGATTTCGGGTTTCGGCCCGGCGATCACCGGCGAGCCGAGCGTGGTGCACCGCCCGCTCGACGGCGCGTTCGGCAGCTCCGTAGTTACACGCCGTCCCGTGGACCCAAGCCAGCAGTCGCCAGGCGCGCACGAGGCCGGCATGGTCGGCGGCGACCTCGAGTGGTGCGATCGCTCGCTCTGTTTCGCGCACGACCTGCTCTGCGCCGTTCGCGGGATCGAGGGTATAGCGCAAGAACAGAGAGACGAGCTCGGCATTGACGACGAGAAGTTCGTCCCCGAGCAATCGGGCTGCTGCGAGCCCTTCGTCGGCGGCCGCGGTCGACCGCTCGAACTCGCCCAGATCGGCCGCCGCCTCCGCTAGGTCGAGCGTGATCTCGATCCACGTCGCGACTGGGGCACGACAAGCGCGGCGGCACGTTGGAGGAGGTTCGCCGCCGCCGGGCTGTCGCCGCGCGACAGCGCTCGACGCCCGGCACTCGCGAGTTGTGACGAAGCCGCCTCGGACAGACCGCGCCCGTGCTCATCGAGTGGCCCAAGCTGTTCGAGGTGCAGCGCCGCCTGCTCGAGGTGATAGCCGATGATCTCCTCGAGCTCGGCAATGCGCTGCGCCGCGACCGATTCCAACCAGCGGCCGAACCGTTCGTGAAGGTCGGCGCGCTCGCGTTTCAGGAGCGAGCGATACGCGCCGTCGTGAATGAGCGCATGGTCGAACCGGAAGGCATCGTCGTCCATGAAGGTCGACGGATCGGACCGAACGAACTGGCGCCGCATGAGGCGCTCGAGCGACGCATCGACCGTGGACTGCAGTTCCGGCTCGGAGATCGAGCGGACCGCATCGCGGTAGAAGACCAGGCCGATCACGGAGCCGGCCTGGAGGACGCTGCGGTCCCCGCCGCTCAATCGATCGAGCCGTGCGTCGATGAGCGCCACGATGCCGGGCGGCACCCGCACCGCGTCCTGCTCGCGGCGCACCTCCCACCTCCCGTCCTGCGCGCGCACGAGATCGCCCGAGTCGACCAGCATCGACAGCATCTGCTCGACGAAGAGCGGGTTCCCCTCCGCGGCCTCGCTGATCCGGCGGAGCAGGTCCACCGGTAGGCCAGAGCCTCCGAGGATGTTTCGCGGCGATCGCAGACGTCTCGGCGGCAGACATCGGCGCGAGGCGGATGAGATCCGACTCGGGCCCCCAACCCGCTCGCTCCTCGATCAGCTCGGGCCGCGCGGAGCAGACGACGAGGATCGAAGCGGCGGCGGCCTCGCGTACATGCTCGAGGAGGTCGAGCAACGTCGCCTCGGCCCAATGGATGTCGTCCACGACGACCACCAGCGGCGCAGACAGGGCGAGCCCTTCGAACATGCGTCCGGACAGCCCAGAACGTCTCTTCGAGCGGATACGCTTCCACGCTCAGCCCGAGCAGCGGCGCGAGGCGCTCGGCGACGTCATCGCGCCCGGCCGCGAGGGTCAGGATCCGCTGCCGGGCAATCTCGGCCGGCAGCGCATCGTCGAGGCCCGCAGCCGTCCGCATCATCTCCGCGATCGGCCAGAAGGTAATGCCGTCACCGTAGGACAGGCAGCGCCCGCGCAGCGAGCGCGCGCGCCGGTCGTCGGATGCAAGGAACTCATCGATGAGGCGAGATTTGCCGACGCCCGCGCCCGCAACGACGGTCAGGAGCCGGGCACGCCGCGATTCGCGGGTCTCGCGCTCCGCCGCGTCGAGTCGCTCCAGCTCCTCGGCCCGACCAACAAGCGGAGCCTCGAGCCTCCGCCGATGCGCCCGCGGACCCACGACCTCGATGAGCCGGTACGCCTTGACCTTGTCGGCCTTGCCCTTGAGTTCCAGGGCTTCGACGAGCTCGACATCGACGGCGTCTCGGACGAGGTCGTAGGTAATCTGACCGATGAGCACCTCGCCCGGTGGCGCGGCCTGCTCGAGGCGCGCGGCGGTGTTCACGGTGTCGCCGGTGACCAGGCGCTGTCCGGTGGCAGGGTCGCCGGCAACGACCTCTCCGGTGTTCACGCCGGTCCGGTTCTCGAGCGCTATCCCCCATCGCCGGCGGAGCTCCGCATTGACGTCCACGAGGCGGAGCTGCATCTCCCGGGCGGCCCGGACGGCGCGAATGGCATCGTCTTCGCGAACAGCGGCAAGCCCGAACACCGCCATGATGGCGTCGCCGATGAACTTCTCGACGGTTCCGCCGTGGCGCTCGATGACCGACGCGCATCTCATCGAAGTAGACGCCGAGCGCCTCCCTGAGCGACTCGCTGTCGAGCTGCTCACCGAGGCTCGTCGAGCCTTTCAGGTCGGAGAAGACGATCGTGACGGTCTTACGCGCCTCCCGGCGAACGCCCGGCGGCGCGAGTGGTGCACCGCACATTCCGCAGATGCGGAAGCGCTCAGGATTCTGCTCCCCGCACTGCTGGCAGACGGTCATGCCACGAGTCTATTGGGCGACGGCAACTGCGCCGCCGCCGATATTCACCTTCCTCCGACCCAGCTCCCGTTCTCGGAACTGAGCACAGTCACGGTCACGCGAGCCCTTCGCGCGCGCGACCGAGAAGATGCACGGGTCGGGCGAGGCCGTGCCTGATGAATTGTTGCATCGCGGGACCTCGACGCCGTCGTGGAACATCGTGATCTCGTCAAGCTGCGTTCCGGGCGGCAGCGACCCGGGGTGGTAGGAGAAGGCCAGGCGAAGCGGCTGCGATGCCGTCGTCGTGGGTGCGGTGATCTCAGCCCGCTGACCGAAGCACACGACGCCGGCCGGGCAGGTCGTGATCGGCCCTTCGGCGATCGTCACCATGCCGGGGAACCCGGGCGGCACGGTGACGGCCGTCGTCATCGGGTCCTTCTTCGTGGGCGGCTTCCCGGCATTGGTCGCTACGGTCCCACCCGCTGCCGTGATCCAGCCCGATGCGGTGTCGGGATTCGTGGCAGGCGGTTGAACGCTCGTCATTTCCGATGAGGTGTTGTTCGCGAGGCTCGGGTCATCCTCGTTGCCGGAGACCGTCGCAGTGTTCGTGATCGTGGTCATCGTCGCGACCGTCGGCGCCAGGACAACGATCGAGATGTTCCGTGACGCGCCGGAGGCCAGTGAGCCGATGGCGCACGTCACCACGCCCGAGGCGCTCGTGCATCCAGGGCTTTCGGCTGCGAAGAGCGTCGAGCCGGCGGGGAGGGTGTCCACCAGGACGACGCCCGTCGCGGCGTCCGGCCCGGAGTTTGTGACGGTGAGGAAGTAGTGGATCGCGTTTCCGGCCGTAACTGGATCCGGCGAATCGGTCTGCGTGACCGACAGGTTGGCGGTCGGCGGTCGGCTCCAGGTCGAAGGTGGCGGTCACGCTGCGCGCCGCGTCCATGGTGACCTGGCAGGTGCCGGTGCCGGAGCAGCCCGCCGCTCCAGCCGCTGAAGTCGGAGCCGGTGTCGGCCACCGCGGTCAGGGTCACCAGCGTGCCGTCGTCGTAGGCTCTCGCTGCAGTCAGTGCCGCAGTCGATGCCGGTCGGGCTGCTGCTGACGCTGCCGGAGCCGTCACCGGCCAGGGTCACGCTCAGCAGGAAGGTCGGCGTCGGCTCCAGGTCGAAGGTGGCGGTCACGCTGCGCGCCGCGTCCATGGTGACCTGGCAGGTGCCGGTGCCGGAGCAGCCCTCGCCGCTCCAGCCGCTGAAGTCGGAGCCGGTGTCGGCCACCGCGGTCAGGGTCACCAGCGTGCCGTCGTCGTAGGCCTCGCTGCAGTCAGTGCCGCAGTCGATGCCGGCCGGGCTGCTGCTGACGCTGCCGGAGCCGTCACCGGCCAGGGTCACAGTCAGTTCGTGCGTCTTCCGCTGTGACCGTGATCGCGATCGACTCGATCGTGCTCGACAGCGCAGCCGAGCATGCCGGACCCACCGGCGTGCAATTGTCCGGATCGCCCCGATCGGTCACCTGGTAGCTGAACGAATCGGGTCCGCTGAACCCCGGGTCGGGCGTATACGTGAAGATCGGTCCGGTGCCGGTCAGGTCGCCGTTCGCGGGCGGCGTCGTGATCGCGTAGATCAAGTCAGCGTCATCGGTTTCCACGTCGGCGACCAGCGGGCCGAGGTCGATCTCGACCGCGACGTCAAGGGCTGTCGAGCACCGTGCTATCCGCCGCGGTCGGCGTGTCGTTGATCGGTCGGACCGTCAAAGCGACCGACGCGGTCGCGAACCCGCCGCGGCCATCGCTGATGCGGTATTCGAAGGCGTCCGGTCCGTTGTAGTCGGCGTCCGGTGTGTAGAGCACTCGCTGAGTGCCGGCGTCGATCGTGGCGGTGCCGTGTTCGGGCTGGCGGTGATCGCGTTGAGCTAACGACATCGGTGTCCGGATCGCCGTCATTCGCCAGGACGTCGAGGACGTTGTCCTCCGAGTCCTCGTCCACGTGAACGTGTCGTCCGCCGCCGTTGGCGGCTGATTGGCGCCCGCCTCGCAGCCAGCCCCGAGATCATCGAAGGCCACCAGGCGATCCACGAAGGCGCCTGAGTCCAGGATCTCGTCATTGGCGTCGAAAATCGACAGGTAGAGCTGATGGACGCCCGGCGTGATCGGAGAGCGCACCTCGAGGACCCCCGTCGAACCGTCATAGGCGGTGCCGTTGTCCGTGACGACCGTGGCCTCGTCGAAGAACGCGCTGTTGACGCTGACAACGCCGCCGTTGTGATCGAACGCGAAGTTCTGCGGAGCCGTGATGTCGTTGCCGACGACCGTCCAGTTCGAGAGATCGAGTTCGGCGAGGAAGGCATCGTTGTATGAGCCGACGTACTCCGGGTACTCCTCGGAGCCGAAGACGAGGTCGAAGGACAAGACAGTCGCCTCCGCCGGGATCATGGAGATCGAGGCGGAGGATCGAGACGTCCTCCGCGCCGCGCAGGCTGAGCCCGTTGGCTTGGGACACGAGGCTGCAGATGGCTCGCCGTCGACGCCCGTCGGTTGTGCCGGACGTCAGGAGCCCCATGCTGGCTCCGTCCAGAGGCATGCCGTCGGGGTGCAGCGTCGTGGCGGCATGCGCGCTCGGTGAGCTGCAGGCGATCCACTGCTGGCCCGTGACGATCCCGCCCCCGTCGATCGCAGCGGCAAGGATGGGGCAGGCGACCACCGTGACGGTAACGGTCGCGGTATCACTGAACTCGCCGTCCGACATGGTATAGGTGAAGGTGTCCTCGCCGACGAACCCGGCGTCGGGCGCATAGACGCATTCGAATGTCGGACGAGCAGTCAGCTGTGCCGTTGGTCGGATCGGTCGAGCCCGTGATCGTCAGCGGGTCGGTCTCGGGATCGGTGTCGTTGGCCAGGACGTCGATCGTGACCGGACGCGTCTCGTTCGTGCCGGCGGCATCATCGATCGCCACCGGCGGTGTGTTCTCTGCCTCGACGGTGACCGTCACCGTCGCAGTGTCGAAGC
The DNA here is from genome assembly GCA_963759405.1 of uncultured Chloroflexia bacterium. GTDB lineage: Bacteria > Chloroflexota > Limnocylindria > QHBO01 > QHBO01 > JACDBZ01. Next base: position 69,866 of record CAVWZA010000015.1, on the reverse strand, counting down.
CGCCATTCCCGTCGGTGATGGTGTAGTCGAAGGTGTCGGTCCCGACGAAGCCGGCGTCCGGTGTGTACGTGCAGTCGCCGCCAGGGTCGCAGGTTGCGGTGCCGTTCGCCAGGATCTGTGGCTTCAGTGAGTGTGATCGGATCATCGTCCGGATCGCTGTCGTTGGCGAGGACATTGAGCGAGCCCGGCGTGTCACGCGCCACGGTGAGCGTGTCGTCGACAGCGATGGGCGAGAAGATTGGGTCACCGCCTACGCCGGCAAACGCGAACACGAAAGTGTTCGGGGTGCCGAGTGTCGGGCCATCCTCGGTGCTCGGCTGACCCAGGCGAGTAGACCTCGGCCCCCACGGCGTTGATCGCGGTCAGCGCGCCGGCCTCGGTCAGCGGCGGCGCCGTAGTAGATGTTGAAGCTCAGGCTGTCTCCACCAGGGCAGCGCGCCGAAGCCGAAGTCGAAGAGGGCGCCATGATCATCGGGTCCCTGGTCCACGAAGTCACCCGTGAAGCCAATGTCGGATCGAGCGCCGAGTGGGTTCGCCGTAGCGAACCCGTCGTTGCTGTCGAACAGTAGGTTCGTCGGCGCTCGCCGCCGTCGATGGTCACGAATTCAGCTGAATGCGGTGGGCTCGATGTCCCAGTCCATGACACGCCGGTACCGGATGTCCGTCAGGGCCGTCTCAGTCAGGTTCTCGATCGTGACCGTCGCCTCGTACAGGTTCGGCCGTAGCGTCCGCGGGATGGTAGTCGTGCGTTACTCGCAGCGTCTCCTCGATGTTGACGGTAGAGAGGGCGGTCGAGGCGGTAGATGAAAAGCTCTCAAGCACCATGTTGTTGACACCGCCGTCGGCGGAGAGGTTCGCGTACCCTGTAACGTCGGTTCCTGCATCTGCGGCACCCCAGCCCTCGCACAGGCAGCCCAGGCGACGTCGAGTCGTTGCCGGTCGTAAGAAACATGAGGCCGACGTCATCCCGCGTCAGCCGCGGAACCAGAACCGTCCGGCGCATTCAGGTGCCCCTCAGGGTTCACCGCCAACAGGACGGTGTCGTTGTCGATACAGACCGCCGGATGACACGGCGGACGGATGTCCGTGTCCTCGGTCGAGCTGTTGTTCGAGGAGTTCGGATCGAGGCTGCTTGTCACGACGGCGGTGTTCGTGATCGTCGTGCTTTCACTTGGCGCCGTGATGACCACGTCGAGGAACGCCTGTTCTGACCGCGCAATGGAGCCCAAGTCGCACGTCACCGTGCCGGCGCCGGTCTGGCAATCACCCTGGGAGGGAGTCGCCGAGACGAGTGGCACACCCGTCGGCAGCGTATCGGTGAGGCTGACATCGGTCGCAGTGGCGGGCCCGGCGTTCGAGACGAAGACCGTATAGGTCAGCTCCGAGCCGAATCCCGCCGGATCTGAACTGTCGGATTGGGTTACCGCCAGGTCGGCCGTGCCTGGCTCGACAACTTCGGAGTCCTCCGACGATGTGTTGTCGTCAGGGTTCAGGTCATCCTGGTCAGCTTCCACTGAAGCGGTATTGGTGATGGTTCCGATGCTGGTTGGCACGGTGACGACGATCTCGGCTGATACGTTCTGCGAACGCTCGACCGTGCCGAGGTCACAGGTCACGATCCCGGCCGACTCTGCACAGGAACCCTGACCGGGTGTCGCGGAAACGAAACTGACGCCGGCCGGCAGGGTGTCGGTCAGTGTGAATCCAGTTGCGTCGAGCGGACCGAAATTGAATACATCGACGGAGTAAGTCAGCGCGTCGCCACCGGCAACGGGATCGGGATCATCGGACTGCTGGACCGTGAGATCCGCCTGCGGCGTGACGACCTCGGTGTCCTGGGACCAGGTGTTGTCGTCGGGGAACGGATCGACCTCCGTGCCGCTCACCGTGGCAGAGTTCGTGATGGTGCCGGTCGTCGCGGGCGCCGTTACTACGATGTCCACCGACGCACCAGCGAACGGTTCAATCGAGCCGAGGTCGCAGGTGACGACGCCGGCATCTGCTTCACAAGTGCCGGAAGGCGATGGCGTTGCAGACTCGAAGGCAGATCCTGCCGGAAGGGTATCCGCCAACGTCACCCCGGTCGCGGCGGCCGGTCCGCTGTTGAACAGCTGCGAGGTTATACGTGAGGGTGTCGCCCGCGGCGACAGGATCTGGGCCGCCGGACCCGGACAGCGAAAGGTCGGCGTCGGTCTCGGCTGCGCGAACAGCGACTGGTGCGAGCGGTCCTGTGAGGCCGAGTACGAGCACCATTCCAGCCACGGAGAGGCGCTTCGAGAGCGCGACGAACCCGACCACGACCTTGCGTGGCGGCGTCGCGATCCCAGGCCTCCGCTCCTGAGAGCCGCATCGGGCACTCCCCCTATTTCGGGACTTGCGCGGCACTGGCGCAAGTTGGGGTGGATCTGTAGTCCGAAAGCATGGGAGGCTTGCATAGCCCCCAAATCCGGTTCGCGGCCGCAAGCGCCTCAAACCAAGCTCAGCGAGTACGCGCCGACGGAGCACAGTTGAGAGCTCCTCGCGGGAGCCCACGTTGGCTCCGTTTCGGGGATCCCCGCCCCCAACATCGCTCCTACTCGAGGTAGTCCTTGAGCTTCCGGCTGCGGCTCGGGTGGCGCAGCTTGCGCAGCGCCTTCGCCTCGATCTGGCGGATCCGCTCGCGGGTCACCCCGAAGTCGCGGCCCACCTCTTCCAGCGTCCGGGCGGCCGTCCTCCAGCCCGAAGCGCAGCTGCAGCACGCGCCGCTCGCGCGGCGTGAGCGACTCGAGCACGTCCTCCATCTGCTCCTTGAGCAGCTGGTGGCTGGCCGCGTCGGCCGGGGCCAGCGCATCGGGTCCTCGATGAAGTCGCCGAGGTGGCTGTCTTCCTCCTCGCCGATCGGCGTCTCCAGGCGACCGGCTCCTGGGAGACCTTCAGGATCTCGCGCACCCGCTCCGGGCTGACCGTCTGCGGGCCATCGGCGACGCGCTCGTCGACCTCGCCCTCGGTCGGCTCGCGCTCGAGCTTGTCGCGCAGCTCGCGGATGATCTCGTCGCGGCTCATGCGCCGCGCGATCTCCTCGACGTTCGGCTCGCGGCCCAGCTCCTGGAGCAGCTGCGGCTGACCCGGATCAGCCGGTTGATCGTTTCGACCATGTGGACCGGGATGCGGATCGTGCGCGCCTGGTCGGCGATGGCGCGCGTGATCGCCTGGCGGATCCACCAGGTGGCGTAGGTGCTGAACTTGAAGCCCTTCTCGTAGTCGAACTTCTCGACCGCCCGGATCAGGCCGATGTTGCCCTCCTGGATCAGGTCCAGGAAGCTCATGCCGCGCCCGATGTACTTCTTGGCGAGCCGACGACCAGCCGCAGGTTGGCCTCGGTCAGGCGCTTGCGGGCATCGGTCCTCTGCTCGACCAGGCGCCCGGTCCGCTTCTCGAGCGGCACGTCGAGCGGGATGGTCGGGTCGTGGCCGAGGCTGAGCAGGTACTCGGCATCCTGGCCCGACGTCGATGTACTCGCGCACGATCTCCTGGGCCGTCTCGCGCGCCCAGCGCTCGAACTCGCCCAGCTCGGCCGCGCCGGCGTGGCTATCGAGCGGAACCGATACGTCGCCCGAAGAGGACCGCCTCCTTGAGGCCCTGCCCGCTCGGCGGCGAGGACCTTGATGATCGACTCGGCCTTCATGATCCGCGTCCGCGCCTCGTCGTCGAGGTTCGGCGCCTGGCGCGCCTTCGACAGCTTGATCGGGGCACCTCGATCTCTTGCGCTTGCGGCCGACCCACCAGTCGATCGCGTCGCGCGTGACGCGCGGCGACTCCTTGGGCAGGTCGAAGGCGCGCATGGCGGCCATGCTGCGGGCCTTTGGCTCGGAGTCGAGCGTGACCCAGGTGTACAGGTTCACCAGCGCCCGGGCCGGATCCTCGACGGCCAGCTCGCCGAGCTCGATCGCCTTGGCCAGGACGACCTCTTCCTCCGCGGTGAGCAGCGCGACCTTGCCGATCTCCTTGAGGTACATGCGAACCGGGTCGTCGATGCCGATGAGGTCGGCGGCGAGCGCCTCGAGATCCTCCTCGCCCTCCTTTGGCTTTGGTGGCCTTGGCGGCGGCGGCGGGCGCCGCGGGTGTCTTCCTCCTCGTCGGGCTCACCGATGAGGGTCGGCTGGTTCGCCTCGTCGAGGACCTCGATGCCGGCCTCCTCGGCCGCGGCGTAGAGCTCCTCGAGGGCGCCCATCTGGGCCTCGGGCTGCGGGAGCGCCTCCAGGATCTGGTCGTGGGTGATGAAGCCCTCTTCGCGGCCACGCGCCAGCAGCTCGGCGACGGCCGCGCTCGCGCCTCAGTCCACCGGCCCGTCGCCGTTCGGCGACGCCCTTCCCGCCGCCGCTTCTGGCCGGCGCTTCGCCGTGGCCTTCGGCCTGCCGCCTCGCCTTGGCGGCGCCGGCGCCTTCGGCTTCGGGCGGCCTTGGCGCGGCCGCGCTTCGCGGTGGCCTCCGGCTTCGCGGGGCTGCCTTGCGGCGCTGCCGCCTTGGCGCGGCGCCTTCGCGGGCGTGGCCTTGGGCGCGGCCTTTGCGCGCTCGGCCTTCGCTTTGGCCGGCGGCCTTGGCTGGCGCGTCCTTGCCGCGGCGCCTTGGCCGTGGTCGCCGGTTCGGCCTTGGCGCGCCTTCGGCTTTGCCGCAGCCTTCGTGCGGTCGCCTTCGCCGGCCGCGCCCGTCATCGGCTGGCCGGCTCGCCCGCGTCGTGGTGGTCGTCGTCGCCACGTCAGCTCCTCCTCTCGCCGGCCATCATGGCCGGCTCTTTCATCTCTCTCTTCGAGCTGCTCGCGTTCTCGCGTGCAGCCCCTGGATCCGCTGTTCCAGCTCGCGACTGTCGTGTGCGTCCTCGTCCGCGGCAGCCCGATGAGCGCCTGCAGATCGGCGAGCTGTTCTTCGATCCGCTGGATCCGAAGCCGAACAGGCAGACCCGCAGCGTCCTCGCGATCGGTCGAGCTCCGGGCCGCGCGCCGCGCGTCCGGACCGACGCCAGCAGGCTGCGGGCGAGGTCGGCAGTGGCGGGTCGAGCCCGGCGACGAATTGCTCGAGGTCGGGCTTGGCCCCCGACATGACCGCGTCGCGCCATGCGTCGCCGAGCGCCTGCGCCGACTCGTCATGGAACGGCAACCGCTCGCCCGGCTCGAGCTCGCCCGCCAGCGTCGGGCTGAACAGCAGGAGCGTCAACGCCTGGCGTTCGAGCGGCGTGAGACGGCCTTCGCCGTCCATCGCTGCCGGGCTGATCGACGGCGGGCGATGGGATCGGCCGGCCGCCCCTCGCCAGCTCGTCGCGCAGGACCCGTTCGTCGATGCCGGCGAGCTGCGCCAGCTGTGGGACATAGAGTCCTGCTCGACCCGGTCGGGCAGCCTGCGCAGCAGGTCCAGCATTCGCCGCGTGTAGCCGCTCCGGCCCTGCGCCTGGCGCATGTCCACCTCGCCCGCGGCGCGCTGCATGAAATATGGCAGGAGCTCGGCAGCATCGGCGACCGCCTGCCGCCAGCCTTCCGGATCCGTCCGAATCAGCTCGTCAGGGTCCTTGCCGGCCGGGATCCGCATCACCCGTACCTTGCTCACCACCGGACCGAGCTCCTCGAGCAGCCCGCGCTGGGTGGCCGTCTCGCCCGCGAGGTCCACGTCGTACGCAAGCGCGACCGCATCGGCGTATCGGTTCGCCAGCTCGACCTGGCCCGGGTCAGTGCCGTCCCCAGGCTGGCGACGACGTTCTTGAACCCGGCCTGGTGGGCCGCCATCACATCGGTGTAGCCCTCGACGATGACGGCCAGCTTCTCGCGCCGGATGGCGCCCTTGGCGAGGTCGATCCCGTACAGCGTGCGGCTCTTGTCGAAGAGCGGCGTCGCCGGCGAGTTCAGGTATTTCGGTCCCTCGGCGTCGGGCAGGATCCGTCCGCCGAGGCCGATGGCCCGCCCGGATGCATCGCGGATCGGGATGATGATGCGGCCGCGGAAGCGGTCGTACACCCCGCCGCGCGTCGACGGGCTGGCGAGCCCGGCGCCGATCAGCTCCGCATCGGTGAAGCCCTTGCTGCGCAGGCGCTTGCTCAACGCGTCCCAGGTGTTGGGGGCGTAGCCGATGGGTGAACCGATCGAGGGTCGCGTCCCGACAGCCCGCGTTCGGCAAGGTAGCCGCGCGCCTGTTCCGCCTGGCGCGGCCTGGAGCAGCACTTCCCGATACCAGGCGATGGCCGCCTCCAGTGCGTCCCGCAGCCCGCTTGCGCCGGTCCTCGCGGGCGGTGTGCTCGCTCAGCTCCACGCCGGCCTTCTCAGCCGCTCGTCAGCGCCTCTCGGAAGTCCAGCCCGTCGCGCCGCATCAGGAATGTGAAGATGTCGCCGTGCTCCCCGCAGCCAAAGCAATGCCAGGTCTCGCGATCGGGTGAGACGATGAACGACGGCGTCTTCTCTGCGTGAAACGGGCAGAGACCCTTCGAGACGGTGCCGGCTCGCTTGAGGGCGACGGTCTCGCCGACGACGTCGGCGACGGGGAGCTTCGATTTGATCTCGGCGACGATGCCGGAGGAGCTGCGGATCTAACTGACCCTCGCGCGGGCGGACCGCGCTTGTCAAGTGGTTTGTCAGGGGTACGGACCAATTCTACCACTTTGTCAAGGGCCACCCAATGAGGTCTCGCGCCTCAGCGATCGGTTGCCCGCGCGCGGGGTAGACTCCGCTCCGGACCACACCCGCCGCACCCCACTCATCGGCCGATTCAGGCATCAGCGGATCGTGCAGGGACCCCGCGGGCCCCACCCGAGCAGCTACACGCCGCGTTTCGCGACCTGCACGGCGCCCGGCTGCACGGCTTCGCGCTGGTCCTCACGCTCGGCGATCGGGCGCGAGCCGCGCGGCTGACCACCGAGGCTCTCGCCGCCGGCGAGGCGCGAGCCGCGAGCTCCGACATCCCGAGCGCGCGGCAGCGTGGCCGCTCCGCCGCGGACCTGCTGCGCCGCGCGCGGCGCCGGCGCCCCCATGGCATGGGGGGACGGTGGAGCCCACACGCTCGCCCACCTGGGCGTCGATGCCGCCACCCCCGCCCCACCGCCCTCGCGCACCTCACGACCCGTTGACCGGGCCGCGGTCCTCGCCTCGCAGATCTCCCCGAGCGCTTCGGCGACGAGGACGTGGCGGCCATCCTGGGCGTCTCAGCGGCGCGGGCGCGCCTCCCTCACCGGCCCGTGCCCGGCGGCGGTACCCGTCGAGCACCACGCCACGGTCGACCCGACCGACGCTCCCCGCGAGGGATCGATCGTCGCCCGGGTGCATGCCGCGGCCCGCGCCCCGCGATGGGAGCGGGCGCATGAGCGGCCCCCCGACCTCCACGCCCGCTTCGACGCATGGCTGGCGGAGAGGGGCGGCTCCAGACGATCCGCCACGCGACGCCGCCATCCACGCCAGCGTCTGCCCGGAGCTCTGCCTGCACAAGAGCTCACCGCACTCGACGCGCTCCGCGGGATCGATCTCGGACTCGGCAACCCTGCCGCCGCCTCGCGCGTCTCCGGTCCCATCGGCTCTCGCCACCCGGCGGTCCGTGGCCTGGGCGCGCGGCGCGGCCGTGGCCGCCGTCGTGGTGCTTGCCCGTCGTGACCGGCCGCCATTGCCGCTCCCCTGTTCAGCGGTGCGGGCGACGTGACCCGACGAGCAGCAGGTGCTCGACGCGACGGGGACACCCGAGGGGGCGGTAGCGGCCTCGACCGATGCTCACCGGCGAGCGCCGAACCGAGCCCATCGGCCACCCCCCGAGTGCCACACCGGGTTCTGCCAGCGGATCCGAATCACCTACCTCCAGCCCGCCGCGGCGCCCTCGATCGGTGTCGTCCCGCAGCCGCCCGTGACCGCCCGTCCCTCTGCTGCCACGGCCCGACCGTCGGCGACGGCCACGCCCGCGGTCGGCCACCCCCCCGCGTCCCACGGCCGCCGCACCACCCCTCCCCCACGCCGACCCCCCGCCCTCCCCCACCCCGACGCCAACGCCGGCCCCGACGCCGACGCCGACGCCGGCGCCGGCGTGCTCGAATGGCATCGACAACGACGGTGACCTGCTGATCGACTTGCTCGTATCCGGGCTGCAGCGGGCCCGACGGAACGACGACAATTCGCCCCCTGAGGCTGCGCTACTTGTCGCGCGTCTCCGTCGTGGCGATGCGCCGCCTGGGCGGCCGCCAGGCGGGCGACCGGCACGCGGAACGGCGAGCAGCGACACGTAGTCCAGGCCGACCTCGTGGCAGAAGGCGATGCTCTGCGGGTCGCCGCCGTGCTCGCCGCAGATGCCGACCTTCAGGTCCGGCTTGCGTCGCGCGGCCCTTCTCGACGCCGATCTGCACCAGCTGCCCGACGCCGGCCGCGTCGAGCACCTGGAACGGGTTCTCCGGCAGGATCTTGCGGTCGACGTACTGCATGCAGGAACTTGCCCTCGGCGTCGTCGCGCGAGAAGCCGAACGTCGTCTGGGTCAGGTCGTTGGTGCCGAAGGAGAAGAACTCGGCGTCTCGGCGATCTCGTCGGCGGTCAGCGCGGCGCGCGGGACCTCGATCATCGTGCCGAACTTGTAGTCGACCTGCTGGCCCGCGCGTCTCGACGATCCGCGCGACCTCGGCTCGAGGATCGTCGCGCGTCGCGCGCAGCTCGTTCACGTGGCCGACCAGCGGGATCATGATCTCCGGCAGCGGCGTCATGCCCTTCGGCGGCCACGCGCGCGGCGCCGGAGGATGGCCCGCACCTGCATCTCGTTGATGTCGGGGAAGATCAGGCCCAGGCGGCAGCCGCGCAGGCCGAGCATCGGGTTCTGCTCGCGCATCGCCTCGACGGCGTGCAGCAGCTCGTCCTTCTCGGCCAGCTCCGCCTCGAGCGCGGACCGATCGTCGCCGGACCGACGGCCCGGCTCCGGCTCGCGAGGTCGATCTTGCGCATCGCGCGCGCCGCGTCCTTCGTGCCGAAGAGCTTGGTCAGGCCCTGCTGCACCAGCGCGGCATCGACGCCGATCGAGCCTTCGCCGGTCAGCTCGAGCGTGTCGCAGGCGGGTGACCTCGACCAGCAGCTCCTCGTGGGTCGGCAGGAACTCGTGCAGCGGCGGGTCGATCAGGCGGATGACGACCGGCAGGCCGTCCATCGCCCGGAAGATGCCCTCGAAGTCGTCGGTCTGGAGCTGCTCGAGCTCGGCGAGCGCGGCGTCGAAGGTCTCGACCGCCTCGCGCTCGTCGGCGGTGCGCTCTCGCGTCGGCCTTGTGCTTCGCCGCCGTCGCGGCATGCGCGTCGAGGATCATCCGCCGCACGATCGGCAGGCGCTCCTCCTCGAAGAACATGTGCTCGGTGCGGCACAGGCCGATGCCCTTCGGCGCCGAAGGCGCGCGCGCGCTCGGCGTCGCGCGGGTAGTCGGCGTTGGCCCACACCTGCAGGCGGCGGACGTCGTCGGCCCAGCCGAGGAGCGTCGGCGAGGTCGGGCTCGTCCTCGAAGTCGGGCTCGATCGTCGGGAGCTCGCCGGCGAAGACCTCGCCGGTGGTGCCGTCGATGGAGATCACGTCGCCCTCGCTGACGGTGACCGCCGGCGCGCATCTCGCGCTTGCGCGTAGTCGATCTTCGAGCGCCTCGGCGCCGGCCACGCACGGCTGGCCGAGCCGCGCGCCACGACCGCCGCGTGCGAGGTCGCGCCGCCGCGCGCGGTCAGGATGCCCTTGGCGGCGACATGCCGTGGACGTCGTCCGGGCTGGTCTCCGGGCGCACCAGGATGACGCCTTGCCCGCCTCCTTGGCCGTCGCGGCGCGGTCGGGGTCGAAGACCGCCTGGCCGACGGCCGCGCCGGGGAGGCGTTCAGGCCCTTGGCGAGCAGCCGGTCCGCGCCGCCGTCGCCTTGGCCGCCTCGTCGAAGCGCGGCAGCAGCAGCTGGACGATCTGCGCGGGCTCGACGCGCTGGAGCGCCTCTTCCTTCGTGATCAGCCCCTCGTCGACCATGTCGACCGCGATCTTGACGGCGGCGGCGCGGTGCGCTTGCCGATGCGCGTCTGGAGCATGTAGAGCGTGCCGCGCTCGATGGTGAACTCCAGGTCCTGCATGTCCCGGTAGTGGCGCTCGAGCCGCTGCGCGATCTCCTCGAACTGCTCGTAGACCTCGGGCATCTCGTCGCGCATCTGGCTGATCTTGGCCGGCGTGCGGATGCCGGCGACCACGTCCTCGCCCTGGGCGTTGATCAGGTACTCGCCGTACAGCTTCTTCTCGCCGGTGGACGGGTCGCGGGTGAAGGCGACGCCGGTGCCGGAGTCGTCGCCCATGTTGCCGAAGACCATCGTCTGGACGTTGACGGCGGTGCCCAGGTCGTGCGGGATCTTGTTGGACTCGCGGTAGTCGTGGGCGCGCTTGTCGTTCCAGGAGTCGAAGACGGCCTGGATCGCGAGCTCGAGCTGCTCGAGCGGGTCGGACGGGAAGTCCTCGCCGGTCTTCGCCTTCGACGATCTGCGAACTCGCTCGCCGAGCTCGCGCAGCTGGTCGGCGGTCAGGTCGGTGTCGCGCTTCGCGCCTGGCGCTGCTTCTTAGCTCGTCGAACAGCTCGTCGAAGTCCTCCGCCTTGATGTCGAGCACGATGCTCCGAACATCACGATGAAGCGGCGGTAGGCGTCGTAGCGCGAAGCGCTCGTTGCCGGTCAGCTTGACGAGGCCCTGCGACGTCTCCGCGTTCAGGCCGAGGTTGAGGACGGTGTCCATCATGCCGGGCATCGAGAACTCCGCGCCGGAGCGGACCGAGACCAGCAGCGGGTTCTCGGGGTCGCCGAGCTCTTGCCGGTCTGCCTGCTCGAGCGCCTTCATGTGGGCCACGACGTCGTCCCACAGCCCGGCGGGAGCTCCTTGCCGGCCGCGTAGTAGGCGTTGCAGGCCTCGGTGGTGATCGTGAAGCCGGGCGGCACCGGCAGCCCGGCGTTCGTCATCTCGGCGAGGCCCGCGCCCTTGCCGCCGAGGAGCGCAGCGCATCGAGGCGTTGCCCTCGGCGAACGTGTAGATCAGCTTGCGGGGCGCGGCTCGCCTCGGCCGTCGGCGGGGCTTGCGAGCGGTCGTGGCCATGCGCGTATCGGCTCCTCGTGCGTTCACACGTGGGGAGGGTCGATTGTAGCGCGTCACGAGCCGGAGTCCGGGGGGGGGCGCCGGCGAGACGACGGAGCGTGGCGCCGCCATCGCCAGCATGAGGCCGACGACGACCCAGAAGATGTCCGGCTGGTCGAGATTGGCACCTTGAAGTTCATCCCCATCACGCCGGCGAGGACGACCGACGGGAGGAGCACCACCGAGGCGAGGGTCAACAGCCGCATCATGTCGTTGGTTCGCTGGGCGGTGCGGGTCATGTGCACGTCGAACGTCCCGATCACCATCTCCCGGGTGTTGGCGATGGCGTCCGTGGCGCGCTCGAGCCGGCCCACGATTGCGGCCAGCCATCGCGCTCGGCGGGTCCGTCGGGCAGGAAGTCGGGCCGCGCCAGCTCGGCGAACCGTTCGCGATGCGGGCTCAGGATCCGCCGGACGCCGGCGATCCGGCGCCGCATCTTCGACCAACCGTCGAGGATGTCACCATCGCACGCGCAGGGCGGCGTCATCCAGCCTGTCGACCTCCCGCTCGAGCACCTCGGCCGCCCGGAAGAACGTGTCCACCTGCCAGTCCAGCAGTGCGACGAGGAACTGGATGGCAGTGAGGCGCCCGACGGGCCGATCGTTCACGGGATCGCGCTCCCGCTGCTCTTCTGAGGAACGGCAACGGGGCGCGCGTGATGGGTGATGACCCAGTTGGTCTCGCCCACGAGGATCTGGATGGCGGTCGGACTTGCCGCCGGCTCCAGCGGCCATAGACCCGGACCACGACCTCAAGCGCACCCTCGAGGACGGTGGCGTCGGGCTTGCCGGGACGTGCCTTCAATGCCGCGCTGCCCGGTCGGTCAGGCCGAGCGCGCGGCGCACGATCGCCAGCTCCTCAGCGCCCATGGACGTCGCGTCGACCCACAGCAGCTCGTCCTTCGCGATCCGAAACTCGTCTCGCCCCTCGAGCTCGACCGACTCGTCGGACCCGTCGCCGCGGAACAGGACGGCTTCCATGCTCACCGAGCAGGCAGATGCAACCGGCGTGCCCGGAAAGTGGGAGCGCTCATCGGCGCACTCGCAGCCGCCTGCGGCCCGGCTCCCGGTGAGCGGGCCTCGAGAAGCGGCCACGTCATCGACCAACCACCCGATAGTCGCCGCCGACGCGGCGTGCACGCAGCCGGCCGGTACGGATGAGCCGGCGAACATGCTCGGGGTGGAATCCCAGAACGGTCGCGGCGGCGCGCGTCGGCAGGTCGAGCTCGCCGATCTCGACCTCGGCGTCGTCCGGCCATGCCGGCCAGCGCAACGGCCATCGCCTTCGTCCGATCGGCGGTCAGCGCGCACCGCGTCGGCCTCTCGGTTGCGCATCGCGGCGTCGAGTGCCGCCGTGAGCCGTTCTCGCAACAGGCCGACCCTCATCGGCTCGATGCGAAGCCAGCCGCGGCGGAAGCCCAGTCGAACACCGGACCGACCGGCCTCGAAGAGCCGTCCAGCCAACCGGCATGCTTCCCGTACAGAGCTTCCGCGCCTTCTCATCGACCCGATGACGGTCCGCGCCCCTCTGCTCATCGCGCGAGGAGGCGAAATTCGTCGAACGCCGCCGCATCCGTCGTCGGCTCAGCCACCGCGCATCCGCGAGCGCCTCGCGCGCCTCGGGTCGCCGGCAGCAGCTCCGCGCGCGCGGCGCCGCGGCCCGAACGCCCCGCGCGCGTCGCCGGTCGCGCCAGCGCCTGCGCGAGCGTGAGCTGCGCACGCCCGTTGCGCGGATCAAGCTGAACCGCACGCCGCGCCGCCTCGACGCCCATCGCCGGCTGCGCCGCGCCGAGCCGCTCCTGCGCCTCGGACACGGTCCAGTCGTCTGCCGCGGATCGTTGCGCGCCAGGCGGCCGAACTCGGCCGCGGCGTCGCGATGGGCCCCTTCGCTGGAGAGGATCTGGGCCAGGAGCTCGCGGTAGCGGATCTCGTCCGGGTCCAGGCGCACGGCGTCCTGCGCGTGGCGCTCCGCCTCGTCGAGCCGGCCGAGCGCGAGCAGCGCGCGGGCACGGTACTCGTGCGCCGCATCGTCACCCGGACCGCGCGGCGAGGAGCGCACTCGGTCAGGCGCAGGACGTCCTCGTGACTCGGCGCGCTCGAGGGCCTGCCGGTCATCGTCCGTGCTCGTCCGGCGTCCGTCATGTCGGAGCCTCCTCGCGCGACACCCTCCCACGCGACCGCCCGGCGACGAGGTCGGCGATGCCGCTGCGGGATGAGGTCGAGCGACACGCGCTCCTGGGTCATCGAGTCGCGCTCGCGGATGGTGGCCGCGCCGTCGTCGAGCGACTCGAGGTCGACCGTGACGCAGAACGGCGTCCCGATCTCGTCCTGCCGCCGGTAGAGCTTGCCGATCGAGGCGGTGTCGTCGTACACGGCGGGCATGAGCTGCTTCAGGTCGGCGGTGAGCGCGGCGCGCGCGCTCGACGAGCTCGGGGCGGTTGCGCAGCAGCGGCAGCACGGCCGCCTTGATCGGGGCCAGCGCCGGGCGGATGCGCAGCACCACCCGCTTCTCCTTCGCGAGCTGCTCCTCCTCGTAGCCGTCGACCAGCACGGTCAGGACGGCGCGATCGACGCCCATGGCCGGCTCGATCACGTACGGCACGAAGTGCTCGCCGGTCTCCTCGTCGAAGATCTCGAGCCGCTTGCCGCTGCCGGCGGCGTGCGCCTTGAGGTCGAAGTCGGCGCGGTCGGCGACGCCCTCGAGCTCGGACCAGCCGATCGGGAACTCGTACTCGATGTCGGTGGTCTGCTTGGAGTAGTGGCGCAGCTCATCGGCGTCGTGCGGGCGCAGGCGCAGGCGGTCGGCGCGATGCCGAGCACATCGGTCCACCAGCGGTGGCGCGCGTCGACCCAGTGGGCGAACCACTCGTCCTCGTCGCGGGGATGGACGAAGAACTCCATCTCCATCTGCTCGAACTCGCGCAGACGGAAGATGAAGTTGCGCGGCGTGATCTCGTTGCGGAACGCCTTGCCGATCTGCGCGATCCCGAACGGCAGCTTGCGGCGCATGCTGGTCGCCACGTTCTTGAACTGGACGAACATCGCCTGGGCGGTCTCGGGGCGCAGGTAGGCGACCGATGCGCTGTCCGCCACCGCGCCGACCTGGGTCTCGAACATCAGGTTGAACTGGCGCGGCTCGGTCAGCGTGCCGCGCTGGCCGCAGTTCGGGCACGCGATCTCGGACGGCGTCCCTTGAGGTCGTCCTCGCGGAAGCGCAGCTTGCAGTTGCGGCAGTCGACCATCGGGTCGCTGAAGCCGGCGACGTGGCCCGAGGCCTCCCAGACCCGCGGGTTCATGATGATCGCGGCGTCGATGCCGACGACGTCGTCGCGCAGCGGACCATGTGCTGCCACCACGCCGCCTTGACGTTGTTCTTGAGCTCGACGCCGAGCGGCCCGTAGTCCCAGAAGCCGGCCATGCCGCCGTAGATCTCGCTCGACGGGAAGACGAACCCGCGGCGCTTGGCGAGGCTGGCGATGACGTCGAAGTTCGGCGCTGGCACGGCTCGGCGGCTCCAGTGCGACAGATGTTGACCGATGGGTGGTCGAGTCTAGCCCACGCGCGGTCAAGCGGACCTCAGGGGGCGATGGTTGCCTCGCGCGCCGCGACCTCGGCCAGGAAGTCACGAGATCGAAGCTCGCGTTCGAGCACGGCCGAAACCGTCTCGTGCAGCAGGCGCTCCACCTCGCGGTGGACGGCCGGCGTCAGGCGCAGCCGCGAGCACGCCGACGAGCGCGGATCGCTGAAGGTGGCGCAGCACCTTGAGCGCGTCGGCGGAGATTGGCCGGGCGCCGAGCGCGGCGTGAGCAGCATTGCGGACAGAGGACGCCGCCGCCCACCGGCGAGAAGGCGTTGCCCTCCGGCTCGATCTGGGGCGCCACACTCCAGGCAGCGCGCCAGCTCGGGGCGGAACCCATCGCGTCCAGGAGGTGGAGCTCGAACCAGCGCGCCACCACCTCGCGCGTCACCTCGGCCGGCGGCGCGTCGAGCCCCGCGAGCGCCTGGGCCAGCAGCCGGAAGGCCTCGTGCGAATCCGCCGCTCCCTCGCAGAATCGGTCCGCCAGCTCGACCACGTACCAGGCGGCGGCGGTCGAATGCAGGTCGTTGCGCAGCCCGAGGTGCGGGTCCTCGAGCGACGACGAGGTGACGACGTCGAACGTGCGACCCACCGCAAGCACCAGCTGTACGTCGCTGAACGGCTCGAGCGCCCCGCCGATGCGTGAGCGCGTGCGCCGCACTCCCTTGGCGATCACCCGCAGCTTCCCGAGCCGCGGCGTGAGCACGGTGAGGACCCGGTCCGCCTCGCCCAGGTCCATCGAGCGCAGCACGATGCCCTCGGTCTTGTAGACGCGCGGGCGGGGGCTCATCGGCGGAGCGAGCGTAACATGCTACGTTCGCGTATCATGATATCCATGCGCCGGAACCCGTCCCCCGCCACTCCCTCATGACGCGGCTCGATCGAGGAGGTCGGGTACCCTTCGGGCGTGGACATCAGGATCGAGTTTAGTCAGATCCTCGCCGACATCGAGGCGGAGATGTCGAGCGTGCTCAACGAGCGCGAAGGGCCACGCGCGGCCGCTGTACGAGATGCTCGCCTACCACCTCGGCGTCGACGGCAGCGGCGCCCCGCGCGGCAAGCGCATCCGGCCGCTTCTCGGCGCCCTGGCCTACCAGTCGCTCACCGGCGACTACGACGCCGCGCTGCCCGGTGCGGCGGCGCTCGAGCTGGGACACAACTTCAGCCTCGTCCACGACGACATCGAGGATTCCGACACCGAGCGCCACCATCGGCCCACCCTGTGGGCCATCTGGGGCATCCCGCTCGCGATCAACGCCGGCGACGCCCTCTTCGCGCTGTCGCGGCTCGCGCTGTATCGGCTCTGGATGGGGCTTCAGCGACCACCGCGTGCTGGAGCTCATGAAGGTGTACGACGAGACGTGCCTGGCGCTGTGCGAGGGCCAGTACCTGGATATCAGCTTCGAGCGCCGCACCGATGTCACCGTCGACGCCTACATGGAGATGATCGGCAAGAAGACCGCGGCGCTGCTCGGCGCATCGGTCCGCGCCGGCGCCATCCTGGCCACCGACGACGACGACGATCGCCGAGGCCTACGGGCGGTTCGGTTACGCCCTCGGCATGGCCTTCCAGATGGCCGACGACGTCAAGGGCACGTTCTGGACCTCGACCGAGTCCGGAAAGGCCGGAGGCGGGCGACGTCCGCAAGCGGAAGAAGACGCTGCCCGTGGTGTGGGCCCTCGCAGCACGCGCCGGAGGCCGATCGCCGCCGGCTGCGCCGAGATCTATCTCGACGGCGTCCGCGCCACCGACGGCCGCGGTCCGATGCCGCTGGACGCGCGCCGATGACGGACGCCGAGGTGGCCGAGGTCCTCGACGTCCTCGAACGCTGCGGCGCCCGCGAGCACACGCTCGCCGAGGCGCGACGCTTTCGCGACCGCTCGCTGGAGCAGCTCGAGCTGCTCCCATGCCCGCCGGAGGGCAAGCGGGATCTCGCGGCGCTCGTGCGGTTGACGATCGCCGCCTGACCTAGACCGACTCGGCCGTCGCGGCGGGCGTCCTCCGCCCTCCTCGCGCTCCTCCGCGCGGCGCGGCGCGAGGCGATGACGCGTGCCACGCGGCGAGGCTCGGCCGCCTCGACACGGAGCAAGACGCCGTCCCGGAAGGGTATCTCCGCGCCCGGGAGCGGGATGCGGCCCGACGCGGTGGACGATGAAGCCGCCGACCGTGTCGTACGCCTCCTCGTCGGGCTCGTCGTCGTCTGACAGGTCGAACAGGTCGCGCAGGTCGTCCATGCTGACGCGGCCGTCGAGCCGGAAGATGAGCTGCGTCGTCCGACTCGATCGTCTCGACCATCGCCTCCTCGCTGTCGTACTCGTCCTGGATCTCGCCGACGATCTCCTCGACGACGTCCTCCATCGTCACCAGGCCGGCCGTGCCGCCGTACTCGTCGACCACGATGGCGATGTGCCGCTTGGCCGTCTGCATGTCGTGGAGCAGCTCGTCGACCGCCTTCGACTCCGGGCACGTAGACCGGGGCGCGCACCAGCGCGCGCAGGTCGATCTGTCGCCGTCGCCGCGCCCGTTGCTCTTCAGGTACGGCAGCAGGTCCTTGGCGTACAGGATGCCGACGATGTTGTCGAGGCTCTCCTCGAACACCGGCAGCCGGGAGTGGCCGGCGGCGATGATCATGTCGAGCACCTCGTCGATCGGGTCGTCGACGTTGACGGCGCGGATGCCGATGCGGGGCACCATCACCTCGTGGACGCGCTTGTCCCCGAGCTCGATGACCCCGTGGATCATCTCCTTCTCGTCCTCCTCGATCTGCCCTGCTCGGAGCCGGTCTCGACGAGCAGCTTCAGCTCCTCGACCGACAGGTAGCCGCCCTGCGGCCGCTCGGTGCCACCCAGCAGCCGCACGAGCACCGCGCTGCTGCGAGAGACGACCCACACGATCGGCGAGAGGAGCCGCTCGATGAGGCCGATCGGCCGGGCACGACCAGCGCCAGGCGCTCGGGAAAGTTGAGCGCCAGCGTCTTCGGCACCAGCTCGCCCACGATGATCGAGACGGTGGCGATGACGCAGGGTCACGATCACGAACGCGATGGTGTCGGCGGCCTCCTGCAGCCAGGTCCACGGGATCCGTCGATCAGGCCGCCAGGCTCGAGGAGAACGCGACCGCGCCGATGGCGCCGGACAGGAAGCCCAGGAAGGTGATCGCGATCTGGATGGTGGCCAGGAACCGGCTCGGGTCCTCGACCAGGCGAAGGGCCGTGCGGGCGCCGCCGGTCGCCGTCCTCGGCCAGCTGGCTGAGCCGGTACCGCTTGACCGTGATGAGGGCCATCTCGCTGGCGGCGAAGAAGCCGCCGACGAGGATGAGGATAACGACAACCAGCGAGGTCGATGGACCGGGTTGCCGAAGGTACTGTTACCGTCCATCGGGCGGTGTTATTTCCGCCTCCCTACGGGTTCCGATCCGCCCCGGATGGGACGGGCGCCTCCCCGGCGCCGGGGTTGCCGGGCTCGGCCGGCGGTTGCGAGCGTCGCTTGCTCGATCGGGCGGGCCGGCACGCCGACCACCTTCTTGCCCGGCGCGACGTCGCGGGTGACGACCGACCCGGCCCCGGTGACGGCCCCCTCGCCGATGGTCACCGGCGCGACCATCATCGTGTCGACCCCGATGCTGGCCCGGTCGCCGATGACCGTGCGGTGCTTGGCCGTGCCGTCGAAATTGGCGGTGACCGATGCCGGCCCCGATGTTCACGTTCTCGCCGACCTCCGCGTCACCGATGTAGCTGATGTGATGCTGCTGCGTTCCCGCCCCAAGCCGGCTGTTCTTGACCTCGGCGAAGTTACCGATGCGGCATCGGGCGCCGATCTCCGACCCCGGGCGCAGGTGCGCGAATGGCCCGATCTGCACGTCCTCTGCCACGATGGACTCCTCGAGCACGCTGGCCCATACGCGGGTGCGCGGTCCGATCCGGCTGTCGCGGACCTGCGCGTTCGGCCCGATCACGGCGTCCTGCGCGATGACGGTTGCCCCCTGCAGGATCGTCCACGGCTCGATACGAGCGTCCTGGCCGATCTCGACGGATGCGTCGATCCGGGTCGTGGTCGGATCGACGATCGTCACCCCGTTCCGCATGTGCGTCTCGACGACGCGACGCCGCATCCGCTCCTCTGCCGCGGCCAGTGCCGCCCGATCGTTGATGCCCATCGTGTCGGCGGCGTCGTCGGCCTCGACGATGCGCACGGACCGGCCGTCGGCGACCGCCATGGCCACCAGGTCGGTGAGGTATTCCTCGCCGGACGAGGAGGGCGTCACACGAGCAAGCGCCGCACGCAGCCAGGCCGCGTCGAACGCGTACGTGCCCCACGTTGATCTCGTTCACCGCCCGGGTGAGCTCGTCCGCGTCCGCCTCCTCGACGATCGATGCCGCACCGGCATGGGTGCGCAGGACGCGGCCGTAGCCGGTGGCGTCGGGGAGGTGGGCCGAGACGAGCACGATCGCCGGGTCACCGACCTCCCGCTCGTCGAGCACCGCGCCGAAACAGCGTCCAGGGCTGGAGCGGCGCGTCGCCCATCGTCACCAGCACCGTCTCCGTCTCGGCGGGCACCGCACCGAGGCCGACGCGCACCGCGTCCGCCGTGCCGCGCTGCGGCTCCTGGCGCACGGTCGCGGCCCGGACGGCGACCGCCGCTTCGACGGCCTCGGCGCCGTGGCCGGTGACGACCACCAGCCTGGCGATGCCGGCATCGCCCAGGGCATCGAGGACATGGTCGACCAGGGAGCGACCGGCGAGCGGATGCAGCACCTTGGGAAGCCGGGAACGCATGCGGGTTCCCTGGCCGGCGGCCAGGACGATGGCCGCGGGAGCGGTCAGTTGTGCAGACACGTTCGCCGATGGTAGAGGCGGCCGAATCGGAGCGTCAACCGGCGCCCACGGTGGCAACGGCCTCGATTTCGACGCGCGCGCCCTTCGGCAGATCCTTGACGGCGAACGCGCTTCGCGCCGGAAACGGCTCCGGGACCAGGCGCGCGTAGACCTCGTTGACGGCCGGCCAGTCGCCGATTTCGGCCAGGAAGACCGTCACCTTCACGAGCCGATCGAGGCCGCTGCCGGCGGCGTCGAGGATGGCGGCCAGGTTGGCCAGGGCCTGCTCCGCCTGCCCGGCCACATCATCGGCCGCGAACTCGCCGCTCGACGGGTCGAGGCCGAGCTGCCCGGCGGTGAACACGAGGTCACCGGCCCGGATCGCCTGGCTGTAGGGGCCGGCCGCGGCCGGTGCGCCCTGGGTGCTGATCGCTTCGCGCACGCGTCTCACTCCTCCTCGATGATGCGCTCGATGCTAGCGGCTACGCTCCGCGTGCGGGTCGGCGTTGCGCGAATGCCCGCGTCCCGGAGGCGCGTTGCGACTGCGGCGGCGCGGTCGGGATCGTCCGTGAGGCTGAAGATGGTCGGCCCGGAGCCCGTCAGCCGTGGCTCGCCGCCCGCCCGGGTCACGGCCGCCAGCAGGTCGTCGAGCTCGGGACGGAGCCGTCGGGCCGGCGCCAGCAGGTCGTTCTCGGCGCGGCCCCACTCGTCGGGCCGGAGATCGGCGAATACGGCGGCGGTGGAGAGGCCGAAGGGCGGGTGGACGAGCACCACGTGGCTCGTCTCGGGCGGCTGCGGCTGGATTCGTTCGCCGATGCCGGTGACCCGCGCCGCCGGCGCGCACGACGCGAAGAACGGAACGTCGGCTCCGATCTCCGCCAATGCCACGAGCTCGGCCTCGTCCGCGACGTCGGTCAGTCCGCGCCACGCTCGCCCGAGGCGCCAGGCCGCGGCGGCGTCCGACGAGCCGCCCCCGAGGCCGGCCGAAGCCGGGATCCGCTTCTCGAGGGCGATGCAGGCGAGCTCCGGCTCGCCAGCGAGGCCGGCATGAAAGCCACGCCACGCCAGGTTCTCCTCGCCGAGTGGAAGCGAATGGGCGCCCTCGCCCTCGACGCGCAGCCCGCTGCAGCCGGGCATCAGGAGGAGACGGTCGGACAGCTCGAGCAGGACGACGATCCCGTCGAGCAGGTGCATGCCATCGGCGCGACGCCCGACCACCGAGAGCGTCAGGTTGAGCTTGGCCGGCGCGTCGATGCGCAGGGCGCCGGTCACAGCAGGGGCGCGAGCCGGCCGGTGAGGCACGCCCACTCGTCGACGCTCAGGGTCTGGGGTCGCCGATCGGGATCGACGCCGCAGGCCGCCAGCGCCTCCTCGACGACCTCCCGATCGACCGCCAGCTCGCGGGTCAGGCCGTTGTGGACCTGCTTGCGCCGCTGCCGGAACCCCGCCTGCACCACGCGGTAGAACGGATCACGCGCCGGGCCGACCTCGACGACAGGCCGCTCGCGGCGGCGCAGGACGAGGACGGCCGAGTCGACGGCAGGAGCGGGCTCGAACGCGGCGGCCGGCACGCGGAAAACGACCTCGGCGGTCGCCACGTTCTGCGCGAAGACCGACAGGTAGCTCATGCGACCGGCCGGTGCGGCGACGCGCTCCGCCACCTCGAGCTGCACGAGCAGCACGGTCAGCTCCGGCGGACGCTCACCCTCCAGGAAGGTATGCAGCAGCGGGCTGGTGATGTGGTACGGGATGTTCGCCACGACCTTGATCGGCTCACCCGGGAAGAACTCCCGCGGATGCAGGGAGAGTGCATCTGCCTCGATCAGCTCGAAGCGCTCGACGCCGTAGAGCTCCCGACGCAGGTACTCGGCCAGCCGAGCGTCCAGCTCGACCGCGGTGACCGATGTGCCGGCCGCCAGCAGCCGGCGCGTGAGCACGCCCAGACCTGGACCGATCTCGACGACGTTGTCGCCCGGACTGAGCTCGGCGGCCGCCACGATCGCGTCCAGCACCTCGGGATCGGTCAGGAAGTTCTGGCTCAGGCTCTTCCTTGGTCGAAGCCGCTCGGCGCCCATCAGGCGCCTGAGCTGCCCTGGCGTCGGCGGCGCGAGCCGGTCCGGCGCCAGGGGGTCGTTCATGCCGCGAGCCACGGCAGGGCGAGATTGGGGATGGCCTCGAGCGCCGCATCGGCACGGTCGCCCGCCGCGAAGCGGAACCCGGCGGCGGCTCCGATCATGGCGCCGTTGTCGGTGCACCACGCCGGCGGCGGCACCAGCAGCGGCAGGCCCTCGCCCGCGAGCCGTCGCGTCGAGCGTCCGGCGCAGCGCATCGTTGGCGGCAACGCCGCCACCAAGGGCCACGGCGGCCACGCCGTGGTCGCGGGCCGCGGCGAGCGTCTTGGTGGCCAGCGCGTCGACCACCGCCTCCTCGAACGCTGCCGCGATGCCGTCGACCGGGATCGGCTCGTTGCGCGCGCGATAGCCCTCGACCTCGCGCAGGACAGCCGTCTTGAGACCGGAGAAGCTGAAGTCGTAGGCGCCGGCGGTGCGCGCCCGCGGAAAGCGCGTCGCCGGCGTCGCGTTGCGCGCCGCCGCGCTGATGGCCGGGCCGCCCGGGTACGGCAGCCCGAGCAGGCGCCCGACCTTGTCGAACGCCTCACCGGCCGCGTCGTCGACGGTCTGGCCGAGCAGCGTGTAGCGCCCGTGATCGTGCATGAGCACCAGCTGCGTGTGCCCGCCGCTGACGACCAGGCAGAGCAGCGGGAACGGCGGTTCCGGCGGCAGCGGCGAGCCCTCGCCGCGTCGCCGTCGAACAGCCAGTTCGCGTAGATGTGGCCCTCGATGTGGTTCACGCCGACGAGCGGCAGGTCGTGGCTGACCGCCAGCGCCTTGGCGACGTTGACGCCGACCAGCAGCGAGCCGATCAGGCCCGGACCGCAGGTCACGGCCACCGCGTCGAGATCGTCCCAGCCGGCCCCGGACTGCTCGAGCGCCGCCTCGAGGGTCGGCACGATCCAGCGCAGCTGCTGTCGGGCGGCCACCTCCGGCACGATGCCGCCGGTGGCGGCGTGCAGCGCGACCTGGCTTGCGACCTGGTTCGCCTCGATCCGGCGCCCGCCGACCACGACCGCCACGCCGGTCTCGTCGCACGACGACTCGATGGCCAGGATCCGCGGCCCGCTCATCCGGCCAGTCGCTCGCGCTCGGCCGCATGACCGCTGCATCGCCGGCTCGCGCGAGCTCCGGGGTGGTCATCACCAGCGCGTCCTCGCCGTCATCGGTGTAGTAGCCGCGGCCGCCGCCCGACCACGTCGAAGCCGAACGCGCGATACAGGGCCTGAGCCACGGTGTTCGACTCGCGCACCTCGAGCGTCATGCGTCGCGCGCCGATGGCGATCGAGAGCTCCGCCAGGTTGAGGAGCAGCTGGCGCCCGATCGCCTGCCGCCGCCAGTCGGGATGGACGCCGAAGGTCGTGATGTGCGCCTCGTCGACCATCATCCACACGCCCGCAAAGCCGACGACCCGCTCCCCGGCGCGCGCCACCAGGTATCGCGCCAGGCGGTTGCCCTGCAGCTCCTGCTCGAACGCATAGGCGGGCCACGGCGTTCGGAAGCTGAGCCGCTCGATCTCGTGGACGGCGGCGACGTCGTCGAGTCGCATCGGCTCGACGACGACCCGGGCGGTCAGAGCCATCGCACCGGCTCCCCGCTCTCGGCCGCGACGCCGCGCGGCGCGCGCAGGTAGATCGGCTCGAGCGTCGAAGGTCGTCGCCGGCAGGATCGGCCGCCAGGCGCTCGGCCGCGCGGCGCGGCGATCGCGCTCGCGCGCGCGCGGCCGACGCGCGCCGGCGAGGCCGAACGCGGTCGGCCAGCTCCACCGCCGCCACGACCGCGCGGCGCGGTGTCCAGCGCGTCGCGATCGACGATGCGCGGCGTCTCCGCACGCGCGAGCAGGTACGCCTCGCGAGCGCCCGCGCGCGCGACCGCGGCGGCGGCCTCCGGCTCGGCATCGAGCCAGGCCGCGAGGCTCGGCACGCCGACGATCGGGATGCCGCAGGCCGAACGCGAGCCCCTTGGCGAGGGCCATCGCCACCCGCAGGCCGGTGAACGAGCCGGGACCGGTGCCCACCGCGACGGCCGTCGCGTCGCCGAGCGCGCGGTCCGCGCGGCGAGGAGCGCCGAGCAGGCGCGGCAGCAGCTCGGCCGACTGCCGCTGCGCGCTGCTCCAGGCGTCGTCGGCGAGCAGCGTGCCGTCGGGCTCGGCGAGCGCGAGCGAGAGGTCGGTCGAGGCGCCGTCGATGGCGATGATCACGCGGCGGCAGCGCCTCGGCCGCCAGCTCGCTCGTGCGCGGCGCCGTGGGCCGCCCAGCGCAGGAGGCGTCGCATCGGCGCATCCGGCGGGCGTTTCGAGATGGATCTCGAGCCGTTCGGCCGGCAGCCAGCCGTCGAGCCGATCGGCCCACTCGACGACCGTCACGCCATCGGCCTGGCGCTCGTCGAGCAGCCCGGCCGCCGACGCCTCCTCGGGGTCGCCCGAGGCGATAGGCGTCGACGTGGAAGAGCCGCAGACGGCCGACGTGCTCGTTCATGAGCACGAAGGTCGGGCTGTTGACGACGCTCGTGACGCCCAGCCCCTCCGCGACCCCCTTCGCGAGCTGCGTCTTGCCCGCGCCGAGCGCACCGATGAGCGCGAGCACGGTCCCGGGCCCGGCCGCCGCGCCGATGCGCGCGGCCGATCTCGCGCGTCTCCTCCGGGCCCGTGCTGACGAAGGGTGCCGGCGCAGCCGTCGGGCGCCGTCGATCGCTCCATGCGCGGCCAGTATAGGAAGGCGCCGCTCAGCCGCCCGGCGAGCGGCTCGGTGGCCTCGAGGTTCGCGAGCGGCACGATCGCCGGTCCGGCCGTCCTCGAAGCGCACGAGCCCCGCGCGCGCCGCGATGCCCGACGGCGGCGGCGTGCAGGCGTCCAGGACGCGGACCAGCTCGCCGCCCAGCCCGGCGATGCGGACGCCGATGGGCGATGACCCGTTCGCCGGGCGCGGCAGCGACGCGGCGCACGGGAGGCGGCCCGGCGTCGTAGACGTACAGGCGCGCCGCCTCCCCGAACAGGCTCGCCATCCGGCCCTCGTGCGCGCGGAACCAGGCGAAGAGCCCGGGGTCGAACCCGACCTTGCCGTATCCCTCGAGCAGGATCACCGCGAAGTCGCCGCGCACGCCGCCCACCTTGCGGCGCCGCTGCTGGGTCGGCCTCGAAGTCCCGCAGCTCCTTGTCGAGCACGCCGCCGAGGACGATGCCGGCAACGCCCATCGCGCGCGCCCGCGTCAGCGTCTCCGCCGATGCGCGCGAGCCCCCGACGATGATGCGTCCCGTGGCGCTCGACGTCGATGGCGCTCGCCCGCAGCTCGTCGCCCGGCTCGTGCACCGCGACGCGCAGCTCGCCGTGGACCGCGTTGCCGCTGCCGCCGACGCCGGCGACCAGCGCTCCGGCCACCCGCAGCTCGATCAGGTCGGGCTCGAGGCTGATGACCTCGCCGCGGACGTGGCCGAGGACCGGCTCGCTGCCCGAGAGCGGCGCGATCATCGCCGAGCCGTCGTCCAGGTCGTAGCCGAGGTAGATGCAGGGCTCCGCGACGCGCGACCTGCCGGCCGCGGCCGTCGTCGCGCAAGGACCGCCCCGGCGTCGAGCGTCGCGCCCGGGCCGCAGCCAGGACGCAGCTCGCCGCGCTCGCGGCCGATCGGCGCAGCTGCGACGCGACCGGCAGGCTCACCCCGCCGCGCGGCGCGCGCCGCGTCGCGAGCACCTCGGCCGGTTCGACGCGGTGGCCGACCTCGACCATCGGCGTCGCGCCGACCGGCAGGCGGACGCGATGCACGACGCTCATGCCACGCGCTCCGAGCCCGGCGCCGCTTCGCGCATCAGCGTGTCCCGCCACCCGGCGAGCACCTCGCGGCGGTCGTCGCCACGCTTCGGCAGCGCGATCGGGACGCCGCGCGCGTCGAGCATGAGGCCGACGGCACCGCCGGTCACGTTTGCCTGGATGCGCGGCGAGCGCCGCGCCGCGCCGAGACTGACGCCGGCCGCGGGCTCGATGATGATCTCGGCCTCCTGGCCCGCGCTCGAGCGAGACGACGTGGAGCTGGCCGGTGCGGACCTCGATCGGCGCCTGGGTCGGCCAGCCGGAGCGATGCACGGTGACGCGCATCGCCACGCGGCCCTGCTCGCCGCCGCGGCACACGACCGCCGTCCCGAGCGGGACGAGCAGATCGCTCGCCGAGCAGCGCGAGCCCCTCGCGAATCTCGTCGTCCGGCAGTGAGCCGAGCGGCCCGAGCACCGCCGCGGCGTCGACCGCCAGCTGGGTGACGCCGACCGGGCGGACGCCGTCGAGCAGCATGCGCGCCGCCTGGGCGGGATGCGGCGCCGCGGCGATCGTGCGTCCGGCGCCGATCACGAGGTCGAGCGGTCCCGGCGACGCTCTCCTCGAGGAGGGCCGCCAGCTGCACGCGCGCCGCAGCCTGCGTGGCGGACAGCTCCTCCGACGTCTGCGGCAGGTCGCCGGTCGGGCGCGCAGCGTCTGGAGCAGGTCGGCCACCGCCGCCTCCTCGCCGGCGTCGCCGGCCAGGCGCGCCGACGCGAGCCGCTGCCCCGGGGCGAGCACGGTACCCGCCAGGCCGCCCCGCGCGTGCACGCGGCTCGCCACGGTCCCGTCCGGCTCGGCCGAGCGCCCGAATCGCGGAGCGGGCGCCGAGGTCGACGCCCAGGATCCGCAGGCCCGTCGCGCCGGCGCCAGCGCGCCGATCGCCCGCGGGAAGGCGATCGAGGAGAGGTGCGTCTCGTCCTCGCGGACGTCACGGCCTCGCGGAGCAGCTCGCACCATGCGCGCGCGCAGCGCCGCCGGCTCCTCGTGACGGGCGTCGGGCCGCGGATTGGCCACGACGGAGACGGCGCCCGGCTCGAACAGATCGGCGACCTCGTTGGCCAGCGCTGCCGACCCGGCCCAGACGACCGCGCCGCCGCCCGCGCGCCGCGCCGCGGCGACCAGCGCGGCCGCCTCCAGCGCGCGCGGGCTGCGCGAAGTCGTCGAATCCGCCGGCGATGAGCCACGCGTCGACCTCGGCGGACTGGAGCATGGCGAGCCGCTCGGCCAGGGTCCGGCCGTCATCGAAGGTCACGGTCTCGACGACGTGCCAGCCGGCGGCCTCCGCGGCCCGCCGCGCGGCGCTCCCGGAGAGCTCACGGGTGACGGCCACGATCGCGAGCCGAGCCGGCCGGCCGGCCGTGTGGCACTCGATCCGGTTGGCGCCGGCGATGAGGTCGTCGAGCCGATCGAGCAGGCGCGGATCCGCCGAGACGCACGAGCTGGTCGACGAGCGCCCGCCGCAGCTCGGCTGGCACCCCAGGCCGTGGGCTGCGCGGCGTGTGCCACCAGGCGCCATCGACCCCGAACGCGGCCGATCACGCCGGCCTTCGCCCACGCCGAGCCGACGTCGACGCAGCAGTGCCATCTCGGCGCGCACCAGCGTCTCGCTCATCGGCACGAGCCCCAGCCAGTCGCCGAGCAGGAAGCCGACGCGATCCACCAGCAGGATCAGGCGCGACAGGATCAGGAATCCCAGCCAGCCGCCGATCCCGCCGATCAGAAGCCAGCGCCCCGCTCCGGCGGCGGCCGTACAGGACCCGTCCGCGCGGGATGCCGTGCAGGAAGCCGACGAGGACGAGCCCCGTCACGACGACGGCCAGGGCGCCGCCGAGCGTCGCGGCGGCCGAGCCGCCCGGGCGAACGATCGCCGCGTCGATCTGCGGCAGGAGCGTGCCGATCACGGCGCCGCCGAGCGCGAAGGCCGCCAGCGCCCCGATCGCGATCGAGACGGGGATCGACGGAGATCTGCCGGGGAAGCCACGGCGCAGCCGCCGCTGAGGCGACCAGCGCCAGGCCCGACCCAGAGCTCCGGCCGGCCGGAGGGGTCGGCCAGCGATCGGGTGCCACCAGCCGCGGTCCGATCACCTCGGTCAGCGCGATCAGGGCGAGGAAGCCGGTCGCGAGCCCCGCGAGGAGGTGTTGCGACCAGCCGAAGGCGCGCCGCTCGCCCAGCAGGGAGCCGAAGACGATGAGCGTCACGATCGCCGCGACCCAGGTGGCGGCGAGGTCGGCCGCGGAGGTTCCGAAGAAGCCGCTCATCCGGGTTCTCGGGACCGGGCTGCTCGCAGCTCGCTCGAGGGCCCGCGTGCCGAGGGCCTGGCCGAGCACGGCGACGGCGACGAGCATGCCGAGCAGCACCGGCAGCGGTCGTGGCTCGATCGGATCGGTCAGGCGCTCGAGGTTGCCGAGGGCAAGCGTCTCCCGGTATGCCGCGCCATCTCGCGGCGTGCCGAGGACCGCCTGGAGCGAGCCAGCTGCCAAGGTACGGCTGAACCTCCGGAAGCAGGACGGTCGGCGTGACGGCGATGAACGGAATCTCCTCGATGCGGGGCGCGACCTGCTCGATCCAGCTCCGCGGTCCCAGGTCGTTGCCCCCGATCACGAGCACGGCGTCGAACGCGCCGATGCCCGTCGCCTCCACCTCGCCGCGCAAAGGCATGGTCGCCCTCGTACGAGACGCGGATGCGACGGGTGAGGTCGACGAGGCCGGCCTCCGCGCCCGGAATGAAGCCGAGGTCGAGCAGGCGGGCTGGATTTGCCTCTCCGCGGTCGAGGCGTGCGAGCTCGGCCGAGGCAAGCGCTCGGCCCTCCGCCGTCAGGCTCACGAAGGCGAGGCGTGCATCACGGGCCAGCAGGTCGGCGAGCAGTGGCGCGGACCGTCGGCCGCGTCTCGGCGTACGTGCCGATATCGGCGTCGAAGCCCACCAGGACCCGGGGCTCCTCGCCGAGCGCGTCGAGCGCCGCCGTCATCCGTTCGGCAACCTCGGCGTCCGGTGATGCCAGGTCGAGCCAGCCCACGCTCGGGCACCTGCCAGGCGACCGCCAGCGCCGATGACGAGCAGGAGCCGGAGCCAGGCGCCAGAGACGTCGGGCGCGCTCAGTCATCGGCCGCAGCCATGCCGAGCAGCGTGCGAGCGGCATACACGGCCGTGAGCAGCCCGACCCCGATCAGCAGCCCGCGAAAGACAGCGCCGATCGGTCCGGCGAGCAACCACTCCGCGCCACCCGCCAGCCAGGATCCGAGGCCCCCGGACACCGGCACGAGCAGGATCGTCGTCACGAGGGCAGCCGCCACGAGCAGCGTGCCCTCGCGGCTGCGCGACTGGAGCGATCGCCGCGCGGCGGCCAGGGTGGAGATGAAGAGCAGGCCGAACAGCGATGCGCCGATGGGCACCAGCAGCGCGGCGACCAGCCATTGGACCGCGGGATCGGCGGTTCCCGTCGAGCCGGGGCGGAGACCCGCGACGAGCATGGCGGCCATACCGACCAGGACGAGCCCAGCTGCGAGCGGGTCGCCGCGGCGACGCCAGAGGTCGGCGATCCGACGGGCGCCCAGCGATCCGACCGCCGCGAGGGCCGCGCCCGCGGCGACCAGGATCGCGGCGTCGATCACGATTCCGGCCAGCTGGTCGACGGCAGTGTTGACGACGAGCAGGTCCGCGATCAGCACCAGGCCGACGAGGACCACCAGCACCGTGAGGGTCGGTCGCCTCACCCGCGTGCGGTCCCCGCGAGGAATTCGCCGAGGTCGACGATTCCGGCCAGGGCGAGGATCGAACCGAGCACGATGACGGCGATCGCCAGGCCGATGAGGCGGTTCGCCGCCAGCACCATCGTGCGTTCCTCCACGTCCGAACGCAGATCGGCGCCCGCCTGAAATGGCTCCGGGCCGATGAGGGCTGCGCCGCCGCCGAGCAGCAGTGACGGAGCCTGCGCGGCCTCCGCGCTGACCGTCGCCAGCGATCCCGCGCCCGCGCGCAACCCGTCGAGGTGCAGCAGCCCCTCCTCGCGGAGGCTCCCCAGCGCGAACGCGGCGGCGGGCCGTGCCCGCGTCGTCATGGCCAGCCCGGCGATCGTCGGCCGACCCTCGCCGACCATGACGATCCGGGATCGGCCCTGGCGCTCCTGGGTGGCGGTCGACTGCATGCGCCGCATCGACCGCGGATGCCGCCATCACCCCCGCAATCGGGTCGTTCGTGAGCACGCGCAACGGGATGCCGCTGCGCGCCGCGGCGCGGGCGACGTGTCCGAGGATGGGAAGCGCGGCCACCGTCTGCAGGCGGCCGAGCGCGTCTGTCGTGCGTGTGATTCCGGCGCCACCGAGCGAGACCACCGCGTCGGTGCCCGACTCGGCGGCCAGCGCCATCGCCCGGCCGACGCCGGCGAGACCGGCGGCGTCCGACGTGACCCAGCGGCTGACCGGCCTGGCAACGAGCTGGAGCAGCACGAGCACCACGCCGAGGATGACGAGGGTCGGACCGATCTCGAATCGAAGCGACGATGCCCCGAGGATCTCGCCGACGAAGCTGGCGAGATCGCCGAGCAGCTCAGCCGGGCTCGGCATTGCGCTCCTCGGCATCGTCGAGCTCGTGCATGAGCCGCTGCATGCCGTCGCCATCGTCGAGCAGCCGGCTCACATCCTCCAGCGTCCCGCCGCCGACCGCCCGCAGCAACGGGGTGAGCGCCGCTCCCGCGTCGGACAGCAGCGGGGCGAGCGGCAGATGTGCGTCGAGGAGCAGCCGGGCAGGAGCAGCCAGGCCCCGGCGCCCCAGCTCGTCCGCGATCCGTCGCGCGGGATCGCGGCTCACGTCACGTGCGCGCGGCGCGTCGCCAGCGCGGCGGTGACGGCGACCGTCTCTGCAGCACTGGCGGTTGCGATGACGACCGACTCTGGCAGCTGGCGCTCCAACCCGTCGGCCGTCAGCTCGTCGATGAGCACCTCGGCCGCCTCGGACGGCGCGAAGACGCCGTGCTCGATGCCGATGAGCGAGACGGCGAGGCGGCGCAGCTGGAGCGGCTCCGCGAACGCCAGCGCGGTGCGGATCGCCACGGCGAGCTGCTCACGATCCGCGATCCGGTCGTGGCCGACGCCGATGGCATGGATCACGTACGCGGCGGGCAGCGAGCCTGCCTGTGTGGCGATGGCGGTCCCGGGGGCGCCCGGCCCCTGGTCGACCGCGTCGCGCTCGATCTGGTCGCCTCCGTGGCGCTTCACCGACGCGGCGGCGCCGGCGGTCATGAACAGCGATTCGTTCGCCGGGACGACGAGCGCGTCGACCTCGAGCTCAGCGATCTCCCCCTGCCAGACGTCGATCTCGATGCGTGCCATGCGTGCCTTCGTTCTCGGAGTCGGCGCCGCGGTCAGTCGACTCCCCGATGGAGCCGCGGGAGACGCTCGCGCAGCGCGGTCGTCACTTCGTAATTGATCGTTCGTCGCTCGGCGGCCACCTGATCGGCGGTGATCCGCGCGCCGTCCTGCTCCCCGATCAGGACGAACTCGTCGCCGTAGGTTACACCATCGATCCCGGCCAGATCGACGGTCAACCCGTCCATGCTGATCGCGCCGACGACCGGCGCGCGCCTCCCGTGGACCAGCACCCAGCCGTTGTTGGCGTGGACGCGCGGCCACCCGTCGCCATAGCCGATGCCGAGCGTGGCGATCCGCGTGTCGCGTGTCGCGCGGAAGCGCAGCCCGTAGCCGATCGCCTCGCCGGCGGCAAGGTCGAAGACGCGCAGCGGGCGCGCCCGGAGGCTGAGAGCCGGGACGAGGCCGGCATCGCGGTCGGCGGCCCAGGCGGGTTGCATGCCGTACAGGGCAAGGCCGGGGCGGACCGCATCGGCAAAGGCGAGAGCGCCGGCAAGCAGGCCACCGCTGGCGCTGACGTGCACGAGCCCCGGGTCGACGCCGGCGGATCGCATGCCATCGAGCACACGGGCCAGACGGAGGACCTGGACCTCGGTATAGGCGTCGTCCTCGCCCGGCACCGCGAGGTGGCTCATCGTTCCCGCCAGGCGGAGGTGACGGCTGCGCGCCACGCGGCTGGCAAGCGCGACCGCATCGTCGGGCGATGCGCCCTGCCGGCCGAGCCCCGTGTCCACCTTCAGGTGGACACCGATGCGCACGCCGTCGCGCTCGCCGGCCGCCTCGAGAAGCTCGATGGTTCGATCGTCGTACACGATCGGCTCCAGCGCGTGCCGGGTGACGATCGACGCCTCGTCGGGGCCGATCCCCCACAGCAGGACGATCGGGACCTCGATGCCGGCCTCACGCAGCTCGATCGCCTCGTCGACCGTGGCGATCGCCAGCCGCTCGACGCTCGCCGCAACGAGCGTCCGCGCGACCGCAATGGCGCCGTGACCATACGCGTTGGCCTTGACGACGCCGATCACGCTGGCGCCCGGCGCGGAACGCCTGATCACGTCGAGGTTGGAGCGAATCGCCGCGTGATCGACCTCGACCCAGGCTCGATGCGGGCTGCCCGGGACCGTCATCGAGCGCGGCCGCCGCGCAGCTGCTCGATCGCGTGTGGCACCAGGCTGGCAAGGTCCCTGGCCATGACGCCGGCCCTTCCGATCCGCTCCTCGGCCAGCAGACCGGCCGCGCCGTGAACGGCCACTCCGCAGCCTGCGGCTTCGAACGGCGGCAGGCCCGCGGCAAGGAAGGCGCCGATCACGCCGGCCAGCACGTCGCCCGAGCCTGCGGTCGCCAGGGCGGCGGAGGCGACCTCCGAGCGCAGGAGCTCCCCGTCGGGGCCCGCCACCACGGTGTTCGCGCCCTTCAGCACGACCACCTGGCCCCAGCGCTTCGCTGCCTCGAGGGCGGCATGCGAGCGCGCGCGAGTCATCGTCGGCCGGCGGGGCTTCCGCACGGACCAGGCGTGCAAACTCGCCCGGATGCGGCGTCAGCACCAGCGGCGCGCGCAGCCCCGTCCACCAGCTCCCGCCGTCCGCGAGGGCGTTGAGCCCGTCCGCGTCGATCACGGCCGGCACGCGGATGGCAGCGATCAGGTTGCGAATGCGTCGCTGGGTCGCCGGCTGGCGGCCGAGCCCGGGCCCGATGACCACCGCCTCGTAGCCGGCCGCGATCGGTCGTGACATGGCGCCACCCGCTCGGGGCGATCAAGCCGGGCGCCTCCTCGTCCAGCACCATCCAGGTCAGCTCCGGGACGGCCCCGGCAAGGCGCGCCGCCACCGACTCGGCCACCGCAACCCGCACGACCCCGGCGCCCGCCCGCATCGCGCCGAGCGCCGGTGAGCATCGCCGCACCCGGATACTCGGCGGAGCCGGCCACGACCAGGAGGCGCCCGAAGTCGCCCTTGTGGGCGCGCGCCGGCCGGTCCGGCAGGTGTTCTGCGACCCAGCGCTGGGTCAAGGATCGGGCGGGCGGATCGGTCACGCGGGGTTCCGGGTCACTCATGGCGTCGGTGCGCGACGGCGACGGCTGCGGCCATGTGCCGCTCGTGCGAGATGGAGACGCTCACCTCGTCGAGGTTCATCGCCTCGGCCCGCCGCGCGGCTCGCTCGTGGAGGTAGACCTGCGGGGCGCCGGCGCGGTTCGGCAGGATCTCGATCTCGCGCCAGCCGACGCCGCGAACGCCGAGCCCAAGGACCTTGCTGATGGCTTCCTTGGCGGCCCACCGGCCGGCGATCCGCTCGACCCGACGGCCGCAGTAGCGCTGCTCGCGTTCGGTGAGCACGCGCAGGCGGAATCGATCCGGAAAGCGGCCGAGCAGTGCGTGAATGCGATCGATGTCGATCAGGTCGATACCGATCTCGTGGCGGCTCATCGGTGGGCTGCCGCGCGCTATTCGACGGTAACCGACTTGGCCAGGTTGCGCGGCTGGTCGACATCCGTGCCGCGCGCGACCGCGATCTCGTATGCGAGCAGCTGAAGGGGCAGGACGACGATGACCGGGCTGATCGGCTCCGGGACGTCCGGCACGTAGATCACATCGTGCGCGTAGCGATCGATCTGGTCGTCGCCCTCGGTGGCAACCGCGATGACCGGCGCCGAGCGCGCTCGAGCCTCAGCAACGTTGCTCACCACCTTGTCGTAGATCGCGCCCTTCGTTGCGATCGCCAGCAGCGGCGTCTGCGGATCCAGGAGCGCGATCGGCCCATGCTTGAGCTCGCCGGCGGCGTAGCCCTCGGCGTGGACATAGCTGAGCTCCTTGAGCTTCAGCGCACCCTCCATCGCGATCGGGAAGCCGATCCCCCGGCCGATGAAGATGAAGTCGCGAACGCCCGCATAGCGCTGGGCGAGCTTCTTGATCTGCGGAGCGAGCTTCAGGGTCTCCGCGGCCTGCCGCGGCAGGCTCCTGAGCGCCTGCCCGAAGGTGCGCAGCCGATTCGAGCTGAGCGTGCCTCGCACGCCGGCCAGGTGGAGCGCCAGCATCTGCAGCACGAGCACCTGCGTCACGAAGGCCTTCGTGCTGGCAACGGCGATCTCCGGCCCGGCCTGCAGGTACAGGACGGCGTCCGCCTCCCGGGTGATTGCGCTGCCGACCACGTTCGTGACCACGACGACGGTCGCTCCACGCTCCTCGGCCATCTTCAGCGGCGCCAGCGTGTCGGCGGTCTCTCCCGACTGGCTGACCCCGATCACGAGCGTCTTTGCGTCGAGGGGTGGAGGGCTGTAGCGCATCTCCGAGCCGACCTGCATGGTGGCCGGCAGTCCGACCCAGTCCTGGATCAGGTAGGCGGCGACGTGCGCCGCGTAGCTGGCCGTCCCGCAGCCGACCACGTAGACCCGCTCGATCTCCCGTAGCTTGTCCTCGATCGCCACCAGCTCGGGCAGGAGCACGTTGCCGGCGCCGTCGACTCGGCCACGGAGGCACTCCTGGATCGCGTGCGGCTGCTCGTAGATCTCCTTGAGGGTGAAGTGCGCGAAGCCGCCCTTCTCCGCGGCGTCGATGTTCCAGTGGATCTCCGTGACCTCGCGCTGCAGCTCGCTGCCGTCGAGCGACGAGATGCGGGTCCCTTCGGCCGTGACCTCGGCGATGTCGCCCTCGTGAAGAATGATCACGTTCTTGGTGTGCTCGAGGATGGCCGGCACGTCGCTGGCCAGGAAGCCCTCGCCCTCGCCGAGCCCAACGATGAGCGGGACGTTCATCCGCGCACCGACGATGCGATTGGGGTGGTCGGTGTGCATGACGCCGATGGCATACGCCCCGCGCACGTCGTTGAGCGCCAGCCGCACGGCGTCAACCAGGTCGCCCGTGTACTTCGTCTCGATCAGGTGCACCAGCACCTCGGTATCGGTCTCCGAGGTGAATCGATGGCCCTCGGCCACCAGGCGGTCCTTGATCTCGGCGTAGTTCTCGATGATTCCGTTATGGATGAGGGCGAGCTTGCCGCTGCAGTCGGTGTGGGGGTGCGCGTTCTCGTCGTTGGGCCGGCCGTGGGTGGCCCAGCGCGTATGGCCGATCCCGGGATGCCCGGCCGGCGCGTCACCGTTCAGGTGCTCGGTCAGGTTGGTGAGCTTGCCGGCCTTCTTCTCGATGAAGACCTCGCCGCCCTCGGTGAGGACGGCGATCCCGGCAGAGTCGTATCCGCGGTACTCGAGGCGCCGAAGGCCCTCGAGCAGGATGGGCGCCGCGTCACGCGGCCCGACGTACCCGACGATGCCGCACATGTGCCCTCCTCCGGCTACGCCGGCTCAGTTCAACCGTTCCTCGGCAAGCGTCGCGAGCTCGCGGGCGATGCGTTCGATCTCGGCGGCGTCGTCGCCCTCGACCATGACCCTGATCTTGGGCTCGGTGCCGGATGGGCGGACGAGAACCCGTCCGCGATCCCCCATCACCGCGGTGGCGCGCTCGACGGCGGCAGAGAAGTCCGGGTCGTCCTGCCAGTCGTCTCGACGGCTGGCGACTGAGTTTATCATCACCTGCGGCAATCTCGGGATCCCGTCGGCCAGCTCCGAGAGCGGCCGGCCCGCGGCGCGCATCGCCCGCACGAGCTCGATGCCGGTCAGCAGGCCGTCGCCAGTGGTCGCCCGATCGCGGAAGATGATGTGCCCCGATTGCTCGCCACCGAGCACGGCGTCCTCGCGCTCCATCGCCGCGAATACGTGGCGATCTCCCACCGGTGTCCGGACGATCCTGCCTCCCTGCTGGCGCACGACGCGCTCGAGGCCGCCGTTGGTCATGACGGTCACGACCAGGACGTCATTGCGGAGCGTACGGTCAGCCAGCCGCGCCAGCGCGCAGATCCCCATCACCGCGTCGCCGTCAACCAACCGCCCGCGCTCGTCGACGGCGATGAGCCGATCGGCGTCGCCATCGAATGCGAGCCCGAGATCGAGACCTGCCGCCGAGATCGTCTCGGCGAGCTTCTCCGGGTGCGTGGACCCACAGCCGTCGTTGATGTTCGTGCCGTCGGGCGCGTCGAACAGCACGGTCACCTCGGCGCCCAGCGAGCGGAACAGCTCGGGGGCGATGACGCTCGCCGAGCCGTTGGCGCAGTCGATTCCGATCCGGAGCCCGGCGAACGCGTCGCCGGCGATCTCGACCAGGTGACGCTCGTATGCCGCGATCGCTCCTCGATCAGGTCGGGAACGCCCGAGCCCCGCGTTCACCGCGGTGGGAATCTCCGATGGGTCGTCGATGAGCCGATCGAGATCGGCTTCCGCGTCGTCGTCGATCTTGCGTCCGGCGACGATGACCTTCAGCCCGTTGTCTGGAGCCGGATTGTGGGATGCGGAGACCATGATCGCCGGGGCAGCGCCCTCGCCCGATGCATGGACGAGGCAGGGGGTGGTGACGATGCCGAGGTCGAGCACGTCGGCGCCCGCGGACGTGATCCCGGCAGCGAGGGCGGCCGTCAGCATCTCGCCCGACCGCCGCGTGTCGCGGCCGAGGATGATGCTCTCGCCGGCGCGGCCGTATCGATGCCCGACCGCTCGGCCGAGCGCGAGCGCCAGGTCCACGGTGATCTCCGACCCCACCTGACCGCGGATGCCGTCCGTTCCGAAGCGTCCCGCCATCTACGGCGCGGGGGTCGGGGTCGGCGACGCCGGAGCCCGGATGGTCACCGATACGGTGGCGGGGCTGATGCCGAGCAGCTCGACCCCCTCCGGGAGGGCGCCGAGCGATGCCTCCAGGTCGTGGGTGCCGGGTTCCAGCCCGCTCGCGTCGAGGGTCGGCGTCACGTCGGCGGCCGACAGTCCCGAGAGCGTGCCCCCCGGCCCGCTGAGCGTGACCGAAAGCTGGTCGATCGCGGGCAGGCAGGCATTCTCGCCGGCGCCCTCGCACTGCACGCCGACGACGAACGTGCGGCTCGACACGGAGGGACCGATCCCGGCGGTCACCGTGACCGCGGAGGCTTCCGACGCATCGGCGAGCCGCGTGCCCTCCGGCAGGACGAGCTCGGTCTCGAAGTCCTGGTTGCTCGACACGCCGTCGATGCTGAGCGCCTGGGTCAGCACCTCGCTGATCCCGGCAAGCACATCCGGCAGGCCACGCAGCGTCACCAGCGATGGCTCGACCGAGAGCGATTCGAGGGCGAAGCCCGGAGCCGGCGTGCCGGAGATATCCGGACGCACCGGGACCGACTTGTTGGTTTCGGTCGCTCGGACGTCCACCTGCACCGACACCGTCTTTGGCTCGATCTCGACGCGCCCGGCGTCGACCGGCTGGCCCTCAACGTCGACGGCAACCAGGTCGACCGGCTCGTTGAAGTCGACCTCGGACGCACTGATGCTCACGAACGCGACCGCGCGGTCGACCTGGTCGACGATGGATGCCGGGCCCCGGACCTGCACCTCCTCGTCACTCAGCACCGGATCGTCGATCTCGAGTCCACTCGGCACGGCGCTCGTCTCGACCGCGACGGGAACGGTGCGCACCTCGATCCGGTCGATCTCGACCCGAACGGTGGCGGGCGAGACCGACAGCACCTCCACATCGTCGGTCAGGGTCGTAACGGTCACGTCGAGGACCTGTGGTTCGGGTGCCTGATCCATGTCGTAGTCGGCGAGGTCGACACGCCCGACGAATACGTCCGCGGTCACCGACGCGGCGACGTCATTCGCCGTCCGGTACGTGACCTCGACGAAGCCGAGGTCACCACTGAGGACGAAGGAGTCGCGCGGCGCATTGATCTGCTCGACGCGCACCTGGATCGTCGAATCCGAGAATGATCCCGAGAAGACGAGCCCCGTGTAGAGCACGGTCGAGAGCAGGACGGCGGACAGCTTGAGATGCCAGTTGCGCAGCAGGAACTTCATCTCAGCGCCTCGCCGCGGGGCTGTCGGGAGCCGGTGTCACGACGCGCGCGTCGGGGTCGATCAGCTCGTCACCCTCCGGCTCTGCCTGGCCGACCTGCCAGCGCCCGTCGAGGGAGCGGCGCAGGAACGGCACCGCGCGGCGCGGGGCCTGGGGCCGGATCAGGTTGAAGATGCGCCGGCGCAGCTGCTCCTCGGTGAGGTTGCGCTCGATGCGGCCGCGCACGACGAGGCTGATGGAGCCGGTCTCCTCGCTGACCACCACGACGACGGCATCGGTCTGCTCGCTGATGCCGATTGCGGCGCGGTGCCGGGTGCCGTAGCGCTCCGAGTCGAGCACGTTCTGGCTCAGCGGCAGCAGCACGCCGGCCGAGCTGATCTTCTCGCCGGAGATGATCACGGCGCCGTCGTGGAGGGCGGTGCCGCGGTAGAAGATCGTCACCAGCAGCTCCGCGCGCAGATCGGCGTGCACCGGCACGCCCGACTCAGCGGCGAGATCCTGGAGTCCGGTCTCACGCTCGAGGACGATCAGCGCCCCGTGGCGGGATCCGGCCAGGATGCGCGCGGCACGGCTGATCTCGCGCGCGACGCGCTCCGCGCCGGCAACCTCGGTGCTGACGAAGAACCGGTTGACCGAGCCGATGCGGCCGATCTGCTCGAGGGCGCGCCGCAGCTCGGGCTGGAACACGACGACGACCGCGAAGAGCCCGACCACGGCTGCCGTCTCCATGAGGCGGCGCAGCAGATCGAAGTGGAAGAAGATCGCGGCCAGGTAGACGAGGTAGAGGATCGACAGGCCGATCACGATCCGAACGGCGCGGGTGCCTCGGATCAGGATGAAGAGCCAGTAGATGACGATCGCAACCAGCCCGATGTCGATGATCGACGTCCAGCTGCCACGGAGATAGGTGTCGAAGAATTCCCGGATCGCGTCGATCACGATTGGCGTATGGCCTGCGGTTCGGTGCGTGCGGAGGGACTCGATGATACCAAAGAGCCCCGGCATTCCTGCCGAGGCTCATCGGGGTTGAGACGAGGGGCAAGCCCTCGTTGTTACTAGCGCTTCGTGTACTGCGGCGCCTTGCGTGCACGCTTGAGGCCGAACTTCTTGCGCTCCTTGGCGCGCGGGTCGCGCGTCAGCAGGCCGGCACCGCGCAGTGCGGCCCTTGCGTTCGGGTGAGCGCTGAGGAGGGCTCGCGCAATGCCGTGGCGGATCGCGCCTGCCTGGCCCGACACGCCGCCACCGGCGACGAGCACGCTGGCCGAGTAGCGACCCTCGGTCTCGGTCACTCGGAACGGGAGCTGGATGGCGCCCTCGGGCGATGCGCCACCGAAGTACTCGGCGGCCGGCTTGCCGTTGACGACGATGCTCCCGTCACCCGGCAGCAGGCGGACGCGAGCGACGGCAGTCTTGCGCCGGCCGGTCCCATAGACGTAGTTCGTGCTCACGGATCGTCCTCTCTTCTACAGCTCGACAGCGGTGGGCTGCTGAGCCTGGTGCGGATGGTCCGCGCCGCTGTACACCTTCAGCTTCTTGAACATCGCCCGGCCGAGGCGATTGCTGGGCAGCATGCCCTTCACCGCGCGCTCGATGACGAGCTCCGGCTTGCGCTCGAGGAGGTTGCCGAGGCTCTCCTCGCGCAGGCCGCCCGGATAGTTCGAGTGGCGGTAGTAGGTCTTCTGCCGCAGCTTGTCACCGGTGACCTTGATCTTGCCGGCATTGAGGACGACCACGTGGTCGCCGGTATCCAGGTGCGGCGAGTAGATCGGCTTGTGCTTGCCCTCCAGCAGCGTGGCGACGCGCGTCGCCAGCCGGCCGAGAGTCTGGCCGGTCGCATCGACGACCCACCAGCTGCGCTCGATCTCGCTCGCCTTGACGGCGTAGGTCTTCACGTTATGAGGTCTCCGGCTTGCCTTGGGTGGTTCGCGCCGCCTTCACGTGCGGCGCGGTTCGTTCAATCTTCGGTTTCTTGGCTGATCCATAGATGACACGCTCGAGCGTGAGGCCCCTGGGCGGTGCGGCGCGCCCATGAAGCGCTCGAGCCCCGACGTCCAGGACCCGATCCACCGCCTCCGGCGCGAGCCGCCCGCGACCCACCTCCATCAGGAGGGCCACGATGCTGCGCACCATGCGCCGCAGGAAGGCGTTCGCCGTCACGCGAATCTCGAGGAGGTCCCCGTGCCGTACGACGCTCAGCTCGGCAAGATGCCGGACCGTCCGTCCGTGCGCATCCGCACCCATGGCGGCGAAGTCTCGCTCGCCGAGCATGCGTGCCGCAGCCGCCCGCATGGCGGGCACGTCGAGGGGTTCGTCGATCTCGAGCGTCCGATGTCGGTCGAGCGGATGCCGAACTCCGTTCATTCCGATCCGATAGCGATAGACGCGCCAGTGCGCCTCTCGCC
The DNA here is from genome assembly GCA_963759405.1 of uncultured Chloroflexia bacterium. Classification (GTDB taxonomy): domain Bacteria; phylum Chloroflexota; class Limnocylindria; order QHBO01; family QHBO01; genus JACDBZ01. The sequence continues at coordinate 29,830 of CAVWZA010000015.1, read as the reverse complement.
GCGGATCGAAGCCCGCCGTCGCGGGTCGAAGGGAGCGCACGGACAGGTCGGGCGGCAGCGCGGCGTTCAGCCGTCGTCGCAGCTCCGGCAGTCCGCCGCCGCGACGAGGTGTTCGTGCGTAGCAGAATGCCGCGACCTGGCCGGTGGCATGCACCCCGGCATCGGTTCGCCCGGCGAGACGAACTCGCGTTGCCTCGCCGATCAGCCTGTTAAGCGCCTTCTCCAGCTCCCCTTGAACGGTCCGAGCATTCGGCTGGACCTGGGAACCGGCGAAGGCCGTTCCGTCGTACTCGATCACCGCTCGTGCGCATCGCTGCGCGTTGGCGGTCATCGGTCGTGTCGGTCTTCTAGTGTGCCCGTCCTCAGACGAGCTCGATCTGAACCATCGAGGCCGCGTCACCCGGACGCTGCCCCAGCTTCACGATGCGCGTGTATCCCGACGAGCGGTCGGCGTACTTGCCGGCGAGCTCGGTCAGCAGCTTCTCCACGATGAGCGGCTCGTGGGGCATCTTGGAGATCAGCTGCCGGCGCGCGTGGAGGTCACCGCGCTTGGCCAGCGTGATCAGCCCGTCGATCATCCCACGGACCTCCTTGGCCTTGGCCTCGGTGGTCTTCACCTTCTCGTAGCGGAGGATGGCGACGGCCAGGTTGCCGAGCATCGAGAGTCGGTGAGCGTGCGGGCGGCTGAGCTTGCGCCCCGCGACTCGATGCGGCATCGGCTCAGGACTCCCGGTCCAGCTCGGCGGCGGCGGCCTCGTCGAGCTCGGCCGATGCCGGGAGGTCCGACTCGTCGCTGCTCATCGAGGTCGCCTCTGGAGCGATGAAGCCGCGGAGGGCCAGGCGCTCCTTGAGCTCGTCCAGGCTCTTCTGGCCGAAGTTCCGCATCCGCAGGAACTCGTCGTCGCTGAGCGACAGGACCTGGCCGATCTTGGTGATGCTGTTCCGCTTCAGGCTGTTGTAGGCCCGCATCGGGAGATCGAGCTCCTCGATCGGCGCGTCGAGCAGGTTGGCGCTCGGCGACGCCGGCGCGGCGGCGTCGCTGCCCGGGATCACAGGCCGACCGATCTCGGCGAACCGCCCGAACTCGCGCACCAGGATCTGGGCCGCCTGGCTGAGGGCCGCCTGCGCGGTCGTCGTGCCGTCGGTCTCGATCTCGATCGCAAGCTTGTCGTAGTTCGTCATCTGGCCGACGCGGGTCTTCTCGACCTGGTAGTTCACGCGGCGCACCGGGGAGAAGATGGCGTCCACCGGCACCACGCCGATCGGCATCTCCTCGGTGTGCTCGGCGGGCCGATAGCCCATGCCGGTCTCGACCGTCAGGTCCATCTCGATCGATCCGGAATCGGAGTCGAGCGTGAGGAGCACGAGGTCGGGATTCACGATCTCGATGTCGGCGGACTCGCCGATATCGGCGGCGGTGACCGGCCCGGCACCACGCTTCACGAGCTTCAGCGTGACGGCGTGGCGCGCGAACGAGCGGAGGCGCAGCTTCTTGACGTTCAGGACGATCTGGGTGACGTCTTCCTTGACGTTCTCGAGCGTGCTGAACTCGTGGAAGACGCCGTTGATCTGGACGCTGGTGACGGCGGCCCCCTCCAGGGAACTCAGGAGGACGCGACGCAGGCCGTTGCCGAGCGTCATGCCGTACCCCTCCTGGAGCGGGGTCACCTCGAAGCGGCTCAGGTTGCCCTCCGCGTGCACCTCTTCGATGTGCGGATCGGGCGCCTGTGGCAGCTGTGGGGTTTCAAGTTCGATCATGAGAAGGATCTGACTCCTAGCGCGAGTAGTACTCGACGACGAGCTGCTCGTTGAACTCGAGCGGCATCTGCTCGCGCGCCGGTTCGGAGAGCACGGTGCCCGACAGCTTCGTCGGGTCGACGCTCACCCATTCGGGGATCTGGGCCGCCTTGATCGTTTCGGGGGCGACCTTGAAGTATTCGCGGCCGCGACGGCTGTCGCGGACGTCGATCTTGTCGCCGACCTTGACCCCGAAGCTCGGGATGTTGGTCGGACGGCCGTTGACGGTGAAATGACCGTGGCTCACGAGCTGGCGCGCCTGCGCGCGGCTCGAGGCGAAGCCCATCCGGTAGACGGTGTTGTCGAGGCGCATCTCGAGCATCCGGAGCAGGTTCTCGCCGGTCATGCCCTTGTGCTGCTCCGCCTTCTCGAAATAGTTGCGGAACTGGCGCTCGAGCACCGAGTAGCTCTTGCGGACCTTCTGCTTCTCGCGGAGCTGAAGGCCGTACTCGCTCACCTTCCGCCGGCGCATGGTGTTCATGCCGGGCGGGGTGCTGCGGCGCTCGAAGGCGCACTTGCGGCTGTAGCAGCGGCTGCCCTTCAGGAAGAGCTTGAGCCCTTCGCGGCGGCAGATGCGGCAGACCGCATCGTTGTAACGTGCCATATCGTTCGATCCCCTCTCAGACCCGGCGCCGCTTGGGCGGGCGGCAGCCGTTGTGCGGGATCGGCGTGACGTCGGTGATGGCGGTCACCTCGAGGCCGGCAGTCTGGAGGGAACGGATCGCCTGCTCGCGACCACCGCCCGGGCCCTTCACGAAGACCTCGATCTGGCGCATGCCGTTCTCCATCGCGCGCCGCGCGGCCAGCTCCGCCGTCTGCGCAGCCGCGTACGGCGTGCTCTTGCGGGAGCCCTTGAAGCCGACCAGGCCGGCGCTGCCCCAGCTCACCACGTTTCCGGTCGTGTCGGTGATCGTCACGATCGTGTTGTTGAACGTCGACTGGATGTGCGCGTGCCCGACCGGCACGTTCTTCTTCTCGCGCTTCTTGCGTTGAGCGCGCTTACGCTCTGCCATGGAACTCCCGTTTACTTCTTGCGGCGGATGCCGACGGTCTTCTTCACACCGCGGCGCTGCCGGGCATTGGTCTTGGTTCGCTGCCCGCGGACCGGCAGGTTGCGCCGATGGCGAAGCCCGCGGTACGAGCCGATCTCCATCAGGCGCTTGATGTTCAGGTTGACTTCGCGGCGAAGGTCACCCTCGACCTTGAACTGGCGGTCGATCACCTCGCGCAGGCGATTGACCTCCTCTTCGGTCAGGTCTCGCACGCGCGTGTCCGGCGACACGTTGGCCGCCCCGATGACCTTGGTCGCCGAGGTGGGCCCGATGCCGTGGATGTAGGTGAGGCTGACGATCACCCGCTTCTCGCGCGGAATGTCGACGCCGGCAATACGTGCCACGTTCCTCCTAGCCCTGCCGCTGCTTGTGCTTGGGAATGACGCAGATGACCATCACCACGCCGGAGCGCTTGATTACCTTGCAGCGCTCACAGCGGGGCTTCACGGACGCAGAAACCTTCATCTCATCCTGTATGTGATGCGACCCCGAGTGAGGTCGTAGGGGGAGAGCTCGACGCGGACGGTGTCACCGGGAAGGATGCGGATGAAGTTCTGGCGCAGCTTCCCGGAGATGTGGGCGAGCACTTCGTGCCCGTTCTCCAGGCGCACCTTGAACATCGCGTTCGGGAGGGGAAGGACGACTTCTCCCTCGACCTCAATGGCATCCTTTTTCGGCAAGCGACACGCACCCTCGTTTCAAGTTCAATGAATGCAATCGGGATTGACACACGGAAAGGCCGCCGCACAGGGCGACCCACGGAACGGAGAGTATACAACAAGGCGCTCGGCCCGTACAACGCCGCTCATGGGCGCTGAGTGAGGATCTCGGGACCCCCCTCGGTGACCGCGATCGTGTTCTCGAAGTGCGCCGCCAGGCTGCCGTCGACGGTCCGCACGGTCCAGTTGTCGTCCGCCACGAACACGTCGTCGCCGCCAAGGGTGTACATCGGCTCGATGGCGAAGCACATGCCCGCCTCGATGCGCAGCCCGGTCCCGGGACGGCCGTAGTTGGGCACCTGGGGGTCCTCGTGCATGGACTGGCCGATGCCGTGCCCGACGAAGGGCCGCACGATCCCGTAGCCGTGCTGGTGTGCCACCGACTCGATGGCGTGGCCGATGTCGCCGAGACGGTTGCCGGACAGCGCGGCGGCAATCCCGGCCTCCATCCCCCGGCGGGTCGCCTCGACCAGCTCGGTCACCACCGGCGGCACAGGGCCGATGGTCCAGGTCCGGGCGCAGTCGGCGTGCCAGCCGTCCAGGATGCAGCCGATGTCGATGCTCACCAGGTCACCGTCCGCCAGGCGGCGACGCGGCGACGGGATGCCGTGCACGACCTCGTCGTTGATGCTGGCGCAGATCGATCCGGGGAACGGCGGGTTGCTGCCGTATCCCTTGAACGATGGGATGGCGCCCGCGTCGCGGATCATCCGCTCCGCGATGGCATCGAGGTCGCCGGTGGTCACCCCTGGGCGCAGCTCCGCGCGAAGCACGTCGAGGATGCCCGCCAGGATCCGCCCCGCGCCGCGCATGCGGTCGATCTCGGATGATCGTTTCAGGGTGACGGCGCCTGTGCTGCGCATGATCGCGGTCTCAGCTCCCCGCCCGTGCGCCGACGGCAGAGAGGATCGCCTCGGTGACCGCCTCGATCGGCTGCATGCCGTCGAGCCGCTGGACGATGCCCGCGCGTTCGTAGTGGTCGACCACCTCCAGCATCGGGGCGACCTGCTTCTCGAGCCGCGCGCGAACGACCTCGGGCCGATCGTCGTCGCGCTGCCTGAGCTCGGTCCCGTCCCGGTCGCAGCGACCGGGGACGCGAGGCGGATCCGTATCCTCGTGATACGGCGTGCCGCACTGCGGGCAGACCCAGCGGCCGGCAACGCGCCGAATGAGAGCCTCGGTCGGAACGTCGATGTACAGCACCGCCCTGATCCGCTCGCCGTTGGCGGCGAGGGTCTCGTCGAGCGCCTTCGCCTGGCCGACCGTGCGCGGAAAGCCGTCGAGGATGGCGCCCGCGCGAGCCGCCGGCCGAGCCAGCTCCTCCATGAACATGGCGATCGTCAGCTCGTCGGGGACGAGCTCGCCGGCCTCCATGTACTCGCGCGCCGCCTCGCCGAGCGGCGTCCCGGCGGCGAGCGCGGCACGGAACAGGTTGCCGGATGCGAGGTGCACGAGCCCGAGCTCGCGCGACAGGATTCCCGCCTGGGTGCCCTTGCCGGCGCCGACCGCACCGACGAGCAGCAGGATCAGCCGATCGGCCCCGCCAGGCTCCTCGGTCACCTGATGAAGCCCTCGTAGTGACGCATCATCATCTGCGCCTCGAGCTGCTTCAGCGTCTCGACCACCACGCTCACCATGATCAGGATGCTGGTGCCGCCGAGCTGCAGGTTGCTCGTGCCGGGGATGAACGCGGAGACGATGTAGGGCAGCACGGCGATGGTTCCGAGGAAGAGCGCGCCGCCGAGCGTGATCCGGTTCGTGACGCGGCCGAGGAACTCCTCGGTCGGCTTGCCCGGACGGATGCCCGGGATGAACCCGCCGTTCTTGCGCAGGTAGTCGGCCGTCTGGTCCGGCCGGAACTGGAACGCGGTGTAGAAGTAGGTGAAGAACACGACGAGCAGGAAGTACAGGGTCCCGTAGAGCGGGAGGTTGTTCTGCCCGTTCAGGTTGGTGCTGATGAACGTCGCCGCGTCGCGCACCCAGTCGATCTCGCTGGTCGTGAAGTAGGTCGCGATCTGCGCCGGGAAGAGCAGGATGCTGACGGCGAAGATGATCGGGATGACGCCGGCCATGGTCACCTTCAGCGGCAGATACTGCGTCTGGCCCTGGTACATGCGGCGGCCGCGCACGCGGCTCGCGTACTGGACCGGGATCCGGCGCTGGCCCTCGTTGATGAAGACGACCGCGGCAACCACCACGATGGCGACGATCACGAACGGGATCAGGCGCGCGAACGCATCGGGCCCGCTGATGATCGGACCGATCTGCTGCGGGATGCTGCCGACGATGCCGGCGAAGATGATGAAGCTGATGCCGTTGCCGAGCCCTCGCTCGCTGATCAGCTCGCCCAGCCACATCAGCAGGATGGTGCCGGCGGTGAAGCTCAGCAGGAGGCTCATCGTCTCGATGCTGAAGAGCGGGTTGGACGGGAATCACGCCGTTGGCGGAGAGGAGCACGCTGATGCCGTAGCCCTGCGCCAGGGCGAGCGGCACGGTCAGCATGCGCGTGTACTGGTTGAGGCGGTTGCGGCCGTACTCGCCCTCCCGCGACAGCTCCTCGAGCGCCGGGATCACGCCGCGCATCAGCTGCATGATGATGCTGGCGTTGATGTAGGGGTTGACCCCCAGGCCGATGACCGATGCGGCCGCCAGGCCGCCTCCCGAGAAGATGTTCAGGATCCCGAGCAGCGGATTGTTCGTGAACAGGTCCGTCAGGGCCTGCGTGTTCACGTTCGGGACCGGAACGTTCGTCAGCGCCCGGAAGATCGCCAGGATCCCGAGCGTGAAGAGGAGCTTGCGCCGGATGTCCGGCGCGCGGAAGGCGGTGAGGACCGTATCGATCAAGCCTAGGACTCGCTTTCGGTATCGCTCTCGGCCGCGGCCGGCTCGGCCTCGCCGTCGCCCTGGGCTTCAGCCTCGACGTCAGCCTCGGCGTCGGTCTCGGGCTCGTCATCCTCGACCGGGCGCGGGCACTGCCGGCCCGGTGCCGGCACGGGCCATCGCCGCCCGCCGGCCCTTCGCCTTGCGGCCCTTCGTGCGCTTGGCAGCGGCCTCTTCGGCCCTCGCCTCGGCCTCGGGATCGACCGGCGCGTTGTCCGGCCAGCTCAGGCGCTGGACCGTGGATCCCGCGGCGGTGAGCTTGTCGAGCGCGGTCTTGCTGAAGGCGTGGGCGTGGATCGTGACCCCCTTCGGGGCGTCGCCGTTGCCGAGGATCTTGACCGGCAGCTTCGTGTCGCGGATCAGGCCGTCGTGCGCGAGCACGTCGGGAGTGACGAGCGTGCCCTTGTCGACATCGGTGAGCTTCGCCAGGTTGAGCGCCGCGTAGGCGACCCGGCCGCGGTTACGGAAGCCGTGGAGCTTCGGAGTCCGGATGTGGAGCGGTGTCTGGCCGCCCTCGAACCAGGCCGGGATCCCTCCGCCGGCTCGTGACTTCTGGCCCTTGGTGCCGCGCCCCGCGGTCTTCCCACGCCCGGAGCCATGGCCGCGGCCGACCCGACGGGACGGCGTCCGTGACCCGGCGGCCGGGTGCAGATCGTGGAGCTTCACTTCGTCTCCCCTTCCTTCGCTGCCTTCGCGCCCGCCGGTTCCTCGACGTCGATGAGGAAGGCGACGCGTCGCAGCATGCCCCGGATGACGGGGGTGTCGGCGACCTGGACGCTCTGGTTGAGCCGATGCAGGCCGAGCGCCCGGATCGTGCCGCGCGCCGCGGCCTTGTGGCCGATCGTCGAGCGGGTCCAGGTCACGGTGAGCAGCGGGCCGGTCTTGGCGGCCGCGGTCCGCCTAGCGGCCACGTCCACCTCCCGGGCCGGTGTTCATCGGCTCCCGTCGCTCGGGGATCTCGTGCGGCGTCCGCGCCATCTCCGCGCCACGCTTGCCGAGCAGCTGCTCGGCGGTGCGGCCGCGCAGGGCTGCGATCGTGTCGGCGGACCGCAGCGCGGCGAGGCACTCGATCGTCGCGCGTACGACGTTGATCGGGTTGGTGGAACCCTGGACCTTGCTGAGCAGGTCGCGGATGCCGGCCGCTTCGACGACGGATCGCACCGAGCCGCCGGAGATGACGCCCGTGCCGGCGCTTGCCGGCTTCAGCATCACCTTCGCGGCCCCGAAGTGTCGGTGCACCTCGTGCGGGATCGTGGAGCCGACGAGCGGCACCTTGATCAGGTGCTTCTTGGCGTCCTCGACGCCCTTGCGGATCGCCTCGGGAACCTCGCCGGCCTTGCCGAGCCCGGCCCCGACGGTGCCGTTGCCGTCACCGACGACCACCACCGCGCTGAAGCTGAATCGGCGGCCACCCTGGACCACCTTGGCCACGCGGTTGATCTGGACGACCTTCTCTTCCAGGTTGAGCTTGGACGCATCGATGCGTGCCATATGCAGATCTCCTCGCTACAGGTTGAGGCCGCCCTCGCGGGCGCCCTCGGCGAGCGAGCGGACCCGCCCGTGGTACTGGTAACCGCCGCGGTCCAGCACGACGGCGCTGACGCCGGCCGCCTTCGCCCGCTCGGCGATGGCCTTGCCGACCGCGCGCGCCGTGTCGATGGGAGTCGACGCGCCGAGATCGGCCTCGCGGCTGGATGCCGCGGCCAGCGTGCGCCCGGTGCTGTCATCGATCACCTGGGCATAGATGTATTTCGAGCTGCGGAAGACCGACAGGCGCGGACGCGCCTCGCTGCCGGTGATGCGGAGCCGGATGCGCTCGTGGCGCTTGCGGCGCAGTGAGCCGCGGGAAAGGTTCGTCGTCATCGGTCTAGCCTCCGACCTTGCCGGCCTTGCCGGCCTTGCGGAGGATCTGCTCACCGGCGTACTTGATGCCCTTGCCCTTGTAGGGCTCCGGCTTGCGCTGCGAGCGGATGTAGGCAGCCGTCTGGCCCACGAGCTCCTTGTCGGCACCGAACACGCCGAGGCGCGTCGGGGTCTCGACCCGGAACTCGATGCCTGCCGGCGCGTCGACCTCCACGGGATGTGAGTAGCCGAGCGCGAGGACGAGCTTGGTGCCCTGCAGCTGCGCGCGATAGCCCACGCCGCTGATCTCCAGGTTCTTCGTGAAGCCGGTCGTCACGCCGGTGACCATGTTGTTGACGAGGCTGCGGGTCAGGCCGTGCAGCGCGCGGTGGCGCGGCTCGTCCGTCGGCCGCACGATGCGCAGGGTGCCGTCCTCGCGCTCGAGGGTCATCTCGGCGTGCAGCTCGCGCTCGAGCTGGCCGAGCGGGCCCTTGACGCGGATCCGACGGCCTTCCTGCGTGACCTCCACTCCGTCGGGGAGCGGGATCGGCATTCGTCCAATGCGGGACATGCTTCGTTCGCTCCTTTACCAGACGTAGGCGAGGACCTCGCCACCGAGATTCTGTTTCCGGGCATCGGACCCGGTCATGATCCCGTGGGAGGTTGAGAGGATGGCGAGGCCGAGCCCGCCGAGAACCCGTGGGATCTCGGTCTTGCGCGCGTAGACGCGCAGGCCTGGCTTGCTGATGCGCTTGAGGCCGGTGACGACCGGCATGCGGCCCTCGACGTACTTGAGCCGCAGGGTGAGCATCTCCTGGATGCCCTCCGTCTGCGTCTCGTACGTCTCGATGAAGCCCTCCTCGGTCAGGATCCGCGCGATCTCGCGCTTCACCCGTGACGAGGGCATGCTGAGGTCCTTGTGCCGTGCCGCGCTGGCGTTGCGAATCCGCGTCAGCATGTCGGCGATCGGGTCGGTCACGTTCATCGGTTCTTGTTGGTCTCCTCGGCGACGGTTCGCTCCCTGCCCGCGAGTGGGTGGCGCCTGCCGCTGATGGTGGCCGCCTTCGTGGCGACCTTGGCGTCGATCGAGCTGCCTACCAGCTCGACTTGGTCACACCCGGCAGCTGGCCCAACAGGGCGCGCTCCCGGAAGCAGATACGGCACATGGCGAAGCGGCGCATGTAGCCACGCGGCCGGCCACACACCTGGCAGCGGTTGTGCTCGCGCACGGGGAAGCGCTGAGGGCGCTTCGACCGGGCGATGCTCGACTTCTTTGCCACAGGTGCTCCTTTAGTTCGCCTGGAACGGCATGCCGAGGAGCTCGAGGAGCTTGCGCCCCTCCTCGTCGGTCTTCGCCGTGGTCACGATGCTGATCTCGAGCCCGCGCAGCCGGTCGATCTTGTCGTAGTCGATCTCGGGGTAGACGAGCTGCTCGCGCAGGCCGAGGCTGAAGTTGCCACGGCCGTCGAAGCTGCGAGTCGGGATGCCGCGGAAGTCGCGGATGCGGGGCAGCGCGAGCGCCATGGTGCGCTCGAGGAAGTCGTACATCCGCTGGCCGCGCAGCGTCACCTTGGCGCCGATCGGCATCCCGGTGCGAAGCCGGAACTGCGCGATCGAGCGCTTGGCGCGCGTCACGATCGGCTTCTGGCCGGTGATCGTGGTCAGGTCACCCACCGCGGCGTCGAGCGCCTTGGCATTGGCGATGGCCTCGCCGAGGCCGATGTTGACGACGATCTTCTCGACGCGCGGGATCTGCATCGGATTGGCGTAGGTGAACTCGCGCTGCATGGCCGGCACGATGTCGTCGTGGTAGCGCTGGCGCAGACCGGCGTACTCCGGCTTGCGATAGGTGCCGTTGGTCGGCGCCTTCGCGCTCGCGGAGGGCTTGGCGCTGGCTGCCTTCGTCGCCGTCGAGGCGGCGCGGCTGCGTGGCGTCTTCTTGGCTTCCGGGCTCACTTGGTCGTCACCTCGATCTGCTCGCCACAGCGCTTGCAGACTCGTGTTCGCTGGGCGTGCTCGCCCTCGCTCGTGCTGTGGCCCACCCGCGTCGGGCGGTCGCAGCGCGGGCAGATGACCTGCACGTTGCTGACGTGAAGCGGCACCGGCAGGTCGATGATGCCGGCCTGCTGGGTCCGCGACCGCGAACGCTGGTGGCGCTTCGCCATGTTGATCCCGTTGATCACCACGCCGAAGCCTCGCTTCGTCCGCTGGACCCGGTCGACGGTGCCGCGCTTGCCGCGATCCTTGCCGGCCAGGACGAGGACGGTATCTCCTCTTCGTACGTTCATCTAGAGCACCTCCGGCGCGAGCGAGATGATCTTCATGTAGTTCCGCTCGCGCAGCTCGCGAGCCACCGGCCCGAAGATGCGCGTGCCGCGCGGGCTTCCCTGCGGGGTGATCAGGACGGCAGCGTTCTCGTCGAACCGGATATGGCTGCCGTCGGGCCGGCCGAACTCCTTGGTGGTCCGAACGACCACCGCTCGCACGACCTCGCCCTTCTTGACGGCGGCATTCGGCAGCGCCTGCTTGACCGCGGCCACGATGACGTCGCCGACCTCGGCGGTGTCCGCCCGCGAGCGACCGATCACCGAGATGCACTCGATGACGCGGGCCCCGGAGTTATCGGCCACGCGCAGGCGGCTGTACTTCTGGATCACGCAGACTCCGTCCCGTCGATCATCTCCTCGTGAGAGCCGCGCGCCACGACCTCCACGACGGTCCAGCGCTTCTCGGCGGAGAGCGGACGGCTCTCCTCGATGCGCACGGTGTCGCCGACCCGCGCCGTGTTCTCCTCGTCGTGCGCCTTGAACTTGCTGGAGAGGCGCACGACCCGCTTGTAGATCGGGTGCCTCCGCAGCCGCTCGACGCTCACCACGACGGTCTTGTCCATCTTGTCGGACACCACGCGTCCGGTCTTGTTTCGTCGTTTGCCCTGCATCAGCTGGCCTTCTCTGCGACAGCCGCGGCATCGGCGGCGTGCTGGCGCTCAGTCATGACGGTGAGGATGCGAGCGATCCGCTTGCGGGTCGCCGGCAGCTTGCTGTAGTTGCTTTCCTGTCGCGTGGCGAGGTCGAAGCGGACCTTCCAGAGCTCCTGCTTCGCGTCGCGCAGCTGGGCCTCGAGATCCTTGTCGGAGAGGGCCCGAACCTCACTGATGTCCATGCTCCTGGCCCTCCTTGACAACGAACTTCGTGTTGATCGGCAGCTTGTGGCCGGCGAGACGCATGGCCTCCCTGGCGATCGGCTCCGGGACGCCCGACATCTCGAACATCACCCGGCCCGGCTTGACCACCGCGACCCAGTGGTCGGGGGCTCCCTTGCCGGATCCCATCCGGACCTCCGCCGGCTTCTTGGTGACCGGCTTGTCCGGGAAGACCCGGATCCAGACACGTCCACCGCGCTTGATGTGGTGCGTCATGGCGCGCCGTGCCGCCTCGATCTGGCGGCTGGTCAGCCAGCAGACCTCCTCGGCCATCAGGCCGAAGTCGCCGAAGCTGACCGTGGTCCCGCCCTTGGCCAGGCCGGCGCGGCGGCCGCGCTGCACCTTGCGATGCTTGACCCGCTTTGGCATCAACATCTCAGGACTCCTTCGCCGCCGGCTCGTCGGCGGCCGTGGCGTCGGGAGCCTCGGCCTCGGCATCGGCCTTGGTATCGGCATCGGCCTTGGCCTTGGTCTTGCCGGCGGCCTTGGCGCGCTTCGGCGCCTTCTCGGCCGCCTTGGCCTCTGGCTCCGTCGCGGCGACCTCGCCCTCCGGCGCGGCTGTCTCTTCGACGACCGGCGCCTCGGCGGCCGGAGCCGTCTCGACGACCGGCGCCTCGACGACCGGCGTGTCGACGACCGGCGTCTCCACGGCCGGAGCGGCGGGAGCACGCGCGGCGCGCTTCGGCGCCTCGGCCTCCACGCTCGGCTGCGGCTCCTCCTCCACCACGGCCGTTGCCGCAGACGCACGCGCCGGAGACCCGTTGGCCCGGGTGCCGGCCGCACGCGTTCGGGTGCCCGCGGCACCGCGGCGCGGCGCGCGCGGCTCGGTGCGGGCGCTGCCCGGACGCTCGCCCAGCTGCTCGCCGCGGTAGACCCATGCCTTGACGCCGATGCGCCCGTAGGTGGTATGGGCGTGCACCACGCCGTAGCTGATGTCGGCGCGCAACGTGCCGAGCGGGATCCGGCCTTCCTTGTCCCACTCGGTGCGGCTCATCTCCGAGCCGCCGAGGCGGCCGGAGACCTGGATCTTGACGCCCTTGGCGCCCGCCTTGATGGTGCGCTGGATCGACTGCTTGATCGCCTTGCGGAAGGCGATCCGTCGCTCCAGCTGCCCGGCAACGTTCTGTGCCAGCAGCATCCCATCCAGCTCAGGCTGCAGGATCTCCTTGATCTCGAGCTTGACCTTCTTGTTGGTCAGCTTGCCGACGTTCGTGCGCAGCGCCTCGACGTTCGCGCCGCCCTTGCCGATCACGATCCCGGGCTTGGCGGTGTGCACCGTGACGGTGACGTGATTGATGCCGCGCTCGATCTCGACCTGGCTGACGCTCGCGTTCGACAGCTGCTTCGCAACCAGCTCCCGGATCCGCATGTCCTCCTGGAGCAGGGTCGCGTAGTCGCGGTCCGCGTACCACTTCGCCAGCCAGGGCTTGATGATGCCGATCCGGAAGCCGTACGGGTGAACCTTGTGACCCACTTACGACTCCTCTCGGTCAGCCACGGCGACGGTGATGTGGCTGGTTCGCTTCAGGATTCCAAATGTCCGTCCCTGCGCCCGGAACCTCCAGCGCTTCAGGGTCGGTCCCTCGTCGGCGACCGCGCTCACCACGCGCAGCTCGTCGGCCGACAGGTTGTAGTTGTTCTCGGCGTTGGCGGTGGCGCTCTTGAGCACCTTCGCCACGTCCCGCGCCGCCGCGTTCGGCATGAAGCGCAGGATGGCCGCGGCCTCCTCGACCGGCTTCCCGGCGATGAGGTCGGTGATCAGCCGCACCTTGCGGGGGCTGATCCGGATGTACTTGGCCGTCGCGCTCACTCGCATCCATGCACCTACTTCAGCGCCGTGGAGCGGTCGGTGGCCTTGCCGTGGCCGCGGTAGGTGCGCGTTGGCGCGAACTCGCCGAGCCGATGCCCGACCATGTTCTCGGAGACGAAGACCGGCACGTGGCGACGCCCGTCGTGGACGGCGATCGTGTGCCCGATCATCTGCGGGAAGATCACGCTTGCGCGCGACCAGGTCTTCAGCACCTTGCGCTCGCTGCGCTTGTTCATGTCGTCGATGCGGCCGAGCAGGCGCGCGTCGACGAATGGTCCCTTCTTGACGGAACGACTCATCTATCGGCTCCTAACCCCGCCCATACCGGCGGCGAACGATCAGCTTGTTGCTCTGGTTCTTCTTGACGCGGGTGCGCAGGCCCATGGCCGGCTTGCCCCACTTGGTCTTGGGCGGCATGCCGGTCGGCTGCTTCCCCTCGCCACCGCCGTGCGGATGGTCTCGTGGGTTCATCGCCGATCCGCGCACCTCGGGCCGTCGACCCATGTGGCGCGAACGGCCCGCCTTGCCGATCTTCTGGTTCTCGTGGTCCAGGTTGCTCACCTGGCCGATGGTCGCCATGCACTCGATGCGCACGCGGCGCACCTCGTTCGACGGCAGCCGGATCGTGGCGTAATCGCCCTCCTTGGCGAGGAGCTGGGCGGCGCTGCCGGCGCTGCGCACGATCTGCCCGCCGCGCCCGGCGGCGAGCTCGATGTTGTGGATCTGGGTGCCGAGCGGGATGCGGCTCATCGGCAGTGCGTTGCCGGTGCGCGCCTCCACGTCGGGGCCCGATGCGACTCGGTCGCCGACCTTGAGGCCGTGCGGCAGGAGCATGTAGCGCTTGTCGCCATCGGCGTAGTGCAGCAGGCCGATGCGCGCCGATCGGTTCGGGTCGTACTCGACCGTCGCGATGCGCGCCGGCACGCCGTACTTGTCGCGCTTCCAGTCGATCACCCGGTAGGCTCGCTTGTGGCCGCTGCCCTGGTGGCGAACGGTCAGCTTGCCCTGGCTGTTGCGGCCGGCGCGACGCACGAGCTTCTCGGTGAGCGGCTTGTGCGGCGCGCTGGTGGTGATCTCCTCGAACGTCGACCGGGTCATCTGGCGCATTCCGGGCGACGTGGGTCGGTAGTTGCGAAGTGGCATCGTCAGACGGCCTCGAACAGTTCGATCTTGTCACCGGCCGCGATCGTCACGATGGCCTTCTTCCAGCCGGGCACGATGCCCAGCGTCTTCCGGCCGCGCCGCTTCTGCTTGGGGCGGACGCTGACGACGCGCACGCTGAGGACGGTCACCTTGAACTCGGCCTCAACGGCGGCCTTGATGAGGAACTTGTTTGAATCGCGAGTGACCGCGAACGTGTAGTTGTTGCGCTCGGTCTCGAGCGTGCTCTTCTCGCTGATCACGGGTCGCAGGAGCACGTCGTGCAGGCTCGAGGCGGTCATGCGTACACCTCCTGGGCGCGGGTCAGCGCGTCCCGGGTGAAGACGACCGTATCGGCCTCCAGCAGGTCGACCACGTTCAGGCTGTCGGCCAGGATCACACGCACCTCGCGCAGGTTGCGGGCGGACAGCTCGACGCGCTCGTCCCGCGACGGCAGCACGAGGAGCACCTTGCCCTCCGCCTTCCATCCGGCCAGGTGGGTCAGCATCGCCTTCGTCTTCGTCTCGTCGAGGTCGAAGCCCTCGACCACGCGCACGGCCCCGTCGGCCTGCTTGGCGCTGAGGACGCCGCGCAGCGCGCTGCGTCGCATCTTCGACGGCATCTTCTGCTCGTAGCTGCGCGGGTGCGGTCCGAAGACCACGCCACCGCCGGTCCAGTGCGGTGCCGACTTCGAGCCCTGGCGGGCGCGGCCGGTCCCCTTCTGGCGCCACGGCTTCTTGCCGCCGCCGCGGACCTCGCCACGGGTCTGCGTGTCGGCACTGCCGGTGCGGCGCCCGGCGAGCTGGCGGATGACCGCCTGGTGGATGAGCGACTCGCGGATCGGCGCACCGAACAGCGTCTCGGCCAGCTCGACCTTGCCGCCCTCGGCGCCGTCCGCCTTGAGGATCGTCGTCTGTGGCATCGTCACTTCGCCTTCTGCACGAGCAGCAGGCCGTTTCGCGCCCCGGGCACCGCGCCCCTGACCAGGATCAGGTTGCGCTCCGGATCGATCTTCACGACCTTGAGCTTCTTGACGGTCACCTGCTCGTTGCCCATGTGACCGGCCATCTTGGTGCCCTTCCAGACGCGGCCCGGATAGGTGCCCGCGCCGATCGAGCCGGGTGCCCGATGATGATCGGAGCCGTGCGTCTTCGGCCCGCGCTTGAAGTTGTGGCGGGCGATGACGCCGGTGAAGCCGTGCCCCTTGCTGACGCCGGTCACGTCGACCAGCTCCCCCGCCTCGAACAGGTCGACGCTCGAGCTGCTGCCCGACCTCGTAGCCGTCCGTCCCATCGAGACGCACCTCGCGCACGTGCTTCGGGTGCTGCAGGTCCTTGCCGAGATGCTTGAACTGGCCGGCCACCGGCTTCGTCGAGCGGCGCGCGACACCCGCGCCGAGCTGGACGGCCGCGTAGCCATCCTTCTCGACGTCACGGAGTCGCGTGACCGTGTTCGGGGTCGCCTCGATGACGCTCACCGGGACGACGCTGCCGTCGTCCGCGAAGATTCGCGTCATTCCCAGCTTCCTACCGATCAATCCTGCCGGCACTATGTTGGTTCCCTCTCAGCTGATGGCGGAAGTTCCTCGGGGCGGCGATGCCGGCCCCGAAGCGCTTCACATCTTGATCTCGATATCGACGCCGGCCGCCAGCGACAGCCGCATCAGCGCATCGACCGTCTTGGTGGACGGGTCGATGATGTCGATGAGGCGCTTGTGGGTCCGGATCTCGAACTGCTCGCGGCCGTCCTTGTGAACGAACGGTCCGCGAATGACCGTGTACTTCTCGATTCGGGTCGGCAACGGGACCGGGCCGGCGACATCCGCACCGGTGCGCTGCGCGGTCTCCACGATCTGCTCGGCCGACTGGTCGAGCAGCTTGTGGTCGTACGCCTTGAGTCGGATGCGGATGCGCTGCTTTGCCATAACGGCTAGCCGATGACCTCGGTGATCACGCCTGCGCCGACCGTGTGCCCGCCCTCGCGAATCGCGAAGCGCTGGCCCTGCTCGATCGCGATCGGCGTGATGAGCTCCACGTCGATGTTGACGTTGTCACCGGGCATGATCATCTCGACGCCGGCGGGCATCGCGATCGCGCCGGTCACGTCGGTCGTGCGCAGGTAGAACTGCGGACGGTAGCCGGCGTAGAACGGCGTGTGGCGACCGCCCTCCTCCTTGGAGAGCACGTAGACCTCGGCCTTGAACTTGGTGCCGGGCTTCACGCTGCCGGGCTTGGCGAGCACCTGCCCGCGCTCCAGCTCCTCGCGCTCGATGCCGCGCAGGAGGAGGCCGACGTTGTCACCGGCCATGCCCTGGTCGAGCGTCTTCTTGAACATCTCGACGCCGGTCACGACCAGCGAGCGGCTCTTCTCGTGGATGCCCACCAGCTCGACGGACTCGCCGGTGTTGACCACGCCGCGCTCGATGCGGCCGGTGGCGACGGTGCCACGGCCCTTGATGCCGAAGACGTCCTCGATCGGCATCAGGAACGGCTTCTCCGTCTCGCGCGCCGGCGTCGGGATGTAGCTGTCGACGGCGTCCATCAGCTCCTTGATGGACGTGTAGTCCTCGCTCTCCGGGTCGGTGCTGCCCGACTCGAGCGCCTTGAGCGCCGAGCCGCGGATGACGGGGACGTCGTCACCGGGGAACTCGTACTTGGTGAGGAGCTCGCGCACCTCCATCTCGACGAGGTCGATCAGCATCTCGTCATCGACCTGGTCCACCTTGTTGAGGTAGACGACCAGCGACGGGACCTCCACCTGGCGGGCCAGGAGGATGTGCTCGCGCGTCTGGGGCATCGGGCCGTCCGCGGCCGACACGACCAGGATCGCGCCGTCCATCTGGGCGGCGCCGGTGATCATGTTCTTGATGTAGTCCGCGTGTCCCGGGCAGTCGACGTGCGCGTAGTGCCGATTCGCGGTCTGGTACTCGACGTGGCTGATCGCGATCGTGATCCCGCGCTGGCGCTCCTCGGGAGCGTTGTCGATCTGGTCGAAGGCCTTGAAGTCAGCGCCGCCGGACAGCGACAAGAACTTCGTGATCGCTGCGGTCAGTGTCGTCTTGCCGTGATCGACGTGACCGATCGTGCCGACGTTGACGTGCGGCTTGCTGCGGTCGAACTTCTGCTTGGCCATGGTTGATTCTTCGATGCTCCTTCGGTGCGCTTCGTTTAGCTCTTCGACTTTGCGATCAGCTCGTTGGCGAGGCTGGTCGGGACTTCGGCATAGCGGCTGAACTCCATCGAGTAGGTGGCACGACCCTGGGTCATGCTGCGCAGCTCGGTGGCGTAGCCGAACATCTCGGCGAGGGGGACGTGGGCCTGGATCATGCGGCTCGTGCTGCGCTCGTCGATCCCGTCGATCTGGCCGCGCTTGCTGTTGAGGTCGCCGATGACGTCGCCCATGAACTCCTCGGGCGTGGTGACCTCGACCTTCATGACCGGCTCGAGAATGACCGGATCGGCCTTCGCGACGCCGCTCTTGGCGGCCATGCTGCCGGCGATCTTCATCGCCATCTCGGACGAGTCGACCTCGTGGTACGACCCGTCGATGAGCGTCGCCTTGACGTCGATCACCGGGAAGCCGGCGACCACGCCGCCGGCGAGCGCCTCCTTGACGCCTTCGCCGATGGCACGCCAGTACTCGCGCGGCACCGCGCCGCCGACGATCTTCGACTCGTACTCATAGCCGGCGCCGCGCTCGAGGGGCTCCAGCATCAGCACCGCGTGGCCGTACTGGCCCTTGCCGCCCGTCTGGCGTACGAAGCGGCCCTCGGCCTTCGTTGGCTTGCGGATCGCCTCGCGGTAGCTCACCTGTGGCCGGCCGACGTTGGCCTGCACCTTGAACTCGCGCAGCATGCGGTCGACGAGCACCTCGAGGTGGAGCTCGCCCATGCCCGCGATGCGGGTCTGGCTCGACTCCTCGTCGGTGTGCACGCGGAAGGTCGGGTCCTCCTCGGCCAGGCGCCGCAGCGCGATCGCCATCTTGTCCTGGTCGGCCTTCGTCTTCGGCTCGACGGCGAGCTCGATGACCGGCTCCGGGAAGGTGATCGACTCCAGCACGATCGGCTTGTCCTCGGCGGACAGGGTGTCGCCGGTCGTCGTGTTCTTCAGCCCGACTGCGGCGGCGATGTCGCCGGCGCCGATCGAGTCGATCTCCTCGCGATGGTTGGCGTGCATCTCGAGGATGCGCCCGACCCGCTCCTTCTCGCCCTTCGAGCTGTTGTAGATGTACGAGCCCGTCTTGAGCGTGCCGGAGTAGACCCGGAAGAAGGCCAGCTTGCCGACGAACGGGTCGGCCGCGATCTTGAAGGCCAGCGCCGAGAAGGGCTCATTCGGATCGGTGTGGCGAACGACCTCCTCGCCCGTCTTGGGGTCCTTGCCGGTGACCGGCGGGACGTCGAGCGGGCTCGGCAGGAAGTCGATCACCGCGTCCAGCATCGGCTGCACGCCCTTGTTCTTGAGGGCGGAGCCGGTCAGGACCGGGACGATCTTGTAATCGAGCGTGCCCTTCCGCAGGGCGGCGCGCAGCTGATCGGGGCCGATCTCCTCGCCCTCGAGGAACTTGTGGGCGATGTCGTCGTCGAGGTCGGCGACCGCCTCGATCATCTTCTCGCGCCACTCGTCGGCCTGGGCCTGGAGCTCGGCAGGGATCTCGCCGACCTCGATCTGGTCGCCGAGGTCGTTGCCGTACGTGATCGCCTTCATGTTGATGAGGTCGACAACGCCGCGGAACCTGTCCTCGGAGCCGATCGGGATCTGGAGCGGCACGGCGTTCACGCCGAGGCGGTCCTTGATCATGTCGATCACGCGCCAGAAGTCGGCGCCGGTCCGATCGAGCTTGTTGACGAAGCAGAAGCGCGGGACGTGGTACTTGTCCGCCTGGCGCCAGACCGTCTCGGACTGTGGCTCGACGCCGGCGACGCCGTCGAAGACCACGACCGCACCGTCGAGCACGCGGAGGCTGCGCTCGACCTCGACCGTAAAGTCCACGTGCCCGGGCGTGTCAATCAGGTTGATGCGATGGTCGTTCCAGAAGCAGGTCGTCGCGGCAGCGGTGATGGTGATCCCCCGCTCCTGCTCCTGCTCCATCCAGTCCATGGTCGCGGCGCCCTCGTGGACCTCTCCGAGCTTGTAGATCTTCTTCGTGTAGATAGAGGATCCGCTCGGTCACGGTCGTCTTGCCCGCGTCGATGTGCGCGATGATCCCGATGTTCCGGGTGCGCTGCAGCGAATGTCGGGGGCCGTGGCGGTGGACCGCCCTGCGGTCTGTGTCGTCATCGGTCTACCACTTGAAGTGGCTGAAGGCCTTGTTGGCTTCGGCCATGCGGTGGGTGTCCTCGCGTCGCTTGACGGCTGCGCCGATGCCGTTGCTGGCATCCATCAGCTCGCCGGAGAGCTTGTCGGCCATGCTCTTGCCGTTCCGCTTGCGAGCCGACTCGATCAGCCAGCGCATGCCGAGGCTGACACGCCGATCGGCGCGAACTTCGACCGGGATCTGGTACGTGGAGCCACCGACGCGCTTTGGCTTGACCTCGATGAGCGGCATCGCGTTGCGGAGGGCCTGCTCCAGGACCTCGACGCCGGCGCGGCCGGCCTGGCTCTCGCAGCGCGCCAGGGCATCCTCGAGGATGCGGTGCGCCAGGTGGCGCTTGCCACCGTGCATGAGCTTGTTCGTGAACTGGTCGAGCGTCAGCGCGGTCCCGGTGAGCTGCTCTTCGTACTTCGTCTTGCGCGCGATGGTGGGACGTCGGGGCATGGCTAGGACTTCCCGGGCGCCTTCGCGCCGTACTTGCTGCGGCTCTGGCGGCGATCGCGCACGCCGGCCGCATCGAGCGTCCCGCGAATGATGTGGTACTTCACGGCCGGCAGGTCCTTCACCCGCCCGCCGCGGACCAGCACCATCGAGTGCTCCTGGAGGTTATGTCCAACGCCGGGGATGTAGGCGGTGACCTCCATCCCGTTGGTCAGCCGCACGCGCGCCACCTTCCGAAGCGCCGAGTTCGGCTTCTTCGGGGTGCGCGTCATGACCTGCAGGCAGACGCCGCGTCGCTGCGGCGCGCCGCGTCCCTCGGACGTGGTCTGCTTGAGGGTGTTCAGCGTTCGGCGCAGCGCCGGAGCCTTGACCTTCTTGATCGATGGCTTTCGACCTTTGCGGACCAGCTGGCTGATCGTTGGCAACGAGAACCTCGCGATGATTGAATGACTGCGATCGCGCCTTTCGATGACGCCCACGGCGATCCGATTCGGATGCCACCTCGGGTTCATCGAAGGTGCCCGGATCGGGCACACACGAAGGCGTCCCGCACACGGGACACCGACGACGGAGTATACGGAACAGCCCTCGTGAGTGTCAAACGAGCGGGACCCAGGGATGGCCGCGCCGCGGGCCGCCGGAGGTAGCCTAGTGGCCATGTCCCGACGCCAGCGTCTGACCGTTCTCTATGACGCCGACTGCGGCGTCTGCACGATGACCGCGCGCATGCTGCATGCCCTCGACCGCGGCCGTTCGCTGCATCTCTCCCCGCTCCAGCGGTTCGTCGCGCGCGCGGCCGACGATCCCGGCGCTGCCGCGCTCGCCGAACGCCTCCACGTCCGCGATGCGGACGGCCGCTGGGTGACCGGAGGAGATGCGGTCCTCCGGATCATGGCGGCCATCCCGATCCTCGTCCCGCTCTCCCAGGTCGGTCGCCTTCCCGGTGCCCGCGGCGCCGTCGATGCGCTCTACGGCTGGGTGGCGGCGCACCGCGACGGGATCGGCCGACGGTTAGGGGTCGACCGCTGCCGGATCGATCCCGCTCGCCTCACCGACTGAATCTCGGACAGCGCGATGGGCGGCCCCACGGGCCGCCCATCGACATCGGCGTGAAGAAGCGAGTCGGCTACTTCTTGGCCGTCGCCTCGGCTGCCTCTTCGGCCTTCTGCTCGTCGGTCAGCGCGTCGAAGACCTGCTCCTCGACCTCTGCCTCGATATCGGGGTTGTCGCCCGCGCCCATGAGGTCGGCGACGGTCTCGGCCGCCTCCTCGGCGGCTGCCTCGGCCTCGTTCGGCTCGATCTCCCCGTCGCCATCGGCATCGGGATCACCCGACAGGAAGGCGCGCGCGGCGGCCTCCTCGCGCTGCTGCTCCGCCTCTTCGGGCGAGAGCTGGGCGGCGCGCTCGGCCTGGAGGCGTCGCGCCTCCGCGCCGGTCCCGGCCGGGATCAGCTTGCCGATGATCACGTTCTCCTTGAGGCCGATCAGGTGGTCCTTGGCGCCGTTGATGGCGGCCTCGGTGAGCACCCGGGTGGTCTCCTGGAAGCTGGCGGCGGCCAGGAACGAGCTCGTGTTGAGCGACGCCTTGGTGACGCCCAGCAGCACCGTCTGCGCCGTGGCCGGCTCCCCGCCCTCGGCGAGGATCCGGTTGTTCGTCTCCTCGAACTCGAAGCGGTCGATCAGCTCCGACGGGAGCAGCTCGGTGTCGCCGGCGTTGTCGACGGTCACCTTGCGCAGCATCTGGCGCACGATGATCTCGATGTGCTTGTCGCTGATCGTCACGCCCTGTGACCGATACACCTTCTGGACCTCGCCGACCAGGAAGCGCTGGACCGTGTCCACGCCCTTGATCTGAAGGAGGTCCTTCGGATTCATCGAGCCCTCGGTCAGCGGGTCGCCGGCGAGCACGGTGTCGCCGTCGGCAACGCGCAGGCGCGCCGAGTGCGGCACCGGGTACTCCCGGACGTCGACCTCCTCGGTGTGAAGCGTCAGGGTGTTGCCCTTCTTCGTCACACGGCCGGCGGTCGGCGCCTTGATCTCGACCAGCTCGTCGCCCTCGCCCAGGCGGGCCAGCAGCTGGCCCTCGGTCACCTCGTCGCCGTTGGCGACCAGGATCTCGTGCTGCGGCGTGAGCTTGAAGGTCGTGTCGTACGCCTCGCGATGCGTGACGCGGACCGCGATCGGCTGGTCGCCGGATGCCGGTGGCACCTCGACCACGCCGTCGATCTCGGTCATCGTCGCCTGGCCCTTCGGGATGCGCGCCTCGAACAGCTCCTCGACGCGCGGCAGGCCCTGCGTGATGTCCTCGCCGGCGACGCCGCCGGTGTGGAACGTCCGCATCGTGAGCTGGGTGCCCGGCTCGCCGATCGACTGGGCCGCGATGATGCCGACCGCCTGCCCGAGCTCGACGAGCTCGCCGGTCGCCAGGTTGCGGCCGTAGCACATCCGGCACACGCCGTGGCGTGCCGCGCAGGTGAGCGGTGACCGCACGCTGACGCGGTCGATCCCGGCCGCCTCGATGCGCAGCAGCGCCTCCTCGTTGATCTCGGCGTTGCGCTCGACGAGCACCTCGCCCGTCTTCTCGTCGACGATCTCGAGGGCCGCCATGCGGCCGATCAGCCGATCCAGGAACGGCTCCGGGATCTGCGCCGACTCCTCGGCGGTGATCCAGGTGCCGATATCGGCGCTGCAGTCGTCCTCGCGGGTGATGACGTCCTGCGCCACGTCCACCAGGCGCCGGGTGAGGTACCCGGAGTCGGCGGTCCGCAGCGCGGTGTCGGCCAGACCCTTGCGGGCGCCGTGGCTCGAGATGAAGTACTCGAGCACGCTCATGCCCTCGCGCAGGTTGGAGCGGATCGGCAGGTCGATGATCCGGCCCGACGGGTCGGCCATCAGGCCGCGCATGCCGGCCAGCTGGTGGATCTGGGTCACCGATCCGCGGGCGCCGGAGTTCGTGATCAGCATGATCGAGCCCTGCTCGTCGAGCCCGGTCAGCATCGACTGCGTCACGTCGTCGGTTGCCTTGCGCCAGACCTCGACGGTCTGGGTGTAGCGCTCGTCCTCGGTGATGAAGCCGCGCCGGAACTCGCGGTCGATGCCGTCCACGCTGCCCTGCGCAGCGGTGAGCAGCTTGCCCTTGTTCTTCGGCACCGCCAGGTCGTCGATGCCGATCGTGATGCCGGCGGCGGTGGCGTAGCGGAAGCCGACGCCCTTGATCCCGTCGACGAGCGTCGCCGTGGCGCCCGGCCCGAGGTCGCGGTAGCAGCGGGCGATGATCTCCTTGAGGCTCTTGCGGTCCATCGCCTTGTTGACGAAGCCGAGCTCGCGCGGCAGGACCTGGTTGAAGATGACGCGCCCGGCGGTCGTCTCGACGACCTCCGCGTGCGACTGGGCGGTGCCGTCGTCGGTCGCGCCCGTCGTAGAGGTCGAGCTCGACCTTGACGGGAGCCTGAACGTGCACCTGCCCGAGCTGGGCGGCCATGATCACTTCGTCCACGCTCGAGAAGGCACGCCCGGCGCCCTTCTCGTCGTCGACCTGGACGGTCAGGTAGTAGCAGCCGAGCACCATGTCGTGCGTCGGGCTGACGACCGGCGAGCCGTCCGCCGCGCTGAGCAGGTTGCGGGTCGAGAGCATCAGCTCCTTCGCCTCACGCTGCGCAGCGGTGCTACAGCGGCACGTGGACCGCCATCTGGTCGCCGTCGAAGTCCGCGTTGAACGCGAAGCAGACGAGCGGGTGGATCTGGATGGCCGAGCCCTCGACCAGGACCGGCATGAAGGCCTGGATGCCGAGCCGATGGAGGGTGGGCGCCCGGTTCAGCAGAACCGGATGGTCGGTGATGACCTCCTCCAGCACGTCCCACACCTCGGGACGAACGCGCTCCACGATGCGCTTGGCGCTCTTGATGTTGTGGGCGAAGCCCTTCTCGACGAGCTGCCGCATGACGAACGGCTTGAACAGCTCGAGCGCCATCTTCTTCGGCAGGCCGCACTGGTGCAGCTTGAGCTCCGGGCCGACCACGATGACCGACCGTCCGGAGTAGTCGACGCGCTTGCCGAGCAGGTTCTGGCGGAACCGGCCCTGCTTGCCCTTCAGCATGTCCGACAGGCTCTTGAGCCGATGGTTGCCGGTGCCCGCGATCGCGCGGCCGCGGCGGCCGTTGTCGATCAGGGCGTCGCACGCCTCCTGCAGCATCCGCTTCTCGTTGCGGATGATGATCTCGGGCGCCTCGAGGTCGAGGAGCCGAGACAGGCGGTTGTTGCGGTTGATGACCCGGCGATAGAGGTCGTTCAGGTCGGAGGTCGCGAAGCGACCGCCGTCGAGCTGGACCATCGGTCGCAGGTCGGGGGGAATGACGGGCAGCGTGGAGAGGATCATCCACTCCGGTCGCGCGCCGCTCTTGCGGAATGCCTCGATCAGGCGCAGCCGCTTGATCGCCTTCTTGCGGCGCTGGCCCGACGTCTGCCGCATCTCCACGTGGAGCGTCTGCGACAGCTCGTCGAGGTCGATCTGCTCGATGATCTTCTTGACCGCCTCGGCGCCCATCCCGGCGTCGAACATGCGCCCGTGCATCTCGGTGAGGTGCCGGAACTCGCTCTCGGTGAGGATCTGCATGACCTTGATGTCGGCCAGCCGGCCGCGCTCGGTGCGCGCCCACAGCCGTGCGTCATCGGTCTCCTGTCGCACCTGCTCCCGCTCCGACGCGGTGGCCTCGTCGATCCCCGAGGTCAGGTCGGCGATGGCGGTGTGGTACTTCTCCTCGGCCGATGCAAGCGCGTCGGCAGTGTCCTTCTCCACCGCGGCGACCTCGCCCTTGACGAGGGCGCGGACCTTGGCGAGGGCGTCCTTGGCGGTGTCGTCGGCACGGCCGACCACCTCGCCGGTGGCGGCGAAGACGATGTCCTCGGTGAGCTTCTTGCCCGCCTCCTTGATGGAGGCCTCGACCGCCTGGCCGGCGGTGATCAGCTCCTCGGTGCGGGCCTCCTGCTGCCCGGTGAGGCGCTTCTTCTCGGCGGCGTGGGTCGACTCGACCTCGGCACGCTTGTCGGCGATGGCCGCCTCGAGCTCCGCCTTCTTCTCATCGACCACGGCCTGGGCGGTGGCGATCCGCTCCTCGGCCTCCTCGTCGATGCGCTGGGCGGCCTTCTCGCGCTGCGCCTCGTCGACACGGGTGACGACGTACAGCGCGAAGTAGAGGATGCGCTCCAGGTTGCGCGGGCTGATGTCGAGCAGGATCCCGAGGCGGCTCGGCGTCCCCTTGAAGTACCAGATGTGGCTGACCGGGCTGGCCAGCTTGATGTGGCCCATGCGCTCGCGGCGAACCTTCGATCGCGTGACCTCGACGCCACACTTGTCGCAGATGATGCCCTTGTAGCGGATGCGCTTGTACTTGCCGCAGTAGCACTCCCAGTCCTTCGTGGGACCGAAGATGCGCTCGTCGAAGAGGCCGTCCTTCTCCGGCTTGAGCGTGCGGTAGTTGATCGTTTCCGGCTTGGTGACCTCGCCGGACGACCAGCCCTTGATCTGCTCCGGCGACGCCAGGCTGATCCGGATCGCGTCGAAATTGTTGACTTCCAGCATGAGCGGCTAGGACTCCTGCGGCGATACGCCGCGATTGCGCTCTCGGCCGAGGTGGACCAGACCCCGGCTCAGGATGGACCGATGGGGGGACACGCGCGGCACCGTCCCCGATGCCGCGGTGTGCGAGCTATTCCTCAAAGCCCTGGAGATTGATTCCGCCGAGGTCCGGCAACGGGTAGCTGCCGGTGTCCTCGATGAAGCGGATCTCCTCTTCGTTCTCGTTCAGGATCTCCACCGACAGTCCGAGCGCCTGGAGCTCCTTGATGAGCACCTTGAACGACTCGGGCACGCCGGGCGGCTGGATCTCCTCGCCCTTGACGATCGCCTCGTAGGTCTGCACGCGACCCATGACGTCGTCGGACTTCACGGTGAGGAGCTCCTGGAGGATGTTCGCGGCGCCGTACGCCTCGAGCGCCCATACCTCCATCTCGCCGAAGCGCTGTCCACCGAACTGCGCCTTGCCACCCAGCGGCTGCTGCGTGATCAGGCTGTAGGGTCCGGTCGACCGCGCGTGGATCTTGTCCTCCACCAGGTGGTGGAGCTTGAGCATGTAGATGTAGCCGACCGTCACGCGATGGTCGAACTGTTCGCCGCTGCGGCCGTCGTACAGGACGGTCTTGCCGTCCTCCGCCAGGCCGGCACGCTTGAGCGCGCCGCGGATGTGCTCCTCGGTGGCGCCGTCGAAGACGGGCGTCGCGGCCTTGAGCCCGAGGACCTGCATCGCCCAGCCGAGGTGCGTCTCGAGGATCTGGCCGATGTTCATGCGGCTCGGGACGCCGAGCGGGTTCAGGACGATGTCGACCGGCGTGCCGTCCGGCATGAACGGCATGTCCTCGACGGGCAGGATCTTGGCGATGACGCCCTTGTTCCCGTGCCGTCCGGCCATCTTGTCGCCGACGCTGATCTTGCGCTTCTGGGCCACGCTGACCCGGACGAGCCGGTTGACGCCCGGCAGCAGCTCGTCGCCGTTGTCACGGCTGAACTGCCGGACGTCGACCACGATGCCGCGCTCGCCGTGGGGCAGGCGCAGCGACGAGTCACGCACCTCGCGCGCCTTCTCGCCGAAGATCGCGCGCAGCAGGCGCTCCTCCGCGGTCAGCTCGGTCTCGCCCTTCGGCGTGATCTTGCCGACCAGGATGTCGCCCGGCTTGACCTCGGCGCCCTCGTAGATGATCCCGTCCTCGTCGAGGTTCCGCAGGCTCTCCTCGCCGACGTTCGGGATGTCGCGCGTGATCTCCTCGGGACCCAGCTTCGTGTCGCGGGCCTCGATCTCGTGCTTCTCGATGTGGATGCTCGTGAACAGGTCGTCCTTGACGAGGCGCTCGCTCAGCACGATGGCGTCCTCGTAGTTGCCGCCCTCCCAGGGGAGGAAGGCGACCAGGATGTTCTGCCCGAGCGCCATCTCGCCGCCCTCGGTGCTGCTGCCATCGGCCAGGAGCTGGTCGGTGGCGACACGATCGCCGACGTCGACGACCGGGCGCTGGTTGATGCAGGTTCCCTGGTTGCTGCGCAGGAACTTCTTGAGCTTGTACACGTCGCGCTCGTCGCCCTCGTCGCGCTCGACCACGATCTGGTCGGCGGTGACGCTGACGACCGTTCCGCCGTGCTTCGCGACCAGGACTCCCTGCGAGTCGAACGCGGCGCGGTACTCGACGCCCGTGCCCACCACCGGGGACTCCGGCTGGAGGAGGGGCACCGACTGCCGCATCATGTTCGAGCCCATCAGGGCGCGGTTGGCGTCGTCGTGCTCCAGGAACGGGATCATCGCGGTCGCGACGCTCACGATCTGCTTGGGGCTGACGTCCATGTAGTCGATCACGTCGACCGACTCCTCGAGGAACTTGTCCTTGTAGCGGACCAGCACGCGCTCCTCGGTGAAGCGGTTCGCATCATCGAGCGCGGCGTTCGCCTGCGCGATGTGGAACTTCTCCTCCTCGGAGGCATCGAGGTAGATGATCTCCTCGGTCACGATCGGCCGGATCTGGACCTGGGCCAGCTTGGCGTCCTTGATCTGGGCCCAGAGCTTGTCGTCGATCGTCGTTCCCGACTTCGCGACCGGCTTGCCGCCGTCGGCGAGGACGAGATCCTCGGCGAGGACCTGGCCGAGCGCATCGGCCTGCTTGTCCTTGGCGCCGACGTATCGGCGCACCTTGCGGTAGGGCGTCTCGATGAAGCCGTGCTTGTTGATCTTGCCGTACGTCGCCAGCGAGCCGATGAGCCCGATGTTCGGGCCCTCCGGGGTCTCGATCGGGCACATCCGGCCGTAGTGGCTGGGGTGCACGTCGCGGACGTCGAAGCCGGCGCGCTCGCGAGACAGGCCGCCCGGACCCAGCGCCGACAGGCGACGCTTGTTCGTCAGCTCGGCGAGCGGGTTCGTCTGATCCATGAACTGGCTCAGCTGGCTGCCGCCGAAGAACTCCTTCATGGCCGCCACCACGGGGCGGATGTTGATGAGCGTGTTCGGGGTGGCCTGGTCGGCATCCGTGATCGTCATCCGCTCCTTGACGACGCGCTCCATGCGGAGCAGGCCGATCCGGAACTGGTTCTGGATCAGCTCGCCGTTGGCGCGGATGCGGCGGTTGCCGAGGTGGTCGATGTCATCCGGATCGCCGCGCCCGTTGTTGAGCTCGATCAGCTTGCCGATGATCGCCACGATGTCGTCGCGGGTGATGACCCGGCTGGCACGCGGATTCGGGCTCTCCTCCGCCGGCAGGTCGAACTTGAGCTTGCGGGCCACGTCGCCGAGCGCCTTGTTCAGCTTGTAGCGGCCGACGCGACCGAGGTCGTAGCGGCGGAAGTTGAAGAAGAGGCTGGTGACGAGCGCGCGCGCGTTGTCGACGGTGGGCGGGTCGCCCGGACGCAGCTTCTTGTAGACCTCGATGAGCGCCTCGTCCTGCGTCTCGGCCGGATCCTTCTCGAGGGTCAGCGCGATGTACGGGTGCTCGGGGTTGTCGTCGGCCGGTCCGAAGATCTTCTCGATCTCGGAGGTCTCGAGCCCGACCGCCCGCAGCAGGGTGGTGACCGGGATCTTGCGCTTGCGGTCGACCTTGACGCTGAGCAGGTCCTTGTTGGAGGTCTCGAACTCGAGCCACGCACCGCGGTTCGGGATGACCTTGGCGGCGTGCAGCATGCGCCCGGTCGCCGGGTCTTCGGCGGCGGTGTAGTAGACGCCCGGCGAGCGAACGAGCTGGCTGACCACGACGCGCTCGGCGCCGTTGATGATGAAGGTGCCCTGCTCCGTCATCCACGGGAAGTCGCCCATGAAGACGGTCTGGTGCTTGACCTCGTCGGTCTCCTTGATGACGAGGTCGACCTCAACCTTCAGCGGACGCGCGTAGGTAAGGTCGCGGGTGCGGCAGTCTTCCTCGTTGAACTTGGGCTCCTCGAAGTAGTACTCGCGGAAGTGGAGCTCCAGGTTCTTGCCGGTGAAGTCGGTGATCGGGGTGATTTCGTCGAGCAGCTCGCGCAGACCGGTGGTGACGAACCATTCGAACGAATCGGTCTGCGTCTGGATCAGGTTCGGAAGCGGGAGGACCTCGGGGATGTGCGAGAAATTCTCACGAATCGGAGCCAGCTCAAATCGGCTGGCGGACTCGGCCAAAGCCATTCAGGACTCCTGGAAGAAGGCATGGTGGGGCGCGGACACGCGAACGAGGAGTATAGCAGCGTGAACCGCTTCGTCAACTGAAGCGGTTCGGTGACCGATTCACGCTCAGCTGCGGCCGAAATCTTGCAGGAGCGAGGCCAGTCCGCGCGAGCCTCGCCCGGCGCGGGCCTTCGTATGCCACCCGTCACGCGTTGCGATACAAGATGGATCGCACCCGGCCGGCGCCCGACCATTCTCGTCGTCGAGGACGATCCCGATCTTCGGCTCGTCCACTCCGAGATCCTCAGCCACGAGGGATACACGGTGCTTGCCGCGTCCGACGGCGTCGAAGCGCTCGAGCTCGTCGAGGACGAGGATCCACCCGCGATGGTCCTGCTCGACCTGCGCATGCCGCGCATGAACGGCTGGGACCTCGCCAAGCGGCTCCGCCTGCGTCCTGGCTGGCGCGACATT